>CAWEYD010000015.1:0-141026 GCA_963813255.1 uncultured beta proteobacterium | reverse complement strand
CACGCCAGGACAGAAGACCATTGAAGAAGTCGCCGCTTTCCTGAACGTCACACCGCAGCAAGTACTGAAATCCATCGCCGTAATTGCGGGCGACGGCGGATTTGCCTTGTTACTACTGCGCGGCGACCACCAACTCAACGAGATCAAGGCATCCAAGGTGCTAGGTGAATTCCGCTTCGCCAGCGAGGACGAAGTGCATCGCAACATGAACTGCCGCCCTGGTTATATCGGACCAGCAAATTCTCACGCTCGCATTTTTGTTGATCGCACTGCTGCTGCAATGAGCAATTTCGTCTGCGGTGCAAACGAAGATGGCTATCACTACACTGGAGTTAATTTCGGTCGCGATGTGGCGTTGCTTGAAACCACGATTGTTGATCTTCGTAACGTAGTTGAGGGTGACACTTCGCCGGACGGCAAAGGCACGCTCGAACTATGTCGCGGCATCGAAGTCGGCCACATCTTCCAGTTGCGCACCAAGTATTCCGAATCCTTGCAAGCCACGTATCTGGACGAGAACGGCAAGGCGCAGGTGATGGAAATGGGCTGCTACGGCATCGGCGTGTCGCGCATCGTGGGCGCTGCCATCGAACAGAACTTCGACGAGCGCGGCATCACCATCCCCGCCGGCATGGCGCCGTTCCAGGTCGCCATCGCGCCCATCGGCATCAAGAAGAGCGAAGCGGTACGCAACGCGGCCGAGCAACTCTATGCCGAACTGAGCGCCGCCGGCATCGAAGTGTTGCTGGATGACCGCGACGAACGTCCCGGCGTGATGTTCGCCGATCTGGAGCTGATCGGCATCCCGCACCGCATCGTCATCGGTGACCGCGGCCTGAAAGAAGGCAAGGTGGAATACCAGGGCCGCCGCGACGAAGCAGCGCAGGCCGTCGCCTTGCAAGATGTCGCCAAGCTCGTACAATCCAAGCTATGAAACGGATAGCCGCACTCCACAAGCCTGTGCTCGCGCTGTCGTTGGCGGCTGCGGGCTTGTGTTGTGCGTTCCCGCACACGCCGGTGCGCAGCGGGAAGAAGCCTTGTCTGCCAGCGTGCGTGCCATGCTGCAACGCGCCGTGTCAGACCAGGCCGCGCCCAAGCTGGCCTTCTCTTCGCAACAGGAGGCTCAAGTGTGGCTGGACGAGATGTCGCAGGCGTCTGCGAAAAGCATGCCGGATGCGGAGTACCGTTTCGATCTTCTGAGCACCGTACATTACGAGGCAACCCGCGCCGGACTCGACCCGCAGATGGTATTGGGACTCATCGAAGTGGAAAGCGGTTTCAGGAAATATGCGCTCTCAAAATCCGGCGCACGCGGCTACATGCAGGTGATGCCGTTCTGGACGCGCGCCATCGGCGCGCGCGACCACAACCTGTTTCACCTGCGCACCAATCTGCGCTACGGCTGCACCATCCTGCGTCATTACCTGGATATCGAGAAAGGCGATCTGTATCGCGCACTGGGGCGCTACAACGGCAGCCTGGGCAAGCCGGAATATCCCAACCTGGTGAAATCCGCGTGGCACAAACACTGGACGCCGAAATTCAACCGCATCGCCAGCAACGGCTGATCACTTCTTGTTCTTGATGTACGACTCTATGCTGCTGCGCGTCAGCAGACCTTCCTGATAACTCACCAGCTCCCCTTGCGGGTTGTACAGATAGGAAGTGGGCAAGACTTCCACCTCGCCCACTTGCGCCGCCAGATCGTAATCACCCACTACCACCGGGTAACTGACGTGGCGCTTGGCAACGAACTCCCTGACCGACTTCTCGGTGGAATCCAGCGCCACACCGATCACCACCAGATCGGTATTCTTGTGCGCCTCGTGCAGCGATACCAGATCGGGCACCTCTTCCAGACAGGGCGGACACCAGGTCGCCCAGAAATTGACCAACACCCACTTGCCGCGATAATCCTGCAGGCGCTGCTGCTTACCCTGCATATCCTTGAACACGAAGGGCTGTGCTGTCGCGCTGCGGCGAGCATAGCGACACAACCGTACGGCCAGCAGTCGAGATGCGCATCAGTGCCCCGCTTTTTCTTCCTCGTGTCGATATCAGTCGCTTCATGATCGTTCGTGCGTGGCCGCCGTCGGCAGCATGCGACCAGTACAAGGCCAGCGCGATCAGCGCGATGCTACCGCCCAGATAGACCAGATCGAGCGGGGTGGAGATATGCATGTTCATCGCCTCTTCGAACAGGGTCACGATCATGATCATCAGGATCACCTTCGCCAGGCGCGATTTCAGGTCGTCCAGGCTGTCGATGACCAGAATCTTGCTGGAAGCCTTGCTGCCGTGCGCCTGATCGATGTCGCTGATGAACAACTCATACAGCCCCAGCGAGAAGATCAGCATCACGATCGCCAACAGGTAACCATCCACCACCTCAACGATATGCGACACAGTGCCGTCATGCAGTTTTTTGCGCGCGACGTCGGTCATGTCGGCGTCGGCGTAGTGCAGTATATGCTGAACCAACAGCACCACATCCACGGTCGCCATGTAAAAGATGGCGAAGCTGGCGAACAGACTGCCCAGTACAGCCAGGAAAATGACAAAACGGCTATTCCACAAAGAACCTTCAAGCAGCGACTCAAAATACTTCATTCCATCTCTCCTGATTAAATTACCACGCCAGATTTTGTTGGCCGCGCATTAAAACTGAAAAGCCCACGCACGGCAACCGTTCCACTATTTCGCCCATATGTCGTGCAAACTCATGTCGCCCGGCTCGGCCAAACGCTTTTCCAGCCCGACGAACCAAGAGCGAATATCGGCATCCCCGGACTGCTTGGGCAGCAAAGTCGTATCCAGCAAAAACACCTTGGTCAATTCGGACAGCTGGATGCGCTCGGGAGCGCGCACCATACCCCAGCCCAGGCCGGAAAGCTTGCCGACGATCTTGGCTCTTACCAATTTGTGCAGGATGCGTTCGACATCCTCATAACCGATACGCAGCTGCCGCGACAAGCCCGGAAGGTCTTGCACTTCGCCTTTTTGCAATCCTCTGTGCATCAGCTTGAGCGCCCCCAGCGCGAAATAAAGCTGCGCCGCCTGATCGAGCTTCAGCGCATGAGTGCTGCGCCAATGCGAGATGGATGCGGTGATGATGGCACCGAACAACAGGGTGAGCCAGGAAAGATAGATCCACAGCAGGAAGATCGGCACGCTGGCGAAAGCGCCATATACCAGCTTGTAAGTGGGAAAGTGCGCGATGTAAAAGGCAAATGCCTGGTTCATCGATTCGAAGGCCACCGACGCGATCACGCCGCCGATGACGGCATGGCGCATCGGCACATAACGGTTGGGCACCACGCGGAACAGCAAGGTGAATGCAGCAGTAGTCAGCACGACCGGCAGGAATTTGATGAACTCCAGGCCGGTATCGGGAATCTGTTGTGAGTAGCCCACCGAGAATCCGACCAGCCAGGACGTCACCGACAGGCTGCCGCCCACCAGCAGCGGGGCCAGCGTGATCACCGCCCAGTACACCAGCACGCGCTGCAGCATGTTGCGCTGCCGCGTGACGCGGAAGATGCGATGGAACGCGTTGTCGATGGTCACCAGCATCCACATCGCGGTGAACGCCAGGAAAGCGATACCCACGGCGGTCAGGCGCGATGCGCTCTCGGTGAACTGTTCCATGTAACGGCTGATCATCCTGCCGCCGGTCTCCGGCAGCATGTTCGACAGGACGAATTCCTTGAGATGCGTCGACAGGTCGATGAACACCGGGAATGCGGTAAAGACCGTCAGCATGATGGTGAGCAACGGGATCACCGACAGCAGCGTGGTAAAGGTCAGGCTGGCCGCCATCTCGGTACAACGGTCCTGTTGCAGCCGGACGGTCACGAAGCGCAAGAAGCGCAGCGCGTCCATCACGCCCAAAGTTTCAGGAAGTTTCATAAGTTCTAATGACTCAATACAATGCTCGACATGATACCTGACAAAACCACTCCACAAAGCAACGCCCGAACTGCGCGCCAATTGCTGCGGGCACATCGCTACGGCGCACTTTCAACCCTGTCGAAGAAATTCGACGGACACCCGTTCGGCTCCATCACGCCCTACCTGGTCGATCACGACGGCAGCCTGCTCATACTCATCAGCGCGTTGGCAGAACACACCAGGAACATCCTGCACGATCCGCGTGTCAGCCTCATCACCCACAACCAGGACGACCCGCACATCCAGACCCAGGGGCGCGTCACCGTGGTCGGCAACGCCGTGGCGGACAAGAACCGCGACCGCTGCGGCAAACGCTATCTGCGCTACTTCCCCGAGGCGCAGACCTACTTCGACATGGCTGATTTCAATTTCTTCCGCATCACGCCGTTGGCACTGCGCTACATCGGAGGCTTCGGCGATATCCACTGGGTCAAAGCGGACAACTACCTGATGCCTCGCTACCCGCTGATCGACGAGGAAGACAAGCTCCTCGACGAGATCAACCGTGACCATCGCGCGGCCCTGGCTGCACAGTACGCCCAATCCGACGGGTCGGATGTAACGCTGATCGGAGTGGACTGCGACGGCTTTGATCTGCGCGCCGGTAAAAAAACCTGACGGTGCGAATTTACCGAACTGACGCTGGATGCAGCACAGGCACGCAACGCCTTCTTCGGCAGAGAACCGGAAGCAAGCTAACCGCGCACGCCCTTTAGTGCCAGCGGCTGGACCCCGTTATCGTCCGGAGGCATCGTCCTGTTGCGCAGGTATGGTCTACCCACTGCCATCTCTGCACGGCGATGCAGGTGGGCTGGCTACTGCGGCACCGCTCGCACCTTGCTGCACCGGCTTTTTTCCGGCTGGCATCGGCTCGCAGATTTTCCTTAACGCGCTTTAACGGCACGTCGGTTGGGCTTGAACCTCGGCAGCACCCAAGACAGGCGCACTCTGCGCAACCTCCAGCAGCCAGTACGCCACCCGATCCCAATGTGGCGATCGCTCAACATCACCGCCCTCATCCTTCTCGAATCGCATACTGGCTCCCCTTCCGGAACTTAGTTCAATCACACCTGCGGATGTGCGCGTTCTGCTCCCGTATCCAACTTGTTCAACGCATTCAGGTAAGCCTTGGCCGAAGCCACCACGATGTCGGTATCCGCGCCCTGCCCGTTGACCACGCGTCCGCCCTTGGACAAGACGCACCGTCACTTCGCCCTGCGCATCGGTGCCGCTGGTGATGTTGTTCACCGAGTACAGCTGCAACTCGGTACCGCTGTTCACGATCTGCTCGATGGCCTTGAACGTCGCATCCACCGGCCCGCCGCCTTGTGCATCGGCCTGCTGCTCCTTGCCGCCGACGCTCAATATCACGCGTGCCACCGGCAACGCCCCGGTTTCGGAATGCGCGCCCATCGCCACCAAACGGTAATGCTCGCTCACTTGCGTAGCCTCTTCGTCGCTCACCAGCGCCTGCAAGTCCTCGTCGAAGATCTCGTGCTTCTTGTCGGCCAAGTCCTTGAAGCGCGCAAAGGCCGCATTCACCGCCTCATCGCCGTCCAGCACGATGCCCAATTCCTGCAAACGCGCACGGAACGCGGCGCGGCCGGAGTGCTTGCCCATCACCATCTTGTTCGCGCCCCAGCCCACATCCTCGGCACGCATGATCTCGTAGGTCTCGCGGTGCTTGAGCACGCCGTCCTGATGGATGCCGGACTCGTGCGCGAAGGCGTTGGCGCCGACGATGGCCTTGTTCGGCTGGATCGGATAGCCGGTGATGCTGGACACCAGCTTGGAGGTCGGCACGATCTGCGTGGTGTCGATGGTCGTGTCGCAGGTGAAGATGTCGCGGCGCGTCTTCACCGCCATCACCACCTCTTCCAGCGCGGCATTGCCCGCGCGTTCGCCCAAGCCGTTGATGGTGCATTCCACCTGGCGCGCACCGTTCATCACCGCCGCCAGCGAGTTGGCCGAAGCCATGCCCAAGTCGTTGTGGCAATGCGTGGACCAGATCACCTTGTCGCTGTTCGGCACGCGCGCGATCAACTGCTTGAAACGCTCGCCCCACAACACCGGAATGCTGTAGCCCACGGTATCCGGCACGTTCAGGGTCGTGGCACCCGCCTTGATGACCGCATCGAAGATGCGCACCAGAAAATCCATGTCCGAGCGCACCGCGTCTTCGGCGGAGAACTCGACATCGTCGGTGTATTCGCGCGCCCATTTCACCGCCTGCACCGCACGCTCCACCACCTGATCCTCGGTCATGCGCAACTTGTGCTGCATGTGGATGGGCGAAGTGGCGATGAAGGTGTGGATGCGCCCGTGCTTGGCCGGCTTGATCGCCTCGCCCGCCGCACGCACATCCTTTTCACTGGCACGTGCCAGCGAACACACCGTAGAACGCTCGATGACTTTGGCGATGCTGTGGATCGCATCGGCATCGCCGGGGCTGGCGGCCGCAAAACCCGCCTCGATCACATCCACGCCCAGCTTTTCCAGCTGGCGCGCGATGCGCAACTTCTCTTCTTTGGTCATGGACGCGCCGGGGCTTTGTTCGCCGTCGCGCAAGGTGGTGTCGAATATGATTAATTTGTCAGTCATGTCTTGCTCCATCGCAATTGTTCATCCACGGCTCACACCAACCGAGCCGCCTGCTTTGATACTTGTGGGGTAGGTTTAGTTTGCGCGCGAGCGCAGCTTCAGCGCCGCCAGCAGGCTGAAGGTGGAATGCGATTGCGAGATGTGGCGAGAGAAGTGCATGGGCAGCGAATATAGCGGCTTTTATTTGGGGGCGCAACAAATCCGGACTGACATCAAGCTAACTGCGCCATCCCGGCCGCCTTAACCGCCGACTTATCAAATGAGACCGTGTGGTCGCAACCATGCGCGCTGCCTGCGCGCTCTATCAAGCAATCGGCAAAATCGGCTTTTCCATTTCTGAACAACCGAACTGCCTGCCATACCACTTCAGCATCCTGTACCAGCAATTGTTTGACGCGCAACAGCCGCTCCACAATGTCGATGATCTCATCTTTGGTGCTGCCATAACACCCTTCCAGCACCCAAACCACCTCAACCAGCGACACCACTGAAATGAAGCCGGGCTTGGACACTGTGAGCGTTTCTTCGATCAACCTCGACGCAATCGCCGATTGCGCTTTATCGTCTTGTGCCAGATAACGAACCAATACATTCGTATCCAAGCCAATCATCTCTTTGCCCCGCGCTTGGCAATCGCATCGTTCATTGCCGCCAACGACACAGGCGCAACGGGCTTGCGCACCAAACCCTTCAGCGAAGTCACGTCTTCGACTGCCGCCATGATGCCAAATTGATTGTTACCCAGATCGACAAAATCAACCCGATCCCCCTGCTCCAACCCCAGCTTTTTGCGTACATCCAGCGGAATCGTCACCTGCCCCTTGCTAGTCATCACTGCCGTAGACATAACGCACCTCCGCGAAATTAACGATTCTTACTTTAAGGTAAGGAGATTGAAGAGTCAAACCAAAGATTTGTCATTCACCCAAACGCACCGCGAGCTGAGCTTGACATACCCCCCCCCCCCCTTCATCCACAATCGCGCGGTTTTTGCATTTTCCCGTATCAACAATTTCTCAAATTCATAACGGAGAAGTACATGCCCAGCCACATCGTTTCCCGTGTTGTTTCAAGCGTAGTCAGCATCCCCGATGAGAATGATCCGAACAAATCCAACACGTACAACATCTTCATAGATAAAGCCAATGGTCACTGCGTTTTGCATGAAGGGAAAATCGTGAACATGGACACGCTTTATCCAGCGAAAGACAAGGCATTTATTGAGCATGAAATTCTGATTATCACTACTGCAATTCAAGCGCTTTCTAACTACAAGTAATTGTTTGAGCTCGACGAAGAAATGAATCCTCCTCACACGATCATCAGCTTCTTGTTTTGCTCGCCCAAACTAACGCGCGAATCTTTTCACTGACGTTTAATTCAACCAAGGAGATGGCAATGGCAATACTTAACAGGCTGGACGGCGTATATACAGGCGTGCTTCACAGAATTGGAACGGGAACTGTCTTCAATGGTAGCCTCACAAAAACCTCAATTCTGGAGATTGGCAGCCATAATCTTAAGGATGTCATCTACGACAATTTTATTGATAGCTACTTGTCGGAAGCCTTGAAATCTGACCAGCCCATAACCATCATGGTTTTGTCCAGCAAAATCTTTGCTATCCGACTAAATGATAAAGACTACTACTCAGATAGTATGCCCAAAAAAAATATCACAGTGGGTGATTGGATTGCAATCGTAGTAATGGGTCTCCTTACCATGGGAATTGTGGGGGTTTTCCTGTTTTTTCTTCAATACAAAGAGACTAGTAAAGCACGTGAAGTGATAAACGAGTTTGAGCTATCTAAAGCCTAGCAGAGCTCGTTGGGCGGGTAGCGTAGCGTAACCCGCCCATGCCATGTGGTCATGGTCTTGCCTTTTGTATACGCCACAGGGTCAGGTCTTGCCTTTTGCCCCCGCACACAACCTACTTAAACTGCGACCGAAGTATCCCCCACTGCTGCGGCCATTGCGCCATCGGGTCGCGCGTGTAGCCGCTCTTGCCGAACTGGTTCCAGCGCCCGACGACGAAGCACAGCAGCAGGTTGGCATGGGCACCGATGTCGGCATCGGCGTCCAGCTTGCCTTGCGTGCTGGCGATGCGCAGCGATTGCTTGAGGGTGGTCTCGATGCGGTCGAGGAACTGGTTGATGCGCTGTTGCAGGCGCTCGTCTTCGTTCACCAGCGCATCGCCGATCAGCACGCGCGTCATGCCGCGATTCTTCTGGGCGAAGCCGAGCAGCAGCGCGAGGATACCTTCCACCTGCTTCAGTCCGTCCTGCTCTTCGGTGGCGATCTTGTTGACCAGGCCGAACACGGTCTGCTCGATGAATTCGATCAGGCCTTCGAACATCTGCGCCTTGCTGGCGAAGTGGCGATACAGCGCCGCCTCGGACAGGTCGAGCCGTGCCGCCAGCGCCGCCGTGGTGATCTTTTCGCCCTTGGGCTGCTCCAGCATCTCGGCGATGGTTTGCAGGATCTGTAGTTTTCTTTCGCCCGGTTGTTTGGTTGCCATATTTCTCCCCCTTTAAAGTTTGGAGACTGCGCGCGGCAGTTCCAGCACATTGCGTATCTTCACATCCACATAACTCGGCGCACGCGGCGCATCGCTCACCCACACCGTGCGCATGCCCAGACGCTTGGCGGTCTGCAGGTTCTCCGCACTGTCTTCCACCATCACGCACTGCGCCGCATGCAAACGGTGCTTGCGCAGCAGGCGCCGGAAACCTGCCGCTTGCGGCTTGGGCTTGTAGCGCGAATGCTCGATGGCGAACACGTCGTCGAACAGGTCGTCCACGCGCAACAGCTTCAACACGGCCTGGGCGTAATGCAGCGGCGCGTTGGAGTACACCACCTTCCTGCCCGGCAGACTTCTGCAGCACATGGCGCAGGCGCGGCTCGCGCAGCACCATGTTCGGCAGCTCCGGGAACTGGTGCGTGTGCCACAGAAAATGATCCGGGTCGGTGCCGTGGTGCTTCATCAAGCCGCTCAGCGTCGCGCCGTAGCGCTGCCAGTAATCCATGCGCAACGCGTTCGCCGCCTCTTCGCCCAACTGCAGGTGTTCCTGCAGATAGGCCGTCATGCTGCGGTTGATGTGCGGGAAGATGTGCGGCGTCGCGTTGTGCAGCGTGTTGTCTAAGTCGAATATCCAGACGCGCTCGTTCACTTGCTTTTGATCAGCGTGCCGACGCCTTCGTCCGTCAGAATCTCCAGCAGCAGCGCATGCTCCACGCGACCGTCGATGATGTGCACCGAGCGCACGCCGCCGCGCGCCGCATCCAGCGCCGAGCCGATCTTGGGCAGCATGCCGCCGGACAGCGTGCCGTCCGCCACCAGGTCGTCGATCTGCTTGGGCGTGAGGCCGGTGAGCAGCTTGCCGTTCTTGTCCAGCACGCCCGGCGTATTGGTCAGCAGCACCAGCTTCTCGGCGCTGCAGCACTTCCGCCAGCTTGCCCGCCACCACGTCGGCATTGATGTTCAGCGTCTCGCCATCCGGCGACACGCCGATGGGCGCGATGACCGGGATGAAATCGCCGGAATCGAGGAAGGTGATGATCGCCGGGATCGATCTTGTTGATGTCGCCGACCAGGCCGATGTCCAGCATCTTGCCCGGCTCGTCTATGCTTTCCAGCAGCAGCTTCTCGGCGCGGATGAAGCCGCCGTCCTGTCCGGTCAGTCCCACCGCCTTGCCGCCGTAGCGGTTGATGAGGTTGACGATGTCCTTGTTGACCTTGCCCAGCACCATCTCGACCACGTCCATGGTCTCTTCGTCGGTGACGCGCATGCCCTGGATGAACTCGCCCTTCTTGCCCACCTTCTTCAGCAGGTCGTTGATCTGCGGGCCGCCGCCGTGCACCACCACCGGGTTCATGCCGACCAGCTTGAGCAGCACCACGTCGCGCGCGAAGCCTTCCTGCAGCTTGGGGTCGGTCATGGCGTTGCCGCCGTATTTGATGACGATGGTCTTGTCGAAGAAACGCTGGATATAAGGCAGCGCTTCGGACAGGGTATGGGCTTTCTGGGCGGCGGTGGCGGCGGTCAATGGCATGGACTTATCCTTCAAAAAACTGGCGCGCATTCTACCGCATACAAAACGAAACGGGCGGCTTGTGGCCGCCCGTTTCGATGGAAGTTAGTGTTTCCTCAGCGATGGTCTTTCACGGTCGGGTCCTTGTAGTGCTGGTAGCTCAATTCCAGTGCTCTTGACCTCGGCCTCGACCTTGACCGTCTGCTTCTTGCCGGCCACTTCGACCACCAGCGTGACCGGCACACGGTCGCCCGTGTTCAGCGCCTGCTTCAACCCCTCCAGCACCAGATACATGCCGCGCGTACCGAAGATGACGTTGCTGTGCGCCTGCCAGCTTCAAGCTGTCCACGGTCTGGGTCTGCATCTTGCCGTGATGCTTCTCCACCACCTGTATCTCGCCCGATGTCGCGACCGGACTGCTCACCGACAGCAGGCGCGCGGGTTTGGTGGTGTAGAGGTTCAACTGCACCGTGGCTGAAGTCTGCCCCGGCACGCTCTCGCGCATCCAGACCTTGTCCACCATCACATCGTTCGCACCCGCCCAGGCGTTACCCGCCAACAGCAGACATACCGCACTGAATAGATTGCGCCACATGCTGAACCTCCTGCATCAAATGTTGTTAGTGATGCATGTGCTCGTGATGCCCGGCTTCGGTCAACGGCTTGACCTCGGCCTCGACCTTGACCTTCTCTTCTTTGCCACCGGCCTGACGCACGGTCAGCACGACCTCGACCTTCGTCCCTTCCTTGATCGGATTCTTCAAGCCCATCAGCATCAGGTGATAACC
Source organism: uncultured beta proteobacterium (assembly GCA_963813255.1). Lineage (GTDB taxonomy): Bacteria > Pseudomonadota > Gammaproteobacteria > Burkholderiales > Gallionellaceae > Sideroxyarcus. The sequence goes on along the minus strand of CAWEYD010000015.1, from coordinate 129,654 downwards.
AGCTTCGCCCAGATCCAGCGCCTTGCCTGCGGGCAGATCGACCGCCTCCACCTGGCGCATCTTCATCATACCGCCTTCGTGCACCATGCTGTGCAACTCGGCCGTCTGCGCGACCTTGCTCGACACGCCGACCAGCTTCGCCGCCTGCTTGCTGGTGATGACCAGTTGCACCATCGCGCTGTCCTGTCCCGGCGCAGTCGCGCGCGTCCACGCATCGCTCACTGTCACTTCGCCCGCATGGGCTTGCACCACCACCGACATCGCCAGCAACCCCGCACCCAGAATTCTTTTCATGCTCTTCTCCTCAAATAAAAACGCGCCACAACTTGCGCTGTGGCGCGTCATTCTAGCCTGATTTAAAAATTAGAAATCGACGTTCGCTTTCACCCACAGATTGCGCCCCTGCGACATTTTGTCGCACCCCGTTATATCGTCTGGAGTCACATAGTAAAATTTGCCCTGTTCTCTATGTAACCGCATATATCAAGTCACATGCGCAGCAAGCGAATCAGGATACGCACGTAGAAAATGAAAGAATCAACACTGACCACCGGACGACCATCATAAAACTCCCTTTGAAATCACTGGCAGCGCTATTCGCCGCCGTTCCGCTTGCAGCATTCTCCCAGGATGACAACGCTTAGTACGATTGTCGTCACCGCCCCGAAGGTCATCGACACTTCTCAGGGCACATCCGGCCCCAACGAAGTCGGCTTGGCATCTCAGCGTGCCACGACCAGCGACAGCGCGCGTCTGTTGCAGGACATTCCCGGCGTGAGTCTCTACGGTGCGGGCGGCGTCTCCAGCCTTCCGGCGATTCACGGCCTGGCGGACGACCGCATACGCATCCAGGTGGACGGCATGGATCTGGTCGCTGCCTGTCCCAACCACATGAATTCGGCGCTTTCCTACATAGACCCGACCAAGGTCGGCAGCGTCACGGTGTTTGCCGGCATCACGCCGGTCAGCGTCGGGGGCGACAGTATCGGCGGCACGATACAGGTGAAGTCCGCGCCGCCCGAGTTTGCCGATGCCGAAGAAGGCACACTTGACCAAAGGGTCAGGCCGGCGTCTTCTATCGCAGCAACGGCAATGCCTATGGCGGCAATGTCTCGGCGACGCTCGCGACGGAGAAGCTGCAACCTGTCGTATAGCGGATCAAGTGCGCAAGCGGACAACTACGCGGCAGGAAAGGCTTTCAAGGCCGCCGGGCCGGGTACACCGGGCGGCGAGTGGCTGGCTGGGAACGTTGTGGGTTCCACCGCCTACCACATCGATGAATCAGGATATCGGGTTTGCGCTGCGGCACGAAAAGCATCTGCTCCAACTGAACATCGGCATGCAGCATGTTGCCTTCGAGGGATTCCCGAACCAGCGCATGGACATGACCGGCAACAACAGCACGCAGGTCAACCTGCGCTACACGGGGCAGTACCAGTGGGGTGAGCTTGAGGCGCGCATCTACGACCAGGACACCAATCACGCCATGAACATGGGGCCGGACCGGTTCACCTACGGCACGCTCGGCATGCCGATGAATACGAAGGCGCAGAACCACTGGGCGCAATGGGTCAGGGGAACTCGTGCTCTCGGAACGAGATATCCTCGGACTGGGCGCCGAGTACCAGCAATACACCCTGAACGACTGGTGGCCGCAGGCCGGCGGCGCGATGGGGCCGAACACGTTCTGGAACGTCGACTTCGGCACACGAGACCGCATCGATGCATTCGGCGAATGGGAAGCATTCTGGAATCCGCGAGTGGCTCAGCCAATTCGGCGTTCGCAGCGATACCGTCAAGGCGGATGCGGGACCGGTGCAGGGCTACAACGCCACCGCGTTGTGGGCTCCCGATGCCGCCGCCTTCAATGCGCTGGCCGCCAGCATACCGATCACAACTGGGACCTGACCGCTTTGGCACGTTACACCCCGAGCGAAGCCAGGACATTCGAGGCAGGCTACGCGCGCAAATCCCACTCGCCCAACCTCTACCAACGCTACCCGTGGTCGACGCAGCCGATGGCATCGCTGATGAACAATTTTGTCGGCGACGGCAACGGCTACATCGGCAATGTCGACCTGAAGCCTGAAGTGGCCCACACCCTCAGCGCCACCGGCGACTGGCATGATGCCGGCAAGGAACAGTGGGATCTGAAAGCGACCGGCTACTACACCTACGTTCAGGACTACATCGATGCGCGCCGCTGCGACTTCGGCCAGTGCGGCGGGACTGCGAACGTGACCGCCACGACAGGCTTCGTGAATCTGCAGTACGTGAATCAATCCGCCCGGCTCTACGGCCTGGACCTGTCTGGACATATGTTCATCAAACGATCCGGCGATTACGGCAGCTTCACCGGCTCCGGCTTTGCTGAATTACGTCAGGGGAGAGAACCTGACCACCGGCGACAATCTCTACAACATCATGCCGCTGAACGTGAAACTGGCCGTAGTACAACGCGTGGGGACCTGGACCAACACCGCCGAAGTTCAACTGGTCGATTCCAAAACACAAGTATCGCAAGTCAGGAACGAGATCAGGACCGGTGGTTATAGCCTGTTCAATCTGCGCAGCAGCTACGAGTGGAAGCAAGCCCGTCTCGACGTCGGCATCGAGAATGTCTTCAACCGCCACTACGCGCTGCCGCTGGGTGGTGCCTATGTCGGGCAGGGAGCATCGATGGCGACACAACGGCATCGCCTGGGGAGTCGTCGTGCCCGGCATGGGGCGATCGATCAATGCCGCGCTGAATGTGCGCTTCTGAGACATCAGGTAAGAATATATGCAAACCAAACTTAATGTTGGCAAAGAAACGAACTCGGGCATGGCCCTGGCATTCCTGGCGGCATTATCGCTGGCCGGCTGCGGCCGTGGCGGCCCATCGGTCAATCCGCAGACGATCAGCTTCAGCGCCGCCCCCACACTAGCTCTACATGGCAATGCGACCGTCTCGGCCACTGCCAGCTCCGGTCTTGCGGTCAGCTATAACAGTCTTACACCCACCATCTGCTCCGTCGATGGCGTCACTGGCGTGGTGACCGATATTACGGCGGGCGATTGCGTTGTCGCTGCCGATCAGGCCGGTAGCGCGTACTTCGCGCCGGCAGCACAGGTTACCCAACGTCTCACCGTTATTGACAGTCGCCTCCAGACCATCAGCTTCAGTGCCGCACCCGCGCTGACTCTATACAGCCTGGGAACTGTCTCGGCCACGGCCAGTTCCGGCCTTGCAGTCAGCTACAGCAGCATTACCCCGGGCGTCTGCTCCGTCAACAGTAGCACCGGCGTAGTTACCGACATTGCCGCAGGCGCTTGCATCGTCGCCGCCGATCAGGCCGGCGGCATCAATCACGATCCGGCACCTCAAGTGACACAAACCATGGCGATCGCGCCCTGGACCGGACCGATCACCGCACCCGCAGCACCCGCCGGAATTACAGCGACCGCAGGAAATGCCCCGGGCACAGTCACAGTCAGCGTGAACTCGACTGCCAGCGGCGGCAGCCCCATCACCGGTTATACCGTGACCTCCAGCCCGGCCGGTATCACGACGACAAACCTTACCCCTACATTCACCGTCACTTGCCCTGCCGCATCATGTTCAGGGTATGCTTTCTCTGTGATCGCCACCAACGGCATCGGGAGCAGCACGCCTTCCGCCCCGGCTGATGTCGTTACCAGCTACAACGTCACGGCAATTTTCGTCGAGCCCATGACGCAGCCCAACGATTCGATATTCACAGGCACATTCACACTGGATTCCACCACAAATACGGTATCGAATTTGCAGGGTACGCTGACCGAATCCATGACCGGCACACCGATGGCCACCGTGCCGCTTGCCTATCAGTTATCCGCAGTTCCGGATGGACTTGGCGGACTGCTGGTGACCACTTTTGCGCTGAATACCACCAACACTTTTTACGGGGGGGGATTCGCCCCGGGTTCCGGAGCCGGAATCTATTACGGCTTCCCGACAGCGAAGAACCCGGCCTCCGGCGGCACGGGCAACGCCTACGCGATGATATACGTCAACCTCTCGAATCCAACGGCAGCCTTGACGCCCGCCCAATTGAACCTGTTGGCTTATGCAGACTGCACCATGCTTGGAATGATGGGTGATACCTGCATGACGGGAACGTCGGTGGCAGGGTATGGGACGGTAGGGACCATGAGCGGATACCCCACATCCCAGACGATAAGCAAGCGCTGACCTGCTGCACGGAATGGCAGGCACGACCGGACGACTTATCCCGGAACACACCTGCCCGTTGAACTGCGGCTTACTTCACTGCGGCAACTTCCCCAAAGGGATTGGAGAAGCGTGGATTGGTGAGGAACTCGTCATCCGTCAACGTCTTCAGGAACGAGATCAAATCCGCCTTATCCTGTGCCGTAAGTTTGATGCGGTCGATGCGCGCATCTTTCAGCGGACTCTTGCGCCCATCGCCTTTGTTTGGACCGCTGTCGATCAAGCGGCCATGGCCCGCGTAATAATCCAGCACTTGCTCCAGCGTCGCAATGCTGCCGTCATGCATGTACGGGGCGCTCACTGCCACGTTGCGCAGGCTCGGAGCCCGGAACATTCCCATATCGCTTTGCTTGAATGACAACTCGAAGATGCCGCGGTTGCCTTCCGGAAATGCGCCTTTGCCATCGAGGTTGTACAGGCCGGTATTGTGGAATGGCGTTTTCACCTCAGCCGAATCTGCTGCGGCCACCTGATCGTTGAAATTGAAGCTGCCGTGGCACTGCGAGCACTGCGCCTTGTCGGAAAGGAACAACGCCCGCCCACGTTCCTCGTTCTCGGACAGTCTTGTCCGCTGCTGCAAATATTGGTCGTACTTGCTGTTGGCGGAAATCAGGCCACGCTGGAACGCAGAGATCGCCTTGATGATGTTCTGCAAGGTGATCGGTTCTTTTTCATCCGGGAAGACTTGTCTGAATTGCTCTACATATTTTTGATCCAAGCGAACTCGCTGCAGGATGACCGGCAGCGTAGCGTCGTTCACGCCCATCTCCACCGGATTTTCGCCCAACAAGGGATTGAGCATCTGGCGCTCCATCGTACCCAATGAATAATTGGCCCAGGTGAGATAAGGATGGTATGCCGAATTGGTCAAGCCCTGCGCGCCGCGCAGGGTATGTTCGCCTGTGGAGCCGGTTGCGACAGGCTTGCCATCAGTAAACGCCAGATTCTGGAAATGGCAGGACGCACAAGCGAAAGTGCCGTTCCCCGACACCCGTTTGTCGTAGAACAGGCTGCGCCCCAACTGGAATTTTTCTTCCGACATCGGATTGTCGGCGGGCACTTTGGGCTGCGGGAAATGCGGGGGAAGATTCCATTTCCACTCAGTCAACGCCTTGGGCTTTGCATGGTGAGCGAAGAAATATCCCGATATGCCGACGCCCAATCCAACGGCAACCATCCCGATGGTCAATTTTCGTATCTTTTGCTGTTCCATGTAAAACTCCTGTGTGTTATCCGGTAACCGATCGGGGGTTATTCGCCGCTGCTACCTGGGATGGATCAAGTGACGCTGGCACATCGACTGTCAAACAGTTCGGCGAAATCTTCCAAGTCCAGACTCCCTTTACAAGAGTGTGTCGAATGTAGAAATGCAACCGCCGCCCCACCCGGCCAGCAAGGTGCTGGCGGGCTCGGCGGCGGATGACACTCCCTTCACGGACAGGGAGAACTGCATGGCTACTATCGAACGACGAACAAGGTCTGAGCAGCGCCATCGTTGATCGGCAAGCCGGTCGCCATGTCGATCTGGAACTTGTCGTAATAATAGGCAGGGTTGCTGGTCATCATATTTGCCGCCTTCCCAGACATCCAGGTTTGCGCGGTGGTCAAGTCCAGACCGCCCCAGAGCGAACCCAGATCCAACGCGATCTTCTGGGTTGAAGGATTGAAGCTGGCAAAAGACATGCGCATGCGATTCGGGCTGCCGCAACCGTTCAGAACATCGCCGACTGCAGGGTTGGCTTTGCAATTCAACGAACCCAGATGCACCATAGTCGTCGCCGGCATAGCGGCCGATGACTTGAACTCGATCTTGGTGAATTTCCTGCCGGACTGCCACGACCAGTTCATTGCAGAAACTTGCAGCGGTGCCGGCGTTGTTGCGGTAGCCGCAGGGTCGGTGTGGTTCGGCTTCTCGGGCACGCCCACAGTCAGCGCAATGCCCACATAGCTGCCGGGCGCCACTTTCCCGGTGACTGCGGTATAGGTCGCGGCAGTTCCACCGGGTACAGTCACACCCATCATATTTACACTCGGGCCGCAGCTTCCAGTCCCATCCTCAAAGTCGAGCAGGGCCACATTCCTGTCCTGGTTCGCGTTCACGTCGAGCACGACCGGCGCATAGTTGCCTGCCGCATCGATCAGCGCAATGCCGGACACGTAGAAGCGCAGGTCCTTGATCTGTCCGGGGGTAACCAGGCTACCCAGCGTCAGGGTGGTTGACGAACAACCCGTCGTACCGACCACCGTGGCGCCGTTCACCACATCGAAGTTGAGGGTTACGGCTTGGGTCGCCGCTGCCACGGAGACGTTATTGGCGGCAATGGCCGACTTCAATGCACCCACACCTGCCACACTGCTTGCATTCACAGCGCCAGGCACGAACATCGAACCTGCAGCTCCCACATTACTGGCCGCCTGCGCTTGAAGAACACCTTCTGCTTCGGCGAGCAACGCACGCTGAGTGCCTTGATCAGTACTGGCCGACGTAGACCCAAGAACACCCTTTCCCACCTTCAGCACGACGGCCACTGTTTTTGCGGCCTCGTGCGCCCTGAAATAACCATTGGTCTGGTCGGTTGCAGCGCCTTTCAGCGCTACATAGTTATCCAAAGCGCTCACGCCGCTCGCAGCCGGGATACCCAAAGCTTGGCCTACTGCCGCGACAGCGGAAGCAGCGGTCGCCCCGGTAGCCACTTTGTCTTGCACCAGTGTAGTCAACGGACTCACGAAGGAGGCACCCGCTGGCGCAGCCAATGTAAATGCCTGTCCAACTGGCAATCCAGTATCCGCATCCACCGCAGTGGCCGGAATTTCGGCAATCACGGAATATGCCGCGATATCAGCAGCCGTCACACCGGCGATCGAATAAGCTCCACCTGTAGTAGTCGTTCCCACTGGCTCGCCAGCATCGCAAATAGAGTTGCCGTTCTTGTCAAGACAGACTTTCGCACCAGCCAGATATCCGTCCGCCACGATACCGGACATGATGGTCGCCGTACCGCCCGTTGCAGCCGAACTGCCACTGCCGCCACCGCCACACCCTGCGACCACTGTCGCAATGGCCGTCATTGCAATGCCGAGTTCAGCAAACCTTTTCGCGCTACGCTTAACTTTCATCATGCCCCCTGTCAGATCATGTCATTGTTGGATTCGAATCTTTTCGCAGCTCTCGCCAGAAAATCTCAGGCTTGCATGCTAGCGGCTGGTTTCTTTTTGTAAATGCGGCATTTTGTCGCACCACCACATCGGTAGGCCTCCGGTAGAATCCGCCCCATGAATTCTTCCCTGCTCGCCACCCAGACCGGCCACTCGCATCTGCGCCGATTGCTCCTGCTGCGCTGCGGCGCCATCCTTGCGCAGTTCGTCACCCTGATTCTGGTGTACCGTTTCCTGAGTACCGATTTCGCCTGGCTGCCGATGCTGGGAGCGGTGTGCTTGCTGACGCTGGTGAACGTGCTGACCTGGTGGCGGTTATCGCTGGATTTTCCGGTGGGCAATCTGGAGCTGTTCCTGCAATTGAGCGTCGATGTGCTGGTGCTGACAGTGCTGCTATATTACGGCGGCGGCTCGACCAACCCGTTCGTTTCGCTGTACCTGCTGCCGCTGGTGATCGCCGCTGCCACGCTGCCGCGCCGCCACACCTGGGGCATGGCCGCGCTCACACTGGCCTGCTACAGTCTGCTGATGGTGTGGCACGTGCCGCTGCCGACGGGCGATGGTCACGCGCAACACGAGCACGCGGCGATACCGACGGATCATAGCCAGCACCAGATGCCGGTGCCCGCCGCGCCCGGCGACTACTGCCAAACGCAACCCGAAGTGACGGCGGACGCCGCCTCTGCTTCACTGCTTGGCGATGCCTTCAACACGCACGTGCTCGGCATGTGGCTGGGCTTCGTCATCAGCGCGATGGTGATCGCCTATTTCGTGGTGGAGATGGCGCGCGCGGTACGCAGCCGCGACGCACAACTCAACCGGGTACGCGAGGAGACCCTGCGCAACGAGCGCATCGTGGCGCTCGGTACGCTGGCCGCCAGCGCGGCGCATGAACTCGGCACGCCGCTGTCCACCATGTCGGTGGTGATCGGCGAGATGCGTCACGACACGGCTGCTCAGCCTGAACTGCAAAGCAGCCTGGGCATCCTCGACGATCAGGTGAAGAACTGCAAACGCATCATCGACACGCTGATCCGCCACGCGCAGGAGGCACCCAACGAACAAGCCGTGGAAGATTTCGTGCATGGTGTGCTGGACGAATGGCAGTTGCTGCGCCCCACCGTGCATTACCGCTATCAGGTTTCCGGCAGGCAACCCTCACCGCAATTGCGCATCGATCCCGCCCTGCGCTCCGCACTGCTGAATCTGCTCAACAATGCCGCCGATGCTTCGCCGGACGAGATGGACATTCTGCTGCGCTGGGACGATGCGAACATCATGCTGGAGATACGCGACCACGGCCCCGGCCTCACCGCAGAAGCGGCAGCACGCGCCGGTTCGGCCTTTTTCACCACCAAGCAGGAAGGGCGCGGCCTGGGACTGTTCCTCGCCAACGCCACGCTGGAACGCTTGGGCGGCAGCGTGCGTCTGTTCAACCGCGAAGGCGGCGGCGCGACCACCGAAGTGACCCTGCCGCTCCTGGGAGCTACGACATGACGCAGTTCAACAACGACAAACCATCCCTGCTGCTGGTGGATGACGATGCCACCTTCCGCGCGGTGTTGGCGCGCGCACTGGAAAAACGCGGCTACACCGTGTCCTCTGCAGACAGTGTCGAAGCCGCACTGCCACTGGCCCGGGCCAATCCGCCCGAATATGCAGTGATCGACCTGAAGATGAGCGGCGCTTCCGGGTTGGTGCTGGTGCAGACACTGCACGAACTCGACCCCGCCACGCGCATCGTGATGCTGACCGGTTATGCCAGCATCGCCACGGCGGTGGAGGCGATCAAACTCGGTGCCACGCAATATCTTTCCAAACCCGCCAATGCCGACGAGATCGTGGCCGCTTTCGGCCACAGCGCCAACGCCGCCGCCCCGCTGGAAACACACCCCGCCACGGTGGAACGTCTGGAATGGGAGCACATCCAGCGCGTGCTGCGCGAGAACGGCGACAACATCTCTGCCACCGCGCGCCTGCTCAACATGCACCGCCGCACTTTGCAGCGCAAGCTTGCAAAGCGTCCGGCAGGTTCGTAGGGAATAGGAATGGTCCATATTTAGGAATCGGGGTGCCAAGGAGCGCGCGGCCAAGGTCAACGAAAAGCGGGAGGTGGATGCCTCCCGCTATTATTGCAGCTGTACGACTTGAGGGGCGCCGCCGCCCTATCCTCGCTGCATGCTCAGTTGACGGTCGCGACTCTTGTGCGCGTTGCTTCGTTCATTTCGGTAATAGCGGCCAGTACTCGCCGCAACGATAGCGACAGTTCACGCCGGCAAAGCTGTTCCGCCGCCTTCCAGCTGCCGGCGTGCAGTAGAGCAAGTGCGGCTTCGGCCTCGCGATGGAACTGCTCGTGGATATCTCGCAACTGGCAAAATGAGTGCAGCTGTCCGTAGTGCGCCGCACCTTCATGCTGCAGCCATCTTCCCAATGAGCACGCTTGGCGGTGTTCGACAAAATCGCCGTCGATGCTCTCGTCCCCTCCGCGCAGGTAATGCATCAGGCGGCTGTATAGCACCACATGCGACTCCGCCTCTTCATCAAAGTCAAAATCGACCGCGCGAAGTGCGGCATTGTTGCACTCGAAAAACATGCTTTTCATTTTCCCGGTACTTTCGCCCACAGTTCGCATGACCATCTCCTTCTGTATATAAAACGACGGCACGCTTTGTAACTGCAATACAGGCCAGGAGCAATATGCCGTATGGTATAGACGAAGACCTATATATTCCCCTATATCCGGCCAGTCTCCCGCCTGCTGGATGGCGCGCCTTGTTATAATTACTCATCCCCATTTTTCCTCTACGACATGAGATCAGCCCTGCTATTTCTGCTGTGCCTGTCGCCCTTGCTGGGCAATGCACAAACGCTCCCACCCGTACCGCAACTGGCGGCCGAGAACTATGTGCTGTTTGACTACAGCGGCCAGCAGGTTCTGGTCGGACACAATGCCGATGCCCGCATCGCGCCGGCCTCGCTCACCAAGCTGATGACGGCCTACGTGGTGTTCGGCGCGCTGAAGCAGGACAAGATCTCGCTGCGCCAGAACCTTACCCCGACCGCCTATGCCTTGCGTCTGCAAAACGAAGAGCCGCGCATGTTCCTGCAGGTCGGCAAGGAGGTGAAGGTTGAGGAGCTGCTGCGTGGCCTGATCGTGCAGTCCGCCAACGATGCGGCACGCGTGCTGGCAGAAGCCATGGCCAACCACGAGATGGCCTTCGCCGACCTGATGAACAATGAGGCAAAACGTCTGGGCATGAACAACACGCACTTCGCCAATGCCACCGGCGTTGCGGAGGAAGGGCATTACAGCAGCGCCCGCGACCTGGCTTTGCTTGCTTCCGCGCTGGTACGCGATTTTCCGCAACACTACCCGCTGTATGCCTTGCGCGAATACAAATACAACGGTATCAACCAGTTCAACCGCAACCAGCTGCTTTGGCTAGACCCTTACGTGGACGGCATGCAGACCGCCTATACCGAGGAAACGGGGTTCTCCCTGGTGGCCTCCGCCAAGCGCGATAACCGGCGTTTGATCTCGGTGGTGATAGGTGCTCAAAAAGAGAACCTACGCAGCACTGAAAGCCAGCGCCTGCTCAATTACGGCTTCAAGGAATACGAATCGGTACCGCTTTATCGCCAGGATCAGCCGGTGAGCACTCTGCGTTTGTGGAAAGGCACTGAACACCAGTTGGAGATCGGCTTCCGTGAAGACCGCTACGTGACCATACCGCTCGGACAGCGCGACCAGTTGCGCGCCAAGCTGGAAACCAAACAGCCGCTGATCGCACCGGTCAACGCCGGGCAACGCATCGGCACGCTGCACCTCTTCCTGAACGGCGAGCCATACCTGGACCTGCCCGTCGTTGCACTGGAAAGCGTGCGCCTGGCAAACGTGTTCTCGCGCGGTGTGGATGCGATACGATTGTTCTTCCAATAAGGAGCAGGCCATGACCATCTACCTGAACGGCGCGTTCATGCCCATCGAGGAAGCAAAGATCCCGGTGCTGGATCGCGGCTTCATCTTCGGCGACGGCGTGTACGAAGTCATTCCCGTGTATTCGCGCCGCGCCTTCCGCCTGGAGGAACACCTAAAGCGACTGCAGCATAGCCTGGACGGCATCAAGCTGAAGAACCCGCACAGCGATAGTGAGTGGTCGGACATCCTCAACGAGATCATCAAGCGCAACGCGCCTGAAGACCAGTACCTCTACCTGCACATCACGCGCGGAGTCGCCAAGCGCGACCATGCCTTTCCGAATCCGCCCGTACCACCCACCGTGTTCGTGCTGAGCAATCCGCTCACCACGCCGCCCGCCGAGTTGCTGCAAAGCGGCATCAGCTGCGTCACGGTGGCCGACAACCGCTGGCTGCGCTGCGACATCAAGGCCATCGCGCTGCTGCCCAACGTGCTGCTGCGTCAGGCAGCGGTCGACGCCGGCTGCGCCGAGGCCATCCTCATCCGCGACGATGCTTTCCTCACCGAGGGTGCGGCGAGCAACATCTTCGTGGTGAAGAACGGCACGCTGCTCGCGCCGCCCAAGGACAACCTGATGCTGCCCGGCATCACCTACGACGTCATCCTCGAGCTCGCCGCCGCCAACGGCATTCCGCATGAAGTGCGGCGCATCTCGAAAGCGGAAGTGTGCAGCGCCGATGAATTGCTGCTCACCTCCAGCACCAAGGAAGTGCTCGCCATCACCACGCTGGACGGCAAGCCTGTGGGCAACGGCAAACCCGGCGCAATGTTCGCCAAGCTTTATCCGCTGTATCAGACCTTCAAACGCGAAGTGATGCGCAAATGACAGAAATGATCGACCCCAAAGACTCCCTCATCGAATACCCCTGCGACTTCCCGATCAAAGTGTTCGGCGTAGCGCAATCAGGCTTCGCACAGGCCATCGCTCAAGTGGTGCTGGCGCATGACCCGGGTTTCAACAGCAGCACCATAGAAACGCGCAGCAGCAGCAATGCGAAATATCTCAGCCTCACCTGCACCGTCCGCGCCACCTCGCGCGAACAGCTCGACGATCTGTATCGCGACCTGACCAGTCACCCCATGGTCAAGATGGTGCTCTAACGCGCCCTCCCGGGCTGTGGAGGAACAGGACATGTTTCCATCTATACACATCAAATCGCTGGGCATGGTCGATTACGAGCCGACCTGGCGCGCCATGCAGCGCTTCACTGCCGAGCGCACCGCCGACACGCTGGACGAGATCTGGCTGGTGCAGCACCCGCCCACCTACACCCAGGGACAGGCAGGCAAACCGGAGCATCTGCTCAACCCAAGCTCCATCCCGGTAGTGAAGATCGACCGTGGCGGGCAGATCACCTATCACGGTCCCGGCCAGATCGTGGCCTACCTGCTGCTCGACCTGCGCCGCTGGAAGATCAACGTGCGTGAACTGGTGCGCCTGATGGAGCAGTCCGTGATCGACCTGCTCGCAGAATACGGCGTGCAGGCGGAAGGGCGGGAAGATGCGCCGGGAGTGTACGTGGGCGACGCCAAGATCGCCGCGCTGGGCCTCAAGATCAAGAACGGCTGCTGCTACCACGGCCTCGCCTTCAACGTGGATATGGATCTCTCGCCGTTCAACAACATCAATCCCTGCGGCTACCAAGGCCTGAAGGTCACGCAATGCATAACCCTCGGCATCACCGCGCAGCTGGAAGAATTGCAGGCAGAGCTCACGCAGAACCTGGTGCATGGCCTGCAGCGTCACCTGGAAAGAAAGCGCCTGCTTGAACGGCAATGACGAACTCCAGCCAATCCCTTTGCTGCGCGCTGGACTGCAACCGGCAACAACATCTGTCTCGGCCACTGGGAGATATCCTACCTTGGGCAGCAGCTGGAACTAGATCCGGAACGTAGAGAGAACGACATGGGAACCTATGCCATCTACAGTTTCATCTTCCCGGATGACGACATGTACGCCGAAGGACTGCCGGAAGACGAATGGATCGTCGCGAACCGGGACTGGCTGACCAGCCTTTTCTCCAGCCACGACATTCCCGCCGATGACACCCATTTGCATTTGTTCTATCAGGCCGTGAACAAGAAGGACTGGAGATGCGGAAGTTGCGGCGGCTGTATCTGAACTAGAACAGACTCTGCTGTCCGCTCGGATTCGGCCTGATGAACTTCGAGGTATCCAGCTCCCGCTCCTCGCGATTGAGCCCAAGTCGTTCGCATGCGATATGAAAACGCCGGGATAACAACTGTGCGAACAATCCATTGCCACGGAAGCGCGAGCCGAATTCGGAGTCGTTCTCGCGCCCGCCGCGCATCTCGCGCAACCGGCTCATCACATGTTCCGCCTTCAATGGGTAATGAGTGGCGAGCCAATCCTTGAACAGGTCTTTCAGTTCATAGGGGAGACGCAGCAAGGTGTACGCCGTTGTACGCGCACCGTGCTCATAGGCGGCTTGCAGGATGCTCTCCAGTTCCGCATCGGTGAGAAACGGAATTACCGGGGCGACCATCACGCCACACGGCACGCCCGCCTCGTTGAGCCGCCTGACGGCCTGCAGCCTGCGGCGTGGCGATGAGGCGCGCGGCTCCAGCTTGCGCGCCAGTGACGCATCCAGCGTGGTGACCGAGATGAACACCTGCACCAGATCGTCGCGCGCCAACTGTGTGAGGAGGTCAAGGTCACGCTCGACCAGTGCCGATTTGGTGACGATGGAGAGTGGATGCTTGCACTCGGCCAGCACCTCCAGTACCTGCCGCGTGATCTGCCACTCGCGCTCGATGGGCTGGTAGGGATCGGTGTTGGAGCCCAGCGCGATGGGCGAGCACTGGTAAGTAGGTCTCGCCAGTTCCGCCCGCAACAACTTCGCCGCATCCGGTTTGGCAAACAGCCTGGTCTCGAAGTCCAGCCCCGGTGAAAGATTCAGATAGCCATGTGAAGGCCTCGCGTAGCAGTAGATGCAGCCGTGCTCGCAGCCGCGATAGGCGTTCAGCGAATAATCGAATGGCAGGTCGGGAGCGTCCTGCCGCTGCAGCACACTCTTCGCCCGCTCCACCGTGACCGTCGTCCTGAATGGCGGCAGGTCTTCGTCTGCCGAGCCCCAGCCGTCATCGACGCGCTCCCGAGTCGCCCGCTCGAAGCGGCCCTCGATCTGCAGGGTCGCGCCGCGGCCTTTGTTGATATGCGACTTCACCCTACCTGGAACAAAAACTTACTTGTGATACTTGCGAACGATACCGACGAGGATGCCGAATATTTCCAGAGTGCCCTGTGGGCGAATCACCGGATAAGCGGGATTCTCTGGACACAGGATGAATTGGCCGCGCTCTTTGCCCAGCGTCTTCAGGGTGAACTCGTTGTCCACGATGGCCACCACGATGTCGCCGACATTGGCCAGATTGCGCTTCTCCACCACCGCCACATCGCCGTCATGGATGCCAGCACCTATCATCGAATCGCCCTTCACCGGTATCAGCGTGGTCTTTGACGGCTTATCGATCAGCATGTCGTCGATGACGTAGTAATCGCCCTGCGTGTCGTTAACCGTCACCGGCATCCCGGCGGGAACCGAGGCATCGGCCATAGGGCGCGCAAAGAACTGGCGCGTCGGTATCCACATGCCGTCCGGCGTCCGCTCGATGAAACCAGCTTCGCCCAGGCGGTCCAGAATGGCCTTGACCCAGGATTTGGAGGCAATGCCGAACACCTCGCACAGCGCCGCATAGGAGGGGATGCTCTTCCAGTCGGCGTAATAGTCCTGCAGCTTGGCAAGATATTCCGCGTCCCTGGAATGGGCGGGATTGGAATCGGTCATGAGGGCACCAGTACAGAACGAACGTACTGGACATCGTAAAGAACGGGCGTTCTGTTGTCAATCCAACAGGCAATAAAAAACCCGCCGGCTAGGCGGGCTCTTCATAAGCAGGTATCGCGTTAGCCCTTGGCTGCGATCAGCTTCTCGTACTTGGCCTGCAATTGTTCCTTGGTCTCAACGTGATTCGGGTCCTTGGGGATGCAGTCCACGGGGCACACTTCCACGCATTGCGGCGTGTCATAGTGACCCACACACTCGGTACACTTGTTCGGGTCGATCACATAGATGGTGTCGCCTTGCGAGATGGCGTCGTTCGGGCACTCCGGCTCGCATACGTCGCAGTTGATACATTCGTCGGTGATAATCAGTGACATTTCCTACTCTCCTTAACGTTGATTTTTTTGTTTCAATCCAGCCACCACCAGGGGCGACACGAACTTGCTCACATCCCCGCCGAAGCGCGCGATCTCGCGCACGATGCTGGCGGAAATGAAGGTGTATTGCTCGGCCGGCGTGAGGAACACGGTCTCCACATCGGGATGCAGCGTGCGGTTCATCCCCGCCATCTGGAACTCATATTCGAAGTCCGACACCGCGCGCAATCCGCGCAGAACCACGCGGGCATTCTGTGCGCGCACATAGTTCATCAACAGGCCGTCGAAGCCTTCGACCTTGACGTTGTCGAAACCGGCGAACACTTCGCGCGCCATCGCCACACGCTCGTCCAGCGTGAACAGCGTCGCGCTGCGGCTGGCCGCAACGGCCACCACCACCTCGCCGAACAGACCGGCCGCACGACGTACCACGTCCTCGTGCCCGCGCGTGATGGGATCGAATGTTCCCGGATAGACTACCTTGGTCATGCTCATGCGCGTTCCAATAATTGATAATGCACCGCGCCCGCCTTGGCGCGTTTCACCACGCGCCACGCCGTGCCCGGCTCGAATGCTGTGCCACTTTCCAGATAGACCACCCCGCCTTGCGCCAAACTGGCTTCCAGCAGAGGTAGCAGTTGGGGCAGATAATCGCTTTTAAAAGGGGGGTCGAGAAAGACTACATCGAATAACCCGTTTTCCTGGCGGGCGAATTTTAGCCCATCCTCGCAGCGCAAGGCTACATTAGTCAACGCCAACTTCTTTACATTGGACTGCAAAGCCTGATAAACGCTACGGTTATTCTCCACCATCAATACCTGCTCTGCCCCGCGCGACGCCGCCTCGAAACCTAATGCACCGCTGCCCGAAAACAGGTCCAGACATCGTTTGCCGTACAACGTCTGCCCCAGCCAGTTGAACAAAGTCTCGCGCACGCGATCCGGCGTGGGGCGCAATCCTTCGGCGTCGGGAAACTCGATGAGGCGGCTACGATGGGTGCCGCCGATGATGCGAACCTTGTTAATTCTGAAACTCCTCTTCAGCAGTGGCTTGATACTGATTTATTTCTTCTGCTCTGTTTTCTCTTCCGGCGCGCCGACAATCACTGTCGCCATGGCATCCGGATCGATGCGACGCTTGAATGCGTCATGTATCTGTCTGGCCGTGACCTTATCCACCTTGGTTGTGAAGTCGTCCAGGTAAGTCAGCGGCAATTGGTAGAAGCCGATCACGCTGAGGTAATCCAGTATCTTCCTGTTGCTGTCGATGCGCAGCGCGAACCCGCCGATGATGTTGTCCTTGGCGGCGCGCAGCTCTTGCTCGGTCACCCCTTTATCGACGAAGGTGCGCACTGTCGCGCGCACCAGTTGCAGCGCCTCATCCGCCTGCTCCTTCTTGGTCTGCAGACCGATCTGGAAAGCGCCCGGCTGCTGCATCGGCATGAAGTAGCTGTACACGCTGTAGGCCATGCCGCGCTTCTCGCGTACTTCGTTCATCAGTCGCGAGACAAACCCGCCGCCGCCCAGGATGTAGTTGCCGACATACAGCGGGAAGTAGTCAGCATCGTTGCGCGCGATGCCGGGAGCGCCGATCAGAATGTGGCTCTGGCTGGCGGGATGCGCGATGCGTTGTTCGCTCGCAGCGATCTTGCGGGTCACCGCGCGCAGCTCGAATCCCTCACCCTGCGGCAGCTGTCCCGTCAGTTGCTGAGCGATTGCCTCAGCCTGTTGCCGCGACACATCGCCCATCAGCGCAACCACCGCGGATTTCGCGCTGTAATGTGCTCGATAGAAACTCTCCAGATCGGCGCGCTTGATCTTTTCCACGTCCGCCACATCCTCCGACCAACCGTAAGGATGGGTGCCGAACACCGCCTTGCCGAAGGCTTTCTCTGCAAGATGTTCCGGCTTGGTCTCTGCTTCTTTCAGACTGGCGATCAGGCTCTTCTTTTCACGAGCCAGCACCGTTTCAGGAAACAGCGGCTGCTGCAACACGCGCGCCATGATATCGAGCGCGGCGTCACGTTCAGCCGCACTGCTCAAGGTACGCAGCGATACCGCAGCACGGTCGGCATCGAAGCTGCCGCCCATCTGCGCGCCGATGTCGGCCAGCTTGCGCGCGATGTCATCCTCGCTCAAGCCCTGCGCCCCTGCGTCCAGCAAACCATGCGTCATGCCTGCAACGCCGACCTTTTCGGCAGCATCATGGCCATTGCCGGCAGCGAAGTTGACTGCCACATCCAGCATCGGCAGGTCATGGTCTTCCACGAAATACACCTGTGCGCCGCTGGGAGCCTGCCAGTGCTGGATACGCGGAGTGGCGAACGCACTGCCGGCCATGCAGCACAGTGCGATGATGGAAAGCGATCTAGTGAGCATGAGCAGCTCCCCCTTTGGCGTGTTTGTCTTTTTCGGTAAGCGGCTGCGGATCGAGGACCGCAACGGTGAGCTGATCGTCCTGCAATATGTCGCTCGCCACATCCTGCACCTGCTGCGCGGTCACCGCCTGCAGCTTCTTCAGCATCAGCGGAATGTCGCGATGAGACAGCCCGATGCTCTCCAGTTGCCCGATCTGCATCGCCTGATAGAACACCGAATCGAGCTTATAGACTTCGGCAGCGGTGATCTGCGCCCGTACCCGCTTCAATTCTTCCTCGCTTACCCCGTCGCGCACCACGGCTTGCAGCTGTGCGCGGATAGCGGCTTCCAGTTCGGCTACAGTTTTGCCCGAAGCCGGAGTCCCTTCCAGCGTGAACATGGAAGGGCCGCGCGAGGTGCTGTCGTAGCCAGCCCCCACGCTCATCGCCACCTGCTGTTCGCGCACCAGCGACTTGTTCAGGCGCGCCGACTCGTTGCCGTCCAGCACACCCGCCAGCACGGACAGGGCATATGGTTTCCAGTCCTTTTCCACATCACGCAATGTCGGTGCGTGATAGGACATGATGAGATAGGGCAGTTCCGCCGGGGCCTTGACCACGATGCGCTTGATGCCAAGCTGTGCCGCTTCACCCAACGGCTTGCGTCGCGGCAACGCTCCTGCGGGAATGGCGCTGTAGTAACGCTGTGCCAAGGCAAACACCTCTTTCGCCTGCACATCGCCCGCGACCACCAGCGTCGCGTTGTTCGGCTCATACCAGGCCTTGTACCAGGCCTGAGCGTCGGCGTCTGTCATGTTCTCCAGATCCTTCATCCAGCCGATCACCGGGTTGTGATAGGGGTGCTCCTGGTAAGCCGCCGCCATCAGCTTTTCTTCCATCAGCGCATGTGCCTCGTCGTCGGTGCGCCAGCGGCGCTCTTCCATCACCACCTTGATCTCTTTGTCGAACTCTTGCTTGCTCAACACCAGGTTGTGCATACGATCCGCTTCCAGCTTCATCGCCAGCGGCAATTGGGATTTGTGCAGTTGCTGAAAATAGGCGGTGTAGTCGTAGCTGGTGAAGGCATTCTCGCGCCCGCCGGCTGCCGCGATGCGCCGCGAGAACTCGCCTGCCGGCACCGACTTCGTCCCCTTGAACATCATGTGCTCCAGCACATGCGCCACGCCGGTGGTGCCGGTGTTCTCGTCCATGCTGCCCGCGCGGTACCAGATCTGCTGCACCACCGTCGGCGCGCGGTGATCTTCCTTGACGATGACTTTCAAACCATTGGAGAGTGTCTTCTCGAACACCTCGGCCTGCGTGAGGCCCGTCCACAGTACGCAGCACAACACCCAATAAAATTTCATTCGATTCGCCCCTAACGAGCATGGCGATGGTGCCAGCCCAAATAATGAATCTCGCCATGCCCGCTTTCCCCCAACCCTCCCCCAGAGGGAGGGGGGCGAGCGAATCGCTGCGCGAGATTTCCGTTAAACCGTTAAAATGCGGGCGCATTATGCGACATTCCGCGGGACATTTCCCAGCAGATATTTCATACCGGATTTTCAATCACGACATGTTCAGTTTCCTGAAAAAGAATACGGCCAATGCCCCTGATGGCAGCTGGGTCAGCCGCCTGAAGGCGGGCCTCTCACGTACGGGCGGGCAACTAGCCAACCTGCTCGTTCCAGGCGCGCGGATCGATGAAGACCTCTACGAGGAACTGGAGACCATCCTGATCACGGCCGATGTGGGCATGGATGCCACACACGCCCTGCTGGCTGAAGTGCGCCGTCGGGTAAAGGAACAACATTTGACCGAGGCGGAGCAATTGAAGGAAGCTCTGGCACACGCGCTGCTCAAGCTGCTACAACCGCTGACGCAGCCGTTGGATGTGGGCAGACACAAGCCTTTCGTCATCATGCTGTGCGGGGTCAACGGCGCGGGCAAGACCACATCCATCGGCAAGCTGGCCAAGCATTTCCAGAACCAGGGCAAGTCGGTGCTGCTGGCGGCTGGCGACACCTTCCGCGCCGCCGCACGCGAACAACTGATGGAATGGGGCAAGCGCAACGACGTCACAGTCATCGCGCAGCAGAGCGGCGATGCGGCGGCTGTCATCTATGACGCGGTGCAGGCGGCGCAGGCGCGCGGCATCGATGTGGTGCTCGCGGATACTGCCGGACGCCTCACCACGCAAGCGCACCTGATGGAAGAGATCAAGAAGGTAAAGCGCGTAATCGCCAAAGCATTGCCCGATGCACCGCATGAAGTGTTGCTGGTGCTGGACGCCAACACAGGGCAAAACGCGCTGTCTCAAGTCAAAGCCTTCGACCAGGCGCTGGACGTGACCGGCCTCGTGCTGACCAAACTGGATGGTACGGCCAAAGGCGGCGTCATCGCCGCCATCGCCAAGGCACATCCCATCCCCGTGCGCTTCATTGGCGTGGGCGAAGGCCTGGATGACCTGCGTCCGTTCGTGGCTGAGGATTTTGTGGCAGCCTTGCTAGGAATCGAACTGTGATCCAGTTCAACCAAGTCTATAAACGTTACCCCGGCGGTCACGAGGCACTGAAGAACCTGAGCTTCGAGGTGGCCGAAGGCGAGATGGTGTATCTCACCGGGCACTCCGGCGCGGGCAAGAGCACCTTGCTCAAGCTCATCGCAGCCATTGAGCGCCCCACCAGCGGCAGCGTGCTGGTCAAAGGGCAGAACATCCGCTCCATCAAGCTGGGCGCAATCCCGCAGTTGCGCCGCAACCTCGGACTGATCTTCCAGGACCACAAGCTGCTGTTCGACCGCAACGCCTTCGACAATGTGATGCTGCCCTTGCAGATCTGCGGCTTCGACCATCGCGAAGCCGCCAAGCGTGTGCGCGCGGCACTGGATAAGGTCGGCCTGCTCGACCGCGCGAAGGCCAACCCCATTGCGCTCTCCGGCGGCGAGCAACAACGGTTGTGCATCGCACGCGCCATCGTGAACCGCCCCACCATGCTGCTGGCGGACGAACCCACAGGCAATCTCGACACCGAGTATTCGAGCGAGATCATGAACATCTTCAAATCGTTCCATCAGGTCGGCGTGACGCTGCTCATCTCCACCCACGACGAGGGTATTCTGCGTCAGTTCCCGGCGCGAGCCTTGCACCTCAGACAAGGCGAGTTGCAGCCCGCCGCCGCTGCAGGACAGACATGATGAACACACTCATCGAACATTTGAGCGTGCTGCGTGCCACCTTGCGACGCCTCCTGCTCACCCCGAATGCCACGCTGCTCAACGTTCTCATCATCGGCATCGCACTAAGCCTGCCCGTCGGTGGCTATGTGCTGCTGAAGAGCGTGCAGGGGCTGGCCGGTCAAGTGACCGGTACGCCGCAGATCAGCGTATTCCTCGCCAGCGGCATCAGCGCCAGCGAGATCGAACGCATCGGCGACAAGCTCAGACAGCACACTGCGATCAAACGTGTCGAATTCGTATCCCGCGACTCGGCATTGAAGAAGCTGCAGCAAAGCAGCGGTTTGACCGACGTGATCGGCAACCTGTCGCAGAACCCGTTGCCGGATGCCTATATCGTTTATCCCAGGGCGTCAGATGCCGCCGCATTGGAAGCCCTGCGCGACGAATTGAAGACCTGGCAACGTTTCGAGTACGTGCAACTCGATTCGGCCTGGATACACAAACTGGAAGCGCTGCTGAACTTCGGGCGCATGGCGGTGGCCATCCTCGCCGCACTGCTGAGCTTTGCGCTGATCGCCATCACCTTCAACACCATCCGCCTGCAAATACTCACTCGCCGTGAAGAGATCGAGGTCGCCAAGCTGATCGGAGCCACTGACTCCTTCATCCGCCGCCCATTCCTCTACTTCGGCTTTACTCAGGGGCTACTTGGGGGAATCACCGCATGGCTGCTGGTGGCAGGCAGCCTGCAGTTGCTCAACCACGAGGTCGGCACGCTCACCCAGCTCTATGCCAGCAACTTCAGTCTGCGACCGCTCTCGCCAGCTGACAGCCTGACGTTGCTGGGATTCTCGGCCTATCTGGGATGGCTGGGGGCGTGGTTCTCCGTATCCCAACACCTGTGGCAGATCGAGCCGCGTTAAACCTTTTTGCTCCTTGGCACTCCAATTGCGCGAGTGCTAAAATTGTACGCAGGAGGAAATGCAATGAACGCAACCATGAGTCTACCGATGCCGTCTGCCTTGGGCAGTCTGGAATCATATATTCAGTCCGTGAATCGCTTTCCGGTGCTATCGCATGAGGAGGAGTTGTCCTTGGCGACGCGCCTCAAGACGCAGAACGATTTGGATGCCGCACGGCAGTTAGTGCTTTCCCACCTGCGCGTGGTGGTCAGTGTCGCCCGCGGTTATGCGGGCTATGGCCTGCCGCAAGCGGACCTGATCCAGGAAGGCAACATCGGCCTGATGAAGGCGGTGAAGCGCTATGACCCCGAGCGGGGAGTGCGTTTGGTATCGTTCGCTTTGCACTGGATACGCGCCGAGATCCATGAATATGTGGTGCGCAACTGGCGCATGGTGAAGATCGCGACGACCAAGGCCCAGCGCAAGTTGTTCTTCAATCTGCGCAGCATGAAGCAGGGACTGGAGCCGCTCAAGCCGCAACAGGTAACCGAGATCGCCCAGCAATTGAACGTGAGCGAACACGATGTGGTGGAGATGGAAGCTCGCTTTGCGGGGCACGAAGTGGCGCTCGACCCGTTGGCTGCCGAGGACGACGAGAGCTATGCGCCCATCCAGTACCTAGCCGACAGTACCGAGCACGAACCCTCGACCATCCTGGAAACTTCAGAAGACGAGCATCTGCAAACTACAGGCCTTGCCAAAGCGTTGGCCAGCCTGGACGAGCGCAGTCGGCGCATCGTGGAAGCACGCTGGTTGCGCGAAGATGATTCCGCAACGCTGCACGAATTGGCTGCGGAATTCAACGTATCCGCCGAGCGTATCCGCCAGATCGAGCAGAAGGCGCTGAGCAAGATGCAGGGTGTATTGGCACTGCCCGCTGCTGCACGCTAAGTAATTCGCAAAACAAAAAAGCCGCAGAGTCTAATCTGCGGCTTTTTCATTTTCTGCAACTCACTTCACCACGGTCAGCTTGGGCTTGCCTTGCTTAGGCGGCGTATCGTCCGGAGGGCCGCTGTCTTCCACGGCTGAGATAGGTGTCGATTCCTGCCCCTGGAACACCAGGCCCTGCCCGGTCTCTTTGGCGAAAATGCCAATCACAGCGGAAACCGGCACGATGAGCTGGTGTGCCACTCCGCCAAAGCGGCCGCCGCAGGTGATGTCTTCATTGCCCATCTGCAAGTTCTTGACCGCGTCCATGCCGATGTTGAGCACGATCTGGCCATCCTTGACGTAAGCCAGCGGCACTTGCGTGTAGTCATCCACCTGCACCGCCAGATACGGGGTGTATCCGGCATCCGCGCACCATTCATAGATGGCGCGGATCAGATAGGGCTTGGTAGACGGTTCGCTCATCGCCACGATGACATCACTTGCGCATAGCCTTCTCGGCGGGGGTCATCGCTTCGATATACCCCGGACGCGAGAACAGTCGCTCAGCATATTTCATCAGCGGCGTCGCTTCCTTGTCGAGATGGATGCCGTAGTGATCCAGACGCCACAGCAGCGGCGCAATCGCCACATCAAGCATGGAGAACTCATCGCCCAGCATGAATTTCTGCTTGGAGAAGACCGGGGCGATCTGAGTCAGATTGGCTTGAACTGCCGCACGTGCCTTTTCCGCTAGCTTGGCGTTGCCACTCTCCAATGCCGGGATATGACAGAACAATTCTTGCTCGAAACGATGCAGGAACAGGCGAGCGCGGGCACGCATCACCGGATCAGGCGGCATCAACTGCGGATGCGGGAAGCGCTCATCGATGTATTCGTTGATGATGTTGGCCTCGTACAGGATGAGGTCGCGCTCGACCAGCACCGGCACCTTGTTGTACGGATTCATCACCGCCAGATCTTCCGGCATGTTGAACACATCCACGTCGATGACCTGGAAGTCCATGCCTTTTTCGAACAGAACGAAACGGCAACGATGGCTATAGGGATCGGTCGTCCCGGAATAAAGTGTCATCATAAGAAACCACCTAGAAACAAAGCACTGCAATAAAACCAAAAGGCGGAGCCATGAGCTCCGCCGTATTGGCACTTAATAAAACAGTGCGGAAATTACCACAAACCGACCATAAGATTCAATCGGCTTAGTGGATTTCCCTCCAGATTTCCTTCTTCAGCGCATAAACCAGCACGAACAGGATGAACAGGAAACCCAGCACGACCCAGCCGATCTGGTGACGCACCAGCTTGGCCGGTTCGCCCATGAACACCATATAGTTGGTCAAGTCGGCGACTGCAGTGTCGTACTCGGCAGGCTTCATCGAACCCGGAGTCTTCAGAACCACCTTCTTGATGTCGTAGCCCTCATGCTGCTCCGCTTCCACCGCCTGCTCGCCCTGCAGATCCGCCAGGACGAACGGCATGCCCACGTTGGGGAACGTCGTGTTGTTCCAGCCGCTCGGGCGATTGGCATCCACATAGAAGGTACGCAGATAGGTGTAGAGCCAGTCAGCACTGCGCGAACGGGCGATCACACTCAGGTCCGGCGGTGCAACGCCGTATGCCAGCTTGGCCGAGTTCGCGTCCATTGCGGCTTGCATGGTCGAGCCGATCTTCACGTCTTCCGGCAGTTCCAGGTCCTTCTTGATCTGCTCTTCGGACATGCCGATGTCGCGCAAA
This sequence comes from uncultured beta proteobacterium, assembly GCA_963813255.1. Taxonomy (GTDB): domain Bacteria; phylum Pseudomonadota; class Gammaproteobacteria; order Burkholderiales; family Gallionellaceae; genus Sideroxyarcus. Next base: position 104,964 of record CAWEYD010000015.1, on the reverse strand, counting down.
CGGTTGTAGCGCATGTAGGAAGCCGCGTGGCAGGCCAGGCATCTTGAAGTGAACAGCTTCGCCCCGCGTTGCAGCGAAGCCTGGTCCTTCAGATTGACCGGCGCCTTGTCCAGATGAACGCCAGCGTTAGCGATCGCCATTGCCGGCACCGCCATCAGCAGCACCAGCACCCATAGTTTCTTGATTGCATTCATGTCAACGAACCTCTCTCAATTATTTGGACGTCACACGATCAGGCTCGGGCTTGCACTTGTCGATCTTGGTGTACCACGGCATCAGGATGAAGAATGCGAAGTACACGACCGCCAGGATGCGCGAGATCACGGTGTAGGTCGGGGTGGCAGGCATCAATCCGAGCCAGCCGAGACCGATGAAGCTCACCACGAACGCAGCCAGGAATCCCTTGTAGATAGGGCCGCGATAACGGATCGACTTGACCTGACCGCGGTCCAGCCACGGCAGGAAGAAGAAGATCACTGTCGCAACACCCATCGCCACCACGCCAGGAAACTGCGAACCGAACAGAGGCGGCACAGCGCGCAAAATCGCGTAGTACGGTGTGAAGTACCATACCGGCGCGATATGTTCAGGAGTCTTCATCGGGTTGGCCGGAACGAAGTTGTTATCTTCGAGGAAGTAGCCGCCCATCTCCGGAGAGAAGAAGATGATCGCGGCGAAGACCATGAGGAAGGCCACAGCGGCCACCATGTCCTTGACGACCATGTACGGGAAGAAAGGAATCCCGTCCAGCGGAACGCCGTTCGCATCCTTGTGCTTCTTGATCTCGACACCGTCCGGGTTGTTGGAGCCGACCTCATGCAACGCAACCAGGTGCGCCACGATGATGAGCACCAGCACCAGCGGAATGGCAATCACGTGCAAAGCGAAGAAACGGTTCAGCGTGGTATCGGACACCACGAAATCGCCACGGATCAGGATCGCCAGATCGTGGCCGATGAAAGGCACCGACGAGAACAGGTTGACGATAACCTGAGCACCCCAGAACGACATCTGGCCCCACGGCAACAGGTAGCCCATGAAGGCTTCGCCCATTAGCGCCAGGTAGATGATCATGCCGATGATCCACAGTAGTTCGCGCGGCTGGCGATACGAGCCATACATCAGGCCACGGAACATATGCAGGTAGATCACGACGAAGAACATCGAGGCACCGGTGGAGTGAATGTAGCGCAGCAGCCAGCCCCATTGCACGTCGCGCATGATGTATTCGACCGAGGCAAACGCGAACAGCGCGTCCGGCTTGTAGTTCATGGTCAGGAATATACCGCTGGCGATCTGGATGACCAGCACCAGCAGCGCAAGACCGCCGAAGAAGTACCAGAAGTTGAAGTTCTTGGGCGCATAGTATTCGGAAAGATGCGCCTTCCAGGTGGAAACGAGCGGAAAGCGCGCATCGATCCAGCCGATCAGTTTGGTCAGTAGGTTCATCATGCTGCACCTCCCTTGCTATCGTCTCCAATCAACAGAGTAGTCTCGTTCAGATATTTGTGAGGCGGAACGATCAGGTTGGTTGGGGCTGGAACGCCCTTGAATACGCGCGCAGCCAAGTCGAAACGCGAACCGTGGCAAGGACAGAACCAGCCGCCCGCCCAATTCGACCCAAGATCGGCCGGTGCGACTTCCGGACGGAAGGTGGGAGAGCATCCCAGATGCGTACAGACACCCAGCACCACCAGTATCTCCGGCCTGATCGAGCGGGTGGCGTTATTGCAGTATTCAGGTTGTTGCGGAACGGAAGAGGATGGGTCTGCCAGCTCATCGTCGTGCTTGGGCAGCAGGTCGAGCATCTCTTTGGTTCGACGCACGATCCACACCGGCTTTCCTTGCCATTCGACGCTGATCATCGTCCCAGGCTGGATAGCACTTACATCCACTTGAACCGGCGCACCCGCTGCCTTGGCGCGCTCGCTCGGCATCAAACTCATCACGAACGGAGCTCCGGCCCCCACCGCGGCTACGCCGCCCGCCGCCGCCGTGGCGGCAATCAAAATCCGCCGCTTACTGCGATCTACATTTTCAGTCATGACCCTCATCCCTTCAGTAAAACGTTACGCGAAATAACGACCCAAGCGAGCAATTCATTTGCTCGAAGATGTCGTTTGGTAATGGAGGATGGCACCGCCTGTCCGTAGAATTTTTATTCAGACAAACCAGGGTTTGGCTCCCCAACTCAAACCCTATGCCAGCAACGAATACTACACAGCTAAATTATCAGCCGCAAATACCGAGCCTGCCCTTTAGTTGTTCTTGGCTCCTTGCTTGACCCACTTGCGCAAGGTCAAGATGTACTGGCGATCCAAGGTGCCGCTGGCGTTCAAGCCGGCAGGCATCTTCAGACCTTTATTAGTACCAGTGAGCAATTTGGTGAAGGTACTGGCTTCGCTATTGCCAGGAATGACCACCTTGCCGAATTTGGTGCCCTTCATCAGGTTTTCGTAGGAATTCAAATCAAGCCCGCTCTTAACGAAACCTTTCCCTCCGGGTGAATGGCAATTCACGCAATAGTCATGCAGGATAGGCTGCACGTCGTTCTTGAAACTGACTTCCTCATGCCCCAACACTTTTAGTGCGCCATCTTCCGGTGCAACCGCTTCGCCTACTGCTAGTGCATTGAGTGAAAGCGCAGCCAGCAGCGCACCACCCAGCAACATTCTAATTTTCATACAAGCTCCCCGTTATGCCTTACCGACAAAGCCACATTCAGTGGCTACGATCAGGCCAACCTACGCAGCGGAACGGCGCTGCCCCCTCGACTACTATCCCCCAAAAACCGACCAACATTCCCGCTTTGACGCTAATTTAACCTAAAGCCCACTTCCGCAGGTGGTGCGAATCGGAGGCCGAATACTACGCAACGCCTGTTTGGAATGCAACGCAGCATCCGTGGATGCCCATACCTCAAACAGGGTTGTGCTGATCGAAAAATCGGTGCTCCAATTCGAATTTGTCTGCCAAGTGTTGGCCCAGTGCCTGGATGCCATAGCGCTCTGTAGCATGATGCCCCGCAGCGATGAACGCGACACCGGTTTCCTGGGCAACATGCACATTCTGTTCGGAAATCTCGCCCGTCACGAAAGCATCCACACCGAGTGCGATCGCTTGCTCGAAATAGCTCTGCGCGCCGCCGCTGCACCACGCGATACGCACGACCTTGAAGTTCATGTCCCCGATCACCTGTGGCGTGCGCTGCAGCCTTTCGCCGACGTGCTGCGTCAGTTGGGCGAGTGTTTGCGGCCGCGCCAATGATCCGTGGCAGGCGATGTCTTGTTCACTGAAGCGCCCCTGCTCGACGAATCCCAGGAGCTTGCCAAGTTGCGCATTGTTACCCAGTTCCGGGTGAGCATCGAGAGGCAAGTGGTAGGCGAGCAGGCTGACGTCATGCTGAAGCAAGTGGGCGATGCGCCGCTTTTTGATGCCCGCGATGCAGGCATCCTCGTTGCGCCAGAAATAGCCGTGGTGGACGAGTATCGCATCCGCACCCCACGCGGCGGCGGCGTCAAGCACTGCCTGCGAAGCGGTCACCCCGGTGGCGATGCGCCGCACCTCTGATCTGCCCTCGACCTGCACGCCGTTCGGGCAGTAATCGCGAAACCGGCTGACCTCCAGCTTGCTTTCGATATAATCGCGCAACTCATATAACCGCATCGCAATCTTCCCCCATATTTGCTGTTCAAATCATATCATGCGTAAATTCTGGCTCTTGTTCACCCAAGCCACCACCATCGGATTGGCGGTGCTGTTTGTCATCCACACATTGAAGCCCTCACTGCTTCCGACTGCGGCGCGCAGCGGTGTCGTCACGCTTTACGAAGACAACAAGACGGACACCTCCAATGAACTGCCCTCAGTCGGCTTCAGCCGCGCAGCACAGAAGGTCATGCCGGCCGTGGTGAACATCTTCACCACCAGCGAAGTCAGGCAGCAAGCACACCCCTTCATGGATGACCCGCGCTTTCGTTTCTTCTTCGGCGACGAATTCGAAGACAATGTACCGCAGCAAAGCTCCAGCCTCGGCTCAGGCGTCATCGTCAGCCATGACGGTTACATCCTCACCAACCACCACGTCGTGGAATCCGCCGACCAGATCGAGGTCGCACTGGCAGACGGTCGGAAAGCCAAGGGACATATCGTAGGCACGGATCCGGAAACCGATCTGGCCGTCATCAAGGTGGATATCGGGAACAACTTGCCTGCCATCACCTTTGCCGGCGCCGAAGCTGCTCACGTTGGCGACATCGTGCTGGCCATCGGCAACCCGTTCGGCGTCGGACAGACCGTCACCATGGGCATCGTCAGCGCGCTCAAACGCAACCATCTGGGGCTGAACACTTTCGAGAATTTCATCCAGACCGATGCGGCCATCAATCCTGGTAACTCCGGCGGTGCGCTGGTCGATGTGGAAGGCAACCTGCTTGGCATCAACAGCGCCATCTATTCACCCAACGGGGGGTCGCTCGGTATCGGCTTCGCCATTCCAGTTAGCACCGCGAAGAAGATCATGGAGCAGATCATCCAGAACGGATCCGTGACGCGCGGCTGGATAGGGGTGGCCGTACAAGATATGACTCCGGAACTGGCCGAGTCGTTCAAGCTGAAAGACACCCAGGGGGTGCTGATCTCCGAAGTGGTGCGCGGCAGTCCGGCGGACAAGGCAGGCATCAAGCCGGGTGACATCCTGGTCAGCATAGCCGACAGAACCTTGAGCGATTCCACCGTCATGCTGGAGACCATCTCGGGGCTCGTGCCGGGCAAGACAGTGGCACTCAAGTTACTGCGCAATCAAATGGAAGTCGCGGTGCAGGTGAAGGTGGGCAAGCGCCCAAAACCGAGAGCGGTGGAATAACGTCAGGCGGGTTTCTTCCCGGAGCCGGCCCAGGCCGCCACGATGATTCCCGCCTCGTACAGCAAGATTAGCGGGATCGCCAGCATGAGTTGCGACACCACGTCCGGCGGCGTAAAGATCGCGCCGATGACGAATGCGCCGACGATGACGTAACGGCGGATTTCGCGCAGCGTCTGCACTGACACGACACCCATCCTGACCAGCACCACTACCGCTACCGGCACCTGGAAAGCGACCCCGAAGGCCATGAACATGCTCAGCACGAAGCTGAAGTATTTGTCGATGTCGGTCATCACCGCCACGCCATGCGGCGCGGCAGCGACGATGAATTTGAACACCATCGGAAACACAGCGAAATAAGCGAACGCCATACCGCAGAAGAATAGTAGCGTGCTGGCGACGATGAGCGGCAACACCAGCCGCTTCTCATGCGCATACAAGCCCGGCGCGACGAAGCTCCATATCTGGTACAGGATATACGGCAGGGTGATGAGGAACGACGCCATCATCGTGACCTTGATCGGCACAAAGAACGGCGTGGTGACATCGGTCGCGATCATCTGCCCGCCTTGCGGCAGCTTCGCCAACATCGGCTGCGCCAGCAATGCGTACAAATCGGGAGCCCAATAAACCAAGCCGAGGAACACCAGCAGCAAGGCGATGGCCGAATTCAACAGGCGCGTACGCAACTCGATCAAATGCGAGACGAAATTTTCGGCGCTACTCATGGCTGCGGTTTGTGCGGCTGATCGATTGAAGAGGGAGTCTCAGGAGAGGGGGCCGGGGTGGACTGTTTGTATTTGGCCTGTAGCACTTGCTGCTCCAGGGTCAACTGCGCCGACTTCACTTCCTTCTCAAGATCGGCAACCTGCTGCTGCAGGTTCTGCTGCATCTTGCGCGCTTCCTCCATATCCATCTCATGCGAGATATCGTTCTTCACCGTAGTCGCATAGCGTTGCAGCCGCCCCCACAGATGTCCAGCCGTACGCGCGACTTTGGGCAGGCGTTCCGGACCGATGACGATAAGCGCCACCAGTGCAATCACCACCAGCTCGGAAAAAGAAACGTCAAACATGCTGAACGCTCAGGCTTAGTGCGAGTGCGTCTTGTCCTTCACTTCGCCTTCGATGGTCTTGGCGTCAGCTTGCTTGGGCGGCTCTTCCGCGCCCTTCATGCCTTCCTTGAATCCGCGCACCGCGCCACCCAAGTCTTCGCCGATATTGCGCAGTTTCTTGGTGCCGAAGATCAGCACCACCACCAACAACACGATCAACCAATGCCAGATACTGAACGAACCCATGATGTGCTCCTTGTCGGTTAGCTACGCTTGACCATCGGCGGGATGTTGCCGCCGCCGATGACGTGGATATGCAAATGAAACACTTCCTGCCCGCCACCCTTGCCCGAATTGATGACCGTGCGAAACCCATTGGGCAAGCCCTGCTCGCGCGCAAGCTTCGGTGCGAGCAACAACATCTTGCCAAGCAAGGCGGCATGCTGCTCCCCGGCATCCAGCAGCGAATCGAGATGCTGCTTTGGCACCAGCATGAAATGCACCGGCGCGACCGGATTGATGTCGTGAAAGGCCAGCACGTCGGCGTCTTCATACACTTTTTTGCACGGTATCTCGCCGCGCGCGATCCTGCAGAAGAGGCAGTTTTCGCTCATTTGCGGCTCGCTTTCTCTGCTATGCCAGACACGCCTTCGCGCCGTGCCAATTCCTGCAGCACATCGTCAGCGCTCAGCCCTTTTTGTGCCAGCAGCACCATGCTATGGAACCAGAGGTCCGCAACTTCATACACCAGATGGCTCTTGTCGCCGTCCTTGGCCGCCAGCAACACTTCGCCGGCTTCCTCGATCACTTTTTTCAGAATCGCATCGTCGCCCTTGCTAAACAGCTTGGCGACGTAAGACGTTTCCGGTGCTGCGCCTTTGCGCGCCTCCAGCGTCTCAGTCAGTCGTTGCAGAATATCGTTGTTCATTTCTTGTATATCTCGTCAGGGGATTTCTGCACGGCGTCGGTCTCCACCCATTGCCCCTGCTCAAGCTTGCTGAAGAAACAGCTCTCGCGTCCGGTGTGGCAGGCGATGCCGCCCTTTTGTTCCACTTGCAGCAGGATCACGTCGCCATCGCAATCCAGGCGGATCTCTTTCACTTTCTGGATATGTCCGGACTCTTCGCCCTTGTGCCACAGCTTCTTGCGCGAACGCGACCAGTATATCGCCTCGCTTTTCTGCCAGGTCAGCTTCAAAGCCTCGCGGTTCATCCACGCCACCATCAGCACGCGCCCTGTTGCAGCATCCTGCGCGATGGCAGGAACCAGGCCGTCATCCGACCAATTGATCTTGTTCAGCCAGCTCTCGTTGTTCACAGCCGCACCTCCGACACGTTACTGGCGCAGCCAGCCGTTTGCGGGAGGAGGTGCGATGCGGTTATTCCCGCACCCATCGCTTTCGCGCACCGTGTCATAACCGCACCTCGATGCCTTGTTGCGCCATGAACTGTTTGGCCTGCTGCACGGTGTATTCGCCGAAGTGGAAGATGCTGGCCGCCAGCACCGCGTCCGCACCGCCCTGCTTCACGCCATCGGCAAGGTGCTGCAGGTTGCCCACGCCGCCGCTGGCGATCAGCGGGATCTCCAGCACATCGGTCACGGCGCGCGTGAGCGCCAGATCGAAACCGCTCTTCTGCCCATCCTTGTCCATGCTGGTCAACAGAATCTCGCCCGCGCCCAACGATTGCATCTTCTGTGCCCACTCGATGACATCCAGACCCGTTGCCTTGCGTCCGCCGTGAGTGAACACTTCCCACTTGTTCGGTGCGACCTGCTTCGCGTCGATGGCGACCACGATGCACTGAGAACCATAGCGTGCCGCAGCGTCCGCCACCAGTTGGGGATTGACCACCGCCGAGGTATTGATGCTCACCTTGTCAGCGCCCGCGTTGAGCAGGTTGCGCACATCCCGCACTTCGCGCACACCACCTCCCACCGTCAACGGAATGAACACCTGTTCGGCTACTTGCTCGATGATGCGGAAGATGATGCCACGATCATCGGAACTCGCGGTGATGTCGAGGAAGGTCAGCTCGTCAGCGCCCTGCTCGTCGTAGCGGCGCGCAATCTCGACCGGGTCGCCTGCGTCGCGCAGTTCAACGAAGCTGACGCCCTTGACCACGCGGCCGGCGGTCACGTCGAGGCAGGGAATGATGCGTTTTGCCAGCATCAGATCACAGCCGGTGACAGCTCGTCGGCCAAAGTCTGTGCTGCTTTGAAGTCCAGCGTGCCTTCGTAAATGGCACGGCCGGTGATCGCGCCCGTGATGCCTTCGGAGCGCACTGCGCACAGATTGCGCACATCATCCAGATTGGTGATGCCGCCGCTGGCGATGACCGGCACATGCAATGGCCGCGCCAGTTCCACCGTCGCTTCGATGTTCACGCCTGTCATCATGCCGTCACGGCCGATGTCGGTATAGATGATCGCTTCCACGCCGTAGCCCTCGAAGCGCTGCGCCAGATCGGCCACGTCGTGTCCGGTCAATTTCGACCAGCCGTCCACCGCGACCTTGCCGCCCTTGGCATCCAGGCCGACCATGATGTGGCCGGGGAAAGCATCGCAGGCTTCATGCAGGAAGCCCGGCACCTTGACGGCAGCGGTACCGATGATGACGTAGGTCACGCCGATATCGAGGTAGCGCTCTATGGTCTCCAGATCGCGGATACCGCCGCCCAATTGCACCGGGATCTCGCCGCCCACCGCCTCGACGATGCTGCGCACCGCGGCTTCGTTCTTGGGCTTGCCGGCAAAGGCCCCGTTCAGATCGACCAGATGCAGGCGGCGAGCACCCTGCGCCAGCCAGTGTTTGGCCATCGCTGCGGGGTCGTCGGAGAACACGGTCGCGCCCTCCATCACACCTTGCCGCAAGCGTACGCATTGGCCGTCTTTCAAATCGATCGCGGGAATGATCAGCGTTTTAGTATCCATGATTGAGAACGATGGTTATGTAATGACTACAAAGGATTCCAGTTGACGAAATTTCGCAGCAGCTGCAAACCAGCCGCCGCGCTCTTCTCCGGGTGAAACTGAACAGCGAATAAGTTATCACGCGCCACTGCGCAGACAAAGGGCTGCGGGTAATCGCTGGTCGCTTGGGCGATCGCCTCATCGCGTGGCCGTACGTAGTAGCTGTGCACGAAATAGAAACGCGCATCCTGGGCGATACCGTTCCACAACACATGATCACCGTGATGCACCTGGTTCCAGCCCATGTGCGGCACCTTGAGCCTGTTGCCCTGTGCGTCTTTCAGCCCGGAGGCGAAGCGTTTGACTGGCCCGGCGAACAGCCCCAGACACGGCACGTCGCCTTCTTCACTGTGTTCGAACAGCACCTGCAACCCCATGCAGATACCGAGAAAAGGTTTCCCTTCGCTGATGACATCAGCGATTACCTTATCGAGGCCACGGGAACGTATCTCACGCATACAGTCAGGAGCGGCGCCCTGTCCCGGGAAGATCACCCGACCGGCGCCGGCAATCACCTTGGCGTCGCCAGTCACTGCGATGTTCGCCTGTGGCGCCACCTTGCGCACAGCCTGTTCCACCGAGCGCAAGTTGCCCATGCCGTAATCTACGATTGCGATATCAACCATGATGAGAAGTTATAACGTTCCCTTGGTGGAAGGCATGACGCCGGCCATGCGTGGATCGGGTTCCAGTGCGACGCGCAGTGCGCGGCCGAACGCCTTGAAGATGGTCTCGGCCTGGTGATGGGTGTTTTCGCCCGCCAGATTATCGATGTGCAGCGTCACCAGAGCATGGTTGACGAAGCCCTGGAAGAATTCACGGATCAGATCGATCTCGAACTCACCGACGTTGGCGCGCACGAACTCGGCGTTGAACACCAGCCCCGGACGGCCGGAGATGTCCAGCACCACGCGCGACAGCGCCTCATCCAACGGCACATAGGCATGCCCATAACGGCGGATACCTTTCTTGTCGCCCACTGCCTTGGCGAAGGCCTGCCCCAGGGTGATGCCGATGTCTTCAACGGTATGGTGCGCGTCGATTTGCAGATCACCCTTGGCGTCGATGTCCAGATCGAGCAAACCGTGGCGCGCGATCTGATCCAGCATGTGCTCGAGGAACGGCAGGCCGGTATCCAGCTTGACCTTGCCTGTCCCATCCAGATTCACCTCGACGGTGATCTGGGTCTCCAGGGTGTTGCGACTGACTTTTGCGCTGCGCATGATTCGCCTTATGCGAGTTAGTTAATGGTGTCCTGCAATGCAGCAATAAATCTTGCACTTTGGTTCCGACATAACCTGAAGGTTAGTCTTCACCGAAACTCGCTCACATTATTTGTAAGCATTCCTTTAAAGCGGTCACAAACCGCTCGTTTTCGTCCGGCGTACCCACCGTGACGCGCAGGCAATCGGTCAATGCCGGATGCCCGCCGTTCAGATTCTTGATGAGCACCCCGCGTTGCTTCAGCCCTTCGAATATCTGCGTAGCTCTGGCCACTCGGAACAGGATGAAGTTGGCTTCGCTGGGGTATGCCTGCACCCCGCCGATAGCAGCCAACGCAGCCAGCAACTTGGCGCGCTCCTGCTTGATGCGCTCCGCCTGAGCCAACAGCACGTCGTGGTGCTGCAGCAACTTCGTCGCCACCAGTTGCGGCAAAACGCCGACATTATACGGTAAGCGCAGCTTTTCCAGCTGACTCAACCAGGCCGCAGGACCAGCCAGGAAACCCAGCCTCAGACCCGCCATGCCGAGCTTGGAGAAAGTGCGCATGACCAGCAGGTTGTCGTACTCTGCAAGATAGGGAATGAAACTGTCGCGTGCGAAGGCGTAATACGCCTCATCCACCACCACCAAGCCGGGAGCAGCCTGGATGATCTGCTTGATCGCAGCGGCGTCGAACAGATTGCCTGTCGGGTTGTTGGGGTAGGCCAGGAACACCAGCGCTGGCTGCTCACGCTCGATGGCAGCCAGCGTCGCCTGCAGGTCGAGCGAAAAGTCCTCGGCCAAGGGCACACCGACATATCTCATCCCGGTGAAGGTCGCGATCATCTTGTACATCACGAACGACGGCTCGACGCTCAACAGCACCGCGCCGGGCTTGGCGACCGCCAAGGCCAACAACTGGATGATCTCGTCCGAGCCGTTGCCCAGCAACACGTCCATTCCGGACGGGAGGTTCGTAGCCTTGCTAATGTCCGCCTTGAGTTGGCTCGCAGCCGCATCCGGATAGCGGTTGATCTCGGCGTTTGCCACTGCACTCGCGATCTCTTCGCGCAAAGCCTGTGGCAGCAAATATGGGTTCTCCATCGCATCCAACTTGATCATGCCGCTGGCGGGAGGGACGTGATAGGCATGCAGCGCCAGCAATTCCGGGCGCATGAGGCTTTGTGGGGTTACGACGGTACGGGCGGAAGACATGAATATCAGGCTTTCATTGACAGTCGACATTCTACCGCAATCTAGTGACCGAGCATAAACGCCGCTGTCGGCCCGGCGTTGCCGATGAGCTAGATCAGACCTCCGCCCCCCCCTTTAGACCTAGTCACGCGGCGCCGAGACTCCTCGCTTTGCTGTTTTCGCCACTAGCGTTTGTTCTCCATGGGAGGCGAGATCAGCAGGCACGCAGCGAAATTTCCCAGCTTGCAGCCCTGCGACAACACTTGCTTCGCTTCATCATTGCGATGCATGCGCTTCAATGCGACGCCCTTGGCAAAATACACACGGTCGTCCCCCTCCTTTATGGCGATCGCTGCGTCGAACTGGACCAATGCATCCTGATAACGTCCGGCATTGCTGTAAGCCTGCCCCAGTAGATAACGGATCGGTTCAAGTTTAGGACTGATCGCCGCCGCGCGCTCAAAGTCTCTGGCCGCCTCGTCCCATTTATGCACCGCCATCAGCGCCTGCCCCCGACTATAGTAGATGCGGTCCGCCCCCTCCACTCGCTCATGTTTCAGCAACAATGCGGCATCGTTCCACAAACTGTAGCTGTCGCCGAACACCCACAAACGATTCCATGCCAATGGCACCAGGAGGATTGCCGCAACCACAACGAGCAAAAGAGTCTTGCGCTGAGGGAAATGCAGCAGAAGCAGCGGAACGAGCAACAGCAAGCCTGGTAGCCAAAGGTAGCTACGGTAAAGCACGAAAGGTTCTTGAACGCGAATTCCCGCCAGTTCGACCCAAAACAGCAGCCAGGGATATAAAAGCGCATACCCAACCAAGCCGCGTTTACCTCCGCGCAACAGCAACCTGAGGGCAACCACGCCATAGGCGATGAATGCGGACAAACCAAGCCAGCCACGCCAATCAGCCCATGTGCTGATAAAAGGCTCGCGCATATCCACCGACATCCACGATACATTGGGAACCAACCATAGCAACTGGTATTTGAAGAACAGCCCAGTTTGGGTCAGAGCACTCAGCAGATGCAGCATCGGCGTACCGGCGACCACTCCCCGTTGCTCGATCAACTCCGCGGCCATCTCTTCGTAAGGACTGCCAAGCACCCCCCGCGCACGCATGGCGACCAGCAACGCCACGACAAAGAATGCGCTCCAGGACAACCATAGCGCCCGCTTCGTCACAACAACTTTGGCACGCAGCAAGAACGTGAGCGCAACGAGCAAGGCGGGCGCCAACACACTGTGCTCTTTGGAAAACACTGCCAGGAAGTAGCACAACACCGCCAGCGCCAGCCAGCGCACCCGGCCGGTCAGCAGGCCGCGCAGGTACGCCATCTGCATCAACAACACGAACAGCGTCGCCATTACGATGCTGCGCTGCACCACATAACCCACCGCGTACACAGCCACCGGATGCAGCGCGAAGATCAGCGCACCTGACCATGCCCCCCAGATCACCATGGATGACTCACGGGCCTCCGGCACTACCGCGCCGACCAACTGGCGCAACAGATAGAACAACAAGATGGCATTCGCCGCATGCAGCAGCAAATTACCCAAATGGAAGAAATGCGGAACCACATCGCTGAACAATTCTGCTGTCCAGCCCAGTGTCGCATAAGGAAGCCAGCGCAATTCAAAGCCGAAGAATGAATGAGCATAACGGCTCAGCCCATCATCGGTAAAAAAATGCAGATCGTCGAAAAAGAAAGGATTGCCGAGGAAGGGCAAATAGACCAGACAGGCTGCCGCAAACAGCGACAGCATCCAGCCGCGGTCGCGCTGGCGAAAATAGTTGGCAACTTTATTCATAGCCTACCCCCCAAAAAACAACCCCCTCCGGGGAGGGGGTCGCATGCAACACTACCAACGATTACTTGCAGCCAAAGTACTTCAGAGCGATTTCTTCGGTAACGGTGGTGGAGGTAGGCAGGCAAGCCCATTGCAGGGAAGTGCCGGTCGGGTTGCTACCGATGATCATCACAACCTTGGTATCGACAGTAGTTGCCTTGATGCCCTTCAGTGTCAACGCAATGGATACGCCTTCGCCCTTTGTGATGCCGCCAAGTGTGGTTCCGCCATTGATCGTCATCGCATCGACTTCACCGGGGATAGCAGGCGTAGCCTTGAGGCCGATGGTGTACCACAAGTCGCCAACGGCGGATACGGTACCTGGCGCTGTGCCGCCCGTGCCTGCAGTCGCAGTCGCATCTGGAAAGCTGCCGTTTTCCTGGTAATACATGGCCAGAGCCATCTTCACCGGATCCAGAGTAGATTGCACTTTGGACAGCTTGGCTTTCACGATGTAATCCTGATACGCAGGAATCGCAACGGCTGCCAGAATACCGATGATCGCAACCACGATCATCAGTTCGATCAGGGTAAAACCTTGTTGAATTTTCTTCATGTTTAAGCTCCTTAAATGTTAGGACGTCGCCCTTGCGGACTACACACGGGGTGTGCGAGTTAACTGTAGCAGGTTGCGTGCCAGCATGAAATACCTATCTGACAGGTGTTGCAGACCTCGTTGGCAGACCGATGTGTCAGGATTGGGAATTCAAGTGACGATTTTTGTCACTCACGGGATGTAGCCAGGTATGACCGACTCGTCCACCTCGTCGATCTGCTCCGACGCCAGGAAGCGGCGCGCATACTCCAGATACACTTTTTCGCGGATGAAGACGTCGAACAGGTCTGGATCGATATGGCCGTTCTCCTTGAACTTGCCGAGGATGAATAGCGACTCGGTAAGTGTCTTGCCTTCCTTGTAGGGTCGGTCCTTTGCGGTCAGGGCCTCAAAAATGTCAGCGATACCCATGACACGCGCCTGCACGGTCATCTGTTCGCGCGTCAGTCCGTTGGGATACCCCTTGCCGTCCATGCGCTCATGATGGCCACCGGCATATTCCGGCACGCGCTTCAGATGGTTCGGCCAGGGAAGCGACTGCAGCATCTTGATAGTGACCACGATGTGGTGATTGATGATCTGGCGCTCCGCTGCAGTCAAAGTGCCCGCGCGGATGCTGAGATTCTCCGACTCGTCCGCGTCGAGAAAATCGACAACCTCCCCCTGTGCGTTGCGCCACTGGTACTTCGCGATATCTTGCACGCGCGCAACGTCGGCCTCGGACATCTTCTCGGAGCCTGCGTTGCACTTCCACAGGAACTCGCGGTCGGCATCGAGCCGGCGAATGCGCGCCTCGTATTCCTCGGCACTCAAACGGCCTTCGAGCATGTCGATACGGGCGTCGCGTTTGAGCACTTCGAAGCGCGTGTCGATCAGATGGATGCGGTCGAAGATGGTCTGCAGTTTGGTCGCCTTGTCCACCACATGGACGGGCGTGGTGATCTTGCCGCAATCGTGCAGCAGCCCGGCGATCTTCAGTTCGTAGCGATCCTTGTCGGTCAGGTCGAAATCCTTGAGCACTCCCCGTTTGCTGCGGTTCGCCGCCTCAGCCAGCATCATGGTGAGCGCAGGGACACGCGCACAGTGTCCGCCGGTATAAGGCGACTTGTCGTCGATGGCGGTGTTGATGAGGCTGATCAAGGATTCGAACAGCGCTTCCATCTGCTGGATCAGCCGCCGGTTGCTGATCGCGATCGCCGCTTGCGATGCCAGTGATTCCAGCAGCTGCTGGTCGTCCGTGGAGAACTGTATTACGGTCCCGCTTTGACGATCCATCGCGTTGATGAGCTGCAACACACCAATGACCTCGTGTTCATGGTTGCGCATCGGCACTGCCAGGAAGGAACGCGAGCGGTAACCGGTCTTGGCGTCGAATTTCTTGGTCCCGGAAAAATCGAAACCTTCAGCCACATAGGCGTCCGGGATATTGATGGTCTCGCCACTCAATGCGGCATGACTCACCACCATGGCGTGATTGGGCTGTCCATCCATGTAGAGATGGATCGGATAGAACGGAATGGGAAAGCCAGACGTCCCCCCCATGCGGATGTCGAGCGAATCGTTGTGCAGTATCTCGAAGGTCAACTGCTGATGTTCGGCATCGACCAGGTACAGCGTCCCGGCGTCGGCATTGGTGATGTTTCTGGCCGCACTCAGGATGCTTTCCAGCAGTCGATTGATGTCACGCTCGCTGGAAAGCGCGGCACCGATGGCGTTAAGGTCGCTCAGGCGACTGAGCAGACCTTGCAGCATCGTGTGCTGTGCCTGCTCTTGCGCCGGTACCTTGCTCGTTTCCATGGCCTACTTGATACAGACCGCCCGCACTTGATGGATGTCAGTGATGCCACTCAGCACCTTCTCGATACCATCCTGCTTCAGGGTGCGCATGCCCTCTTCCAGCGCTATAGCGAACAGCTCCGCCACGCGCGCATGTTCCTGAATGGCTTTCTTCACCGGGTCGGTGCCGATCAGCAGTTCATGCAGACCGACGCGGCCGCGATAGCCCGTGCCCGAGCATTTTTCACATCCCACTTTTTCGTAGAGTGTGATCTGCCCTTTATCGTCACCGAACAGTTTTACCCATTCGGCGTACAGCACTTTGTATGCACCGTTCGGGTCTTTCTTCCACGTCTCGGTGTTCATCAATTCGAGCGCATATTCGGTCAGCAACTCTTTGATCTCTTCTTGCGTGGCAATGTGCGCTTTCTTGCAGTCCTTGCACAGGCGCTTGGCCAAGCGCTGTGCAAGGATGCCGAGCAGAGCATCGGCAAAGTTGAATGGATCCATCCCCATGTCGAGCAAGCGGATGATGGACTCGGGCGCGCTGTTGGTGTGCAGGGTGGCGAACACCAAGTGACCGGTCAACGAAGCCTCGATGCCGGTGGAGACGGTTTCCTTGTCGCGCATTTCGCCGACCATGATCACATCCGGGTCGGCACGCAGGAAGGCTCGCATCACTGTCGCAAAATCCAGACCAGCCTTCTTGTTGATCTGCACTTGGCGCAGGCCCTTCTGCGTGATTTCCACCGGGTCCTCCGCCGTCCATATCTTGGTGTCCGGGGTGTTGATATGTTTCAAGATGGAGTGCAGTGTGGTCGTCTTACCGGAACCGGTCGGACCGCACACGAAGAACAGGCCGTAAGGTTTGGACACGGTTTTTTTGACCAGATCCAAGTTGCGCGCCGAGAATCCCATGTTATCCAATGGGATTGGCTCACCCGAGGCCAGGATACGCATCACCACATCTTCCACTCCGCCCTGGGAAGGAATTGTCGCCACGCGCAGCTCGATGTCCAATGGACCGAATTTCTTGAACTTGATCTTGCCGTCCTGCGGTTTGCGCTTCTCGGAAATATCCAGGTCGCACATGATCTTCAGACGCGTGACCAGGGCATTGCGATAGGTAGACGGTACTTCGATGTAGTTCATCAACGAGCCGTCCTTACGCACGCGTATCTGCGTCTTGGCCTTGCCCGCTCCAGGTTCGATGTGGATATCCGATGCGCCCATCTTGTATGCATCCACGATGATCTTGTTGACCAGCTTGACCAGTTCGTTGTCGGCTGCCGCACTGACTTCGTCCTGGCCGGCGGCACCCGCCTCCTCCTCCTCGCCTCCCAACGAAGTGAGCAGTTCATCCATTGACCCCAGGTCTTCAAAATTTCCCGTAGCATCGC
Organism: uncultured beta proteobacterium; assembly: GCA_963813255.1. Taxonomy (GTDB): domain Bacteria; phylum Pseudomonadota; class Gammaproteobacteria; order Burkholderiales; family Gallionellaceae; genus Sideroxyarcus. The sequence continues at coordinate 88,088 of CAWEYD010000015.1, read as the reverse complement.
CACCGCCGGCACCACCGCCCCCGTAAAAAGCGTCGAGCGTCGCCTTGAATTCGCGATGTGTACAAACCTTGTAGACCAGGCGGTTCTTCGGGAAGATATTGTTGACCACCCGCGAAGCCTGTATCCGCTCCGGATCTGTGGTCAGTATCACCACGCCTTCCGGCGTGTCGTCGACAGGCACCCAATGGCTGCTTTCCACATATTCGCGCTTGAGGTTACGCAACAATTCAGACGGCTTGATTCGATCCGCCTTGTACGGTTCGTAAGGCACACCGAAGAAGCTGGACAGCGCTTTGCCCAACGCGTCGGGCTTGACCTGGAATTCATCAAGCAGCACATCCTCTATATCCACCGCTTTGCGGCGCGCGGTGCGCGTGGCCAATTCGAATTCGGCGGCGGACATCACTGCGTCAGAGACCAGGTAATCGTATTTCGTCTTAACCGTGCCGGCCTGTTGCTGACGCTGACGCAACGCCACCGCCAGCGTCTGCGCCAGTTCGCGCACCCCCTCCTCCACCATGGCTGGGAAGGGCCTGCCCGCTTTGTTGTTAATGACCTGCATCACGCCGACCAGCTCACCGTTCTCTTCCACGATAGGAGCGACCAGCATTTGTTTGGTGCGGTAGCCTGTGCGTTTATCGACGTCCTGCAGGAAGCGCAGCGTGGTGCTGTGCGAAGCCAACTCCTGTTCGTCGTAAACATCCTTCAGGTTCAGCATCTTCTTGCGGAAAGCCGCATAGCCGGCGATGCTCTGCTCCGCGATCGGCAGCTTGAGGTCCTTGAACGAGTTCAGGCCGGTCTTGACTTTGGAGACCAGCGAAGCCTTGTCATCGCCCACCACATATATCGTCAGGCGATCAGCATTGAACAATGCACAGATGTCTTTACTGACATCCAGCATGATCTCGTCGATATTGCTGGTCGCATGAATCTTGTTGGTAACGTGATTGAGGTTCTTGGTGAACTCCAACCGCAGCCCCATTTCGTTGGCATTGCCTTGCACCGGACTATTCATTGACTCTCCCTGATCCTACTGTTGTTGTGCCTTTGGTACCGACCACAGGCCATTTTCTAATACGTAAATGTCATATCCCGCCTGAGCTAGGATGAACGCGGCAGCTGCGCTGCGGCGTCCGCTTTGGCAATAAGCGATATACGAGGTCTCCTTGTTAAGCACACCGATCGCGTTGCGAATGTCGTTCAGCGGCACATTTATCGCGCCCGGCAATTTGTCGTGGCGATATTCCGGCGGATGACGCACATCCAGCCACACTGCGCCCTGCGCCACTTTCTGCCTGGCATCCTGATAACTGATGTGGTGCAGCAGCGGCTCCTTCATCAACTCGAAGAAGTCCTGCTTCTTCAGGCGCAACAACACGCCGTTGCTCTTCATCGTCACGCTGGCGTTGCGTTTGGTATCGGCGATCAGCGCCTCTTCACCGAACACATCACCCGCCTTGAGTTCCGCCAACACCAGGTTGACCCCGCCTACCCAGCGCGTCACTTGGGCGCGACCGCTTTCGATGAGGTAATAGTAATCGCCTTCCTCACCTTCGTGGATGATGACATCCTTTTCCCACACCGCGATCGCTTCGACACGACTGAGCAACTTGCCGATATTGGCCGGCGGTAAATGAGCGAAGGGGCCATGATTCAGGTTCTCTGCACTAAACATGCCGGAATTGAGCAACCTGCGCACGGCCGCCTCTGAACCCTCTTTGTCGCCCTGTGGCTTGATGTCATCGTGACTGGCGAACTGGTCCCACGTCACCATGCGGTCGAGCAGATCGTCATCCACACGCAACAGCTGCAGCCGGCTCAGCGCCTTGGCAGCAGTGATAACCGGCTGACGCTTTCCGAGCGGATGTCGCGCCCATTCCGAATCGGCACGAACCACCACCTTATTCCCGTCCGCATAGACCAACTCCAGCTCACCGTTCACCAGATATACGGACTGCCCCTGCAACGGACGATTCTTGAACGGGTCTTGTCCCGGAGCAACGCTCTCGACATGGCAATAGTCCAGCAATTCGCGCAGACGTGCAGGACTGAAGGTGGAGATCGGCTCCAGCGCGGCAAGTACACGAATATCTAGGACGTCGCTCATGGCAGTGGCTTGCTCAAAATTCGAACTCTTGTCCGTTTTGCAGAATCTTGGGGGCAAACCCGTGCACACATTCGCTGATCTGCCGCATCGTCAGCTCCACTTCACCCGGTTTCAAATGAGTAATGAAGATCTCTGGCCGCAAGCGGAGCTTGGCCAGCTCTTCGGCCAACAGGCTGGGGCACAGATGTTTGGACAGAACGGCCAACTCCTTTTCACTATCGGAAAAAGCGGTCTCCACCACGAGGTATCGCAGATTCTGAATGCGATTGACCGCTTGCCAGAACGCGTCGCAGGTCGTGGTATCGCCGCTGTATGCAAAACTCGCTTTGCCGCTGTCGATCTGGAAGCCTACTGCAGGAACCACGTGATTGACGGGCAGGGGGGTCAATTTGCGCCCACCCACATCTACCGCTTCACCCACCTTGATCTCGTCATACCGCATCACCGCCTGATGCAGATTGGGTATCTCGGCAAAATCCGGCCATATCTCCCAGTTAAAGATGTGTTGCTGCAGAATGGCCAGCGTCTCTGCGGTAGCGTGGATGACCAGCGGCTTGTCGCGCATGAAGCCTACGCTATCCACCAACAGAGGAAGGCACGCAATATGATCGAGATGGGAATGCGTGATAAAGATATGGTCGATCACGCTCATTTCCGCCAAGCTCAGATCGGTCAATCCGGTACCTGCATCGATCAGCACATCGTGATCGAGCAAAAACGAGGTCGTGCGGAAGTTTCCGCCTATCCCGCCGCTACATCCAAGCACTCTCAGTCTCATCGCCGCTCAACTCATTTCGTTTTGAAGATGAACACGCCATCCCAATTGTCGCCCGGCGGATTGCTGCGGTAATAGGCAACCCGCTCGGCATACACTTGATACAGTTTGCTCTGTGGAGACATATTGCGCAGGCTCAAGAACTGGAGTTCTGCCTTGTCCCAGTCTTGCTTGCGATACAAACGCAACGCCTGATGGAAGAGTTTCACCTCCTCCAAAACATCCTGGCTTACCTCGGCGTGCAAACCAAGCGGCTCGAAGATTGCCACTGGCTGCACCTTGCCTTTTACCCGCACCATATCCACTTCGCGATAGACAAACTCCGGGGCAGCCTGCTTGGTGACTTCTCCCACCATCACCTTCGCACCATACTCCTTGGTGATGCCCTCAAGACGTGAAGCCAGGTTCACTGCGTCGCCCATCACCGTGTACGCCACCCGAACCTCGGAGCCCATGTTGCCCACACTGACCCGCCCGGTATTGATGCCTACACCGATGCGTATCTCCGGCCAGTTGCGCTCTTTGAAATGCGGCTGCAGTTCCGCCAATGTGCGTTGCATCTCCAGTCCCGTAAGGATGGCGTGGTATGCATGACGTTCGTCTGGCAGGGGAGCCCCCCAGAACGCCATGATACAGTCGCCCATGTATTTATCAATCGTGCCACGTTGGCCATGAATGACGCGCGAAAGCGGTGTGAGGAACTCGTTCATCAGCAAAGACAGTTCCTTGGGTTCCAGACCTTCCGAGATGGTGGTGAAGCCGCGCACATCCGAGAACAGGATGGTCATCTCGCGACTTTCCCCCTCCATCGAAACATGCTCCGGGTGTTTGCTCATCTCATCCACCAATTCACCTGGAACATATTGGCCGAATAGGCCGGTAATCTGACGCTTGGTGCGCGACTCCACGAAATAGCCAAAAGTCATGTTGAGCGCGAACAGCGCCAACGTCATGATCATGCCCCCTGCCAAAGGCAACGAGATATTGCCGAAATGCCACAGCGAGCCGTTGAGTGCCACATCTGCAAATAGCACGATAAACGTGACTAGCGTTCCCTGCACAGCACTCAGCAATGGCAGAAGGAAGCATAAAGCCACCCCCATAAACAGCAACAGCACGACATTCGCCCCAAGCACGTAAGGCGGATTCTGTTTGATGTTCTGATTCAGAATGCCGCTGATCATGTTGGCATGTATCTCAACCCCGGGATAGACCTCGCCCACGGGAGTGGTACGCATATCCATCAGACCTGGCGCGGTGGTACCCACTAACACGATCTTGTTCTGCAGGTCTGTCACCGGCAATTTCTCATGCAATACGTCTGTAACCGAGATATAACGGAATGTGCCGCGGCCGCCGCGGTAGGGAACCAGTGTGCTGACATCTCCATCCACAGGGATGATCAAGTCCCCTTGCGAGGACTTCAGTTCCAACCACTCCAGCCCGCCGTAATCCTTGCTTTGGCTGTTGGCAAACCCCGGCACCAATCTTGGCGATCCCAACACAGTGCGCGCCAGCGCCAAAGACAGCGATTCGTAGTAAGCGCCGCCGTATTCAACGATCATCGGGACACGCCTCACTACACCGTCGAAATCAACCACCGGATTGAAATGCCCGGCTGTTGCGGCGCTCTCCTGCAACTCGGGCAGATTCGCGCCATAACTGTCCCACTTGAGAAAATTGATCGGGCGTCCGATGAAGGTGCCGGGAGGGAAAGAGGGCTGCGGTAACGCCCCCGATGTGCTGACCTGAGCCCCGACCTCACTGTTGCTGAAGTAATACCCCAACACTACATTGCGCTGCTTGAGCTTGCTGGCAAACAATGCGTCGTATTCGAGATGGGGCTTGATCTGATTCAACACCGATTGAAACTGAGCCACATCCTTGAACTGTTTGCGGCCTAATTCCTGCAACACATTCAGACCAGAGCTAGTGTCTTTCTCCGCGAACACCACGTCGAAGCCCGCGCCAGCCACACCATAATGGGCGAATAGCTCGTCCATCAAGACGGCAAGTTTGTCCCGCCCCCATGGCCAGCGCCCCTCCTGTTTGAGGCTTTTTTCGTCGATATCGAGAATGACGATGCGATCGTCGGTTGTATGCGGCAAGGTCAGCCGCATACGATAGTCGTACAGTTTCGCATCCGAGAACTGGACGAAACCTAAACGATAAAACTTGGCAGCGTCGCCCAGGAAAAGTAGAACAACCAGCAAACCCAAGCCGATGAGAAGTGCGTGCTTTTTCATTTAGCGCCCTCTTCTTCAGCAGAATGATGCGTCTGCTGGAAAGTCAATCGGGGAGTCCGTCGTCAGCTCTTGAAATAGAACTCCATCTTGACCCCGGCCAGCTCGATGATGTCATGATCATTCAACTGGTGCGGCTGCTCACCCACCGAAGAGCCATTCACCAATGGGAAGCTGCCACCTTCAACGTGAGTGATGAAATAGCCGTGTGGACGACGCGCTAGCACGGCAACCTGCACACCCGGCTTACCGAGCGTAGTCAGGTTCTTACTGAGCTCCAGTTCTTTGCCCAGATTCGGTCCATTCAATATTTGAATCACAGCAGCCTGTTGCCCCGCTGCTGCAGGTGCGGCCGCCGGTTTAACGTCCGCTTTAGGCGCGGTCGCGTTGAATTGAGTTGTCGAGTCATGCTTGACGGCGTGTATCCCAGCATCGGTCTGTGTATGGCTGAACGTGTCGTCGGCTTTAGGCACCCCCTGCATCTTGACTGGCGCGCGCAACACCATGGTCTTTTCAAAATCTGCCGATGTGGTCTGGGTCGGCTGGTCGTTCAAGTATTTGAGCCTGTATTTGCCGATCTCGATCACATCGTTGTTCTGCAGAAAGTGCTTTTGGGCGGGTGCGCCGTTAACGATGGAGCCATTGGTACTATTCAAATCCTCAAAGAAGGAATCGTTCAAAATGGTAATGACTGCTGCGTGCTCGCTGCTCACTGCCAGATTGTCGATGCAAATATCGTTGTGGGGCTTGCGACCTATAGTCGTGCGCTCTTTGGTCAGAGCGTATTCCTTGATCACCGCTCCGTCCATGCTAAGTATCAATTTTGCCGGCATATCAATTTCCCCGTAGTAACTTGTAACTCATTCAATTCTTGAACCAGGACTTCAGCTTCGCCTGCCATCCCCGCGGCGCGGCATAACCGTCCCTGACCTTCACCAGGATGACCGATACATTGTCGCGTCCGCCATTGTCATTCGCCTGCTCGATCAGTTGGTTGGCTGCAAGCGCTAAATTCCCTTGCAGCATCGTCAAGGTGGCAGCAATGTCCTCATCTTCGACCATGTCGTTCAGGCCATCCGAACACAGCAAGTAGATGTCCCCCACCTGCACGTCGTGCACATGCACTTCCGGGACGACATCAGACTCAATACCGACGGCACGCGTCACCAGATTCTTGTTCTTGGAAAGACGCGCCAGTTCCTTAGTGAGCACTCCACTATCGATCTGTTCCTGTAGCAACGAATGGTCGCGAGTGATAGTTTCGAACACATCGCCACGTAGACGGTACATGCGCGAGTCGCCCACGTGAGCCACCGCCACGCGATCATCATAAAACAGCCCGGAGACAATGGTGGTCCCCATTCCGGAATACTGCGGTTGACTCTGCGCAGCATTAAAAATGGAAAGGTTCGCCTTTTTGACATTATCCCGCAGCAAGACGACGCCCATGTCCTCCCCGGAAGCCGCATCCTTTTCTTCCGGCCTGACTTCTTCCAGGCGATGTCTGATTTCGCTGGATACCACGGAAACCGCGATTCCGCTTGCAACTTCGCCTGCATTGTACCCGCCCATACCGTCCGCCAGCACAACCAAACCGTGCCCAGCATCAAAGCTCACGCTATCCTCATTATGGGAGCGCACCATGCCCGGGTGAGTTCGGCTGATTATCTCCAGCGCATCTTTAACGTTCACGTCTTAACTCCCGCCTTTGGCGTTTCACTGAAGACTGGCCGCGCACTGGCGTATTGCTTCCGCCATCGCGGCGCCGCTTTCGTAACGATCTTCTTTCTTTTTTGCCAACGCCTTATTGATGACTGCAACCACACACGGCGGAATGTCCGCTTTGATTTTCAGAATATCGCTGTGCGGCTCGTTGGCGATCCTGAACATGAGTTGCGCCATCGAATCGCCCTCGAAGGGGAGCTTACCACACACCAGTTGGTAGAGACTTACGCCCAGCGAGAACAAGTCAGAGTGGCCTTCGATTTTGGCACCGGACAGTTGCTCTGGAGACATATAAGAAGGTGTTCCCAGCACCATGCCGGTTTTGGTTTTGCTTGAGTCGGTGATGCGCGCGATGCCAAAGTCTGTCACCTTCACGGTGTCGCCTTCCGGGTCGTACATGATGTTGGCCGGCTTGATGTCGCGGTGCACCACATTCAGGCCATGAGCGTAACCCAGTGCATCGGCCACACGCGCCACGATGCTCAAGGCTTTTGGCAACGGCAACAGATTGCCCGGTTTGGTGTAGGCCACCAGATCCTTGCCCTTGAGAAACTCCATGGCGATATAGGCCAGGTCATGCTCTTCTCCGGCATCGTACATGGTGACGATGCACGGATGATTCAGCCGCCCGGCAGTTTCCGCTTCGCGGAAGAAGCGCGCTTTGACCTCCTCCAGTTCATCCGCCTCGAACTCCTGGGACAGATTCATGGTTTTGATCGCGACCACGCGGCTGATCTTTGGATCCTTGCCCAGATAAACCACACCCATCGCGCCTTTGCCCAACTCCTTCTCGATCTCGTAGCGCCCCAGCATCGGCTTGGCCACACCCGCACGATCCAGCTGCATTGTGCTGTCATTACTTCTGCCAGAAGAGCCCCCAAGAATCACGGTCTCAGCCATTGCTTTGGATTGTGCCGTACGTGCTTCCAAGTCGCGGAACTTTGGATTGTGACCGGCCATGTACTTGAACACCGACTCGGCTTTGTTGAACTGGCGCTTACGTTCGAAATCCAGCCCCAAGTTGTACAACACGTCCATCAAGCTGTCGTCCAGCGGCACTTTGCGGAACTTGTCGAATGCCATGTCCAACTGACCTTGCCCCTGGAAAGCCAAGCCCAGCATGCGGTTGCTTTCGGCAGAGTCAGCGTCAGATTTTTCCTTGCCTCTTTCCGTCATCAGGAAACGCTTGGTCGTCAACAGCACATGACCGACCAGCAACAAGGCAGCAGGCAACATCAACTGCAGCCATATCGCCTGCGTCGTCATCAAAATGAAGTGAACTGCCAGCAGCAACGCGAACAAGCCACCGGTAACGGCCGCGGCAAGGCCAGCCCCAAGGCGGGGCATCAACAGGATCAGATAAAGCGAAACGACGAGGAAGGTCGCGCTTTCAGCCCAGAAACCCCATCTGGGAGCCACGAAGAAATCCTGTTTGAGAATGCTGGAGACTGAGTGCGCAAGAGTCAACACCGGCGGGGTCACCGCAGAAATCGGCGTTACCTGAGCGGCGCCTACCCCTGCGGCCGTCGCCCCGATCAACACGATCTTGTCACGATATTTGTCGGCGGGAATCTTGCCGGTCAGCACGTCATAGAACGAATCGACCTGAAATGCCGGCTTGCCATCGCGATTGGCATAGAAGTAGGTGTGCATACTCAGATCCGGATCGGTGGCGATACTCAGATTGCCCAGCTTCACCCCGCTACCCAGTATCACCTGGATATCCTTCGGCTCAAGATTCAGGCTTTTCGCCGCCAGCATCAAGGAAAGCGAAGGGTAGTACTGGTCGTAATAACGAACCACTAGCGGCTCGGTACGCACGCCGCCATCGACATCAGGCGTGAAGTTCAAATGTCCGATAGCCACGGCTTGCTGTCCCAGCACTGGAATCGGGACCTGCGCACTCAGCGCTGGGACTGGCGAGGCCGAATCGGCACCGCCCTGCACGTTCACCAGGCTGTTCTTCAGAATGTAATCAGGCAGCGGCCCATCGGGATTTCCCTGCGGCTCGCCCAATTCAAAATACAGGCCAAGCAACACGTTGTTGACCTTGGACATGCTCTCGGCCAGTTTCTGGTCATTGTCCAGATGCTGCAGGGCATCCTGCAACAGGTTCTGCAATTCCTGCCACTCGGCGGGATTGGTTTGTTTAAGGGAGGTTCTTTCGAGGGTACTGGCAATCTTCAGGATGTAGTCCATGCCCGCATCGACTTGCGGCTCAAAGAACAACGCCATGTGACCAACCACTTTGGCCCGCCCCTCAGCCAGTATCCCGAGCATCTTTGCCTGTATCTCGCGCGGCCAGGGCCAGCGACCAAGATTGGCTATGCTTTGATCGTCGATGGCGATCACTGCGATTTTGTCGCTGGGTACGCGAGAAGAAGCCAGGACCCCCCAGTCATAGGCCTTGCGCTCCAGGCTTTGGATCAGATCCGTATTGGCACTGAATAGAAACAGCAAGGCCACCAGCAACCCGGCGAACCAATCTGTCTGATAAAACGATGCTTTTTTCATGTTTGACCTGCCCGTTTTTTCATTTTCCCTGAGCTAACCGGGCAGATACTAAAACATTTTTCAATTCCAGACTATACCTGATTGATTTATCAGTAATTTGAGCGACTATTACCGACTGATAGTGACTGGCACTTTGGACAACTGAGCGACCTTGGCTGCTACCGATCCCAGCAACATCGTGGCGAGCTTCTCATGCCCTTGTGCGCCGATGATGATTTGACCCACGCCCTGCTCATCCGCATATTGCATGATGGCTTCGGCAGGTCGACCGATGCTGATGTGGTACTGATAGGGCAACTTGGCTGCATCCAAGTCCGCGCGCGCTTTCGCCAAAGCCGCCATCCCCTGTTCGCGGTAATAGTCGTTGATCGTCTCCTGATTGATGAACAGTTTGACGTTACCCGCAGCGACGTTCCATTGCACGTTCAGCAGCAGGAATTGCGGCATCTCGCGATACATGCCGGCCATTTTGATAGCATATTCCACTGCACGATTGGCATTGTCCGAGCCATCCACCGGAATCAGAATCTTCATGTTCATTCCCTCGTTATTGTTCGTCGTTCGCGACAGGCGCTTTTTGCGAGACGCTCGACTGATCACTCGTCCCTGCCAAAACCGTTTCATCCACCAAGTCCACCGCACCAGCCGCCTGCGCCTTGCGCATCGCCAGCCAGTAGCCCATCCCCAGCACGAAGACCGCACCTGCCACCGGAACCAGCCAGTGCAGTGCATGTTGCGCTTCCAGCAGCGGCTTGAACAACGCTTCGCCGACCAGCATCTCGCCCGCCACGTAACCCAGCAACGCTCCACCACCGTAAATGATGAACGGGAAGCGGTCGATCAGCTTCAGCACCAGCTGACTGCTCCATGCAATCAGCGGGATACTGACCAGCAGTCCGAACACGAGCAGCATCGTATTGCCATGTGCCGCGCCGGCCACGCCCAGCACGTTATCCAGACTCATTACGAAGTCGGCGATGATGATGGTCTTCACCGCCCCCCACAGATGGGTCTCGGCCTTGATGCTGCCCTCGCCATGTTCCTCTTCTTCCGGCAGGATCAGTTTGATGCCGATCCAGATCAGCAACAGTGCTCCCACCAGTTTGAGATACGGCAACGCCAACAAGCCGACCGCGAAGAAGGTCAGCACCACGCGCAAACCGATGGCGCCGACCACGCCATAGAAGATACCCTTCTTGCGCTGCTCCAGCGGCAAGTTGCGGCACGCCAGCGCGATCACCACCGCGTTGTCGCCGGACAGCAGCAAGTCGATCATGATGATCTTGAATACATCCACCCAGAACTGGGCGCTCGACAACATTTCCAGCATCAGCTTATCCCTTCAAAATTTTCTGCATCGTGCGCCCCATCTCCGCTGGATTGCGCGTGATATGGATGCCGCATTCTTCCATCACTGCCAGCTTCTCGTTGGCACCACCCTGCCCGCCGGAGATGATCGCCCCGGCGTGGCCCATGCGCTTGCCTTCCGGCGCGGTGACACCCGCGATGAAACCGACCACCGGCTTCTGCATGTTGGCCTTGATCCAGCGCGCGCATTCTTCCTCGTCGCTGCCACCGATCTCGCCGACCATGATCACTGCATCGGTCTCGGGATCGTCGTTGAACAGCTTCATTACATCGATATGTTTGAGGCCATTGATCGGGTCACCGCCGATGCCGACACAGGAGGATTGCCCGTAGCCCAACGCAGTGAGCTGCCCCACTGCTTCATAAGTCAGCGTGCCGGAGCGCGACACCACACCGATGCGCCCCTTCTTGTGGATGTGGCCGGGCATGATGCCGATCTTGATCTCGTCCGGCGTGATGAGACCAGGGCAGTTCGGCCCGATGAGCAGCGTGCGCTTGCCTTGCATCTTGTAGCGCGTCCTGATCATGTCGTGCACCGGAATGCCTTCGGTAATACAGATCACCAGATCGAGATCGGCATCCACCGCCTCGTCGATAGCCGCAGCCGCACCTGACGGCGGCACGTAGATCACCGACACGGTCGCGCCGGTCGCCTGTTTCGCATCGCGCACCGAGGCATATACCGGAATACCTTCGAACTCTTCGCCCGCCTTCTTCGGATTCACGCCAGCAACGAAACAGTTCGCGCCATTCGCGTATTGCTTGCAGTGAAACGTGTGGAACTGGCCGACCTTGCCGGTCATGCCTTGCGTGATGACTTTGGTGTCTTTGTTGATGAGGATGCTCATTTCGCCCCCTTCGCTGCCGCAACAACTCTTTGTGCCGCGTCCGCCATGTCATTGCCGGAGATGATAGGCAAGCCGGATTCCGCCAGTATCTTCTTGCCGAGTTCGACGTTGGTACCTTCCAGACGCACCACCAGCGGCACGTTCAGGCTCACTTCGCGCGCCGCCGCGACCACGCCTTCGGCGATCACGTCGCATTTCATGATGCCGCCGAAGATATTGACCAGGATCGCCTTGAGGTGAGGGTTCTTCAGCATCAGCTTGAATGCCTCGGTCACCTTCTCTTTGGATGCGCCGCCGCCCACGTCGAGGAAGTTAGCCGGGCTGCCGCCATACAGCTTGATGATGTCCATGGTCGCCATTGCCAAGCCAGCGCCATTCACCAGACAGCCGATGTCGCCATCGAGTTGGATGTAGCTCAGCTCGAACTTCGACGCCTCGATCTCTGCCGGGTCTTCTTCGTCCAGATCGCGATACGCCACAATCTCGGGATGACGGTATAGCGCGTTGGAATCGAAATTGAATTTCGCATCCAGTGCCACCACGCGATTGTCTGCCGTCAGAATCAGGGGATTGATTTCGGCCAGCATCGCATCTTTCTCGACAAAGGCGCGGTACAGGCCTTGCAGCACTTTGACCGCCTCCGCGCTCGCGGCATCGGGGATGCCGATGGCACACGCGGCCTGCGATGCTTCCTCCGCCGTCAGCCCAGTTGCAGGATTGACACGCACGGTGCGTATCTTCTCAGGCGTATGCTTGGCGACCTCTTCGATCTCCATGCCGCCTTCGCTGGAAGCCAGCAGGGCGACACGCTGCGAGCCGCGGTCCACCACCATGCCGACGTAGAACTCTTTGACAATCTGCGCGCCCTCTTCGATCAGCAGGCGGCGCACCTTCTGCCCCTCCGGCCCGGTCTGATGCGTGACCAACTGCATGCCGAGAATCTGTTGCGCGTACTGGCGCACTTCGTCGAGCGACTTCGCCACCTTCACGCCGCCGCCTTTGCCGCGACCACCCGCATGGATCTGCGCCTTCACCACCCAGACCCTGCCGCCCAGCTGCTGCGCTGTGGCAACCGCCTCCTCGACGCTGAAACACGCCATTCCGCGGGGCGTCGGCACGCCAAATTCGCGCAAGATTTCTTTTCCCTGATACTCGTGAATTTTCATGACGAACACTTAGTTTGGAATGAGTGGAATTTACCAGACTGCCAACAAATACGCTGTATCTATATACAACGGGGTCATCGGGAATTAACCGATGACCCCGTCAAACTTGGGCAACAAAGCGAATCAGAAATCGCCGCGCAATCCGACTGAATAGAAGAAGCGAGTGGTCTTCACGCTCTGGTTGGGGCCGTTGTAGTTGGCGCTCTCGTATCCCACATCGGCATCGAAGGTGATCATATCTCTGATGCGATAGGAACCACGCACCATGGGCGATGTGCGCTTGGTCGTTCCGCCGAACTGGTCGGTCTGGCTATACAGCTGCAGCGAGGTGTCCATCATCCAATTGCTCTTGAGCGGGAAATGGTTGTAGAAAAAGACGCTGCGACCGCTGACTAAGGCGCCGGTGGTAAAGGATGTATTGGCTGACCAGATATCACCATCCTTGTACAGGCTGTTGCCGATGATATTTCCGGAAACACCTCTTTCCGTGCCTCGCCCTGACGTGGCTGCCAAAATGCCTTCCAAAGCGTGGGTTCCGCTCGCCGCCAAGCCTGTCGTGTTGGACAGCCGCACATCACCACCTATCTGCCACTTTTGCATGAAAGGAATAGAGACACCAGCTTGTGCCATGGTAGAAGTAGCGGTACGTGCCAGTGCCAGATCTTTCAGACTACTCGCCGACATGGTCTGCAATAACGCATTTATGGAAGAGGTGGAGGCGCCATTCAATGCATTGCGGATACTCAAAGAAGGCGCTTTACGGCGATCCACCATAAAATTCAAATTAACGCCCGACACACTTACCGTCCCCATGAACTGGGCTGCGTTCAACGCCTTGAAATAAGTGTCGTAGTCCACCAAGGCAAAGGCGGTCGTTTTATCGTCAAAATAGCGCCACTCGGTGCCGACCGCACGGCGATCCAGCACGCCATCCGCACTTTGATTGATGGCATAGATGGAATATGGCCCGAAATCGTATCCAGCGCCGAAGAAGAATGGTTTGGTGGCCGTTCCTATCGAAGAGTCCGCCAAAGATCCTACTACGCCATTGACACGCAACTCCTGTACATCGCCATAGGAAGCAGAGACGCCGTCGAAACGCCCCAACACTCCGCCCCCTGCTGACGACTGACGCCCAACGCGCACCATATAATCCTGCTTGCGATTCTTTATCTCACCATAGGCCGCGTTCACTCGGTTCAAGCTCGGCTGGCTGGAAAGAAAGTTTTTGGTGTTCACGTCGCGAAACACGATGCGAGCATCATACTCATCGCTCACGTAACGCTCGGACGCATCCACGGTGCTGATGAGCATGGATTGATCCGTCATCGAGAACGACCGGGTTTCGAGCGTATTGTTGAACGTGGAAGTCGAGTCGATCTTGCTGCTGCCAAAGTAGTAACGCGAAGACACACTGCCGAATGACATCCAACGGGCAGCCTTCTTCTTTTCCTGTCCCTTCTCCGCAACCGCAACGGGTGCTGCCACCTTCCCTAAGCCGGCCATACGCTGCGCGACACGTCCGGCACCATCGCCGTCAGGGTATAAGCGCAAGTAAAGGTCATATTCCGTCTTGGCCTTGTCGATCTGCCCGGCACGTTCACGAGCGACCCCCACCCACTCCTGCGCATCCTGAGTGAAATCGTTGGGAGGCAACAACAGCAATTTGTTCAACGTATCTACCGCTACAGTATCTTTTTTGGCAGCCAACGCCTCACGCGCCTGTACCAACAAGTCGCGCGCCTGCGTGCTCGTCTCGGCTATCGCTGCCTCATCCGCCGTCAACGCCACGCCCGCCGCAGCCGCCGTTGCGGGCTTGATGGTAGGCAGGAAAGGCAAGGGACCGGTGCTCACCGGCTTTTTGTCTGGACGAATGGTGATCACCAAGCTGCGATTGTCCTTACCCGGGGAAACGCTATATTCCGCTTCACGCGAGAACTCGATCACCAACTTCGGCTTGCTCGCCTGATCACATGTAGGCAACTGAACCTCCTGACCCAGTTTACCCTGCTGAACCTGCAGATTGTGCTGCGCCTGCTGATCGAGCGGCGACCCTTGATCGCACTTTATCTGCTGATTGCGCGTTGTTACCGTGAAGCTGGGGATGAGGCCGGACGGCGGCGACTTGCGCGTCTCGTTATCCAACCAGGTTTCGCTGCTTGTCGCATCCATTACTCGGTCGTAATAGATCTCCAGCGTCTTGCCGTGGCTTTCCGGGAAATGCCGCAGATACTGCACCGGCCCGGTCAGACTGATAGTGGCGACGACTCCTTGGTTCTGATATTCGAGCCTGATGTCATCCAGCGGCTGGGCGACCGCAGTACTTGAAATTGCGGGCAGCAACAGCAGCCCGCAAGCGCGCCAATACCGCTTAAAGAAAAGGGTAACTTTCATCTCAACTCCTGAACCTACCGTTATATGTCTGCCGCCATCCCCTGAAGCGGGCTAGAAATTATTCCCTGACAGAAAAATGGAGGCCGCGTGACGCAGCCTCCAAATCAAAGCATCACTCGATTACCACTTGCCGTAATTACCAGCGCTTGAATGCTCATGGCATCCCGTGCAGTTGTTACCGCTGCTACCATCATGCGGACTCTTGGTCTTCTGGTTATTACCCGTATAGGCATTCGGCTTGATGTGACAAGTAGCACAGGTATAAGTTGCAACACTATAGGTGTGCAGAGTAACGGCATTAACCAGGCCCAACCCCACATGGCAATTAGTGCACGCCACTCCTGCATTGTAAGGAATGTGGTTAGCCGGCTTCGCACCCAATGCCGGCAACCAACCCGAGGTCGCGTAGTGGCACTGACTGCACTCATCAATTGTGGCTATATGCCCGGCAGGCTTTCCAACAAAAAGAGTGCCGTTGTGGCAGCTTGAGCAGACTGGCGAAACCCCAACGTGGTCATACTTCGATCCCGCCCAGGCTACGGTGCTCTTGTGGCAGGACTGGCAATTGATGATCCCGGCCGTCATGTAGTTGTTATGCGCCGTCGTTCGCGCGGCCGATATCTGGGTGATTCCTACAGCCCAACCGGGATTGCCTTTGTGACAATTCTGGCAAAGAGACGCCCCCGCATGATCGAACCTCCCCGACGGGAAACTACCGAGAGCAAAACTCTTGTGGCAGGAACTGCACTGACTAATGCCGGCACTGGCAAAATTTGCGTGCGCAGTCGCCGTCTGCTGGATCTTCGCGACACCGACGAAGGTAGTTACCGGGCCATGGCAATTCTGGCAAGTAACAGCCCCAGCGTGGTCATAGTATGCCCCAAGGAAAGAGTAGAAGCTCTTGTGGCAGGCCCCACAGGTGGCAATGTTCATTGCCGACATGGTCGCTTGGCTCATGTGCGTGAGAGCGTTAAAGCTACGCCCCGGACCCGCTGCTCTGTGACATCCTGAGCAATCCCCGGTGACACCGTTATGATTCCAGCTTGCTGGCACCCAGGCGCTGGAGCGGTGGCATCTGTCGCACGACTCCGTGGTGACCGGGTGCACGCCAATCGCAGTACGTGCTGGCTTGCCGGTTGATATCCTCCCGTTGTGACAAGTGGAACACTGACCAACCTTTGCCGTTCCGTGGTTAAAGCGCGCCCCCAGCCATGTAGAAGTATTGAAGTGACAGGTCTCGCACGGTGCATCGGTGACGATGTGGCTGTTCGATTTCGGCGTAGCTACGATACGCTGCCCCGCTTGGTGACAACCATCGCAAGTCCTGGGCAGTGCCCTTGAACACGCCCCCCATATGGCAAGTCTCGCATGCGACGGTGGCATGTCCGCCGGAAAGCGGGAAGCCGGTGGTCATGTGGTTGAAGTCGCGCCCACCCTGCTGAGTTTCAGCCAGCGTCTGCATCGAAAACACCGTTAGCGCTACGGCAAGCAAGTTGCCCAATACTCGTCCTAGTCGTTTCATGATCCACCTCCCTTAGTGATTGCCTCTCTATGGCGCTTGACAGATTACCTACTTGCGCGGCACCATAACACCCATCTTCACTTGCTTCCAGTTATCGCCGTCGTGGCAACGATCACATCGATCGCCAAAGCTGCCGTTGTGCACATCATCCCGGTCATGGCAGCTACCGCATGCCGGTGATTGCACGACCTTCTTGGACATCGGTTTCTTGTGGCAATAGTAGCACTTGTTGGCTATTTTTTTGTGTGCGCCGTCCAACTTGAACCCAGTCTTATTGTGGTCAAAATCCCACGCTTGCCATGCACGCGTAGAGTGGCAAGTCTGGCATTCGGTTCCCAGCTTGCGTTTGTGCACGTCGTCCTTTTCGTGGCAACCGAAGCACTCCTTGCTCGCATCCTTGAAGGTCGGACCGGCATGGCACTTCTTGCACGTCACCAGCGCGTGACGCCCCAGCAAGGGGAACACCGACATACGCTGGTGGTTGAATTTGTCGGCTTTAGTCCAGGTTTCTTCGACGTGGCAGGTCTCGCACTTCTTGCCTTCCTGGCCTTTGTGCTTGTCGTCCTTCTCATGGCAGGAGAAGCAGACAGTGGACAGCTTGTCCTTGTACAGATCGCCCTTGTGGCACGACACACACTTGGCTTTGGCGTGCTTGCCCAGCAACGGGTACTTGGTCTGCTTGCCGTGATCGAACTTGATCTCTTTCCACTCGTTTTCCACGTGGCAGGTCTCACACTTCAGCCCGAAATTGCCCTTGTGCACCTTGTCGTCGTCCTTCTTGTGACAAGACACGCAAGTCATCAGCAGCTTGTCTTTATACAGATCGCCCTTGTGGCAGCTCACGCATTTCAGAGGCGCACGGTGCTTGCCCAGCAACGGGAATTTGGTCTTCTTCGTCGTGATCGAAGATGATCTCTTTCCAGTCTTTTTCGGAGTGGCAAGTCTCGCACTTCGGTGCCGAATTTACCCTTGTGTGCCTTGTCGTCCTCCTTCTTGTGACACGAATTGCACAGTTTGGGCGTGTCCTTGTATTTCTTGTCGATGTGGCACTTGTCGCACTTCACTTCCTCATGCTTGCCCAGCAGCGGGAAATTGGTCTTGTCGTGATCGAACTTGGTCGTCTTCCAGTCTTTTTCGCTGTGGCACTTCTCGCACTGATTGCCCAGCTTGCCTTTGTGCGCCTTGTCATCATCCTTCTTGTGGCAGGCGACGCAGGTCTTGGGCGTGTCCTTGAACTTGTTGTCGATATGGCACTTCTCACACTTCACATCGATGTGCTTGCCCAGCAGCGGGAAGTGCGTCTTGTCGTGATCGAACTCCACCTCTTTCCAGCCCTTGTCAACGTGACATTTGGAGCAATTGTCCCCCAGGCCGCCTTTGTGCTTGTCGTCCTTCTTGTGGCAGCTAACGCAAGTGCCTGGAGCTTCGCGGAATTTCTTGCCTGCCTTGTGGCAACTCTCACACTTGACCTTCTGGCCTTTACGTTCTTCCTTTACCCCTTCTTTGTGCCCGTTCTTGAGTTCAAAGTCGGTCAGCTTGTGATCGAACTTATCATGATCGAACTCGGCAATCTTGGCATCACGCCCTTTGTGCTCGGTGTGACACTCCTTGCACTCCTTGCCCTGCTCCATGCGACCGTGATATCCGGTCTTGTCCGCTACATCCTTGCCGATTTCCTTGTGGCAATCCATGCACAAGCGCGACTGCGCGGCCTTATCGAACTTCTTGTGGCACTTCTCGCAGGCCTCTTCTTCCTTGGCGTGCCCCTTGATGACATCTCCCGGCATCAATAACTTGTTTGCCTGCGCCGCCATGGGAAGCGCAAACAGGAGGCAGGCGAAAGCGAAGGTACGAAGAAGCATGTCCATAGTCTAGATTCTGGAATTAATAGGCGTGCACGGCATACACGTGATAGATCGCGCTGAACACCATCATGTACACCAGCGGAATGTGGAAAATGTGCCACCACGAGAACAGGCGCTCATAGGTGCGGAACTGCGCGGCATCGCGCACAGCCCGGAGGTAGACGATGATCTTTTCGTGATAATCCTTGTACATCGTTTCCATGCTCGCCAGCTGCTGCGCATTGAAATTATTCTCGCGCGCCTGGGCATGCATGATCTGATGGACTTCCTTGGACAAGGAGCGCGAGAGCGACGATGCCTCGAACCCCACCTTGATGAAGTTCAAGAAGCCGTAGCCGGTGCCTTTTGAATATTTCTCGGCCTTGGCACGAAACTCTTCCAGCGCCTTCTCCACGCTCGGCGCGAAGTTGAACAGCGATTTGACGTCGCCGGTCTGCTCCATCTCGGAGCGCAGTTCGTTCACCGTAGTCTGGCGGCCGTAAAGGCCATGGTGAATCTTGGTATAGAAGAAGCGTCCGAAGGTACCGCTGCCGGACACCAGCAGCATGCAATACATCGCCACTGCCGCGTTGATGGAACCCGTCGGGTGTATGAACGGGATATAGACGTGATAGGTGGAGTGAAAAATGATGGTCAGCGGACCCAGGATGCCCAACACCATGTGCCACCTGAACCAGACTGGCAGAGGGCCGACTTTATCCATTAACTTCCAGCGCTTGCGCAGGGGATAGAGCAGCAATGTCAGCATCATCAACCCACCAGCCAAGCCGAGGTTGTAGCCAAAATCGAACAGCTCCTCTCCGGGCTTATAGAGCGTCTGCGGGTAAACCACAAAATACCCACCGAACGTGATGACTCCCACGATACCGATGAATATCAGCCAGTGCAGATGCTCAGATTGATTCTTAGCCTTCATCACTCTTCCTAAATATATTATGTTCTTCGGGGGGCGCCTCAATTGTTACAGTTTTGGGGCGGCGCATTGTAACGGCGAACCTCTGCCCCATCAAACCAAAAATTTGTCTTCTTTACACCCTGCAACATAGAATGCCGCGGCTTGCGACAGACAGCTTTCGGGGAAGTTCCAGAACTGATCACCAACCACCCCCAGCCTTTTTCGACGCAGCCCGCACGTCCTGATTAAAAAGGACTTTTTATTGATGCCTCATTTTTATTGACACTACATCATGGACATTTTCGATTTCGCCGTTTACCTGATTCCGTTGATCATCATCATCTATTTCTACCTGAGCGGCAGAAAGAAGAAGGAAAACGCAGCCATTGAGCAGATGAACGAGTCTATCGAAGCCGGCTTGACCGAACCGCCCTCGCTGCATCCTTACATCGATCCGGTGCGCTGCCTCGGCGCGGGCGCCTGCGTGACCGCCTGCCCTGAAGAAGCTATCGGCATGATAAACGGCAAAGCACAACTGGTGAATCCGACTTTGTGTATCGGTCACGGTGCCTGTGCCGTTGCCTGCCCGCACGACGCCATCACGCTAGTATTCGGCACCGAGAAACGCGGCATGGACATCCCGCAGGTCGATCCGCATTTTGAGACCAACATACCGGGCATGTTCATTGCCGGCGAACTGGGTGGCATGGGCCTGATACGCAAAGCTGCCAGCCAAGGCAGTCAAGCGATGGAAAACATCGCCAAACTGAAGGGCAGCGCGAACGAGTACGATGTGGTCATCATCGGCGCGGGTCCTGCCGGCTTGGCGGCCTCCCTGGGCGCCATCGAAAAGAAACTGCGCTACGTCACCATCGAACAGGAAACGTCGCTGGGCGGCGCCATCTTCCAATATCCGCGCAACAAGGTCGCCATGACGGCACCGGTCAAATTGCCCGTCATCGGACAGATGCACTTCAAGGAAGTCAGCAAGGAAAAACTGCTGGAGTTCTGGCACGGCATCATCAGCAAGACCGGCATCAAGCTGAACTACAACGAGCGCATGGAAGGTATCACCAGGACCGACAAGGGCTTCATCGTAAAGACCACTAAGGGCACTTATGAAACGCGTGCCGTGTTACTCGCCATCGGCCGTCGCGGCACGCCGCGCAAACTGGGTGTACCCGGAGAAGATCTGCCCAAAGTGGTGTATCGCCTGATCGACCCGGAGCAATACCGCGACCAGCATGTCGTCGTTGTGGGGGGCGGCGACAGCGCATTGGAGGCAGCCATCGCCATCGCCGAACAACCCGGGACCACCGTCACACTGTCATATCGCAGCGAGGCCTTCGGGCGCGGCAAGCCCAAGAACCGGGACCGCCTGAAGGAAATGACTGATAAAGGCCGCATCGACGTGCGCCTGAAATCAAACGTCAAACTGGTGGAGAAAGACAAGGTCGTCCTCGAGCAGGACGGTAAAACCTTCGAGATCCCCAACGACGCGATCATCGTCTGCGCAGGCGGCATCCTTCCCACACCGTTCCTCAAGGAGATCGGGGTGATGGTGCAGACCAAGTTCGGGACTGAGTAAAGACTGTTACGAAAAGACGGTGCCCTGTGGGCGGCACCGTCCGTCCATCTAATCCAATGCTTAGTAGCAATGGTTTCCTTCAGCCCTCCAGCTTTGAATGATGTTCTGAGCTGAAACGGTGAAATCCAGCTTGCAGTAATAGGTGCTCGAAGTGATCGGGATGCTGCGCTCCCCTTCGCTATAAACCCAGAATCCCCCCATCCCATTTTGATTGGGGACATAGGTTGAAACAGTAACCGGGTAAGACCCGCCACCGGATATTGTGGTCTGCGAGGTCAGATACTCGACGATCCTGCCTCCATCCGTCAGCTTTGCCTCCCCGCTCGGAACACCTGATCCTCTGATCAGATCATCATACGTCTTGCCGATTAACTGATTATTCTTTGCCTCGAACTTTGCCTGGCGTTCTTTCATACGTTGCGTCACACAACCAGGCAATGCCAAAGAAAGAGCTGCGCATAACAGAATGATCTTTTTCATGTCGTTTCTCCCGGAACAGGTTCACACGCTGGCAAATGAAATTCATCAGGAATCCGGTGCCAAACATACCCCCACGATGTGCACGAGTGCAATGGGCATAAAGACGTAAGCAACGCCCCCACGAGAAGTCCGGGCTGCAGACGGTTACATGAAAATCAGAATGAAGGAGATAAAAAGGCCTGCATCGCTGCAGGCCTTCATGTTGGCGGAGTGGACGGGACTCGAACCCGCGACCCCCGGCGTGACAGGCCGGTATTCTAACCAACTGAACTACCACTCCAAAAAACGTTCGTGGCGTGATGCCCACGGTCCGGAAAATGCGCCTACATGGACGCACCGCCTGACGATAAAAAAAGCCTGCATCTCTGCAAGCCTTTAGATACTGGTGCCGCTTGTCGGATTCGAACTGACGACCTACCGCTTACAAGGCGGTTGCTCTACCAACTGAGCTAAAGCGGCGGTGAAACTGGTGGGTCGGGCGAGATTCGAACTCGCGACCAACGGATTAAAAGTCCGCTGCTCTACCGACTGAGCTACCGACCCCCTAAAAGGGAGCGCGCATTATACGGGTTTGACTTCGAGTGTCAAACGAACAGGACAGAAAATCACGCCTCGCGATAGCGCGTTGGATCAGGTATGCCGGCAGCGCGGAATCCATCGCGTCGCAGGCGGCAAGAATCGCAACGACCGCAGGCGCGACCAGCTTCATCCGCCTGATAACAGGAAACGGTGATGCCGTAATCCACGCCGAGGCTTACGCCTTGTCGAATGATCTCGGCCTTGCTCAGATGCTGCAACGGAGCATGCAAGGTGAGCGGCTTACCTTCCACCGCAGCCTTGGTCGCCAGATTCGCCATATGCTCGAATGCGGTGACATATTCAGGGCGGCAGTCCGGATAGCCGGAATAGTCGACTGCATTCACGCCGAAGAAAATGTCCTGCGCTTTCAGCACCTCTGCCCAGGCCAGCGCCAAAGACAACATGATGGTGTTGCGTGCCGGAACATAGGTCGTCGGAATACCGCTGCTGGCGCGTTCAGGCACGGCAATGTTGGCATCGGTCAGTGCCGACCCGCCGAACGCGGTGAGGTCGATGTTGATGACACGGTGTTCCTGCGCTCCAAGTTCGCGCGCCACACGCTGCGCCGCCGCCAATTCGGTGTGATGACGCTGCCCGTAATCCACGCTCAACGCATGGCATTCAAAACCTTGTGCTCGCGCCATCGCCAGCACCGTCGCCGAATCCAGCCCGCCCGAAAGCAATATCACGGCACGTTTCATATCAGCGCCCAATCTCGTTGCCCCACAACAATTTGTGCAACTGCACCTGCAAGCGCACCGGTAAATGATCGCGCAATATCCATTCCGCAAGGTCTTTGGGGGCAAGCTGCCCCTGCGTGGGCGAGAACAGCACGGCGCAGCGCTGCGCCAGCTTGTGCTCGGTCAGCACCTGCTTCGCCCATTGGTAATCCGCTTCGTTGCACAGCACGAACTTGATCTCGTCCTGCGGATTGAGATGCGCCAGATTGCCCCACAGGTTCTTTTCCATTTCGCCAGAGGCTGGAGTCTTGATGTCCAGCACCTTCACCACACGCGCATCCACCCCTGAGACGTCCAGCATGCCGCCCGTCTCCAGCGACACCTCGTAACCCGCATCGCACAAGGCACGCAGCAACAGCTGGCAATTCTTCTGCGCCAGCGGCTCTCCACCGGTGACGGTCACGAAACGAGGGGAATACTTCGCCACCTCCTGCAAAATCGCCTGCAGCGCCATGGTCTGCCCACCCGTGAACGCATAGGTCGTATCGCAATAGGTGCAGCGCAAAGGACAGCCGGTTAGCCGCACGAACACGGTAGGCAGCCCCACACGGCTGGTCTCCCCCTGCAAAGAAAAGAATATTTCGCTGATGCGCAACGATTCGCTGGTTTTGTGTGTCATGGACTTCTGTTCGACTTACTTGATGGTCGCGAGACGCTTCTTGGCTTTATCCGCCGCATCGCTTCCCGGGAATTGCGAAATGAGTTGCTTGAGGGTCTTTTTGGCTGCGTTCTTGTTCTTCAATTCCAGTTGGCAGTCGGCGATGTTCAGCATCGCCTCCGGAGCGCGCGGATGGTCTTCATACTTGCTGACCAGCGACTGATAACTGTCCAGGCTATTGGCATAGTCCTTGGACAGGAAATACGAGTTGCCCATCCAGTACAGGACGTTCGCCTCGTGCGCCGACTGGGGAAACTGGCGCAGGAAATCGCGGAAGGCGATCGCTGCATTCTGATAATTCTCCGCCTTATAGAATCCGTACGCAGCTTCGAACGACTTGTCCTCTCCCAGCAGATTCTCGGCAGCACCTTTGGGGCCATCGGCCTGTTTCGTGATCAGCGGCTTTGGCGGAGACGATGCGGTGTCAACGGACTCAAAACGGCGCAAGCGCGCATCAAGATCCACGTAGAAATCTTTTTGCCGCTTCTCTGCGTCCTGCAAGCTGTGCACCAGCTCTTCGTTCTGCCCGCGCAATTTGCGCAACTCGGCGGCCTGCGCCTCCAACTGCATCTGCAGGTCCAACAGGGAACGGATACGAATTCTGCTGTCTTCTTCAGAGCTCGCTAGCGCATTCTCCAGCTTGATGATGCGCTCTTCCAGCTGCTGCACCTGCTTGCGCGCATCGTCATCCGCGAACAGCCCCGCCGCAGCGGGGCTGCTCATCAGATAAAGACCGAGCAACAGCAGATGCAGCCTGGACACGATTACCTGCCGGAGGCGTACACGATGTCGGCGCGACGGTTCTGAGCCCAGGCTGCTTCGTCATGCTCTGTGGCACGCGGTTTCTCTTCGCCATAGCTGACCGTCTCGACCTGGGAGGAACGCGCACCGCCAAGCACCAAGGCCTTCTTGGTGTTATTGGCGCGACGTTGTCCCAGCGCCAGGTTGTATTCGCTGCTGCCTCGCTCATCCGCATTGCCTTCGACACGCACGCGCAGATTCGCGTGCTCGGACAGGTTCTTGCCATGCGCCAGGATGGTTTCCCGGTCTACGGCCTGCACTGCATCGACGTCGAATGGGAAAAACACGCTGCGATTGGACAAATCAGCCGCTGCACCGGCACCTACCCTCGCCTGCGCTTCTGCCGCTGCGCGAGCCGCCGCTTCGGATTCTGCTGCAGCCTGAGCCTTGGCCTCCTCGGAGGCGTTGGCATCGGCCTGGGTTCGCGCGGCTGCAGCAGCTGCTGCGGCCGCGGCTGCAGCCTTGGCATCGGCGTCCACCTGCCCAGAGTCTGCCGTGCCTGCTGGAGCGGAAACGACGGGAGCCGGAGCCGCCTGTGCGGGCTTGGTTTCCGTAACCGCTGCTTTAGGCGG
This sequence comes from uncultured beta proteobacterium, assembly GCA_963813255.1. Classification (GTDB taxonomy): domain Bacteria; phylum Pseudomonadota; class Gammaproteobacteria; order Burkholderiales; family Gallionellaceae; genus Sideroxyarcus. The sequence continues at coordinate 63,248 of CAWEYD010000015.1, read as the reverse complement.
GTTGCTACCGCAAGCTGCCAACAGGTTGACCAACAGCACGCTCATCATCAGTTTCTTCATCGCTATCACCTCTTGAGATTCATTGTTTCTGGAAAGGTCCCCATGTCGGTTCGCGTATGTCTCCATACTGCGCAACCATCTTTTGCTTCACTTTGCCGTCGCTCGAAACGGTGGCCAATATACCACGACCCTGCGACTCGGCTCCAAACAGGACTAGCTTGCCGTTGGGGGCAAAGCTGGGCTTCTTCTCCCATCCGCCCGCGGTCAATATCTGCATCTGCTTGCTCTCGAAATCCTGCGTCGCGATATAGAACTTGCCGCCATTGAAATGCGCAAAGACGAAACCTTTGCCATCCGGGCTGAAGCGCGGGGAGAAATTGCTGCTACCCTCGTAGGTGAGGCGCTCCGCTCCGCCGCTGTCCAGCGCCACACGGTATATCTGTGCGCTGCCACCGCGATCGGAAGTGAACAGCAGGAACTTCCCGTCCGGTGAAAATACAGGCTCGGTATCGATCCCGTCGCTATAAGTAATACGGCGCAGATCGCTGCCATCCTTGTCCATCACATAGAGTTGCGAATTGCCTTCGTGCGTCAGCACCAGCGCTATGTGCTTGCCGTCCGGGGACCAGGCTGGTGAGCTGTTACTGCCGGGGAAATCAGCCAGCAATTGTCGCTGCCGCGTACTCAGTGACTGCACATAGACCATCGCCCGCCGCTGCTCGAAACTGACATAGGCGATCTGCTTGCCATCCGGCGACCATGCGGGGGACATGATGGGCTCGGAGGAAGCCAGCAAGGTCTGCTCGCCGTAACCGTCGCTGTCCGCCACCACCAGACGGTAGCTCTTCTTGTCGCGGTTCACATAGGCGATGCGCGTGCTGAATACTCCAGGGCTGCCGGTCAGTCTCTCGTATGCCATATCGGCGATGCGATGCGCGATGGCACGCATCTGGTCGCTCTTCGCCATCAATGTCTGTGAGATCAGCTCGGTGCGCCGTACCATATCGAGCACGCGGAACCTGACGACGACGTTGCCACCGTCCTGCGGCATGACACTGCCCATCAGCAGCGCCTCCACCCCGGGCCAGTCCGCATACTTCACTTCGCTCGGCTCATGCGGAGCCCTGCCCGCCGGATCAACGAGCTTGAACAGCCCAGTGCGCATCAGGTCGTTCGCCACCACGCCGGCGATGTCCTGCCCCGCTTGCGCGTCACCCGCAAAGCGCACCACGGAGATCGGTGTCTGATGCTCACCCGCCCCCGTGATCTCGATGTCGAGCTCAGCCTGTGCCGACCACGCGACACAGCACAGACAAAGCAATAATAGACGACGCATATCCGATCCCCTACGGCCTGATAGTCAGGCGCAATTCCCTGAACATTTTCTGCAATCCTGCATCCTTCGGCAGCGGCAGCGGCTGCGCCTTGTATATGGCACGCTCGGCCGCATCGTCGTACGCTGGATTGCCACTGCTTTTCACCAACTCCGCCTCCATCACACTGCCGTCCGGCAATAACGTGACCTTGTATTCAGCCGTGGCACCTTCCGGCACGTCCGGCGGCATCACAATGTTGCGCCGTATCTTGCTGCGGATCATATCCTGATAACGTCCCACTTCCGCCGCAGTGGCAGCGGCCACTTCCGCTCGAACATTCGCCTGCACAGCTTGTGCGCGCCGTGCCGCATATGCGTCCAGCTCGCGCCGTTCAGCCTCCTGCCTCGCCGTGGCGGCGGCGGCAGCCGCTTTCGCTATCTCTTCATCCTTTTTGCGCTTCTTCTCTTTGGCCTCGGCATCCTTGACCTTCCTCTCTCGCAGTTCGATATCCGCCTTGACGGGCTGCGGCGGCTCAACCTTCACCGCTGGAGCTGGCTCGACGACCGGCTGCGCAGGTGCCTGTTCCGGCACCACCGCCACCGTCGGCATCGTGCTCCACAACTCCACCACAAAATCCTCGGGAGCTTGAGACTGCCAGCGCACCCCGACCATCAGCAACGCAAAGAAGGCGACATGCACCGTCAAGGCAAGCAAGCCTGCCGATAATCTGTATGGCTCGTGATAATCCAAGGCGTGACTCATCGGGTCTTGGTGAGCAGCCCGATCTTGCTGATGTGTTGCTGTTGCAGCATGTCCATCACGTTAACCACTTCCTCGTAGCGCACCTTTTTGTCTGCCGAGATCACCACCGACTGCTCAGGGTTCTTCGCCAACTTCAGTTTCAACAGGGCAGCCAGCTCATCACGCGAGACCGGCAGCTCCTGTGCGCCCTTGCTGTGATCGCGCAGTGCCAGCGTGGTGTCCTTCTTGATGATGACTTCGAGCGGCGCAACCGGTGGCGCCAAGGATTTCCCAACGCTGGGGAGGTCAATCTGACCGGGGTTCATCATCGGTGCAGTGACCATGAAGATGACCAGCAGCACCAGCATCACGTCGATGTAAGGCACGACGTTGATCTGGCTCATCGGCCGATGTTCGCTGCGCCTGCTCTGCATCAGGGCTGCCTCTGCAGTACGTTGGAGAACTCTTCGATGAAACTCTCGAAGCGCGACGACAGGCGCGTCACATCGTGCACGTAGCGGTTGTATGCGACCACAGCCGGAATCGCCGCGAACAATCCCATCGCAGTGGCCACCAGCGCCTCGGCGATGCCGGGCGCGACTTGCGCCAGTGTCGCCTGCCCCACGCTGGACAAGCCTCGGAACGCATTCATGATGCCCCACACCGTACCGAGCAGGCCGACATAAGGGCTTACCGAACCCACCGTCGCCAGGAAGGACAGATGCGATTCCAGATGGTCCATCTCGCGTTGATAACGGGCTTTCATGGCGCGGCGTGTGCCATCCATCACCGCCGCACTGTCCACGCCGTGCGTTTTCTTCAGTTTGACGAACTCAGTGAAGCCCGCCGCAAAGATGCGCTCCAGCGCGCCTTGGTTGTGGCGCAACGCGCCTTCGGACTGTTGATACAGCGCCACCAGATCCGGATTTCCCCAGAAGGCATCCTCGAACTCGCGCGTCTGCTTCACCGCCGCACGCACCGCGAACAGCTTGATGAAGATGTACCACCACGACATCAGGGACACCAGCAGCAGCAAGCCCATCACCAGCTGCACGAGCAGGCTGGCATTGGCGATCAGATGTATGAACGACATATCCTGAAGCAGGTTCATTTATTCAATCCCATTGTTTACGTAATACGTCAGGCACACTGACCGGCTTGAACGTCTGCACACTCACGCACACCAGATGTACCTCGCCCTCGGTCAGCAACTCGTCGCCGCGGCGCACCTCCTGCCACAGCGTGATCCGGCTGCGCCCGATGTCCTTGATCTGCGCTGTCACGTTCACCAGATCATCCAGCTGCGCCGGTTTCAGATAATCCAGCTTCATCGAGCGCACCACGAACATCACGCCCAATTCAGTCATCAGGCCCGCGTTGCTGTAGCCGAAGGTGCGCAACCATTCCGTGCGTGCCCGCTCCATGAAGTTGACATAGGCGGCGTGATACACCACGCCGCCCGCGTCTGTGTCCTGGAAGTACACTCGGACCGGCAGGGAAAAGACCTTGTGCTTACTCATCCCACAATTCCTTGTTGTTGCCGTTGTGCGGCATCAGACCGAAATGCTGATACGCATTCGCAGTCGCCATACGCCCGCGTGGCGTGCGTTGCAGGTAGCCTTGCTGGATCAGGTAGGGCTCCAGCACATCCTCGATGGTGTCGCGCTCTTCGCCGATGGCAGCGGCGAGGTTATCCACACCGACCGGCCCGCCCATGAACTTGTCGATCACGGTCTGCAACAGCTTGCGGTCCATCAAGTCCAGCCCGCGCGAGTCCACATCCAGCATGGTCAGCGCTGCGTCCGCCACTTCGCGCGTCGCGTCGCCGCCTGCTTTCACGTCCGCATAGTCGCGCACGCGGCGCAGCAACCGATTGGCGATACGCGGCGTGCCGCGCGAACGCTTGGCGATCTCCAGCGCACCGTCATGCGACAGATTCATCTCCAGCAACCCCGACGAGCGCATCACGATGCGCTGCAATTCTTCCGGCGTATAGAACTCCAGCCGCGCCACGATACCGAAACGGTCGCGCAGCGGATTGGTCAGCATGCCGGCTCTGGTTGTCGCACCAACCAGCGTGAACGGCGGCAGGTCTATCTTCACCGAACGCGCGCCCGGACCTTCGCCGATCATGATGTCGATCTGGTAATCCTCCAGCGCCGGGTAAAGTATCTCTTCCACCACCGGCGACAACCGATGTATCTCGTCGATGAACAGCACGTCGTTCGGTTCCAGATTGGTGAGCAACGCGGCGAGGTCGCCTGCGCGCTCCAGCACCGGGCCTGAGGTATGGCGGATGTTGACCCCCATCTCGCGCGCGATGATCTGTGCCAGCGTGGTCTTGCCCAAGCCGGGAGGACCGAACAGCAGCACGTGGTCCAGCGGCTCATTGCGCTGCTTCGCCGCCTGGATGAATATCTCCAGCTGCCCGCGTATCTTCTCCTGCCCCACATACTCGTCGAGCTGCTTGGGACGCAGTGCTCGCTCCAGTGCCTCCTCCTGCTGCGAGGCGGGTGCGGCGGAGATGATGCGGGGCGCGGCGGAAAGGTCGTCGTTGTGTATCATGCCTTGGATAATAACTTAAGCGCCTGGCGGATGCCGTCTGAGACCCCAGCGTCTTTTGGCAACTGCTTGGCAGCCCAGTCAGCTTCCTTCTCGTTGTAGCCCAGCGCCAGCAGAGCATTGACGATGTCGCTGCCGGACGATGCGGCGTGAGCGCCTTGTACTGTCCCGGCACCTGTCACCTCGAACTTGCCCTGCAGCTCCAGCAACAAGCGCTCGGCGGTCTTCTTGCCCACGCCTGGGATCTTGGTCAGGCGCGTTGCATCCTTGTTCGCCACCGCCACTGCGAGATCGCCCAGGCTCAGGCCGGACAGAACAGACAATGCTAGCTTGGGACCGACGCCGCTGATCTTCAGCAACTGGCGGAAGGCGATGCGCTCTTCATGCGTCAGGAAACCGAACAGCAGATGCGCATCCTCGCGCACGATGAGCTGCGTGTGCAGCACCACTTTCTCATTCAAGGCAGGCAGGTTGTAGAAGGTGCTCATCGGCACATCCACCTCGTAGCCCACGCCCTGCACATCCAGCAATATCTGCGGCGGATTCTTTTCCAGCAGCGTGCCGCTCAGTCTTCCTATCATGTATTTCCCTTGGTTATTTGGTCGTTGTTTCTAAGTTTCGATGCCAATACTGCTTCATATAATTGACCTACTGTCAGCGGCTTTACCTTTTCTGTATCTTTTCCAAGCAAGGTTGCAATGAAGCCAAATAGTGAGAATCCCTCGCTGTGAAATAGATATTCACCCTCCGCTAGCTTGAACGTTTCTTTGAGCGTTCCGTCTGTGCCCAAAAATGACATGCCAAAGGTCTGTTCGATTGCTTCAAGCAGCTCACACCCATCGTCACCAGTGATACCCAAGTCTCGCTCAAGCAACATGTCGGCAGAGATTTCATATTGTGCCGAGAAACCCTGACACTCCCGAATGATCTCTATCAGCTTGTCAAAGGATGCATCCTCGTCCATAAGGAATTAACTGATAATCAACGCCAGCGACAGCAGCGCCCCGTGCGCCAGCATCGCAGCGATGGTCAGCTTGATCGCATCGCCCAATTGTCGCGGCTGCACCGCATGGCGCAACAACAGGCGCGCGGCTTGCACACTCAATGGCAGCGCGAACCACACGATCAGTGCGAGCAGCGGCAACGAGCCTACTGCCACGCTCACCAGCACCCACATATAAACCAGCGCAACTATCAGCACATAGCCCCAGCGCGCCTGCCGTACGGAGAGCCGCGCCACCCAATGCAGCTTGCCCGCCGCCATGTCCGCAGTTCGGTCCGGGAACTGGTTGATGTACAACAGGTTGGTTGCCAGCAACGCATAGGACAGCCCGGCAATGAAGGGCGCAGCAGCAAAACCTTTGCGCTGCACGAAATCCGTGCCGACGACGATGGCGAGGAAGCCTGCCGCCACGCACAGTTCCCCCAAACCGCGACTGTTGAGCCTGAACGGCGGCGCGGAATAGGCCCAGCCGATGAACAGGCCGGCCAGGCCCACATACAATAACTGCGGCGCGGATCGCGCCATCAGCCACAGTCCTGCAGCGGCCACGCACGCCATCAGTGCGAAACCGAAGTTGCGCGTCTGCGCCCGCGTCAACACGCCGTTCTGGATGAAGCGGCTGCCGCCCGTGAACGGGAAGACGCGCTCGGTGTTCCGCTCATCGGTGCCGTTGAGCGCATCGTAGTAATCATTGAGCACGTTCGCCCCGGCATGTGCCAGCAGTGCGAACAACAGAGTGACGAGTACCAGCGAAACATCGAAGGCAAGGCCGTCGTGCCATGCACTGGCGAAGCCGACCATACAGGCCATCAGCGCCGCCGTAAGAAAGGCGGGACGGGTCGCAGCGAAGTAGCGGGCGATTGGATTGGAGAATGCCGCGAGTGTCGGTTCCATCGGTTGCGTCATACCAGTCTTCCCCCTCGTACACGAAAACCTTTGGTCGCCAGCGCCCCCAGCCCCATGCCGCCATGCGCGTGGCAGATGGCGCAGGCCAGGGCATCCGCAGCATCCGGACTGGGCGTCCCGGACAGTTGCAGCAGCCGCCGCACCATCGCCTGCACCTGTTCCTTGTCGGCGTGGCCGTTGCCGACCACCGCCTGCTTCACCTGCAATGCAGTGTATTCCGCTACCGGCAGATCGGCCTGCACCGCCGCGCAAATGGCAGCGCCGCGCGCCTGGCCGAGAAGCAAAGTGGATTGCGGGTTCACGTTGACGAACACTTTCTCCACTGCCACCAGTTCGGGCTGGTGCTGCGCGATGACCTCGCCCAACGAACTCAGGATGACCTTCAGGCGTTCTGGCAATTCACCATCCGGCGTCTTGATGCAGCCGCTGGCAACGTAGTGCAACTGCTGACCTTCCTTGTCGAGCACACCGAACCCTGTGATACGCAGGCCGGGGTCGATGCCGAGAATGCGCATTACTCTTCGATCACCGCCGTGGTATAGACCTCTTGCACGTCCCCCACATCTTCCAGCGCATCCAACAACTTCTGCATCTTCACCGCATCATCGCCGGTGAACGACACTTCTGTCTCCGCCTTCATGGTGACTTCGCCCATCTCCGGCTTAAAGCCTGCCGCTTCCAGGCGCTGCTTCACCGTCACAAAGTCGTTGGGCGCAGTGATGACTTCGATACTGCCGTCGTCGTTGTTCACAATGTCTTCGGCCCCAGCGTCCAGCGCCACTTCCATCAGCGCGTTCTCGTCAGTTCCGGGCGCGAAGATCATCTGGCCGCAATGTTTGAACAGGAACGACACCGACCCGTCGGTGCCGAGGTTGCCGCCGTATTTGGTAAAGGCATGGCGCACATCTGCCACAGTGCGCGTCTTGTTGTCGGTCAGGCAATCCACCATCACCGCCGCGCCGTTGATGCCGTAGCCTTCGTAACGCAACTCCATGTAGTCCACGCCTTCCATCTCGCCAGCGCCGCGCTTGATAGCGCGCTCGACGTTGTCCTTGGGCATGTTCTGGTCATAGGCCTTTTCCATCGCCAGGCGCAGGCGCGGATTGATGTCTGGATCGCTGCCGCCCAGCTTGGCCGCAACGGTGATCTCTTTGATAAGGCGCGTGAATATCTGACCGCGCTTGGCATCCTGACGCCCCTTGCGGTGCTGGATGTTCGCCCATTTACTGTGTCCTGCCATGATTCTTCCCTGCCATACAAAATAAGGCCGATGTTACCATCCCGTGCATCCGGACCAAAATACTCACCCTATCCGCTCAAGCTATCCCATGGGGTAATTGACTTACTCCGCGAAACGCAGCAATCTGCAACCACGAGCCAATCATCACGAATTTTTCACAATCCAGGCATAACGATTTTTCTCAACCTAAAGGAGCACATCATGAGTACCCGTTTTATGTTCGTCCTTGCTGCCAGTATGCTTTTGGCAGGCAACGCCCTCGCCGATGATGGCGCAGCATTGCTGAAGAAGCACAATTGCGGCACTTGCCACCAGACCGAGAAGAAGACCGTCGGCCCGGCTCTGAAGGCGATCGCAGAGAAGTACAAGGGCGATGCAGCTGCCGCCGACAAGCTGGCGGCAAAAGTCCGCAAGGGTGGTTCCGGCAGCTTCGGCGCCATGGCGATGCCGGCCACTCCCGCCAAGGTCAACGACGGCGATATCAAGACCATGGTAGACGCGATCCTCGCCACCAAGTAAGCGTTTTGTAGTCGTTGAAAACCAACAGGCCAGCTGACGCTGGCCTGTTTTGTTTGTGCTGACTGCTAGCGTGGTTTATTCGCGGGGCATCATCCCTGCGCCATGTTTCCCCGGCATCCTTTCGTGCATCGTCTTCATGTAGGCAGCCACTTCTTCCTTGCTGATCTTGCCGTCCTTGTTCGTGTCGATCTCGTCGAAATGCGCGAACAGCATCGGCATGCCGATCTCGGCCTCGTCCTTGCTCAAAGCGCCGTCATGATTGATGTCGGTCGCATCGAAACGGTCCTGGAAGCGCTCCTTGCCCCGCTCCATCATCTTGTCATGCACGGCATCCAGCTCATCCTGAGTGATCTTGCCGTCTTTATTGGTGTCCAGCTCCTTGAAATGCGCACTGTGGAACGCATCGAACTCCTTCTTGCTGATCGCCCCGTCGCCGTTCTTGTCCATCTCTTTGAACATGCCGCCGGCGCACTCGCCGCGATGTTTGACGTCGCAAGCCTGCACCAGCGGTGCAGCGCATAGCAGGCAGCCTGCCACGATCAGTTTGGAAAATGCCTTCATCGTCTCTCTCCTTGATGGTTGAAGTACCCGCCTTTATCCCGGGGCGAGTGCACAGACAGATTAACATGAACGAAGTTCTGCATCAGATGCTCGGGTTATAATCCGCCCGATTTTTTTCAGTCCCACCCAATGAACATATTTTACGAAGAAGACGGCGGTTTCAAGGTAGGCAGCATCCTCACCGACAACACCACCTCCCTGCAGGTCGAGAACACCCACGGCAAGCGCAGCAAGATCAAATCGGCCAACGTGATGCTGCGTTTCGCCCAGCCCGGCCTGAGCGAGTTCATGACGCAGGCAGAGCAGGTCGCCGCCAGTATCGACCTGGATTTCCTGTGGGAGGCCTCGCCGCCCGAAGAATTTGGCTTCGACACGCTGGCGCAGGAGTATTTCGGCCATCCGCCCACCCCCATAGAGGCAGCGGGGGCATTGATCCGCCTGCATGGCTCGCCCATGCACTTCTACAAGAAGGGCAAAGGCCGCTACAAGGCGGCTCCCCCCGATGCGCTGAAATCGGCACTCGCCAGCGCCGAAAAGAAGCGCCTGCAAGCAGAGCTGCAAGCGCGTTACACGGAGCAGCTCAGCGGCTTCCAGCTGCCTGCCGAATTTGCCGACAAACTGACCATGGTCCTGTACCAGCCGGACCGCAACACCATCGAGGTCAAAGCGCTGGAAGCGGCCTGCGCCGCTACGCACCTGTCGACCGCGCACCTGCTGGAACGCTGTGGCGCACTGCCTTCCACGCACGATTACCACCTGAACAAATTCCTGTTCGAGAACTTTCCGCGCGGCACCGGTTTCCCCGAAGTGACGGTGGACGAGCATCCCGAGCTGCCGCTGGCCGCTGTCACCGCCTTCAGCATCGACGACGCCAACACCACCGAGATCGACGATGCGTTCTCGCTGGAAAAACTGGCAAGCGGCAACTGGCGCGTCGGCATCCACATCGCAGCGCCTGCCTTGTGCATTCCACCGAACACGCCGATCGACGCCATCGCGGCGCAGCGCATGTCCACAGTGTACATGCCCGGAGACAAGATCACCATGCTGCCGGACAACGTGGTGCAAGCCTTCACGCTGTGTGCCGACAAGGTCTGCCCTGCACTCTCGCTGTACGTGGAAGTGGATGGGGAAACGTTGGCAGTATTGGGCAGCGAGAGCCGCATCGAGCGCCTGCATATTGCCGCCAACCTGCGACACGACACGCTGGAGCCGCTGTTCAACGACGCGACGCTGGCCGCGGGCAAGCTGGATTACGCCTACGCGCCCGAACTCAGACTGCTGTGGGACTTCGCGAACAAGCTGGAAGCGGCGCGCGGCAAATCTGCCGACAACAGTACCCAGCAGATCGACTACACCTTCGACGTCAAGGACGACCGCATCACCATCGGCCACCGCATGCGCGGCGCGCCCATCGACAAGGTGGTGTCGGAACTGATGATCCTCGCCAACAGCACCTGGGGAAAACTGCTGGATGACCACAAGGTGTCCGGCATCTACCGCACCCAGAACAACGGCAAGGTGAAGATGAGCACCGTCGCGGCACCGCACCAGGGCTTGGGCGTATCTCACTACGCCTGGTCCAGCTCGCCGCTGCGCCGCTACGTCGACTTGGTGAACCAGCGCCAGCTCATCAGCGTGTTGCGCGAAGAAACGCCGGCCTATACCAAGAACGACACCGCGCTGTTCGCCATCCTGCGCGACTTCGACACTGCCTACACCACTTACAACGAGTTCCAGCGCAACATGGAACGCTACTGGTGCCTGCGCTGGCTGCTGCAGGAGGACGTGAAGCAGGCCGAGGCGCTGGTACTGCGCGAGAATCTGGTCAAGTTCGTGGACATCCCGCTGGTCGGGCGCATCCCCTCGCTGCCGCCTGAGATACAGCCCAACACCAAGGTGACATTGGAGATAGCCTCCATCGATCTGCTCGACCTTAACTTCGATTCGCGCTATCTGCCAAGCGCCCAAGAGGACGCATGAAAAGACTTCTGGTCGGAGCGCTGCTGATGAAAGAACGCGTCGCATTCGCGACCGCATTCTCTGTCGCGCTGCACGCTTTCGTGCTGTTCGGCATCAGCTTCACGCTGCCCGACGCGCGCAATCTTCAGAAGAAGCTGGAGCCGCTGGAAGTCACCCTGGTCAACGCCAAATCGCGCTCGCGCCCCAGTTCCGCCAGCGCCTACGCGCAGAACAACCTGGATGGCGGCGGCAACGTCGAAGAGGATCGCCATGCCGGGTCGCCCTTCCCCGTGCTGGGCAATGACAGCCGGTTCACGCCGGAACAGGCCACGCAACGCGTTAAATCGCTGGAGCAGGAGATCAAACGCCTGCTCACGCAAAAGACCAGCACTTACCGCATCGACCAGAGAGACGATGTCCCGCAGAAAGTGGACAGCACGCTCAGCGGACAGGACCTGGTGCAGCGCTCCCTGGAGATCGCCCGCCTGGAAGCCGAGATCAACAAGAACCTCTCGTTGTATGAAAAGATGCCCAAGCGCAAATTCATCGGTGCACGCACCCAGGAATACCGCTACGCCCAATACGTGGAAGACTGGCGCGGCAAGGTGGAACGCATCGGCAACCTCAACTACCCGGAAGTTGCGCGCCGCCAGAAGCTGCACGGCAAGCTGCAGCTCACCGTGAATATCCGCGCGGACGGCAGCGTTGAGAGCGTGGAGGTCAACAACTCGTCGGGGCAGCGCATCCTCGATGCCGCTGCCATGCGCATCGTCAGACTGGCCGCACCTTATGCCCCCTTTCCCGCCGGACATCCGCAAGGAGATCGACGTGCTGAGCATCACCCGCACCTGGATGTTCACCACTAATGACCAGCTTGAGGCGGAATAGCGTATTCGCTAGTCTTCTACATCTCCGCACTGCGTGGTTTTGTGTGCTTCATCAGGAGTAACCCTTGTTCAAGAATATCTGTTCGACAACAGCCGTCGCCGTAATGCTGAGCCACGCTGTCCATGCCGCTGCCGAAACAGGCAGCGAGAACGCCTTCAATCCCGCCTTTTCCCTCATCCTGTCAGGCACCTATGGCAACCTGCAGCGCGACCCTGCGCTGCCCGCCACCGGTTTCGCCATGAACCCCAATCCGGGACATGCGCAGGGCTTCAACTTGGGCGAATCGGAGATGGGCATCTCCGCCAACATCGATCCGGAATATCGAGGCGTCGCCACGCTGGCACTCAGCCCCGCCGGCGGCATCAGTGTGGAGAACGCCTTTGTGCAAACCACCTCACTGGGCGACGGGCTCAACCTCAAGTTCGGCCGTTTCTTTTCCGGCCTCGGTTATCTCAACGAGCAGCACGCTCATGCCTGGGATTTCGTCGACCAGCCGCTAGTGTATGCCACCCTTTGGAACAACCAGCTGGGCGAAGATGGCGTGCAACTGAAGTGGCTGGCACCTACCGACATGTTCGTCGAGGTAGGCGGTGAGGTCGGCAAGGGACGCAGCTTCCCCGGCACGGATACGGCGAAGAACGGCAGCGGCGCAGGCGTGCTGTTCGCACATCTCGGCGACGACATCGGCATCGACCAGAGCTGGCGCATCGGCGCATCGCTGCACCAGACACGCGCAGTCGACAGAGTCAGCACCGCTGTCCCTGACCTGCCCAATACGGCGGGCGGCGTGAGCAACAGCTACAGCGGCGACAGCCGGACCGCAGGTCTGGATCTCATATGGAAATATGCCCCCAACGGCAACATCCGCGAGCGCTACCTGAAAGTGCAGGGGGAATTTTTCCAGCGCAAGGAAAGCGGCGACCTGATCTACAACGCGACGGTCGGCGGGGCGAACACCCCTAGCAGCTTCAGCGTGAAGCAAGGCGGCTGGTATGTGCAGAGCGTTTACCAGTTCATGCCGCGCTGGCGCAGCGGCTTGCGCTATGACAGGCTAGCTCCCGGCATCGCACAGGTGGGTGTCGCGAACATCCGGAATGTCATCAGCGACTATGCCTACAACCCGTCGCGCATCAGCTGGATGCTGGACTACAGCCCCAGCGAATTCTCGCGCCTGCGACTGCAACTGGCGCGCGATGCGACACGGCAAAACTTGGCTGACAACCAGATCTTCGTGCAGTACATCATGAGCCTGGGCGCGCATGGCGCGCACAGCTACTAGGAGCAGAACATGAACCGGATTATCTCTGTACTTTTGCTGTCACTGCTCAGCAGCGCCGCCCAAGCTGCGCTCAACGTGTTCGCCTGCGAGCCGGAATGGGCCGCGCTCACGCAACAGCTGGCGGGTGACAAGGCGAGCATCTATACCGCCACCGGCGCGTTGCAGGATCCGCACCGCATCGAGGCACGTCCCAGCCTGATCGCCAAGGCACGCCGCTCCGATCTGGTGGTGTGCACCGGCGCGGAACTGGAGGTGGCATGGCTGCCCGTGGTGCTGCGAGAGTCCGGCAACAACGTGGCACAACCCGGCAGCGCCGGATATTTCGAGGCGACATCGGTGGTGCACATGCTGGAAGTGCCGACTCGGCTGGATCGCGCCGAGGGTGATGTGCACGCCCGGGGCAATCCTCACATCCAGACCGACCCGCGCAGCTTCCTGCCTATCGCCGACGCGCTCGCCAAGCGCCTGATACAACTCGATCCGCAAAACACGGCCGACTACCAGCAGCGTCTCGCCGCCTTCACCCAGCAATGGCGCGCCGCGATCACCAGGTGGGAACAGCAGGCCGCACCGCTCAGAGGCGTGCCCATCGTGGTGCAGCACCAGGGCTTCCCCTACCTGAACGACTGGCTGGGACTGAAGCAGGTAGCCACGCTGGAGCCCAAGCCCGGCATGGAACCCAGCGCCGCACATCTGTCGCAGGTGCTGGGAACGCTGCAGCAGCATCCGGCGAAGATGGTGCTGCGCGCCGCCTATCAGGATGCACGCCCCTCGGAGTGGATCGCGCAGCGCGCTCACATCACCGCTGTCGAGCTGCCCTTCACCGTGGGCGGCAGCGATGCTGCAAAGGACCTGTTCGGCCTGTTCGATGACACTGTTGCGAAGTTGTTGGCAGGAATGAAGTAACCACTGTCATTCCGGCGCAGGCCGGAATCCAGCGCTTCTATCAATAATGCCGTTATGTTTTGTCCCCGCGTTACGGGGAAATTTATTAATACTGGATTCCGGCCTGCGCCGGAATGACGAACGGCTTAAGGGATCACCATGAACACACTCGAACTCGACATCCTGTTGCCCGCCTTCATCGCCGGCCTGCTCGTGCTGAGCACACACATCCCGTTCGGCATGCGCGTGCTGCAGCGTGGCGTGATCTTCGCCGACATCGCGGTGGCGCAGATCGCGGGGCTGGGCGTGATCATCGGCAGCTTGCTGGAATTCGCCAACCATCCGGTGCTGGTGCAGCTTGTCGCAGTCGTCAGCGCGCTGTGTGGCGCGGCGCTGCTGTCTTGGATCGAGCGGCGCGCACCTGAAGTGAAGGAAGCCTTCATCGGACTGACCTTCGTGCTGGCCGCCTGCCTGGGTATCCTGCTGATGAGCCGCGATGTGCATGCGGGTGAGCATCTGAAAGACCTGCTGGTCGGCCAGATATTGTGGGTCAGCCACACGCAACTCGCCGTCACCGCCCTGCTGAGCGCAGCCCTGCTGACCGTATGGCACTTCGTCCAGCACAGGCAGAACCAGTTCGCCTTCTACGCCCTGTTCGCGGTCGCAGTCACCGCCTCGGTGCAACTGGTCGGCATCTACCTCGTGTTCTCCAGCCTGATCGTGCCCGCGCTGGTGACGTTCGGCCGCACACAACGGCGCTACTTGTTCGCTTTCGCGGTGGGTGTCACCGGATATGCAACAGGCCTGCTGCTATCCGTCTGGTTCGATCTGCCCTCAGGAGCGGCGATCGTATGGTCGATGGCGCTGACAGGTGCGACCGTGTTCATGATCGCACCTGCCCGCAAGTCGAGCTGAAGTGGCTTACCAGCCGCGGCGTTTTCCGCTGTGCATTTGGTCATCGAATGTCTTCTGCTGTTCGGGAGTCAGCACCGCATAGAACTCTTTCAGCGCTGCGAGATGCTCGGTCAGTTTCGCTTCCATCGCGCGCATATGCTCCAGCCCCTTCTCCAGGCGCTGCGGCGCATTCAGCTTGTCCATCTCGGCCGGGTCGATGCGCAATGACTTATCCTGCATCGGCTTGCTTGCCGCGTACTTCTTCCAGGCGGCTTCCTGCTTGGCGGTCAACTTCAGCTTGTCGTGCAGCGCGGTCATGTGCTCATCCCGCATCTTTTCCATGCGCTCAGGGTGTTTGCCCATCATCACGCCATGCTCACCGTAGCCGTAGTCCCCGCACTCGCCGCCGCGCGCATATACGCCCGCCGACAGTCCGGCCATAACCACGCCTGCCAACAGCATCTTCAGTGTCTTGTTCAATGCCTTGTTCATAATCGCTCTCCTAGGTTGAATAACGTGCCGCGAAGCACAGCACCCATTTAACTCACAACATGTATCAGGTGTATGTCTGCCAGCGAACAATCCGTACAGATTCGTATGGGCCGCCGCTTTCCCACCACCACAGTAAGCGGGTGCTGACTGACCAACCATCCGCCCGGCGGGCCGGAGGTCGTGTTTGCCGCTAACCGCAAGGCAAACGCACGCATCCGCTATAATCCGCGCTCTCTGTTTTTAACGCCTTTGGTACCAGCATGACCGACAAGTACGCCGTGATCGGCAATCCCATCTCGCACAGCAAATCGCCGCTCATCCACAAGATGTTCGCCGAACAGACCGGACAGGACATGAGCTACGAAGCGATAGAAGCGCCACTGGACGGCTTCGCCGCAACCGTCAAACGCCTGCGTGACCAGGGCTACAAGGGCTGCAACGTGACCGTGCCGTTCAAGTTCGAGGCCTATCAGCTCTGCGACGAACTGGGACAGCGTGCGGTAGATGCCAAGGCCGTCAATACCCTGATCTTCCGCGACGGCAAGATACTCGGCACCAACACCGACGGCCCGGGCCTTGTGCTCGACATCCAGCAGAATCTTGGCATCGAGATGATGTGGAAAGACGTGCTTCTGCTCGGCGCAGGCGGTGCGGCCGCCGGCGTGATGTGGCCTTTGTTCAATACCGGCGTCAGCATCGAGGTCGCCAACCGCAACATGGAGAAGGCGCAGGCGCTGGTCAGGGAGTTCGAAGGTCCCTGCTCGGTCCGCACGCGCCGCTATGAGGACCTGCCGGGCCGCAGCTATGACATCGTCATCAACGCGACTTCCAGTGGGCTGCGCGACGAACTGCCGCCGCTGCCGGAAGGCTTGTTCAAACCGGGCGCGCTGGCCTACGACATGATGTACGGGCGCGAGACACCGTTCATGGCCTACGCCCGCAGGCAAGGTGCGGCCGTCGTCGCCGACGGCCTGGGCATGCTGGTGGAACAGGGCGCCGTGGCCTTCGATTTGTGGCGCGGTGTGCGCCCGGATACCAAATCCGTGCTTGAAGCGTTGCGCAAATGAAAAGGGTGAAGAGCCTGGTCTGGCGCGTGCTGCTCGCGCTCTTCCTGCTGCTGGTGCTCTACCAGCTGTGGCTGTTCGCGCATGTCTGCTGGTGGATCAAGTTCAATCCCGCCACCAGCGCCTTCATGGAAGACCGGCTGGAAGTGATGCAGGACAAGAACCCCAAAGCCGAGCTGCAATACAAATGGGTTCCCTACGCCAAGATCTCCAACAACCTCAAACGCGCGCTCATCGCTTCCGAAGACGCGAAGTTCGTCGATCACGAGGGCTTCGACTGGGAAGGCATCCAGAAGGCGTATGAGAAGAACCTGAAGAAAGGCAAGATCGTCGCCGGCGGCTCCACCATCAGCCAGCAACTGGCCAAGAACCTGTTCCTCTCCACCAAACGCACGCCGTGGCGCAAGGGCGAAGAGGTCATCATCACCCTGATGCTGGAAGCGGTGATGGACAAGCAACGCATCTTCGAGATCTACCTGAACGTCATCGAATGGGGCAACGGCGTGTTCGGTGCAGAAGCAGCAGCGCGCCATTACTTCGGCGTCAGCGCCTCACAGCTTTCTCAGGAACAGGCCGCCAAGCTCGCCGCCATGGTGCCCAACCCGCGCTACTACGACAAACACCGCGAAGCGCGCGGCATGCTCGCCAAGACCATCGTCATCCTCGACCGCATGCCGTACGCGGAGATACCCTGAGTCGATCGGGATTCGTCAGATTGCGGGGTGCTACGGATAGCTGGAAAGGTGGTCTATTTCCGATTGTTTGTTGATCTTGCGACATCGGCCATTCGGGCGGGACCTGGCGTCAGTCAAACTCACCGTCGTCCTCTTCGCCGTCTTCGCTGCGCAAGGCTGCGCGCTCTTCGTCTATGCCCGCCTTGAGCTTCTGCGATGCTGCGAGGAACTGGTCCACCGTGTGGTCTGAAGTCAGGCGCAGTGACGGCGGATAGAGTTCGCTCATGAACAACTCCTCCGAGAAAGCGCCGCGATTCTGGTAATTGAATGCCAGCGTCAACCCGGAACCCAACAGCAGCAGGAACCCGGCCGTAAACGCATGGCGTCTGGCATTGGCGGGACTGATGGTGATGAGATGGAAATACATCACCCCCGCCGCGATGGCGATCACGATATGGTTGCCGTAGCGGGACAACGCTTCCAGCGACAGCGCATACGCCAACGGCGACAGCACCAGCGATGCCAGTTCCAGCACCAGCACCCCGCAGCCGGCGATGAAGAGGTGCCGACCGAAGCGTGTCTGCCCGGCAAAGATGCGGTTGGCCAGCGTCCAGCCGCCGCTCCACAGCAGACCGAGGCTGATGACTCCCACCATCGCAGTGACGTAGCGGATGGCTTCCATCTTGTCCACATCGGTCAGCCAGCTGCTGAACAGCGACAGCAAGGCCAGCAGCATCAGCCCGGCCACGGCAGGCGGCCAGCCTTCCCAGCCGTGGTAGGTGGTATCGCGCATCTCGTCTGCCACAGAAAAAACCGCCGAGCGTACACGCAGATTGGTGTGCCCCAAACGGAACACCGTGTTGCCGTCGATATCGAGGCGTTCCGTGCGCTTTCCCTTGTGCACCACACCGTTGCGGCTGCCCAGATCGAGCACATCCAGACTGCCCGCCTCGTTGCAGTCGACGACCACATGGTGCGGCGAGGTGTGGCGGTCGTCGATGATGACATCATTGTCGTAGCCGCGCCCGATGCGGATGGGCAGGTTCTCCACGCGCTGGCGATGGCGCACCTCGCCGCTGCGGTTCAGAATCTCGACGAAGAAAGGCGCGTTCATGGCTTCACCTCCCGATCCGTCTTCTCAAGGAAGATGCGCGAAATGCGCAAACCGTTCTCGTAGTCCACCCCGCTGATGTCCACGCGGCTCTGCAGACTCGTCTGCCCGCTATCCGTGCTGGCGATGAGCAGCGTGAAATCGTACAGCCCGGCGAACTTGCGATAGGCGCGCGTGCACAGCACAGCGCGCATCGGCAGTCTGCCGTTGCTCACGAACTGCTCGACACAGCGCGGCGGCGTGTAGCGCGAGTCCTTGTGTCCGCCGATGCCCTGGTTGTTGAACATCCGGCTCGCCAACGCAGCAAAACGCAGTTCCCCCAACTCACTGCTTTGCAGCAGCTTGTGATGGATGGAGATATGCCCGGTCTGCGTCTGGTTGGACACATACAGCGCCGACTCCATCGCGCAGTTCACCTGATCGAACGCATACGACTTGCTCTGCTTGCTGTTGGCGCTACCCCAGCAGCGCACCTGATCCGACTCCCACACCGGCACGCGATACGGATTCAATTCCTTGAAGGTCAGCGGCGTCTCAGCCAGCTTGGACATCATCGTCGCCTGATGCTCCAGCAACTGCTGCCCCACCACCAGCTTGAAATCCTTGGGGGTCTCTTTCTGCGCGGCGATCTTCTTCAACAGGTCGCGCACATAACGCACCGGCACCAGAAAACTCACCAGTTCGCCATCCAGCCGGTGCGAGACGTTCACCCCCGCCACGCGGCCATCCACCGTCAGCCCGGGGCCGCCGCTCATCCCCGCGTTGATGGGACCGGTGAACATCAGCTCACCATAGAAGCTGCGCTTGATGACGCCGTTATAGGCACCTTCCGAGATTGCGAAGCCGAGATCGAGCGGATTGCCAAGCGAATACAGATACTGCCCCTGTGTCAGCTCTGGCAACTTGTCCGGCACATTGAAAAACCCGCCGCCGTTGCGCTCGATGCGCACCACCGCCAGATCGTGCAGCACATCCACCGCCAGCAACTCCACCGCCCCGCGCTTGCCGTAAGTATCTACATACTCGCCCACATAGGTATCCGGCTCCAGCGCGATCTGCGACATCACGTGGTAATTCGTCACCACCAGATTGCCCTTTCCGATCAGAAAGCCCGAACCCACCGACGACTGCGTGCGCCCGTTCTTCAACAGCGAACGCAACTGCACGATATCGGCCTTGGCTTGCGAATAGAGACGTTGGGCGGAAGAGGACGGCGTAGGTAATTCGGATATGTCTTCGGCAGATGCTGCCAGCGAAGCGTTGGCGCAGAACAGCGTCAACGCCAGGAACGAACTGAATCTCATGCGCATCCTTCTTGGTGTGAAGTTCGAGGTGGAGGGATTGTAGTGTCTATGGGGAAATGAGGCAGCTGAAACTGTTCATAGCCTAGCCTGCAGTATTGAGACGCAGCCCCCTTTGATTCCGGATTCCGGCTGACCCTCACCTCAATCCTGATGGAACTACTAGCCATTCGACTAAGCCCGCAAGCGGGCAAGTCGCTGGTTATCTCCTGGAGGGAGAGGAGGCGATTACTCTTTCCTCCTCAGGGGGAAAGTTGGAAGAGGGCTGTCCGGAATGACCCAGTTTGGCCATTGATCGATGAGTGTTTGTTGTTATTTCTCCCCGCGCAGCGTGATCTCCACGCGGCGGTTCGGTTGCAGGCAGCTCACCAGCGCTTCCCTGTCCAGCTTGCTTGGGCAAGTCACGACGGGCTTGGTCGAGCCGGCGCCGTGCGTCTGGATCTTGTCTGCGGGGATGCCCTTGCTCACCAGATATTGTTTGATGCGCTCTGCGCGGTGCACAGAGAGTTCCTTGTTCTTCTTCTCGTTTCGATCGCTGCGCAGGCGGTCGGTATGCCCGACGAGGTCCACCAGCTCGATGGAGGTCCAGCCCTTGATGTTCTCGGCCAGCTTGTCCAGGCTGGCTTCCGCGCCGCTGGTCAGCTTGTCACCGCCGAAGACGAACAGTGCATCGCCGGAGAGCGAGAACTTCTCTGTCTTGCGCTGTTCGGGCACACGGGCACAGTTGTCGATCTTGACCTGCGCCTCATAGATCAGGTTCTCTGCACTGCGTGCATAGGATTCCGCATGCGCCCAGCCGGATTCCACCTTCTCATGCCCGGTCCACACCAGATACACCTCGGCCTCGGCCAACTGCGTCTGTCCACAGGAGAATTTCGGCTGGCTCTTCAGCGTGGCGATCTTTTCCCACAGGTCGGTGCGCACCACTTCGCTGCCCTGGATGGTCTTGGGCGTATCGCGGCTGATGTCGGTCTGGTTCTTTTCCAGGGCATCGAGCAATCCCGCGGCCTGCGCGGTCGCCGCGAGTACGGTGCCAGTAGTGTCCTTCTGGTGGTATTCGCTCAGCGCCATATCCAGCCAGGTGCGCGCCTTGGCGAGGTAATAATTGTCCGAGCCTGTCTCGCCGAATGCCATCTGGTCGGCCCGGCGCTGCAGGGCTTCGATGTTCTGCAGATCCTTGGGCAGCAACTCGTCTGCGGCTGCGGATGCAATGCAGCCGAACAGGGCAGCGGTCAGAAGTGAGAGGGTCAGCTTATTCATGGTGGATGCCTCGCTTAGTAATTACTTCACACAAACACGGAAATTCAAATTGAAACTGGGGCTGGGCGCTGTGGGATTACCGACAAACGTGCCCTTGGGATTGATACGGATGTTGCTGACCAGCGGGTCGCAACCGTCCGCACCCGGAACGGGCACGTAGCCCCATGCCGGCGTCGCACCGCCGTAGAAGTCGATGTCATCCGCCGCATCGCCCAGCGCAGTGTAGGTGTAGCTCAGCGTGCTGCTGGTCGCCCCCTGGGTGAACAATACCGGCCCCGAGCCGGCAGCCCCAAGGTCCTTCACGAACAGCGCTGTGTTGGCGGGAACAGCATCGGTGATCACCAGCGAGTTGTTGTCCACCGAGCCTGTCCCGGAGTTGGTCGCCACCAGGGTATAGCCCGCCAGCGCGCCCGGAATGTATTTCGGATTGGTCGTTCCGTTCACCGGGTCGGAATGCACCATGACCGTCTTGAGGAACATCAGTGAGGGCTGTGCATTTGTCACGGTGATCAGGGCAGCGGTATTGAGGTTGCCGTTGAAGAAGATGCCGCCGCTGGTGTACTCGTAGCGTGCGCTGTTGTAGTAACTCACCGCCGGCATGGCGGAACCCACCGTCGCATTGAAGGTGATGCTCACCGTCGCGCCGACTGCCAATGCGTAGTTGCCGAAGTCCCACAACACTTGTTGCTGGTTCATGTTGCTGGCATAGGGCGGGATGGTCGGTGCCACTGACGTGGTGATGGTCGGCACCGGCAAGCCTGCGCTAAAGGTTGAGGAATTGGCCACATAGACGAGCCGCTTGGTCGCATCCACCGCAAAACCGCTATAAGGCAGGAAGTCGTACACCTTGAGCGTAGAGGTGGGGGCAGTGCCGGTGTTGGTGATGCTGATGGTGTAGGTCGCCGTCCCGCCTGGCACGACGCTGGGCGTACTGGTGGTCTTGCTGATGCTCAGCACAGCCACGTTCTGCACGCTCGCAGTCGCGGTGCTGCTCACCATGGATAGCGAACCCACGGTGGCACAGGTGTCAGTCGCAATGGTACTGATTGAGGCACAGTTGGCGACGGAGGTACCCGCCAGCGCATTGGTCTGCACATCGATGTACAGACTGCCGGAGCTGTTCGCGGGCAAGCTGACTGCAGTCATGGCAACGGGAGTGGCAGGTGTGATGGGGGTGGTGAGCGCCACATCCGGCCCGCGCGCGACACCGGCTGCAGCGGCATTCACCGACAAGGCCGGCACGCTCGGGCGCACATCCGGGCCGCTACCCACATACAGGTTGCCCGCCGCCGTGGCCGATGCCGGCAGGGTATCTTTGACGGTCACGGTTTGCGCCAATGAAGACAGATTGCTGTACGACAACAGGTAACGCAGTTTCGCACTGGGCGGGACAGGCATACCGGTGTATGGCTGGCAGACCCCCAAAGTGTCATACACGCAATCGATGGTCTTGTTCATCGTCAGTGTATAGAACGGTACCAGCACCGGGGCCTGTCCATTCGCCATCGCACTGGTGAATGCGCCGCCGGAGTAATTCGCCGTCACATCGTTGTAGTAGGTCGCACCGGGTGCGGCCAAGCCTTTGGACACCAGCGTTCCCACCGTGGCCGTAAAGGTGAGCGTGAAAGTCTGTCCGGCGGGGATGACCACACCGCCTGTGAATGTCCAACTTACTATTTCTTTGTTCAGCGTGGCGGGTGCTGCAGGCGCAGTCACCACCGCCGTATAGACTGGAACGACAGGTGCGCCGTTGAGGGTGATCGCGCCAGTCGCAGTGTAAGTGAAGCGGCTGGTGGTGCCCGGTGCAACAGCGGGCGTGCCGGGCAAGGTGTCCGCCAGAGTGTTCAGGGTGGCCGCCGCCGATCCGTTGTTGACGACGGTGATGGTGTACGACGCGATGCCGCCCTGCGCCACCGTGGAAGAGGTACCCGACGTGACCGCCTTGGTCACCGTCAGGTTGCCGCCTGCCGCCGCTGCCGTAGCGGAGCTGGTCGCGCCCATCGGGTCCTGAGTGCTCACCATCTTGCCGGTGTTGGTCACCCCTGCGCCCACGGTCGCCGTTGTCTGTACATCGAAGGTGATGGTGCCGGTCGAACCTGGCGTATTCGCTGCGGTCAGCGTCCCGGCGGTCAGCAAGGTCGCGGTCGCACCGCCCGCTGCCGCGGCGGGTGCCACCGCAGCCACGCCGTTCACGATCAGGTTGCTGATCGGATTGGCGGCGGTCTGGGTCGGCAGGATGTCGGTGATTGTGATGCCGCTGGCTGCCAGTGCGGACAGGTTCTCGTAGACGATCTTGTAGCCCAGTTTGGCGTTCACCGGGATAGGCGTCCCGTCCACGTAGCTGCCGGGAGTGCAGACCAATCCCACGTACACGCAATCGATGGTCTTGGTGATCTTCGAGATCGCGGGCACGGTGACCGGTGCCAGGTTCTGCATGGTGACGCTGGCTGTCTGCCCTCCGGTGTAATTGACCTTCACATCGTTGTAATAAGTCACGCCAGTCGGAACAGCGCCATAGGTCGCCACGAAAGTGATGACGATGGAGCCGCCCACCGGGATCGTTGTCGCCGCAGGAAGTGTCCAGGTCACCGCTTGCGCCGTACCTGCAACGGCGGTAGCCGGCAGCAAGGTTGGGACCACGGCCAGCGGTGTCACACCATTCATCACCGATGTGGTCGAAGTGTAGGCGATCGCTCCCGTGCCCAAGGGTGCTGTCGGTAATGTATCCACCACGCTGGTCACCGGGACCGGTGTCGTGCCCGTGTTGGCGACGGTGATGGCGTAGGTCACCGGGCTGTTCGGCGCGATGGAAGCCGGATTGGGCGTGACCACCGACTTGCTCACGCTGATGGAGTTGTAAGGCACGGTCACCGGAGCCACTGGCCCTGTCGCCGCCGTGCCCCCCGTATATGTCAGCGTGGCGGCATTGAGGTAGGTATTGCCGGGCAACACTGTCGCGCTGTAGGTGGCGGTAAAGGTCAGTACCAGTGTCGCACCGGCGTTCAAAGTTTTGGCCGCAGCCGGGAACGTCCATGTGTTCTTCTGTCCGACGGTGGCAGTTGCCGCCGTCCACGTCATCGTGGGTACAACTGCAACACCATTCAGCGTCACCGTAGTCACCGCCAGACAGGTCGCGGCCGTTGTACCGCACTGTATCGTCCGTCCGGCCACATTGGGCAAAGGTTTGGGCAAAGTATCGACCAGGTTAGTGAGCGTCACGGCCGCTGCAGTGGGATTGGTCACGGTGATGGTGTAGATCACCGCCCCGCCCGGTGCAACCGTGGAAACGTTAGCTGTCTTGGTGATGGTCAAGGCTGCCGCAGTGGCGCTCACCAGGCTGGTCACCGCTGTAAGACCGGCGCCGCCGGCAGCAATGCGCTCGGCGCTGTTGATGGAGGCGGTGTTGGTAACTATTGCTGCCGCCGCCGCATTGGTCTGCACATCCATGTACAAGGTACCGGAACTACCGCCCGCCAAGCTTACTGGTGTAAAGCTCACCAACGAGCTGGCCGCGATCGTCGTCAGCGCCACATCCGGCCCAGGTGCTGCGCCTGCGGCCGCCGTGTTCACCGACAACACGGGCGTGCTGGGTCGGATGTCTGGGCCGCTGGCGACATACAGGTTACCCGCTGCCGTGGCCGATGCAGGCAGGGTGTCGGTCAGTGTAATGGTCTGCGCGACCGCTTCCGGATTCGTATAGACGATCTTGTAGCGCAGCATGGCCAGGGGCGGGATGTTGCTGCCCGTCACGTAAGACCCTGAGGTACAGACTCCGCCAACGAATACGCAATCGATGGTCTTGGTCAGCTGCAGGAGCGGGATGGTCAGTGTCACCGGAGCAGTCAAGCCTGTGGTCTTGGAAGTAGCGGTATTCGGTGCGACCGGTGTGAGCACACAGGCGGCAGAACAGTTGATGGTCGCCGTGTTGCTATAGGCTGTCCCATACACCATCAAATTGGTTGCCAACGGTCCGCCTGCCGTCGCGCTGAATGTCACCACCAACTGCCCACCAGCCGGAATGGTCGTGCCAGATGGAAAGGTCCAGGTAACGACCTCATTGTTGATCGTCGCCGGCGTCAAGGGTGGCGTCACCACTGATGACACACCGGACAGGGGCGCTCCATTGACGGTGAGGGAACTCGTTGCCACATAGTTGAAGCGGCTGGGTATCTGGTTGGCCACCACTGCGGTGGCTAACCCCGGCAGGGTATCGACCAAGGTGGTCAGGCTCGCAGCCGTACTCCCGGTATTGGAGACGGTCACGGTATAGGTCACCGTGTCACCTTTGTTCGGCGTGGTCGGCGACACAGTCTTGTTGATGATCAGATTGGCCGCAGCAGAAGCGACCACATTGGACGGGGCATACGAGGTCACGCCGGCCGGAATCTCGGTACTGACTGCTTTCGCGGCATTCGAGATGCTGGTACCCGCCGTGAGCACGGGCAGTTGCACGTCGTATTCGATTATCCCGGCACCGCCGCCCGCGATCACCGGGATCGTGGGGTAATTGAACGTCGTACCGCCGGCCGCGAATCCGCATGCCGCCGCAGCCGGGCTGGTGGGTGTGCCGATGTTGGGGGTCGCACTGATCTGGCTGACCGCGGTGGCGAACGCGATGGCAGTTGCGGTGGCGGGCAGCTGGTCGCAGATCGTCACGTTGTGCTGCGTACCGTTGTTGGTGTTGATGTATGCGATGCGGTAACGCACCTTGGGACCCACCGTTATGGGAGTGCCGGTAGTCGGCAGGTTCGCGCCGTTGTTAGGCACGCAAGTACCCGGTCGCGTCATAGACACAGACCACTTCCTTCAGGATGTACAAGGTCGAGACGTTGCTGGCCACGCTGGGGACGTGATACACCCATGCGCTGTCGCGGTTGCCGGTCGAAGCGGTCGTGCTCTCCGGACTTCCGTCACCACCGAACACTTCGGAGTTATTGACCAGGCCGCTTGGCCGGGGGCGTTGCACGTCAGCACGAGGTTGATCTTGACGTAGCTTTGCATGCCCACCACCAGACGCCCTGCCGCCCAGCGCACGGCATTGGTGGATGCCGGGAGCGGGAAGCTGGTACCAGCCGAAGTCGAGGTTGCCAACACGGTGTTGGTTCCTGCGACCTTGGCCGGATTGGTCAGCGTGAAGGCATTGGATCCCACCATCGAGCCGGGATAGCTGATGCGCTGCCAGGGGCCGATGTTGCCGGTGTAGTCGAGCTGGTATCCGGTATCCGGTCCGGCCACAGGGGAACCCGCATTGAAAGGGGGCTAAGCCCGCACCATTCGTGTCGACGGCAGCGACGCCCGCATTGCGTGGCAGCGTGCCGAGGGTGGTCAGGAATGCGGCAGACGTGCCATAGGCACTGGTCATGGCTGCATCCCAGTAGTTGTGCGTGGAAGATCCGCCAGCCGCACAGGTGGTGACCAAGCCCCCCATCAAGGGAACCAGTTGGGCGCCGCGTGTCGGGCACACGTTATAGCCGTTGCCGGTCGGTGCCGACCATTGCGCAGGTACGACCGTCGATGCTGGGATCCACGAACACTGCAGTGCGCGTGTCGGTGGAATAGAAGATCCCCGTATCCGCGTAGAGTTGTGCCAGGTTGCCGGTACATTTGGCCAGCGTCAGCGCAGCCGCGGTGCAGGTGCTGATGGTGTAAGGGTCGGATGTCCAGTTTGCGGTGTAGGCACCGGCACCGCCCACCCCGAACCCGTCCGCCATCTGTGCCGGTGCCGGCGGCGTGGTCTGATAGAAGCCGCCCATGCCATCCGGCTGAACGAACCACGCACCGGTGACCTGTGTGCCCGCGGGGATGTAGTCGGTGATATAGCCGCCGGCGCCGATGTTGGAGCCGTTGGCGATCGGCGTGAACTGGATGATGTAGCTGACCGTATCGCCCTGCTTGAAGCCCAGTGTCGCGCCCGGCACGCCGGCCGCGACATCGATCACACGCTGCTTGATCATCGCCACCGTTTCCGGCGCGAAGTATTTGGTAGTCTGCACCTGGCCCACGCTGTCGGCGCGAGCAGTCGGCGCCACGAACAGCAGTGCCAGTGCCGAAGCGAAAACGGTTTGCCTGATTTTGTGTGCGGTGCTCATAAAGACTTTACTCTCCACTCAACGGACGGCTGCGTTGGCCGCCATCGTTCAACCCGAAGGTGTCCTGGTCGACCTTCATGCGCAGTGTGATGAACGGTCCTTTTGCGCGATAGGCCGCATTGGCGAAATCGCGATCATCCATGCCGCGCAGGTTGTAGCCGCCGGAGACCCACATGTTCTCCATCAGCTTGTAACCGAGCGACGCGCCCACACCGTAGCTGCGCACGCCGGCATTCACCGAGCGCAGCACCGAGCCGAACGCGCCCACATCCCAATCCTGGTTCAGGTCGTGGCGCACTTCCGCGCCGATGAGGTCGGTGTAACCGCTGTAGTCGGTGTTGTCGATCGTGTCCAGCACGTACTTGGAACCGTATTGCAGCGAGACCTGGGTATGGCGGCTGGGCATCCAGTTGGCGTTGAAGTTGTTCACCAGCTTGTCGCCCTTGAGGGTGCTGCCGGCCGCTTGCGATGTCTGGGTGATGAAGTCGGCGCGATCCAGCCAGACCCATTCGCTGTCATGCGGGCGATGCGCGAACGACAGGCGCAGATCGCTGTTGCGGGTATTGACGAGCGGACTGTCCGTCTGGCGCATGGTGTAGCCCACGGCCATCGAGCGCCCTTCTTCCAGGTTGCGCTGCATGCCGAGCAGCAGGTTCTTCTGGTTGCCCAAGCTGGCGTTGCGCACTTCGACGCGGCCGTTGCCGCTCCACAGTTTGTCGTTATAGCCGCCGCCTACCGCGAAGGCGGTGAAGTCGCCGGTGTAGCCTGCCGCAGGCGATGTGGTGCCGGAGGGGAGCGGCGTGTTCAGGTTGAACTGGGGCGCGGTGTTGCGCATGGTCTGGCTGCGGTCGACGCTGAAATCGGTCTGCCAGTGCTCGGTGATCTGCCAGCGCTGCACCATGCCCATGTTGGCGTACAGGCGCTCCGCGTCGTTGGTGAAATTGTCTGCCACGGAAGCCGACATCTCGGCGCCCATCCAGGGCTGGGTACGCAGACCGACGCGAGTAGTGTTGGCGGAGATCTTTTCGCCGCGCGCGAATTCCTGTTCGGCGAAGGCCTTGGTCTGTTCGGTCAGCTTGTAATCGGAACCCAGGATCAAACGGTTCGGCATGGCGACGCTGCCCGCCGTGCCTGCACTGAGCTCGCCCGCTGGCGCGCAGGGTGAGCTTCCGGTCCAGCGCAGTATAGGCGGCACCGGCCAGCAGCTGGTCGCTGTGGCTGTTGATATTGGCATTGGTGTCGCGTGCGGTGCGAGCGCCGTAGTAGGCGTTCAACGCTTCGCTGATCTTCTCGTCGACGCGCGCTTCCAGCACGGTGTTCTTCGCCCCGGTGGTGAGGTTGTCCTGCTGGTAGGCCTGTCCCTTCAGCTGCGAAGTGGCATCCAGCTTCAGGCGGCCATCGAACCCCACCTTGCGCGTGGCGATCTCCGACGCGGCCTGCTGGCCGAAGCCGAAGCCGCCGCTCTGCTCGCGCAGATA
The DNA here is from genome assembly GCA_963813255.1 of uncultured beta proteobacterium. Taxonomy (GTDB): domain Bacteria; phylum Pseudomonadota; class Gammaproteobacteria; order Burkholderiales; family Gallionellaceae; genus Sideroxyarcus. Next base: position 35,023 of record CAWEYD010000015.1, on the reverse strand, counting down.
CACCTTGCTGTCCCATGCTGCCTCGTGGTGGGTCACTTCGCCCAGCCAGGCGTTGCCGCTGGCGACGTTGCCGATGCGGTTGCGGTCAGTACCGGCCAGTTCTGCGCGCACCTTGGTCTGCTCGCTGAGCATGTAGGTGGCATCGAAGCCGGTCAGATTGCCGGTCGCACCGACCGTGCCCTCATGCACCGCCGTCGCGCCGATCTCGAGATCTTTGATGGGCTTGAAGCTGCCGCGTCCGCCGAAGGTCGCCTTGCTGTCTATCGGGTCGGCCGATTCATATTCAGCCACGATGTAGGTCGGGTTGAAGCTGCCGTCGCGGCTCTGGATGGGCTCGCGGAAGCTCAGGGTGCCGAAGTTGTAATCGATGTCGTAATCCAGATAACGGGTCAGGACGTGCGTGCTGACGATGTTCTGCGACTGGAAGCGGTCGCGGGTCTCGATGCGGATCTTGTCGGAGTTGATCACGATGTTGCTGCGCGACAGCCTGTATAGGCCGGAGGTGCCGTTGCCCTGGATCTCGTCTTTCACATATGCTTGCGCGGTGACGGTGGCGAAGGCGTTGTAGCCCAGTTGCTCGCCTTTGTATTCGCTCTTCACGCCGTTCACGGTGCGGCTGTAGCGCGACAACTCGGTGACGGTGAGGCCGGTGTCGAAATCGCCGAACATGGCATAGAACTGCTTGCGCTCCAGTTTCAGGTACAGCTTGCTGGACGAGGCCGCGTCATGCTGGGCCTGGGTGGCATCGGCATACAGGGTGTAATACTGCGTGGGATCGATTGCCTGCTTGAGCAGCTTGGCGTTGGTCTGCTTGGCGGTGTCGTAGGCGACGGTCAGCAGGTAATCGCCCTTGATACTGCCCTTGGCGTAGAACGCCAGCTTGTTGCCGTCGAACAACTGGTTGTCCGCATCGGTCGCCTTGAGGTTCTGCATGTTGCCGGACAGCGTCTTGTGTCCCGCCGTGCCTTCGGCAAAACCGACCAGTATCCAGTCGCGCTGGCCAGGCTCCAGCCAAGCGCGCAGCAGCTGGATGCGGGTGTCGTTGAACTGGAAGCTGAGCACGGCTTCGCCCGATTGCGTGGTGGGCTCCAGCTCGATCATGGCGATGCCGTCGTTCCCCACCTCGAAACGTGCCTTGCCGCCCACATTGCCGACCAGCGGCTCGCGCTCGATAGCCTCGCGGCGCTGGGCCGAACGATAGGGGTCGTTCAACTGGAATTCGCCGTTGATGCCGCGACGCACGGGCACGCCGTCCTTGTCGAGGAAGCGCACGGCGATGATGGAACGTGTCTTGCCGTCGGCGATCAGGCGCGATTGCAGCGGCAACAGTTCGACGTGGTCCGGGGTCGAGGCGTAGTGGACGCTGCGCACTTCACGGCTGACCTCCTTGCCGTCGGCATCGCGTATCACCAGTTCGAACTTGTTGTCGCCTTCATGCACCTGCACACCGCGCCAGTTGCTGAGGGCGACCGTGCGCGTCGCGTTCAGTTGCATGCCGTCGATAGGCCAGCGCATCGACCGGCTCGTCATTCACCGTCAGCGACAATTTATGTTTCGGGTCGTGCTTCACCGCCACCATCATCACCGGCAGATTGGGGTGGAAGCTGGACTGCGGATGCAGCCATTCGTCGCCCGGCTGCGCTGCAGCCAGCCACGTTTCGGTGTAGGGCAGTTTTTCCAGCAGGCGGGTCGGATCGTCATCCATCGGCGTTTTCGCGGGGCGGCTGTCGGCGGCTTCGACCAGCACATCGGCCGAGCTGTCGACCGCTGGTCGCAGCATGGTTGAGCATGGCGATCTGCGCCAAGGGGGCGGTCTGTGCGGCACGTCCGGGCGGGGTGAAGCGCACCGAGGATTGAATGGTGGCCTTGGGCCCGATGTTCTCCGACTCGAACTGGTACTGGTCCTGCCACTTGGCTGGCTTGGCCAGGCTGCGGAAGATCAGCACATTGCCGACCACGACGGGATCGGCCACCGGCTCGCCGTTCAGCCTTGCGCTGCCATTCACGTACAGCGCGTATTCCGGCAGCATCACGGTGGCGCTGTAGCCGGTCACTTCGGTGCTGCCTTCCACACGCAAGCCCACCACGGTGTTGTCCGACTTCGGCTTGCGCGCTCAAAGTCTGGGTGAGGCGGCGTGCAAGCGACGGCTTCTTGCGCACATGGAAATCGGCGCGCCACAGGCTGCCGCCCTGCAGATTGACGAACTGCGAATACAGGCGGCCGGCGAAGCGGTCGTTCTGTTCGCAGTCCACCACTTCATAATCCTTGGGCAGGGAATCCAGATCCAGCTGCACCACGTGGGTTCCGGCGCGCAGATTGTCGATGTGCCAGCGGCCTTCCCTGTCGGTCAGCACATAAGTGCCGTCCTGCATCACGACGCGCGCTTTCGCCAGCCCGCGGAAATCGTTGTCCACCTTGTCGTCGCAGACGCTCTTCGTGTCGTTGGGGTTGGCGAACTCCTCGTTGTCCGGACGCGACACATCGATCACGCGGCCGATCAATATCGCCTTGTTGCGGTACAAGTCTTCGCGCACCAGCACGCTGGCGCGGCCGGTGTTGGAAGTGACGCCGCCCACTGCGGTCGCGGTGTTTTCCGCGGTACCGGTGCGCGCACCAGCGGTCACTTCCAGTACGTAACGTACCGTCGCCTTGCCCGCTGCAGCCATATTCAGGGTGAAGGTCAGGGTGCTGCCATCCGCCGAGATCAAAGGCTCGTTGGTGACTACCCCGTCCAGCTTCACCGAGCCCTTCTGGTAGCGGAAACCGACCGGCACATGGTCGGCGACCTGCACGCCTGTCAGGGCCACGGCGCTGTTGTTGCTGATGTTCAGGTTGTAAGGCACATATTCGCCGGTGGAGACCACGGCTTTGTCCGCTGTCTTCTGGATGGTCAGCGTGTTCGAACCCGAGTCCACCGGGATGTCCACTTTCAATGCCGGCCCCCACAGCGTGAATACGCCACCGTACGAGGCACCGGGCGTCAGGCCGGGATTGCCCAGGACGGAAGGTACGTCTGCTGGCAGGCCGACTACAGCCGGCAGGCTCGCTGATGCGACGGCAGAGGGGAACACATGGCCTGCGGGCGGCACGACCACCAGACGGTAACTGCCTGCCGCGACCTGCGGGAAGCGGTAACTCCCCGCGCCCATGGTGGCATCGCAGGCGGTGGGCGCGCCGCTGGTGAGCGGCTGCGGCAACACGGTGACCTGGTCGTCGCAGTACACGATAGCGGGCAAGCCGGTCGCCGTATCGATCAGGGTGATCTTTGCGCCGTTGACCGGTGCGCCCGTTGCGGAATCGAACACCACACCGTAAGGGTCGATCAGTCCGCTGCTGGAACTGGCGATGCTCGCACCGGTATTGCAGTCCGTGTGGATGTAGATGCCGGTGATGGTCTCCTCGTCGGGGGTCACGGTGATGTGCCCATCGTTGGAGATGGCACCCGACTCGAGCGCTGAGAACACGGTCGAGATCGCCCCCACGAACACCCCGGTCGAAGGGCCAGTCTCGGTGAGTTGCAGCACTTCCCTGTCGCCACTCTGGTTGGTGGCCAGCGTCACCACGATGGTGTCGGCCACGGCGGCATTGGTGTTGGCGCCATAACTGACCACGCGCACGAAGATCGGCTCGTTGCGCGAATAGGTCGCGACCGTATTCCCGGCGGCATCCTTGAGCGGCGCCAGCAGCAGATTGGACGGCAAAGTGGCCGGTATAGCCGTTCCCAGCAGGGTCGGGTTGGCCAGAGGCGTGAACGGGCCGGTGAGTGCGCCGCTGGGGGAATAGGCACTGGCATGCACCACTTCATAGCTGGCATTCGCCGGAGCCTGTGCGGCACGGCCGGGCGGTATGTATTGCATGAGATCGACCTTCACCCCCAAGGTCACGCACGCTGCCGTGTTCACCGTCGAGGTGCTGATGGTCGACAGATTGGTCTGTGCCGTGCCTGTACCCACGCTGTAGGTGGCGGTGGCGGTGTTGGTGATCGGCGTATTGACCGGTGTGACCGCCCATGCGCCAGCACTGAACACGACCGCCGCTGCGAATACAGACGCCTTTTGCTGCACACGGGAAGTGCGCAGCAAAAGGCGGGCTGGCCCTGCGGCCAACCTGCCAAACACATCCCCTGCCGCACGGCGTACCGTGCGGGTCGGGGATGGACTGATTGTCAGACAATCAAGCACTGCTTATCTCGTCGCTTATTGCACGAACGCGTTGAAATAAACCGTGACGAAATCGCCTGCCGGCAACACACCGCCCACCAGAGCTGCAGTCGCCGGGCTCGCCAACGTGCCGTAGTTGATGGTGACCGTTTGCGCGCCCACTGCGCCAGCTACGGAGGCACCTGCGGTGACCGCTTGCGCTGCCAGACCGGGAGCAACATAGGTCGTTGCACCCACGCCAGCCACCGCACCGAATCCCGTGGCCGACAGAGTACCTGCACCGCCCACGCAATTCGCACCGGCGCCCGCACCACTGATCAGTGTGGTGTCAAAAGCCAGAGCCGCATTCAGGCTGTCGGTCACTTGGCTCAAGGTCGCTGCTGCCGCACCGGTGTTGGCGATGGTGATCGCGTACTGTACCGCCGCACCCGGGATGTTCTTCGGGTTGGTCGAGCCGTTGAACGGATCGCACAGCAGCGCTACCGTCTTGGCTACGCTGATGATGGCGGAAACCACCTTGTAGGCGTCGCGAGCGGAGTGCTTGCCGTCCCTTGCGATCTCATCGGAACCCGCAGCGTCGGCGAACACCACATCCACACCAGCAGTGTTGGCAGTAGTGGTTTCGGCAACTACCGCACCTTGCGTGCCCGCAGTACCACCAGCTTCGGTGGTGGCGGTCAGGCTGACCAATGCAGCGTCATTGTTGATTTGCGCGACCGGGATATCGGTGACGACGTACACCGTCGCAGTGCCGTTAGCCGCCAGTTCGTCAACAAAGAGCGCGGTGTCTTGCGCCGCCTGGAAACCCGCAGTTGCACCCGACTCAACGAACACCTTCACGTTGGTGGCATCGAAGTTGTCAGTCAGCAGGGGGACAAACAGAGTCTGACCGGCTGCAGCGTTCGCAGCGGCCAAGGCAAAGTCTTGCGTAGTGTTACCGGCGTTGGTTACGGTAAAGGTGGTCACAGCGGCCAGTTGTCCGGGCACGACTGTGGTGAACGTCGTGTTGCCTTCAGTGACAGTCACATTGACCTTGTTGTCGACCACGAACGTGGTGGCGGTACCTGCCCCCACTGTGTTGCCGGTTGCCGAGGAACCGATCGGGGTCTGAGTCACGCCGCCGACCGTATAGCTCAGGGTCGCCAGGTTGCCGATGGAGGTGCCGGATGCCGTACCGGCAGCCAACGCGCTTTGTGTAACCAGACCAAACATCGTCGCACCGGCCAACAAGGCGGCGAGTTTGGAAGTTCTACTCATATGAGTTCGCTTCATTTCATTTCTCCTATTAAACACATCCAAAAACTGCTTAAACCACTGGTCACTACTAAATGCTTGCTGCTTATTTTTTTCTGTTCATGGCAAGTTCCTCCTGCTCAACGGGCCGTGCCCAGAAATAGGGAAACAGATCCGTGGCGGATCCGTCATTGCTTCGGGCATTGCGTAACGCCCTGGATAACTCGAAAAAGAGTGGTTCATGACTGCCCCAGTTATTTGATGACCGCGTTAAAGCCAACTTCGCCGGATTTGCCTGGCGCCAGTTGGCCCTTGTAGGTCCAGCGGATATGCGTGTATTCGCCAGGCAGCGCATTGCGTTGTCTTCCATCCGCGCCCTTGACCTTCAGCTTGTCGGCTGTATCGAAGGTCTTGCCACCATCCGCGGAGAAGACGACGACGGCGTCCTTGCCAAAGGCGCTGCCTGCCTTGTAAGTGGTGTCGTTGGGGACGGGATTGTTGATTACGATGTCGCTCGCCGCCTTGTTGCCGACGTTCTCGAACCTGTTGGTAAAGATCACCTCGGTGCCGGGAACGGCTTTTTCGGGAGAGGCGCGCTTGACGGTCTTGTTGCCATCCTTGCCGACCGTGACGACTTCCACTTCGGCGATGCTGCTCACCTTGATGGCACCGTCTGCCGCCTGGGCAGCCAGCGAATATCCACCCAGCAGGGTGAGCAGCGTGGTGGTGAACAGTAAACGGGAAATACGCATTACAGCCTCCTTCAATTGATCGTTGCGCGCAAGGTGATGACGACATTCGCCGGGGCGGCAACATTCCCCAGCGACACAGAAACGGTTTGAGTGGCATTGATGAATTGGGCGTTGTCGGCATCGGCCACGTCGGTCTTGGCGACCCCATCCACCATGATGCTGCCAGGCACGTAGGTGACATTGGCGGGCAGCGGATCGGCGATCACAAGATTGTTGGCAGTGCCCACACCCGACAGGGTGGCGAGGATCTGATAGGTCATCACCGCGCCCGGCATCAGCACCGCGGTACCATTACGATCGAGCACGCTGGTGACGGTCTTGGTCATGGCAAAGCCCAGCCCGTTGCTGAGATAGCTGCCGGTCGCACTCGCTTGGGCACGTCCACTGCCCACCACGGCGAAGCCGCCGCCTTGCCCCGCATTGGCCAGACTGGTTCCCGGTGCGGCACCCGCTAGCGCCGGCGGTCATGGATGCGACTTGCAGCAATACGTCCCCGCGCGTAGTTCGGCGTGACCACGGGCGTATCGCTGACCACATAGATGAATTGCCCCGCATCCGCCGACAGCTTGGGATCGTTCACCCCCGGCACATAGAGCGTGTCCGCATTCGGGCCGCTAGCCTGGAACCCGGCCAGCAAGCCGTTTTCCAGATACATCGAACCGACAGTCCCGTTCAGCGGCGTGTAATTCCCTGCGGGAAGCGGAGCCGGGCCATTGGTGCGAACCAAACCGAAGCTTTCCTGGCCGTTGCCGCTGTTGGTCAACAGGAAGGTCAGCGCACCGTTCGTTCCCGGCGAGTTGACGATGACCGGCGTGCCGTCCTGCCAGGTCAGCGTGGGCTGTATGACTTCGTCGATCTTGATCGTTGCCGCCGCGCTGGTGATGGCCGGCTGGGCAACGCCGCCCAGTCCGTAGCTCACGGTCGCGACGTTGGAGATGACGGTTCCTGCGGCGGTACCGACCGCCCATCCGGACTGCGGGAAATAGCAGCAAAAGGGATACGCACCCGCAGACCAGGCGGGTGAATAGCTCAATTTTTTTGCCGTTGGATGTCACTCATACTTGGATTTATCTTCCAGCCGGGCGGACGCGCCTTTCGGCACACCGCTCGGTTCTGCACTCGGGCAAATACTCTTCCTCGCTATACCTGTTTATTCTTGTCGGCACTACATCAACATATCAGTTGACCTGCTAATCCACTGACACATAGCTAGCACACTCCATGCCAGCCAACCTCAAATGCCACATTCAATTAATATATCAACGCGTTACACATCAATCACGCCACCAAAACGAGCACATATATAGTCAGCCAGACGATGTTGTCTGGCGACAGGCACATTCAAATCTGAGAGTAAATCGTCACCGGTGTCGGAAAGGCGGCAGACACTGTTAAGAGGTTGCGACCGCAGACACAGCTTCAGGCTTCACGCTTCAAGTTCCGCGCGCTCTTGCCGTCAAGGCGACGGCAAAAGCAGGTCACTGCGCGAGGAAATTGAATTTTGGATAATGGCCTGACAACAGAGAATGATTTTCATTGCCCCATTTTCGGGCCGAATCATATCAATGGACTTTCGAGGAAGGCTGACAAATCCTGACAATTGGCCGGTGCCGGGCAGCCGCAGCATCTTCCGCTCAGATCGCCATTGCAGATCTAGCGTTGCGGCAGTACCAGACGGAAGGTGTTGCCCTCTTCCGTTGCCACGACTTCGGCGTGTCCGCCGTGCAGCCGGACTATCCAGTTGACCAGATAAAGGCCGAGCCCGATTCCCTGCACGTCTTCGTTATGCTGACCGCGAATGAATTTTTCGAAGATACGCTCCCGCAGTTCCGGAGAAATGGCCTTCCCCTGATCGTGTCACTTCGATGGACATGGCGTGCGGCTCGGCACGTCGCACGCGCAAGCTTATCTCGCTCCCGGATGGCGAATACTTTTCCGCGTTGTCGATCAGATTGGAGACGGCGATCTTGATGAGCTGCCAGTCGGCATAGATGGTTGCATCGCCGGCACAGGGCTCAAAACGGATAGCTCTTTCCGCGCAACGCCATCTGACTCAAGCGCAGTTCGTTGCAGAAGACATTGAGGTCCCCGCGCTGCCGCTCCAGCCCCCTGCTCTTCAAGCCGATGCGATCGTCCGCCAGGACTTCGTCCATCAACTGCGCCAGTTGGCGCACCGCAACCATGATCTTGTCGATGCGTGGCAGCCATTCCGGCTTTTCGCTGGCGGCCAGCGCCTTCAACATCTGCGCGGTGTTGCCTATCACGGCGACCGGACTGCGCACCTCATGCGCCATCAAGGCCAGCAGATTGACCTGCGCCTCCCGCCCGGCCTTCTCCTGTTCCAGTGAGATCTCCAGCATGCGCTTGGCATCGAGCAGTTCGCGGGTATGTTTGGCGACAGCCTCCTCCAGCCAGTTCTGTGTTTTCTGGATGGAATCGGTCATCGAGTTGAACTGTGTGGCAAGCTGCCCGACCTCGCCACCTGCCATGCTCCATTCCCGGCATGAGCGAAATCCCCCTGCGCTACACGCGCCGCGGCATCGGTCAGTTTCGCCACCGGCCTGAGTACAAGCCGGTGCAAAGTGAACGCCAGCACGAGCAATATCCCCAGCACGGCCGCGCCCACAGCCAGCGCCATGTCAAGAAAGTCGCGCTGCGGCAACAGCACGTCGAGGTCGAGCAGTGTCACGTCGTACCAGCCCACCTCCGGCAAGGCGGCCACGCCGGCCAGATAGCGCTTGCCTTTGATCTGCACCAGGCCGGTAGGCACGGTCCTGCTGCCCGCATCGGCCGCGGCAACAGCCTGACGCACCCACGCCTGGTCGTTGGGACGTTCCAGCAATTGATCTATCGATCTGCGTTTGTCCGCGGATTTGGCGATGCTGGAAAAGTCGATGTATTGCACATCGCGGTAGATCTGGATCGCCCCATCCCTGATCCACGAACAGATTGGTGATACCGGGCTGGTTGATGTCCGCCACATTGCGGATGAAGTCGCTCAGATCCAGCCCGGTGCCGATCACCCCCAGCACCTTGTCACCATCGCGCAGCAGCACGTTGATCCACACCTTGGTCACGCCCAGCTTGGCGTCCGGGTCCACATTGATGTGGTAATCCTGCGCGCTCCTGATGGTGGCGTAGAACCACGCGTCACCCGGGTTGGTATCGCGCAGCGTATAACGCAACTCGCGGCCGAGATATTGGCCGCTGGCATCGTTGAAGTAGTAATGCCCCGATCCGGCGAGCGCCAGGAAGAAACTGCGGTCCTGGAAGTTCTTCCGGAACTCCTCCATTTCTGCCAACGCGGCTGCACTCAATTTGGGATCGCGCTCGTTCGCCGCCCACCGTTTGATGATGGCGCTGTCCGCCATGTGCTGCGCCAGCGCCACCTCGCGTATCAAAGGTTGCAAGGTGCGCGCCTTGTCATACAGCACCTGCTTCTCGGCGAAACGTACGCCGATGCGGTCGATCACTCTTGACGTGACGCTGTTGAATACCGCCCAGATCACCAGAGCCAACAGCAGCGACGACGTTCCGATGATCAGCAAAAAACGGCTTTGCAGATTCATCCGGTTCAGCAAGGCTTGCACACCGGACAGTTGCATGCGTAAATTGGGCATTGCGGCAAACCCTCATGAATCGAAACAGATGGCGCGCATTATCGTTGTAGAAGATGACCTTGCCCAGCAGGAAGAGATCGTTTCCTTCCTCGTTTACGCCGGGCATGAAGCGCGAGGTGTCGAGAGCGGGACGCGCTCTGGACCATAACCTGCGGCAATTCGCCCCCGAGATCGTGCTGCTCGACTTCAATCTGCCAGGCGAAAATGGCGCAGCGCTGGCGGGGCGTTTGCGGGAAAGGTTCGGATTGACGATGGGCATCGTCATGGTCACGGCGCGCAGCCAATCGGCCGACCGCCTCGAATGTCGTCGCGCCGGTGCAGACGACTATCTGGTCAAGCCCATCGACTTCAACGAGATGCTGGCCGTGATCGACAATCTGCTGCTGCGCCTTCAACCGACGACGATGCCTGCACAAGCCTGGAAGTTGTTCCCGGCCCGCTCCGAATTGCAGCCGCCGGATAGCACGCCCGTTCCGCTGAGCAACTGGGAAATGTCACTGCTGGAAACGCTTGCCGGAGAACCTCAGCACAAGGTGAGCCGAGACGCCCTGATACGCGCATTGGGCAAAGATCCCGCTGTTTATGACCCGCGCGCCCTTGAGGCCAGCATCAGCCGCCTGCGCCGCAAGCTGCCCAAACTGGATGACGGCCGAAATCCCCTGCAGGCCATCAGCGGGGCCGGTTACCAGTTCATCCGGCCGCTGGTGTCGGTGAACTGACGCCGCTTAGAGCTGCGCTTCGCCCAGCCCGGACTTTTCGCGCCGCTCAAAGAAACGCAGCAACAGGTAGGTCAGCCAGGCGACGATGCACAGCCCCGCGGTGAACAGCGCGTAGGAGATGGGCCACGGGATGCTCTGTGTCCACGTCGAGAATTCCGACATGCCGCCGATACCGGCCAGCACATTGAGCGGCATGAACACGACGCTCAGTACGGTCAGGCGCTTCACGTTCTTGTTCTGGTTGTTGTTGATGAAGCCGACCGTGGCATCCATCAGGAAGTTGATCTTGTCAAAGATGAAGGCGGTGTGCCCGTCCAAGGAATCGATGTCGCGCAGGATCTGCTGCGCATCCTCAGCCTGTTGTTTGGACAGGAACTTTCCGCGCATGAGGAACGAAACCGCGCGGCGGGTATCCAGTACGTTCCTGCGTATCAGACCGTTCAGGTCTTCCTCGTGAGCGATGGCCGTCAGCGTGTCGTCCGCCTTCTCGCCGATATTGTTGTTGCTGAGCACCTGTTTGCTCACCACGCGCAGCCCCTGGTAGACATCCTCCAGCGCATCGGCCGAATACTCTGCGTCGGCCGCATACAGATCCAGCAAGACATCCTTGGAGTCGAGCACGTAGTTCGGTTGCATCATCGCGCGCAAACGCTGCAGACGAAAGACCGGCAGATCGACCGATCGCAGTGAGATGAGCGTGTCCTGGTACAGGATGAATGCCACCGGAACGCTACGCGACACATCCTCCTTGTCCAGCAGGAAATCGGAGCGCAGATGGACAGCTCCGCTGTCCTCGATATAGAACCGCGCGCTCGACTCCAGATCGTTCAGCTTGTTCGGATCGGGCAGCTCCATGCCGAAGACGGCGCCTACCCAGACCCGCTCCTCGAACGTGGGATTGACCATGTCCACCCAGACAGGCTTGACCTTGATCAGGTCCTCCCTGGTGCTGATCACGATCTCGCGCAGGCGCCCCTCATGCAGCTCGAAGGCCTTGATGCTAGATCTCTCGTTCTTGTATTCCCGCTTGCCCAGCGCCTGGATGAGCGTGATGGGCACATCCTTCAGGATAAGTTCCTTGCGCTCATCGTTGAGCTGGTCCCAGACGAACAGCTGGTCGTCGGGCGACAAGCCTTCCAGTATTTCCGACACTTCCGCCGGGGCCAGCTGGTTCAGCAGCTCCCGCAACTTCGCCAGATTCTGTTTGCGCACCAGTGACTCCACCAAGATCATGGCGCGGCATGTCCTGCTTGTGGACGAATTCCTCGACGAGCCTATGCTTTTTTATTAGATTTAGCACCGTCTGCTGGCGGGTCTGGGGTTCAGTATTCGGATCGTTTGGCATGACGAAGTCGCCCCGTGGTAAAAACAGAAGTGGTGCTGGGATTATAAGTTATCCTCCACCTCTGACAGCCTGATATCTGCCGTATTTTGTGCCGTAACTCGTAGGATTGCTCGCAATGAACAGACACGATCACGAACACCACACCGAGTACACCGAGAATGTGCAGGAACACCTGCAACAGGTGCAACACTTGCTGGAAAAGCAGGCATTGGTGGAAGCGGTGGTGAGCCAGCAGGAAATGCCCCGCGATGAACGGCACGAGCTATTGGACAAGATGCTGCACAAGCGGCACCTGGCGGAACTGCGCGAAAAGCTGGACGAACTGCACCCCGCCGACATCGCCTACATTCTGGAAGCCCTGCCCATCGAGCAGCGCCTGCTGGTATGGGACCTGGTAAAAGCCGATCGCGATGGCGAGATCCTGATCGAAGTCTCCGATGCGGTGCGCGAATCGCTGATCGCCACCATGAACCGCGAGGAATTGCGCGCGGCAGCCGAACAACTCGACACCGACGAGATCGCCGACCTGGCGCCCGACCTGCCGCAATACGTGATGCGCGACGTGTTCAAGGCGCTATCCATCGAGGAACGCGAACAGCTGCGCGCGGCCATGTCGTACTCGGAGGACTCGGTCGGCGCCCTGATGGATTTCAACATGGTGCATGTGCGCGAGGATGTGACGCTGGAGGTGGTGTCGCGCTATCTGCGCCGCTTCGACGAGCTGCCCGACCATACCGACCAGGTGTTCGTGGTGGACCGCGACGACCGCTTCAAGGGCGTGCTGCCGATCAACCTGATCGTGGTCAACGAGCCGGAGGTGGAGGTCGGCAAGCTGATGCTGACCGAGACCATCCGCCTGAACCCGGACGACAAGGCGGACCAGGCGGCACAGGCGTTCGAGCGCTATGACCTGGTCTCCGCACCGGTGGTGGACGAGGACGGCAAACTGGTAGGACGCGTAACGGTGAACGTGGTGCTGGACTTCATCCGTGCCGAATCAGAGAGCGACTTGCTGAACCAGGCCGGTCTGCGCGAAGAGGAAGACATCTTCGCCTCGGTGTGGAAATCGGCACAGAACCGCTGGACCTGGCTGGCGCTGAACCTGTGCACCGCCTTCTTCGCCTCGCGCGTGATCGGCGAGTTCGAGGGACACCATCGAGAAGTTCGTGGCGCTCGCCACGCTGATGCCCATCGTCGCCGGCATCGCGGGCAACTCGGCCAACCAGACCACCACCATCATCATCCGCTCGCTGGCACTGGGACAGATCACGCAAGGCAACGCGCGCCGGCTGATGCTCAAGGAACTGGCGATCAGCGGCTTGAACGGCCTGGTATGGGGCGGCATCGCCGGCCTGTTCGCGTACCTCCTGTACCACAGCGTACCGCTCGGCATCGTGATGACCAGCGCGATGGTACTCAACCTGACCGTGGGTGCCATCGTCGGCCTGGCCATCCCGCTCGTCATGCACAAGCTGGGACGCGACCCCGCCATCGGCTCCAGCGTGATGATCACCGCCATCACCGACAGCGGCGGCTTCTTCATCTTCCTGGGATTGGCGACGATCTTCCTGATACGTTAGGCGGGCGAACCCATACCCCGCATCAGTCCGCGGCCTTGGGATGCCGTTGCGCCCAGCGCTGCAAGCCGCCTTCCACCAGTGAATACACCGATGGCACGACCACCAGCGTGAGCAGCGTGGAAGAGATCATGCCGCCGATGACCGCAACCGCCAGCGGGCCGTTGGTCTCGGAACCCGCACCGAAGCCCAGTCGCGGCCGGCAACAGGGCGAGGATGATGGTGGCAGAGGTCATCAGCACCGGCCGCAGACGGATCGGGCAGGCGTTGCTCAGCGCCTGATCGATCTGCATGCCTTGTGCGCGACGCTGGTTGGTGAGGTCGATGAGCAGGATGGAGTTCTTCGCCACCAGGCCGATCAGCAGCACCAGCCCCACCATGGAGTAGATGTTCAGCGTATGTCCCGCCAGCCACAGGGCGGCGATGCCGCCGATGATGGCCAGCGGTTGCGCCACCATGATGATGAAGGGCTGGATGAAGGAGTTGAACTGGCTGGCCAGCACCATGTACAGCAGCACGATGGCCAGCACGAAGGCGAACAGCATGTAGCCCACGGTTTTGCCGAACTCTTCCGCCGCGCCGATGAGTTTGACGCGATAACCCGCCGGCAACATGCCCTCGGTGATTTCTTTCACTTTGACGGTGGCGTCGCCCAGCGGCATGGTCGGCGTGGCATAGAAGGTGGCCGAGTATTGCAGATCGTAACGCCCGACCACCGCCGCACCCAGCTTCTGCCCGAAGGTCGCCACGTTATCCAGGCGCACCATGCTGCCGTCGCGTGCGCGCAGGTAGATGCGCCGCATGTCCAGCGGCTGGGTGAACGACGCCATTGCCCGCCTTGAGGCGGATGTAGTAACGCTCGCCGTCCCCCGGTTCGTCATTGTATTGCGCGACATCCACACCGCCCGTCAGCGTGCTGATCGCGCTGGCCACGTCCTGTGCCGACACCCCCAGCGCTGCAGCCTTGGCCCGATCGATGTTCACCGACAGTTGCGGCAGATCGAGCTGCAGGTCGAGGTCGACGCGCCCCAACTCCGGCACTTCCTTCGCCAGTTTGCGCTGCAATTCTTTCGCCAGCCGCGCCACTTCGTCGATGTTGTCGCCGGTGAGCACGAACTGCAACGGCTCGCCGCGCTGCCCGCCGACGTTCGCCACTGGCGCTGGGTAGGCGCGGATACCGGGAATGCCTGCCAGTTCCCGGCGCAATTGCACCAGCAACTCCTGCTGCGACAGCGTGCGCTCACGCCGTGGCGTCATGCGCACGTTGGAGAATGCCTGATTCACTTGCCCAGCCGAACCGAGACCGATGGCACTGAAGTTGGTCGCCACCTCTGGGTGCTTCGCCAATATCTTTTCCACCTCGGCCAGTTTCGCATTGGTGTATTCGATGGAAGAACCGAGCGGCACTTTGCTGGTCACCACGAAACGGCCCTGATCCTCGTCCGGCAGGAATGCTTTGCCGACCTGGGCGAAAAAGAAGCCGCTGGACAGCACGATCAGCACGGTCAGCAGCACCACCTTCCAGCGATGCTGCAACGCCCATGCCAGCATGCTGCGATAGAAATCGTCGAGCTTGTGGAACAGGCTGTCGAGTGCGTAATACAACCGGCCGTGCTTCTTCTCCACGCTGAGGTAGCGCGAGCACAGCATGGGAGTGAGGGTGAGCGAAACGAACAGCGACACCAGCACGCCGAAGCTCACTACCACGGCGAACGACTTGAAGAACATACCGATGATGCCGCTCATGAAGACGACCGGTGCGAAGATGCACACCAGCGACAGCGTAGCCGCCATCACCGCGAACACCACTTCATTGCTGCCGTTGATCGCCGCATTGACGGGATCGGGATCGATCTCCTCGCGGTGGCGGAAGATGTTCTCCAGCACCACGATGGCGTCGTCCACCACCACCCCGATCAGCAGCAAGAGCGCCAGCATGGTCATGGCGTTGAAGGTATAACCGAGGAAATAGATGACTGCGATAGCGCCCAGCAGCGACACCGGGATCGCCAGCGCGATGATCAGCGTGGAGCGCAGGCTGCGCAGGAAGACCCACACCACGATGGCCGCCAGCAGGATACCCATCAGCAAGTGTTCCTTGAGTGAATCGATCATCTCCTGGATGAAGGTACCGTCGCTGCTGGCGATACGCAGGGTCATGCCGGGCGGCAGCGTGGGGATGAGGTCCTTATCGAGTCGGCGCTTGACCTCGTCGACGATCGCCACCGTGTTGCTGTTGGACACCTTGACCATACCGATGAGCACGGCCGGTTTGCCGTTGAAGCGCGCCAGCTGGCGGTAATCGGACAGCCCGTCTTCGATGCGCGCGATGTCGCGCAACTGTATCGTTGCGCCATCGCGATAGGCGACGGTCATGTGGCGCAACTCGTCCAGCTGATGGAACTCCATATCGAGCTTGAGCAGGTACTCGCTATAGTTGCCGACGAGGAAGCCTCCAGGCAGTTGCACATGTTCGCGGCTGAATGCAGCCGCAATGTCCTGCGCCGTCAGTCCGAGTGCCGCCATGCGCACCGGATCGATATTGACGCGGATGGTACGGTCGCGGCGCCCGCCCAGTCGTACCTCGCCCACGCCGTCGATCGTCTCCAGTTTCTTCTTGATGACGTTGAGCGCGTACTGGTTGAGCTGTTGCTGCGTGCGGTCGCCCTGCAGGGCCAGCCACATGATAGGGCTGGAGCTGGTGTCCAGCTTGGCCACCACCGGCGGATCCGCATCCTTGGGCAAACGGCGCAAGGTCTGGTTGACCTTGGCCTGAACCTCGTTGAACGCCACATCCACGTTCTTTTCCAGACTGAAGGTGATCGCCACCACCGACACGCCGGGCGAAGAACTGGACTGCACATGTTCGATGCCGGGCACGCTGTTCACCGCTGTCTCGATGATGTTGGTGACGCTCATATCCACGCTTTCCGGGTTCGCGCCACGTAGCGTGGTAGTCACCGAAATGACGGGGAATTCGATCTTGGGGAATTGATCGACGCCGACGCGCTGATAGGCGATGACACCGGTCAGCATCAGCACGCCGCTCAGCATGAAAGCGAGCACGTGGCGCTTGATGGATAACTCGGGCAGATTCATGAAGTGTGCTCTTGACCGATCAGAACGTCACTGCTTCCCGGCAGCTTGAGCGTTGGCCACCGTCACCGGTGCCTGGTCGGTGAGGAAACCGGCACCATCCACCACTACGGTCTCGCCAGACTGCAACCCATTGGTGATCTCCGTCCACCCGTTCTGCGAAATGCCGACCTGGACCACACGCTGTAGCGCCTTGCCGTCCTGCACCACATACACCACCTTGCCCGCCGGACGCAGGATCACGCTTTGCTCTGGAACCGTCACTGCATCCTTGTGCTCTTCCAGCACCACCGCTGCCGTCACCGTTGCCCCCGGACGCCAATCCCCCGGGTTGTCGAACATGACGAAGGCGTCGAACGCTCGGTTGTTCGCGCCGGCCATCGGACGTATCTCGGTGATCCTGCCTGTCAGCGACAAGTTGTCCCCTGCCACGCTGATACGTGCCTCCATGCCGCGCTGCACTTGCCCGGACAGAGTCTCGGGGAAAGGCAGGCGTGCGCGCAGTGCTTTTAACGCCACCACCTGGAACATCGGATCGCCCAGTTTCAGGTATTGCCCAAGAACGGCGATCTGTTTCTCTACACGCCCATCCACCGGAGACAGCACGTTGGTCTTGCCGACGTTGCGCGTAGCCAACCCGAGCTGAGCACGCGCGGCAGACAGCTGATCTTGCATGGCGGCATTTTGCGCGATCGCATCGTCCAGTGCCGCATGGGAAATGAAGTTCTGCTCGCGCAATTTCTTCATCCGCTCAAGATTGCGCAACTGGTTGGCGCTCAGGTTTTCCACGCGCCGCACCTCCGCTTGTGCTGCTTGGCGCGTCAGGCCGGTATCCCGCCTATCCAGCACGGCCAGCACCTGGCCAGCCTTTACTTCGCTGCCGGCGACCGCACGCACCTCCACCACCTGCCCTGCCACCTCTGCGGACACCACGGGATCCGCTCGGCTCTCCAGTGTTCCGACCGACTCTTCCATCAGTTCCATCTTGCGCAGTTCACTCTGCGCCACCGTCACTGGAATGGCAGGGACACCCGCCTTCTTTTCTTCGGCTTTCTTGCCGCAGGCCGTCAACAGCAGCAGCGACAGACACAGCGCGATCAACTGATGATTTGCTTTCATGAGCCCGCCCTGAAAGGATAGAGATATGCCCGCGACGAGATCGCCGTAGGTGGAAGATTATAGGAGATATAGGAAATGCTGTTCGCTGAAGGACTCAACAAACTTTGAAGCAAGCAAGAAACCGTCCCGCTCGCTTGCGGAGGTTGCAGAAAGGGCGAAACGCAACGACCCGGCGCCCGCCCCAATCCACAAAGCTTAGGCGCCGAGGATGCCTTTACCTGCAGCAGGAGCGGACTTCGCTACGGCTTTCTTGGCAGGTTTCTTTACCGCTGCTTTCTTCACAGCCGGCTTCTTGGCTGCTACGACTTTCTTCGCTGCCGGTTTCTTGGCGGCTACTTTCTTAGCGGCGGCTGGCTTCTTGGCTGCTACGACTTTCTTCACAGCGGGCTTCTTGGCTGCTGCCACCTTCTTCGCTACGACTTTCTTCGCTGCCGGTTTCTTGGCAGCTACTTTCTTGGCGGCAGTTGGCTTCTTCGCTGCTACGGCTTTCTTTACCGCTGCTTTCTTCACAGCCGGCTTCTTGGCTGCTACCGCTTTTTTCGCTGCCGGTTTCTTGGCGGCTACTTTCTTGGCGGCGGCTGGCTTCTTCGCGGCGGCAGCTTTCTTCACAGCGGGCTTCTTGGCTGCTGCCACTTTTTTCGCTGCCGGTTTCTTGGCGGCTACTTTCTTAGCGGCGGGCTTCTTCGCGACAGCCTTCTTGGTAGTGGTGCTCTTTGCTTTGGTATCGGCAGTTGCCATTTTCATTCCTTAATTAAAGTTTGATGGACTAACCAGGTACTACTTTATTCGTGCAACCACTGCACTCCCGATGCGTCTCTCGACTCGCTGAAATCACACAACACGCGCGGTGGCCGCATTCTATGCGCGATTATTTTTTTAGCGCAATAGATTTGTGCAGTTTGGCGCGAAAAAGTCATCCGATGATTTTCTCGCCGGCATACAGCTGACGCACCGTTTCGCGCTCACGCACAAGGTGAATCTGCACACCATCGACCATCACTTCGGCGGCACGCGGACGCGTGTTGTAGTTGGAACTCATGCTCATCCCGTACGCTCCCGCGGACATCACAGCCAGCGCATCGCCTTGATCTACGGCCAGTTCGCGACCATGCCCTATGAAATCCCCGGTCTCGCAGATCGGCCCGACCACCTCATATTGATGAGAAGCCCCCTCCCGTTTCTGCAGCGGCAGGATGGCATGGTAAGCGTCGTACAACGCGGGACGCATGAGGTCGTTCATCGCTGCATCGACGATGGCGAAGTTCTTCTCCTCGCCATGCTTCAGGTATTCGATGCGCGTCAGCAGCACTCCGGCATTACCCACCAACACCCTGCCTGGCTCAACAATGATCTTCTCGGAGCGCCCTTTGAGCGCACCCAGCAGGGCTTGCGCGTATTCGGCGATGGAAGGCGGGGTCTCGTCGTCATAGCAGATGCCGAGGCCGCCGCCCAGATCGAGATGTTCCAGCGCGATCCCTGCTGCCGCCAGTTGGTCTACCAGCGCCAGCACTTTCTCGGCTGCTGCGATGAACGGGCTAGTATCGGTGAGTTGCGAACCGATGTGGCAATCCATGCCGGTCACGCGCAGGTGCGGCAAGGCTGCCGCCTTGCGATACAAGGCCAGCGCTTCGGTATAGGCCACGCCGAACTTGTTCTGCTTGAGTCCGGTAGAGATGTAGGGATGAGTCTTGGCATCCACATCGGGATTCACACGCAGGCTGATCGGCGCGACCTTGCCCATGCTGCCCGCCACCGCGTTCAGCCTATCCAGTTCGGGAGCCGACTCGACGTTGAAGCAGAGTATCCCCGCATCCAAGGCAAGCCGCATCTCGGCCTCGCTCTTGCCTACACCGGAGAACACCACCTTGTTCGCCGCACCACCTGCCGCCAGCACGCGCTGCAGCTCGCCGCCGGAGACGATGTCAAACCCCGCACCGAGTCGTGCGAAGAGGTTGAGGATGGCGAGATTGGAATTGGCCTTTACCGCGTAGCAGATCAAGTGCTCGCGGCTCTTGAACGCCTCGGCGAACTGGCGGTAGCCGTCACTCAACGCGGCGCGCGAATAGACATAGCTCGGCGTACCGAATCGTTGCGCGATGTCGCCCAGTGCGACGTTCTCGGCAAACAGTTGATTTTGCTGGTAGTGGAAGTATTGGCTCATGGTTACTTGTTTGGTCCTGATTGATCGGAGGTGCTCTGTTGATTGGCGGATGGATGTGGCAAGAACAGCGGCCCTTTGCGTCCGCATCCTTGCAAGGCAACGAGCAACAGCAACATAATGCCAACGATACGCATAGCCACATTCTTTCTTGAAAACAAAACGGGCGGGATTATATGACGGAAAGAACCATATGACTGAAGGCTTGGGCAACGAACCGGGCAGCACGCTGTTCGCCCGCATCCAGCAGATGGTGAACGAACGCGGCGTAGACATCCGTCAGACCTTGAGCGGCAATGCGTTGCGCCTGGAGTTCGCCGATGGGCAGCGCATCCTCATCAACTTCGATGCACAAACGCACAACGTGTGGCTGGCAACGCGCTCCGGCGGCCTCGAGTTCATCCAGCACGAAGGAACCTGGCTCGCGCATGACCAGAGCGAACTCTTTGCCAGGCTGCGCGAGAGCATCGAGCAGACCATCGCCTGCACCCCCATCAACGCCCGCGCGCCCAGCACTTTGACCTCACCGGCCATCCGCCCCGAACCCGTCATCTATTACGAGGTGAAAGAAAGTCACGGCCTGCGTAACGTGCTCATCGTGCTGCTGGCCGCAGCCATCGGCTTCTGGGCTGCGCTGCGACTGAGCCGCGCCCCT
Organism: uncultured beta proteobacterium; assembly: GCA_963813255.1. GTDB lineage: Bacteria > Pseudomonadota > Gammaproteobacteria > Burkholderiales > Gallionellaceae > Sideroxyarcus. The sequence goes on along the minus strand of CAWEYD010000015.1, from coordinate 14,588 downwards.
GAAGCTGGCAACACCAACGCAGCGCAGCCTGCCCAAACCGTGGCGCTCGATGCAGCTGGTACTGACCGGCGATGCGAAGGTGGATTCCCCCCCAACGGCAGCATTACCATCTTCACCGAGGGCCTGCGTACCGATGGGCCCAACGACCCCGTGGTCACACTCAGAAACAATCACGCTCATCCGCTGCTGCTGATCCTCACCGCCCCCGGCACCGTCATCCCGTCACTATCCGTGCTGCTTCATGCAAAACAAAGCACCACCCTGCATTTGCCCGCAGGGCAATACGACATGATGTTCGGCACCGGCAGCGTGTGGTGCAACCCGCGCAGTGGTTTTAGCGACGGACATATGGTGAGATTCGACAAATCGCTGACCGTGGAGATGGACAGACCGATGCAAATCGCAATGCAATCTTCCGGTGCAGGCATGGAAGATTTCCAGCTGTTCGTCCAGACCATCACCCCCGAGGTGGCGTTGCCGCAGCCGATCTATTCCGGCGACGGCAGCATGGAGGTGCCGCGCCAAGCCAACGGGCATTTCTACGTGCCCGGCACGGTAGCCAATGTTCCGGTCACCTTCATGGTAGACACCGGCGCCACGGTCACTTCAATCTCCAGCAATATCGCGCGGCAGGCGGGCATCCACAACTGCAAGGAGGTTCAGTTCCAGACCGCGAACGGCCAGGCCACGGGCTGTCTCGCACTCGTGCCGCGCATGACGCTGGGCAATTTCGTATTGGAGAACATCACCGTCGCAGTGATGCCGAACATGGAGACCAGCCTGCTCGGCGCGAACGTGCTGCGTAATTTTCAAGTGAGCCAGAGCGACAGCGGCATGCTGATCGGGCGACGTTAACAGGGACAGGAAATGACAGAGAGAGAATTCGGCGAACAGGCAGATGCTGTGTTCCAACGCATAGAACAGGTGCTGGACAATTGTGCGGCTGACATCGATTACGACAGCAACGGCTCGGTACTGGAGATGGAATTCGCCGATGGCGGCAAACTCATCGTCAACCGCCATGTGCCCAACCGCGAAATCTGGCTGGCTGCCAAGTCCGGCGGCTTCCATTACGCAATGCAGGATGGGCGCTGGCTCAGCCAACGCGATGGGAGCGAACTTTACGCAAGACTGGAGGAGTTGGTCGAGATGGGGGCGGGAGAAAGGATCTCGTTCCAGAAGAGCGCCAGGTGATGGCTGCCAGCTATCCGGAATGAGCTGACTCCGGCTTGCCTACTCGGCGATGCCGCAGCCATGCAACTCGGCCCGGCACTGCCGGTAATCCGGACAGACGCTTTCCACCACCCTCCAGAACGCGGGCGAATGGTTCATCTCGACCAGATGAGCCAGTTCGTGTGCCACCACGTAGTCAATCAAATGCAGCTGCATCTTCACCAACCGCCAGTTCAGGCGCACCACACCAGCCACAGTACAACTACCCCACTGGGTACGTGCCGATGTCAGCTTGATCTCTCGCGGCGCCACATTCATCAGCGGTGCAAAGTGCGCCACGCACTCCTCGAACACGCGCAGCGCTTCGATACGATACCAAGTCATCACTGCCTTTTCGATGGCGGCCGCATCGGCTCCCACTCCGACCGGCACATGCAACACTTCGCCCCACAATTGCGGCGCCGCGCCGCGCGATTTAGGCGTCAGCGTCAAGACAAATTCCTCGCCACGAAACGGGATACGCGCCCCTTCCGTCCAGAATATCGGTGGCGCTTTTTTCGATTGCCAGCTATCCAGCTTCTGCAGCACCCAGTCTGCCTTGTCCTGCAGCACGCTGTGCAGCCATGTCTCGGAAGCACGCAACGGCATGCTCACCGTCAGTCCGCGCTCGTCGATACGCAGGCCGATGCTGCGGCGCTTATCGCTGCGCTTGAGGGTGTAGGGGATGTGTTTATCGGAAAGCTGAAGGGTGCGCTGTTCAACGGCAGGCGGTGGGGCTTTAGGGCTTAATGTCTTGAACATCATCCCAGCTTGGTCATCTCGCCTTCGATCCACTCCTCAACGCGGCGATTGATCTCGTCGGTCTTGAGCCCGGTGGTGTCGATGGGCTTGCCGAAGCTCATCACGATCGTGCCCGGATGTTTGATGAAGGCATTGCGCCCCCAGAACTTCCCGGCATTGTGCGCCACCGGCAACACCGGAGCACCACTGTGCGAGGCCAGCATGGCGCCGCCGATCTTGTACGTGCCGCGCTGCCCGAAGGGGATGCGCGTGCCTTCGGGGAAGAGCACCACACTGAATCCCTGCTGCAACTTCTTCTTGCCTTTATCCAGCAACTGGCGCAACGCCTCCTTGCCCTTGCTGCGATCCAACGCGATGGGGCTGGACAATGCGAGCAACCAGCCGAAGAACGGGATCCACAGCAATTCGCGCTTGGCCACCCAGGCATGCGGAGGCAACACCGTTTGCAGCGACAGCGTCTCCCACGCCGATTGGTGCTTGCTCAAGACCACACAAGACTGCTTCGGGATGTTCTCAAGGCCGCGAACTTCCATCTTGATGTTGCAGATGACGCGCAACAACCACAGCGTCCCAACTGCATAGCCGGACAGCAAGCGATGCCGGATGTGCTGATTGAACGGAAAGATGAACGGTGACGCCAGCGCATAGAGCATGGTGTACAGCGCATGCGCCAACATGAACAAGGTGGATCGGATCAGTTTCATATCAGGGTAGCCACTACGCTGGCGAGATCGGGGAAAATCAAGGTGCCCTCGGGCAGACCGCCCTTGGCCTGAGTCTTGGTGCCCTTGCCGGTGAGCACCAGATAGGGCTGCGCTCCCAGGCGCGCCGACGCTTCCAGATCGCGCAGGGAGTCGCCCACCGAGGGCACGCCTTTCAGGCTCACCCCGTAGCGTACGGCGATCTCTTCGATCATGCCGCTCTTCGGTTTGCGGCAATCGCAGTTCGATTCGCCGGTATGCGGGCAGAAGAACACCGCATCGATGCGTCCGCCAACCTGCGCCAGCGATTTGTGCATCTTTTCGTGTATCGCATTGAGCGTCGGCATGTCGAACAAGCCGCGCCCGACGCCGGACTGGTTGGTTGCCACCACCACGCGGTAGCCTGCCTGGTTCAGGCGCGCGATGGCTTCCAGGCTGCCGGGCATCGGCTTCCACTCCTCCGGGTTCTTGATGAACTGGTCGGAGTCGTGATTGATGACGCCGTCGCGATCGAGAATGATGAGTTTCATGCTGCCAGTTTGGAAATATCGGCCGACTGGTTCATCAGGCGGCCCAGCTCTTTCAGCAAGATCGCGCGATTTTTGCGCAACGCCTTGTCTTCAGCCATCACCATCACATGGTTGAAGAAATCATCAATGAACGGTTTGAGCGCCACCAGCGACTTCAGGTTGTGGCGTACTCGCCGCGCTCCATATAGTGCGCACCATAGGGTGATGTCCTGTATCGCCTGGTACAAATCGCGCTCGCGGTTTCCACGAGCAAGGCGACGTTCACGCCGGATTGTGTCAACTCGCCCAGCTCCTCGCGGTTCTTGCGCATGATGTTCTGCACGCGCTTGTTGGCTGCCGCCAGGTCTTTGGACACTTCCAGCGCGGCAAAGGCACGCACGCCTTCCAGGCGCGGCGACGCCTGATACAGCGCCCGTTCAGCATCGGAATAACCGCTTCGATATGCGCCGCATCAAGCCGCGCTCGCGCAGGTAACCGCGCAGCCTGTCCATCATGAACACTTCCATTTCCGACGCCACGGTCGCGCTCAACATGCCGGCAGGGAAATTTTCCGCTGCCGTCTTGAGCAAGGCCGGCAGCGGCAGATCAAGCGGCGTCTCGATCAGGATGCGCAACACGCCCAGGGCATGACGGCGCAAGCCGAACGGATCTTTGTCCCCGGTCGGCACCTGGCCGATACCGTAGATACCCACCAGTGTCTCCAGCTTGTCTGCCAGCGCCAGCGCACAGGCCAGCGGCCCCTGCGGCAGGCTGTCGCCGGCAAAACGCGGATAGTAATGACCCGCGATCGCATCCGCCACTTCGAGGTTTTTCGCCATCATGCAAGGCGTAATAACGGCCCATCACGCCCTGCAATTCGGGAAACTCGCCCACCATATCGGTGAGCAAGTCAGCCTTGCACAGGCGTGCGGCCAGCTCGGCCTGTGCCTTGTCCGCATTGAGCAGGCGCGCAATAGTGCCGGCCAGCGTGGTGATGCGCTCGACGCGCTGCAGCTGCGAGCCCAGCTTGTTGTGGTACACCACATTGCCCAGCTTCTCGACGCGCGATTCCAGTTTCTGCTTGCGGTCCTGGTTGAAGAAGAAGCGCGCATCGGACAGGCGCGAACGCACCACGCGCTGGTTGCCGCCGATGATGTGCTGCTGTTCTTCACCTGCATGTTGGAAACAATCAGGAATTTGTTCAGCAGCTTGCCGCCTTATCCAGCAACGGGAAATATTTCTGGTTCTGCTGCATGGTCAGCACCAGGCACTCCTGCGGCACTTCCAGGAATTCCTGGTCGAACTCGCCGACGTACACCACCGGCCATTCCACCAGCGCAGTCACTTCGTCCAGCAACGTGCTGGGACGCTGCGGTCTCGTTGGAAAGGCCAGCAACTCCTGCAGATCGACTGGCTGCCGTGGCCTATCCATACCGCATTGTCGCTCCGCCAGTTGCTCCAGTTGCGCCGCGATCCTTTCGCGCCTGCGAAACCGGCCACCACGTTGCCGTCGCGCGCCATAGTGACTCATATTCATCCGCATTTTCGAAATGATGCGTCGCTGGAGAGGAAGCGATGGCCGCGCGTGACATTGCTGCTGCAAGCCCAGCACTTCCCCTTCACGATACGCTCGCCGTGCATCACCGCAAGCGATTTCACCGGGCGCACAAACTGGTGCTCGCTGTCGCCCCAGCGCATCAGCTTGGGGATAGGCAGTTTCTTCAATGCCTGCATCACCATCTCCGGCACATAGTCATCCAGCGACTTGCCTTTTTGCTCGATCTGCACGGCGTAATATTCCGCCTTGCCGTCGTGCACCAGCTTGAGCTGCTCACACCACCCCGGCCGAGCGCATGAAGCCTTCCAGTGCCTTGCTGATTTTGCCGTCGGCATCGCGGCCGGCACACAGACGGGCCCTTGCGCTCAATCATGCGGTCAGGCTGCTGCGCCGCCACGTTGCGTCACGGTCAGCGCCAGGCGGCGCGGCGTGGCAAACGGCGTGCACACGCTGTCTTCACCGGCCAGCTCCTGCTCGCGCAGCGCGGCGAACACATCGTCGGCAAAGCTGATGGACAGGCGCTCCAGCGCCTTGGGCGGCAACTCTTCGGTCAGCAACTCGATCAGCAAGTGTTTCTTTAATCATGCTCATGCTGTCTCCCCCGCTTTGTTTTGCCATCGGGAAACCCAGCTTTTCGCGCGAGTCGTAATAGGCCTGCGCCACCTTCGCGCGACAAGGCGCGCACGCGGCCGATATAGCCGGCGCGCTCGGTCACCGAAATCGCACCGCGCGCATCCAGCATGTTGAAACTGTGCGAGCACTTCATCACCATCTCGAAACCGGGCAACACCAGCCCTGCCGCAATCAGCCGCTTGGCCTCGCTCTCATATTCGTTGAAGTGGCGAAAAGAACATCTCCACGTTGGAATGTTCGAAGTTGTATTTGGACTGTTCGACTTCATTCTGGTGGAACACGTCGCCGTAGGTCACCACGTTGTCGCCGTTTTTCGCCCACACCAGGTCGTACACGCTGTCCACACCCTGCAGATACATGGCCAGGCGCTCCAGACCATAGGTGATTTCGCCCAGCACCGGCTTGCACACCAGCGAACCGACTTCCTGGAAATAGGTGAACTGCGTCACTTCCATGCCGTCCAGCCACACTTCCCAGCCCAGCCCCCAGGCACCCAGGGTGGGCGACTCCCAGTCATCCTCGACAAAGCGGATGTCGTGCTCGTTCAGAGTCCAGCCCCAGCTCGCGCAGGCTGTCGAGATACAGCTCCTGGATATTGTCGGGCGAAGGTTTCAGCACCACCTGATACTGGTAATAATGCTGCAAACGGTTGGGATTTTCGCCATAACGCCCGTCCTTGGGGCGGCGCGAAGGCTGCGCATAGGCCGCGCGCCAGGGCTCCGGGCCGATGGCGCGCAGAAAGGTGGCGGTATGGAAAGTGCCCGCGCCCATTTCAATGTCATAGGGCTGCAGCAGCGCGCAACCCTGTTTATCCCAGAATTTCTGCAGGGTAAGAATGATTTGCTGGAAAGTAAGCATCGCAAAAACCGGGTGAGTTCTCGAAAGACGCCATTTTACGGGTTTTGGCGCGTTACGTCACGCCGCACAGCGCCAGCTTTTCGGCGCGGGACAAGGCCTTGATCCCCATCTCGCGTTTCAGCGCAGAGGATTTGTCGACGCAGGGTTCGCAATACAGCAATTTCACCGGCGCACGCCCGCGCGTGTACTTGGCACCTTCGCCCGCATTATGCGCAGCAAGACGCTTGTGGAGATCGTTGGTGATGCCGCAGTAGAGGGTATTGTCGGAGCATTGGAGGATGTAGCAGGTCCAGGTGTTGTTCTGTGATTTCATTTGTTGGGTACCTGATGACCGTTCGTGCTGAGCTTGTCGAAGCATGAACTGGTTCAGCGTCTTACATCTTTCAATTCAAAACCAACACCGTCGGGGGTAGCCCGACAGCTAGTCACTTTCTTTTGCTTCGCCAAAAAGAAAGTAACCCAAGAAAAGGCGACCCCGGTGCGCCGCTGCTTCGCAGTTCCCTGCGTTGCTCGACTGGTCAGGCCTCCTCATAAACTCGCACGATCCGCTGCGCGGCCACGTGCTCAAACATATTCGTCAGAATTCCCTGACCAGCCTGTGCTACTCGGCGGCGCACAGGGGAAGGAAAAGCGAAAATCAAAACCGCACGAAGAGCAAACAATTCGACTCCGGTTCATTCAATCCCTCCTATTGACGGGCTAGGTTTTTCCAGTGGCGGACGCTGAGTGCAAAGCGTGTAGTTTGGCTTCATAGGCTTGGTCAGATGCAATGATGGTTTCCATACGTTCATACAGGGCGGCGATTGTGACCACCTCAATGATGGTGGTCCGTGGTTCGCCATCTTGATGCCAGTTGAATTCCAGAAAGGCTGACGCCACCTCGGATAAGCAAATGTTCCCAGGTACGGAATCCTCGACGACGACAAGCTGGCCGCCAACAACAAGAAGAGGGTGCCAAAAGAAAATCCGCCAGATGTCGCTACTTGACTCAGCGCCCCACTCTGCGAATTGTTCAAATTCGCGTTCCGTGTATTCCGCCACCTTCTTCCGCAATGATGCATACATGTCCTCGGGGAGAGAAGCCATAAGTTCTTTTTGCTCGCCTTTTTTGATGGAAAGGGCACAGTATTGAGAAAACAACCGCTCCCGAGGTGGCTCACGATCAGAATAGAAGTCAAAGTGCGTGTAGAAATCATTTGGTTCAGGTGTGCAACCAACCTTCACGTAATTTTCGGAGTTGCTGTTGGGTGTCCAAGGTCGCTTAGTTAGCAAGACGACTGGGTACTTATTGTTGATAACTTCCGCAACGAAGTGCGTCTTGACGCAAGTTCCGCTGTGCTCGGGCTGATAGCTGTAGTGCTCGGCAACTATGTCTATCTCGCGAGATTTTCCTGTACGAGGGTCAAGTATTACTTGATTGGGTTCCACAAAGTAACCACGATCACTGAGTTCGCGAACGATCAATGATTCGAGTAAGTAGCCGGAGCGCTCTAGGCACTCGCGAATCTTTTCAGTTGATAGTTCATTGTGCTGCAAGTGAGATTCCTCCAATTACTAATGAAATGTACCGGACTCAAATTGTTTTGACTATGGTGGGCAGCTTGCTGCCCACCATGTGGTTTTGATCTTTGCTCTTCCATCCCCTGTGCACCGCCGAGTAGCGCAGACTGGTCAGGGGTGGTCGGCGAGGACTGTCTGAGCCGGCGCAGCGCGAGTTCCGCAGCCGCCTGACCAGTCGAGCAACGCAGGGAACCTCGAAGGCACCGGGGTCGCCTTTTCTTGGGTTACTTTCTTTTGGCGAAGCAAAAGAAAGTGACTAGCTGTCGGGCTACCCCCGACGGTGTTGGTTTACCCGCCAAGCCACAACCAACATCACCCCAATCAACACCAGCATCCCCGCATTCCCCCACCGCACATACGGCGTACTCCCCACATATCCCTGCACCTGCGCAGTAAGCACCCCCTCCTCATGCTGCGGCAGCATGGCCTGAATGCCGCCATCCACCCCGATGACGGAGGTGACGCCGGTATTGGTGGCGCGCAGCATCATGCGCCCGCGTTTCCAGCGCGCGCATCTGCGACAGCTGATTGTGCTGCATCGCGGCATGCGAATCTCCGTACCAGGCGTCGTTGGTGACGTTCACCAGCAGCGTGGCCTGCGGCAGCGCACGGATGATCTCCTCGCCGAAGGCATCCTCGTAGCAGATGTCCACCGCCACCTTTTGCCCGGCGACGTTGAGCGGCGCTTGATGCGCGCCGCCGCTGGCCTGGTCGCCCATCGGGATCTGCAGCACCTCGTTGATCAGCCAGCCGAACACGCTGCGCAAAGGAATGAATTCGCCGAACGGCACGAGGTGGTCCTTGCGGTAGTGCTGGCTTTCGGCACTGCCCAGCGTATACACGCTGTTGTAGTAGCTGCCGTTCTCTTTCTCGAATGCGCCGATGAGGATATCCCCGCCGTTCTGGCGCACATGCTCGCGCAGGATGGCCTGGTAACCTCGCGGCACGTTCTCGCGCAGCAGCGGCACTGCCGTCTCGGGCATGACGATGAGTCGCGCATCGCTGCTTTGTGCGAGGCGACGGTAGGTCTCCAACGTGTTTATCAGTGCGTCCTGTTCGAACTTGATGTCCTGCGCGATATTGCCCTGCAGCAGGCTGACCTTGAGCGGGTCGCCTTGGGGCTGTGTCCAGTCAACGTTGCGCAGCAAGGCGCCGCTCACCCACAAGGCCAGCAGCACGGCCAAGGCGATCTTGCCCTGTCTGCTCCAGCGCGCCTGCCACAGCACCAGCAGCAAGCCGGCGCTCACCGCCGCCACAAGCGACACGCCATACACTCCAAGCAGCGGCGCATAACCCGCCAGCGGACTGTCCGGCACTTGCGAGTAGCCGAACACCTGCCACGGAAAACCAGTGAACAGCAGGCCGCGCAACCATTCGGCAACCACCCAGATTGCAGGCATGACCATCAGCACGCGCAAGTTCTGCGACGCCTTGAACTTCGCCTGCGCATACCCTGCCAATGTCGGCAGCGTCGCGTTCACTGCGGCGAACAGCGCGGTGGCCACTGCCGCAAGGACGGGATGCATGTAGCCGTATTCATGCAGTGCGACATATATCCAGCTGATGCCGACGCAGAACAGCCCCATGCCGAAGGCGAAGCCTATCCATGCGGCTTGTGCAGGACGTTCGGCCTGGCTCCACAGCCAAAACAGCACGGCGAGTGCGATTAGGGGCAAAGGAAAGATGCCGAAGGGGGCAAAGCCCAGCACGGCGACGGCACCCGCAACGAAGGCGATCAGCAAGGGAGAGGTAAGGATTCTTTTCACGGATTGCAGAGTACGATTTGATTCGCGGCATTATACGGTGTAACTTCGCGCCGCCTCGTTACGAAAGCCGCCGGTTCCATGCTGGACTTCACCGAATACACCAAGATCTTCATCAGCCTGTTCGCGATCATCGATCCGATCGGCATCATCCCCATCATCATCGCGTTCACCGCCGGCATGACGGCGCAGAAACGCGAACGTGTGGGACGCATGGCATCGCTTTCGGTGCTGGGGATCCTGCTCGCCGCCCTGCTGCTGGGCGAGGCGATACTGGAGTTCTTCGGCATCAGCATCCATTCCTTCCGCACGGCGGGCGGCATCCTGCTGTTGCTGATGTCCATCACCATGCTCATCGGCAACAAGCCGGCTCCCACCCCGAACGAGACACCGACGGCGACTCCACCACCTCCGTCGCCATCGTGCCGCTCTCCACGCCGCTGCTGGCCGGGCCCGGCGCGATCAGCACGGTCATCCTTGATGCGCACAAGGACAGCCATGTGGGACACTACGGCATGATGGCGCTGATACTGGTCGCCCTGAGCCTCACCGTGTGGCTCACCTTCCTCATCGCACCGTGGATCTCGCAGCGCCTGGGCAAGATCGGCAGCAATATCTTCACGCGGCTGATGGGCCTGCTGCTCGCTGCCATCGCGGTCGAATTCATCGCCGGCGGCTTGCGCGGATTGTTCCCGGCGCTGGGCTAAAGGAGATCGTGCATTCCTTCAGTCATTCCGGCGAAGGCCGGAATCCAGTTGATTAACAAATTCCCGCATACGCGGGACAACACCTTGGCTTAGTCCGCTTTGCAGAAATCTTTTTTATCGCTGGATTCCGGCTTTCACCGGAATGACGGCCCAATGAATCACTTGGAATGAACATGGAAAAAATCAGACTCTCGAAATTGATGTCCGAACAAGGACTCTGCTCGCGCCGCGAAGCGGATGAATTCATCGCCAAAGGCTGGGTGAAAGTGGATGGCGAGGTCGTCAGCGAACTCGGCACCAAGGTCTTGCCGACGCAAAAGATCACGCTGGAAAAGCCGCGCAGGCCAAGCAGCAAGGCCGCGTCACCATCCTGCTGCACAAGCCGATGGGCTACGTGTCGGGACAGGCGGAGCAAGGCTACAAACCCGCCATCGTGCTGCTCGATGCGGCATCGCGCTGGGAACAGGATGCCGTGCCGACTCGCTTTCACCGCAGCCAACTGCTCAACCTCGCCCCGGCTGGCCGCCTCGACATCGACTCCACCGGCCTGCTGGTGCTCACCCAGGACGGGCGCGTTGCCAAGCAACTGATCGGCGAAGACTCGCCCATCGAAAAGGAATACCTGGTGCGCGTGCAAGGCCAGCTGGTCGGCAATGGCTTGGCACTGCTCAACCACGGCCTGTCGCTGGACGGGAAGAAACTGAAGCCAGCCAAGGTGAGCTGGCAGAACGAAAACCAGCTGCGCTTCATCCTAGTCGAAGGCAAGAAGCGCCAGATCCGCCGCATGTGCGAAATGGTGGGATTGAAAGTCACCGCACTGAAACGCGTGCGCATTGGCAAAGTACGGCTCGGTGATCTGCCGGTGGGACAGTGGCGTTATTTGCGCGAGGATGAGAAGTTTTAAGTCACACTTTTCGACCATCCAATTCTTAATGAGCTGAGATGACTTTTCTTAGCAGAAACATCTGGAAAACATACGGGCTCTGGGCTTTCTGGGTGGGGATTGCTTTCTTTTCGATTTATCCCACATGCAATTGGCTCAGCTCGAAACACCTGCACCCGATCACCCTCTATATTGAACTTGAGTTAAACATCCCTTTTGTACCCGAGTTTATTTGGGTATATCTCTCAATGTATATTCTATTCATTGCCCCGCCTTTCTTTCTGGACATACCTCGCTTGAAATTGCTTGGAAAACAGCTCGTTTTGGGAACCATCATTTCCGGGGTCATTCTTGATTTATCCCCTCCAAATTAGGATTTGAGCGAGTTATTCCAGCAGCCCCGTTTTACGATTCACTCTTCACGAATCTTTTTGCCGTTGATCTTCCTCACAATATGGCGCCATCTCTGCATGTGGCATTTAGCACGCTCATACTGTTAGCGTTGGCGGAGACATCCCTTAAGACTGTGGTTCGATTTGTTTGGCTGACTTGGCTTGTTCTTATTTGTGCTTCTACTCTGCTCGTACATCAACACCACATTATTGATATATTTTCCGCGTTGGCTCTAGCAGTCTTTTGCCGTTACTTTATTCAGAAAGGGGAATTACATGTTTAATCGTTTATTCGCAGCCATCTTTCTATTGTTAAGTTTTGGAGCCTTCGCATCTGACGAGGCTGATCAGGCGATTCACACAGAACTACGAGGTGTTCTATCAGGACTTGAACAAGCCGTTAACAACGAAAAATACGATGACATCGCAGCCTTCTTTCACGAAAACTTGCATGTCACAACGATCAATCAAGAAGTCATTTCTTCCCGCCCTGAAATAAGTGCCTATTTCAAAAAATGGTTCGGTGCTAACGGATACTTGCGGAAAGTCCATATGACACTGACGGCCGATAAACTGACTGAGCTTTATGGCGACAAGACTTATGGGATTGACTGGCTCAGGCGTTGAAGACTACATCCTCGCTGATGGTCGTAAGTTCAGAATGAACACACGATGGACGGCAACCGTCATCAAAGATACCGATGGCAAGTGGAAAATTCTTACCCTTCATCTTGGTACCAATTTCCTCGACAACCCGATTCTGGCAAAAGCGGAGGCCTCACTGATGACGTTTGCCGGGGCCGGACTGGTTTTAGGCACCCTGATCGGATGTTTGGTCATGTTCATGTTGGGAAGACGCAAGAAAACTGCCTCATGAACAATGACTGCCCCAATCAGTTACCTGTTTCTTGTTGCACCGCCATATTGCCCTGACCAGCCATTGGTGGTGCAGGTCTGACTCCACCCCAAAGACTGAAATAAATTGACCAAAATGTCGGCTGCGACTCTTTGGGGTCAACCAATTTTGGCAGGTAAGTCCAAGGGGCGTTCGGGTTACGATGATGTGCCAGATGGTAGTGAAAATTCAAAGCCATAGCCCTTGATATTGGTAACAACTTCCAGATTCCAAGCGCCATTTATGATGTCACGCGGACTCCATGCATGATCGACATACTGCAAAGCTGACCAGTGAAGGGCAAATACCCAATGGCAAAGCAGCCAGCCTTGCCAGTTCAAATCCAGCATCCACCAAATCATCGCCTGATAAGCCAAACCAAATACGCACTCAAACCATATCCTTGATTTCGAGTGCTGCGCGATTTCTTTTACATAAGGCTCAAAACCCAGCACTTTAGCCGGTCCGTTCACAAACCACGGGGACGTGTATATCGAAGGTGCTAAAACGTAGACCAAGTTGCTCAGCGGAATGCAGAACCAGTACAACCCGAATAGATTGCCGGAATATAGCCAGAAATTACGCAATGATTTGGACTGGCTCGGCAGATAATAATCATAAAGCTCTTGATCGGTGCGATTGCGCCGATGATGGCCGATGTGGGCGATTCTTTGCATGGTGAACGAAGTTGGAAATGTCGCTGCACAAAGGTTTCCGAACAGTTCATTGCGAAATTTATTTCGGGAAAAAACATCGTGAACGGCCTCATGCATGAGTACAAATGGCAAGTTATTCGCTAAAGAGAGCAGAACGACGCCGCAAGCAGCATATAACCCCATGAGCCATGTGACCCCAGCCACAACAGCCCCCAAATTGCGGGAAGCACTGTGAAAAAGACGAGAATATTTTTCCCTTCGGGATCGAATAATATTCATCGAGTGTTTTCATCAATAATGTCTTCTCAACGGGGTGGCAACCAACGACCATGAATCCTATATGAACGACGGCGATATCCCCACACGGGGAAAGTAATGGCAAATGCAAGTATTGTGAAAAATAAGAATGCAGACTCTGATGCCTGCAATCTACCCTCCGCAGCCAACCACTCTGCACCCGCTATGCCCACGCCATAGACTGCGCCAAACCCCGCAAAAAACCATGGAGCGTAATCCAGCGTAATCGCTTCGGCACCCTTGTTCATCGACCACGGCTGGTTGTACACGCGCAGGATGCCGGACTCTATCGCCTTGATGTCGTAGAGCACGTTGCAGAATCCCAAAACGGCAGCGAACACGAAGCCGGTCTGCAAAACATCGAACACACTGCTGGCCGGATGGCCGTGGCAGAACCAGGCAATGGTTGCCGTCGCACTGCCAAATACAAACCCGTGATGCGGACGAAATCTTCCCAAGCGGAATCGGGTATCGAATTCCCAAACCTTCAGGATATTTGTCCCCACACCCGGCACGACATAAGCATAGACGATGGGTATTAACCATGCGATCAATGTCAGCCCCAGGTCGCCGTTGTATGTATTCCACCACAACGCAAAAGATAGCGGGGTCAGCACCGCTGGCGCCGCATACTGATAGATTTCAAAGGTTCGCTTTTTCACTTTATGCCGTATCGGCATGATGCTTCTGGCACACCTCGCGCCTGAATAGGGTGGTGTATTTCCAGTAAGCTGCGATGCTCCAGAGTGTTTTCATATTCGTTCTCAAATCCGAGAAACGGTAAATCAGCGACGGATACTGTTGAAACGTTTTCTGGCTTCATGACAAACCTCGGTCAGTTCGTCTGCGCTCATGTTTTTTGGGAAAAACGCCGCTTGGTTGAATCGGTATTCTGGATGCAGCCACCACTTCCCGTCGTAGAGCAATCGTCCTTCACTGGCAAGCTTGCTGTAAAACGGCGTATTGGGTATAGGGCATCAGAATGTTAAATGCGGCAAAGGTAAAACGATTCTCCAAAGCGAAATCCATCGTGGCGAGAATGGACTCACGAGTGTCGTTATCGTAACCGAGGGTGAATGCCGCCCAAGTTTGCATGCCATATTCCCTGAGAACTTTTATCTCTTTCGCGTAATTTAAAAACCCCGCAATATTCGGAGATTTTTTAGCAATACGTAATCTCTGAACCAGTAGAGGACATAAAC
>CAWEYD010000014.1:0-103238 GCA_963813255.1 uncultured beta proteobacterium | reverse complement strand
AGAAAAGACGCTGATGCCTCGGTAGCTTTGCAAAAAGGCGGTTTCCACTCAAAGATTTTTAGCACCGTGAAGAAAGAGTTTGGCGACAACCTTGATTATCATCAGCAACATTTGCCTCTGCGATTTCACCAGAGACGAGTACTGCATCTACACTGATAAAGGCAAAGTTCTCAACGAGAAAACTGCAGTTATACTAGGAAAAATTGCTGCGGTTCATGCTGAAGCAGGCGCCGATGTGATTGCCCCGGCATCCATGGCTGACGGGCAAGTTAGACATATTAGGGCAGCTTTAGATAACAACGGCTTTAATGACGTAGCCGTTATGACCTATTTAAAAACAAACAGTTGCCTATTCCAGCCCTTCTACAAAACTATGAGCCAGTCAGAGGTACCAAGAGTTGGTGTGGACTCCAGCAAATTCAGAATTGACGTGATTAACGATAAAATGTTTATGCAGAAAGCCGAACTAGATATTAGTGAGGGCGCCGACATTGCCATTGTTAAACCTGCGCTGTCAAACTTGGATTTGATCTATCGATTAAAACAGCAATACCCAACCATATCCATTGCAGCTTATCAGGTAAGTGGAGAATATGCTATGATCAAAACTGCAGCTGAAAATAACCTTTTGGATGAACAGATGCTTATGATGGAGACATTGAATTCCATAAAAAGGGCCGGTGCAGATATGATTCTAACTTATTATGCACTTCAGGCTGCTTCATTTTTGAAACAATGAGCCAAGTTTAAATCAAACACGAGAACAAAAGTCAATGATTAAAAACAAACAAAAACCTCTTAGCAGAATATGAGAAATCAAAGATCTTCTTAACGAGAATACGTACTAACTGCTTAGTTTGCGAAGCTGTTGAAGAATTGAGTTAGTTAATGCCGCCAAACATCAAAACTCATCTCGCCCAAAATTCGAGCAAAGACGAAGATTTGACACTATTTCAATAAAAAATAAAGCACAACAATAGCCTCGCAATACTTTAACGCGGAGTAACGCCATTGTGATAACGAGAAAAAAAGAACTTAAATTTGTCCTTGATATGCTAAAACCATCCATGGATTATAGCGAAGCAAACGAAGAAGAACTTGCAAGGTTAGACGAACAAAAGCTTATTCAAATTCTAATAAGAAATAAGGTTCTCAGCAAATTCACTAAAAAACTTGAAACCCAAACTAATTTTGCACAAAGATTCTTTTCAGCCTACCCCGCATTAAACAGGTTAAATGAAGAAATTAAAAAGCGACAAATAGTTGAACTTGATGAGTTTATAAGGATAAGCAAGCGATTGGCCACTCAAGGTGTGAATCTGCTTTTAATCAAATCAGATGGCGATTTTCCTCATGAAAGCAGTAACTTTGATTGTCTCATAAAAACCGAAAAACTATCTTTGTGTGACCAAATACTCAGAGAGGAAGGTTACCAAGAATTAACATGGACTAGAGAGCCTCACAAGTATCTGTACAGAAAAATAGCCTCACCAAAAAAATTACCCTTACATATTCACACAAAGGTGGAATGGGAGGCAGCAGAATTTGCAGAATCAAAAAAACTCATACAAAGAGCTCGCCCTTTCTTGAACGAAGATTCAGGAGCCTTGGTTCCATCGATTGAAGATTCAATCCTTATCACTATAGCGCATTACTTCTTTGAGGACCATGAAATCAAATTATATGATTTACTGAAAGTGCTGGCGCTTTCTAAAGAATCCGACCCTGACTGGGATTACATGTTTAATGAAACTGCAGAATTGGGATGGAGCGACGCTTTTTCCCTTAACTTGCGCCTTCTGAACTGGATGAGTGCATGTTGGTTCGCAGAAAAAGCCTTTCCGGAATTAAAGAAACTTAAGGCGTCTAGACAAGAACAATGGGTCATTAAAACCACAAAGTTTGATTCATTTGGCATGGTCAATATTCCATACGGCGTCTCTGCCTTGTTTTTCCTGCGAAAAGTTTTCCGAAACTCAAGCTTTTCTTTTATCAAAAATCTCAGCATGTAGAATATGTCTTTTCTGATATATTACGTCGAAGAA
Organism: uncultured beta proteobacterium; assembly: GCA_963813255.1. Lineage (GTDB taxonomy): Bacteria > Pseudomonadota > Gammaproteobacteria > Burkholderiales > Gallionellaceae > Sideroxyarcus. The sequence goes on along the minus strand of CAWEYD010000014.1, from coordinate 101,193 downwards.
TCATTGGCTACATAGAAATATAGGAAATGGTTGAAAGCCAAACAATGCAAGAAAGTAGTTGTCCTAAAGCAATCTGCATAGTTGGCGGTGATGGAACAGGAAAGACTGCACATGCTCTGAGAATTAAAAAGGAACTTCTTAGCAAGGGGAAAAAGTGCCGTTATGCTTGGTTTGGGCAACCTTACCTGCTCACTAATCCTTTTATGTATCTATTCAACCGACTTGGCTATACCAAGAATCACAGGCTGTCAAATGGAATCAAGTGCCAAGAACACCAATATTATAGGAATAAAGCTTTGGCGTTCATTTGGCCTTAGATAAAATTGGGTGATTAGCGGTCCTTATATTTATACGCGTGTATCTACCTGTTTGGAGAGGCAACATAGCTTGTTTGCGACCGATTTGTTCATGATACTCTTGTGGAAGTCATGACGGATATTGACGATAGTAAACTTGTCAGCAAAACAGTAGGTAAAATGTATCTTAGCTTAAAACCTTCGTTTGCGTTTGTCTTTTGGGCTAAATGTCAAGTCCCCAAACTGCGTTTTACGAAAAAAGGATGTACCTGACATCCGCTTTCTTAGAATAAGAAGGGACAATTATGAGGTTGTTAGTAGACAATTAAAACTTCGAATCGTTAACGCTGAGAAATCTTTCGAGGTAGTTCATCAAAGGCAGACCAGATCGAGGTGGCCTACCGCATCGCGGGACGCTTGGCCAGCTTCTTCGATCTCAGCGCGATAGCGGATGGCGATTTCCCCTACCAGTTCGACCTGGCGGCGAATGCGCCGCCGCACCAGACGGAGAAGAACCAGACCGCGACTGCAGGCGTGCGTTACTTCGGCGCCACGAGGGCGTTGCCCGCGCTGAAGAAGATCATCGACCAGAACGAGAACGACCCGATCTGGCGGGAGCGCCGTTTCGGCAGCGAGTTCACCCCCGCAGGCAAGCTCACCGTACTCAAGCACCTGATGACCTACTGGGCCGCAGAGCCGCCGCACCGGCACATGGCACGCAGGGACATCAACGCATCCATCGAGGTGACACACAGCTTCCGCGTGATCAGCCAGCTGGTGACGCACATCGACGCGGGCCAGGATGCCGAGGAGGATGCGGATGCCTCAAGGAAACGCGCCAAGATAGACCTCGTCGCTGCCGACACCCACATCGACTACGCCACCGAGGTCTGGAGCCTTTCGGATATGAGCCCATCGGGCCTGGGCGCGATGCTCTCGGGCAGCCAGGGGGGCTGGGTCAAGATCGGCGACCTGTGTGCGCTCAAGCCGCAGAACGGACAACAGTGGTGGGTCGGCATGTTACGGCGGCTGCACACCGATCCCCAGGGCAAGGTCCGCGTGGGCATCGAACTGCTCGCCAAACGGCCCGCATCGGTATGGTTGCGCGTGATCGGCAAGGGCGCCGAGCGCGCGTCGAACTGGGAGACCAGTTCCGGCTCGTTCGCCTACGACTACATCCCCGTCATCCTGCTGCCGGACGAACAGAACTCCTACCTGCACGCCACCATGCTGATGGAATCGGGCCGCTTCGTGGTGGATGCCATCTACCAGATGATGATGGGCGAGAAGAGCCGCGACATCAAACTCACCCGCATGCTGGCGGAGGGCGAGGACTACGAGCAGGCGGCGTTCGAGTGGCTGACCTAGGAACAGGCGATCAGGCGCCGGCCACGCGCTGCGCGATATGCGCCAGCGCCTCGTCGACCTGGTCGATCAGGACCAGGCACAGGTCGCCCGCCTGCAAGCGTGACAGCGCAGTGTCGATTGCCAGGAACTCGCCCGTGATCTCGTCTATGTGCCTGGTGCGCTTCGCATTGCCCAGGCCCCGGCTGCAGCAAGGCCAGCACCTCGCCGTCGGCGCGGCCGCGCTGGCATTGGTCCTGATACAGGATGATCTCGTCGAACACATCGCCCAGTATCTCGGTCTGGCGGACGGATGTCGACATCGCGCCGGTCTCCCGCTCCGCTGATCACGACCACCCGCTTGCTTGGCCGGGATGCTCTCGATGGCGGGCACCAGCGCGAGCATCGCATCGGGATTGTGGCCGTAGTCGGCGATCACGCTTGCGCCGCGATAGTCGAAGAAGTTGAAGCGGCCGGGCGCGGTCTGCGCATCGTTGACGAACGAGGCCAGCCCGCTGCGTATCGTCTCCCAATCCACGCCCAAGGCCCAGGCAGCAGCCACAGCGGCCATCGCGTTCTCGATCTGGAAACCTATCGTGCCGTTGCGCGTCAGGGGAATGGACGCCAGCGGGATGCGCTGTTCCTCGTTGTTCTGCACGGCGACGATATGCCCGTCTCGCAGCATACACCACGCGGTTGCCCGCGTGCCCGGTGCGTGGCCATGACCGGGTGCTGCTGGTCCAGCGCGAAGAAGATCACGCTGCCGGGGCAGGCGTCGGCCATCTGCACGCACATCGGATCGATCGCATTGAGCACCGCCACGCCGTGCGGCGCGACGTTCTGCACGACCACCCGCTTCACCACGGCAAGATCTTCGACCGTGCTGATGTAGCTCAGCCCCAGGTGGTCGCCCATGCCGATGTTGGTGACCACGGCGACATCGCAGCGGTCGAACGCCAGCCCCTCGCGCAGCACGCCGCCGCGCGCGGTCTCCAGCACCGCCGCATCCACATCGGGATGCAGCAGCACGTTGCGCGCGCTCTTGGGTCCGCTGCAATCGCCGGTGTCGATGCGCTTGCCCTCGATATACACGCCGTCCGAATTGGTCATGCCGACGCGCAGGCCGTGACAGCCCAGGATGTGCGCGATCAGGCGCACCGTGGTGGTCTTGCCGTTGGTCCCGGCCACCGTCACCAGCGGGATGCGGCCGTTGCCGTCGTGGGCGAACATCGATCGAGACGATCGCCTCGCCCACCGCGCGCCCCTTGCCGAAGGATGGCTGCAAGTGCATGCGCAGCCCCGGTGCGGCGTTCACCTCGATGATGCCGCCACCCTGCTCCTCGCAGCGATTGCAGCACGCTGTCGCACACCACATCGACGCCGCAGACATCCAGTCCGATCATGCTGCGCCGCTGCCACCGCACTGGCCGCCAGCTCGGGATGCACGTCGTCGGTGACATCGGTCGCGCGTGCCGCCGGTGCTCAGGTTGGCATTGTTGCGCAGCACGCACACGTGCCCTTGCCCGGCACCGAATCGGCGTTCAAGCCCTGCGTCGCCAGCCTGGCGAGTGCGATGTCGTCGAAACGGATCTTGGTCAACGAGGTCGCATGCCCTTCGCCGCGGCGCGGGTCGCTGTTCACCTGCTCGACCAGTTCGCGCACGCTGTGCACGCCATCGCCGACCACCTGCGGCGGGTCGCGGCGCGCAGCGGCGACCAGCTTGTCGCCCACCACCAGCAGACGGAAATCGCTGCCGGGAATATAGCGTTCCACCATCACTTCGCGAACTGATCTCGGATGCGGCCGCATAGGCGCGCTCCAGTTGCTCGCGGGTGACGATGTTCACCGTCACCCCCTTGCCCTGGTTGCCGTCCACGCGGCTTGACCACCACCGGCGGCGCCGATCTCGCACATGGCGGCCCAGGCATCTTCCGCATCCGTCACCGGGCGGCCGATCGGGCACCGGCACCCCGGCCGCATCGAGCAGCTTCTTGGTCAGCTCCTTGTCCTGCGCGATGGATTCGGCGATGGCGCTGCTGCGGTCGGTTTCGGCGGCCTGGATGCGGCGCTGCTTGCTGCCCCAGCCGAACTGCACCAGACTGCCCCGGGTCAGGCGGCGAATAGGGAACGCCGCGCGCCACGGCCGCCTCGACGATGGAGCCGGTGCTGGGGCCGAGACGTTCGTCCTCATCCAGTTCGCGCAACTCGGCCAGCGCCGCTGCCAGATCGAATCGCGCCGTCGTTCAGCGCGGCATCGGCATAACTGCCGCGCCAGATCGAACGCCTTGCGCCCAACGGCTTCCTCGCTGTACTCGACCACCACCTGATACACGCCCGGCTCGACCGTTGCCTTGGTGTGGCTGAAGGTGACCGGACATCCGGCTTGCGCCTGCAAGCCCAATGCCGCGAGCTCCAATACGTGGGCCAGCGGCACGGCTTCGTTATGCCCGGCCAGCTGCAGCAAGGCGATCTCCGGGAACAGTGCACGCAAGCGTGTCTCGAAGCCGCTCATGTGGGCGATGTCCAGTTCCGCCTCGCTGCAGGTGACGATGGCTTCGATGGCCGTGTGGCGGCTCCACAGGTTCGGACCGCGCAGCGCGCGTATACGTGACACATCCATCAAACGATTTCCTTTGTAGTGCCTGGTTTCATTTCGAATGTCGCCAATCCCGCGCGTATCAGCATAGGTGCGACATCCAATGCCCAGGCCGCAGCCACGGCAGCCAGCACGCTGTCCGTCTGTACGGCATCACTGCCCTTCTTCAACACCGGCACCTGCGCCAGTTCGATCAGCGCGGTTTCGCTGTCTGTGGCATGCAACACGATGTGACCATCGCGCACCACGACCGCCCTGCCCCGCTGCTGCAGATGCGCGGCGACGAGTTCATTCTTCGGCGTGCTGCGAGAAGTAGATCACTTCGCCGTCGCAATATTCCGCCATCTGCGCCACCAGTGCGTCGTCCGCATTCAGCACCGCGACGCCATCTTCAAGCACCACGTCCACCTGGGTGCGCAGCACGTTGCACACCTGCTCGGCGGTTTCGATGTAATACCTGCCGAAATGTTTTGCCGCGTCGATATTGGTGATGATGCCGACCTGGCAGCGGTCGTAGCCCAGGCCCTGGCCCAGGATGACGTCGCTGCCGTTCTCGATCACCGCTGCATCCACGCTGCGGTTCAGCAGCACTTTTTGCGCGGAGTCCCAGTTCGCGCAGTCGCGCTGATCGATCAGCTTCTGTGCGAGATACAGGCCGTCGGCGCAGGCCAGTCCCACATGGCTGCCGCGCAGATGCAGCAGCATGGCCACGATGCGCGCCGTGAGGTTCGTGCCCTCGCTGCCGCTGATGCCGACCACAGGGATGCGCCCGCTGTCGTCATCAGCAAAAAGGTTGTCGACGATGGCTTTGCCCACGGGCCGTGGCTGTCCCACCGCAGGCTTCAGGTGCATGAGCAGACCCGGGCCTGCGTTGATCTCGACGATGGCGCCGCCCTGTTCGGCAAGAGGCCGCCCGATATCCTCGGCGACCAGATCGACGCCGGCGATGTCCAGTCCGATGACGCGCGCGGCCAGTGCCACCGTCGCCGCGACTTCGGGATGCACCTCGTCGGTCACGTCGATGGCCACATTGCCGTTGCGCTGGACCAGCACCATGGTGCCTTCCGGTGGAATGGACTCGCCGGTGTAGCCCTGGCGTCCGAGCTCGAAGCGCGCTGCCGCATCCTCGTCCAGCAGCAACAGGTCGAGCGGGAATTCCTCGCTGGGTCCGCGACGCGGGTCGGTATTGATCTGGGTATCGATGAGCTGGCGGATGGTCGAACGGCCGTCGGCCACCAGCGACACCGATTCGCCGCGCGCTGCCGCCGCCAGGCGGCCGCCCACCACCAGCAGCCGATGCTCGTTGCCGCGTATGAAACGCTCGACCATGACTTCGCTACCTTCCGCATCGGCAAGGTGGTAAGCGGCTTCCACTTCCTCGCGCGTCATCAGCTCGGCGGAGACACCGCGCCCGTGGTTCGCATCGCTGGGTTTGACCACCACCGGCACGCCTATGTCTTCAGCCGCTTCCCACGCATCTTCGGGGCTATCGACGATGCGGCCTTCCGGAACCGGCACGCCACAGGCGGCGAGCAGGCTCTTGGACAGGTCTTTATCGCGGGAGATGCCTTCGGCGATGGCGCTGGTCTGGTCGGTCTCGGCGGTCCATATCCTGCGTTGGCGCACGCCGTAGCCCAGTTGCACCAGGTTGCCCTCGGTCAGGCGTATCGACGGGATGCCGCGGTCGGTGGCTGCCTCCACGATGCAGGCGGTGCTCGGCCCCAGGCACAGTCTGATCGACCATCTCGTGCAGGCGGGCGACGGTGGCCGCCACATCGAACGGCTGGTCGTGCATCGCCGCCAGGATCAGGTCGCGGCCTGCGTGCAGTGCGGCGCGGGTGACGTCTTCATTGCGCGAACGCACCACCACCTTGTACACCCCGCGCACGCCGGTGCTGCGCGCCTTGCCGAAGCCGCTCTGCATCCCGGCCAGGTTCTGCAATTCGAGGGTGACGTGTTCGAGGATGTGCCCGGGCCAGGTGCCTTCGCGCAGCCGCTGCAGGAAGCCGCCGTGCTCGCCTATGCCGCAGCGATGCTCGACCAGCGTGGGCAGCCACGCGCTCAGTCGCTCGTAGAAACCGGGAATGGTGTTGGAAGGGGAATCTTCCAGGATGCCAATGTCCAGCCAGACTTCCAAAACAGGACGGTATGTCCAGATGTTCGGGCCGCGTAGCGGCAATATTTTAAGAAACTCCATCAAACTTTCCAGGTGAACCCAAGGTTGGCAGGAATCGGGACGACAGCAACCCGGCCACAACGCACATGCCATGCTTTCCGTTTACAGAGGGCCGGCAGTTTGTCCGACTTGGTGACTGTAGTAAACTCAAAACGGTGAACTCTCCTACATTTCCCCCACTTTCTTCCGACGAACAAGCCTCCGCCGCGTGGCAGCAAACGCTGCAAGCGCACCTGAACGACGGCGAAAAGCTCCATATCTGGCTCGAAACCAACCTGGATCAGCGGCTGAATTTCAGCCGGCATCTGCTGGTGCTGACCAGCCAGCGCCTGCTCAGCCTGAGCTGGCCAGCTCTGGATCTCGTCGAATATCCGCTGGTCGCCGGGTTGGAATTGCGGCAACAGGATCATGCGGGCGTCGGTTGCATCGAATTGTTTTCCGCTGGCACGCGCTTGGCCTTCTGGCGCTACACCATGGCGCACGACCCTGACGCCACGCGCCTTGTGCGCCGGTTCGAACAGGTGCTCGGCACCATGCTCAGCGGACAGGCTGGCTCTGAAACGCCGGAGGCTGTCTGCCCCAAGTGCCTGACACCGCTCTCGCCTGACCATGAAGAGTGCGCGTTCTGCGATGCCGAAGCGGAAGCGCCGCCGTCGACCTGGGTGCTGCTGCGCCTGTGGCGTTTCGCGAAACCTTACCGGTGGCAGCTGCTGGCTGGTTTCCTGCTGATGCTGGCTTCGACGGCCGCGACGCTGGTGCCGCCCTACCTGACCATGCCGCTGATGGACAAGGTGCTGATCCCCTACCAGAACGGCGCGCCCATCGACACAGACATGGTGACGCTGCTGCTTGCGGGACTGTTCGGCTCGGCACTGCTGGCCTGGGGACTGGGCTGGGCCAAGACCTATATCCTGGCGTTGGTCAGCGAGCGCATCGGCACCGACCTGCGCACCATCACCTACGACCACCTGCTCCACCTGTCGATGGAGTATTTCGGCGGCAAGCGGACCGGCGACCTGATGGCGCGTATCGGTTCTGAATCCGACCGCATCTGCCTGTTCCTGTCATTGCACCTGCTGGATTTCGCCACCGATGTGCTGATGATCGTGATGACGGCAGTGATCCTGTTCTCCATCAACCCGTGGCTGGCGCTGGTCACGCTGCTGCCGCTACCCTTGATCATGTGGATGATCCACCTGGTCAGGCACCGGCTCAGCACCGGCTTCGAGAAGGTCGACCGTGTCTGGTCGCAGGTCAGCAACGTGCTGGCGGACACCATCCCCGGCATCCGCGTGGTCAAGGCCTTTGCCCAGGAGAAGCGCGAGTCGGCGCGTTTCCATCAGGCGAACCAGCACAACCTGGCCGTCAACGACCGCATCAACCGCATCTGGTCGCTGTTCTCGCCCAGCGTGACGCTGCTCACCGAGATCGGTCTGCTGGTGGTATGGGCGTTCGGCATCTGGCTGGTGGCGCATGACGAGATCAGCGTGGGCGTGCTGACCGCCTTCCTGGCATACATCAGCCGTTTCTATACGCGCCTGGACTCGATGAGCCGCATCGTCTCCGTGACGCAAAAGACCGCTTCCGGCGCCAAACGCATCTTCGACATACTCGACCGGGTGTCCACTGTGCCTGAACCTTCCAGGCCGCAACATCTGGCGCGCATCGAAGGGCGCATCGACATCCGCGATGCAGGGTTCCGCTACGGCAACCGCTCCGTCATCAAGGGGATGAATCTAAGCATCGCTCCGGGCGAGATGATCGGCCTGGTGGGACACAGCGGGTCGGGCAAGAGCACCCTGGTCAACCTGATGTGCCGCTTCTACGATGTGAGCGAGGGCTCCATCAGCATAGACGGAGTGAACATCCGCTCGCTGCCCATCGCTGAGTATCGCCGCAACATCGGCCTGGTGCTGCAGGAGCCGTTCCTGTTCTTCGGCTCGATCGCGGAGAACATCGCCTATGGCAAGCCGGATGCGAGCCGCGCCGAGATCATCGCCGCGGCGCGTGCCGCACATGCCCACGAATTCATCCTGCGCCTGCCGCAGGGTTATGACTCGCTGGTGGGCGAACGCGGCCAGGGCCTGTCCGGCGGCGAACGCCAGCGCATCTCCATCGCGCGTGCGCTGCTGATCGATCCGCGCATCCTGATCCTCGACGAGGCCACTGCCTCGGTCGATACCGAGACCGAGAAGGAGATACAGAAGGCGCTGGACAACCTGGTGCTGGGCCGCACCACGATCGCTATCGCGCACCGCCTGTCCACCCTGCACAAGGCCGACCGGCTGGTGGTACTGGACCGGGGCGAGATCGTCGAGGTGGGCGGCCACGATGAACTGATGCAGCATGAGGGCGCTTACTTCCGCCTGTATCAGGCGCAGGCACGCAACGTGGATACCGACCTGGACGACCAGAGCATTGATGCGCCAGCGACCGCAAAGGAGTCCGCCGCATGAACAACATCGACTTCAAGTTGAGCCGCAATGCGGCAGGCCGTCTCGTGCTCACCGATGCAGATGGTGAAACTCATGCGGGCATCGTCCCGGTGCGCGCCTTTCCCATCAGCGCACCTGATGAGGGAGTGTCATTGCTGGGAGAGGATGGCCACGAACTGCGCTGGATAGAGCGCTTGAGCGACCTGCCCGCAGAGGCACGCGCCCTGCTCGAAGCCGAACTGGCGCTGCGCGAATTCATGCCGGAGATCACCCAGATCCATCAGGTCTCCAGTTTTGCCACGCCGAGCAAGTGGCAGGTATCGACCGATCGCGGCGAGACCGAGTTGTTGCTCAAAGCGGAGGACCACATCCGCCGCCTGAATCACACTACCCTGCTCATCACCGATGGGCACGGGGTGTCGTTCCTGGTGCGCAATATCAAGGCGCTGGATCAACACAGCCGGAAGTTGCTGGATCGGTTCTTGTAGCGGAACACACTACGGTCACCATAAAAAATAAAGCGGATCGAGTGAATAAGGGATAAAAAATGGGGCAGCAGCAAAAGGGAGGAATTCTGGTTCGCGGTGGAAACCTCGCGGACATCGCCACGGCAAAGCAGCGCTTCCTGGCGCGGGCGGTTGAACTCGGCATCGCTCGACATGTGGAAGCCAGCGACGAGTCGCTGGGCATCCGCTTCCAGCTGAGCCCAGAATCGCAGCACGAGCTGGCTCCGGCCTGCGACACGCTGCATCTGTGCGAAAAGCTCGACCTTCACACCCTAGCCGATGCGGATGACCTCGAGAAAGAGATCCTGCTGGCGCTGCTGTCAGGGCCAGTGACCTTCGACTACCCGAGCTATGCGGAACTCGCCGCCGCGGTGCGCATACGCCAGAACATCGTCGCGGCAGCATGCCGTACCGCACTCGCCTTCCACACCACCAAGATCGAAAGACCCGAAGACTGCTGGACTTACACGGAGCAAAGCGGCTTCACCGTGCTGCCGGGCAAACCGCTGATCGAGGCGCTGCGCAAGGCGACCCAGCCAGAAGTATCCGGCCAGCAATATGCCTTCTCCTGCTACCGTGCTTCCGAATATGTGCTCCTGCTCGGCATCGCGCAGGAACTCGCACACAGCAATCCGGCGTTGTTGCAGCGGCTGCAGCAGCAGTGGGAGTCGCGAGCCATCATGTCGGAACAGTTCCATGAAGTGTTCCTGCGAGAGTACGGCTCCATGAGCGAGCCGCTGCCGCCGGGCTATTACGTGCCGGGCGACCGTCTGTGGTTCCGCAATCCGGACGACCATTCTTCCGACGTCACCGGCTACGAAGGTTCCTGGGTACTGTATCTTGGCTGCGGCCTATTCAATAATTTCTGGAAGTGCGACAAGCCTTACAGCATGACCGCGAAATGCGTCGAGATATACCACTGGCGCCATGGCGTGTACCAGGATGAGGCAGGCGAACTGCAGATGGACGAGGACATCGTCGAGGAGAAGGTCAGCGCCACGCTGCGCGATCCCGCCGAGACTGCGCGCATCCTCGATCGCATGATGCGCCTGCGCGACCCCTCCGGCGTCTATGCCGAGGGCGGCTGCATTGATACCTCACGCGAACAACCTCGCTGGGTCTGCCCCGGCACTACAGATATCGTCCTGCCTGACAAATGACGCAAGGCAGCAGCGGCGCATTGAAGAGGTATTCGTTGGCGGCAGCGTGGTCGAGAAGGTGACTCTGTACGGCCAGAAGCGGACCTTTAGCAACGTCCTGAAATTAGCGGTTACAAACCAATTTCTATGAATTGTCCAGACCAATCAATCATACCTACGGCGTTTATTTACGCCATCATTGCAGGAATTGTCATCCTATATTTGATGTTTGCTCGCCAACGTAGAATCGATAGGAAATATGGATGTTCAAAGTATGGTGGGCGTGGTGGACACATTTCGATTAAGCACAATGGTCGAATGGCGCTGGTTGATTTTGAACTCGGCGCTAAGGGTATCGACCTTATTATTTACGACAGTTATCTCAGGTGGATTGGAACGAATCAGAAAGATATGACTGATGATGACCGTGCTGTTCTGATGCCAATATTAGAAACCTGGTGCAAGGCAAAGAAATATAAGATTGAATTGGAATCGAAGCATGTCGCCTAACGGCTGCCAAGCACCCCAACGTCAGTTGATGGCCAAGTTTTCCTTGGCGCATCCCCACCAAAGTTCCCCCCTGCACCGGCTCAAACATCGCATCCAGATTCAGGTCGTCATAGTAATCCAGGAAATCGCGCAGGGTGGGAATGTGCACCTTGGCCTGGATGCTCACTGCCATCCCCCCAGATTAGTTCGGCGACATGCGGCGGCCATGTCCTCACCACCGGACGTTCGTTGTTACCTCACACGACGACCGCAGAAGGCAGCGCTTGGCGCAGGATAGTGCGGCCAGTTTCCATCGCCTCTTCACTCGGCGCCTCGACTCCCGCCAAGGGATCCACCATGCCCACCGTTTCCCATTTGAAGGAACCCATGGCATGGAACGGCAAGAGGTCCACGCGCGTGAGCGCCGGGATCGCCTGCAGCAGGCCCGCCAGGCGCTCGAAGTGCTCCGCGGAGTCGGTTATGCCGGGGACGACGACATGCCGCACCCAGACCTCTTTGCCCAGCGCGGATGCGCGGCGGGCGCAGTCCAGAACAGGCGCGAGGTCACGGCCGGTGAGTTCCTTGTGCGCCGCCGCGTCCGAGTGCTTGATGTCCAGCAGGAACAGGTCGATGGGGTCGAAGAAGGAATCGGGCAGGTTCTCGTGCAGCTCGCCGTTGGTGTCCAGCGCGACATGCAGGTCCATGGCTTTGGCGCCGCGCGCCAGTGCGTGGCAGAACTCGGCTTGCAGCAAGGGCTCGCCGCCTGAAAGGGTGACCCCGCCGCCGTTGCGGTAGAAACTCGAAAGGCCCGCGACCTTGGCGAGCGCCTCGCTCGCCTTCACCCAGGCCCCGTGGCCTGCCCGCCACGACTCAGGGTTGTGGCAATAGTGGCAGCGCATCTGGCAGCCGGAGAGGAAGATGACGTGGCGCAGCCCGGGGCCGTCCAGCGCCCCGGCGCTCTCATGCGAGAGCACGAAGCCGCGCGGATCGTCCTGCTGCTCTTGCATCAGCGCGCGTGGAAGGTGCGGCTGATCACGTCCTGGCGCTGTGCCGGAGTCAGGCGGTGGAAAAGCACGCAGTAGCCCGAGACGCGCACGCACAGGTTGGGATACTTCTCCGGATGCCTGTCCGCATCAATCAGCGTTTCGCGGTCGATCACGTTGAGGTTGGCGTGGTAGCCGCCCATGCTCATGTAACCGTCGCAGAAGCTGGCGAGGTTGTCCACGCGTTCTTCCGGCGTCCTGCCCAGCGAAGACGGGGCGAACGAGACGGTCCACGAGATGCCGTCTGCGCAATCGCTGAAGGGGATACGCGCCACGGATGCGCCCGCGGCAACGAAGCCGTTCAACTCCGCGCCGTTGGAGGGGTTCGCACCCGGTGCGAACGGCGTGCCGCCTACGCGTCCGTCGGGGCTGGCCCCGGTGTGCTGTCCATACACGACGTTGGAGGTGATGGTGAGCGCGCTCTGGGTCACCACCGCATTACGTCTGGCCTTGAGCTTGCGCAGCTCGGCCATGAAGGTCTGCGCGGCCCATACGGCCAGGTCGTCGGCCCTCGCGTCGTTGTTGCCGTAGCGCGGGAATGCACCGCCTTCGTTCACGTAGCCGGTGATGAGTCCGGTCGCGTCACGCATCACGCGCACCTTGCCGTACTTGATGGCGGAGAGGGAATCGGCGACATGCGACAGGCCGGCGATGCCGCAGGCCATGGTCCGGTGCAGGTCGGTGTCATGCAGCGCGAACTGGATAGCCTCGTAGGCATGCAGGTCGTGCGACTGGTGGATGATGTTGAGCGCCTTCATGTACACCTTGGCGGTCCGCTTCATCATCGCCTCGAAGCGCGCCTTCACGTCCTCGAATTCCAAATGGTCGCCGGAGACTGGCTCGAAGCCTTTGGCGCACACATCGCCGCTCACTTCATCGCGCCCGCCGTTGATGGCGTGCAGCAAGGTCTTCAGCAGGTTGCAGCGCGCGCCGAAATACTGCATCGACTTGCCCACTGCCATCGGCGATACGCAGCAGGAGATCGCCGCATCGGAGCCGTGTTGAGGACGGATCAGGTCGTCGTTCTCGACCTGGATGGCGCGCGACGCGATGGACATCTTGGTCACGAATTTCTTGAAGCCGTCGGGCAGGCTCTGCGACCAGAGGACGGTCAGGTTCGGTTCCGGCGACGGTCCCAGCGTGGACAGGCAATGCAGCACGCGGAAATCGGACTTGGAGCACATCGGCGTGCCATCCATCCCCATTCCGCCCAGGCTGATGGTGACCCAGGTGGGATCACCCGAGAACAGCTCGTCGAAAGCCTTGGTGCGCATGAAGCGGATCAGGCGCAGCTTGATGGTCAGCTGGTCCCACAGTTCCTGCGCGCCGGCCTCGTCCAGCAGGCCGCGCTCCATGTCGCGCTCGATGTAGATGTCGAGGAAGCCGCCGATGCGGCCGATGGAGGTGGCTGCACCATCGCTCTGTTTCGCCGCGGCGAGGTAGGCAAGATACAACCACTGGAACGCCTCACGGGCATTGGTGGCGGGACGCGACAGGTCGAACCCGTGGGCCAGACCCAGCGCCTTGAGTTCGCCCAGGGCGCGGATCTGTTCACCAAGTTCGCCCAGCGACTCGATGTCCTCCGCGCTCAATTCGTCCTTGGCACCGAGGGCAGCCTTGTCGGCCGATTTGACTTGCTTCAACGCATCGACCCCGTAGAGGGCGACGCGGCGGAAGTCGCCGATGAGCCGGCCCCGGCCGTAGGCGTCCGGCAGGCCCGTGAGGATCATGGACTTGCGCGCGGCCAGCACGTCGGCAGGGTAGGCGTCGAAGACGGCCTGGTTGTGGGTCTTGGCCCAGCTGCTGAACGCCTTCTCGACCTGGGCGGGCAGCGCTTCCAGGTCATGCTCGGCCAGGGCCTGCTTGACGACGCGCAACCCGCCGCGCGGGTGGATGCCTCGCTTGAGCGGAGCTTCCGTCTGCAGGCCGAAGATGATCTCGTTCTCTTTGTCTATGAAGCCCGGTGCATGGGCGAGGATGGCGCTCGGCTCGAGGCTGGCCCCCAGGACGCCGCCGGCATCGCGCTCGGCGCGCAGCACTCCCTCGACCTCGCCCATGAGCCTCTTGGTCTTGTCGGTGGCATCGGCCAGGAAGGTATCGTCGCCCGTCCAGGGGCGGATGTTCCTTACGATGAAGTCGTGAGTGTCGATTGCAGACTGCCACGGGCCTTCGGCGAAACCTTCCCATGCGTTCTCGTGGGAATTCGCCGATTGTTTGGCGAGGGCGCTTAATTCGTTCATGTAAGACATGCTGCCTGCTTTTCTTAACTTATGGTTATGAAACGAAAATCGGATTATCTCATGCACCGGCCGTCCGCCGGCTGTAACTGCATGGAGCCATCAAGGGGCGGTGCATCCGGGTGGCCGAGAGGCCTTATCCCTGGCTCAAGCCGTATGGCCGGGAGCAAAAAGGCGCGCGATACTGCCAAAGCCGAGTGAAATAGTCAATTTTCCCTACGATATGCAAGGATTAGGTGAGCGGCGTGGGTCATCCCTTCGGAAAACGCTCGGCGATAGGCCACGTCGCTCCCATCCGGCGACCATGATCTGCGCGTTCGCAAACCGGCTCATTCAACGGGAACACGGGCGTCCCGGTGTGGGGAGCAGAATAAGTGCTGGTCTGCAGTTCTCAACGTGTGATGCCCGCCCATGTACGCCAACGGTCCGTTACTATTCGGCATAACGATTTGGGGACAATTTCATGCTCAAGAATTCGAAAGTGGTCGTGGTGGGTGGCAGTTCAGGCATCGGCTTTGCCGTTGCGCAACAGGCGCTCGATGCCGGTGCGGAGGTCGTCATCGCTGCGCGTTCGCTGGAGAAGCTGCATGCCGCAGCCAGGCAACTCGGCGACCGCGTTCGTGTGGAGCAGGTCGATGTCTCGGACGAGCGATCAGTGATCGACTTTTTTGATCGCGTTGGCCCCTTCGATCACTTGGCGGCGACCATCAAGCCGCAGCTGCCGTTCCTCGACAACGACCTGTACGCGGTCAGCGCGGCGTTTGATGCAAAATTCTGGGGGCAGTATCGACTGGCGAAACACGCAGTCGGACATATCAGCCCGCATGGTTCCATCGTCCTCACGTCTGGAGTCGCCTCGCGCCGCAGTTATCCGGGTTACTCAGCGGTGAGTGCGATGAACGCCGCGACCGAGGCGCTCGCTAGCGCCATAGCGATCGAGCTGGCTCCCATTCGGGTCAATACGGTTTGCCCCGGTTTTGTGGATGCCGACCAACCCATCCCCAGGCGTACCGAATATGTGCGGGGTCTTGCCCCCAACCTGCCGCTGGACCGGCTTGGCGCAGCCAAGGAGATCGCCGAGGCCTACCTGTATCTGTTTGGTAATAAGTACTCAACGGGCAGCGTGATCGTGGTCGATGGCGGTGTCACATGCTGATGAGCGGAGTTGAAGAGATAGTGATCGCCGATCTGTCTTCGCCATCCCACGCGGATGCCATCGTCTACCTGTTGAACGAATACGCCAGGGACGATATGGGCGGCGGCGCAGAACTGCCGGACTTCGTGAAAGGCAACCTTGTGGCAGAGCTGCGCAAACGCGCATCGGCGCATGTCGTGCTCGCCTTCATTGGAGGTGCGCCCGCCGGCATGGCGGTCTGCTTCGAGGGGTTCTCCACCTTCGCGTGCAAGCCGCTGCTGAATGTGCATGACCTCATCATCGATCGGAAATACAGAGGTCGCGGCCTTTCGAAAAGGCTGCTCGCCAAGGCGGAAGAGATCGCCGTAAGCCTGGGGTGCTGCAAGCTCACGCTGGAAGTGCTGGAAGGCAATGCCGTTGCGCAAGCGGCGTACAAGGCCAGCGGTTTTGCGGGATATGAACTCGACCCGAAGATGGGCAAAGCGATGTTCTGGCAAAAGAAGCTGGAACAAGCTCATCAAACAGCCTCCTCCAACTGAACAGGAATGGATACCATCATGAACAAGGCGCCGTTCCTCTCTGCCAGCGACGTTGTCGATTACCACCATCCTTCGATCGCAAAACTGGCCGCCGACTTGCACGCCCCCTTATCGGACAAGATCGCGAAGAATTGCTTCGAATGGGTACGCGATCATATTCAACACTGCATCGACTTCAAGCGAGAAGAGACACCCTATGTCGCATCCGATGTGCTGGCGGTGGGAACCGGGTTTTGCACCGCGAAGAGCCACCTGCTGGTTGCGCTGTTGCGAGCCAATAATATCCCCGCAGGATTCTGTTACCAGCGCCTGACCTTCGACGGCCCTCATCCGCCCCACTGTCTGCACGGCTTCGTCGCCGTCTGGCTGGAGGGTTATGGCTGGTATCGCTGCGATGCTCGCGGTAACAGCAAACCGGGAATCCATTGCGAATTTGCGCCAGGACGCGAAACGCTCGCCTACCCGATCCAATATCCGGGCGAATGCACCTATCCCGAAGTGTGGGCAGAGCCGTGGCCGGAACTGATACACGCCAAACAGAGATTGAAATCCACATCGGATTACCTGGCAAGTCCGTTTGACTTCGCCCCCCCCTTGGCCGATCAAAGCCTGCATAGGGTAAGCATGGAATGATCTGCGTGGGCTATCCCGATTGTTCTCTTATAGAATCCCGCGTGATGGACGACCTCTTTTGAAAGCCTTTGGAGAAAGCCATGAGCGCTAGCATCAATCGCGACTATTCGACATTTCTCATCGTATGGGCCGGGCAAATGGTGTCCGCCATCGGCAGCGGCCTGACTGCGTTTTCTTTGGGGGTTTACGCTTTCCAAACGGCAGGAACTGCAACCAGCTACGCAATGATGATCCTGTTTGCCTTCCTCCCTTCGTTCTTGCTGAACCCAGTCGGAGGCGTGCTGGCCGACCGCTTTGACCGGAGACTTCTGATCATCATCGGCGACCTCGGTGCCGCAGGCGGTTTACTTTTTATCCTGGCGATGATGACGTTTGGAACAATCCAACTCTGGCAGATATATCTCGGCGTCGCCATCAGCTCCGTGTTCGTGGCCGTCCACGCGCCCTCCTACAAGGCCTCCGTCTCCGATCTCGTGCCCGCCGAGTTATACGCAAAAGCCAGTGGTCTAATTCAACTGGCCGGTGCAGCGCAATTCCTGATCGCTCCCCTGATCGCCGGCATATTGATGGGATACATGGACATCAAATACATTCTGGTCATCGACATTTTCACCTTCCTCGTCGCCATCATCGCAGTAAGTGTTGTCCGTCGAAAGACAACCGCCTTCCTGGAAAAGATGGACAAGCAGAAGTTCTTCGATGAGCTTAAGGAAGGTTTCATGGTGACCGTGACACACAAGGGCGTACTATCGCTGATCGGGATCACCGGACTGATCCTTTTCTATATCGGGCTGCTGCAAACCTTGTTCGGACCGATGGTACTTTCATTCACTGACGCGAAAACGCTGGGGATCGCCCTGTCGTCATGCGCCATCGGCATGCTTGCCAGCAGTTTTTTGATCGGCGTTTTTGGACAGAAAAAGAATCAAGTAACGATGCTGGCGCTCTTCTTGGGACTGATGGGGATATTCTTTGCGCTCATGGGAATTTCGACGAACATTATTCTCATCGTCATACCAGGCTTCCTCTTTTTTTGCACCATACCCTTTGTAAACACCTCCATTGAAGTGCTGATCCGAAACAACATCGACAACGCCGTGCAAGGACGCGTCTGGTCTTTTGTTTCCGTCATCACTTATCTGGGGTCGGTACTCGCCTACCTTACCGCCGGCTTCCTGGCAGACCAAGTCTTCAATCCCATGTTTCGAGCGAATGGGATGCTGGCAGATTCTTTTGGACAACTGGTCGGCACCGGCCCCGGAAGAGGAATCGGGTTCTTGTTCTTCATCTCCGGCCTGTGCGTCACCTTGTTAGCTCTTCTTGTTTTTCGATCAAGAAAGATCAGAGCGTTGGAAGCATAGAAACCAAAAGATAGGAGTCATCGTAACCATGCCACTCGCAAAAATCGAAGTCCGCAAAAGCTGGCCGCAGGAACAGGTGCAGGCGATCATCGAGGCCATCTACCTCGCACAGCGGGAGGCATTGCAGGTTCCCGCACATGACCGTCAGATACGCTATATCGAGCACAGGCCGGAGCACTTCCATGTTCCGCCCGGCAAGACCGAGAACTACACGCTAGTCGAGATCGCCCTGTTTGCCGGCCGCAGCATCGAAACAAAACGCTCGCTATACCAGGCCATCGTGAAGAATCTTGGCGCCCTGGGCATTGCGCCGGACGACGTCTTCATCGTGCTCAATGAAGTCGCGCTGGAGAACTGGGGGATACGGGGTGGCGTACCCGCATCGGAAGTGAAGCTGGGGTTCAAGGTGGATGTCTAGCTGCTCTCGAGGAACGGAGCCCGCCTTCAATTCGCAAGCTGCCGGATCACCGGAAGGCTGAGCTGATCGAAAAGACGCTCAATGTCGTCTGCCGTGCGCCCCTTGCCCGCATCCACCCACCACGCCAGCAGCTCCACCAGCGCGCCGGCAATGAAGTTCACACCTGCGTCGCGTTGCCACCCTCCTGCGACTCTGAGTGAGATATCTTTTTCGACAAGCAGGCCCACCATCTCCCGGAATCGCTTTTGCACGACGTGCCCGCTGCGTCGTCCGACGATGGCTCTGAACAGTGTTCGCTGCTCGTAGACGTGATCGATCAAGCCGCGCACGAATGGCAATGAATCCGAGTCCCCTTTCTTTACGGCTGCAGCATCTGAACACAGCCATGCACGCAGGTCGTCGAATCCGCTGACCAGCAATTGCTCCTTGTTCTGGAAGTGCATGTAGAACGTGGAGCGCCCCACATTTGCACGTTCGCACAGATCCTGAATGTTGATGTCGTCCCAGCCGCGCTCGGCCAGCAATGCGATCAAGGCATCTCTCAATGCGTAGCGTGTACGCTGAACGCGCCGGTCTGCGGTTTGCATTTCATCGGACAAGATATTTCCTTTCTGGACAAAAACCTTATTTGTGTCCGTAACCGGGCACGCGTCGCTTCTGTGTTCTTCCGGATCCCGCATCGACTCCGCATGATAGACACGTGTCCAATCCATAACAAGGTAATCCACATGATCAAACTATCAGGCGTCACCAAGACATACTCAGGCAGCAACGGGAGTTTCACCGCGCTCAGCAACATCGACCTGCACCTGGCGAAAGGTGAGTTCGCCGCCATCGTCGGCAAATCCGGCAGCGGCAAATCCACGCTGCTGAACATGCTCACCGGCATCGACCATCCCGATAGCGGCGTGGCCGAGATCAACGGCACGCGGGTACATACCCTTACCGAAAGTCGCCTGGCCACCTGGCGCGGCGCCAACGTCGGCATCGTCTTCCAGTTCTTTCAGCTCATCCCGACCCTGAGCGTGCTGGAGAACCTCCTGCTTGCCATGGATTTTGTCGATGTCATTCCAAAACAGGAACGCACACCGCGCGCCAGAAGACTATTGGAACTGGTTGGAATCGCGGCACAGGAGGACAAGTTTCCTTCGGCCTTATCGGGAGGCGAGCAGCAGCGCGCCGCCATCGCTCGCGCGCTGGCCAACGACCCGCCCATTCTTGTCGCGGACGAACCTACCGGCAACCTGGACAGCAAGAACGCAAACGCGATACACACGCTCTTCAGGCAACTGGCCAACGACGGAAAGACCGTCATCGTGGTGACTCACGAAGATGTGTCGGCATCCGGTTATGGCCGGATCATTACCCTGCGTGACGGCACACTTGTCAGCTACGATGAGGTGACCGCATGAACCTCAGACTGAAGAAAGCTTTGAATGATCTGTGGGCGCACCCAGGTCGGACCCTGCTGGTCATTTTCGCGCTCAGCATCGGGCTATGGGGTGTCGGGTCGATACTCGTTTCGTACTTCATCCTTAAGAATGACCTGAACGAGAATTTCACCCGCACCGCCCCATTCCATGTGGCTTTGACGTCCAAGGACTTTTCCAGGCTCGACCTGGACTCGTTCAGACGACGCCCGGAAATTGAAAGTGCAGAATTCCGCGACCGCTCCTTTCAGCGCGTCGAAGTCTTTCCGGATCAGTGGCTGCCGCTGTGGCTATTCGGCCTGGATGATTTCGAGAGATTCAACCTCGCGCGCATCTACCATGAAGATGGACCCATAACGCCGCCCCCCGGTACGATGCTGGTGGAACGGAACGGGCGACTGGTTTCCAATCTGACAACCGGTTCTGTTGCTCGTGTACGCGTCGGCGGCAGACTGTTGCAGGTTCCCGTTTCCGGCATCAGCTTCGACCCGGCACAGGCGCCGTCCACACAGGATGCATTCATCTATGCCTATATCGACAAGAAGACGTACACCGAGATCACCGGCGAGCCCGCCGATCAGAGACTGATCTTTCGATTGAGGAACGTAGACACGAAACCGGAGATACAGGCGGCCACCAATACGATTGTGGGGGATCTGCGCAGCCTCGGAATCAGCGTCGACAGCATCAATATCCCGGAACCGAATCAACACCCTCACCAGTGGCAGTTAAACACTTTGCTTGCATTTCAGGGAAGCATCGGTTTGTTGGCTTTTCTGATGGGAGCGGTCCTGGTATCGAAGTTGATCGGGGCCATCATTGCGCAACAGATAAGGCAAATCGGCGTGCTCAAGGCCATCGGCGCCACGCGGTGGCAGGTTTTCGGCATCTATCTGGCCATAGTACTTGCGCTGGGTATCCTGGCGAGCGTCGTCGCCATTCCGCTGGCGGTGATCTCAGGTTATGGCTTTGCCACATTCGTTGCGAAGATACTCAATTTCAACATCCTCACCAAAGAACTTCCGCTCTCGCTGTATGCCGGCCTGATCGCTTGCGGTTTGCTGCTGCCTATTCTGTTCGCGTTCCCGGCCCTGTTACGAGGGACTCGCATCCCGGTTCAGGCCGCACTGTCTGACTACGGCATAGGCTCGGGTCCTGACCACTCCTCGAACAGGAAAGCTGGTCGATGGCCGCTGCCTTACGGGATGAGGCTCGCTACACGAAATGTGCTGCGGCGCAAAAAGCGCGTGGCTACCACAGTGGCCACCATCGCCCTAGGGGTGGCAATCTTCAGTGCAGGATTCAACGTGCGTGAATCGCTGATCGAATTTCTGGCCGACACAAAAGACGCCATGAAATATGACGTTCAGGTTGTCCTGAAAGACCAGATAGCTCGCGATAAGGCGATAGCGCCTTTCCGCGACCTGAGTGGCGTTCAGCGCATCGAAACATGGAATGGCGGACGTGGTCGCCTGCAATCCTCGGTGGTGTCGACGAACAACGGCATCGGCATCGTCGCCCTGCCCTACAACACCGATCTCGTGAAGGTGGACGTCATCAAAGGCCGCTGGCTGTTGCCCTCGGATGACATCGAGATCGTGATGAACCAAGGGGCGGCAGAACATTTCGGCGAGCCCGTTGAGCCGGGCAAGCTGTACCAGATCATCCTGAACGGGAAAGCGGTCCAAGCTAGGCTTGTAGGCATAATCAAAGAATTCGATGTGGCAAAGATATACATAGACAAAGAGCAATACGACAGGACCGCCAACCCGGAACATCTGGTCAACAGCTTGATGTTCGCAGCCGACGACAGGAGCTTCAACAGCGTCGTCAAGCTGAAACAGGACATCGAAAGAGTCATCAGCCGGACAGACCTTAACGTCTTCTACGTCATGTCACAGGCTGAGCGTGCGAAGATCATCTATGACCATCTCAACATCATCCTCACGCTATTCACTTTTCTGTCTGCACTCGTTCTGGTGATAAGTTCGCTGGGCATGGCCGCTGCAACTGGCACTAACATCTTGGAGAGGACTCGCGAGATCGGTGTCATGCGCGCCATCGGTGCGACGCCCAAGATTATCTATAGCCTGTTCGTTGCCGAGGGGGCGGTGGTCACCCTCTCCGGCATCGTCCTGGGATTTCTGCTGAGCCTGCCGCTCAGTTACTTTGCTGCGAGGTTCTTCGGCGAGCTGATCCTGGGTCATGACGTCTCCCTTCAATTCGCGTTCAGTCACTCTGGCTTCTTAGTCACGCTCGCGATCACCTTAGCCTTTGGCTGGCTGGCAAGCCGGATTCCCGCGCGCAAGGCGATATCAGTTTCGAACCGGGAGGCACTGTCGTATGAATAAGAGACTCGCAGCATCTATCTTGATCCTGCTTGCGCAGAACTGCGCCGCAGACGACGCTACCGGAAACCTGACCATACAGGTCAACGGCCTGCTCCACGAACGAGGCCAAGTAGTCGCCAATCTCTTTCGTGAAGGAGACGATGTCATGAAGATCGGGACAGCTTATCTTTGCACTCAGGTGACCGTCAGCGACAAACATGCACAGGTCGTCTTCAAGGATCTCAAATACGGAAAGTATGCGATCAGCGTTTTTCATGATGAGAACGGCGATGGCAAACTGGATCACAACCTGCTGCGTCTACCCGCCGAGCCGCTTGGGTTCTCGAACGGTTTTCGGCTAGGGCTGGTTTCCGGTCTGCCCAGCTTCGAGAAACTTCAGTTCGTCTTTGAGCCGGGGACAGAGGCCATTGAAATCACGGTCAGGTGAGAATCACACAGCCTCCTATTTATTGTTCCGGCATCAATTATCCGTGATGGGCGAAGTGGAAAAGTTCCTCCCATTTCAAGGGGGAGGTTAGGTGGGGGATGGGTTAACAGCAGCTATTTCACCCATCCCCACCCCAGCCCTCCCCTTGAAGGGGAGGGAGTGGTGAGTTGCGCATCCACGGATAAATCGTGCCAGATCAATAGACGCTTATGCAAAACCCACATGATTACGTATACGGAGTTCACGGTAGGCTCGACTACAGGAAATTACTCACGCCGATCTGAAGACCAGTAGTGCGTCGTTCATCCGACCTTTTGCGCAACGGGGCTGTGGCTTGACAAGCCCCCTCCCCAAGCCTAATTTGCACGCTCAGATTGTTGGCTTTTTCCTGCGCTGAAAGGAAATATCATGTCCAGGCAAATCTATGTGAATCTGCCCGTCAAAGACCTGAAGCGTTCGGTCGACTTCTTCACCAGACTCGGCTTCACCTTCAACCCCCAATTCACCGACGAGAACGCCACCTGCATGGTCGTGGCCGACAACATCTACGTCATGCTGCTGGTGGAGAAGTTCTTCCAGACCTTCACCGACAAGCCCATCTGTGACGCCACGGAAGTTACGGAGGTGCTGATGGCCTTCTCCTGCGACAGCCGCGAAGAGGTGGACGAGCTCGTGCGCGAAGCAGTTGCTGCCGGAGCGAAGACACCCAGAGCACCGCAGGATCTCGGCTTCATGTATGGGCATGACTTCGAGGATCTGGATGGCCACATCTGGGAACCGTTCTACATGGAGCCGCCGTTCATTTCGATCTAGCACAGGCTGAAACTGTGCCCCGCCCGCAGTTCAGGCATGGTGAAGAAACCACTCGTTAAGTCCACCTCAAGGAGGCAGATCATGCTCCAGACCATCGTCATCCTTCTCATCGTATTGATAGCTGCCGTGCTTATCTACGCCGCAAGCAGACCCGGCACCATCCACGTCGAGCGCTCCACCAGCATCAAGGCGCCACCGGAAAAGATATTCCCGCTCATCAATGATTTCCGCGCATGGGATGCATGGACGCCTTACAACAAGGATCCTGCCATGAAAAAGACGTATAGCGAGAATGCCTGGGGCAAGGGAGCTGCATATGCATGGGAAGGCAATCACGAGGTCGGTCAGGGCAGCATCGAGATCACCGAGTCATCGCCGTCTTCGTGGGTCGAGTTCCATCTGCGCATGGTCAAGCCTTTCGCAGGAGAGAGCCATGTCACTTTCACACTGGAACCCCATGGCGATTCCACCACTGTCACCTGGTCGCTGGATGGCACGCAAGCCTATATCGCAAAAGTCATGGGACTGTTCATAAACATGGACCAGATGGTCGGCAAGGACTTTGAAGTCGGACTCGCCAGGCTGAAATCTGTTGCAGAGAAGTGAGGACATCATGACAGACTCCAACAACCCTCCTCGCCGCCTGTTGCGCAGTACAGGAGCGATACTTTCCGGATTCATCTCGGTCTCGGTGCTTTCGGTCGGCACCGACCAGGTATTCCACGCGCTGAATATCTATCCACCCTGGGGACAGCCGATGTTCGACACCGGCCTGCTCCTGCTGGCGCTGACATACCGTGTCTTCTACGGCATCGCCGGCGGATACATCACGGCCAGACTCGCGCCCCACGCGCCGATGCGCCACGCCCTGATCCTGGGCGGCATCGGATTCTTGTTGAGCACCGCAGGAGGAGTCGCCATGTGGGACATGGGTGCACACTGGTACTCGGTCGCACTCGCACTGACCGCCCTGCCCTGCGCCTGGCTCGGTGGAGTACTTCACCGCAGGTGGCACTCTGCAGCGCGCCTATGAACAATCGTAGATCAGGCGCAAGCTCATCATGATAAGTCGTGACGATGTCCTGAAATTCCTGCGCACCCAACGCCATGCCGTGCAGGCATCGGTGACGTCGCAGGGCGATCCGCAGGCCGCGCTGGTCGGCGTGGCATTCACCGATCAACTGGAGATCGTGTTCGACACGCTCACCACCACGCGCAAGTTTGCCAACCTGCGTGCCAACCCGCACATCTGTTTCGTCATCGGCGGCTGGCACGACAGCGACGAGCGCACGGTGCAATATCAAGGCATCGCCGACCTTCCAGAGGGCGAGGAACTGCAGCGCCTCCAATCCATCTACTTTGCCGTCTTTCCCGAAGGCCGTGAACGACAGGCGTGGCCCGGCATCGCATACGTCAGGGTGCGCCCGACCTGGCTGCGTTACAGCGACTACAACGACAGTCCGCCCGTGATACAAGATCTCGACTTTCCAACCAAGTGACATAGGGCGATTTCGGTATTGATATCGGTTGCTCTCAGCGTCACACTTGAACTGTCACACATTGAAAGCCGATCATGTTCACCCACGCGACATTCGATTTCCTCGGCGAGCTGGCCGCCAATAACAACAAGGCCTGGTTCGAAGCCAACAAACCGCGCTATGAGGCGCTGGTGCGAGAGCCTGCGCTGGACTTCATCGAGGCGATGGAACCTGTGCTGAAGACCTTCGCACCGAACTTCGTGGCGGAGCCGCGCAAGATGGGCGGCTCGCTGATGCGGGTGTACCGCGATACCCGTTTCTCGCGCGACAAGACCCCGTACAAGACCAACATCGGCATCCAGTTCCGGCACAAATTGGGCAAGGACATCCACGCGCCCGGTTTCTATGTGCACATCGCTACCGACGAATGCTTCTTTGCCGCCGGCTGCTGGCATCCGGAGTCGGATGCCTTGGGGAAGATACGCGATCTCATCGCACAGAAACCAGAGAGATGGTTCGCCGTGCGCGACGACAAGAAATTCGTCGCGCAATGGGAGCTGTGGGGTGACACGCTGACTCGCCCTCCTCGCGGTTATGCCTTCGATCACCCGGCGATAGAAGACATCAAGCGCAAGGATTTCGTCGGCCTCGCTTCTTTGTCCAGCCGCGAGGCTACAGGAGCGGGGCTGCTCAAACTGGCCGGAAAACGTTTTGCGGAGGCTGCGCCCCTCATGAAATTCCTGTGCGACGCGCTGGAGGTTCCGTATTGATGTTATCAACACATCACTTCTTATGGAGGCTGCCATGAAACACAATCCCGTCAATTGGTTCGAGATTTACGTGCAGGATATGGCCCGTGCGAAGAAATTCTACGAATCAGTGCTCCAGCTCAAGCTGGAGAAGATCAACAATCCGGACACGGAAATGTGGAGTTTCCCGATGGATGTGAATGTCTTTGGCGCCGGGGGAGCTTTGGTCAAGATGGAAGGCGTGCAGTCAGGTGGCAACAGCACGGTGATCTATTTCATCTGCGCTGATTGCGCTACCGAGGCGAGTCGCGTCGCCGCTGCTGGCGGGCGTATTCATAAATCAAAGATGGCCATCGGCGAATACGGTTTCATTGCCTTGTGCTTTGATACCGAGAGCAACCTGTTCGGCCTACATTCGATGCAGTAGTCGCGCGGCCGATCAGCCCACGCATACCCTGTTGCGGCCGCTTTTCTTGGCCTGATACAGCGCCTGGTCGGCCTGATTCAGCAGGATATCGAGATTGGCGTTCTTCCCTTGCAAGGTGGTCACGCCGATCGAGACCGTGAAATGCAGCGGCATACCGGCTTCCAGCACCACCTCGGTATGGGCGATGACCTCACGCAGGCGTTCCGCGACCTCGGTCGCTTCCTTCAGGTCAGTCTCCGGCAACAGCACCGCAAACTCTTCGCCGCCCATGCGGCCGATGATATCCACCGTGCGCAACGTCTCGCGCATGACATCACTCAGCCGCTGCAGCACGATATCGCCTGCCTTGTGGCCATAGGTATCGTTGATGTCCTTGAAGTGATCGATGTCAAGCATGAACAAGCAAAGGGCTTCGCCATAGCGCTGTACGCGGGAGAACTCCACCTCCCCCTGTTCCATGAAATGGCGGCGGTTGGAAAGGCCGGTCAGATAATCCTGCTGGGCTTGTTGTTCGAGCTTCTCCTTCAGCAACTCAAGTTCCGTGATGTCGGTGGAGATGCCGCACAGGCCCAGGATACTGGTCTTGTTCTCGTCTTCGTAGATCGGCGTCTTGATCTCCCAATAGATATGGCGAGTCCCATCCTCCCCTTTGGAGACGACCCGCGCGGCGGTGTCTTCGCCATGTTCAAGTATCCGCGTATCGATCTCTTGTAGCTGTGCGACCGTCTCGGGAGGGAAGAAGCGCGAGTCGACGCTACCCTGCAGTTCCTTTTCCGTACACTTGAACAACTCCAGCGTCGGCCGGTTGGCGTAGACATAGCGCCGTTGCCTGTCCTTCATGTAGATATACGTGGGGATATGGTCCAGCGCCAGACTGAAGCGCTCCGCCAGGACGCGTGCCTCGGCTGCCTGTCGCTCGAGCCTGAACTG
The DNA here is from genome assembly GCA_963813255.1 of uncultured beta proteobacterium. Taxonomy (GTDB): domain Bacteria; phylum Pseudomonadota; class Gammaproteobacteria; order Burkholderiales; family Gallionellaceae; genus Sideroxyarcus. The sequence continues at coordinate 74,241 of CAWEYD010000014.1, read as the reverse complement.
ACGACGCTGGTAGGCAAGCAGCCCGGTGATGGAAGCGAGCACCATCAGCAAGAACAGCATGGCCTGCACCAGCGCGTTGTTGCGCCAAGGCTGGAACACCGCGTCGAGGTCGCGGCTGACGGACACCACCAGCACCTTGTCCATCTTGAGCGCAGCCGGGTGGATGGTGCGCAACGCCATCATCCGCACTTCCTTGGTGGCATACACAGTTCCCGTGAGCACCTCCGCCTCCTTGCTGCTGTCCCGGTGCCGCGTGAAAAACGAACCGGGCTGCGCGATGTTCATTCCCTGCACGCCGCCCCGCTCCGGCATCATCAGGAACAGTAGGCCGTCACCATGCGCTACCGACACCCACATATCCGGTGCATATTGCACGGACATCATCAAGGTCTTGAAATTATCCGGGTCCAGCGTCGCCGAGACGATCCCCGCAAACTCGCCGTGCGGACCGGGGATCATGCGCGCGATGTTGACGGCATAGGCGCCGAGCACGGTTTCGAATGGCGGCGAAACATAAAGCGTGTCCGCGTCGGGATGCTGCCTGATCGTCTGAAAATATTCCCGGTAACTGAGGTCCCTGTCGAGCAGTTCAGACCGGTTCGAGACGACTATCCTTCCTTTGGCATCCATGACGTTTATGGTGCGTATACCGGTCATGACGCTGGTGATCGCCTTGAGATGGCGTATTCCTTCTTGCCGTCCCGATGCACCCTTCCAGTAGGTCAACTCGCTGCGCACACTCTCCAGTGCCAGGCTGACGCTCGCCAGCTGGTGCTCGGTGTTTTCGGTGATCACCCGCGCCTGTGTGGAAAGCCGGTCTTGTTCAGCCGCCGCTGCGCGGCCGTGCTCGAGATAGAGATTGAGCGCAAGCGTGCCGCCCACGAGAGACAAGGCAAGAAGCAACCATGCCCATTGGGCACGGACAGGTCTGCGGGCGGTCTTGATTGAAAGGGGCATTTGTATCTGTATTTATCGAAGGGAATCTCTGCAGACATCTCCAAATACCGAGTACCTGCGGAAGATTGTACTCAGCATTGGTTGGTGCGGACAGAAAAATATATTCCCGCCCTCGGCCATCAGTGCAATCCCCAAATCAGGCATTGAAGATTTTTTCCCCTGCACGCAGAATGGCATACACGGACAGGCAGAGATGCTTCCTCGCCCTCCCACGCAGGACGTTGGCTGAACCTTGGCAAGGAGCTTCCCATCATGCTCAAGTCCGACATGCTCTCCGCGACACCCGATCTGCTCAATACAACCGAGATCAAGTTCTCCAACCTGTTGGACGAGGACCCGCTCGGCGAGGAGTTCTGGAGAAACTGGCTAGGCTCAGCGCGCTTCAGGCAACTGCGCCGTCATTTCAGCGCACTGGGGGAAAGCGGTGCGCTCGCGACCGAGCTCTCTGCCCGAGCCGACAAACAGGGACCAACGCTGGAGACCCACGATGCGCGGGGCTTGCGCATAGACCGCGTGGTCCACCACCCGGACTATCACGAATTGGAAAAGCTCTCCTATGGGCGCGGCATCGTCGGCATCAAATATGACCCGGAGTTTCTGGCAAAGCATCGCGAGTTCAGACACCTGGTCGGGTTTGGCGCGGGGTATTACTTCGCCCAGAGCGAGATCGGCTTGTATTGCCCGATCTGTATGACCGATGGCGTGGGCCGTGTGCTGGAGCGCAGACCGGAAGGACCGCAAACACCGCTTTACGACACGACCATCGCGCATCTGGCAACTAGCGACTTGAGCAAGCTGTGGCAGGGCGCGATGTTCCTGACCGAGAGACAGGGCGGGTCGGATGTCGGCGCCAATGCCGTCACGGCGACACCGCATGGCGAACGCTGGCTGCTCAACGGCGACAAGTGGTTCTGCTCCAATGTGGCAGCCGACGCGATCCTCGCACTCGCCCGCATGCCGGGAGGCGCACCCGGCACCAAGGGGCTGGGCCTCTTCCTCGCCCTGCGCCAGAATCCCGCCGGCAATTCCGCCACGATCCGCATCCATCGTCTCAAGGACAAACTGGGAGTGCGCTCAATGGCGACGGGCGAAGTGACGTTCGAGAACACCGAGGCATTCCTGATCGCCGGCGAGAACGAAGGCTTCAAGCAGATGACCGAGATGCTCAACCTCTCGCGGCTCTACAACGCCGTCGCGAGCGTGGCCGGCATGCGACGAGCTCTGTTAGAAGCACTCAAGTACGGCTCCGGGCGCAAGGCCTTCGGCCACAAGCTCGACGAGCTGCCGCTGTGGCGCGCAGCGATGGCCGATCTCGTCGCCGAACATCTGGGCATCTTCGCGCTCGTCTTCGAAACCGTGCGCGCACTGGACGCCGCCGACAACGGCGACGAAACAGCGCGCAAGCTGATGCGCATCGCGATACCGATGGCCAAGGCCTTGAGCGGCAAGCTCGCCGTGTTCGCGGTCAGCGAGGCGATGGAGGCGATAGGCGGCAATGCCTACATCGAAGAGAGCATCCTTCCTCGCCTGCTGCGCAACTGCCAGGTACTGCCGATCTGGGAAGGCACGACGCACATCCTCACACTCGACGCGCTGCGGGCGATACAGAAGGAAGGAAGCCGCGAAGCATTGTTCGCGCGGATACGGCTGGCGCTGGATCGCGCGGAAGGCATCGACATCGCCCCGCTCCAGACCAGACTAGCCGCCGATATCGAACGCCTCGATACTCTGCTGAAGCTCCCAGATGAACTCCAGCAACGCGAGGCACGGCAATGGCTCGAAAGCGTTGGGCGGACGTTCACGCTGGCGCTTCTGCTGGAGAACGCGACTCATGAGCCGCTTCGAGGAAGCATGCCTTGCCGCGTACAAAAGGCTAGCCGTGCGCCCTACCGGCGTCATGCCCTTGTGCCATGGCAACCCGGCGGAACTGCTGGATACCGAATTGGTGTTGATACGGGCTGCGACCCGCTAATTTCGCCGAACAACGTCGACATGAACGATTTCAAAAAAACGAAAGTGCAACTAGTTCAGGAGATCACTGAACTTCGCAAGCATTGCTCCACACTTGAAATAGCAGCACGTGAACGTGACCAGTTGGCGGTGGATATCACGGATGCGCGAAACTATGCAGAAAGCATCGTGGAATCCGTACGCGAGCCACTTGTGGTGCTGGGTTCAGATCTCAAGATTCTCTCTGCCAACCACAGCTTCTACGACACCTTCAAAGTAACGCCCGAGGATACAGCAGGGAATTTCATCTACGACCTCGGTAACCGGCAATGGGACATTCCAAAGCTGCGGATGCTCCTTGAGGACATTCTTCCCAGTGTCACTGTGTTCAATGGCTATGAGGTCGAGCATGAGTTCCTCAACATCGGCAGAAAAGTCATTTTGCTCAACGCTCGCGAGATCTTCCGGAAAGACATAGGCTCACACATCATTCTCCTGGCCATGGAGGACATTACCGAACGCAGACAAATGGAAGCGCAGATTCGTGAACTGGCATTCTATGACGCGCTCACCAAGCTGCCCAACCGTAGACTGCTCAACGACCGTTTGAGCCAAGCGATGGCTGCCAGTCAGCGCAGTAGTCGCTACTGTGCGTTGTTGTTCCTGGATCTGGACAACTTCAAACCGCTAAATGATACGCATGGACACGGTGCGGGAGATTTGCTGTTGATCGAGGTCGCACATCGACTAAAACAGTGTGTCCGCGAGATAGACACGGTGGCGCGCTTTGGCGGTGATGAATTTGTTGTGATACTGAACGAGTTGAGTGTGGATAAAGCAGAAGCGACGTCACAAACCGAGATCGTTGCAGAAAAGATCCGCACCTCCTTGTCGGCCCCCTACTCGTTGGTCATCAAGCACGATGTGAAGCCCGATACCGCCATCGAACATCACTGCACTGCCAGTATCGGCATGGCGCTGTTTATCGACCATATGACCAGCCAGGACGACATCATCAAGTTGGCTGATACTGCGATGTATCAGGCTAAGGAGTCCTTCAAGCGCTAGTCCGATATCCATTCCAAAAAGCAATTCGACTTCGAACATTACACACGACCAGTGGGAGGTGCCAAATGACCAAACCAATCATCAACATTGCCGATATCGAGCTTGAACCTCGCCCCGCTGCGTTTGCTCCTTCGGGGGCCGCGGCTGAACGCTTCGACGCAAAGATCGGCTTCATTGGCCCACGCATCGGCGCGCAGAAGCTTGGCTACAACATAACGGCGGTGCCACCTGGCAAACGCGCGTTCCCACTCCACAATCACCATGTGAACGAAGAAATGGTCTTCGTCCTGCAAGGCGCAGGCGAAATCCGGATTGGTGAGAGCACCTATCCCATTCGCGCAGGTGACGTGGTCGCCCTCCCGCCGGGCGGAAAGGAAACGGCCCACCAGATCACCAACACTGGCGCAGATGAGCTGCGGTACTTTGCGGTGAGCACCAAACTCTCGCCCGAGATCTGCGATTATCCGAACTCGGGAAAGTTTGGAATCCTTGCCGAGTTCGCCGCAGGCTCTGATGGCAAACCGCAAAGGTTCGTGTTTGTCGGGCGCGAGAGCGACTCGCTCAATTACTGGGAGGGAGAGTGACAGTGTCAACACTTTTAGAACGACATTTTCAGTGTGATTCTCAGCGTGCGCGGCTCGGCAGGATGGGAATGGATGTCATTTACCGGAGCAGCCTCGCCAGGTAGTTGCGAAGCATAGTAATAGTCGATATCGCTCACTACCGCGTTCAACAGATTGAGTATGTCGAGGGTTGCACGCAGTTGCCTGGTGAACTTGTATCCAAGCTGCAAGTTCACCAACGTGGAAGACTTGGAGCGTACCGAGTTGTCTTCGATCAGAGGACGCGGGCCGAAATAACGCAAGCGCACGCCACCCGACCAGGGCTCGCTTTCCTGAAGACTCACGCCGATCGAAGCGGCTTGTTCTATGGCGCCGGGGATGCGGCTTCCCGCAGGAACACTATCGGTGAAACGAGCATTGGACAGCGACACATCGCCGTCGATCAGCAGCCGTTCGTTTGGATTCCAGTAGTTCGCCCATTCCACGCCCTGACGGCGGCTAGGACGCGAGGCTCTGGTCGTGCCCGCATCGCCGACAAAGACCAGTTCCGAATCTATGTCCAGCCGCCACAGCGTCAGCGATGTCTGCAGCCCGCTCAGCACGGCGCTGCGCACGCCGACCTCATAACCCGTGGCGGGAACCAGCGGCCGTACCTTATGCAGGGCATCGCCGTTGCATTCGCCCGCAGCTCCCGTACAACCCGGCCTGGTGCCGGGGCGGGGATCAGGGTTGACGCTGATGGTCGTACCGCGCGCATCGTTGCTGTGAAAGCCGCGACCTGCATTCAGGTAATACTCGGTCTTGTCCCACGGACCGAACACCAGCGACAGCTTGGGCGAGAGGATGGCATCGTTCCTGTTGCCGGAATTGACCGCAGTGTCGCTATTCACCTCGAACTGGTAACGGTCACCGCGCAAGCCAAGGATGGATCTGAACTTCTCATGCCACTGTATCTGCGTCTCCCCCCACAGTGCCACACTGCTCTGCCTGACCTTGTCGTCGCGCACCGAACCCCAGATGTTGCGCTGTTGCGTCAGGAACACACCCACGCCGATGTCATCGTGTCGCGCATCGGTGCCAACGGTCATGTCGACCGGAATGCCGCCCATGTCTTGCAGCCAGTTGTGGGACGCTTTTGCGCCGACGATGGTGCGCTTGTCCGCTTGCAGGAACTGGTCACCATGCACGGTATCGGTGGCGTAGGTGAAGTTGGACCAGAGGTTCAGCGCATAATCGATCAGATAGATGTTCGCCTGACTGGCGCCGTTCCCGCCTGCACTGGCCCACTCGCCCGAGAGACTGTAGCGGTGCGTGCTGCCGCCGGTCGTAGGATCGAGGCTGCCGTAACGCCCCACTGCTTGCATCGCGCGCTGCGCGATCTGATCGGTCGCAGTCCACTTGGCGTCGTAACCCAGCAGCGACATCGACCATCCGTCGTCGCGGGCCCCCTGTCCATAACGCAGCACCAGATTGTCTTTGCGCAAGTGTTCCGGCACCGTCCACGGTCCGTCGTTGTGGTATCCCTCGGCCGCGATAAGCAGGTTCCCTTCCTTGACTGCGGGCGAAGCCGCCGCCAACAGACGCGAGAACCCGCCGTTGCCCATCGTCGCTTGCGTGTAAGGCGCATCCAGCTTGCGCACATAGTCGATGCGCGCAGAACCCGCGGCAGAAAAATCGCCGTCGCCGGCGTAGTAGGTGCCCTTGCGGTATTGCACTCGTTCCACCAGTTCAGGGATGACGAAGTTCAGATCGGTGTAGCCCTGTCCATGCGCATGCGTCGGCATATTCACCGGCATGCCCATAAGCGAAGTGGAAAAGTCTGTACCGTGATCGAGATTGAAACCGCGCAGATAATATTGGTTCGCCTTGCCATCTCCGGAATGCTGGCTGACGATCAGACCGGGCACGACTTCCAGCACCTCGGCGGGACGTAAGAGCGGACGGTTCTCCAGCTGTCTGGCCGTCACCGTACCTTCGCTGGAAGTTGAAGCGACACCAATCAGATCATTGGCTGTCGCTTTCACTACGACCTCGTCCAGCGTTGGAATACCTGCCGCAACGGCAGAACCTGCCATAACCAGCATCGATGCAGAGTGCAATACGTATGTGTATTTCGCCTTGCCCATATATAGCCGTAGTGGAGTTAGCCGTTAGTCGACAGATCGAATTGGTGTGCACCCGCCTTCGGGGAAATCTTACTTGAATATTTCTGACAGGCTGCGATGCCGTAAGCCATATGGGGGACCGTACCCGGACAAATGGGTAATTCCATGTATTCGTCCGAACCAGAGAGTATGGTTTTATTCCTGTCGTAATTCGTGACCGCCCAAGAGATACCGGGTGGCGATCCTCGTCGTTTTTCCGTCTTTGCCTAACCGCAGACGCACAAGGAGGAAGCATGGATAGCGTAGACGTCACCGTCCTGAAGACCCTGAACGAGTGGCACGGAGGGGAGCTTCCCGTGTGGCTTGTGACGGTGGTGGAGACCTTCGGCTCCAGCCCACGACCGATGGGCGCCATGCTGGCACTGAGAGGCGATGGGCTTGCGGTAGGTTCGGTGTCCGGCGGATGCATAGAGGACGATCTTGTGCACCGGACGGTGCGGGGCGAACTGCAAACCGATTGTTGCGAAGTGGTGACCTACGGCATGACGCGCGAGGAGGCGCGGCACTTCGGGCTGCCCTGCGGCGGAACGTTGCGCCTGGTCATCGAACCGGTGCGCAAGCAGGGCTGGGTGGAACGAGTGCTGCACGCTATACAGTCCCACCGGATGATCAGTCGCACCCTGCATCTTGAGACGATGCAGGTCGTACTGGACGATGCCAGCCGCAGCGATGCCACCGCCTTCAATGGCTCGACGCTGACCACCGTGCACGGCCCGCGCTGGCGCTTGCTCATCATCGGCGCTGGCCAGACTTCCGCTTATCTCGCTCGCATGGCCCAGGCGCTCGATTACCAGGTCACCGTGTGTGACCCGACCAAGGAGATGCGCGAGACCTGGGACGTGCCGGATACGGTCCTGGTGAGCGAGATGCCTGACGACGCCGTGCTGGATTTCCAGGTGGATGCGTGCACTGCCATCGTGGCCCTTTCGCACGACCCCAAGCTGGATGACATGGCGCTGCTGGAGGCGCTCAAGTCGCCGGCATTCTATGTCGGCGCGCTCGGTTCCAAAGTCAACAACGCGAAGCGGCGCGAGAGGCTAGCCTTGTTCGACCTCACGCAGGAAGAGATAGCTAGGCTGCACGGACCTGTGGGCCTCTCCATCGGCAGCCGCACCCCGCCCGAGATCGCAGTGTCCGTCCTCGCCCATCTAATCTCGGTCAGGAACACGACCGAAACATCCACACGCATCAACAAGCCCGTCAACCAGGAGGTGTGCTCATGATCTCTTTCAAGCTCAATGGCAAAACGACCAAGGTCGATGTCGATCCCAATACGCCCCTGCTGTGGGCGATACGCGACCACCTGCATCTGACCGGGACCAAGTACGGTTGCGGCATGTCGCAGTGCGGCGCCTGCACCGTGCATCTGGATGGCGCGGCGATCCGCTCCTGCGTCACGCCGGTTTCCACAGTGAGCGGAAAAGAGATCACCACCATCGAAGGACTGGCCGAAACGGCACTGGGCAAAACGGTGCAGAAGGCCTGGCAGGATGTGGACGTGCCGCAGTGCGGATACTGCCAGTCGGGACAGATCATGGCGGCCACCGCGTTGCTCCACGAGAATCCGCATCCCAGCGACGCGCAGATCTCCAGCGCGATGGACGGCAACCTGTGCCGTTGCGGCACCTACAACCGCATCATCGCAGCGATCAAACAGGCCTCGCACGAACTGGGAGAAGCAAGATGAAGACCCTGCCCCTGCAAGACGAGTCGCGCCGTCAGTTCCTCAAGGACAGTGCGGTATTGATGGGCGGACTGGTGATCAGTTTCTACCTGCCGGTGAAGAGCGGTCGTGCCTTTGCCGCCGAAACCAAGCCCACGCCGGTCTATCCGCCCAACGCCTTCATCCGCATCGCGCCCGACAACAGCATCACCATCGTCGTCAACAAGTCCGAGATGGGACAAGGCGTCTACACCTCGCTGCCGATGTTAATCGCCGAGGAACTGGAAGCCGACTGGACGCGCATCCGCATCGAGTCGGCCCCCGTTGCCGACGTGTACAACCACACCGGCTTCGGCATACAGCTCACAGGAGGTAGCACCAGCATCGCTTCCTCGTGGGAGCAGATGCGCCGGGTAGGCGCGAGCGCGAGGATCCTGCTGATACGCGCTGCGGCCCGGCAATGGAAGGTCCCGGAAAGCGAGTGCCGTGCAGAGAGCAGCCGGGTGATCCATGCCCCAAGCGGCAACAGATCGAGCTACGGTGCGCTGGCCGACGCCGCGGCCAAGTTGCCGCTCCCGGACGACATCCCGCTCAAGGACGCTAAGGATTTCAAGCTGCTCGGCAAACCGACCAAGCGTCTGGACACTCCGTTCAAGGTGAACGGCAGCGCCCAGTTCGGGCTCGATGTCTATCTGCCCAACGTGCTGACGGTAGTGATCGCACGCAGCCCCGTATTCGGCGGCAAGGTGAAACGCTTTGACGCGACTCAGGCACGCAAGCATCCCGGTGTGCAGGGCATCTACCAGGTGCCCACGGGAGTCGCGGTTGCTGCGACCGGGTTCTGGCCCGCCAAGACGGCGCGCGACCTGCTGGAGATCGAATGGGACGAAGGCCCAGGTGCGGCACTCTCCACGCCGAAGATACGCTCGGAATATCTCGAGCTCGCGAAGCAGCCGGGACCCATCGCACGCAGCGACGGCGACATCGTGCAGGGCTTGAAGAAAGCGCATCAATCCATCACTGCAGAATATGACGTGCCCTATCTGGCGCATGCCACGATGGAGCCGCTCAATGTGGTGGTGGATCTCAAACCCGACCACTGCACCATCTGGACCGGCACCCAGTCGCAGACCTTGGATCGCAACATGGCAGCCAAGACCGCGGGACTCAAGCCGGAGCAGGTGGAGATACACACCCAGTATCTGGGCGGCGGTTTCGGACGTCGCGCCAATCCGAGGTCGGACTTCGTCATCGAGGCGGTGCAGGTGGCCAAGGCGATCGGCAAGCCTGTAAAAGTGGTATGGACGCGCGAGGACGACATGCGCGGCGGCTACTACCGGCCGATGTGGGCCGACCGCGTCGAGGCCGGGATCGCCAGGAACGGCAAGCCGTTGGCCTGGAAACACACCATCGTCGGCCAGTCCATCGTCGCCGACACACCATTTGAACCCATGCTGACCAAGAACGGCGTCGACATCACTTCGGTGGAGGGCGCGTCGACACTCCCGTACCTGATCCCCAACCTGCAGGTCTCATTGCACAGCCCGAAGAACGTCGTGCCGGTGCAGTGGTGGCGGTCGGTAGGCCACTCGCACACGGCGTTCGTGGTCGAGACCATGGTCGATGAGCTGGCGCACCTTGCGAAGAAAGATCCGGTGGCCTACCGGTTCGACATCCTGCCCGCGGCGTCCCGTTACCGGGGGGTGTTGAAACTGGCGGCCGAAAAAGCCGGCTGGGGCAAAAAGAAATTACCCCCAGGCCATGCCTACGGCGTCGCGGTGCACAAATCGTTCGAGAGCTATGTGGCACAGGTCGCCGAGGTGTCGCTGGACAACGGCAAGGTCCGGGTGCATCGCGTGGTCGCTGCGGTGGACTGCGGCATGGTCATCAATCCCGACGGCGTGCAGCAACAGATCGAGGGGGGCATCGTCTACGGACTCTCCGCCGCTTTACATGGAGCGATCACGCTGGAGAACGGCCACGTCATGCAATCCAACTTCGACAAGTACACTCCGTTGCGCCTGTCCGAGATGCCGCAGGTCGAGGTTCATATCGTGGAGAGCAGCGAGCACCCTACAGGCATAGGTGAACCCGGCACCCCGCCCATCGCACCCGCAGTTGCCAATGCCCTGTTCGCCCTCACCGGCAAGCGCCTGCGCCGTCTGCCTTTCGATGGTGAAGCACTTGTCTGATCCGGACGATATCGCAGCCATCGTGCTGGCAGCAGGCAGCTCGCGCCGCTTCGGCTCGGACAAGCTGCTGCATCCGGTCACGCTGCATGGAGTGACGCTACCACTTGCCGCGCACAGCCTGCTGCCCTGGCTGAAGGCTTTCAAGCACACAACAGTCGTCGTCAGGCCGGGATCGGACGCATTCTGCAATGCGATCACAACTGCGCTGGGGAAAACCAGGGCAAGGGCTTTACGCTGGCTGGTATGCAATGGTGCTGCGCATGGCATTTCCGCCAGTCTCGCCTGCGGCGTGCGTGCGAACCGTGAGGCTGCCGGGTGGATGATAGGGCTGGCAGATATGCCTGCGCTCCCCGGTGCGGCGATTGCCGGTGTCCGCAATGCGCTCGTGGACGGAGCTGACCTGGCTGCAGCGACGTGCGACGGCAGGCGCGGACACCCGGTCGGATTCGCCTTCCATTACTACGAGGAGTTGCTGGAACTGCAGGGGGACACCGGAGCGCGAGGTTTGCTGGAGCGTGACATGTCGAATCTCGCGCAAATAGATATCGGCCACAACGGGATCTTTGCCGACATCGATGTCCAAAGCGATTTGCAGCGTCTGTAAGACCACCTCCGCCTTGCTCTCCGTTCATGTCGCTGTTTGTACGCTGGCGAACAGAACACCCCCTGATGTTCTGGAAGAATGTCCGACTTCAAGAATCGCTAGGAGATAAGGAATGAACCTGGATAGTAACGTGGCAATCGAGACCAATGCGCATCCCTACGCCGCGCGCCATGAGTGGAATGATGAAGACGTGGTTGCGCGGCATGATCCTCTGGCATTGTCACTTGACGATCTGGGCATGATCCAGGATTGCAGCAATTCCTTCGAGATCCTGTTTGGCTGTGGACGTAGCGACTTGGTGGGCCAACATGTCTCGACGCTGCTACCCCAGCTCAAGGGAGTTGAGTTGGTTCAGTCTGGGCAGGTAAACCCGTTACTCAATTATCTCTGCCGTTGCGGCGAGCTTTACCAGGTGCAGAACCCGCAAGGCGGCACCTTCTCCAGCAATTTGAGCGTTGTCCGGATCGAATATGCAGGAAAGCGATCGTTGAGGCTGATCGTGCGTCCTTACAGGATGGCGTGATAGCTCCAACTAGAAGCGACGCAAGGCACCAGGGCATGCAAGCGTCCAACATCCAGCTGATCAGCCGAAGCTTTGACCTCCATTCTTTCAACGAAGCGACAAATCAGCCTATTCATTTTTCGACATCCATTACCAAGAGCGTGGGTGCGTACACATATTTCTGATTTCTTCCAGAGGAGCTGACATGAATTCACATCAACTTGACGCAGAACTGATCAGGATCAGCGAAGCGCGTCACCATGACCCGTTCGCCGTGCTGGGACGACACGAAAGAGATGGACTGACCGTGGTGCGCACCTTCATGCCACATGCCAGCGAGGTATCCATCGCCGAGGGCAATGTCCCTCTGCAGCGCATTCATGGAAGCGACTTCTTTGAATGGAGAGGCGAGCCTGACAGCATGCCGGAGCATTACCGCTTGATCTGGCGAGACAAGGACAAGTACGAGCATGTCGATCAAGACCCTTACACCTATGGTCAGCAGCTGTCTGATTTCGATCTTCATCTCTTCAGCGAGGGACGTCATCGTCATGCCTATCGCCTGCTGGGCGCTCACGAACATGAGGTGGACGGAGTTCCGGGCATCCGTTTCGCGGTATGGGCGCCCAATGCGGAACGCGTCAGCGTGGTCGGCGACTTCAATCGATGGGACGGTCGCTGCCATCCCATGAGGGTGAGAGGTGGTAGCGGCATATGGGAACTCTTCATTCCAGATTTGAAGCCGGGCTATACCTACAAGTTCGAGATCCGCGATCGCCACACCGGCCAGATCCATGTCAAGGCAGACCCATATGGGCAGCAACAAGAATTACGTCCTCGCACAGCCTCGATCATCGCCGGCAAGAGCCGCCATCAATGGGAGGACGGTGAGTGGATGCGAAATCGCGCACAAGCCGATTGGCAGCACCTCCCGATGTCTGTCTATGAGATGCATCTGGGTTCGTGGCAGCGCGATGCCGACGGTGAATTCCTCGACTATCACAAGCAGGCCCATCGCTTGGTGGACTACGTCAAGGACATGGGCTTCACCCACATCGAATTGATGCCGGTCACGGAGCATCCTTTCGATCTCTCGTGGGGCTACCAGGCCACCGGCTACTATGCGGCAACCAGCCGCTTCGGCAAGCCGGATGACTTCCGCTATTTCGTCGACTACTGCCACCAGAATGGCATCGGCGTCATTCTGGATTGGGTGCCCGCACACTTCCCCAAGGATGCGCACGGGCTCGCCCGCTTCGACGGCACGCCGCTCTATGAGCACGAGGACCCTCGCCTGGGCGAGCATCTGGATTGGTCAACGCTGATCTTCAATTTCGGCCGCAACGAAGTACGGAACTTCCTCGTCTCCAGCGCGATCTTCTGGCTCGAGGAAATGCATATCGACGGGCTGCGTGTCGACGCAGTGGCTTCGATGCTCTATCTGGACTACTCCCGCAAAGAGGGGGAGTGGATCCCCAATCGATATGGCGGCCGCGAGAACCTGGAGGCGATCGACTTTCTGCGCGAACTCAATGTCGCGGTGCACGATGAATGCCCCGGCATCCTGATGATCGCAGAGGAATCGACATCATGGCCTCAGGTAAGCCGGCCAACCTACGCCGGCGGCCTGGGCTTCGACTTGAAATGGAACATGGGGTGGATGAACGACACCCTGCGCTATCATGTCCCACGAGCCGATCCACCGCCAGTATCACCACAACATGCTCACCTTCAGCATGCTCTACGCATTCAGTGAGAATTTCATGCTGCCTTTCTCGCACGACGAGGTGGTGCACGGCAAGGGTTCCATGCTTAACAAGATGCCCGGGGACGAGTGGCAACGCCATGCGAACTTGCGCATGCTTTACGCCTACCAGTTCACCCACCCCGGCAAGAAACTTATGTTCATGGGCACCGAGTTCGCCCAGGGATTGGAATGGAACAGCGCCGGAGTGCTTGACTGGTATGTCCTGGATTACCCGCTGCATCGCGGCATGCAGCGCCTCGTGCGGGATGTCAACCGCCTCTATCGCAACTCCCCCGCCCTTTACCGCCACGAATTCAACTGGCATGGCTTTGAGTGGATAGACTGCGGTGACGCCCAGCAGTCCGTGCTCAGCTTCCTGCGCAAAGGTGACGGGGACGAGATGATGATGGTCGTGCTCAACATGACTCCGGTGCCGCGACACGATTACCGCATCGGCGTTCCCCGCGAAGGCCGCTATCGTGAAGTGTTCAACTCGGATTCGGAATTCTACGGTGGCAGCAATATGGGAAATGGTTCGGCGCAGCTGCTTGCCGAAGATAAGCCGTGGATGAATCGTCAGCATTCACTGTCCCTGACTCTTCCTCCTCTGGCGGCGATTGTCATCACACGGGAATCATGAAATCAGGCGCATCACTTGGCTATGTTGTGATGCTGTGTGCCGTCAGCAGAATGGGGGTCCAAGTCTGCACACGGCAAACGACTAACATATGAAAGGACCAATCATGTCTTCCAACACCGTCAAGTTACTCCGTGTGCTTCGTGCACCACCCGAAAGGGTGTACCGGGCATTTCTCGATGCCGACGCGATGGTCAAGTGGCTTCCACCCCATGGATTTACCGGCAAGGTTCACCATCTGGATGCCAAAGTGGGTGGCACCTACAAGATGTCGTTCACGAACTTTTCCACAGGTCAAAGCCAATCCTTTGGCGGCGTGTACCTTGAGCTGATTCCCAATAAACGCATCCGCAACACGGACAAGTTCGACGATCCAAATCTGCCTGGGGAGATGCAAACAACGGTCTCCATAAGACAGGTATCCTGCGGGACCGAGTTGAACATCGTGCAAGAAGGGATCCCCGAGGCCATCCCGCTAGAGGCCTGTTATCTCGGCTGGCAAGAATCGCTCACACTACTTGCGCAGCTCGTCGAAGCCGAGATTCCCGAGTAATCACGACAGCGCTGAGCTCTCGTGAGATTGGAGCGGGGAGACTTAAGTGTTTAAGACAAGCAAGATCAGCTATGGAGGAACCGCCGCAGTCGTCACCAGCACGGCCATGATCAGCGGTCTCAGTGCCGCTGATGCTACGAGGTCGGTCATTGTGAGTGCCCTCCTGATCGCTGCACTCGCCGACAATCTTGCCGATGCCCTGAGCATCCACATCTTTCAGGAATCAGAGCAGCTCGACAAAAAGGATGCATTCACCGGAACCGTCACAAACTTCTTCACAAGGCTAGTGTTGTGTCTCAGCTTCGTGCCCTTGATCGGATTGTTCCCGCTCTCACAGGTCGCAGAAGTGTCCATCGTCTGGGGATTGTTGCTCCTCGCGATCCTGACCTACCTCGTGGCGCGCGAACGCAAAGTGAAACCTGTGCCTGAGGTTCTGAAACACATGGTGGTTGCTTTTGTGGTGATCACAGTCAGCATAATGATTGGACACTGGATACGCGTGCTGCTCGCTGATTCCCTGTGGCTGACCCAGTAAGGGGCGGCATCGCCCATAAACCCGGTGCGCCCTCGAACATCTCACGGATAGCTGTACCTCACCCCCGCACCGGTTCAAAGAGCGCATCCAGATTCAGATCGTCGCAGTAATCGAGAAAATTTCCCCGCAAGGTGGGGATATGCGTGCCGGCCGGGATGCCTACCGTCATGGTGACGGAGAACATGGGCGTGCCGGTGTGCGGCGCCGGATAGGTATTGGTCTGCAGTTCTTCGATGTTGATGCCGTTGCGGGAGAAGAAAGCAGACAGACCGTGCACGATGCCGGGATGGTCTATGGTCACCACTTCCACGCTGTAAGGAGCCGCCGGCGTCTGTTGCCGTTTGCGGGTTCGATTGTGGATGATGGTCAATGCCAGCTTGCCACCCAACGCATCCATCTGCACTTCAAGTTTGGACAGCGCGTTCCACGGCCCGGAGATCAGCATGATGAGGGCGAACTGCCCGCCCAGCACAGCCATGCGGCTCTCCTCGATGTTACATCCGCTTTCGCTGATCTTTCCGGATAACTGGTCGACCAGACCTACTTTGTCTTCACCAGATGCGGAGATCATCAGGTATTCGTTTGGGATATCTGTATTCATGGTTCGTTGAAGTTATGAAATGGTATCGAATTGCAGTTCGGTTCAGCAGCATTGTATTGGAAACTGCATCGTATGCCGGCGCTCAGCGCACATCCCCATCCACATAGAACCACGGCCCCTCCTCACGCACGAAACGGCTCACTTCATGCAAGCGATGCGCTCGGCCATTCACCTTGTAGCGCGCGACGAATTCGACGATGGCGTGGTCGGCATCCTGTTGTTCGTGACGCCTCACTTCGAGGCCGAGCCATTTGGTCGGCACATCTTCCGCCAAGCCCAATGAAGTTGGTCTAGTGGATGGATGCCAGGTGGCCAGCAGGTAGTCTTCGCGCAACAGGGTGTAGGCGGTATAGCGCGAGCGCATGAGTGCTTCGGCGGTGGGAGCTGGCTCTTTGCCATCCAGGTAGCGGGCGCAGCAGTCGGAGAATTTCTTGTTGCTCCCGCAGGGACAAGTGGTAGGTTGGATCTTCATACTTTAGCGATTCCGGTTTCGTCATTCCGGCGAAGGCCGGAATCCAGCCAGATTAAAATGCTGGATGCCGGATCAAGTCCGGCATGACAGTCAGTTTTGCCACAGCGGTGGCTCCTCCATCAGTGCGATCTGCTCGCGCAGTTCGAGGATGCGGTCCTGCCAGTAGCGCTGGGTGTTGAACCACGGGAAGGCCTGCTTGAAGGCGGCATCATCCCAGCGCCTTGCGAGCCATGCAGAGTAGTGGATGAGACGCAACGTGCGCAGTGCTTCGATGAGGTGCAGTTCACGTGCATCGAACTCGCAGAAGTCTTCATAGCCCGCAAGCACGTCGCCCATCTGCCGCACACGATCTTCACGTTCGCCAGAGAGCAGCATCCACAGGTCCTGGACGGCAGGCCCCATGCGACTATCGTCGAAATCCACGAAGTGCGGGCCATCGTCCGTCCACAGCACGTTGCCTGCGTGGCAGTCGCCGTGCAGGCGCAATTGCCTTACCTCCCCCGCCCTGTCGAAGCAGTGACGCGCGCCATCCAGCGCTTGCTGCACCACACTGCCATAGGCCGCGGCTATGTCGGCGGGAATGAAATCATGCGCAAGCAAATAGTCGCGCGGCTCAGTGCCGAAGGTTTCGATATCGAGTGTGGGGCGATGCTGGTATTTCTTGATTGCGCCGACGGCATGGATTCGGCCGAGAAAACGCCCCAGCCATTCCAGCGTGTCGCGGTCTTCAAGCTCAGGCGCACGTCCACCGTGTCTGGAAAACACGGAAAATCGGAAACCCTCGAAGTGATGCAAGGTCGTGCCATCAACCACAATGGCGGGTACCACCGGAATCTCACGCTCCACCAGTTCCTGCACGAAGGCATGCTCTTCGAGGATGGCCGCGTCCGTCCAGCGCGCAGGGCGGTAGAACTTGGCGACCAGCGGCGCACCGTCATCGATACCGACCTGGTACACACGGTTCTCGTAGCTGTTCAGTGCAAGCAGGCGACCGTCACAACGCAGGCCGATGCTTTCCAGTGCGTTCAGTACGCAATCGGGTGTCAGTGCAGAGTAGTTGGGTGTCGTCATCATTCAAGGATACTGCTGATCCACAAGATACGCTCAAAGTGATTTGAGAACCGTCGCGAGCGGCTGGAGTGCAAGGCGCACGGAGCACAGAAACCGGAATGTACTTTCGGTACATGAGAATTTCGAGCACCGCGCAACGCCGCAATCCAATCGCGCAGTAGGTTTGCAAATTACTTTTTGTGCTTCTGCACTTCCGCCAGCCCTAATGCATTCCAGCCCTCATGCCCCAGTTTGCGCATGGCCTCGATGTTCTTCTCATAGATCATCTCGGCCTCGGGGAACGCGGCCACCGCCTCGTCGATGCTGGCTTCGCGTATCAGGTGCAGCGTCGGGTAAGGCGAGCGGTTGGTGAAGTTGGTGATGTCGTCCACCTCGGTGTCGGCGAACTGGTACTGCGGATGCATGCTGGCCACTTGCAGCTCACCCGCCAGATCAACTTCTTCCAGCGCGGCATCCACCACTTCCAGGAAGTCGTTGTAGTCGAGGAAGTCGGTCAGCACATGCGGATGGATCAGTAGCGTGGTGTCGATCTTTTCGCGGCCGGCTTCTGCCAGCACTTCCAGCTCGCTCATCACGTCGCGCAGCAATTCGTCCGGCGTCTGCGCCGCACTCACCACGTAGCGGATCTGATTCTTGACGTGCACGCCCTTGGCGAACGGGCACAGATTGAGGCCGATCACCGCGCGCTCCAGCCACAGCTTGGTGGCGGCGATGACCTCTTCGTTGCTTACGGTTGTGTTCATGTTGGAGCTCCACATAAGAACGTAGGTCGGGTTACGCTGCGCTAACCCGACCTACCGTTTTAACGGCCGCGGCCGCCGGAACGGTGTTGTGCCGCAGCGGGAACGGCACCGCGTCCTGCGCCTCCAGCCGGTTTGCCGGCGCCTGTGCGTGGCGCACCACCCGCACGTGCCTGCCCGCCGCCTGTACGCGGTTGGCCACGGCCTTGGCCCTGTCCGCGTCCACCCTGACCGCGGTTCTGGCCATTCATGATCGGCTCGGCCTTGATGCGCGGATCGACATCGAAGCCCGGCACGTTCACGACGGGGATCTCGCGCTTGATCAGGCGCTCGATGTCATGCAGCAGTTTCTTTTCGTCGACGCACACCAGCGAGCTCGCTTCGCCGTTGCTGCCCGCACGGCCGGTACGTCCGATGCGGTGCACGTAATCTTCCGGCACATTGGGCAATTCGAAGTTGACCACGTGCGGCAGTTCGCTGATGTCGATACCGCGCGCGGCGATGTCGGTCGCCACCAGCACTTGCAGCTTGGCGGTCTTGAACTCAGCCAGCGCACGGGTGCGTGCCGCCTGGCTCTTGTTGCCGTGGATCGCCATCGCCGGGATGCCGTCCTTGTCCAGCTGTTCGGCCAAGCGGTTGGCGCCATGTTTGGTGCGAGTGAACACCAGCACCTGGAACCAGTTGTGTTCCTTGATGAGGTGGGTGAGCAGCTCGCGTTTGCGCTCGCGGTCCACCGGATACACACGCTGCTCGATCAGTTCGTTGGCCTGGTTGCGGCGCGCCACTTCGATCAGCGCGGGATTGGTCAGCAAGCCGTCGGCCAGCAGCTTGATCTCGTCGGAGAAAGTGGCGGAGAACAGCAGGTTCTGGCGTTGCTTGGGCAGCACGGCGAGCACGCGCTTGATGTCGCGGATGAAGCCCATGTCCAGCATGCGGTCGGCTTCGTCCAGCACCAGGATCTCGACATGAGACAGGTCCACGGTCTTCTGCTGCAGGTGATCGAGCAGACGTCCCGGTGTCGCCACCAGGATGTCCACGCGGCCGTGCAGCTGCTTGATCTGCGGATTGATGTTCACGCCGCCGAACATCATCATGGATTTTAGCGGCAGGTGTTTGCCGTAGAGACGCACGCTTTCTTCCACTTGGGCGGCGAGTTCGCGCGTGGGTGTGAGCACCAGCGCGCGGATGTGTGCCTTGCCCGTAACAGGCTTGGCCATCAGGCGCTGCAACAGCGGCAGCGTGAAGCCGGCGGTCTTGCCGGTGCCGGTCTGCGCGCCGCCCATCAGGTCGCCGCCTTGCAGAATGACGGGGATGGCCTGTGCCTGGATGGGCGTAGGTTCGGTATAACCGCGTTCGGTGACGGCACGGACGATTTCTTCGGACAGGCCGAGAGCTGCAAATGACATAATTTTTCTTTCTGATTACAAACGGCCTGTCGCCTTGTTGAGCGCCAGTCTGAGGCTGAATGAGGTGGGGACTACGAACCGGAATCGGTGACGACAACTAGACTGAAACGATGTCGCGGCGCGCATAGTAACACTATATGGCTTGGAACATTGCGGCAGTTCACCCGCCGCATTATGATGACAGTGGTGTCGGCATCATGCGGTTTCAACGCGCCAACCTTAACTCTGTTTTTCCATTCCTGGAGAACGTCATGAAAACATCTTTATCTGCTGCAAAGCTGTTATCCGTTGCATTGCTGTCTGTATTCATCGCGGCCTGTTCCAGCACCAACAAGGTAGAGAGCGACCTGGGAATCAAAGGCGCCCCGGATTGGGTCAACGAGGGCACCAGCATCCTGAACAACAAGGATGGGCGCCTGTTCCACGGCGTAGGTTCGGCATCGCCTACCGGCGACATGTCGCTGCAGAGATCGGTCGCCGATGACCGGGCCCGCGCAGAAGTGGCGCGTGTACTGTCGTCCTACATGGATGTGGTTTCCAACGATTACATGGCGGCTACCAAGTCCGGCGGCGCTGGCGTTGCCGAGGAATCGGTATCGCGCCAGATCAAGAACCTGAGCAGGGTCAACCTGGCCGGTGCCAGGATCATCGGCTCCTGGCGCGATCCTAAGACCAACATCATCTATTCCGTCGCCGAGCTGGACATGAAACACGTCAAGGATACGCTGGAAGGCGTGCAGGACATGAACAGTGACCTGAAGCGCTACATCGAAACACAAGCAGACAACATTTTTGACCGCGTCGCCAAGGAGAATAAATAATGAACGGATACACAATCTCGAACAAGTTTGCCGCCATGTTGGTGGTGCTGGCAGTGTCGTTGAGCGGCTGCGCCACTTCGGTAGAGCGAGTCGACGTGAACAAGACGATAGACCTGAGCGGCGCGTGGAACGACACGGATTCCCAGCTGGTGTCCGATGAGATGATCAAGGATGTGCTGGCCCAGGTGTGGATCACCGACTTTTCCCAGGCGCAGAAACGGCAGCCGGCGGTGATCGTGGGGGAAGTCCGCAACTTGAGCCACGAACACATCAACGTCAACACCTTCGTCAGCGACCTGGAACGCGCCATGATCAATTCCAATCGCGTGCAGTTCGTCGCGTCCTCTACCGAGCGCCAGGAGATCCGCGAGGAGCGCAAGGACCAGGACCTGAATGCGAGCGAGGCCACACGCAAGGCCATGGGTGAGGAGAAGGGCGCCGACTTCATGCTGAAGGGCACCATCAACACAATCATCGATGCCTCCGGCAAGACGCAATTGCGTTACTACCAGGTGGACCTGACGCTGATCAGCCTGGCTGACAACCGCAAGGTGTGGGTGGGACAGAAGAAGATCAAGAAGCTGGTGGAGCGCAGCAACCTGACATACTAGGCGGCAGATGACGCAATACCCGATGTGTTCCCTGCCCTTGCCTGGCAGGATGGGAAGCTTGCCGATGCGCATCGGCAAGCTTTTCGTCCAACTGGCGGTCGTGTCCTGTGTCCTGTTGCTGAACGGCTGCGCCACTTACAGCAGCTCGTTCAAAACCATCGAGCAGGATTTGACGGGACGACGCTACGACGATGCGCTGAAGACTATCGAAACACAGTCAAAAGACAAGAGAGCGCGCGTGTTGTATCTGCTCAACAAAGGCATGGTGCTGCGCATGAAGCATGACTTCGTCGCTTCCAACCAGTCTCTGGAAGCCGCCAAACAGGAGATGGAGCGCCTGTATGCAGCCAGCGTCAGCGAAAACACACTGTCCTTCCTCATCAACGATGCAACGGTGAGTTACGCCGGTGATGATTACGAGCAGGTGTTGGTGCACCTGTACATGGCGCTCAATTACCTGGAACTGGGACAGCGCGACGAGGCTCGGGTCGAGGCCTTGCAGGTGGATATCAAGCTGCGCGAGATCGGGGATAAGTTCCCGGCGAGCAAGTTCACCGAAGATGCCCTGTCGCGCTATCTCACCGGCATGATCTACGAGGAGCTGGGTGAATGGAGCGATGCCATGATCGCCTATCGCAAGGCGTATGACGCCTACAAGAAATACCAGACCAATTTCGGCGTCGCCATGCCGTCCATGCTCAAACTCGACCTGGTGCGGCTGGCGCAGCGGCAGGGACTGACCGACGAACTGGCGCAATACCGCAAGGAATTCGGCATCGCCCCCCCGCCCAAGAAGAAGCCGGTCGCAGATGACCCGCAGGGCGAGCTGGTGTTCATCCTGAATAACGGTCTGGCGCCCATCAAGCGCGAGAAGGTCATCGACACCTGGGCACCGCCCCCGTCCGTGGTGGTGGATGCTTCGAAATCGTCCGATTTAAGGAGCCCTACGCCGCCAATTATGGTCAGCATCGCCCTGCCCTATTATGAATCGCGCCCCAATCTGATATCGGGCGCCCGTATCAGCGTTGACGACAAGCAGACCGACACCCAGCTGATGGAGAACGTTGACGCCATTGCCCGCTCCAGCCTCGACGCGCGCATGCCCGCCATCACTGCGAGAGCGATAGCGCGAGCAGTAGCCAAGGGAGTGATACAGGAATCCGTAGATACCGCAGGCAGAAAGAGAAACGACGACGCAGTGCAGCTGTTCGGCTCCATGCTCGTGCGCATAGTGTCAGTCGCCACCGAGCGCGCCGACACCCGCAGCTGGCTGACACTGCCCGCCAATGTACAGATTGCCCGGCTTGCGTTGCCGCCCGGTAGCTACACGGTCAAGGTGGATCTGTTGGGTGAGAACGAACAAGTGATCGGGACACAGGAATATCCCGGCGTAGTGATCAACAAGGACCGCAAGACGTATCTGACGCAGCATTCGATGCCATAACGACTTCAGCCACAAGGAGAAGCAAATGAAACTCTCTATTTTTACCGCATTCGCATTGACGCTCTCACTGCTCTCCGGCTGTGCCAGCCAGCCTACCGTACCCGACTGGATCAATGGCGACAGTGCCCAATATAAAAGCTCGCAATACCTGATCGGGCACGGCCAGGCGGCCACGCAGGAGGAAGCCAAGGATCGCGCCCGCACCGACGTGGCCAAGGTCTTCCAGGTGGCGGTGGTGGCGAGCAGCGAAGACCTGCAGCGCTCCAAATCCGATTCCACCGGTGCTGCACAGTATGAGCAACAAGCCTCGCGCCACATCAGCACGCGCACCGAGCAGATCATCAGCGGCATCCAGATCGGGGAACTGTGGCGAGACCCGGCCAGCGGCAGCTACCATGTGCTGGCCATCCTGCCGCGCCTGCAGACCGCAGCCAGCCTGCGCCAGCAGATCGGCGAACTGGACGAAGCCACCCGCAACTACATCGAGCAATCGCGCAAGGACAGCGACCTGTTCATGAAGATCGCCGCAGCCAGCCATGCGCTGGAGGCACAGCAGGAGCGCGAACTGCTGCAGAAGAACCTTCAAGTAGTGGATGTCACCGGTCGCGGCGTGGAAGCGCAGTGGAACAGCGCCAAACTCAAGTCCGATATGGGTGAGTTGCTGAAGCGAGTAAGCATCGCACCGCGCGTGGCGGCGGATGCGCCAGCCGGCTTGGCGGAGATGGTTGCCGGTGCACTGGCTCAGGCAGGATTCTTGCTGGATACCAGCGACCACCCGCAATTCGTGGTGCAGGCCAGCATGAACCTGACCGATCTGGGACTGAAGGACGGCTGGTACTGGCAGCGCGGCACTCTGGAAATCACTCTGTCTGAAACCGGAAGCGACCGCGTGCGCGGTACGCGGCGCTGGAGCATCAAGGGCAACGGTCAGGATAAAGCCAGCGCCACCCGGCGCGCCATGGATCAGGCCAACACCATCCTCAAGCAGGAACTGGGCAGCGCAATCATCAGCATGGCTATCGCACACTAACAAGCGTTGTTTTGCCCCCTCGAACGCACGGAACCTGACAGCGATTCACATCCGCCATGAATGAAAAGAGCCGCATAGAGCGGCTCTTTCATTTAGCGCACCTTTCAGCGTGTTAGCGCAAAGGCACTCTAGACGTTGAACAGGAAGTTCATCACGTCGCCGTCCTGCACGACGTAGTCCTTGCCTTCGACGCGCATCTTGCCCTTCTCCTTGGCACCCGCTTCGCCGCCGCAGGCGATGAAGTCGGCATAGGAGATGGTCTGCGCGCGGATGAAACCCTTCTCGAAGTCGGTGTGGATCACGCCTGCAGCTTGCGGCGCGGTGTCGCCCTTGTGGATGGTCCACGCGCGCACTTCCTTCACGCCTGCCGTGAAGTAGGTCTGCAGGCCGAGCAGTTCGTAGCCGGTGCGGATCAGGCGGTTCAGGCCGGGCTCTTCCAGGCCAAGGTCGGCAAGGAATTCTTTTTTGTCTGCATCGTCGAGGTCGGCCAGTTCAGCTTCGATCTTGGCGCACAAAGCGACAACAGGTGCGCCCTCCTTCGCCGCGTATTCGCGCAGGCGATCCAGATGCGGGTTGTTCTCGAAGCCGTCTTCCAGCACGTTACCGACATACATCGCGGGCTTTACGGTGAGCAAGCACAAGGGCTTGATGATCTGTTTCTCGTCATCGCTCAAGCCAAAAGTGCGCGCGGGCTTGCCTTCGTTCAGGTGCGGCAACAGCTTCTCCAGCACTGAGACCAGCTTCTGTGCGTCCTTGTCGCCAGACTTGGCTTTCTTGCCGTCGCGCTGGATGGTGCGCTCCACTACAGCGAGGTCGGCCAGCGCCAGCTCTGTGATGATGACTTCGATGTCGGACAGCGGATCTACCTTGCCCGCCACGTGCACCACGTTCGGATCGTCGAAGCAGCGCACGACGTTGACGATGGCATCGGTCTCGCGGATGTTGGCAAGGAACTGGTTGCCCAGGCCTTCACCCTTGGAGGCACCGGCGACCAAACCGGCGATGTCGACGAACTCGACAATGGCGTACTGCATGCGTTGCGGTTTGACGATCTTGGCCAGTTCGTCCATGCGAGTGTCGGGCACTTCGACGATTCCGACGTTAGGCTCGATGGTGCAGAAGGGGTAATTCTCCGCTGCGATGCCTGCCTTGGTCAGCGCATTGAACATAGTGGACTTGCCCACGTTGGGCAGACCGACGATTCCGCATTTCAAACTCATGGTTACTTCCTTTACGCACTATGCAGCTTCAACATCGCTGCTTCCAATTTACCTTCAATGATGAGCGGCGCCACATCGTGCGCACGCTGCATCGCTTCTTCGATCAATATCCGCTCTTCCTTGCGCGGCGCATTCAGCACGAAATTCACGACCTCGGCGCGATCACCTGGATGTCCGACACCCACGCGCAGGCGCCAGAACTCCTTAGTGCCGAGATGCGCGATGATGTCCTTCAGCCCGTTATGCCCGCCGTGGCCTCCGCCCAGCTTGAGCTTGGCACTGCCCGGCGGCAGGTCGAGTTCGTCATGCACCACCAGTATCTGCGCAGGCGCTATCTTGTAGAACTGCGCCAATGCACCGACCGCGCGGCCGCTCACGTTCATGAAGGTCTGCGGCTTGAGCAGATGCACGTCTTGTCCGTGCAGTGTGGCGCGCGCGACCAGTCCGTGGAATTTGCTGTCAGCCTTGAAGCTCGCATTGTGCTTGCGCACCAGCTCGTCCACCCACCAGAACCCGGCGTTGTGGCGCGTATCTTCGTATTCCCTGCCCGGATTACCCAGGCCAACGATCAGCTTGATTGGTTCGCTCATAATGAAAAAACCCGCCATGCACCGTTAGATGTCATGGCGGGTTGTTCAGGCTGCAACTTACTTCTTGGCGGCAGGCTTCGCTGCAGGTGCAGCGGCAGCTGCGGGAGCTGCTTCAGCTGCAGCAGCTTCAGCGGCAGCCTCGATCGCACCGCGCGGCACTTGCACTGTGGCAACAGCATCGCTTGCGTGGTGGTGACCGGCAACTTCAACGCCCTTGGGCAGCTTGATGTCGGAAACGTGGATGGAGTGACCCAAATCCAGGCTGGCCAGATCCACTTCGATCGCTGTCGGCAGGTTAGCCGGCAAGCAAGCGACTTCGATCTCGTTCAACACGTGGCTGACGATGCCGCCGCCGGTCTTCACGCCCGGAGCGATTTCAGCATTGATGAAGTGCAACGGCACCTTCATGTGGACCTTCTTCTTAGCGTCGACGCGCTGGAAGTCGATGTGTTGTACTTGCTGACGGAAAGGGTGCATCTGGAAGTCGCGTAGCAGCACGGATTCCTTCTTGCCGTCCAGGTCCAGCGACAGGATGGAAGCATGGAACGCTTCGTTGCGCAGTGCGTAATAAACGGTGTTGTGATCGAGTTCGATCATGGTCGCTTCGCCGGTGCCGTAAACGATGCCGGGAACGCGGTTCGCTTTACGCAGACGGCGGCTCGCACCCGTTCCTTGCGCTTTGCGTGTTGTTGCGCTGATTTCGATTGCCATTTTACTTCTCCACTTCTAGTGAAGCTCTCCGCGACCAGAGGGCTTCGGGTTGCGCGATGGCCGACATGGCCACCGCAAAATATTTAATCCACGAACAAGGAACTGACCGACTCTTCCGCATTGATGCGGCGCAGCGTTTCGGCCATCAGTTCGGCCACACTCAACTGGCGGATACGCTTGCAGTTCTTTGCCGCTTCGCTCAACGGTATGGTATCGGTCACCACCAGCTCGTCGATCGCCGAATTCTCGATGCGCTCGATGGCCGGGCCGGACAGCACGCCATGGGTACAGTAGGCCAGCACGCGCTCGGCACCCTTTTCCTTAAGCGCCTTGGCTGCCTCGCACAGGGTATTGGCAGTGTCCACCATGTCGTCCATGATCAGACAGGTACGTCCTGACACTTCGCCGATGATGTTCATCACCTTGGCCACGTTCGGCTTGGGACGGCGCTTGTCGATGATCGCCAGATCCGCATCCAGCTGCTTCGCCAGTGCACGGGCGCGCACCACGCCGCCGACATCCGGCGACACCACGATCAGATTGGCGTAGTTGCTGCGCCACACATCCGACAACAGGATGGGGCTTGCGTAGATGTTATCCACTGGAATATCAAAGAAGCCCTGAATCTGGTCGGAGTGCAGATCCATGGTCAGTACACGGTCAACACCGACGCCAGTCAGCATGTTCGCCACCACCTTGGCGGTGATCGCCACACGAGCCGAACGAGGACGGCGATCCTGGCGGGCATAACCGAAATAGGGGATGGCGGCGGTGATGCGGCCTGCAGAAGCGCGACGCAACGCGTCCACCATCACCATGATTTCCATCAGATTGTCATTGGTAGGTGCGCAAGTGGACTGCAGGATGAACACATCCTTGCCACGCACATGCTCCAGGATTTCGACCATCACTTCTCCGTCGGAGAAGCGGCTGACATTGGCGCGTCCAAGATGAATTCCAAGATGCCGGGCTACACTTTCGGCCAGCTTGGGATTGGCATTGCCGGTGAAGACCATCATGTCGCCGGACATCGGACACCTCGCGAAATTAAGAATGGGCGAGAACGCCCATCACGACTTGATTGAGAATCTGGCTGGGGAGGTAGGGATCGAACCTACGAATGTCGGAATCAAAATCCGATGCCTTACCACTTGGCGACTCCCCAATAAAACTTTATGCAGCAAAATCTTTGAGCGGATGCTGCTGCAAACCACGCGCCACAAACCCGCGCATGTTCTGCGGCAACTGCTGCAATACCGCATGTGCTTCTGCTTCCGTGGCAAACTCTGCAAACACACAGGCTCCGGAGCCGGTCATCAGCGACGGCGCAAACTGCGCCAGCCACTCCAGATGGCTTGCCACTTGCGGATACAATTTGCATGCCACTGCCTGCAGATCGTTACCCAGTTTCAAACCACCCTCTGTACGGCCCACCCGAAAAGCTTGCCCCGTCGGAAGGGCGCGCATTGTCATCGAAATCGTATTTCGTGTCAATTCCGGATGAGTAAAAATCTGTGCGGTAGGCACATGCACTGGTGGGCACAGCACCACATACCACGCATCCGGCAAGGAATAAGGCTGCAATCGTTCCCCCACGCCCTCGGCAAAGGCGTTGTCGCCGAATACGAAAACCGGCACATCGGCCCCCAGGCTCAACCCCAGCTGCATCAGACGTTCGCGCGACAAGTCCAGCCCCCATAAGCGGTTCAAGGCCAGCAGCGTGGTCGCCGCATCCGAACTGCCGCCACCCAGTCCACCGCCCATCGGAATGCGCTTGTCCAACTCGATATTCACACCTGACTTGCAGCCGGTCTCCTGCTGCAGCAGCTTGGCGGCACGCACACACAGGTCCTGCTCCGGCGGCACCCCGTCCAGCGCGTTGACGCGGTGCACCTCGCCATCCTTGCGTGCCGTGAAATGCAGCGTGTCGTTCAGATCGATGAAGCGGAACAGGGTCTGCAGAAGGTGGTAACCGTCGGCACGGCGGCCGACCACATGCAGGAACAGATTGAGTTTGGCAGGCGCCGGGCAAATCAGCGTATTCATTGCACTTCCCATTCATCGATCAACAACAATACTTCCAGATCGTCGCGCCGCAGACTCAGGCGCAGCGGCAGCGCATCCGGCGCGGATGCCGCGTAGCGTGTGTAGCGTATCTCCCAGCCGTGCTGACGCAGCACGCTCACCTGGCCGTTCGCATCCTGCTCGATCCCAGATGCGCCTTCCGGCGCGGGCAAGCCCGTGACCCAGTACCGCAAACCGGAGAGCGGCAATTGCCAGCCCAGCGTTTGCCGCATCAAAGTCTCCATATCCTGCGCCGCGTAATGTTTGCCGTTGGCTTCCAGCGTGACCTCCTGCGCATCGCGGTGTATGCGCGCCATGGTCTGCCCCAGCGGGGCCAGCAACAGGATCTCGTCTTCAGATGCGCGGTGCACCCAACGCAACCCTGCACTGTCGCGACGCTCGCCCTGCTTCACCGCTACGCGCCCATTGAACGCGAACGGCGCATCCATCTGCGGCGCGCGCTGCACCGCGACAGGCACTGAGGCGCAGCCCGTCATAAAAACCAGGCACAGCAAAACTAGACGCATGGACTACGGGATATATTTCTTGATCACGGCCTGCAGGGCCTCATTGTCGGGATTGGTCTGCGCACTCTCCGTCCAGACTTTTCGCGCAGCATCCTTGTCACCCTTGACCCATAACACCTCGCCCAGATGCGCGGCGATCTCCGGATCCGGATTGGCCTTGTATGCGCGCTGCAGGAACTCCACGCTCTTGTCATACAGCCCCAGGCGGTAATAGCCCCACCCCATGCTGTCTATGATCGCCGCATCGTCCGGCGCCAGCTTGTAGGCCTTCTGCACCAGATCCATCGCTTCCGGGATGCGCACATTGCGCTCCAGCCAGCTATAGCCCAGGGCGTTGTAGGAATGCGCATTGTTGGGCTCGACCTTGATCAGCTTGCGGATGAGTTGCTCGAACGTTTCCGTCTTGTTCAGCTTGTCGGCGATGAGTGCGCTTTGATAGAGCAGCTCGGGTTGATTGGGGAATTTCTCAAGGCCCTTAGTCAGCACCTTGAAGCTTTCACCGTATTGCTTCGCATCGCGCAAGAGCTGCGACTCGATCATCAGCAACTGCACGCGCTGCTCGTCGTCCTTGGGCACGGCCTGCTTGAGTACCTTGCGCGCCTCGTCCAGCTGGCCGGCCTTGTTCAGCAGATAAGCCATGCGCAGATGCGCGGGATAATCATGTTCTCCACCCTTGATCTGGCGATAGTGCTGCAGTGCGTCGGCATCGGCCTTTCTGGCTTCGCTCAGCTGGCCGAGGTAATAGTGCAGCGTGTCGTCGTTACCGCCCTTGCCCTTGCTCGCCAATGCCTGCCGCAGTTCCTGCTCGGCACGATCCAGCTCGCCCAGTTGCAGCGAGATCAGCGCGATGGCAAACGCGAGCTCCGGGCTGCCCGGGCGCTGTTTCAACAGTTTTCCGAATTCGTCCCGCGCCTCGACATACTGTTTCTGCTCCAGCAGCATGCGCGCATAGAACAGGCGCACTTCCTTGTTGTCGTCGTGCGACTCCAGAAAGCTCTTCAACAGTGCCGCGCCTTTTTGTGGCGCGCTGCGCTGCAGCAATTGCGCCTCCAGCACCACCGCGATGTCCCAGTCGGGACGCAGCATGACTGCCTGGTGCGCCTCGACCAACGCCAGATCGTACCGGTTTGCCGCCGCGGCAGACTGCGCCAGCGCCCAGTGGGCCTCGGGCACCTGAGGATAGGGATGGGCGATCTCGACCAGCCAGTCCACCGCGGCGTTCTTGTCCGGAACTCGCGCCAGCAAACCATAGATGTTCAGGAAGGTGCGACCGACGTTCTGCGGATCAGATGCCAGCAGCTCGGCCACTTGCGTACGCGCCTCTTCGAGTTTGCCGCCGCTCAACAACAAGGAGACCAGCATCTGCTTGGCCAGCGGCGAGCTCGGCTCCAGCTGTTGCCACAACTTGAACGCCTCCACAGACTGGTCGTATTCGTGGGCCTCGAAGGTCAGCTGCGCAGCACGCCTTGCCACGCGCGGATCACGCGTGGTCTTCGCCAGATCGAGATAAGCCTGTGCCGCCAGCTCCGGCCTGCCACGCTGCGACGCAATGTCGCCGAGCAGGAATTCGTACAAAAGCTGGTCGGTCAGCGCCACATTAGGCAGATCCAACCGGGGCGGCTCAACGATCTGTTCCAGATGCGACTTGTCGACGTTGCCGTCCGCGCTGGCAACATGCACAGGTGCTGCGACCGATGTCTGTTGCGGCGCGTGCGCGCAGGCGGCCAGCAAAGGGAAGACGAGCAGGATAAGTCTGTGTTTGGAGAGCTTCATCATGTCTGGGGGTATAAGCGGGGTACGTCATATTAGCCGAACTTGGCTGCTATCGCTCGACAGCAGCCGGCTCGCTTATTCGGTAGTCAGCGGCTGATCGCCCTGGATACGGGCTTCTTCGGCGAAAACGGGGAACAGCAGCGGCAGCAACAGCAGGGTGAACAGGGTCGCCGAAACGATGCCGCCGACGATCACCACGGCGAACGGGCGTTGCGTCTCCGAACCGATGCCGTGCGACAGCGCAGCGGGCAACAGGCCGATACCCGCCATCAAGGCCGTCATCAGGATGGGGCGCAGGCGGGCCACCGCGCCGTCCAGCACACTCTGTACCAGCGGCACCCCGTTGCGCATCCCCTCGATGAATTGCTCCACCATGATTACGCCGTTCTGCACCGAGATACCGGCCACTGCAATGAAGCCCACCGCCGCAGAAACCGACATGTGCAACCCCGCCAGCCCCAGCCCGGCGAAGCCGCCGATCAGGGTGAATGGCACCATCAGGATCACCAGCAGCGCCTTGCGCATGGACTTGAATGCCCAGAACAGCAGCACGAATATCATCAGCACCGACAACGGCACGATCACCTTAAGTCGCTTGATCGCGCGCTGCTGGTTCTCGAACTGCCCGCCCCAGGTCATGGTATAGCCGGGCGGCAGCTTCACTTGATCGTTCACTTTCTGCATCGCCTCGGCGACGAAGCTGCCTTGGTCACGCCCGAGCAGGTTGGCCTTCACCGCCACGACGCGGCCGCCCGCCTCGCGTCCGACCCGTGCCGCACCCTGGCGCACCTCGATATCGGCGATGGAACCTAGCGGCAAGGTTCCGCCATTGGGCAAGGCGATAGGCAGGTCAGCCACATCCTCCACCGCGTCGCGGTACTGGCGATCCAGTCGCAGCGTCACATCGAAGCGGCGGTCGCCTTCATAGAACACATTGGCGGTATTGCCGGCGAACGCGGTCTGGATGGTCGCGTTCACGTCGTTGATGTTGAGCCCATAGCGTGACATGCGGATACGGCTCAGCGTGATATTGAGCTCGGTCTGCCCACCCACCTTGATCGCCGCCACATCGGTCGCGCCGCGGATATCGCTCAGGACTTCGGCGACCTGCGTCGATTTGTCTTCCAGGATCTCGAGGTCCGGGCCAAAGATCTTGATGGCGATCTCCCCCTTCACGCCGGACAGCGCCTCTTCCACGTTGTCCTGGATGACTTGCGAGAAGTTGGTCGGCACACCGGGGATGGCGCGGATCTTCTTGGTCATATCGGCGATCAACTCCTCCTTGTCGGCGAACTTCCAGGTTTCGCGCGGGCTGAGGTCGGCCATGATCTCCAGGTTGTTGGGGCCCTTCGGGTCGGTGCCGTCATCGGGACGACCGACCTGGGTGGTGATGTTGTTCACCTCGGGATAGGAATTGAGTATGGCGCGCACCTGGCGCTCGATGTCCTTGGTCTTGTCCAGCGCAGTGGCAGGCGGCAGGCTGATGGTCAGCCAGATGTTGCCTTCGTCCAGCTTGGGCAGGAACTCGCTGCCGAGCAGGGGCGCGCCCGCCAGGGCGACAACCAGCATGCCGATCGCTGCAGCGACGATGGCTTTGCGCTTGGTCTCCGCCCACAGCAACAGACGGCGGTAGCTTTCCTGCAGGTGATGCATCCAGTTGCTGTGCTTTTCGGCCAGATCCTTGTTCTTCACCGCGTAGCACAGCAAGGTCGGCACCAACGTCAGGGTCAGCATGATCGCCCCCAGCAAGGCGAAGCTCAAAGTGAAAGCCATTGGCGAGAAGATCTTTCCTTCCACGCGCTGGAAGGTGAAGATGGGCACGAACGCCAGGATGATGATGAGCTTGGAGAACAGGATGGGGCGACCCAACTCAAGCCCTGTCTGTTTGATGAGGTGGATGCGCCAGCCGTAGGTGTGGTGCTGCGGCAACTCCTCCGCCTTGGCCAGGGCGAGCTTCACCATCAGCGCCTCGACCAGCACCACCGCACTGTCGATGATGATGCCGAAGTCCACTGCACCGAGCGAGATCAGGTTGGCGGAGACGCCACGCGCATCCATCAGGATGAAGGCGAACAGCAAGGCCAAGGGGATGATGGCCGCCACCGTGAGTGCCGCATACCAGTTGCGCAGGAACAGGATCAGAATGGCGACCACCAGCACCGCGCCCACTATCAGGTTCTCGGTGACCGTATGCACGGTGTGGCTCACCAGATTGGTGCGGTCGTAATAGGGCACGATCTTCACGCCGGGCGGCAGCTTGAGCGCCATTTCATCGAGCCGTTGTTTGAGTGCCTCCACCACCTTGGTCGCGTTCTGGCCCTTGGTCATCTGCACGATGCCCTGCACAACGTTGTCGTATTCGTTGAACGCCACCATACCCGAACGCGGGCGGCTGCCGATGACGACGTCGCCCACATCGCTCACCAGGACCGTCTTGCCGTCCTTAGCGGTGATCACCACACGCGCGATGTCGTCAAGGTTCTGGAACAGACCGAGGCTGCGCAACACCAGTGCCTCATCGCCGCGCTGCAACACCCCGCCCCCCACATTGCCGCTGTTCGCATTGATCGCCTGCGCCACCTGGTCGATGCTCACGCCGTATTTGCGCAACAGGAACGGGTTGATGTGGATCTGATATTCCTTGACGGTGCCGCCGAAGCTCACCACATCTGCCACGCCGGGCACCTGGCGCAAGGCGGGACGCAACACCCAGTCCTGCAGGGCACGCACGTCGTTGGGCGACATGTCGGCGGGAACATCAAGCACGTAACGATAGACCTCACCCACCGCGTTGGTCAGCGGAGCCAGCCCGGGCTGCGTACCGGGGGGCAGCGACACGTTCTGCAGCTTTTCCATCACCTGTTGCCGCGCGAAATAGTCGTCCGTCTTGTCGGAGAAAGTGAGCGTGACGACCGACAGCCCCGTGATCGAGACGGAGCGCAACTGCGTCATGCGCGGCACACCGCTCATCTCGCGTTCGATCGGCAAGGTGATGCTGCGCTCGACCTCTTCCGGCGCCTGTCCTGGCGCCTGGGTGACGATCTGCACCTGCACGTCCTGCACATCCGGAAAAGCCTCGATCGGCATATCCTGCACGGCACGCCAGCCGGCGATGACCACCACCAGCGCGGCGGCCAGCACGAACACGCGCTGTTGCAGGGCAAAGGAGAGAAGCTTATCTAGCATGTCATTGGATCAGTCATTCCCCACCAGCTCGGAATTGAGCAGCAGCGCGCCGCTGGTGACCACGCGTTCACCAGCCCGCAGACCTTCCTTCACATAGCTGTATTCATGGCTTTGCAGGCCGAGGATGACCTGACGCCGTTGCAATACCCCTGGCGCTTGTTCGACGAACACATAGCTGTGCAAACCGACTGTGAACAGGGCGGAGTTGGGGAGGCGCGGCATGCTGGACTCGCTGTTGGCGACCGGGGTGGCACGCGCGAACATCTCCGGCTTGAGACGATGGGCGCTGTTATCGATCTGGGCACGTACCTGGATGCGTCGGGTCACCGGGTCAAGCGCCTCGGCGATCACCGTGACCTTGCCCTTGAACGATTCACCGGGATAGGCATCCACTTCCACCGAGACCGGCTGCCCCACGGTTACCTTGTCCAGGTAACGCTCCGGCAGATCGATCAGCGCCCACAGTTGTTTCGAGTCGGTGATCACGAACAGCGGATCGCTCGCGTCGGGACGAACTTCACTACCCACGTTCACCTGCCGCTCGCTGATGGTGCCGCTGACCGGTGCACGCAGCACGAACTTGCCGTTTGTCGCCGACTCCGCGCTTTGCAGGTTGTGCAGGCGCGCTTCGGCACGCTTCGCCTCTGCCTGGGCCTGATGGTATTCGGCGTCGGCCGCCTCCAGGTCCCTGAGCGAGATGCCGCTGCTCATCAATAACCCTCTCGCCCGCTCGAAGGCCAGATATTTGCGCTTCAGATCAGCCGTGGCCTTGGCGAAATCCGACGTCGCCTGGGCATAGTCCGGCGCATCCAGCGTCAACAACTCCTCACCGGCCTTGATCTCGCGCCCTGCGTCAGCCGCGATGTTCAACACGCGGCCATTGATGGGCGGAAATACGCGAGCAGTCCGGTTGTCGTCATAAGCAAGACGTGCATTCAGCGGTTCGACCAAAGGCTCGGGATATGAATCGACCGCCTTGACCTGCAAGAACGCGAGTTGCGGTGCGTTCTCTGCAAAGTGGATGGTGTCGGTGGGGGTATGTACGACCGGCTTCGCCGCCGCGGCATCGACCTCAGCCTCAGCCTGGTATTTCTGCCAGACGACGTAGCCCGCCCCGGCGAGCAACACCAACACAAGCAAACCGAAAAGTGACTTCTTCAACTGCCTCAAGATTATTTCGCCTCTGCTGTGTTCATCTTTTCACGGTTCCACCAGCCGCCGCCCAGGGCCTGGAACAGCGCCGCCGTATCGCCCAGGCGATTGGTCTGCGCCTGCACCAGATTGATGGCCGCCAGCTGTTCGTTCTGCTGCGCCACCAGCCAGGTCTGGTAATCCACATATCCTGCTTCGTATTGCTTGCGTGTCAGCGCACTCACGTCGCTCCCCGCCTTCGCCACGGTCGCCGCCGCCTTTAACGCCTGCGCATCGGACTGGATGACATACAGGGCATCGGCCACGTTCTGCAGCGCGGTCATAACCACGCTGCGGTATTGCGCCGCAGCCTGATTCATCGCTTCCTGTGCGGCGCGCGACTGGGCGCGCAGCGTGCCGCCGTCAAAGATGGTCTGAGCCACGTTGCCGGTCAGGTCGAAGAAACCGCCGCCGTTCCGGAACATCCAGACGGGTGAGGACGCCATGCCGCCGATGGCGCCGGTGATGGCGAACTGCGGCAAGGTGTTGGCGACCGCCACGCCGTATTGCGCGCTGGCGGCATGCAGCTGCGCTTCGGCGATGCGCACATCGGGGCGTTGCTCCACCAGCTTGGACGGCAGGCTCAAGGGCAGTTTCTGCGGCAAATGCAGGGTCTCCAGCGTAAAGGTCTCCGGCACGTCGGCATCCGGCGTATTGCCCGCCAGCACACGCAGCAGGTTGCGCGTCTGTTCCAGCTGCTGCTGCAGCGGGAACAGCGCCTGCTGGGCCAGAGCCAGTTCGGATTCCTGTTGCGCCACATCCAGCGGCGAGACGTCGCCCAGTTCCAGCCGTTTGCGCAATATCTTCAGCGCCTCTTCGTTCAGGCTGACGATCTTGTCTTGCGCGGATATCTGCGCACGCAGCGCGGCTTCCTGGATGGCGGCGGCAACCACGTTGGCAGCCAATGTGAGATAGGCTGCCTCCAGTTGCATGCGCTGCGCCTCGACCTGTGCCTGCAGCGATTCCACCTGCCTGCTGTTCGCGCCAAACACGTCCGGCACATAACCCACAGTCAATTGCGCCACATGGAAATTGTAATAGGCAGGGCCGTTGTATTTCGGCCCTGCCGGATTGGAATAAGTCTGTATGACGGTGCCGTTACCCTGTTGTCCCGGCGAATTGCCGCCCATGTTGCCCGCCAGCTTGTTGTGCGAAGGCGAGTAACCGGCACTGACCATCGGGTAGAAGAACCCCTGCCTCGCTGCCGCATATTCCTGAGCCTGGCGCAGCGCGGCCTGTGCAGCGTCGATATTTGGATTGGCCTTGAAGGCGCGCTTGATCAGCGCATCCAGCGGCTGCGACTGGAACAGCGTCCACCACTCGAAAGGGATGTCCTGCGCCGCGACGAATCTCTGCGCTTCGCCTTGCGCCACGTTCACCGACGCAGTCTCCTGCGTCGCGGCGGGGGCAGCATAGCCTGCAGAAGTTGGCGCATCCGGACGTTTGAAGTCCGGCCCCGCTGCGCAACCGCACAAGGCGGCCAGCAGACAGAGCGACAACGAATTCTCTTGCAGTGCGTTCAAACCAGTGATCCTGAAAAATTCGAAGTGGGCGAGTGCCCCGTCAACTTGGCTCAAGTTTCAGGGGGCGCGATTCTAAACGCGATTAGCGGCGAACTCGTTGACTTCACATAGATTTCACAATGCACCCACCATAATCCGCGCCCTCTTGGGGGCATGATGAACAAGATCATCCTTCGCCGGAATACGCCTGCACTGGGAACATTAGGCACACGGTCAACCTCGGCAAGGCATTTTGGTGCGGCGCTAAGTATTGGGTTATATTCGCCCCGTTTCAGACAACGCACACCACAACGATGGCCGCACCGATCACGCTCTCCGCCCAACACCTGACGCGCTTCCACGGCAAGCAATGCGTGGTGCGCGATGTATCGCTGGAATTGCACCGAGGCGAAGTACTGGGGCTGCTGGGACACAACGGCGCAGGCAAGAGCACCACCCTGCAAATGCTGGCGGGCGCTTTGATGCCTGGCAGCGGGCGGGTCGAGGTGTGCGAATTCGATATGGCAGAACAACCCGAGTTGGCCAAGTCCTGTGTCGGCTACCTGCCGGAGCAACCGCCGCTATACCGCGACATGCGTGTGGATGACTTCCTGATTTTCGCCGCCAGGTTGCACCGCGTCCCATCCGCCCAGCTCGCCGATCACCTGGCCCTGGCCAAGCAGCGCTGCGGCCTGCTCGATTGCGGACACAAGATCATCGGCACCCTGTCCAAGGGCTATCAGCAGCGCGTCGGCATCGCGCAGGCGATCATCCACCAACCCGCTGTCGTCATCCTCGACGAACCGACCTCCGGTCTCGATCCCACGCAGAACCGCGACTTCCGCAACCTCATCCGCGAACTGGGCGACAACAGCAGCGTGATCCTCTCCACCCACCATATGAACGAAGTGGAAAGCATCTGCGACCGCGCCATCATCCTGCAGGACGGCAACCTGATCTTCAGCGGTAGCATCGACGAGTTGCGCCGCCAGAGCGATGTCGAATCGAGCTTCATCCGGCTCAATGCCATGCAGCCTAACGGGAGTACGGCGCAATGATCCTCACCCTCTTCAAGAAAGAGTTCCACAGCCTGTTAACCGCGCCCTCCACCTGGGGGATGCTGGCGCTGCTGCAGTTCATCTTCGGCTGGTTCTTCCTGGCGCGCATGAACGACTACCTGCAGGTGCAGGCGCAACTGGCGCAGATGGATAACGCACCGGGCGCGACCATCGCCATCGCCTCGCCGCTGGGCGGCGTGCTGGCCCTGGTGCTGATGATGCTCATCCCGTTGTTCACCATGCGCCTGATCGCGGAAGAGCGCCGCAACAAGACCTGGACGTTGCTCGCGACCGCACCGATCTCCGCCACCCACATCGTGCTCGGCAAGTTCCTGGGCTTGCTGGCCGCACTCACGCTCATCATCGCGGCCTGCGGGCTGATGATGTCCGCCCTGTCCCTGGGCACGCACGCCGACTACGGCCTGATCCTGAGCAACATCCTGGGCGTGTGGCTGATTGCCGCAAGCTACGCGGCGCTGGGAACCTATTTCTCCGCACTCACGCATCAGCCGCTCGTCGCCGCGTTCGTGGCACTCGCGATCTCCTTCGGCCTGTGGATGCTGGATATGAGCAGCGGCATGGTGCGCATGCTGTCGCCCAACGCGCACTTCGATAACCTCAATGTCGGCCTCGTCAGCACGGGTGACATCGGTTACTTCGTGTTGTTCATCGCCGGATTCCTGGCGCTCGCCATCCGTCGCATCCACGATGAACGGGGAGGCGAGTGATGAAGAAGTTCGCCATGAAGCACCTGCCGTTCTACCTGATCCTGTTCGCGGTCATCATCGGCGCGTATCAGCTGGTCGCACGCTTCCCGGCACAGTGGGATGCCACGCAGAACGCGCTGAACAGCCTCGAACAAGGCAGCGTAGACGCACTGAACCAGCTGGACGGCCCCCTCAACATCACCGTGTATGTCACCCAGCAGGATGCGAAGCAGGGCGATGTGCGCAAACTGGTGCGCGAATTCGTCGCGCTGTACCAGCGCTACAAAGCCGACACCAGCCTCACCTTCGTCGATCCAGTTAAGGAACCGGAAGCCGTGCGCAAATCCGGCATCCGGGGCAACGGCGAGATGGTGGTTGAATTCGGCGGGAGGCGCGAACACATCACCACGCTCAACGAGCAGACCCTGACCAGCGCCCTGCTGCGCCTGGCACGCAACAAGGAACAGCTGCTGATGTACGTGAGCGGCCATGGCGAACGCAAGCTGGATGGCGCAGCCAATCACGACCTGGGCGAATTCGGCCGACGCCTGCAGCAGAACGGCTATCGCATCGCCCCGCTCAACCTGACCATCGCGCAGGACGTTCCTGACAACGTCGGCGTGTTGGTCATCACCCAGCCGCAGACCAAGCTGTTCCCGGGCGAGACCACCAAGCTGCTGCGCTACATCGAACGCGGCGGCAATGTGCTGTGGCTGCTGGATGCAGAGCCGCTGCGGGGACTGGAGCCCATCGCCGAACAGCTGGGCATCGTGCTGCCGCCCGGCATCGTCATCGATCCCGCCGCGCAGGAGATGAACGCCCCCATAGACTGGACGCTGGGCACCGGCTACGCACCGCATCCCATCACTCAGAACTTCGACCTCATCACCGTGTTCCCCTACGCCCGCGCGCTGGGCATGGAAGAGAACCAGGAGTGGCAGCGCAACATCCTAGTGGAAGGCGCGATGAACGGCTGGGTCAGCAGCAGCCGCAATAAACGCTTCGACAAGACCCGTGATATCCCCGGCCCGGTCGATCTGGCGCTCGCTCTGCAGCGCGTTGTGGATGAACACGAGCAGCGCATCGTCGTGGTCGGCAGCGGATCGTTCCTGTCCAACGCCTACTCCGGCAACGGCGGCAACCTTGACCTCGGCGTCAACATGCTGAACTGGCTGAGCAACGAGGAGCGCCTCATCACCCTCGCCCCGCACACCGCGAAGGATGGCGCGCTCACGCTGAGCAAACGTCAGCTCACCGTGCTGAGCTACTCGCTGCTGGTCGTGCTGCCTCTGCTGCTCATCGCCGTCGGCGGATGGATGTGGTGGCGCAGGAGATAGGCCGTCATCCCGGTCCGGGATGACGTAACGACCATGCCTGAACTGCCA
Source organism: uncultured beta proteobacterium (assembly GCA_963813255.1). GTDB lineage: Bacteria > Pseudomonadota > Gammaproteobacteria > Burkholderiales > Gallionellaceae > Sideroxyarcus. Next base: position 34,995 of record CAWEYD010000014.1, on the reverse strand, counting down.
GAAGTCGAAACCACGCTGCGCGGCATCGCGCCGCACCTGCAACACCAAAACGTCAGCGACGTCATCATCCGCAACGCCAGCCTGCGCTGGCCCATCCCGGACGACCTGCCGCAGTTGCTGCGCGGGCACACCGTGCGCCGCCTGCAGCGCCGCGCCAAATACCTGCTGATCGAGTTCGAGCACGGCACGCTCATCCTGCACCTCGGCATGAGCGGCAGCCTGCGCATCCTGCCGCACGGTACCCCTGCTGAGAAACACGACCACTTCGACTTGGTACTAGCCAACGGCAAGCTGATGCGCCTGCGCGACCCGCGCCGCTTCGGTGCGGTGCTGTGGCATGAAGGGGACGTATCCAGGCACCCGTTGCTGTCGCACCTGGGGCCGGAACCGCTCGGTAACGAATTCGACGCAGACCACCTCTACCAGGCCACCCGCTCCCGTAGCGCCGCGATCAAGCTCGCCATCATGGACAACCGGGTCGTGGTCGGCGTGGGCAACATCTACGCCAACGAGGCCCTGTTCCGCGCCGGCATCCGCCCGCAACTCGCCGCGAACAAACTCAGCCGCCCGCGCTGCGCGCTGCTGGTGCAGACGATCAAGGAAGTACTGCACGAAGCCATCCAGAAAGGCGGCAGCACCCTGCGAGATTTCATCCACAGCGACGGCTCCAGCGGCTACTTCCAGCAGCACTATTTTGTCTATGGCAGAACGGGCGAAGCATGCCGACGCTGCGGCGCGCCCATCAAGCAGATCAAGCAGGGACAGCGCTCGACGTTCTATTGCGCGACCTGCCAAAAGTGAAATCAGGCAAGGCCGATTTCTTCCGTCTCACCGCCATGTTTGATACATTTCCACCAGCCAACTTCTTTCCACTTCGTTCATGAAATATCTACCTCTCCTTACCGTGTTGGCACTGCTGACCGGATGCGCATCCACCACAACGTTCACCTCGCTGCCAAAATCGGAAAGCGAATTCCTACTCAGCAAGCCGCAGCTGACGGAGAAATACCCAGAGATCGCTACCTATGAAAAACGCTGGAGAGGGTTTTCGCCCGAACATCCAACAGAAGAGTCATTGTTCAAGGCGTTGGGAGAGCCTCAGAATACTGAAAGGGACATGCTTTACCCTATCCAAACGCTCGCAATATTTGCGATCCTCAAAGCCGATCTCGTCACCTTGGGAATGTATCTCGCCATCATTCCAGACATCCCAACCACGCATTACTACAAGAAAGGTAACTACTGCATCGAGGCACACACTCTCAGAACCATCAATAGCTTTTACATTAAGCACATGGGATATTGGGAGTGGAAAGAGAATGCCAAGACCTGCGAATAGCCTTCCGTAGCGGATCACCCCCTCCCGCTTCCAGACAGTTTGTTATGCTAGGCACCCCGCAAATGCGGATCAAGGATGCCAACCTTTAAAACGCCATGAACTGGGTGCGAAACCTCATCTCCGACGAGACGCGCGCGACCATCAGGCTGCGCTTGTTCGGGCTCGCCAGCGTTCCCATGCTGGCCTACGTCAGGCCCTCGGTGGTAGCGATCTCGGCGAACCGGGTAGTGGTCAGGATCCCCTTGCGGCGCAGGACCAAGAACCATCTGGGTTCCATGTACTTCGGTGCACTCAGCGTGGGCGCGGACTGCGCGGCCGGTGCCATCACCATGCACCTGATACGGCAGCAGCGCACACCCATCTCCCTCATCTTCAAGGATTTCGATGCTGAGTTCCTCAAGCGGGCCGAGGGCGACGTGGACTTCTGCTGTGAACAGGGCATGGAGATCGCGGAACTGGTGGCCCAGGCCGCGGCATCGGAGGAGAGGGTCGAAAGGCAGGTCGAGGTGGTGGCAATGGTGCCGAAGATCAGTGATGAGCCGGTCGCGAGGTTCAAATTGACCATCTCGCTCAAGAAGCAGACGTCTTAGTCTGGCAACATCGTACCATTTAGAGGCTAGACGACACGAAACCGAAATGCCTTCCTCGGTTTGCGCGAGGAGAGGCTAATGAAAGCTGACACTGTTGAATTCAGGGCCTACCACAATGCGTAAAGACATCGCCGCACTCTGTTTCTTCTTAGGATTCATTTTGCTGTCTGCTCTGTATGGGAGCATTGAAATTCACGTCCTCAATCATTACAGACAGGATTGGGGGAAAGAATTCACGTATCTTTTCACCCTCTGGCTTTTCGGCGCTGAAGCCGTCATTTCAGTTGTAGGCTTTGGACTTGGACTTCTTCTGTTCAAGGCAGTCCCGAACAAAGCCAATGCCTTTATATTTGGAAACATATATGCGATTTCAGTATTTGGTTTAGTACAGCTATTTGCCTCCGTCTCAGTATCAGCATCAAGTCGCACTGTACTGCTCGTTCTGTTCATCATGCTTGGCGGAATGATCTTTCCTTGGATTTACAAATTCCTTAGTCCCCAGACCAACGAAGAACACAGATTCATCTCTTCTGTGACCACGTTTCAGATTTTCGGCCTGATACTGGCTCTAGCGATGTTCTTCGGAGGAAGCGCACTATTTCATCTTCGCAGTGAAGAAACGTTAAACGAGCAATATTCCCGCTATGAAACTCCGCTCATCGACGCGGCTGAAAAAGGCGACATAAATGAAGTCAGACGAATTCTGGCCAAAGGGATAAACATAAATGCCGTAGGTTATTGGGGCAAAACAGCGCTTTCCACCGCCGCATACAAAGGGCACAAAGACATCGTTTCGCTTCTAATCGAGCATGGTGCCGATCTAAATACTTCTGATTGGAATGGTGGAACTCCGCTGAGCAATTCCGTGACTCACGAAGAGATATTTAAACTCTTGCTCGATAAAGGCGCTGACATCAATACGAGATACAACGAAGGCTGGACAGTCCTTCACGAGGCGGCACTTGGATATGAAAGGAATATCACCACCCTGTTACTCGCCAAAGGAATGAACATCAATAGTGTCGACAATAATGGCCAGACCCCACTTCATTTTGTCGCCTCACGTTCGGAGGGCGAGTTTTTAGCTTTTCTAATTATGAAGGGATCTGACATCACGATTAAGGACAAAGAAGGGAAAACGGCTTTTGATCTTGCAGTGCAGAGTAATAGCGAATTTGCTCCTTTGTTCTTGCCCGTCTCGCCTTCAAAATCTACCAAATGCCAACGCGACGATTTGTCTGAAATCGAAAGACAATTCTGCCTCTTCCCACCATTGGTGAATTTTGCGCAAAAGCTGAACAGTGCATATTCGACTGCATTACGGGCAACAACAATGCGAAAGTATCTACAGCGCGATCAACGCACGTGGTTGACTGAGCGTAACCAAACATGCGCAAACGACCCATCCGGCTGTTCGACCTCAACCATGATGCGAATGTATATCGACCAAATCAAAAAACTGGAACAAGTCGTAAGAGAACCGAATTCCTATAGCGGCATTGCCGGTTTTTATGAAACAAATCCTGATGGTCGGGGAGCAATCAAATCCATGTGTGTGATGCCCCTTCAAGATGGTCTGTACGAGATTCAACTCCTTGAGAACCAAGGTCCCATGGATACCTGCGCTTCCGATTCATGCGCGAACGCTCTCCAGGTGGGACTCAACTTTAACGCGGAGTTGAAAGCCGATAGTTTCACCTTTACGTCAGAATCTGGATGTCGCTTAAGAATTTTATTGAATCCCAAAGGGGCAAACATCACTCAAAGCAAGGAATGCTCGAAAAATGAACGTGCGCGTTTCCGTGCAAATGGCCGTTATAACTATGTACGAGAGAAAATGCATGACTGTGGAGTGTAGGTTGATGCAATCGACTGCGCACCCGTACATCTGAGCGCACCTGACCGTTTTGCCCGCAAACACCGCCTGCGTTGCAGTCCCGCATCTGGCGCATTAGCAGCCGCCGAATGTCTCACCATCCGTCGCGGTTTTCCGCTTCCGGGATAAGACGCAACCCTGCCCTACACTTCGGCCAACACCCCACCCGCGAACACCAGCGCGCAGCGCACCGCTTTGCCTACATACACCGATTGCATCGCAGTGCGGTATTCCTGCATCTGCGCACGATAGCGCGCCGCATCTTCTGAATCGCCCAGCTTGTAATCCAGCACCCATACTTCGTCGTCGAATTCCACCATACGGTCGATGCGTTTCAGTTCGCCCTTGGCGTTGACGTAGGGCATTTCGTTGCAAGCGCCGCGGTATTGCTGCGCGTCGAAGAAGCGCGCGAGTTGCGGCAAGGTGAGCAGGTGTTGGGCCTGTGGCCAGAGGGTTTCCATTTCGGCGGAAGGGATGGCTAGGCGTTGCTGCAAAACATCCCTCTCCCGCGCTGATGCGCTTCCTTCTCCCGCCTGCTGGAAAGGGGAGTCGGTGAGGTGTTGCAGCAGCGCGTGCAGCCAGATGCCGCGCTGCTGTTGTGCAGTGTTGCGGGCGGCGCGCTTGCCGGTGGGGAGGATGGAGGGTAGTTCTGCCATATTCGCATCCGTCCCTCTCCCCTGCCCCTCTCCCGCTTGCGGGCGAGGGGTAACGGCGTGCAGCGGGTTCGGCTGTTCGCTGACCACTGCCGCGATGCGGTCGTACCATGACGGCGCTTTCTTCTTCTCTTCCTTGTCCTCGCCCTTGCTGTTGCCGCTGACGATGAGCGCCTGTTGCGCGCGGGTCATGGCGACGTAGAGCAGGTTCATCTCTTCGCGGGCCTGTTCGGCCACGTCCTGCTCGAACAGCGGCGCGCGCTGCTTGCCGCGCGAGGCCTGGTCGGCATAGAGGGAGAAGTGCAGCGGCTGCGGCTCATGGGTAGGCCAGTCGAGCAGCACGTCGTTGCCCTCCCTGCCGTTCTTGGCGGCATTCGCATCCAGCAACCAGACGATGGGGGCTTCCAGCCCTTTCGATTCGTGCACGGTGTAGATGCGCACCGCGTCGCCCGCATGGCCTAACTTGCCTTCGTCCGGCGCGTCGTCGGTGCTCTCGCGCAGTTCGCGCAGCTCCTGCAGAAAGCGCGGCAGGCTGGGGTAGCGCCCGGCATCCACGCTCAAGGCGATCTCCATGAAGGCGTGCAGATTGGCGGTGACTTTGGCGCGCATCTCGAGCGGCAGCACGGCGCTGTAGCGCGCCAGCACGTCTCCTTCGAAATAGATGCGGTCGAGCAGGTCGTGCACCGGAAGTTTGTCGGCGAGCGCGAGCCAGCGTTGCAGCAGCTTGGCAGCGCGCTGCAGCGCTGGCGATGGATCATCCAGACGTTGCAGACGTTGCCACCAGGAGGAACGCCCCCCTTCCGCCGTTCGTGGTGAGCTTGTCGAACCATGAATGGAGGACTGCCCTTCGACAAGCTCAGGGCGAACGGCTGTTTTACTTTCGCCCTGAGCAATCAACATCAGATCCGCATCGCTGCACGCGAAGACCGGCGTGCGCAGCACCTGTGCCAGTGCGTGGTCAGCGAAAGGGGTGATGAGGAACATCAGCAGCGCTTGCAGGTCTTCCGCTTCCAGCGTGTCGAGCAGGCCGCCGCGGCGCGAGCTGATGAAGGGGATGTGTCTTGCACGCAACGCTTCTTCGTACACCACGAGATGGGTGCGGCTGCGCACCAGCACCATGATGTCGCCATAGGTCGCGCGGCGCTCTTCTCCCTCGTCGTTCACCGACCAGTCGAGAGTGATGGCATGTAGTTGTTCGGCGAACTGTGCGGCCTCGATGTGGCGGGCGCCTTCTTCGGTCTCTTCTCTCGCTGTTGTGAGAGGGTTGCGCAGTGATAACTGAACGTTTTCCCCTCACCCCCACCCTCTCCCACAGGGCGAGGGAGTTGGTCATCGGCGACGCATAAAGGCAGCACCAGCACGTGGCCGGGCAATTCCTTCTGGTGCGTCTGGTGCTCGACGAACTCGAAGCCGTCCGGCTGCTCGCGGAACACAGCGTTCACCGCATCGACCACCGGTTGCGAGTTGCGCCGCGTGAGGCTGTTGCCCAGCGTCGCCGCGGCGAAATGCTCTTGCAGATATTCGCGTGCCACGCCGAACAGACGCGCATCGGCACGGCGGAAGCGGTAGATGGACTGCTTGGGGTCGCCCACAACGAACACGGTGGGTTGAGATTCCACCGCCACCGCCGCATCGAACCATGCGCGCAATATCTGCCATTGCAGTGGGTTAGTGTCCTGAAACTCGTCCAGCAGCACATGGCGGTAGCGGCTGTCGAGCTTGTACTGCATGGTCTCCGCGTGTTCGCTCTGCTGCAGCAGACGGCACAGCTGCCATTCCAGGTCGGAAAAATCCATCTGCTGCTTCTGTGCCTTGAGCGCCTGATAACGCTCCAGGAAGGCGACACCGCAATGCAGCACCGCCTCGTTCAGGCGATAGGCCTGCTGCTCGGCCTGTATGTCGCGCACCGCTTGCAGGCTGGCCTGCAGGTTGCCCAGCGCCAGCATGAATAGAGCTTCGTCCTGCTTCTTGGTCTGTTTGAGTTTGCGCGGCTCGCCGGCCTGCGTGAACAGCAGCGGCCATACCTTGGCGAAGCGCTCGCCCTCTGCGCTGTCCGTCCATGCGCGTTCCAGCTCGCTGGCTTTGTCTTGCTGCACCGCCGTGCCGTTGCCCGCCAGTTGGCCCGCAAAAGCGAACAACGCTTCATTGCTTGCGCCGCTCGCGCCCCAATCGGCGACCGGGTCGTGCTGCATATCCACGGCAAGGTCGTTACGCAGGTTGTCCAGGGCGAAGGACAGTGCATCGCTACCCTCTCCCCCAACCCCTTTCCCAACGGGCGAAGGGAGATGAGACGTGTACGCCCACCACTCGGCGCGTTTGCCGAGGAAGTTGAACAGCAGCTGGCGCGTGGTGAACAATCCGCACTCGCCGAACAGCCACTGCATGTGCTGAGCTTCTGCTCCTTCCGGCTGTTTGCGCATCTGCTCCAGCAATTCTTCCCAAGCTTCTTCCTGTTCGCTGCTCGGACGTTCCAGCAGACTCATGCCCTGCATCACGTCGGCGTTCAGCGGCGCGCGCTGCATGACCTGCATGAACCAGCCGTGGAAGGTGCTGATGGTGATGCCGGGTTGTGCCAGCAGCACCTCTTTGTAGAGGCTGCGGGCGCGTTGCAATTGGGCTTCGCTCAATTCACTCACGCCGCGTTCGGCGAAGAATCTGCGCACCGATGCTTCGTCGCCCATCGCCAGGTCGCGCAGCCACAGCTGCAGGCGGGCCTGCATCTCCTGCGCGGCCTTGCGCGTGAAGGTGATGGCGAGGATCTGCGACGGCTGCGCGCCATCCAGCAGCAGACGCACGATGCGCGACACCAGCAGCCAGGTCTTGCCACTGCCGGCGCAGGCTTCGACGACGACGCTACGGCGAGGATCGAGGGCGATGTGATTACTCATGCCCTCTCTCCAATCCCCGTCATTCCGGCGGAGGCCGGAATCCAGTCGATCGAAAAAGCCGTGTAACGGACAAAGCCATAATGCAGTCTCGCTAGGCGAGAAATGTTGTTTGTTCTGCTGGATTCCGGCCTCCGCCGGAATGACGTTCGATAAGGTTGCGCAGCTTGCATGAGAATCACCACTCCCCCTTTCGGCAGATACCGCGCATCTCGCAATACCCGCACACCGCATCGATGCCGTTGGCAGGCAGTCCCGCGCCGCCGCGTATCGCTCCCATCACTCGCTCCAGGCGCTCTGCATTGAGTTGCGCGAGCAAGGGGACATCCTGCTTGGGTTCCACCCGCTTCACACGGCCGTTCTCGATGCTGACGAAGGCGGCGTCTGCGGCTTCATGCGCGTAGGCATAGCACGCGAGCTGCACGTCTTCGCCGGGTTCCTTCAATTTGTTGCGCAGCAGCTGTTCGCTCTGCGTCTTGTAGTCCAGCACCAGCTTTTCTTCTCCTCGCACATCCAGCCGGTCAATGCGGCCGCGCAGGCGCACGCCTTCCAGCGGCCAGTCGAAGGCCTGCTCGGACTCGGCATAGCGCCAGCCTTGTGTTTCGTTCTCTGCCTGCCATTCGAGATAGGCAGGCAAGGATGCATGCCAGCGCGCCAGCCAGGCGCGCGCGGCGAAGTCCTGCGCCAGCAGGTCGGCGAACGCCTCTTCGCTGATCTGGTGCAGGGCCACCTCCATCTCCGCCATGTCATGCCCGCTCACTTGCGGGTAGCGCTCGTGGAAGCGCTGCAGGATGCCGTGCACGCGCTCGCCGTAGTCGCGTTTCTCGATGGCCTCCTGCACTTCGTCGAGTTCGTTCAGGTGCAGGATGTGCCGCGCATAGAACTGGTAGGGACACGCGACCAGCGCGTTGTAGCCGCTGATGGACACGCTCGCGGGCACGGCCTCCTGCGCCACGCCCGGAGCGGGCTGGACCGCTTGTGCCAACGCCACGTGATGCGCATCCTCTGTTGCAAGATAAGCATGCAACTCTTTTTCGGCGAGGTCGTCGCCATGTGCCTGTTCATGCGCATCGCGCAGCATCTGCAGGAACGGGCTCAGCAGTTGCGCTTCGCCGTTGTTATCCTTCTGCCAAGTAGCCAGCACGCAACCGTTCATGGCCAGCAAGGCATGCAGGTCATCGCGCTGGCGTGTGGCATGCATGCCGCGCGTGGGCAGGTTCAAGCTACTGCGCACGGCATCATTGAACCAGCGCCCGCCATCCCCGGCGCTGGGCAGGTGGTCGGCGTCGCAGCCCAGCAGCAACACCGCATCGAAGGTGCGCCAGCGCGTGGCCGCCAGGTGGGTGAAGCGCACTGGACTGTCGATGCTGGTGTCTCGGTAGGTCTCGGTGTCCAGCTGCTGCGCCAGCCAGCGCCGCCATTCGGCGTAACGGTAGCGGCCTTCGTCGCTCTGCAGTTCCTGCCGCCAGGTGTCGATCGCGTGCAGCAATTGCTGGCCCGCATCGTCCTGTTGCAGTCCCTTGTCGATGCTCAACACGTTCAGGCTCTCCTGCATTGCGGCGAGCCATTCCGCCAAGGTCTTCTTCTTGCCCTGCTCCAGCAACGCTGCCGCCTGACGCAAGCGCGCCAACGGTTGATGCAAAGCCACTTCGTGTCCGGCGAGCGCGACGAACTTTTCCAGCCCTGCCACTACGCCCTGTTTGCGCAGCAGTTGCTCCAGCTGATACACCGCCGACTTGCGTTCGCCCGCCGTCATATCGGCGAAGATGTAGGGCGACTTGAGCAGGTCGAGCAGGTCGTGGTGATAGAAATCGGTCTGCAGCGCGGTGAGCCAGCGGTCCAGCACGGTGCTCACCGACAGCGTGGCGAAGGTCCAGCCGGTCTCGTCCGCCACCAGCACCTCGGCGCGCTCCAGCAGCGCACGCATGCGCCGCGCCACCACGCGGTCCTGCGCCACGATGGCGATGTCGCGCTTGCCTTCGTTCAGCCAGCGGCGCACCTGCAGGGCGGCGGCCCTCGCTTCCTGTTCCAGGCTGGTGGCGGCGAAGAACAGCGGTGCGTTTACCCTCTCCCCTGCCCCCTCTCCCACGAGTGGGAGAGGGGAAGTGTTTAGCTTCCCTCGCCCGTTTACGGGAGAGGGGCTGGGGGAGAGGGCAGCCATCTCGCGCAAGTCGAACACCTTCACCACTGCGCGCTGCTCGTATTCGTCGAGAAAGCGCTGCTCCAGCACATCCCACTCCGAAGCGCGCAGCACGTACAAAGGCCGATCCGCCTGTGCCGCTAGCTTCGCCAAACGCTGCTGGTAGGCTCGCGCGGCGTCCAGTTCCGCACCCTGCTGCATGGCATGCCACAGCTCGAACACGAGCCTTGCTTCCAGCTGCAGCGCGGCGTTCTGTCTTGCCTGATAGGCCTGCTGCACCGCGGTGGCGAACGAATCTGCATCGGCCGGCAATTCGCGTAGTGCATGCGTCAGTTCGTCGAACAGCTTGAGCAGTTCCTGCGTCATGCTCCAAAGGTCGGCGTTGCCGAACCATTGCTGTTTGCGCAGTTGCTGGTACAGCAAGGCGCTGCGCTGGCTGTCGGTGACGACCGCATCATCGAGCGGAACGCTCTGCGCCCAGCCGTTCAAGGTGACCATCTGCGGCAACAACAGAGCCGGACGTTGCGCTACACGCATCAAGGCCTGCGCCAGCGGCTGTGCTGCATGGAAATTGGGCAGGAGGATGGTGATGCCGCGCAGGTCGGGCGCCGGGTGCGCGGCAAGGATGCGCTGAGCGACGCGGTCGAATAAACCGATAGCGTTGCTCACCGCTTCAACAGATGGAATTTGTCTTTGACCTTGAGCCACTCGTCCGCGTCGGCAGGCGCGTCCCTCTTCTCGACGATGGGCTTCCACTTCTTGGCGAGCTCGGCATTGAGGGCTATGAACTGCTGCTGGTCTTCCGGGACATCCGTTTCGGCGTAGATCGCACCTGCCGGACATTCCGGCATGCACAGCGAACAGTCTATGCATTCATCCGGATCGATCACCAGGAAGTTCTCGCCCTCGCGGAAACAATCCACCGGACACACTTCGACACAGTCGGTGTATTTGCAGCGTATGCAGTTTTCAGCAACGACGTAAGCCATGATCAATTCCTGTTCAGATTCCGCGCAGCCAGTGCCGGTAAAGTTGCGCTGCCACCCGATGCAGCTCGGGCAGTCTGTCGCCCATGAGGGCTTGCATGGAGGTTGCGGATTGTACCGCCGGACTGCTGGCGCTGGCGGCGATCTCTGCTGCGCCGATTTCGCACCAGTCGCAGATCATGGCTTCAGTCATCTCGACATGGCATTGCATGGCCAGATGCTTGCCGATGGCGTAGGCCTGGTTGGCACAATGCGGACTCGACAGCAGCGGCACCGCGCCCTGCGGCAGGCTGAATGTCTCGCCGTGCCAGTGGAAGGCATCGAAGGAACGGATGTCGCCAAACCACGCGCGCGCTGTGTCGTTGTCCGACACCTCGACCTTGCCCCAGCCGATCTCCTTGACCGGATTCTTGCTCACCACACCGCCTAGCGCCTTGGAGATGAGTTGGCCGCCGAGGCAGTGGCCGAGCAGCGGAATATCCTGCGCATGCGCAGCGCGGATCAGCGCCAGCGCGTTGGCTATCCATGGCAGGTCGTCGTTCACGCTCATCGGTCCGCCCATGAAAACCAGTCCGGAGTATGCGCTGGCATCCTGCGGCACCGCCTCGCCCTGGTCGATGCGGACTAGCTGCCAGGGGATGCCCTGCTCGTCGAGAAAATCGGCGAAGTAGCCGGGACCTTCAGGCTCGGCATGGCGGAAGATGGCGATGGGTTTCATGGCGACTCAGCAAAAGACGAGACGCGCATTTTAGGCGGCCTTGAGAGTTGCTGCCATGCAACTTCAGTACCGGCAAAAGGATATGGGGCATGGAGCCGTGATGTCTCAGATACCTGCGACCATGGCTGCTTGTCGGCCATAACCGACATCAGTGGTTTGCTGAATAGGGTGCCTGTTCGGTTTTCAGTGAGGTCCGCTTTCCACGCAGTAGCGGTCGTTGCCAGGCAGTGTTTTGATGATGGTCGGAGGTCGGTTCCTAACCCATAGCAGTCTATTCAACGATAGTGGACTTTTGAACAGTGGGCTATGCCGCCTGTGATTTGCACCTGTTTCTAGGCTTCCAGTTTGCACCACTCACTGTCGCTTAGTGGCCGACCTGTGACTCTTTGCCTTCCTAACATGCTTGTCTGCAATGCTCTCGGAAGCGGTCATCCCAGTGTTCGAATCCTGCAATAAAAAATCTGATAGCACAACGGAAAAGAATATATAGGCCAAATGGCATATTGTCCTTTGACGTGCAGTCATGTAGCGTGCGTCCCTTATGGGGAGCGATGCAGACATGCGCCGATGGAATGATAGAAGGACGCAGGTCGGCCAACAGGAGACACTTGACTCACGCCCGCACTATTACACATATGCGGAAAATCGGTTTTGCGAGGCTGCGGATGAATCAAATGATTATCAAAATTATATGCGCCCCACTATTTTTAGTATGCGGATCGGTACGTCTGTCTAATAACTGTTGGGCATCATGAAAACCTGCGGCTGGTTCAAGTTCGAGTACGACCCACTGACGATACGCCACGTCTATACAAATCAATCAGTCACCTTGAGAAATGGTGGTGCACTTAACCGTGATGGCGTATGGACATGCGAATATGTTTCGCCAAATGACGGTGATTCAATCCTGTTCGACCTTAAGTTCGATCTCTCCTGCACCAAGAATTTCCAGGTTCCTGAGTTCCGTCTAAATTACAACAGCATATTTGCGAGCCCGCCTGATTATTCACGCTGGAAACTTATTGATGATTTCCTTACAGACGCGCTTACCTGCTGGCCTGAGTTTCTCCCCGGCAGAAGAAGTTCGCCGTTTCTGCGTGTTGAGGGCGCTTGGTGCAATGGCAGATGGACACCTAGCCTCACAAGGTTGTTTTCTTCAGCGAAAAGCGAGTATTTTTTAAAGAGTGCGCAAACTTCTACTCCCGCCGAACCGGCCTATACCTTGAGGCAAGCAGATCAGCAATGGGAATACGTTGACTGCGAATTCCCGCAGAAACAAGCTGCGCTTGACTATACCTGCCTTCCCCCCGCATACGTTCCCTACCTAGGCCACAATGAGCCAGTTACCGGGTTTCAAGGGAAAATGCCCTACTTGGTAACAAAAGATCGTCGCGCCTACATTGCCCCTATCTCTTTTGGCGAGTCGATGGGGCACGATGACTGCCTCCACCCGCACGCAGACTACATATACATTAACGACAACTATTTCTATCAGTTTGAGATACGTGACCAATCTGCGATTACGCTGTATCACATCCACTACTATGGATTTCGAGATCGCATGGTTGATGAAAACTATTGGCCGCTGGCGTTAACGTCAAATTGGCAACCTGCTTCGCCATCTATTGCAAGGAAGCCAGATGACATATTTTCTAACAGCTTCAATTTGCCTTATCGCTTATGGCGAGAGGGCATGGATGCAATTACCGATGCATGGTCTGCTTGGCGCAGGCCGTCGCGCAAGGTGCTCGGGTTGAATGACTCATACGTTGGTGGTTTCGGCCCGAATCGTCATTCTCTAAGGTTTTATAGGGGCTACAGTGCGGGTCTAAGCAATGATGGTTTTTATGTCGAATACAAGTACGGCCAACCCATCATTCCTCCGGACGCTGCGCCATGAAGCCGCGCAGCATCAGTGAATTCAGACGTTGACCGTCTGCTAACGGGAAACTGCCATGTCGGCTTTGGGTTAGCAAGCGACCTTTGATCACCATCAAAACACTGCCTGGCAACGACCGCTTCTCCGCGGAAAGCGGACATCATGCCGGCCAGCACAAACACTCATTTCAGCAAACCGCCGATGTCGCTTAAGGCCGATTACCAGCCACTGCGAAAACAAAACGGGCACCCTCAGGTGCCCGTTCTATTTCCAACTACTGACCACTCTCCCGCTTAAGCACTCATCTCCAGCATCAACTGGTTCATGCGCTTCACAAAGCTGGCCGGATCGTCGAGCTGGCCGCCCTCGGCGAGCAGGGCCTGGTCGAACAGCACGGCAGCCCAGTCGTCGAAGCGTTTCTCTTCGCCCTTCAGGCGTTGCACCACCGGATGGGTCGGATTGATCTCGAGGATAGGCTGCGAGGTCGGCGCCTTCTGGCCTGCCGCCTTGAGCAGGCGCGCGAGGTTGCCGCTCATGTCGTGCTCGTCCGCCACCAGGCAAGCGGGGCTGTCGGTGAGGCGGTGGGTGACGCGCACTTCCTTGACCTTATCGCCCAAGCTGGTCTTGATCTTCTCGGCGAGCGGCTTGAATTCGTCGGCCTGCTTCTCCTGTTCCTTCTTCTCGGCTTCGTCTTCCAGCGAGCCCAGGTCGAGGCCGCCCTTGGCGACGGAGGCGAGCTGCTTGCCTTCGAACTCGAACAGGTTGCTCACCACCCATTCGTCCACGCGGTCGGAGAGCAGCAGCACTTCGATGCCCTTCTTGCGGAACACTTCGAGGTGCGGACTGTTCTTGGCCGCGTTGAAGGTGTCGGCGGTGACGTAGTAGATCTTGTCCTGGCCTTCCTTCATGCGGCCGATGTAGTCCTCGAGCGAGACAGTCTCTTCATTGGTGTCGGCCTTGGTGGTGGCGAAGCGCAAGAGTGCTGCGATCTTGTCCTTGTTGGCGAAGTCCTCGCCCACGCCTTCCTTCAGCACACGGCCGAACTCGCCCCAGAACTTGGCGTACTTCTCCTTGTCGTTCTCGGCCATGTCGGCCAGCAGGCCCAGCACCTTGCCGGTGCAGCCCTTGCGGATGGCCTCGATGTCCTTAGACTCCTGCAGGATCTCGCGCGACACGTTGAGCGGCAGGTCGGCGGAATCCACCACACCCCGCACGAAGCGCATGTATTGCGGCATCAGCTGTTCGGCGTCGTCCATGATGAACACACGGCGCACGTAGAGCTTGATGCCGTGGCGCGTGTTGCGGTCGTACAGGTCGAACGGGGCATGGCCTGGGATGTACAGCAGCTGCGTGTATTCCTGCCGGCCTTCGACGCGAGCATGGGTCCAAGCCAGCGGGTCGTCGAAGTCGTGGCCGACGTGTTTGTAGAATTCCTGGTACTGCTCTTCGGTGATCTCGTTCTTGGATTTGGTCCACAGGGCGGATGCCTGGTTGACGGTCTCGTCCTCCGCCAGCATCTCCATCTTGCCGTCTTTCCATTCCTCCTTCTGCATCAGGATGGGCTGCACGATGTGGTTGGAGTACTTGCGGATGATGTCGCGCAGTTTGTGGCCGGCCAGCAGATCGTCCTGACCTTCGCGCAGGTGCAGGGTGATCTCGGTGCCACGTGCAGCCTTCTCCACCATCTCGATGGAGAATTCGCCGCCGCCGTCGGACTCCCAGCGCACGCCCTGGTCGGCCTTCTCGCCTGCACGGCGGGTCAGCACCGACACCTTGTCGGCCACGATGAAGGCGGAATAGAAACCGACGCCGAACTGGCCTATGAGGTGCGCGTCTTTCTTCTGATCGCCGGAGAGCTTGCTGAAGAAGTCGCGCGTGCCGGACTTGGCGATGGTGCCGAGGTTGGCGATCACTTCGTCGCGGTTCATGCCGATGCCGCTGTCGGCGATGGTCAGCGTGCGCTTGTCCTGGTCGAAGCTGACGCGGATATCGAGGTCGGATTGGTTCTCGTACAGCGCGTCGTTGTGCAGCGCTTCGAAACGCAGCTTGTCGCAGGCATCGGACGCGTTGGAAACCAGTTCTCTCAGGAATATCTCGCGGTTTGAATACAGCGAGTGGATCATCAGTTGCAGCAGTTGTTTTACTTCGGTCTGGAAGCCCAGCGTCTCGCGGCTGGCAGTGGTGGTGCTAGCGGTCATATGGATCTCCTTGAAAAAATTTGTTCCGTGTAATTGAGGGCGCCCGATGTATTTTCAAGAGCCAGGAACAGGAAGGGGAAAGAGCAGGAAAAGCGGCGCCCAAGAGGGCGCCCCGCTTACTCCTTGGTCTTGTCGCGCTCGATCAGCGCGTAGGCGGAGTGGTTGTGGATGGATTCGAAGTTCTCGGACTCGACGACGTAGGCTTCGATGCGCTCGTCCGCATTCAGCGCGGCCGCCACGTCGCGCACCATGTCTTCGACGAACTTGGGATTGTCGTAGGCTCGCTCGGTGACAAACTTCTCGTCGGGACGCTTCAACAGGCCGTACAACTCGCTCGATGCCTGCTCTTCGGCGATGCGCACCACCTCCTCGATCCATACCGAGCGCTTGAGGCGCGCAGTGACGGTGACGTGGGAACGCTGGTTGTGTGCACCGCGCTCGGAGATCTCCTTGGAACACGGACAAAGGCTGGTCACCGGGACCAGCACCTTCATGGTAAAGCGGTACTTGCCGTCGACGAGCTCGCCGATGAAGGTGACGTCGTAATCGAGCAGGCTCTGCACGCCGGAAACGGGCGCGGTCTTGTTGACGAAATAGGGGAAGGCCATCTCGATGTAGCCGGACTGTGCTTCCAGCTTGTTCGTCATGTCGCGCAGGATGCCCTCGAACGATTCGACGGAGATCTCGCGTCCGTGCTGGTTCAGGATCTGCACGAAACGCGACATGTGCGTTCCCTTGAAGTTGTGCGGCAGGTGCACGTACATGTTGAAGGTGGCGATGGTGTGCTGCACGCCCTCGCTCTTGTCCTTGACGACGATGGGGTGGCGGATGCTCTTGATGCCGACCTTGTTGATCGCCAGATGGCGCGTGTCGGCGCTGCTCTGTACGTCTGCGATAGGTGCCATGGGATTCATGATGTGCTTCCTGGATAGGGGTACGGCAAGATTATAGTCAATTCCCGACGAAATCACTCAGGCAACCTTGCCCAAGGACGCGGCGCTGATAGTGCGCACCAACCCCGCAGCGTCGAGGCCGCAATCGGCCAGCAGTTGCTTGTGTTCGCCTTGTTCGATGAAGTGGTCGGGCAGGCCCAGGTGCAGCAGTTGAGCGGCGATGCCATGCTGCGCCAGGCATTCGGCGACGGCACTGCCCGCCCCGCCCTGCACCGTGTTCTCTTCCACCGTCACCAGCAGCGCATGCTCGCGCGCCAGTTGCAGCACCAGCTCTTCGTCCAGAGGCTTGACGAAGCGCATGTTGGCGACTGTGGCATCCAGCTTGTCAGCTGCCTCCAGCGCAGGGGCGAGCATGGAACCGAACGCGAGGATGGCTACTTTGTTGCCGTTGCGGCGCAACTCGCCCTTGCCGACGGGCAATGTCTGCAGGTCCTTCTGCACCGGGACGCCGGGCCCGGTACCGCGCGGGTACCGCACCGCCGTCGGGGTGTTCATCTTGTGCGCCGTGCTCAGCATCGCTCGGCATTCGTTCTCGTCAGCCGGCGTCATCACCGTCATGTTGGGGATGCAACGCAGGAAAGAAAGATCGAAGCTGCCCGCATGGGTCGCGCCGTCCGCACCGACCAGGCCGCCGCGGTCGATGGCCAGCATGACGGGCAGGTTCTGGATGGCGATGTCGTGGATGACCTGGTCGTAGGCGCGCTGCAGGAAGGTGGAATAGATAGCCACCACGGGCTTGTAGCCCTCGCAAGCGAGGCCAGCTGCGAAGGTGAGCGCATGCTGCTCGGCGATGCCGACATCGAAATAGCGCTGCGGGAACTTCTCGGAGAACTCCTGCATGCCGGAACCGTCGCACATGGCCGGCGTGATGCCGACCAGCTTCTCGTCGGCTGCCGCCATGTCGCACAGCCAGTCGCCGAACACCTGGGTATAGGTCACATAGGGAGCGGGCTTGGGGATGATGCCGCTGGTGCGGTCGAACTTGCCGACCCCGTGATACAGCAGACAGTCCTCTTCGGCCAGCGCATAACCCTTGCCCTTCTGCGTGACGATATGCAGGAACTGTGGGCCTTCCAGTTTGCGGATGTTGGCCAGGGTATCCAGCAGCACGTCCAGATCGTGGCCATCGATAGGGCCGATGTAGTTGAAGCCGAACTCCTCAAACATGGTGCCCGGCGTGACCATGCCTTTGACATGCTCCTCCGCGCGCTTGGCGAACTCCAGCATGGGCGGCATGCCCTTCAGCACCTTCTCGCTGCCGCGCCGCATCGCGGCATAGAAGCGGCCGGACATCAGTTTCGCCAAGTAGTTGTTCAGCGCGCCGACCGGGCGCGAGATGGACATGTCGTTGTCGTTGAGGATCACCAGCAGGTTCGCGTCCATCGCGCCCGCATTGTTGAGCGCCTCGAACGCCATGCCGCCGGTCATCGCACCGTCGCCGATGATGGCCACCGCGCGCTCGTCGGAGCCGCGCAATTTTGCGGCCACCGCCATGCCCAGCGCAGCCGAGATGGAGGTGCTGGAATGGCCGGTGCCAAATGTGTCGTAGGGGCTTTCTTCGCGCTTGGGGAAACCGGCGATGCCGCCCTTCATGCGCAAGCCGCTCATCGCGGCACGGCGTCCGGTCAGGATCTTGTGCACATAGGTCTGGTGGCCCACGTCCCACACCAGCTTGTCTTGCGGAGTGTTGAAAATGGCGTGGAGGGCGATGGTCAGTTCGACCGTGCCCAGATTCGAAGACAGGTGCCCGCCGGTCTTACTCACCGACTCGATCAGGAATTCACGCAGCTCCGCTGCCAGCTGTGGCAGCTTTTCGCGTTCCAGTTTGCGCAGGTCTTCCGGCGTGTTGATGGTTTCAAGCAGGGAATACATCAGAACTTTCTCATCACGATGAAGTCGGCCAGCTCGCGCAGACGCTGCGCCGACGCGCCGAACTCTACCAGCGCGTCCAGCGCCTCGGCATGCAACTCCGCCGCCATCTTCTTCGCGGCAGGCACGCCAAGCAGCGTGACATAGGTCGGCTTATCGTTGTCCGCATCCTTGCCGGCGGTCTTGCCCAGCGTGACTGTGTCGGCCTCGCTGTCGAGTACGTCGTCCACCACCTGGAACGCGAGGCCGATGCACTTGCCGTAGTGGTCGAGCTTGTCGAGCTGGGCCTGATCCAGATTGCCGCAGTGCGCACCGAGCAGGATGGCTGCGCGTATCAAGGCGCCGGTCTTGTGGATGTGCATCTGCTCAAGCTCAGGCACGGTGAGTTGCTTGCCCACGCTGGCCAGGTCGATAGCCTGCCCGCCCGCCATGCCGCGCGAACCGGACGCCACCGCCAGCAGCTTCACCATCTGAAGTTGTTTGGCCACGTCGTCGCTCAGGCGCTGCTCGGACAGCAACTGGAAAGCGAGGCTTTGCAGCGCGTCGCCCACCAGCAAAGCGGTGGCTTCGTCGTATTCGACATGGCAAGTCGGCTTCCCGCGGCGCAGCACATCGTCGTCCATACAGGGCATGTCGTCGTGCACCAGAGAATAGGCATGGATGAGTTCAACGGCCGCGGCAGCGATCTCGACTCGCTCGACCGGCGCGCCGCCCAGTTCGCCTGCGGCATACGCCAGCAATGGGCGCACGCGTTTGCCGCCTTCCAGCACGCTGTAACGCATGGCGGCATGCAGGCGTTGTGGCGTGATATCGGCCTGCGGCAGCAGGCGCTTCAGTACATCTTCAAAACGGGACTGGCGGGTAGATACCCAAGAGGAGAAATCAGACATCGTTAGTTCGTATCGCCGGTTGCGGCGAAATCCTTGAGCGTGCCTTCTTCCAGCACACGCACCTGTTGTTGCGCATCGTCCAGGCGGGAACGACAGGACGACAACAATTCCGCGCCGCGCTTGTAGGCGGCCAGCGAATCTTCCAGCGTCAGCTTGCCGGACTCCATGTCCGCCACCACTTGCTCCAACTCCGCCAGTGCGGCCTCAAAACTCTGAATTTTGCCGGATTTTGCCGCCATTTCGATTCCCATGTGCACCAGTATCTGCGTAAGGGCGGCATTTTACCTAACCCCCCGACGCAGGGCCAATTTTTATTGCCCCCCCCTTGGATTTCGGGGACAATCGCCGCCCCTGAAATATCGTATTCACAGAAAAGAGTGGGTATGTCCGAAATAGCCAAAACACAGCAATTCAAGCCAGCATCGGCGCAACCGCCGTTGCGCTGGTATTTCGATCCGAAGATATTGGAGATTGAGCAGCGCGTGCTGCTCGATGCCGGACCGAAATACGTCGGGCATGAATTGATGGTGCCCAATCTCGGCGACTATCACGTGATCGAGTGGATGGACAAAGCCAAGATGCTGGTGCGCAACGAGGGCGGTGTGGAACTGCTCTCCAACATCTGCCGCCACCGCCAGGCGACCATGCTGGAAGGACGCGGCAGCGCGAAGAACATCGTGTGCCCGCTGCACCGCTGGACCTACAAGAACGACGGCGAGCTGATCGGCGCGCCGCACTTCCCCGCCAACCCGTGCCTGCACCTGAACAAGACACCGCTGCAGAACTGGAAGGGCCTGCTGTTCGCAGGACAGCGCGACATCGCCAAGGATCTGGCGACCATGCCCGCGTTCGACGAGATCGATTTCTCCGGTTACATGCTGGACCGCGTGGAAGTGGATGAATACAACTTCAACTGGAAGACCTTCATCGAGGTCTACCAGGAGGACTACCACGTCGTGCCATTCCATCCCGGACTGGGACAACTGGTCAACTGCGACGATCTCAAGTGGACGTTCGGTGAGCACTACAGCGTGCAGACCGTGGGCATCAACGACCTGCACCGCAAGGCAGGCAGCCCGGTCTACGAGCAATGGGCAAAGCAGATCGACCGCTACGGCAACGGAAAGATGCCGAAATACGGCGCGATCTGGCTGACCTATTACCCCAACATCACGGTGGAGTGGTATCCGAACACACTGGTGGTGAGCACCGTCGTGCCGCGCGGTGTGGATGCTTGCACCAACATCGTGGAGTTCTATTATCCGGAGGACATCGTGCTGTTCGAGCGCGAATATGTCGAAGCCGAGAAAAAGGCCTACCGGGAGACAGCCGTGGAAGACGACATCATCTGCCTGCGCATGCACCAGGGCCGCCGCGCCCTGTACAAGCAGGGTGCAGAGGAAGTCGGCCCATACCAGTCGCCGACCGAAGACGGCATGCTGCACTTCCACGAGTTCCTGCGCCGCAATCTCGAACGGCACCTCTAAACGTCATTCCGGCGCAGGCCGGAATCCAGCGGTCTTATTCAAAATGCCTTTATGGTCTCGCGCCTGCCTTGGGGGGATATTGCTCCCAACCGGATGGCCGTTCCTCGAAACTCGCCGCCTTCGGCTCGTTTTCCGGCCTGCGCCGGAATGACGGACTAACATGGGCGCATTATGGATGCTGGTTGCCGGCCTGTTGTTCGCCTGCATGGGCGTGCTGGTGAAATACGGCGCATCGCATTTCACCAGCAGCGAACTGGTGTTCTACCGCTCCTTCTTCAGCTTGCTCATCGTATATGCGATGTTGCGCCGCGCGCAGGTTGCGCTGGCCACGAAACACTGGCGCAGCCATATGTGGCGGGGACTGTCCGGCACGGTTGCCATGATGTTGTTCTTCTATTGCATCAGCGTATTGCCGCTGGCCACCGCAATCACGCTTAACTACACCTCGTCGCTATTTCTTTCCGCGCTCACCGTGTTCGTGCTGAAAGAGAAATTCCACTTGCCGTTGAGCGGCTCATTGGCATTGGGCTTTGCCGGTGTGATACTGCTGCTGCATCCGACGCTGGAGCACAACCAACTGTTGCCGGGCTTGCTCGGCCTCATTTCGGGCCTGCTCGCTGGTGTGGCATTGGCCAACGTGCGCCAGCTCGGACTGTTGGGCGAGCCAAGCATGCGCGTCGTGTTCTATTTCAACCTGATCGCTACCCTCGTCAGCGGCGCATGGATGCTGCAGGAGACGCTCCATCCGGTCGCATTCGGCGACCTGCTCCTACTCATTGCCATCGGCGCATCCGCCACCTTCGCGCAGCTCGCCATGACCCACGCCTATCGCATCGGCCACACACTGGTGGTGGGCAGTCTCGCCTACAGCACCATCGTGTTCTCGGCGCTGTTCGGCTTGCTGCTCTGGCACGAGCTACTGAGCCTCAGTGCATGGCTCGGCATCGCACTCATCGTCGCCAGCGGCATGTTAAGCTTGCGCCTAGCACCCACCAACAAAGAGGCAAGCAAATGATCACCATCGAAGAGAACAACAACCTCGTCAACATCGCCGTCATGGGCGAATTCACCATCGCCGATTTCAAGCAGTTCGAAGAACATGCGTTGTACAAGCTCAAAGCGCCGGGCAAAGTGAACCTACTGTTCGACCTGCGCGGCATGCTCTCCTACACACCGGATGTCGCATGGGAGGAGATCAAGTTCTTCAGCCGCCAGCACAACCACGATTTCGACAAGATCGCCGTCGTCACCGACGACCAGTGGCTCACCTGGCAGGCATGGCTGTCGCGCATTTTTGTGGATGCGGATATCCGCGCGTTCAGCAATTACGGTGACGCGCAGGGCTGGATACAGAGTTAACCAAGCCGGGACGCGCTTTAGCGCGTCCCTGATGCAGACGTCAGGAAAACAAAAAAACCCGCTTTCGCGGGTTTTTCTTTTGCACAAGAAACCTGACTGAATTACTTCAGCTTGGTTTCCTTGTACAGCACGTGCTTGCGAGCAACGGGATCGAACTTCTTGATCTCGATCTTTTCAGGCGTGGTGCGCTTGTTCTTGTCGGTGGTGTAGAAATGGCCGGTACCGGCGCTGGATTCCAGTTTGATCTTTTCACGCATGTTCTACTCCTTAGACTTTTTCGCCGCGAGCACGCATCTCGAACAGCACGGCGTCGATGCCGTTCTTGTCGATGGTGCGCAGTGCAGCATTGGTCAGGCGCAAAGACACCCAACGATTTTCAGATTCGACCCACAAGCGGCGACGTTGCAGATTCGGCAAGAAACGACGCTTGGTTTTGTTGTTCGCGTGGGAGATGTTGTTGCCCACCATTGGGGCTTTTCCCGTTACTTGACAGACGCGTGCCATGACAATCACTCCAACCAGTTTTTCAAAGAGGCGCGATTTTACCTAAACACTGGCAAAGACACAACCTTAAGTTTCAATTCCCTTTTCTATAGAGGGCCGACTGCGCGTGAGCCTGCAAACCCTCGCCAAAAGCCAAGGTTGCGGCGATCTCGCCCAGTGTTTTCGCGCCTTGAGCGGAAACATGGATCAGGCTGCTGCGCTTCTGGAAGTCATAGACCCCCAACGGCGAGGAGAAACGCGCCGTGCCGGAGGTGGGCAGCACGTGGTTCGGGCCCGCGCAGTAGTCGCCCAGCGATTCCGAGGTATAGCGCCCCATGAAGATGGCTCCGGCGTGCTTGAGCTTGGGCAGCCAGAACTGCGGGTCGGCCACAGACAACTCGAGGTGTTCAGGCGCAATGCGGTTGCTGATGCGGCAAGCTTCGTCAAGATCGGCCACATGGATAAGTGCGCCACGGCTCTCCAGCGCAGTCCGGATGATGTCCTTGCGTGGCATCTGTTGCAGCAGCTTGTCGGCGCTCGCCGCCACCGCCTCGATGAAAGCCTCGTCCGGCGACAGCAGGATGGCTTGAGCCAGCTCGTCGTGTTCTGCCTGCGAGAACAGGTCCATCGCCACCCAGTCCGGATCGGTCTTGCCGTCGCAGATGACCAGAATCTCTGATGGCCCCGCAATCATGTCGATACCGCATACTCCGAAAACCCGGCGCTTGGCTGAAGCGACATAGGCATTGCCGGGGCCGACGATCTTGTCCACCTTGGGGATGGTCGCTGTACCGTAGGCGAGTGCCGCCACAGCTTGCGCGCCGCCGATGGTGAACACGCGGTCCACTCCCGACAGGTAGGCCGCCGCCAGCACCAACGGGTTCTTCACGCCGTCCGGCGTGGGCACCACCATGATGAGCTCGCTCACGCCCGCCACTTTTGCAGGCAGCGCATTCATCAATACGGAAGACGGATAGGCCGCCTTGCCGCCGGGTACATAGAGACCAACACGGTCCAGCGGCGTGATCTGCTGGCCGAGCATGGTGCCGTCATCATCGAGATAGCGCCAGGAGACCTGCACCTGTTTCTGGTGGTACTCGGTGACGCGCTTCGCAGCTTGTTCCAGCGCGCTTTTCTGCTCGGCAGGAAGGCTGTCGAATGCAGCCTTCAGCTCGGCGCGCGGCAATTCCATGGCAGCGGCGTTCGCCAGCGGTAGGCGGTCGAACTTGCGCGTGTACTCCAAGACAGCATCGTCGCCGCGCTTCTTCACGTCGGCCAGGATGGCAGCGACGGTCGCTTCCAGCTTTTCGTCGGCAGTCTCTTCAAAGGCCAGGAGCTTGCTCAGCTTGGCATCGAAGTCGGCTTGTTGGGTCGAAAGTCGAGTGATATTCATTTGATGGCTCCTGCAAAGGCATCCAGCATCGGCTGTATCGTCGCGCGCTTCAATTTCAGCGAGGCCTGGTTCACCACCAGCCGTGAGGATATCTGCACGATCTCTTCCACGGCCTTCAGATTGTTGGCCTTCAATGTGGCACCGCTGCTCACCAGATCGACGATGGCATCGGACAGGCCGACCAGCGGCGCCAACTCCATGGAGCCGTATAGCTTGATGAGGTCGACATGCACGCCCTTGGCGGCGAAGTGTTCGCGCGCGGTCTTCACATATTTGGTCGCCACGCGCAGACGCGCGCCCTGCTTAACCGCCGACTCGTAATCGAAGTCGTTGCGCACCGCGACCATCATGCGGCATTTGGCGATATTAAGATCGAGCGGCTGGTACAAGCCTTCGCCGCCATGTTCATTGAGTACGTCCTTGCCCGCCACGCCCATGTCCGCCGCCCCATATTGCACGTAGGTCGGCACGTCGGAGGCGCGCACGATGATGAGGCGCACGTCGTCGCGATTGGTCGGCAGGATGAGTTTGCGCGAAGACTCCGGGTCTTCCAGCGCGGTGATGCCCGCGGCCTGCAGCAGCGGCAGTGTCTCTTCAAAGATGCGGCCTTTGGATAAGGCGATGGTGATCATTTCTCTACTTCCTAATTATTTCAGGCGGCGGATGTTAGCACCCAGCTGCGAGAGTTTGCTTTCGATGTGCTCGTAACCACGATCCAGATGGTAGATGCGATCAATCACCGTCTCTCCCTGCGCGACCAGCCCGGCGATGACCAGACAGGCAGAAGCGCGCAGGTCGGTCGCCATCACGGTCGCTCCTTCCAGATGATCCACGCCGCGCACCACCGAGGTGTTGCCTTCGACGTCGATCTGCGCGCCGAGGCGGCGCAGTTCCTGCACGTGCATGAAGCGGTTCTCGAAGATGGTCTCGACCACCATCGCGCTGCCTTCCGCGATGCAGTTGAGCGCCATGAACTGTGCCTGCATGTCGGTGGGGAAAGCCGGGTGCGGCGCAGTCCGCACGTTCACAGCTTTCGGGCGTCCGTTCATTTCGAGGTGGATGGTGTCACCCGCGACCTTGATCTGTGCACCCGCTTCAGTGAGTTTTTCCAGCACGGTTTCCAGTATGTCGGCGCGGGTCTCGCGCAGAGTGATGCTGCCACCCGTGGCGGCAGCCGCCACCAGGAAGGTGCCGCTCTCGATGCGGTCCGGCATGATGCGGTGCGTCGCGCCGTGCAGTTTCTCCACGCCGGTGATGGTAACGGTGTCCGTGCCGTCGCCGGAGATCTGCGCCCCCATGGCGCGCAGGCAATTAGCCAGGTCCACCACTTCCGGTTCGCGTGCGGCATTCTCCAGGACGGTCACGCCGTCAGCCAACGCCCCCGCCATCATCAGGTTCTCGGTACCGGTGACGCTGACGATATCGAAGAAGATGCGCGCACCCTGGAGGCGTTTCGCCTTGGCATGGATGTAGCCGTGTTCAATGGCGATCTCAGCACCCATCGCCTGCAGGCCCTTGATGTGCAGATCGACCGGGCGCGAGCCGATGGCGCAACCGCCGGGCAGAGAGACCTTGGCATCGCCGAAGCGCGCCACCAGCGGCCCCAACACCAGTATCGCCGCCCGCATGGTCTTCACCATGTCATATGGCGCTTCCCATTTATCGATCTTGTCGCCCTTGAAGGTGATCTCACCGGTCGCCGTCTCTGCCGCAACACCCATCTGCTGCAACAGCTTGCGCATGGTACCTACGTCGTGCAGATCCGGCAGGTTGGTCAGGCGCAGTGTGTCTGCGGTCAGCAGGCTGGCACACATGATGGGCAGCGCCGCGTTCTTGGCACCGGAGATGCGTACTTCGCCGCGTAAGGGGACGCCGCCCTGGATAGCTAGTTTTTGCATGGATGATTTCTAACTTGTAAAAAAATGCCCACTCAGGAAATGGACAGAACTTCAGTCACGCCATAAAGATTGGCGAGACTGCGCAGATTGGGCGGAAGGTCGACGAATGTAAGTTGCACGCCGTTCTCCCGCGCCTGGCGTGACCACTGCAAGAGCAGACTCACAGCGGACGAATCCACGGCTTCGACCTGAGCCAAATCGACCGTCAGCTTGTCGCCCGCAACAGCATGCAACTCGCCATTGAACAGCGAGCTTGCTGCTTTGGCCGTATCCAGCGTCAAACGACCGGACACTGTCACGCGATCGCCTTCACGCCGTATCAATTGGTCCGCACCTTCTTTGGATTTGCCGTAGTGTTGGCAGCAAGGTTCTTGTCGGCCAGCGCCTTGATCAGGCCATCTATTCCGGTCTGCTGGATCTGATCGGCGAACGAGCCACGATAACTGGTGACCAGGCTCACGCCCTCCACGGTCACATCGAACGCCCTCCAGCCTGTCGGAGACATCCCCATCTCGTAATCGATGGTCACGGTCTTCCCGCTCTTGAGGTGTATCAGGGTACGCACGGTCGTCTCGGTATCGTCGCCGCGCAATTTGACCGGCTTGACCTCCACTTTGGGGTCTGGATAAGTGACGAATACCTTAGTGTATGTGCGTACCAGCATGGTGCGAAACTCTGCGGTGAGAGCCTGCTTCTGCTCGGCCGAGGCCGTGCGCCAGCCGCGCCCCACTGCTAGTTGTGTCATGCGGGCGAAATCGAAGTGCGGCAGGATCTTCGCGTCCACCAGCTCAAGCAGGCGCTTTTGGTTGGAGGTGATGCCCTTGTCGGTGTTCACGATCTGCATCACCTCCTGAACCGTGTTTTGGATCAACACATCCGGAGGAGGCACTTCTGCCTGTGCCGACGAAAACATGCCCGACACCAGCATGCACAGCAACGGTATTAGTATTTTTCTCATGTTCTGCATTCTTTCCGCAATGAGTTACTTCGCGTTCTCAGCCGTGTTTACAAGGAATTTTCCAATCAACTCCTCCAGCACCACTGCCGATTGCGTCTTTTTGAACTCGTCCCCTCCCTGCAGCATCTGGTCATCGCCGCCCGCCAGCAGGCCGATGTACTGTTCGCCCAGCAAGCCCGAAGTCAGGATGTTAGCGAAGGTATCTTTGGGAAATTTGTAACGCTTGTCTATGCTCATCGTCACCTTGGCTTCATAACGCTCGGTGTCGAGCGTGATGGCGGTCACCCGCCCCACCAGGACACCCGCGCTTCTGACCGAAGCGCTCGGCTTCAGTCCGCCGACATTAAGAAAATGAGCCTGCAATGTGTAGGTCTCCGACACGTTGTAAGTACTCAGGTTGCCCACCTTCAACGCCAGCACGACCAACGCGGCGATACCCGCCACCACGAAAGTCCCCACCCACAAATCCAATGTAGTCCGTTCCATAAACTTAAACTCCTTGAAACATGAATGCGGTCAAAATCACATCGAGCAACAGGATCGCCAATGACGATTGCACCACCGTGCGCGTGGTCGCACCCGACACACCTTCCGCCGTCGGTGGCGCATCGAAGCCCTCGAACAGCGCGATTGCAGTGACCGCCAGTCCGAACACGAAACTCTTGATCAAACCGTTCAATATGTCGTGCTGAAAATCGACGGCGCTCTGCATCTGCGACCAGAACGAACCCTCGTCCACCCCGATCAGCACCACGCCGACCAGGTAACCGCCGAACACACCCATCGCCGAGAACAACGTGGCCAGCAAGGGCATGGAGATGACGCCCGCCCAGAAGCGCGGTGCAACCACACGCGATATGGGATTCACCGCCATCATCTCCATAGCATCGATCTGCTCCGTGGTCTTCATCAAACCGATCTCGGCAGTCATCGCCGAACCGGCGCGGCTGGCGAACAGCAGCGCCGCCAGCACCGGCCCCAGTTCTCGCACCAGGCTTAGCGCCACCAGCGTACCCAGCGCCGATTCTGAGCCATAGCGCTTCAGCGTCTCGTAACCTTGCAGGCCAAGCACGATACCGACGAACAGTCCCGACACCAGAATGATGATGAGCGAAAGTACGCCGCTGGAGAATATCTCCTTGATGGTCAGCTGAAAACGTCTAAAGCTCGCCCCGGAGTAGAACAACGTCAGCGCAAGAAAGCGAGTAGCGCGGCCGATACGCCATACCGAATTGATGCTGCGGTGCCCAATGGCCCTAAGTGTCTTGGCTATAGGCATCAGGCATGCACTCCCAGATCCTGGGCGTAACTGTTGGCGCCCGGATAGTGGAACGGCACCGGACCGTCCATCTCGCCATGCACGAACTGGTGCACGAACGGCTTATCGGATGCACGTATCTCATCCGGCGTCCCTTCCGCCACGATCACTCCGTCGGCGATGAAGTAGATGTAATCCACGATCTTCAGCGACTCCTGCACATCGTGCGTCACCACCACCGAGGTCGCTCCCAGCGCATCGTTCAGCTTGCGGATCAACTGCCCCACAACGGTGAGCGAGATGGGATCGAGACCGGCGAAGGGCTCGTCATACAGGATCAGCATCGGGTCGAGCGCCACGGTGCGCGCCAGCGCCACGCGCCGCGCCATGCCGCCGGAAAGTTCGGCGGGCATCAGATTATGGGTGCCGCGCAGGCCCACCGCGTGCAGCTTCATCATCACCAAGTCGTGAATGATCTCTTCCGGCAGGTCGGTATGTTCGCGCATCTGGAACGCCACGTTGTCATACACCGACATATCGGTGAACAGCGCGCCGAACTGGAACAGCACTCCCATCTTGCGGCGCATCGCATACAGACCACGCTTATCCAGCTCATGTATTACTTGGCCGTCGATCCTGACTTCCCCGCGCTTCGGCTTCAACGCGCCGCCGATCAAACGGAACAAGGTCGTCTTGCCGCAGCCGCTGCCGCCCATCACAGCAATCACCTTGCCCTTACCAAAGGACATGTTGATGCCGTTCAGAATGGGGCGTTGGCCATACGAAAAGTTGACGTCCCGTATCTCTACCAGCGATTGTGAAGACACAAATAACCTTTTGCCTGATTGCGAGGTGCGCATTCTATCATCACACCCAGCCGAGTTCGCAGCGCCATCAACTTGAGCTTGTCGGCATTACTGGCTATCCTGCGCCCGTT
Source organism: uncultured beta proteobacterium (assembly GCA_963813255.1). GTDB lineage: Bacteria > Pseudomonadota > Gammaproteobacteria > Burkholderiales > Gallionellaceae > Sideroxyarcus. Next base: position 6,246 of record CAWEYD010000014.1, on the reverse strand, counting down.
CTTCACCGTCAGCCGTTGCGCACATATATCTTGAACAAAGACCTTCGCCCAAGCTTGCTCATTGTGGATGACGACCCGCTCATCCGTGATTCTCTGCGTCTGATCCTGTCCGACGAATTCGACATCCTGTTGGCGCAGGATCGCGAACAGGCCATCCGTCTGGTGCGCGACCTCCCCGCGCCGCCGCAACTGGCATTGGTGGACTTGGGCCTGCCGCCCACCCCACACCGCCCGCAGGAAGGCTTCCGGCTCATCACCGAATTGCTGGCACACTCGCGGCAAATCAAGATCATCACCCTGTCCGGCCAGAGCGAAGAAGGCAATGCGCGGCATGCGCGCACCCTCGGCGCTTTCGAATTCGTCGCCAAGCCGTGCAAACCGGAGAGCATCCGCGCCGAACTGCGAGCGGCGCTGATCGCGCTGCACAGCGAGCAACGCGCCGCCGCGCAAAGCCAGGAACTGCTCGGCATCGTCGGCGACAGCCAACCCATACAGGCGCTGCGCAGCCAGATCAAGATGTATGCGAACACCCCCTTCCCGGTGCTGATCCAGGGCGAGTCGGGTTGCGGCAAAGAGCTGGTGGCCGCCGCGTTGCAGCAACTGAGCAATGATCCTGGCGCCCCCTTTATCGCGCTCAACTGCGCTGCGATCGCGCCAAACCTGCTTGAGTCGACGCTGTTCGGCCACGCCAAAGGTGCTTTCACCGGCGCGACGACCGCGCAGGTCGGCTTCTTTGAAAAAGCCGAGAAAGGCACTCTGTTCCTAGACGAGGTGGGCGACTTGCCGCAGGAACTGCAGGCCAAATTGCTGCGCGTACTGGAGAACGGCGAATACCAACGCGTCGGCGAAACTGCGACCCGCAGAAGCACCGCGCGCATCATCGCCGCCACCAACCTCGACCTGTCGCAGGCGGTACGCAATGGCAGCTTCCGCGCCGACCTGTTCCACCGCCTGAGCGTGTTCACGATCAACGTACCGCCGTTGCACGCGCTGGGCGGGGACAAATTCCTTTTGCTCGATCACTTCCGCGATTTCTACTCGAAACAGATGCAGCGCGTGCCCTTCTCGTTGGACGCTGCGGCCAATGCTGCCTGGCAGAACTATCCCTTCCCCGGCAACACACGCGAGCTGCGCAACATCGTCATCCGCCTGATCACCAAGCATCCGGGGACAGAGATCGGCGTCTCGCAACTGGAAACCGAGTTCGACCCGCAACTTCCCTCGCCGAATGGCGGGGCGTCGGAATCAGCAAACGATGCCCGGCGCGCCCTGCAACTGGGCGGGTTCAATCTGGACGACATGCTGATGAGCTATACTCAAACATATATCGATGCCGCAATGGATCTGGCGCAGGGCAATGTGAGCGAGGCCGCAAAACTGCTGGGCATCGCACGCACCACCCTGTATAGCCGCATGGAAGCAGCGCAAAAACAACGGGACGCTAAACGCTGATTCTTCAATGGCAGACCTAGCAAAGGAAAACTGATGTATCTGGAGCACTTCGGCCTCAACGAGCCACCATTCAAAGTCACGCCAGTTACCGATTTCTTCTTTTCCGGCGCCAACCGTGGCGAGATACTCGACGCGCTGGTCTATGCCATCACCGACGGTGAAGGCATCGTCAAGGTCAGCGGCGAGGTCGGCAGCGGCAAGACCATGTTGTGCCGCATGCTGCTGGACAGGCTGCCCACCAACCTCAAAGCCATCTACCTCGCCAACCCCAGCCTGTCGCGCGACGAGCTGCTGTATGCCATCGCCGACCGCCTGGGCCTGGACCTGGAAGGACAGCGCGTCAACGTCATCCTGCAGAATCTGCAGAACGACCTGGAAGCGAAATATGCGCGCGGCGAGCGTTGCGTGGTGCTGGTGGACGAAGCGCACGCCATGCCGCTGGAGACCCTGGAAGAGCTGCGCCTGCTGTACAACCTGCAGGTCGGCAAAGCACAAGCTGCTGCAGATTGTCCTGTTCGGACAGCCCGAGCTGGACGAAAAACTGGCGCAAAGCAACATGCGCCAGTTGAAGGACCGCATCGTCCACCACTTCACCATCCTGCCCCTGTCGCAAAAGGTCATCCATACCTACCTGATGTTCCGCATGCGCGCCGCCGGATACAAAGGCCCCGACAACTTCTACCTCCGCCGCCGAAAAACTGATCGGCAAAGCCTCGCAGGGCCTGATGCGCCGCGTGAACATCCTTGCCGACAAGTCGCTGCTCGCCGCCTTTGTCGAGAACACCCACGCGATCGAAGTGCGCCATGTGCAGGCGGCGATACGCGACAGCGAAATGATGCCCGCACAGCCATGGTTCAGCCGCAAGAACATCGGTGTGATGGGTGGCGTGGCCTTGCTTGCGGCCATGCTGCTAGGAGCGGGATGGTTCATCGGGCACGAGCAGAACGGGCAATCGAAGGCCGTAACGAGCCCTGTCTCCGCGATCGCAGTCGCCCCGACATCTTCCGGCACGATGCAAGCCATGGCGACTACCGTGGCAGACCTCGCGCCGTCGGCAATGAGCCGGCTGGCTTTCACGCGCGAAACTGCCGTCCCCACGTCCGGCGGCAACCCGCCCCCCCACGAAAAAGCCTTTATCCAGGCACTGGCCACCGCACCCAAACACAGCCTGCTGAAACAACGGCTGGACGCCGCGCGCAACGTGCTGAATACGGCGCCCAAAGGCAGTGCCAGCATCCAGCTGTACTACACCGATAACACACAACCGGAACGCATGGAAGGATTCCTGCAGCGGGCCAAGAAACTGGGCAAGCTGGACGAGATCTACGTCCTGCCCATCAAGCTCCAGGGGCGCGATGCCTACCGCGCGTTGTATGGCGTCTACGCCGACAGCAATGCGGCAGGCGCAGGAATGTCCAAACTGCCCCAACGCTATCAGGAAGCATTCACGCCCACCCTGTATCCGCTGGATGACGCACGGAACATCCCTTAACTTTCTGATAGCAAAAACATACTTAAGTCCAAGGTGTATTGCCTGAGTCGGCAATATAGTGTTACCTTGCGCCGGACATAAAAGGGACAAGGATAATGAGGCAAAATCAGGCACTGCTATTTCTCGGTTGCGTCTTGCTTGCTGCCTGCGGCACCAAAGCCATCAAGCCATCCGACAAGCACATCCAGCAGACCCCTGACGCAGCCCTCCACGACACTAGCAACATCCCGCAAACCAGCAAGAATTCTGTCGTACTGCCGCCGCCGAAACCGGTGGCCAAGGTCGAAACGTATACCGTCGTTTTCAGCAGCGGCGTCCCCGTCAGGGACGTACTGTTCACCCTGGCGCGCGATGCCAGGATCAACATCGATCTCAAGGACAGCGCCGATCCTTCGATGGGACAGCCCATCACGCTGAACGCCATCAATCAGACGCTGCCCCAGATCCTGGAGCGCATCGCCAAACAGGCGGACATCCGTTACGAGTTCGACGGCAGCGGCAATCTGCTGGTGATGCCGGACAAGCCGTTCATGAAGACGTACAAGATCGATTTCATCAACATGTCGCGCTCGGTGAAAAGCTCTGTCTTCACTTCCAGTCAAATTGGTGGAGTACCGGACCACCACCGGCACCACGACGGGCGGCAATACCGCCTCGACCACGGTCACCAGCGAAACCAAGAACGACCTGATGGACAAGCCTGATCGAAAATGTCAGGGCCATCATCGTCGATGAGGACCGGATCAGATATACGGAAAGGACCGAACTCCGAGCTGACATAGCAGCTTCCGCAAGAGGGATGGGCAGCGCTTCCGCCAGCGGCGGAGTGTCAGGCGGCGGCAAGGGACAACCCGGCAAGACTGGCGGCGTTGTCTCAGGCACCGGCAATGAAGACCTTGCCAGCCAAGGCTCGACGGTGATGCAGAGCGGCAAATACGAACCTGCCGTCAACATAAATGCAAACAAGGAAACCGGGGTGTTGATCGTTCGCGCCACCGGACGCCAGCACAAGAAGATCCAGGAATTCATCGACAGAGTCATGACCACCGCACGACGTCAGGTACTGATAGAGGCCACCATCGCCGAAGTCACACTGAACAGCAACTACCAGCAAGGTATCGATTGGTCGCGGCTACGTCTTGGGACACAAAAGGGTTCCAGCTAACCCAAGCAGGATCGGTGGGATTCCTTCTGCCAATACCGGCAAATGGTCCTACTGAACTATGCCAATCCGACAGCCTAATGGGGATCCTCAGTGCGCAGCGTCTCTCTGCTCGACTCGTTCGGCGATGTGAAGGTGCTCTCCAGCCCCAAACTGAGCGTAATGAACAATCAGACCGCCACCCTCAAGGTGGTGGATAACAGAGTATATTTCGCCATTACCGTCACACCTGGCACCACCACTGCACCCCATCACACAAGCTACATATACGACCACTCCTCTCCCGGTCGCAGTCGGTTTCACCATGAACGTCACACCCGAGATCAATGACTCCGACTCTGTGACCATCAATGTCCGCCCGACCATCACACGCATCATCGGTTATATGAACGACCCTAACCCATCGCTGGGGCTGCAGGTAGTGCCAACCACGTTCCGGAATTGCGAACGCGCGAAATGGAATCAATCATTCGCGTGAACAGCGGACAGATCGCCGTACTCGGCGGATTGATGCAGGACGAGATCAACAACCAGACGGACGGCGTCCCGCTGCTGGACAACATCCCGTTCGCAGGCAATGCCTTCAAGAATCGCAACGACACCAAGACCAAAACCGAACTGGTCATATTCATTCGCCCAGTGGTCATCAAGGATGCCAGCGTCAACGGCGATTACAGCGAATTCCGCAACAATCTGCCGAACGAGAACTTCCTGAAACCGGAAGATGAGAAGGCCGCGCCATGAGCCTGTTACTCGACGCGATGAAGAAGGCGAGCGACCGGAACACCGGGCTGACGCTGGAAGAACATCCCGGTGCAGCGAAACCGGGTGCGACTGCTTCCGACACAAACCAGACCAGCGCCACCCGCGCCGCCGGAGAGACGCTGTTCGCCGCCAAGAAGAAGCCTGCAGCGCCGCGTTTTCGCTGGAACCTGGGACTGGTTCCCACTACATTCCTGATATGCAGCGTTCTGGGTGCGGGCTACGGCTACTACGTGTGGCGTGAACTCAATCCACCGGTACAACGCGTAGTGCAGCGTCCGGTGACTCCGCCGCCCCCCGCTCCCATAGCAACACCCGCACCGCTGCCGCTGGTTGCCTCCATCGCGCCGCAGCCCGCACCCGAAATGGTGCCGCCGAAAGTGGAGGCCGCACCTGAAAAAGCGCCCAAGCCATTCTTCAGTACAGCAAAGCCCCGCTCCAGGAGTGCCGCCGGACTGCGAACCCGTGCTGCCCCCTCGGCCATGACGATCGAGCGCATACAGGAAAATGACACTGTCACGCCCGTGCTGTTCAACGCCTATAAGGCTTATCAGCGCAGCGACTACGCCAGCGCAGCCAAGGGTTATCGCGAAGTGTTGAACAAGGATGCGCGCAACCGCGATGCCCTGCTCGGACTGGCAGCGATCGCGCAACAACAGGGACAGGATGAAACAGCGCAGTACTACTACCGCCAGGTACTGCTCTCGATCCGCGCGACCCGGTCGCGCTGGGCGCGATGTCCGCCTACAGCACAGGCGAGGACACCGAAAGCCAGCTCAAGCAAATGATCTCGGAACAGCCGCGCTCGGCTGCCCTGCAGTACGCCCTGGGCAATGTGTATGCCGAACAATCGCGCTGGGCAGATGCGCAACAAGCCTATTTCAACGCACGCATGCTGGAGCCATCCAACGCGCAGTTCACTTACAATCTCGCCGTCAGCCTCGACCATCTGGGGCAAGGCAAATCCGCCGCACTGCACTACCGACAAGCCCTGCAACTTGATACCAACAACAACGCCGGCTTCGATCACGCGCAAGCACAGAAACGCCTGAATGAATTGACCGCACCCGGCCGCTGAGGAGAAAAATGGCAGTGCCGCAACAACAGCTACAGCAGCCTATCGGACAATTGCTCATCGCCAAGGGCGTCATCAGCGAGGACCAGCTGCGCATCGCCACCCAGGAGCAGAGCAAATCGCCGCAGCCGCTGGGCCGCCTGCTGGTGCGACTGGGTTTCCTGTCCGAAGCCACCATCCGCGACGTGTTGTCCGAGAACCTCGGGCAGGAGAGCGTCGATCTATCGAATGTGATCGTCGATCCTGCAGCGGTCCAGATGATCCCCAAGGAGATCGCGCGCCGTTACCTGCTGGTGCCGCTC
>CAWEYD010000013.1:0-68941 GCA_963813255.1 uncultured beta proteobacterium | reverse complement strand
GATAAGGGAGTTTTGAAGATGGCGTCCTCGACAGGAATCGAACCTGTAATTGACCCTTAGGAGGGGCCGGTTATATCCATTTAACTACGAGGACAGATGGATGCGATGCGGCGCGCATTCTAACGTAAAACTGCCTCCGCGCAGGCCTGGCTCCCCGCGAAAATTGTGTCTGCGATTTTTTGAAGGTGTGCGGAACTATATTAGGGAAGGTCTGAATAAGTAACAGCCAATGAGAACGACGCGCGCACAATCTGCTGTGGATAGTCGAATTGGCCGGAAATTATTCTGGCAAGGATCATTTCGCCGACCATTCCGGTCGATTTTCTGCTCATCAGGCGCATCTTCCCTGCGGAAGTCGCAACAGATGATGTCGCGCCATGAACAGATTTGCCAGTGCCGCCACAACGAACAGGCGATTACCGTTCTTCACCATGCCGCGATAGCTGACCTTGGCAAAGCCAAAGATGCGCTTGATGATGAGAAAGGCATGTTCGACCTTGGCGCGCACGCTCGACTTCCTGCTGTTCTTCTCCCGTTCCCGTTCGCTGAGTCCCTTGTGGCGAAACCCTTTCTGGTTGGTGAAGTCACGAGCCTTCGGTGCAGCCTGGGCGATCAACTCCTTTTGGCTGGAATAGGCCGAGTCGCCGTACACACGACGCTCATTGCCGTGCAACAATTGCGGGATGGCGTGTTTGTCGTGCACGTTGGCGGGCGTGGCAACCACCGAGTGGATCAGCTTGGTCTTGCTGTCCACGCCGATGTGCGCCTTCATGCCGAAGTACCACTGGTTGCCTTTCTTGGTCTGGTGCATCTCCGGGTCGCGCGCCTTGTCCTGATTCTTGGTCGAGGACGGCGCATTGATGATCGTTGCGTCAACTATGGTGCCGGTCGATACCTTCAGCCCCTTGGTTTGCAGATGACGACCGACTTCCTCGAACAGGCGCTGCCCCATTCCGTGTTGTTCCAACAGGTGGCGGAACTTGCACACCGTAGTTTCGTCCGGCGCTCCCTCCCGCCCCAGATCGATGCCCACGAATTCGCGCATGGACAGGGAATCGTAGAGGGCTTCTTCCACCGCAGGGTCGGAGAGGTTGAACCAGTTCTGGAGAAAGTAGATGCGCAACATGCGCTCAAGGCCAACAGGCGGGCGTCCATTGCCTGCCTTCGGATAGATTGGCTCGATCAGCGCGCACAGGGCAGACCATGGCACCACCCGATCCATCTCGGACAGAAAGGCCGCGCGTCGCGTCGTCTTGGCGTACCGGTCAAAGCTGCCCGTGGAGAGCGTCATTTGTTTCATTGCGCGGTTCCGTTTGTTCGATCTTCGTTTCTGACTGCATGATACAAAATCGTTCAGGACTTAATCAGAGATTCCTTAGCCTTGGCTTATCTCACGATGCGAGTGGCGCAAGCTCCTCACACGTTTCTCCTCCCTGAGCGTGTAAGCCTTAACATCCCCCTTTTTTAAGGCTTTTGCCCCTGTACCGCAAGGACAGGGGCAATTTTTTGCTCTGCTGGACTCCAGATGTGTGCGTGGCATCGCACCTTCTAACGTAAAATCACATCCGCGCTGAGCGGCAGATTTGGGAGGGCATCATGAAATGGTTGATTCTGATTGGCTTGTTCGCCGCAGTTGCTTTGCTGGTGAGCCGGATGGCGTATGCAGGCGAGCAGCCCAAGGTTGGTGAGGCGGCGCCGGATTTCGACCTGCCCGACCAGAACGGGGCGATGCACGGCCTGAAGGAATTCTCAGGCAAGTGGCTGGTGCTGTATTTCTATCCCAAGGACGACACACCGGGCTGCACGCAGGAGGCCTGTGCCTTTCGCGACGACCTGCACAAGCTGGCGGCGCTCGGGGCCCAAGTGGTGGGCATCAGCGTGGACGACAGCGTGAGCCATGCAGAGTTCGCCAGGAAGTATCACCTGCCGTTCCCGCTCCTGGCAGACAAGACAACGGCGGTGGCCGCACGTTACGGCGCATTGATGGACTTGGGCATATTCAAGTATGCAAAGCGCTACACCTTCCTGGTCGACCCGCAGGGCACGGTCGCCAAGGTCTATTTGAAGGTAGAGACCTCGAAGCACTCGCAAGAGATCATCGAGGATTTGAAGCAGTTAATTGAGAAAGGCAAGGCATGAGATTTCCGAATTTGAACATCTTTGCAGCGTGGTTCCTCATGTTGCAGACGCTGATGATGGGCTGGGTGGCGGCAACAGGACGCATGTTGCTGGAAGTATTGGGTGTGGCAACGGTCGAGGGCGACATTCCTGGACGCATCGTTGGAGCGATCCTGCTGTTCGCGGCGTTGTATCTGGTGTGGCATTTCCGTGGCAGCCTGCCGCCGGAGGGCAAGCCGGAAGGCAATGGTTACCTGTTCGGACACCGCTTGTTGCTGATCGGCAACGTGCTGGCGGCCTTGTTGTTCGTGTTCCATTTCTTCGCTCCCGGCATCGAGGGGTACAACACTCACCTCGTGCTGGATAAATTCACCACCTCGTTCGGCTACTTCTCGATGGGGTTCTTCGCGGTGGGTTTCTCGTTGCTCTATCAATCCTCTCTGCCTCAAGAAAAGAACAGTTAAATGCCGTATATCACGCTGGATAAAGCCGCTCTGGCTTTTGGTCACGTCGCCCTGCTGGATGGTGTGGAGTTTCAACTGGACGAGGGCGAACGCGTCGGCCTGATCGGCCGCAACGGCGGCGGCAAGTCCAGCCTGCTCAAGGTGCTGGCCGGGCAGGCGCAGCTGGACGACGGCACGGTATGGCGCCAGCCTGCCACGCGCATCTGCTACGTGAGCCAGGAACCGGTGCTGGATGCCAATGCGACCGTGTTCGACGAAGTCGCGCGCGGTCTGGGCGAGTTGCACCAGATCATCACCGCCTACCATCATCTGTCCCACCAGCTGGGCGAGCCGGATGCCGATTACGAAAAACTGCTCGAAGAGATGCAGCCGCTGCAGACCAAGCTAGAAGCGCAGAATGGCTGGGCGGTGCAGGCGCGCATCGAGACCGCCATCCAGCGGCTGGAACTTGACCCGGAAGCGCTGGTGGGTTCGCTGTCCGGCGGTGTTCGCAAGCGCGTGGCGCTGGCACAGGCGCTGGTGGCCGAGCCGGAAGTGCTGATCCTCGACGAGCCGACCAACCATCTGGATTTCGCTTCCATCGAATGGCTGGAAGGCCTGCTGAACAGCTTCCGCGGCAGTGTGCTTCTGGTCACGCACGACCGGCGCTTCCTGGATAACGTCGCCACGCGCATCGTCGAATTGGACCGCGGCAAGCTTGCGAGCTTTCCCGGCAATTTTGCCGCGTACCAGAAGATCAAGGAGCGCATGCTGGCGGACGAGGCGGTGGTCAATGCCAAGTTCGACAAGGTGCTGGCGCAGGAAGAAGTGTGGATACGCCAGGGCGTGAAGGCGCGCCGTACCCGCAACGAAGGCCGCGTGCTACGCCTGGAGCAGTTGCGGCGCGAACGCGCCGCACGCCGCGAGAAGCAGGGCACGGTAGAGATGAACCTGGATGCAGGCGACCGTTCGGGCAAGCTGGTGGCGGAACTGGAGCATGTCAGCAAGACCTTCGGCACGCGCAAGATCGTCAACGATTTCTCCTGCCGCATCCAGCGCGGCGACAAGATCGGCCTGCTCGGCCCCAACGGCGCGGGCAAGAGCACGCTGCTCAAGATCATCCTGGGTGAATTGGAGCCGGACACTGGCTCCGTAAAGCTGGGCACCAAGTTGAGCGTGGCCTACTTCGATCAGTTGCGCGCGCAGCTCGACGATAACGCCACGCTGGCCGATACCATCAGCCAGGGCTCGGACTTCATCGAGATCGGCGGTGCGAAGAAGCACGTCATCAGTTATCTGGGCGATTTCCTGTTCGCACCGGAACGCGCGCGCTCGCCGGTGAAGTCGCTCTCTGGCGGTGAACGCAACCGCCTCTTGCTGGCGCGTTTGTTCACGCGGCCCGCCAACGTACTGGTGCTGGACGAACCGACCAACGACCTCGACATCGAGACGCTGGAGCTGCTGGAAGAGCTGCTGGCGCAATACGACGGCACACTGTTCCTGGTGAGCCACGACCGTGCCTTCCTCGACAACGTGGTGACGCAGGTCATCGCCTTCGAAGGCGACGGCAAGCTGATGGAATACGTGGGCGGTTATGAGGACTGGGTGCGCGTGAAGAAATTCGAAGCCACCCCAAAAACGCCAGCGGCCGCACCCGCCAAGCCTGCGACCAAAATCGAAACGCCCAAACCCAAGGCTTCCAGCAAGCTCAGCTTCAAGGAACAGAAGGAGCTAGACGAGATGCCGCAGCACATCGAGGCGCTGGAGCGGGAGCAGGAAGAGATCGCAGCGGCGCTCGGCGCAGGTGCACTGTTCCGCGACAATCCTGCTCACGCCAAGCAGTTGCAGCAACGCGCCAGCGAGATCGAGGATGAGCTGTTGACGCTGATGGCGCGCTGGGAGGCGCTGGAGCAGCGCTGAGGATGGGCTGATGAAGTTCAAAAGCAGCTTGATGTTGATCACTGCCGGGGCATTGCTCCTGCCCGCCTGCACCACCCAGCAGGTGATGCAGGTAGCGTTGGCGAAAGATCCGCAGCAGGCGCTCAAGAGCATGGCCCAGCGCCGCGTCAATGCCTACAAATACCATCCTGAGCTGATCATCGCCGACCTGAAGAAGGTCAAGGCCGAGTACGACCGGCTGATGGGCAAAGTGCAGAAGGAGAGCGGGGCGAAGTGGGGCAAGCGCGAATCCCGCACCCTGCCGACCCGCACGCGCTATGTGAAGTACACCGAGAACTACAAGAACCGCGTGGTGGTGGATTACGACGCGGGCACCATCCTCATCGAGCATCTGGACGAAGACAAAGCCAGGGACAAATTGCGCAACGCCGCTGTGGTCGCACTGCTCACGCCGGATGATCCCGGTGCGGTCGATCTGTTTTCCGACAAGGAGATCGAGCTGACCGGCAAACCTTACCTGCAGGAATTGGTGGTGGACCAGACCGGTACCGTGCTCAAGTCGCGCGAGGATGTCGAACACTACGCCGATTACCTGGTCGCGAACCAGTTGCAGCGACGTACCATCGATGCCGACGGCACCAGCAAGAATGTGCTCTACGTGCAGATGAACATGGTGAACGCGCACATGGATAAGCGTGCGCTGCAATACGCCGCCACGGTGCGCAAGCACTCCGACACCACGCAGGTCAGCCGCAGCCTCATCTACGCCATCATCAAGATCGAGAGTTCGTTCAATCCCTATGCGGTCTCCAGCGCCCCGGCCTACGGCATGATGCAGCTGGTGCCTTCCAGCGGCGGGCGCGAGGCATATCGCAAGGCCAAGGGCGAGGACGTGATGCCGACCAAGGAATATCTGTTCGATGCAGAGAACAACATCGAGCTGGGCTCGACCTACCTGGGTGTGCTGCTCAACGACAGCCCGTTGCGCCAGATCCGAAATCCGGTGGCGCGCGAATACTGCGCAATCGCCGCCTACAACACCGGCCCCAGCAACGTGTTCCGCGCCTTCAGTGCCGCCAAGAAAGGTGGCGACAGGCAGAGCGAAGCGCTGGACAGGATCAACTCCATGCGACCGGACGAGGTGTATGACACGCTGCGTACCAAGCTGCCTTATGAGGAGACGCGCGGCTACATCGTGAATGCAGTGGCGGCCAAGAAGCGTTACGCGCTGATGTAAGCAACCCATCGTGGAGAAGGGCTTTCTTGCGGGTTTTCACGCCTTGCGGCATGCCCCGAACAGGACTAATCTGGCAATGTGTCAACGCCTTGGAAGGAGGTGTGTCATGACCAGCCATCCCCGCCCACAATCCGTAGTCGAGCAAATCTCCTGCGATGTCTGTCATAAAGAGATCCCCCTGTCTGAAGCCAAGAGTTTCGAGGCGGAGGACTACGTGGCGCATTTCTGCGGACTGGAGTGCTACTCGGCGTGGAAACAGCGCAGCGAAGTACCTATACAGCCGAGCGGTAAGAATCAGCACTGAAGGTTTATCTCTCGGTTGCGGAAGGACGCCAAAGCAGGCCGAACGCGGCGACCACACAGAATGCGGCACCCGCATAGAAGGTGAACGCCGCACCGAGACGGTCCCACAGCAGCCCCGCCAACACGCTGGCGACCAGCATCGCCAATCCACTCATCAGGTTGAAGAAACCGTATGCCGTGCCGCGCAGGTCGGCGGGCGTCACGTCGGCCACCATGCGTGCGAGCAGTCCCTGCGTGATGCCCATGTGCACGCCCCACAACGCCACGCCCAGCAGCACCGTCGTCCAGTGGTCGTCCGTCGCCAGCACCAGGTCGGCAGCGATCAGCACTGCGAGTCCCAGCGCCAGCAGCCGGGTATGGCTCATGCTGTCGGATAGTTTGCCGAAGGGATACGCCGACGCCGCGTAGATCACGTTCATTGCCACCATCACCAGCGGCACCAGCGCGACAGGGATGCCGCCCTGAGCTGCGCGCAGCACGAGGAAGGCCTCGCTGAAACGCGCCAAGGTGAACACCGCACCGATAGCCACCACCCACCAATAGGCGGCGCCCAGGCGCCTCAGGTTCTCTCGGCTGATCGGGTTGATGGGCTGGTGTGCTTCCTGTCTTTTCGGCTCATGCATGCCGAATATCAGCAGTGCCACCGCCAGCATGCCGGGGATCACCGCCACCCAGAACACCGCGCGAAAATCGTTGGCCCACAACAGCATTAGGCCGACCGCCAGCAAGGGACCCAAGAACGCGCCCACCGTATCCAGCGATTGGCGCAGGCCGAACGCCGCGCCGCGTATCTCGGCAGGCGTGATGTCGGCGACCAGTGCATCGCGCGGCGCGCCACGCACGCCCTTCCCCACACGGTCGAGGAAGCGGGCAGTGAGCACCATGCCCACGCCCGAGGCCAGCGCGAACATGGGCTTGCTCAGCGCGCCCAGCGCATAGCCGAACACCGCCAGCACCTTGCGCTTGCCCAGATAGTCGCTCAGCACGCCCGAGAACACTTTCACCAGCAGCGCCGTGGATTCGGCGATGCCCTCGATCACACCCACCGTCAGCGCGCTTGCACCCAGTACCGTGACCATGAACAGCGGCAACAGGCTATGGATCATCTCCGACGAGACATCCATCAATAGGCTGACAAAGCCCAGCACCCACACGCCACGGGGAATGGTGGTCAAGGCGTCCTTGCCGATCTTGGGCATGATTCGGTTATCCCTTGTGAGTTCTTGCCAGGAAGCGATCCAGCTGGTTCGCGAACGCCTGGCGGTCGCTCTGGCTGAGCGTCGGCGGGCCGCCCGTTTCCACGCCGCTGCCCCGCAGGCTGTCCATGAAGTTGCGCATGGTCAGCCGCTCCTGGATCGTGTCCTTGGTGTAGAACTCTCCCCGCGGATTGAGGGCATGGCCGCCGCGCGCGATCACATCGGATGCCAGCGGAATGTCGGCGGTGATGACCAGGTCCCCCGGCTCGACCATCTGCGCGATCTTGTTGTCGGCCACATCGAAACCCGCAGGTACCTGCATTGCGCGGATGTGTTTCGACGGGGGGCAATACAGCAGCTTGTTCGCAACCAGCGTCAGTTGTATCTGCCGTTTGTCAGCGGCACGGAACAAGATCTCCTTGATGACTTTCGGACACGCATCGGCGTCCACCAGAATCTGCATCACGTTACCTTTCACGTTCGATGTGTTTGCCGCAAAGACGATAGAAGACATAAGGCCCGGACGCCACCCACAGCAGGATTAGCGGCCACAGGCGACCTTCGGATATGTCGTAGTTCGCCAGCAATTCAGACCACGGATGCCCGGCCACATAATGGAAGAACAGGAACTCGAACGCCACCGTCAATGCCATCCAGAATAGCCCGATAGACAGCGCCTGCCGCGCCGAAGCGGGCGGCCAGCGGCGAACGTAAAGATAGAACACCACGCCGAACAGCAGGATGCCACTCACGCAGGACAGCTGATTGGCGAGCAACGCGGGAAGGTGTTGGCCATAGGTGAAGTCGCGCAGGCCGCCGTTGATCACGGCGACCAACAGCAGCGCGAACCAGGCCAGCAGATACCGAAGCATTTCTTTTCCCTTCCTGTGCAGTCCTACCAGGACAGTCCGAGCTGAAGCTGAATGTCGAAGTTGCCGGATTGTTCAGACGCGGTGATCGCAGTCTGCGTTGCCAGATGGGGTGTGGGGGAGAGATACATCCCGGCATTGTAATACCCCATCTCGCCGAACCTGCCCCTGAAACCGCCACCGAAGTAGAGATCCGTCGTCGCTTGCGTGCTACTTGGCGCCACCACCAGCAGCGGCGTCTCGGTCCGGGTCCATTTGAGCACGGCCACCCCAGCGTAAGGTGTATGCCTGGACTCGTTCCAGAACAGGTAATTGACGACAGGTCCGGTCAAAGTCTCGGTCGTGTCGCTGTGCGCCCGCCCGGTGAACGGGTCATGGAAAGTGTCGGTCCACTGGACATACCGGTAACCATACTGCCAGTGGCTCTGGCCCTCGCGATAGCTGGCCTGGAAGTCCGTGCCGTTATTGGCCAGGTTGAAGACGCCGAGCGCGACCGTGAACTCATCCGCGAAGGCAACAGAATTGAGCGAGAGCAATACGAGGAACAGGGCTGAGTGTCGTTTATTCATGGCACCTCCATCACGGTAGGGCAGTCCAATGCGAACAACGATCAGTAGAAATAATACTCTTCCACCCAGCGGTAGCCCAGCGCGCCATCGCGTATCGCCAGCGTGACGGGCTTTCCTTCCTGCGCCATCTGGTAGATGGCATAAGACACTTCTATCTTGTTCGGCAGGCTGTGCACGCCGTCCTGACCTTTCAGGCGCAGCTCGTAATGAGTGCCGGATTTACGTCCGCTCCAGGTTCGCTTGCCGACGATATCGGCCTGCACCGTGCGCTGCACGGAATGATCGAACGAGACGTCGATGTCGCGCACCATGGCATAGCCGCCCATGAGCAGGCCGAGCCCGCCGGAGATGAACACCTCGGCCAGGATCACATGCGCGTAGGCGCTGCCGCGCAGCAGGGCCACCGTCGCCGCCAGCAGCGCGAACAGCATCGCCGCCGAACACGCCGTCGAGAAGACGAACAGGTCACCAGCGTCCAGCATGATCTGCGTGCGCTCCAGCAGGATGACGCGAAAGAACTCCGCTATGCCGACGGCGAGCAGCGCGGTGGAGAGCGAAGCCATCAACGCCGCACGCAGCTCGTAGATGTCCCAGCGCGAGGTGTTGTTCAGCTTGGCGATCGTCAGCGATTCGGAGATGCCATACAAGGCGCCGACGATCTGATGCGCTTCCTTCTCGTCGGGTTGGCGGGGAACTTCGTTCTCGAGAACCTTCTCCTGGTAGCGCGCCACCACATGCTGCCCGTGGCATTCGATGCGTTTCAGTCGCTTGTCGCGGAACAGCAGGCGCAGCACGTCGCGCAGCGCTTTGTTTTCAGCCAGCTCCGATTGGAAAGCCGGCGCGTTGGAGACTACATACAACTCGTCGTCGAACTCGGGGTCGTTGAACTGGTACTCGTAGGAAAGCCCGATCGTCTTGGCAAAGCGGTCCCATCCCGACTCGCGGTGGATGCGCAACGAAACGCCCTGCTCACAGGGCACCGCGTAGTAAAACGTCCGCAGCTTGTTCTGCGTGGTGTCCTTGAATTTGTAGCGCTGGTTCTCAGCAGCGAGCAGGTGCGGTTTTTCATCCGGCCAGCCTATGGCCCAGGTCAGCCTGCGCCACAGGCCGTAGCCCAAGAACATGGTGAATGAAACGATGCCGAGAAAGATCCACATGGCAGCTCCCCTTACTTATTTTATTTTTCCGTAATTCATGACACATGTCATTCCGGCGAAGGCCGGAATCCAGCTTGTCAAAGAACGCCGCGCAGCGGACAACACCGTATTTGTGTGCAGCCCCATCAAAGCGTGGATTCCGGCCTTCGCCGGAATGACGAAGCTCTCTACTCGTGTAGTTAATCAACTTAACACGCAACACCCTCATGCCTTCTTCGAAGGCAGCTTGATCGTGTCGCCTCCCACCATGAACACTCCCTTGCCCTGATGATGCAAGGTGCGCGGCTTCTTCTGCGCGGGATCGATCCACGCCTTCACCACCTCCAGCACGAAGAAGTTGTACTTGTTCACCATGCGCGTATCGACCACCTTGCATTCAAGGTTGGCGAAACACTCGGAGATCAGCGGCGCATCCACCAGCGAGGCAGGCAGCGGCGTCAGCTTGAACTTTTTGAACTTATCCACCTTGCTGCCCGAGCAGTTGCCCACCTTCACCACCTGCTTCGCCAGCTCCACCGAGGGGATGCTGAGCACGCATTCCTTGGTCGCCACCAGCGCATCGAAACTGTAGTTGTTCCCGCTGATCACACAGCCCACCAGCGGTGGCTCGAACTCCATCATCGTGTGCCACGACTGCGTCATGATGTTCGCCTTGCCCTTGTGTGAGGTAGTCACCAGCACCACCGGCCCTGGCTCCAGCAGGCGATAGACTTCGGACAACGGAAAAGTCTTCTTGGCCATTTCTACACTCCTTTCAATAAAGGAAATTCGAAGCTGCCCTGTAAGCTTCTACTGTACTTTGCGACTAGGGCGCAGCATTGAGGTTTATCTTGCTGAGCGCCTTGTCCATGCGATTCTTGAGCGCCTCTTCGGTTCGGTTGGAAGGCTCCCCGTAGTCCCGAAAATAGCGTTCGGAAAAGGTAATAAGCTCGCGATACCGCCCAGCTTTCGCAAGCGCTTTCGTATAGCGGTCAGCCAGCGCATGCGGGTGAAAGTTAAAGCCCGTAGATGCAAGTCCCTGCCGCGCACCAAGGTCATAATCGTGATTCTTGATGACATCGAAATAGCTGACGTATGCAGCTTCGAATTCAGCGACCGCCTGATCCAGATTCCCGGCCTTAGTCAGATCAATGGCCCGTTCAAGGCCTTTGTCATAACTGCGCATCGCCTCGACATACGCCATCATCTTGGCGGAGTCATAAGGCGCGTGCATATTTACGCGATTGATGATGGTGGTCGCGTGCTCTGCCATGAGAGCATCTTCAATCTGCAAAGCGTCATCTTCCGAAATTCCGTCGCACACAATTTCGACCGAGAATTTGCCGCCTGATTTGTTGTTGACGTATTCAAACCATTCGGGCGGTCGGTCGCGTGAATACGCACGATCCCCCGTGCCTTTGCCTACATAGAAGACGGCACCTTCCGAGTCCTTATGGAGATAGACATAACAGCGCCCAGGCCTGCAGGGCTGGTCCCGAAAACCACCCAAGCCCATGCCGATGGAAAACTTCACGGGCGGACTTTTCTCGCGGTCATCATCCCCGCCTACCAATTTTATGAATGCGCCGATAATGCCCATGTTGCCCCTTTCTGATAGATCTCTCTATATATTTTATGCAGGCCTAAAATTCGAAATTACCACCCTTCCCACACGCCCGTCGCGTAAAATCTCACCGAACTATAGCGCCGCCCCCGGCGAATAACCATATACCGTTTCCCCTATCTGCCCATCCCTGCCGTGACCGTCGAAGTAGAACGTTTCTTTTCCGAACAAAGCCCGCTTGCCACCGAAGTCGCGTCCTTCCGTCCACGCTCGCAACAGCGCGAGATGGCACTGGCGGTGGCGGAGGCGATACGCGACAACGCCATACTTGTCGCCGAGGCGGGCACCGGCACGGGCAAGACTTTCGCCTATCTGGTGCCCGCACTGCTCAATGGCGGCAAGGTGGTGGTTTCCACTGGCACCAAGAACCTGCAGGACCAGCTGTTCCAGAAAGACCTGCCTATGGTGCGCGATGCCTTGAAGGCGCCGGTGTCGGTGGCGCTACTCAAGGGGCGCTCCAACTATGTGTGCCACTACCATCTGTCGCTGGCGCAATCGAACGGGCTGTTCAAGACGCGCGAGGATGTGAAGCATCTCGCCAAAATCGTGACCTACGCCAAGGTGACGCAGAGCGGCGACAAGAGCGGGCTGGCGGACGTGCCGGAGAATGCACCGATCTGGATGCACGTGACCTCTACTCGCGACAACTGCCTGGGGCAGGAATGCCCGCAGCATTCGGAATGCTTCGTGCTCAAGGCGCGCAAAGAGGCGATGGAGGCGGACGTGGTGGTGGTGAACCATCACCTGTTCTTTGCCGACGTGATGCTGCGCGACGAAGGCGTGGCGGAACTGCTGCCCGCCTGCAACACGGTGATCTTCGACGAGGCGCACCAGTTGCCGGAGACCGCTAGCCTGTTCTTCGGCGAAAGCCTGTCCACTTCGCAGCTGTTCGACCTGTCGCAGGACTCGCGCATCGAGGCGCTGAGTTCAGCCAAGGATTTCGCCGCGCTGCCGGTGGCCTGCGACGAGCTGGACAAGGCCGCTCGCGACATGCGGCTGGTGTTCAAGAAGGAAGGGCGCATGCCTGCGGATGCGGCGGAAGAATTCAGGGATTTCACGCCTGCGCTGAAGACTTTGTCTGAGAAGCTCACGAAGTTGGCTGGACTGCTGGAGAAACAGGCGGAGCGCAGCGAGGGCTTGGAGAACTGCTGGCAGCGCGCGCAGGCGCTTGTGGGATTGTTGAGGGTTTGGCGGAACGACGCACCCTCTCCCCAACCCTCTCCCACGGGTGGGAGAGGGAGCAATTCAGCGGAAAGTGGAGCTAAGACTTCCCCTCGCCCGCAGACGGGAGAGGGGGCAGGGGAGAGGGCGAGTCCCGAGGTCGTGCGCTGGCTAGAGGTCTTCCACCACTCGCTGCAACTCAACACCACGCCGCTCTCCATCGCCGACATCTTCGCCAGGCAGATCAGCTGCCATCCGCGCGCCTGGATATTCACTTCCGCCACACTGGCGGTGAAGCAGAACTTCTCGCACTACCAGGCAGAGATGGGGCTGATGGATGCGCGCACGGCCTGCTGGGACAGTCCGTTCAATTACCCGGAGCAGGCGCTGCTGTATGTGCCGCAAAACCTGCCGGAGCCGAACACCGACGGCTATACCGATGCGGTGGTGCAGGCCGCCCTGCCGCTGATCGAGGCCAGCCGGGGACGCGCCTTCCTGCTGTTCACCAGCCTGCGCGCGATGCAGCGCGCCTACGAGCTGTTGCAGGCAGAGTTCGACCGCAAGAACCTGAAGTATCCGCTGATGATCCAGGGCGAAGGCTCGCGCAACGAGTTGCTGTCGCGCTTCCGCGACCACGGCAATGCGGTGCTGCTGGGCAGCCAGTCTTTCTGGGAAGGGGTGGACGTGCGCGGCGAGGCGCTGTCGCTGGTCATCATCGACAAGCTGCCGTTCGCACCGCCGGACGACCCGGTGCTGGCGGCGCGCATCGCCGAGATGAACAAGCAGGGGCGCAACGCCTTCATGGAGTTCCAGCTGCCGCGCGCCATCATCAACCTCAAGCAAGGGGCGGGACGCCTGATACGCGACGAGCATGACCGCGGCGTGCTGATGATCTGCGACCCGCGCCTCATCTCCAAGCACTACGGCAAGCGCATATGGCAGAGCCTGCCGCCGTTCAAGCGCACTCGCGATGCAGGGGAGGCAGTGGCTTTCTTCACCGCACCGCGCACCGAATCTCAGGCGCAAGAGGAGATTGTTGCAGAAAAAGACTGACGGCTAGGCAACGGGATAACCATAGGGCTAGAATGGGCACGTTGTCAGACCACGAGAGGGGGGAAGATTCATGGATCCGAAGCTACTCAATCTGTTAGGCGGTAACGAGGCGATCTACCCGCATGTGCTGGAAGCCAGGTTCCCGCGAGTCTTTAACAAGATCCTCGAATTGTGGGAGACCCCGCAAATCGATCCCTACCTGCAGGACCTCCTCATGAATTCGCGCGATGGCGACCGCCAGGGCTTCCCGCCCGAGGCAGCGAAGGAGATATTCCGCCTCAGCAATCTGGCCAGCGAGCTGCACCGCCTGGACGAAGAGATCAACGCGTGGGGCGATGACAAGGCAAGCCAGCGCAAGCAGGTCGTCCAGTCCGGTTACGAATTCACGCCCCACGGTTTTTTGAAGGCGGTGGGGGACGGCAATCTGACGGTGGCGGAGAAGATCATCGCCTGTGGCGTGAATCTGGAGGTGCGCGACGAACGCAACTGGACCGCGCTGATGATCGCATCGTCCAATGGCGCGGAAGAGATGGCGCTGCTGCTGCTCAAGAGCGGTGCAAGGATCGATGCGAAGGATGCGAAGGGTTACACAGCGCTGCATTGGGCCGCTTTCAACGGCCACGCCAAGGTGGTGAAAATGCTGCTGGAGCAGGGGCTGGATGCCAACGTGCAAAGCCAGTTCGGCTGGACCGCGCTGATACAGGCGGCCTCCCGCGGCCATCTGGTTGCTTGCGCCTATCTGATCGCGCGGGGTGCGGACGTCAATCTGGCCGGCCCCGACGGCAGCATGGCGCATCACAAGGCCGCTAACAGCGGGCATGCCGAGGTGGTGAAGCTGCTGCTCGATAAAGGCGCCAATCGCCACGCCACGCAGAAAGACGGCAGCACGCCGCTCGATCTTGCACTCAAGAGTGGGTACGAGCACATCGTCGCACTGTTACGGCAGCCTGCCTGAAACTCATCTCCCATTTCCAATGTTCGCCGCCCGCCTGCCGGGCGGCTTTTCATTTCTGGTCCAGACCTTCTGTTCGACAAAAGCCCCTGCCTACAATAAAATACTTAGCTTGCAAACTATTAGTCAGCCAACGAATGAAGTCGGTGAACGAACAATTCGCGGAATCGCTGTATCTGTCCATGCATGCCTGGCGCATCGAGCTGGACCGGCGCTTGCGGCCGCTCGGATTCTCGCATTCCCGCTGGTTGCTGTTGCTGCACCTCTCTCGCCACGACGGCTGCACGCATCGTGAGCTGGCCCAGCATATAGGCATCGAGGCGGCGACCCTGGTTCGAATGGTCGATCACATGGAAAAAGAAGGGCTGCTCAGGCGCTGCGGCAGCGAGACAGACCGTCGCGTGAAGCATCTGCATCTGACCGATGACGGAAAGAAAGTCGTCCAGAACATCCGCTCTTATTCGTCCGACCTGCGCAAGGAACTGCTGGCGGGGTCGAACCAGGCTGAAATCAAAATCGCACTCGATGTATTGAACAACATACGTAGCAAACTGGGAACACTGACATGAAACGCCTCAATCCGCACAAGAAGAAGATCGCCATCACGTTGACGCTCGTTGCCGTGCTTGGCGGGGTAGCCATCGCCTATTTCGCCGGCAGGACGCGCAGTACGGAGAACGCCTATATCAGCGCCGACGTGGTGAGCGTGGCCACGTCCGTCGGTGGTCGCGTCGTCGCCGTGCATGTGAAGGACAACCAGTACGTGCACAAGGGCGATGCGCTGTTCGATATCAATCCCGAACCTTATGAGATCGCGCTGATCCGTGCCGAGGCCGATCTGGCAATGGCAAAACAGAGCGCCCGACAGGATAGGGCTGAGATCGCCGCAGCGCGGGCGCAAGTGGCGCAGATCGAAGGCGACCTCGCCAGCGCCCGTAGTACTTATGCGCGCGACAAGGAACTAGTGGCGCAGCATTTCGCCTCCCAGCAATCCCTGGATGATGCGCGGACGCGCATGCAGGCCCTGCAAGCCTCGCTGGACCAAGCTCGCGCCAAGCTGAGCAAAGCGCTCTCCTCGCCGGAGAAGACCGAGGAACGAGGCGACGTGCTGAAGGCGCAGGCCGCTATCGCGCAGGCCAAGCTCGACCTGGGGAACACCCACGTCGTGGCGATGCAGGACGGGCAGATCAGCAACCTTACGCTCACCGCGGGATCGCTGGTCAGCGCGGGCCAGCCGCTGTTTGCGCTCATCGCGCA
This sequence comes from uncultured beta proteobacterium, assembly GCA_963813255.1. Lineage (GTDB taxonomy): Bacteria > Pseudomonadota > Gammaproteobacteria > Burkholderiales > Gallionellaceae > Sideroxyarcus. Next base: position 53,124 of record CAWEYD010000013.1, on the reverse strand, counting down.
GGACAGTTTCCACATCGACGCGAACTTCAAGGAGACGGAGCTGGCCGGCATCCAGCCGGGGCGTCCGGTGGATATCAAGGTCGACATGTATCCGCAACATCAATTCACCGGCGCGGTGGAAAGCATCAGTGGTGGGACCGGCACGGCCTTCTCGCTGCTGCCGCCGCAGAATGCCACCGGCAACTGGGTGAAGATCGCGCAGCGCATCCCGGTGCGCATCAAGCTGAACCAGTTCGATGCCGAGCATCCGTTGCGCATAGGTGCGACGGCGACCGTGACCGTGCGCCTGAAGTAGTTCCATGAACACCAGCCCCGTATTGATCGCCATCGCGGTGATGGCAGCGACCATCATGCAGGTGCTGGATACCACCATCATCAACGTCGCCCTGCCAGCCATGGCGGGGCAGCTCGATGCCACGCCGGACAACGTCAGCTGGGTGCTCACTTCCTATTTGGTCGCTTCCGCCATCTTCATGCCGCTCACGGGTTTCTTCACCGACCGGCTGGGGCAGAAGCGTTTCCTGCTGATCTGCATCGCCGGTTTTGTAATCGCCTCGGCGTTGTGCGGCATGGCGACCAGCCTTGCGCAGATGGTGCTGTTCCGCATCCTGCAAGGCGTGTTCGGTGCAGCGCTGGTGCCGCTGTCGCAGTCGATCATGCTGCAAGCCTATCCCGCCGAGCAGCGCGGCAAGGCGATGGCGATCTGGGCCATGGGCGTGATGGTCGCGCCCATCCTGGGACCGACGCTGGGCGGCTGGCTCACCGAAATCATCAGCTGGCGCTGGACGTTCTACATCAACCTGCCGGTCGGCATCGTCTCCTTCCTGCTTGCGCTGCGCTACGTCCCCGACACGGCCACGCGCGAACGGCGCATGGACTGGCTGGGTTTCGCCTCGCTGGCGTTGGGCATCGGTGCGCTGCAGCTCTTCCTGGACCGGGGCAACGAGGAGGACTGGTTCAGTTCCGACACCATCATCGTGGCGGCCGTCACGGCCGTGGTCTCCTTCATCTTCTTCGTCGTCTACACGATCACCGGCAAGCACCATCCGCTGTTCGACCTGCGCCTCTTCAAAGACCGCAACTTCCTGGTCGCCAGCCTGATCATGACGACCATCGGCGTCGGCTTCTTCGGCGGCATGCTGCTGCAATCGCTGTACCTGCAGAACTTCCTGGGTTATCCCACCTTCGAGGCCGGCATCTATATGGCCCCGCGCGGTCTGGCTTCGTTGCTGGTGATGATCTTCGTGGGCAAGTACTCCGGCAGGGTCCCGCCCCGCAACTTCGTGCTGGTCGGCATCGCGTGCAGCATCGCCGGCAACTACCTGATGACGGGCTACACCGGCGACATCACCGCCCATGAGCTGATCGTGCCGATGATCTTGCAGGGTATGGGTATGGGACTGATCTTCGTGCCCATCTCTACCCTGGCTTTCACCACGCTGCCCAAGGAGCTTGCCGCCGAGGCCGCGGGTATCTACAGCCTGATCCGCACCGTAGGGTCGGCGCTGGGTATCTCCGTGCTCGCCACGTATTTCTCGCGCAGCACACAGCAGAACTGGGGGATATTGCGCGGCGAGATCACGCCGTACAGCGATGCGCTGCAATCCTATCTGGCACCGCTCCATCTCGGTACGCAGGACGCACAGGGCATCGTGCTCGCCGCCAAGGAGGTCATGCGCCAGGCGCAAAATGTCGCCTACATCGACAGCTTCTGGTTCGCCACGCTCAACTTCGTGCTGATGCTGCCGCTGATATTGCTGGTGCGCACTCCGGCCAAGGGCGCGAACGCACCGGTGCAGGTAAGTCCGGACTAGCCAACCGGTACGGTCTTGCGGCAGACGTTTGCCTTGCCGAACGAAGTGATTGACTGCCCGAAACGTTTGTTGTCCACTGCACATCATTCAAGCCACATCGGAATACGACGAGCGATGGTTGCCCAGAGCACCTTCTTTGATGACCTGAGATTCCACATCGACGAGAGCAATCTCTCAGTGCGCGCGGAACAGCTGCGCGCGCGATTGAAACTGTATCCATGGATGCTGGTCGGGCAGGCGCTGGTCGAGCTGTGCTTCGTGTGGCTGATGTGGAGCATCTCGCCGCACCTGGACCTGCTGTTGTGGCTGGGCTTTGCCTATCTGCTGCATCTGTTCCAGGGCGCTACCTGGTTCGATAGCGGAAACGAGACTGGCAGCGTCAAAGAATGCCGGGACTGGAGCCGGCACTTTGTCATCTTCTCGCTGGGTACCGGCCTGATGTGGGGCTTTGGCACCCTGTATTTCTTCCCGTATGATCTGCTCACTCAGGTGCTGCTGGTATGCGTGCTGCTGGGCTTGGTCGCGGCGGCCACCACCATGGATGCGATGCATCCACCAGCGCTCTATGCCTATGTGCCCGGGTTGATGTTGCCGCTCATCTTTCGTGTGATGGTGGAACAGGACGAGACACACATCGCACTGGGCATGATGCTGTCACTATTCCTGGTGGTGATGCTGGGCTCCGGGCATTTCCTGAGCAAGTTCATCCTGCTGTCGCTGCGGCAGCGCTTCGAGAACGAGTTGCTGGCGCGACAACTTGCCAGCATGAACGACGTGTTGGAACTCAGAGTGCAGGAACGCACCGCCCAACTGCAGCGCAAGACCGAGGAGGTCACGCAGGTGCGCGACGTGACCATCATGGCGATGGCATCGCTCACCGAGACGCGCGACAACGAGACGGGCAACCACCTGAAACGCACACAGCGCTACGTGCGCGCATTGGCGGTCAAGCTGCGCGAGCACCCTCGCTTCAAGGACTTCCTCACCGAAGACAACATCGAGTCGCTATACAAGTTCGCTCCCCTGCACGACATCGGCAAGGTCGGCATCCCGGATGCCATCCTGCGCAAGCAGGGCAAACTCACGCCCGAAGAGTTCGACACCATGAAGCAGCACCCGCTGCTCGGCGCCAACGCCATCGCGATGGCGGAGCAGGGACTGCCGACGCCGAACCGCTTCCTGCATATCGCCCGTGAGATCGCCAGTGCGCACCACGAGAAATGGGACGGCAGCGGTTATCCGCAAGGGCTCAAGGGCGACCAGATACCCATCTCCGCGCGGCTGATGGCCTTGGGTGATGTGTATGACGCCCTCATCAGCCGCCGCATCTACAAGCGACCCTACACGCACGAGGAAGCCGCGGCGCATATCGTGCAGGGGAGTGGGGCGCACTTCGATCCCGATGTGGTCGAAGCGTTCCGGGCGATCCAGGATGAGTTCCGGTCGATAGCGGAAAAATATCAGGACTAACGGATCGGCGACCGGGTTTACGCCAGCAGCCAGGCCACGCCGCTCAGCGCGCCAAAGAATATCGCCAGGTGCAGCCAGGTCCATAGCGCGTAACGGCCGGCGAGTTTCTCCGGCGACAGGTTGCTGAGCAGGTACAGGCGACCGTCGTGCGGCTGCAGCATGAAGTTGGTGTCCGGCTCGGCGCGCGCCTCAGCCAGTCGTTTGTTGGCTTCGCGTTTTGCCGCCTGCCTGTGCCAGCATCCATTCCTTCATGTCGAGCTGGCCGTTGTTGTCCAGGTCGAACTGTTTGAGCAGTTTTTCGTTGTCCATCTTCCATTCGTTCAGCACCTGCTTCACCAGATCGTTGTGGTTGAGCGTGCTGGTGCTGCCGCCCACGGTCTTGAATTCACCGAGGGCATACAGATAGTCGTTTTGGATAAGTTTCCATTCGGTGTAACGGTATGTCACCGCTGATCCACTCGTCGTGGTGTTTGGTGATGATCTCGGCGTGAGTCGGGTCAACTACGCATTCTCCGCTATCGTCGCGTAGCACGAAGTAATCGCTGCTCTCGCCCTGATCCAGAGTGATCCATTTGTTCTCTCCGTCGCGCTGCTCCACCTTCCAGCGATACCACAGGCAGGGCAATACGCGCAGTTTGCTGATGAGCGGTGGGGAACCCAGGCTTGCCGCGACCAATCAATTCGACGTAGCCTTGGGCGGCAGAAGCGATGCGCGATGTGGGAGTGCCGGCGATGAGCCGGTGCCTGTGCAACGCTGAGTACCAGGCGAACAGGCTGATGACGGCCATGAGGCCCAGGCACCACAGCCAGGCTATGCGGGAGTCAAAATGAAATCCGGCGAACAGCAATAGTAGCTGTCCGCCGGAAGTGATGAGTTGCGTGTAGCTGCGCCGCAAGGAGGTAAGCATCGCTAGCCTCGTTGCGGCGTGAGCATCGCTCGGTTAGAAGCGGAAACCCAGTTTGACGCTGATGGTCTTGGCCGCGCCGGTCTTGTCGTACTCGGCAGCCAGGTTGGTCAGGCCCAGGTTCAGGTTGCCGCCCACGAACAGCTTGTTCTGCGAGAAGCTTTCCTTGGCTCAGGCCGGTGCTAGCTTCCGGCGTGCTGTTGGTCCACACCTTGCCGATACCGGCGTACGGGGTGAACATGGCAAAGCCCTTGGAGACGGAGACGTCCAGCCCCTTGGTGTCCAGCGACAACTGGTTCACGCCGGTCAGCTTGGTCAGAGAACCGCGCACGGCCACGGCGGGCATGACGGTGCTGCCAGGCAGGAAGGCGTACTTCAATTCGCCGCCGAAGCAGACTGATGCCGGTGGTGGGGATGGTGGAAACGAACGCGCCGATGTCGATGTCCAGTGGCAGGCCCTTGGCGACATGCAGCTTGGGAACATACAAGTTACTGATGTTGCTCACGCCGATCTTGTTCCACAGAGAAGCGCTCTTCGCCAGCGAAGTTTGGGAGACGGAAAGGCCGATGTCGAAACCGGTGACGCCGAGCGCCTCTGCCGGTGCGATCGCCTTGTAGCTCAGTGCCGAGCCGAGGTCTTCGGACAGGTTGCGGAAATCAGCTTGCACGCCGCCGAGAGCTCCAATGTTTACGGTACCAGCCAAGGCAGGTTGAGCGATGCCCAGGGTACAGGCCAATACGAGCAGTTTCTTCATGGTGTGTTTCCTTCTATGCAAAGTTACGGAAGTGTCCAACAAACATCCCCCAGTCGTTGTATCTGCCGGGGGCCAGGCTAGGAGTGTCACCGCCGTTAATGGTTCCTAGCCGAACAACGACTTGATATCGACATCAGTCTTTTCTGCGGCGGCGAATTCTAGCAGGGGTTTTTGGGTATAGGCGAACATGTTGGCGATGAGCACCGCGGGGAACTGTTCTATACCCACGTTGTAGATATTGACGGATTCGTTGTACAGCTCGCGGCGGTCGGCGATGCCGTTCTCAAGGCCGGTGATGCGTGTCTGCAGTTGCATGAACTGCTCGTTGGTCTTGAGCTCGGGGTAGGCTTCCGCCACCGCGAATAGGTGCCCCAGGCCGGTGCGCATCATGCCTTCCGCTTTGCCCAGTGCTTCGATGTCCTGTCCCTCGCGCGCAGATTGCACTTGCGAACGCGCGGAGATGACGAGCTGCAAGGTAGTCTGCTCGAACTGTTTGTACTGCTTGCATACCTCGACCAGCTTGGGCAGTTCGTCGTGGCGCTGCTTGAGCAACACGTCGATGTTCGCCCAGGCTTTGGCTACACCGTGCTTGAGGCTGACCAGGTTGTTGTACAAGGTGATGCCGTAGATCAGGAAGACGACGCAGATGCCGAGAAGGATGAGGGTGCTGCCCATGGGGATGCTCCTTGTGCGGGGTGGACGACGCGGCGAATCATAAAGCAAATCGCCGCGCCGTTGCACAGGATCAGGATGTCTCTACAAATTCAGATTTTGTCATTCCGGCGTAGGCCGGAATCCAGTGTAATCAACTGGGCACCTGCCGCTGCCGGCGCGACGAATCATAGAGATTGGCTACTTTACTGGCCGAAGAATTCCTTCACCTTGCCCATCCACGACTTGGCGCGCGGGCTGTGGCGTGCGCTGTCTTGCGCGCTGATGCTCTCGAACTCGCGCAGGAGTTCCTTCTGGCGCTCGGTCAGGTTGGACGGTGTCTCCACTACCACGTGGCAGTGCAGGTCGCCATTCGTGTGGGTGCGCATGCCCTTGATGCCCTTGCCGCGCAGGCGGAACTGCTTGCCGCTCTGTGTCTCGGGCGGGATCTTGATGCGTGCAGCACCGTCCAGCGTGGGGATCTCGATCTCGCCGCCGAGTGCCGCGGTGGCGAAGCTGATCGGCATCTCGCAATGCAGGTCGTCTCCGTCACGCTGGAACACGTTGTGCGGTTTGATGTGGATCTCCACGTACAGGTCGCCGTGCGGTGCGCCGTGGCTGCCGGCTTCGCCGTGGCCGCTGTGGCGCAGGCGCATGCCGCTGTCGATACCGGCCGGTATCTTGATCTCCAGCGTCTTCTGCTTTTTCACGTGGCCCGTGCCGTGACAGTCCTTGCAGGGCGAGCTGATCTGCTTGCCGCTGCCGTGACAACGCGGGCAGGTCTGCTGTACCGAGAAGAAACCCTGCTGCATGCGCACCTGGCCGTGGCCGGCGCAGGTCTGGCAGGTGGTGGCCGAAGTGCCGGGCTTGGCGCCGGAGCCGTTACAGGTCTCGCACTCTTCCATGACGGGGATGCGTATCTGCTTCTCTGCGCCGCGCGCCGCTTCTTCCAGCGTGATCTCCATGTTGTAGCGCAGGTCGGCGCCGCGATGCGCCTGGCTGCGTCCACCGCGTCCGCCACCGAAGATGTCGCCGAAGATGTCACCGAAATCGAAACCCTGCGCACCGCCTGCGCCGAACGGGTTGCCGCCGCCCATGCCGCCCGCTTCGAAGGCGGCATGGCCGTACTGGTCGTAGGCCGCGCGTTTCTGCCCGTCGGACAATGTCTCGTAGGCCTCCTTCGCTTCCTTGAAGTGCTCCTCCGCCTTCGGATTATCCGGGTTGCGGTCGGGGTGGTGCTTCATCGCCAGTTTGCGATAAGCCTTCTTGATCTCTTCCTCCGATGCGTCGCGGTTGACGCCGAGGACCTCGTAGTAGTCGCGCTTGCTCATGTTTTTTCCATGTGACGATGGGGCGCACGCGCCCCACCGGTTACAACATCAAGAAATGTCAGGCTTACTTCTTGTCTTTGACTTCGGTGAACTCGGCATCCACCACGTCGGCATCGTCTGCCTTGGCTTCAGCTTGCGCACCGCCTTGAGCGCCCTGTGCCTTGGCGGCTTCCGCGGCGTACATCTTCTCGCCCAGCTTCTGCGCAGCGGTCGCCAGCGCTTCGGCCTTGGCATCGATGGCGGCCTTGTCGTCGCCCTTCACCACGCCTTCGGCATCCTTCAGCGCAGCTTCGATGGCGGACTTCTCGTCTGCCGACAATTGCTCGCCGTATTCCTTCAGCGACTTGTGCGTGGAGTGGATCAGCGCGTCCAGCTGGTTGCGCGAGGTCACCAGTTCCATCGCCTTCTTGTCTTCGTCGGCGTGTGCTTCGGCATCCGCCACCATGCGATTGATCTCTTCTTCGGAAAGACCGGAGCTGGCCTTGATGGTGATGTTGGCTTCCTTGCCGGTGGCCTTGTCCTTCGCGCTCACGTGCAGGATGCCGTTGGCGTCGATGTTGAAGGTCACTTCGATCTGCGGCATGCCACGCGGTGCGGGCGGGATGTCGGACAGGTTGAACTGGCCCAGGCTCTTGTTGCCGGAGGACATCTCGCGCTCGCCCTGCAGCACGTGGATGGTCACGGCGGACTGGTTGTCATCGGCAGTGGAGAACACTTGCGATGCCTTGGTCGGGATGGTGGTGTTCTTCTTGATCAGCTTGGTCATCACGCCGCCCATGGTCTCGATACCCAGAGACAGCGGGGTCACGTCCAGCAGCAGCACGTCCTTCACTTCGCCCTGCAGCACGCCGCCCTGGATCGCTGCGCCCACGGCCACGGCTTCGTCCGGGTTCACGTCCTTGCGCGCTTCCTTGCCGAAGAACTCCTTCACCTTCTCCTGCACCTTGGGCATACGGGTCTGCCCGCCGACCAGGATCACGTCGGCGATGTCGGCGTTGGAGACACCGGCATCCTTCATTGCGATCTTGCAGGGCTCGATGGTGCGCGCGATCAGATCTTCCACCAGGCTTTCCAATTTCGCACGGGTGATCTTCACGGCCAGGTGTTTCGGGCCGGTCGCGTCGGCAGTGATGTAAGGCAGGTTCACTTCGGTCTGCTGTGCGGAAGACAGTTCGATCTTGGCCTTTTCTGCCGCATCCTTCAGGCGCTGCAGTGCCAGCATGTCCTTCTTCAGGTCCACGCCACTTTCTTTCTTGAACTCTTCCACCAGGAACTCGATCACGCGCATGTCGAAGTCTTCGCCGCCGAGGAAGGTGTCGCCGTTGGTGGACATCACCTCGAACTGGTGCTCGCCGTCGATCTCGGCGATGTCGATGATGGAGATGTCAAAGGTGCCGCCGCCGAGGTCATACACCGCGATCTTGCGGTCACCTTCCTGCTTGTCCAGACCGAAAGCCAGCGCGGCCGCGGTTGGCTCGTTGATGATGCGCTTCACTTCCAGACCGGCGATGCGGCCGGCGTCCTTGGTGGCTTGGCGCTGTGAGTCGTTGAAGTAGGCTGGAACGGTGATGACGGCCTCGGTGACGGGCTCGCCCAGGTAGTCCTCAGCGGTCTTCTTCATCTTGGCCAGCACTTGCGCGGAGATTTCCGGTGCGGAGATCTCCTTGTCGCGAACCTTCACCCATGCGTCGCCGTTCTTGGCCTTGACGATGGTGTAGGGAACCATGTTGATGTCTTTTTGCACCATCGGCTCCTCGAAGCGGCGGCCGATCAGGCGCTTCACGCCGTACAGGGTGTTCTTGGGATTGGTCACGGCCTGGCGTTTGGCAGGCGCGCCCACCAGCACTTCACCGTCTTCCATGTAGGCGATGATGGATGGGGTGGTGCGAGCGCCTTCGGCGTTTTCGATCACCTTGGTCTTGCCGTTTTCCATGATGGCCACGCAGGAGTTCGTCGTGCCCAGGTCGATACCGATGATTTTTCCCATGATGCTTTCCTTTCAGTTGAATTCTTAAAAGTTTGAATGCTGTTGTTGCCTTGCCGCCTAACATCAGGGCGGCGTTAGATATTTCAAGTGCTTATTCTTTCGCCTTGGCTACCATCACCAGTGCCGGGCGCATCACGCGGTCATTGAGTGAGTAACCCTTCTGCATCACGCTGACCACGGTGTTAGCCGGCTGGTCGCTTTCCACCATGCCGATGGCTTGGTGTTTGTGCGGGTCAAGCTTCTCGCCAACCGGGTTGATCTCAACGATGTTGAATTTCTCGAACACGCTGGAAAGCTGCTTCAGCGTCAGTTCCATGCCGCTCTTGAAACTCTCGATGTTCTCGGTCTGCACGGCCAGGCCTGCTTCCAGGCTGTCCTTTACCGCCAGCATCTCGTTGGAGAAACGCTCCACGGCGAACTTCTGTGCCTTGCTTACGTCCTCGGCAGCGCGGCGGCGGATGTTCTCGCTCTCGGCCTTGGCGTACATCCAGGCATCGTAGTGCTCCTGTGCCTTGCGCTCGGCTGCTTTCAGCATCTCGTCCGTGCTGGGCATGGCCTCGGCTGGCGCTTCGGCATTGGCTTGTGCTTGCTCGTTTTGCGGGCTGTTCTCTTTCTGTTCCATGCGGTTCTCCTTTTTTCGACCTGTGCCAAGTTGGGGCGGGTTTTTCGATTTCAAGGGTTGGGTAAAAAATATTTTCGGCGTGAGATAATGTGCCCCGTTCCCGAGTCCTGTCCTTATGTCCGCCTCCAAGAACTACCACTGGCGCATCGCCGGATTCTATTTCTTCTATTACGCCTTCGTGGGGTTGGTCTCGCCCTACTGGAGCCTGTACCTGCAATCCATCCACTTCGATGCGATCGAGATCGCCGTCCTGATGTCGATCTCGCCGGTGATGCGCATGATTGCGCCGAACATCTGGGGCTGGCTGGCCGATCACACCGGGAAGCGCCTGCTGGTGGTGCAGGTGGCGGCCAGTCTGAGCGCGCTGTTCTATCTGGGGGTGTTCGTCACCACCAGTTTCTGGGGTTTGTTCCTAGTGCTGGTGCTGATGAACTTTTTCTGGAGCGCTTCGATGCCGCTGGTGGAGGCGACCACGCTGACTTATCTGGGCAAGAACACCGCTCATTACGGGCGCATCCGTTCCTGGGGTTCCATCGGCTTCATCGTTTCAGTGGTCGGGCTGGGTTATGCATTCGACTACATCGCCATCGCCTGGTTGCTGTGGGCGGGGCTGGTGTGCGAGATCGGCATCCTGATCTTCGCGCGGCAGATCCCCAAGACCGAGGTGCTGGCCCATCACACCGATAGCCAGCCGATCAAACAGATCGTGTTGCAGCCGCGCGTGCTGGCGCTGTTCGGTGCGTGTTTCCTGATGTCCGTGGCGCATGGGCCGTATTACACCTTCTACTCCATCTACCTGGTGGAGCACGGCTATGCCAAGAGTGCGGTGGGGGGACTGTGGGCGCTGGGGGTGATCTGCGAGATCGGGGTGTTCTTCGTGATGCCTGCGCTGGTGCGTCATTTCGGTTTCGTGCGCATCCTGCTGGTTAGCTTCGGCGCAGCGGTGTTGCGTTTCATGCTCATAGGCTGGACGGTGGATATCGTCGTCCTGTTGCTGTTCGCACAGGTGCTGCACGCGCTGACCTTTGGCGCTTACCACGCGGCTTCGGTCGGCATGGTGCACGAGTTCTTCCAGGGGCGGCACCAGTCCAAGGGGCAGGCCCTGTTCGGCAGCCTCACTTATGGTGCGGGCGGCATGCTGGGCGGGCTGGCGAGCGGCCCGATCTGGCAGCACTGGGGGCCATCCGCCCTGTATTCCTTCAGTGCGGGTATGGCATTGCTGGGCTTGTCGCTGGCATGGTGGAAGCTGCGCGACATGGCGGAGAACCGCGCTGCTGTGGCATAATCGCCCGCTCAATCGAGGTGCAACAATGAGCGCAAAAACGTTATACGACAAACTCTGGGATTCTCACGTGGTGCGGCAGGAAGCCGACGGCACCGCGCTGATCTACATCGACCGTCAATTGGTGCATGAAGTCACTAGCCCGCAGGCATTCGACGGGCTGAAGCTGGCGCATCGCAAGCCGTGGCGCACGGCGTCCATGCTGGCAGTGCCCGATCACAACGTGCCGACCACCAACCGTGCGGCGGGCATCGCCGATCCGATCTCTCGTTTGCAGGTGGAGACGCTGGACGCGAACTGCGCCGAATTTGGTGTGACCGAATTCAAGATGAACGACATCCGTCAGGGCATCGTGCATGTTATCGGCCCGGAGCAGGGAGCGACCTTGCCAGGCATGACCGTGGTGTGCGGCGACTCGCACACCAGCACGCACGGCGCCTTCGCTGCGCTGGCTCACGGCATCGGCACGTCCGAGGTCGAGCATGTGATGGCCACGCAATGCCTGGTGGCGAAGAAGTCCAAGGCGATGCTGGTGAAGGTCGAAGGCGTGCTCGGCAAAGGCGTGACCGCCAAGGACATCGCGCTGGCGATCGTCGGCAAGATCGGCACGGCAGGCGGCACCGGCTACGCCATCGAGTTCGCGGGTAGTGCGATCCGCGGCTTGAGCATGGAAGGTCGCATGACCTTGTGCAACATGGCCATCGAAGCAGGCGCGCGCGCCGGCATGGTGGCGGCGGACGAGGCGACCTTCGCTTACTTCAAGGGGCGTCCCTTCGCGCCCAAGGGCGAGAACTGGGAAAAAGCCGTGGCGTACTGGCGTACCCTGCACAGCGACGCGGGTGCCAAGTTCGATGCGACCGTGGAGCTGGATGCATCGCAGATCAAGCCGCAAGTGACCTGGGGCACCTCGCCGGAGATGGTGGTGGCAGTGGACGGGCGCGTGCCTGATCCGGCTTCTGCACCCGATGCGGTGAAGCGCCATGACTGGGAGCGGGCGCTGGCCTACATGGGCTTGCAGGCCAATACGCCCATGACCGAAATCAATATAGACAAGGTGTTCATCGGTTCCTGCACCAATGGCCGCATCGAAGACATGCGTGCGGCGGCAGCGGTGGCCAAGGGCAAGAAGGTTGCATCCAACGTGAAGCTGGCGATGGTGGTGCCCGGCTCCGGCTTGGTGAAACAACAGGCCGAACAAGAAGGCTTGGACAAGATATTCATCGCGGCGGGATTCGAGTGGCGCGATCCGGGCTGCTCGATGTGTCTGGCGATGAACGACGATCGTCTTTTGCCGGGCGAACGTTGTGCGGCGACATCCAACCGCAACTTCGAGGGACGTCAGGGGCAGGGCGGACGCACGCATCTGGTGAGTCCCGAGATGGCAGCAGCGGCGGCGATCGCCGGCCATTTCGTGGACGTCAGCAAGCTATGAAAAGACTGCTCATCGCGCTGCTGATCCTGTTGGGCGTTTCCGCCTGCAATACCTACAAGGCGGCGCAGGGTGACACCAGCAGCAGCCGTGTGGTGGGCGGGATGAAGCAGGATGCCCAGGCGACGGGTGAGACGATAGAACGGGGCGTGCATGGGGTTGGCGAAGCTCTTGGCAAGGCGCTGAAATAGAGAACAGGTAAGCAACGATGAAAAAATTCACGAAATTTGATGGGTTGGTGGTGCCGTTGGATAGAGCCAACGTGGATACCGACGCGATCATTCCCAAGCAGTTCCTGAAGTCGATCAAGCGTTCCGGCTTCGGCCCCAACGCGTTCGATGAATGGCGCTATCTGGATCACGGCGAGCCGGGCATGGATAACAGCAAGCGTCCGTTGAACAAGGACTTCGTGCTGAACCAGCCGCGCTACCAAGGGGCGGAGATCCTGCTGGCTCGCGAGAACTTCGGTTGCGGTTCGTCGCGTGAGCATGCGCCTTGGGCGCTGGAGGATTACGGTTTCCGCGTGATCATCGCGCCTAGCTTCGCCGACATCTTCTTCAACAACTGTTTCAAGAACGGCCTGTTGCCGATCAAGCTGGATGCGGACAAGGTCGATGCGCTGTTCAAGGCGGTGGAGGCCAACGTCGGCTACAAGCTGAAGGTCGATCTGGAACAGCAGACCATCACCGCGCCGGATGGCGCGGTGTACAAGTTCGAGGTGGATGCCTTCCGCAAGCATTGTCTGTTGAACGGGCTGGACGACATCGGCCTGACCTTGCAGCATGTGGACGACATCAAGGCGTTCGAGGCGAAACACCGTGCGGCGCAGCCGTGGTTGTTTGCATAAAAATTATCGTTTTGACTGGAAGAGAATATGAAGATCGCAGTATTGCCGGGTGACGGCATCGGACCGGAGATCGTCGCGCAAGCGGTGAAGGTGTTGGAAGCGTTGCGCAGCGACGGCTTGAAGATCGAGCTGGAGCACGCGCACATCGGCGGCGCAGGTTACGACGCGGCGAAAGATCCGCTGCCGGAAGCGACGCTGAATCTGTCCAAGGCATCCGATGCCGTGCTGCTCGGTGCAGTGGGCGGTTACCAGTACGACAACCTGCCGCGCCCGATGCGTCCCGAGCAGGGCCTGTTGCGCATCCGCAAGGGGCTTGGGCTTGTTCGCCAACCTGCGTCCGGCGATGGTGTATCCGGAATTGGTGAACGCCTCGACGCTGCGCTCGGACATCGTGTCCGGTCTGGACATCATGATCCTGCGCGAACTGACCGGCGACATCTACTTCGGCCAGCCGCGCGGCATCCGCACGCTGGAAAACGGCGAGCGCCAGGGCTTCGACACCATGCACTACAGCGAATCGGAAGTGCGCCGCGTGGCGCATGTCGGTTTCCAGATCGCGATGAAGCGCAACAAGAAGCTGTGCTCGGTGGACAAGGCCAACGTGCTGGACACCAGCATGTTCTGGCGCGAGATCGTCACCGAAGTGGCAAAGGAATATCCGCGAAGTCGCGCTGTCCCACATGTACGTGGACAATGCCGCGATGCAGCTGGTGCGCGCGCCCAAGCAGTTCGACGTGATCCTTACCGGGAACATCTTCGGCGATATCCTGTCGGATGAGGCGTCGATGCTGACCGGTTCCATCGGCATGTTGCCGTCGGCTTCTCTGGATGCGAACAACAAAGGCCTGTACGAGCCATGCCACGGTTCCGCGCCGGACATCGCCGGCAAGGATATCGCCAATCCGCTGGCGACCATCCTGTCGGTGGCGATGATGATGCAATACACCTTCGGCCGTGCTGACATCGCGCAACGCATCGAAGCGGCGGTGCGCAAGGTGTTGCAGCAAGGTCTGCGCACAGGCGACATCTATGAAGACGGCAAGCAGAAGGTCGGCTGTGCTGCGATGGGCGATGCGGTAGTCGCGGCCCTTTAATCAGGCATTAAGGAATAATCATGAAAGTAGGTTTGATCGGTTGGCGCGGTATGGTGGGCTCGGTGCTCATGCAGCGCATGCGTGAAGAAAAGGATTTCGATCTGATCGATGCGGTGTTCTTCACCACCTCCAACGTCGGCGGCGCGGCGCCTGCCGAGGGTAAGGGCGTGCCGCTGAAGGATGCGCATGACCTGAAGCGAACTGAAGGCGATGGACGCCATCATCTCCTGCCAGGGCGGCGACTACACCACCGAGATCTTCCCCAAGCTGCGTGCAGCAGGCTGGCAAGGTTACTGGATCGACGCGGCTTCTACGCTGCGCATGGAAGATGACGCGGTCATCATCCTCGATCCGGTCAATCTCGACCTGATCAAGAGATCGCTGGCGAACGGCGGCAAGAACTTCATCGGTGGCAACTGCACCAACAGCATCCTGCTGATGGGCTTGGGCGGTCTGTTCCATGCAGGGCTGGTGGAGTGGGTGTCGTCCATGACCTACCAGGCAGCGTCCGGTGCGGGTGCGCAGAACATGCGCGAGCTGCTGAACCAGATGGGCGTGGCCTATAACTCGGTGGCCGATCTGCTGGCCGATCCCAAATCTCCTATCCTGGAGATCGACCGCCGCGTGGCCGAGAAGCTGCGCTCGTGCCGACATGCCGACCGAGCATTTCGGTGCTCCGTTGGCTGGTAGCCTGATCCCGTGGATCGACAAGCAGCTCGACAACGGCCAGTCCAAGGAAGAATGGAAGGGCTGCGCCGAGGTCAACAAGATACTGGGTACGGAGAAGCGCATTCCGGTGGACGGTCTGTGCGTGCGCATCGGCGCGATGCGTTGCCACAGTCTGGCGCTGACCCTCAAGCTGAAGAAGGATGTGCCGTTGAGCGAGATCGAAGCGCTCATCAAGGGTGGCAATCCCTGGGTCAAGTTCGTTCCCAATCAGCGCGAGATATCCGTGCGCGAACTTACGCCGGCTGCTGTGACCGGCAAGCTGGACGTGGCCGTCGGGCGTGTGCGCAAGATGGAGCTGGGGCCGGAGTATGTCAGCGCTTTCGTTTGCGGCGACCAGTTGTTGTGGGGCGCAGCAGAACCGTTGCGTCGCATGCTGCGTATTTTGCTGAACAAATAGAGCAAAAAATCGGTTTATTACCGGTGCTTAGTGCATGAACTTAGAGGGTTAGTGAGCTTGCATCACTAACCCTCTGATGTTAGTCTGAATAAGGTCTGGGATAGAAAAGGGTGGCAGCGTGCTGAAATCGATTTTAAAAATGTCCGGGTATATCGCCTGTTTGGCATGGTCCAGTATGGTCTGTGCGACAGGGCTGGGTGGGATTAACGTCAGCTCCAATCTGGGGCAGCCGCTCAAAGCAGAAATCGAACTGGTTTCTGTAGATAAATCCGACAAATCAAGCATTTCAGCAAGACTTGCCTCGGCCGATGCGTTCAAGAATGCTGGCATCGATTACCCGTATTCATTGCCCAAACTCAAATTCGAAGTCGTG
This sequence comes from uncultured beta proteobacterium, assembly GCA_963813255.1. Taxonomy (GTDB): domain Bacteria; phylum Pseudomonadota; class Gammaproteobacteria; order Burkholderiales; family Gallionellaceae; genus Sideroxyarcus. The sequence goes on along the minus strand of CAWEYD010000013.1, from coordinate 37,438 downwards.
AATCGTGACAGCGGTGAACCCTATGTCAAAGTGACTTCAGCGCAGGCGATCAATGAGCCTTTCGTTACCTTGCTGATTGAAGTTACTTGGTCATCCGGCAAGTTGCTTGCGCGAATACACCTTCCTGCTTGACCCGGTGGATTTCAAAGTACAGGAACCGAAAGCCGAAGCGGTCAAGCCAATAGAGCCTGTAGTGCAGACGCTGGCCACAACGCCGGCAATGCCGCCAGTCTCAGAAGCTCCTGTGACCCCGGAGGTTCCGCCAACCACGGCGGCTCCACTGGCTCCAGCTGAGCCCGCCCCTGTTGCACAAGCGCCTGTGCCGCAAGCTGCACCTTCCGAGCAACCAGCAACCGCAGATCTCTCAGAGTTTGAAGAAGCGAGTGCAGTACCGGCTACGCAAGAGCAGCCGCCAGTAGCAGAACAAGAAACTGCCCCACCTGAAGCGCCAGGCGCGGCAACAGGTGCTACGAGTGAAGAAGAAGTAGCACCCGAAGTTGCCGCCGAAGATAATCCATTTATGGTCGTGCGCGGGGATACCTTGAGCGCGATCGCGCTCAACGTCAAACCTGCCGATGTCAGCCTGGAGCGCATGCTGGTGGCGATGTACCGCGCCAATCCGGATTTGTTTGTAGGCAAGAATATGAATCGCCTGAAGACAGGCAAGATTATTCGTATCCCCGACGCGACGGAACTGGAGGCTGTTCAGCAGAGCGAGGCGGTCAAGGTGGTTCGCGCACATGTGGCCGACTGGAATGCCTACCGTCAGCAACTTGCAGGGATACATGCCGAGCCAGTTGCTCAGGAAGGTCGACAGGAGTCATCTGGCAAAGTGACGGCGGCAATTGCTGAAAAGGCGACAGCGGGCAAGGAAGCTCCTAAGGAAGTGCTGAAACTATCCAAAGGCGAAGCTCCGAGCGACAAGATAGTCGGCGGCGGGAAATCCACTGCCAAAGATCAGGCGAACGCCAAAGAAGAAGAGGCCATCGCAAAGAGTAAGGCTCTTAAAGAAGCACAGGAGCGCACCGCGCTGCTGGAGAAGAATGTAACAGACCTAAAGCGCTTGGCTGATCTGAAACAACAGGGAGCTGCTGGGCAGTCTGCGGCGAGTGGGGCAGCGGTCGCTGCGGGTTCGGTGCCAGCAAGCCAGGTTGCCGCGTCAAGCGCCCCGAAGAAAGCGCCGAGGGTGGCGATCCCCGCGCCGGTGGCCGTACCAGAGCCCTCGTTGTTGGACAGCGTGTTGGCAGATCCCATGATGTTGGGTGGTGGCGCAGCGCTGCTGCTGGTACTGGGGGGCGTCGGATTTGTACTGGTGCGTCGCGCACGAAACGCTGCCAGTGGGATAACGGCCAAGGAAGAGTCTGTTGAGGAAGACGTGGGTAGCGCAACGGGGCGCATCGCGGCGCCTACCATGCCTTCTCCTGAGACAGGTGACTTTACCCAAGCGGCGACTGAAGAGACGCCGGTACAGAGCAGAGAGGACGAGGTCGATCCTATCGGCGAGGCTGACCTGTTCCTCACGTTTGGGCGAGATGCGCAAGCTGAAGAAGTATTGAAAGAGGCGCTGAAATCCAATCCTGCTCACGTACCGGTCAAGCTTAAACTGCTGTCCATCTACGCGAATCGAAAAGATACGAAATCGTTCTTTACCTACGCCCGCGAGATAAAGGATTCCGGCGACGAGGCCGCGTGGAGTCAGGCTGCCGCGATGGGGCGTGAATTGGAGCCCAGCAACCCGCTTTACGGCGGAGGTGGCGCTAGCGCTGCACCGGTAGCTGAACACAAAGCGGAAGCGCCCGCCGTGGATTTCGATCTTGGTTTCGGGGCGCCCGCTGCGCCAACACCGGCATCGTCCCTGCAGAACACGGTGGTGGTGGAAACGCCGCTCCACGAGAGTACAACTCTTCTCTCACAGGAGGAGTTGAATTCTGTGCATGCAGCGCCCATGGATTTTGACGTGACGGGAATGCATGCGGATGCACCTGCGGCCGGAGCGGCAGGTACGACGGCGTCGGTCAATATGGACGAAATGGTGTTTGACGTGACCACGACCCATCCTGGGGCCCCCGTGATGAGCGCAGCTCCAAGCGCAGCCGCTGCACCGGCTGAGTCTGTTCTCGGCGATCTGGTCTTTGATATCACCGCGAACCATCCGGAGATGCCTGTAGCACCGGCAGCGCCAAAGCCAGCTCCGGCTGCCGATGAGGGTTTGGCCTTTACCTTGGACTTCCCGTCCGACTTTTCAGCTCCGGTGGCAGCGAAGATCGAGAAGCCGGTTGATATCGGCTTGGGAGAAATCAGCTTGAACCTGGACATGACTCCTGCAGGCGGTGCATCTTCCTCTGCCGAGACCAAGGGCGAGCACTGGCAAGAAGTGGCGACCAAGCTCGATCTGGCCAAGGCTTATCAAGAGATGGGTGACGCTTCCGGCGCTAAAGAGATTCTGGATGAGGTGCTGCGTGACGGCGATGAGCAGCAGCGCGCCAGCGCTCAGGCCATGCTCCAGCAGCTGTAAGGGATTTCGCCTAACCGAGCGGCAGCCTGTGCGGCTGCCGTTTTCATTTGAACGATATGAAACTAATACCGCATCCCGCCGTGCAGATAGTTGTCTGGGTGTTGCTTGCCTTGTTGGCACAACGCCTGCAGCCGCTGGCTTTGCTGGTGTTGTGTGCGATCATGTTCGGAGCGGCATTGAAGCTGTGCGCGAGACAATTGCTTAGTCTGTTGCGGCGCACGCGCTGGGTATTGATGGCCTTGCTGGTGATCTACGCCTACTCCACGCCGGGCGCAGCACTGGTTTCCGGGCTCGGTATCGCTTCTCCCACGCGTGAAGGCGTGCTGGATGGGATGCTGCAGCTCGGGCGCTTGCTGAGCGTGCTGTCCGGTCTGGCGATTCTTCTGGAGCTATTGCCGCAGACGCGGCTTATCAGCGGGATATACACCTTGGCTTATCCGCTGCAATGGCTCGGATTGTCGCGCGAACGCATCGCTGTGCGGCTGGCATTGACGCTGGAGTACGCCGAAGTGGCCATGCGTGATACGGCGAGTGATTGGAAGGCGACAATAAGCGATGCTCTTCAGCCTATTGATACAAGGGTGATGCACATCGAGCTGCGATTGCATGCCTTTCGTATCGTGGATGCTCTTGTGTTGCTGGCGGCTTTGGCGGTGGTGATAGGAGTGTGGTGATGAGGATCGCGCTTGGCGTGGAATACGACGGCAGCGGCTACAACGGTTGGCAGAGCCAGCCTGACGTGCCGAACGTGCAGGATGCGCTGCAATATGCCCTGAGCGGCATTGCGGGCGAAAACATTGCCATCCTCGCGGCCGGGCGCACCGATACCGGCGTGCATGCGCTGGAGCAGGTCATACATTTCGACACCAGCATCGATCGGCCGCTTTCGGCGTGGGTGCGTGGCGTGAATGCACTGCTGCCGAAGGACATTGCTGTGCTGTGGGCACATCCGGTGATCGATGAGTTTCATGCGCGATTTTCTGCGCAGGCGCGCAGCTACCAGTATGTGCTCGTCAATCGTCCATCGCGCAGCGCCGTGCATCAAGGGAAAGTGGGCTGGTTCCATTTGCCGTTGGATGTAGAAGCAATGCGCGAGTCGGCCCAATACCTGCTGGGCGAACACGATTTCAGTGCCTTCCGCTCCTCGCAATGCCAAGCCAAGACGCCGGTGAAGAGCCTGGCGCAACTCGACATCCAGCAGCAGGGCGACACGATCATCTTCAACCTGACCGCCAATGCTTTCCTGCATCACATGGTGCGCAACATCCTCGGTTGTCTTCTGTATGTCGGCAAAGGCAAGCATCCGCCACAGTGGATGACTGAGGTGCTGGAAGGCCGCGAGCGCAAACTGGCCGCACCTACCTTCGCGCCCGACGGCCTCTACTTGCGCCATATCACCTACGATGCGAAGTGGGGCCTGCCGCAAGGTACAATGCCGCCTCGTTATTGAGTTAAACCACCCCGATGACCAGAATCAAGATCTGCGGTATCACCCGTGAGCAAGACCTGCGCGCCGTGGCAGACAGCGGCGGGCATGCCATCGGCCTGGTGTTCTATGAGAAAAGTCCGCGCCATGTCAGCGTGCAGCGGGCGGCAGAATTGGTGCGTGCCGCGCCGCCGTTCCTGACGGTGGTGGGCTTGTTCGTGAATCCCTCCGCAGAATTCGTGCACGAAGCGCTGGAACGGGTGCCGCTGGACGTGTTGCAGTTCCACGGCGAAGAGACGCCGGAATTCTGCCGTCAATTCGGCAGGCCCTATCTGAAGGCTATCCGGGTCAAGAAGGGGGTGGATTTGCTACAATGCGCGTCCCGTTACGCTGGGGCTCAGGGCTTGTTGCTCGATGCCTACGTCGAAGGCACACAGGGTGGTACGGGCGAGTCGTTCGACTGGGCGCTGATCCCGCATGAATTGCCGCTGCCAGTGATCCTTTCCGGCGGGCTGCATGCGGGCAATGTGGCGTCAGCGATCAGGCAAGTGCGTCCTTACGCAGTGGACGTGTCCAGCGGCGTGGAGGCGGCAAAAGGAGTCAAGGATGCGGCGAAGGTCGCCGCGTTCATCAACGAGGTTAAACGAATCGATGTACAACTTTCCTGATTCATCCGGCCATTTCGGCCAATACGGTGGCATCTACATGGCCGAGACGCTGATTCCGGCGGTAGAAGAGCTGCGATCGCAGTATCTCCGTTTTCGCGACGACCCCGAGTTCAAGGCCGAGTTCGCCTACGAACTGAAGCATTACGTCGGTCGTCCCAGCCCCATCTATCATGCGAAGCGTCTGTCGGATGATTTGGGGGGGGCGCAGATATACCTGAAGCGCGAAGACCTGAACCACACTGGCGCGCACAAGATCAACAATGCCATCGGCCAGGCCCTGCTCGCCAAACGTATGGGTAAGAAACGGGTCATCGCAGAGACTGGGGCTGGCATGCACGGCGTGGCGACGGCCACCGTGGCGGCGCGTTTCGGCATGGAATGTATCGTCTACATGGGTGCGGAAGACATTCAGCGCCAGGCGCCGAACGTGTTCCGCATGAAGCTGCTCGGTGCGAAAGTCGTTCCCGTGGAAAGCGGCTCCAAGACACTGAAGGATGCCTGCAACGAAGCGATACGCGACTGGGTGACCAACGTCGAGTCTACCTTCTACATCTTCGGTACGGCCGCTGGCCCGCATCCCTATCCGATGATGGTGCGTGATTTTCAGAGCGTGATCGGCAACGAATCCAAGGTGCAGATGCCCGAGATGATAGGACGGCAGCCGGATGCGGTGATCGCCTGTGTCGGCGGCGGCTCCAACGCCATCGGCATGTTCTATCCCTATATCGAAGTGCCAAACGTACAGCTCATCGGCGTGGAAGCTGGTGGTCACGGCATTGCCAGCGGGCAGCATGCCGCGCCACTTACTGCGAATGCGAAAGTCGGCGTGCTGCACGGCAATAAGGTGTACCTGATGCAGGACGAGAATGGCCAGATCATCGAGACGCACTCCATTTCTGCTGGACTGGATTACCCAGGTGTCGGCCCGGAGCACTGCCTGCTGAAGGATATCGGTCGCGCGCAGTATGTCGCCATCAATGACGATGAAGCGCTGGCCGCGTTCGATGCGCTGTGCCGTTTTGAGGGCATCATCCCTGCGCTGGAATCCAGCCATGCCCTGGCACATGCGATCAAGATCGCGCCGACCATGAGCAAGGACAAGGTGCTGCTGGTCAATCTGTCCGGTCGCGGCGACAAAGACATGAACACGGTCGCGAAGTTGAAGGGGATCACGCTATGAGCCGCATCCAGACCACCTTCGACAAACTCAAGCAGCAGCAGCGCAAGGCGCTCATTCCGTTCATCACCGCTGGCGATCCGTCGCAGACCCTAACCGTGCCGCTGATGCATGGCCTGGTGGCTGCGGGTGCGGACGTGCTCGAACTGGGCGTGCCATTCTCCGACCCGATGGCGGACGGCCCCACCATCCAGCGCGCTTCCGAGCGCGCGCTCAAGCATGGCACTTCGCTGCGCGACGTGCTGGGTATGGTGGCTGAGTTCCGCAAACAGGATGCGACCACTCCGGTGGTACTGATGGGCTACGGCAACCCGATCGAGGCCATGGGCTGGGAAGTTTTCGCCCAGCGTTGCGCAGAAGTCGGTGTGGACGGTGTGTTGACCGTGGACTTCCCGCCGGAAGAGAGCCATGAGGCGTTCGAGCATCTGCAACGCCACAACATCGCGCCCATCTTCCTGCTGGCGCCGACGACCAACGAGGCGCGAATCGAGCAGGTCGCCAAGCTGGCACGTGGTTATGTGTATTACGTTTCACTCAAGGGCGTGACCGGCGCGGGCAACCTCGACCTGTCCGCCATCGAGCAGAAGTTGCCGCAGCTGCGCAAACACATCAAGCTGCCCATAGGCGTCGGCTTCGGCATACGCGATGCCGCGACCGCGAAAGCCGTGTCCAAGCTGTGCGATGGCGTGGTGGTCGGCAGCCGCATCGTGCAGGAAATCGAGGACTCGACCGAACAGAATGTAGTCGCCAACGTCGGCAAGCTGGTAAAAGAACTAAGACTAGCGATAGATCAATAAAGAGGAGAACACCATGAGCTGGTTCCAAAAACTGTTGCCACCCAAGATCAAGCGCCGCGAAAACGCCGATATCAAAAAGAGCGTGCCGGATGGCTTGTGGCACAAATGCCCTTCCTGCCAGACAGTGCTGTATCACGCCGACCTGGAGAAGAACCATAGCGTTTGCCCCAAGTGCAATCACCATCACCGCATCACTGCGCGTACCCGCCTGAACTGGCTGCTGGACGGCGAAGGCCGTTTCGAGATCGGTGCCGAAGTGCTGCCGGTCGATACGCTGAAGTTCAAGGACCAGAAGAAATATAGCGACCGTTTGCTCGATGCCAAACGCAACACCGGCGAAGACGATTCCGTCATCGTGCTGCAGGGCAGCATCCACGCATTGCCGGTCGTGGCCGCATCGTTCGAATTCACCTTCATGGGCGGTTCGATGGGTTCGGTCGCCGGCGAACGTTTCGTGCGCGGCGTGCAGGTCGCGCTGGAACAGCAATGCCCCTTCATCTGCTTCTCCGCCAGTGGCGGTGCACGTATGCAGGAAGGTCTGCTGTCCTTGATGCAGATGGCCAAGACCAGCGCAGCGCTCACGCAACTCTCCGAGGCCAAGCTGCCCTTTATCTCCGTGCTGACCGATCCGACCATGGGCGGTGTATCCGCCAGCTTTGCTTTCCTGGGTGATGTAGTCATCGCCGAACCCGGTGCCTTGATCGGTTTCGCCGGAGCACGCGTGATCCAGCAGACCGTGCGCGAGACGCTGCCGGATGGCTTCCAGCGTGCGGAGTTTCTGCTGGAGCACGGCGCTATCGACATGATCGTGGACAGACGCCAGATGCGCGACCAGCTGGCTACGCTCATTACGTTGTTGACCAAGCAGGATGCAGTAGCGAAGCTGGAGGCGGCTTAACGCCGTGCTTTACTACGCGCTCAAGGTCGGCATCTCCGCAATCGTCGTCGTGGCGATAACGGAGATTGCCAAGCGGAGTAGCGGTTTCGCCGCACTGCTGGCCTCGTTGCCGCTTACTTCGTTGCTGGCTTTCATGTGGATGCGCTTCGAGGGTGCAGAGCCAGCGCGCATTGCTGAGCTTTCCAGCCAGATATTCTGGATGGTGCTGCCGTCCCTGGTTCTATTCCTGCTCCTGCCGCTGCTGATCAAGCAGGGGCTTGGGTTCTGGCTGAGTCTCTCGATTTCCGCTGCAGCTACCGCAGGCTGTTACCTGGCGATGCTGCCCGTTTTGCGCAAACTCGGGGTGCAGTTGTAAATACTGAATCACAGAAATGCCCGATACCCTGGCCGACTGGCTGACCTATCTCGAATCCCTACATCCAAATACCATTGCGCTCGGCCTGGAGCGTGTGGAGCAAGTCAAGCAGCGGCTGAATCTGCAGCCCGACTTTCCCGTCATCATCGTCGGCGGCACCAACGGCAAAGGGTCGGTGTGTGCGATGTTGGAAGCTATTCTGCATGCCGCCGGATACCGCGTCGGTTGCTACACCTCGCCGCATCTGCTGGATTACAACGAGCGGGTGCGCGTTGCGAGACAACAGGCATCGGATGCGGAACTGTGCGGGTCGTTCGAACGGATCGAGCAAGTGCGCGGCGATATTCCACTCACATATTTCGAATTCGGCACGCTGGCTGCGATGCAGTGTTTCATCGAACACAAAGTGGATGTCGCCATCCTCGAAGTCGGCCTGGGCGGCAGGCTGGATGCGGTGAACGTGTTCGATGCGGATGTTGCAGTAGTGACCAGCGTGGATATCGATCATGTCGATTATCTGGGCGATACGCGTGAGCAGATCGCGTTCGAGAAGGCGGGTATCTTCCGTCAAGGTCGCGTGGCGATCTGTGCTGATAGTGATGTGCCGCAGTCGCTGCGCGACCATGCGCAGGCGATCGGAGTGGACCTGTGGTGCATAGCCAGTGAATTCGGGTTCGCATCGCAGCAAGGACAGTGGGACTACCGCAGCAAGCTGGGGGCGCGCAGCGGTTTGCCTTATCCGGCCCTGCGCGGCGCGTTCCAGTTGCACAACGCGAGCGCGGTGCTGGCGGTGCTGGATGCGCTGAGAGAGAGATTGCCGGTGAGCATGGAGGCGGTGCGGCGCGGGCTGGTGGAGGTGCAACTTACCGGGCGCTTCCAGTTCGTGCCGGGTAGGCCGCAGCTGATCCTGGATGTGGCGCACAACCCACATGCAGCGCGATCGCTGGCGCAGAACCTGGCCAGTCTTCCGCCCACTAAAACTCTTGCGGTGTTCGCCATGCTCAAGGACAAGGACATGGCGGGCGTGGTGAGTGCGCTGGATGTCCAGATAGACGTGTGGCTGGTCGCGGGGATAGACGCGCCGCGCGGGGCGACAGCTGCCGAACTGGCCCAAGTACTGCAGAATTCACCGGTACGCGGCGAGGTCAAAATCTGCGTATCCATCGCCGATGCCCTGCATGAGGCCAGCAATCGGGCGGGTGAAAATGATAGAATCGCGGCCTTCGGATCATTCTATACGGTGGCAGAAGTGATGCGGGCGCGCGGCATGCGCGGCGGCTGATCTGCCAGATATTCGCGATGGCAAAACAAATTACGACAGATGAGGAATCCAACCTGCAGCGTCAAGCCCGGCGCCGCTTGATCGGTGCGGTGGCCTTGGTGCTGGCTATCGTGGTCATCCTGCCCATGGTGTTCGATAGCGAGCCAGCCCCCACGACGGCGAACGACATCGAATTGCGCATCCCGGACAAAGATGGGGCGCCAGCATTCCAGCCGCAAGCGGCCAGTATTCCATCTGTTGAAATCGCCTCGGCGGTGGGCGCGGCGTCTGCGGTGACAAGTGTTCCAGTGTCCGCCGTTAACGCGGTACCTGTCGCGGCACAGCCAGTCAAGGTTGCCCAGGCCGAGAGCAAGCCGAAGGCTGAGCCAAAACCCAAAGCGGAACCAAAACCTAAAGTCGAAGCCAAAGTTACCTCTAAGCCAGTACCGAAATCAGGCTTTGTGGTTCAGGTCGGGGCTTACTCCAATGGGGATACCGCCAAACAAATGCAGGCCAAATTGAGCAAACAGGGTTACCACGCTTATACGGAAAAGGCGGGCAGCCATGTGCGTGTGCGCATCGGCAGCTATCCGACCCGCGAGGCAGCGGAGAAGATCAGGCACAAGCTGGAAGCGCAAGGGTTGCAGCCGAACGTCGTCAATCTGGAATAAGGCACGATGACTGCGTTTGATATCGCCGTGATCATCATCATCGCGCTGTCGGCCTTGGTGGGTTGGTGGCGCGGATTCATGTATGAGCTGTTCTCGCTGATTGGCTGGATCGCGGCCTACGTCGTGGCGCGCACCTTTTCGGCGCAGGCATTGCCGTATGTCCCCGAAGCCATAGGCACGGTCAACGTCCGCGCTATGGTGGCATTCGCGGCCTTGTTCATCGTGACGCTGATCATCGGTGCGATCGCTGCCTGGCTGTTGGCAAGATTGGCCAAATTTGCCGGGTTGTCCATGATGGACGGGAAATTCGGCGCGATGTTCGGTGTACTGCGCGGGGTGTTGGTGGTGCTGGCGTTGGTGTGGCTGGGCGGCCTGACTAGCATGCCGCAGCAAGCGTGGTGGCGTGATGCGTGGTCGAGCAAAGCGCTGTTGCAGGCGGCGCTGTATGCCAAGGACTATGCGCCGGAAAACGCAGTGCGGAATTGACGGATTAACTTCACGGAAAAGCGGGAAACATTATGTGCGGGATACTAGGTGTGATTGCGACTACCCCGGTGAACCAGTTGTTGTACGACGGTTTGCAGGTGTTGCAGCATCGCGGGCAGGACGCAGCGGGCATTGCCACGCTGGAAGGCAGGACGTTCCATCTGCACAAGGGCAACGGGCTGGTGCGCGATGTGTTCCGTACCCGCAACATGCGCGCACTCAATGGCAATGCAGGTATCGCCCATGTGCGTTATCCGACTGCAGGATCGTCGGTGGATCACAACGAGGCGCAGCCGTTCTATGTGAACTCGCCATTCGGTATCGTGCTGGGGCATAACGGCAACCTGACCAACACCGATGAGTTGCGCCGCGTCATGTATCAACAGGACCTGCGCCACATCAATACCGGTTCCGATTCGGAAGTGCTGCTCAATGTGTTGGCGCATGAACTGCAAGCCAACGCCACCGGGTTCAAGCTTGATCCGCAGAAGATATTCGCCGCCGTGTCCGGCGTGCATCGCCGCTGCAAGGGCGCTTACGCGGTGGTGGCGATGATCGCGGGTTACGGTCTGGTCGCCTTCCGCGACCCCAATGGTATCCGTCCCTTGGTGGTCGGCAGCCATCAGACCGAGGAGGGCGTGGAGTATCTGGTCGCTTCGGAGTCCGTGGCGCTGGATACGCTGGGGTTCAAGTTCCTGCGCGACATCGCACCGGGCGAGGCGGTGTTCATCGACCTCAACGCGAACTTCCACAGCCAGCAGTGCGCCGAGCAGCCCAAGCTCAATCCGTGCATCTTCGAGTACGTGTATTTCGCCCGCCCCGACTCGGTGATGGACGGCATCTCGGTTTATGCCACGCGCCTGTATATGGGCGAGTTTCTTGCGGACAAGATACGCCGCGAGTGGAAGGATCACGATATCGACGTGGTGATCCCTATCCCCGATTCCAGTCGCCCCAGTGCTCTGCAACTGGCCAATCATCTGGGCATCCCGTTCCGCGAAGGCTTCGTGAAGAACCGCTATATCGGCCGTACCTTCATCATGCCAGGACAGGCGATGCGCAAGAAGTCGGTGCGCCAGAAGCTCAATGCCATCAGCATGGAATTCAAGGACAAGAACGTGTTGCTGGTGGACGACTCCATCGTGCGCGGCACCACCAGCCGCGAGATCGTGCAGATGGCGCGCGATGCCGGTGCGCGCAAGGTGTATTTCGCTTCCGCCGCGCCCCCCGTCAAATTCCCCAACGTGTACGGTATCGACATGCCGACCCGCCGCGAACTCATCGCTACCGGACGCACGGACGACGAGATATGCCGCGAGATCAGCGCCGACCGCTTGATCTACCAGGATCTCGAGGATCTCAAATTGGCTGTCGCCAAAGCCAATCCCGCCGTGCGTAATTTCGATACTTCCTGCTTCGATGGCTGCTACATCACGGGCGACATCACGCCGGAATATCTGGATGCGGTGGAGGCTGCACGAGGTGGCAAACCCAAGGAGCCGGAGCCCAGCGATGATCAGATGGAGCTGGACTTGGCGATGAGTGTCTCGTCGATGTAGGTTGACGGCTTGCAGTAGGCGGTGCTACTTTCCGTCTGCGCCGATTTGAGGAACAGCTTGCGGGCGCATGATAAATACAGCTAAAGCGAGGGAAACCCGGTTTAGCGTTAAGCTTTCCGGGTTTTTTATTGGGGCCACGCATGTACATTCCAGAGTATTTTGCTGAAACCGATTTGCCCACGCTGCATGAATTCATGCAGCGGCACAGTTTCGCCACATTGGTCACACAACAAGGCAATGCGCCGTTCGCCAGTCACTTGCCGATGTTGTTGGACGACAGCGTTGGCTCACATGGTGCATTGTTTGGTCATATGGCACGCAACAATACGCAGTGGCGGGATTTTGCGGCAGGTATAGAAGTGTTGGTGATGTTCCAGGGGCCGCATGCTTATGTATCCCCGACTTGGTATGAGCCCAATCCGATGGTGGTGCCGACATGGAATTTCATGGCAGTTCATGCCTATGGCGCAGCGCGCGTTTTGTCGGAAGATGAGTTGGATAATACGTTGCACCGGCTGGTGGATGAGAACGAAAAGACGTTCTCAACGCCCTGGAAGCTAGAGCTTTCTCAGGTAATGCGCGAGCGAATGTTGGCTGCTGTTGTTGGTTTCGAAATCAAGCTGAGTCGTATCGAAGGTAAATTCAAACTGAGCCAGAACCGTACGGAGCAGGATCGGCGCAATGTGATCGAGCAGTTGTCAAAGACTGCACAGGGTAATGAGATTGCTCATTGGATGTGCAAAGAATTAGAAAGGGAATAACAAAATGTCAGAAGAGAACTATCAACTTGAAACGCTGGCGGTGCGCGCGGGCGGCGTGCAAAGCCAGTTCCATGAGCACAGCGAAGCGCTATTCCTGACTTCCAGTTTCACCTTCGACAGCGCGGAGCAGGCGGCGAAGCGCTTCATAGGCGAGGAGCCCGGTAACATTTACGCGCGCTTCACCAATCCCACGGTCACAATGTTCGAGCAGCGTCTGGCTGCGCTGGAAGGTGCCGAGCAATGCGTGGCGACATCATCCGGCATGTCTGCCATCCTGTCTTGCTGCATGGGTCTGCTGAAGGCTGGCGATCATGTGGTGGCTTCGCAGAGCATCTTCGGTTCGACAGTGAATCTGTTCAACACCGTGATGAAGAAATTTGGTGTGGATACGACCTTTGTTTCCGCCACCGACGTTTTGCAATGGCAGGCGGCGGCACGCCCAAACACGAAGCTGTTCTTCCTGGAAACACCGTCCAACCCGCTGACAGAAGTGTCCGATATCGCGGCCATCGCTTCCGTGGCGAAGGCTTGCGGCGTGGTGCTGGCGGTGGACAACTGCTTCTGCACGCCCATTTTGCAGCGTCCGCTGGACCTGGGGGCTGACATCGTGATCCATTCCGCGACCAAGTACATCGACGGTCAGGGTCGCGTGCTGGGTGGTGCCGTGCTGGGCAGTAAGAAACTGATGGAACCGGTATATGGCTTTCTGCGCACTACAGGCCCGACCATGAGCGCATTCAACGCTTGGGTGTTCCTGAAAGGCATGGAGACGCTCAAGCTGCGCATGGATGCGCACAGCGCCAATGCCCTGCAGCTGGCGCAATGGCTGGAGAAACAGCCCCATGTGGCGCGTGTGTACTACCCCGGCCTGCCGTCGCATCCGCAACATGCGTTGGCGATGAAGCAGCAGAAGACTGGCGGCGGCATCGTGGCGTTCGAGGTGAAGGGAGGCAAGGAGGCTGCGTGGCGCGTCATCGATAACACCAAGCTGCTGTCGATCACAGCGAACTTGGGGGATACCAAGACCACGATCACCCATCCGGCGACCACCACCCATGCACGCATCACGCCTGAGGCACGTGCGGCAGCGGGCATCAGCGATGGTTTGATCCGCATCGCGGTGGGGCTGGAAGCGGTGGTGGACATTCAGAACGACCTGGCGCGTGGGCTATGACCATAAGACTGGCAAAACAGGTGGGCGCAGTGCTTAAAGCGCACGGCATGATGCTGGCGACGGCGGAGTCCTGCACGGGCGGCGGCATTGCGCAGGCCATCACCAGGGTATCGGGCAGTTCCACTTGGTTCGACCGCGGCTTCGTGACGTATTCCAATATCTCAAAAGAAGAGATGTTGGGAGTCTCTCTTGATACCTTGCAGCGGCATGGGGCGGTGAGCGAAGCGACGGTACGCGAAATGGTGGATGGCGTCCTGCAATTCAGCCGCGCTCAGGTGGCACTGTCCGTGAGCGGCATCGCCGGCCCAACCGGAGGTACGCAAGAGAAGCCGGTCGGGACAGTGTGGTTCGCGTGGGCGACCAACGACGAGGTGCGGACGGCCTGTCATCACCTTGATGGTGATCGCGATGCCATTCGCGTGAAAGCGGTGCGTATTGCCCTGCAGGGTGTGACCAACCTGTTGAATAATAGAACGAAAATAGCCTAGCTTAAAAAGAGAACGAACGTTCTGTACAACGGCGAATTGTTGTGCCACAATCCGCCGCATCGTTTTTAAGGGGAATCAAAATGGATGACAACAAAAGCAAGGCACTCGCAGCGGCTCTGAGCCAGATTGAAAAGCAGTTCGGCAAGGGCTCCATCATGCGCTTGGGCGAGAGCGAAGTAGGCAAGGACATTCAGGTCGTTTCGACCGGCTCGCTCGGATTGGACATCGCACTGGGCGTCGGCGGCTTGCCGCGCGGACGCGTGATCGAGATCTACGGCCCAGAATCCTCCGGCAAGACAACCCTAACCTTGCAGGTCATCGCCGAAATGCAGAAGATGGGCGGTACCGCAGCGTTCATCGATGCGGAACATGCTCTCGATCCGCAATATGCGAAGAAGCTGGGCGTTAAAGTGGAAGACCTGCTCATCTCTCAGCCGGACAATGGCGAACAGGCGCTGGAGATTGTCGATATGCTGGTGCGCTCCGGTTCGGTCGACGTTGTGGTGGTGGACTCTGTTGCCGCACTGACACCGAGGGCCGAGATCGAAGGCGAGATGGGTGATGCACAGATGGGCCTGCATGCTCGCCTGATGTCGCAAGCATTGCGCAAACTAACGGCCAACATCAATCGTGCCAACACCATGGTCATCTTCATCAATCAGATCCGCATGAAGATTGGCGTGATGTTCGGCAATCCCGAGACCACCACCGGTGGCAATGCGCTCAAATTCTATGCTTCCGTGCGCATGGACATCCGCCGCACCGGCGCGATCAAGAAGGGCGACGAAGTCATCGGTAACGAGACCCGCGTCAAAGTGGTCAAGAACAAGGTCGCGCCCCCGTTCAAGGAAGCCAACTTCGATATCCTGTACGGCGAAGGCACCTCGCGCGAGGGTGAGATCATCGAGCTGGGCGTGCAGCACAAGATCGTCGAGAAGTCAGGTGCCTGGTATGCCTACAATGGCGAGAAGATCGGGCAGGGCAAGGACAATGCACGCGAATTTCTCAAGAACAATCCGGTGATCGCTGCCGAGATCGAGAATAGAGTGCGTGCAGCAGTCGGCGTCGCCGCCTTTGGTGCAAGTGAAGTCGCAGAAGAAGCCTGAGTTAAGCCTGCGCGTCCGTGCCATGCGGTATCTGGCGCGGCGCGAACATAGTCGCGCCGAACTGCACGCCAAGCTGCAGCCCTATGTGCAGGAGGGCGAGGACCTCAGTGCCGTGCTGGACGAGCTGGAGAAACGCAACTGGCTGTCCGATGCCCGCGCCGCTACGCAATGGGTGGGTGCTAAACGCAGTCGTTTCGGCACACAACGCATCACCCATGAACTGCGCCAGAAAGGCATCACCGAGAATCTGATTGCTGACGCACTGCCGCAACTGAAAGAATCTGAGCTGGAGGCGGCACGCGAGGTGTGGCAAAGGAAGTATGGTGTCGCACCGCAAGACGCGAAGGAAAAAGCTAAGCAAATACGTTTTCTGCAATCACGCGGTTTTTCCACGGATGTGATCTTCAAAGTATTGCGCAGTGCCGGGGTGACCGAGATCGAATGAACCCCGTTGCCGTGTGAGCAGCAATGCACCTCATGGTATGATGCGCGCCTTGTCCAGCCGGTCTGGAACGTGACTTTAGAGTTCAGGGTGCATCATGAAAAGCAGTGAAATCCGCCAGAAATTCCTAGATTATTTCGCGTCCAAAGGCCACACCGTGGTCGCCTCCAGTTCGCTGGTGCCGCATGAAGACCCGACGCTGCTGTTCACCAACGCGGGCATGAACCAGTTCAAGGATGTGTTCCTCGGCTTCGACAAGCGCCCCTATACCCGCGCCGCTTCTTCGCAAAAATGCGTGCGTGCCGGCGGCAAGCACAACGACCTGGAGAACGTCGGCTACACCGCGCGCCATCACACCTTCTTCGAGATGCTGGGCAATTTCAGCTTCGGCGACTATTTCAAGCGCGACGCGATCAAGTACGCATGGGAGTTGCTGACCGAAGTGTTCAAGCTGCCCAAGGAAAAACTCTACGTCACCGTGTATGCCGAGGACGATGAGGCATACGACATCTGGACCAAGGAAATGGGCCTGACGCCGGATCGTGTGATCCGCATCGGCGACAACAAGGGCGCACGATACGCGTCCGACAACTTCTGGATGATGGGCGACACCGGCCCTTGCGGCCCCTGCACCGAGATCTTCTACGACCACGGCGAGCATATTCCCGGCGGTCTGCCCGGGTCGCCGGAGGAAGACGGCGACCGCTACATCGAGATTTGGAACAACGTGTTCATGCAGTTCAATCGCGATGAGGCTGGCGTGATGCACCCGCTGCCCAAGCCATCGGTGGATACGGGCATGGGCTTAGAGCGTATCTCTGCGGTGTTGCAGGGCGTGCATGCCAACTACGAGATCGACCTGTTCCAGGCGCTGATCAAAGCTGCGGCGCGCGAGACGAGTTGCACCGACCTGGATTCGCCTTCGCTGAAAGTGCTTGCTGACCATATCCGCGCCTGCTCTTTCCTCATCGCCGACGGCGTGATCCCCGGCAACGAAGGCCGCGGCTATGTGCTGCGCCGCATCATCCGCCGCGCTATCCGCCACGGTTACAAGCTGGGCGCGCGCGCCGCCTTCTTTCACAAGCTGGTTCCCGATCTGGTGGAGCAGATGGGTTCTGCCTATCCCGAGCTGACCGCAGCGCAAGTGCGCGTGATGGAAGTGCTGAAGCAGGAAGAAGAGCGCTTCTTCGCGACTATCGAGCATGGCATGGCGATCCTCGAAGCCGATCTGGCCGAGATGGACAAGGCTCGAGTGAAAGTGTTCAACGGCGAGACCGCTTTCAAGCTGCACGACACCTATGGCTTCCCGCTCGACCTGACCGCCGACATCTGCCGCGAGCGCGGCGTGACGGTGGACGATGCGGCATTCAACGCCGCGATGGCGCGTCAGAAGGAACAGGCGCGCGCCGCCGGCAAGTTCAAGATGGCGGCCAACCTTGAATATGCTGGCCCGGCGACCACGTTCCACGGCTACGAAACCCTGGAACACAAGGGCAACATCCTTGCTCTGTACAAGGATGGCGTGTCGGTGAATGCGTTGAACGAAGGTGATATGGGTGTGGTGGTGCTGGACGATACACCGTTCTACGCGGAGTCTGGCGGCCAGGTGGGCGACTGCGGCGAGCTGCGCAGTGTGCATGGCATCTTCGCCGTGGAAGACACGCAGAAGATACAGGCCACGGTGTTCGGCCACCATGGCGTGGTGAAGACCGGAAAATTGACCGTGGGCAACGGCGTTCAAGCCCGCGTAGATGTAGCGGCGCGCAGCCGCACCATGCGCAACCACAGCGCCACGCACCTGATGCACAAGGCGTTGCGCGAAGTACTGGGTACGCATGTACAGCAAAAAGGTTCGCAGGTGGATGCGGACAAGACCCGCTTCGACTTCGTGCACACGCAACCTATGTCGGATGCCGAAATACGCAGAGTGGAAGCCATCGTGAACGCCGAGATCCTGGCGAACGCCGAGTGTCAGGCGCGCGAGATGGCGATCGACGATGCGCAGAAGACCGGCGCGATGATGCTCTTCGGCGAGAAATACGGCGATGTGGTGCGTGTGCTGAACATCGGTTCCTCCATCGAACTGTGCGGCGGAACGCATGTGAAACGCACCGGCGACATCGGTCTGTTCAAGATCGTGGCCGAGAGCGGTGTGGCAGCGGGCGTGCGCCGTGTCGAGGCCGTAACGGGCGAGGGCGCATTGGCGCTGGTGCAACAACAGCAAGACCAATTGCAGCAAGTGGCCGATGCCGTGAAGGCTCAGCCGCAGGAAGCTGCTGCACGTATCGCGCAGATACTCGACAGCGTGAAATCGCTGGAGAAAGAACTGGCGGCGCTGAAATCGAAACTCGCTTCTGCGCAGGGCGAGGAGTTGCTGGCGCAGGCACAGGATATCAACGGCGTGAAGGTACTGGCGGCCAAGCTGGACGGCGCAGACGCAGCAGTGCTACGCGAGACGCTGGACAAGCTGAAAGACAAACTCAAGTCCGCCGTGATCCTGCTGGCGTCGGTTAACGACGGCAAGGTGAGCCTGATCGCCGGCGTGACAGCGGATGCCACAGCCAAGGTGAAGGCCGGGGAGTTGGTCAATTTCGTGGCACAGCAGGTTGGCGGCAAAGGCGGCGGACGCCCCGACATGGCACAGGCAGGCGGTACACAACCGGAGCATCTGGCAGGCGCGTTGGCGTCAGTTCAGGGTTGGGTGAGCGCCAAGCTCTAGCCATTAAGCGTGTTCGGGCGTGCGGCTGGTTTGCCAAGGCGCGCGCCCTTGTAGTACCGTACCTACAACAATAAGAAATATCAGGGGGAGTAATTATTCTTAGACAACTCAGGTTGTCTCCTTGCTAAGGGAAATAAGAACGATGCTCAAGCAACCTGGCGATACGATTTTGCTGGTGGAAGATGAAGAGGCTGCGATCCAGCTAGTGCAGCAAGCAGTGGCGACCTGTCCTGGTGGTCTGCATCTGGCGGTTGTGCCGAACGGCATGGCGGCGTTGGATTGGTTGAACGTCACGACTGAACATGGGCATGCCGTGCCGCGCCTGATTTTGATCGATCTCAAGTTGCCCAAGCTGATCGGACTGGCGGTGTTGCGCACACTGCGCATGCATGAGCGCTCGCGGCATATCCCCATCGTGGTCTATTCCGAGATCCACGAACCTTCCGATGTCGTGCTGAGCTATCAGATCGGGGCCAACAGCTTCATGAAGAAGCCGGAGAGCTTGCCGGAGTTCAGCCAGGCGTTGCACGAACTGCTCAATCTTGGCGGGTTAAACGGGGCCGGTATCGGCAACGATCTCCGGCAGTCAGTCGCCCTGTGATCGAATTCCGCACATCGCCTGTGCGGAACCCAGTCTAAATCTTGCGCTGGATTATCTTGAAAGGCAAAGACAATTCCGGCGCCGCCTTCAGCAACACACGGCGGAAATCATCCTGTATGCGGTTGAGCGCCGCAGCATCGTCCGCTTCAAAGCGCAGCACGATCACCGGCGTAGTGTTGGATGGGCGCATCAGCCCGAAGCCATCGGCGTATTCCACACGCAGTCCATCGATGGTGATGATGTCCTTGGCATCGGTGAAGCGTGCTTCTGTCTGGAGACGCGAGATCAAGGCGTGGTTTGCGCCCTCTGCTGTGTGGATATGCAGTTCTGGTGTACACACCGCATCCGGCAAGGCATTGAGCGCAGCGCTTGGATCAGCCACCTTGCTCAATATCTCCAGCAGACGCGCTCCGGCATAGAGGCCATCGTCGAAGCCGTACCAGCGTTCCTTGAAGAACACATGGCCGCTCATCTCGCCGGCCAGCAAGGCGCCAGTCTCGCGCATCTTGGCTTTCACCAGCGAATGGCCGGTCTTCCACAGCGTTGGTTTGCCGCCGTGCTCGCGTATCCATGAGAACAGATTGCGCGTGGACTTCACGTCGAAGATGATCTCCGCACCTGCGTTTCGGCTCAAAACGTCGGCCGCGAACAGCATCAGTTGACGGTCTGGGAAGATGATCTTGCCGTCTTTGGTAACTACGCCGAGGCGGTCGCCGTCCCCGTCAAAAGCCAACCCCAGTTCTCTGTCGTTGTCCTGCAAGGCGGCGATCAGGTCTTCGAGGTTGTGCGGATCGGACGGGTCTGGATGGTGGTTGGGGAAGTTGCCGTCCACATCGCAGAACATCTCGGTGACGGTGCAGCCTATGCCGCGGTACAGCTTGGCGGCGAAATCGCCTGCCACTCCGTTGCCGCAATCTACGGTGATGTTGAGCGGGCGCGCCAGCTTGATGTCGCCAATGATGCGCGCGAGGTATTCCGGTGCGATATCGTATTGGGAGTAGCTTCCGTTGCCGTGCGCAAGGTCGTTCTGTTCGATGCGCTGACGCAGTTTCTGTATGGTCTCACCGGACAGCGTTTCTCCTGCGAGCACTATCTTCAGGCCGTTGTAATCCGGCGGGTTGTGGCTGCCGGTGATCATCACCGCACAATCGGTCTTGAGCTGGAAGGCGGCGAAGTAGGTCATCGGCGTGGCGACCATGCCCACATCGATCACATTGATGCCGCTTCTCTGGATGCCGCGGGCCAGCGCTCGTGCGAACTCGGGGCCAGACAGGCGACCGTCGCGGCCGATAGCGATGCTGTGTTGTTTGTGTGCCACCGCTTCCGAGCCGATGGCATGACCTATGGTTTCGACGATCCCAGCTGTCAGTGTCTTGCCTACGATGCCACGTATGTCGTACGCCTTGAAGATATCCTTGGGAAGGTTCGCCAAGATCTATTTTTTCGTGTGTATGGGGATGTATCGCGCCACCAGTTTCGGTGATAGTTTGAGCATGCAGTTGAAATGGCCGAGCGGACACTCGCGCTTGAAACATGGACTGCACGGCAGGTCGAGCTTGAGCACCTGCGCTTTGTCCGACAGCGGCGGGGTGAACTGGGGGCTGCTGGAACCAAAGATCGCCAGCATCGGCCTGTCCAGCGCGGCGGCGATATGCATCAATCCTGAATCGTTGCTAATCACGAGATCGGCACACGCCAGCAGCGCGATCGCATCGGACAGGTCGGTCACGCCGCACAGATTGCGGCAGGGATCGTTACCCAGCGCGACGATCTTGTCGGCGACCTCTTTGTCCTTGGAAGAGCCGACCAGCCACACTGCATAGCCCTGCCCACGCAGATCCTGCGCCAACTCGGCGTAGTAGTGCGCCGGCCAGCGCTTTGCCGGGCCGTATTCCGCGCCGGGGCAGAATACCGCAACCGGTTTGTCCAGCGTCAGTCCGAACTTGTTAAGAGTTTGTGTGCGTTGTGCTTCGCTCACCTGCAATTGCGGTGAGGGGACGGGACGTGCGACTTCGGCGCGGGGAGCTTCGGCCAGTTGCGCGAAGCGTTCCACCATCAGCGGCAGTTTCTTCTTGTTCAGTTTGCGCGCATCGTTGAGCAGGCCATAGCGCAACTCGCCGACGAACCCGGTACGCAGCGGGATGCCGGCAAAGAAGGGAACCAATGCCGATTTCCACGAGTTGGGCAGTACGATGGCCTGGTCGTAACGGGCATCGCTCAATTGCCTACCAAGGCGGCGGCGTTCCGAAAGTCCGAAGCTGCCATGCGGGAAGGGATTGATGATGACATCGTTCACTTCGGGCATCTGGCGCAGCAGCTTCTCGGTCCAAGGCGGAGCCAGGACGTCGATCTTCGCACCGGGATGGCGCTGCAACAGGCGCGACAGCATGGGCTGCATCAGCATGCAGTCGCCCACCCAGCTGGGCGCGATGACGAGGATTTTCTGCATTCAGAGGGAGTGCGGCGTATCAGTGATGCCCGTGCGGCAGTTCACCCTTGAATTTGTAACGAGTGCCGCAGTACGGGCATACCGCCTCGCCCAGCTTTTCCACCGGGATGGCGACGCGCGGATGGGCGTTCCATAGGCTCATTGCCGGAGTCGGGCAGAAGAGGGGCAGTGCCTCTGCACTGACCTCGACGTAACGCTGTGTGATGTTCTCGTTGGACATGCTCTCCCCCTAGATTGTTGTTATACGTGCGCCAGCCAGCTTGCGTACTTCGGGTTCTTGCCGCTGACGATGTCGAAGAATGCCGACTGCAATTTGGTGGTGACGGGGCCGCGCTTGCCGATGCCGATCGCGCGCGTGTCCAGCTCGCGGATCGGAGTCACTTCGGCAGCAGTGCCGGTGAAGAACGCTTCTTCGGCGCAATACACTTCGTCGCGCGTGATGCGCTTTTCGATCAGTTCCAGCCCCAGATCCTTGGCCAGCGTGACGATGGAGTCGCGCGTGATGCCTTCCAGGCAGGAGGTGAGGTCCGGTGTGTAGAGCTTGCCCTTCTTCACGATGAAGATGTTCTCGCCCGCGCCTTCGGCCACATAACCGTCCACGTCCAGCAGCAGCGCCTCATCGTAGCCGTCTTGCGCCACTTCCTGGTGCGCAAGGATGGAGTTGGTGTAGGTGCCGACAGATTTGGAACGGCACATGTTGATGTTCACATGGTGGCGGGTGAAGCTGGAAGTCTTCACGCGTATGCCTTTTTCCATGCCTTCGGCGCCCAGATAGGCGCCCCACGGCCAGGCGGCAACGGCGACATGCACGCTCAGGGTGGTAGCGGCGATGCCCATGGCCTCGGAGCCGTAGAACACGATGGGGCGGAGGTAGCAGGATTCGAGCTTGTTGGCGCGCACCACTTCCTTCTGCGCCTCCATCAGCGTTCCCTTGTCGAACGGCATCTTCATCTTGAAGATGTAGGCGGAATTGAAGAGGCGGTCGGTGTGTTCCTGCAAACGGAAGATCGCCGTGCCCTCTGTCGTCTTGTATGCCCGCACCCCCTCGAACACGCCCATGCCGTAGTGCAGGGTATGGGTGAGGACGTGGGTGGTGGCTTCGCGCCAGGGTACGAGCTTGCCGTCGTACCAGATGAAGCCGTCGCGGTCGGACATGGACATGGTGATTTCCTTAATTCGTTGGTGTTGTTGCGAGGCGGCGATTCTAGCTGTTTCTGCCGCGTTAATGAAGGGTGTGGATGAGAAGGCTGGGCAGACCCCTATATTGGGGGCGTATTCCTTTTGTGCACTGTTCATGTAATCATCGTAACCGTTGGCGAGCTATCCGGGGGCGGCATGTTGCAGCATATTAGTTCTAACGAAATCAAGCCGGATATGATGGACACGCAGGAAGACAAGCTGCGCAAGAATCTGCTTATCTTTGCCGCGTCATTCATGACTTTCGCGGTCATGTTCTGGCTGTTCATCTACTGGATGATGGGTTCGAATTTCTCCAGCAATGTTCCCTTGGGCTATCAGGCGATCTCGGTTGCATCGCTGGTGTATTACGTGAAGACGCGCGATTTTGCGATCTTTCGTTTTGTGCAACTCACTCTGTTCCTGTTTGCGCCGTTCATAATGCAGTGGAGCCTGGGCAGTTCGGTCACGTCCAGCGGCGTGACCTTATGGGCGCTGCTGGCGCCTATCGGTGCGCTGGTGGTTTCCGGCTGGCGCGAGTCGATTCCCTGGTTCTTCACTTACATCGTGCTGACGGTGTTGTCCGGATTCTTCGATTTCTATCTGGGGGCTGGCGCGAGCAGCGGCGTCCCGATGACCACCATCGGTGTGTTCTTCGCACTTAACTTCACCGCGATGTCTGCCATCCTGTATTTTTTGGTTCGCCATTTCGTGGTTGAAACGGAAAAGATCAAGACCCAGCTCGATCAGCAGCATACCCTGTTGGCAGAAGAGCAGAAGCGTTCCGAGCGCGTGTTGTTCAATGTGCTGCCGTCCAGCATCGCCGAGCGCTTGAAGAGCAACGAGGGGTTGATCGCCGATGGCTACGCAGACGTGACGGTGATGTTCGCGGATATCGTCAATTTCACCCAGCTCACCGAACAGATGTCTCCGGAACAGATGGTGGGGCTGCTCAATACGGTGTTCTCAGGTTTCGACGAGATGTCGGCGAAGTACGGCCTGGAGAAGATCAAGACCATCGGTGACGCCTACATGGTGGTGGGTGGTCTATCGCGTGAGCGGCCGGACTATGCGGCGGATGTGGTGGAGATGGCGCAGGAGATGAACGACTACGTGACTAGTCATCCGCATTTGGCCAAGCGCAATCTGGGCGTGCACATAGGCATTGCGACCGGTCCGGTGGTGGCAGGAGTGATCGGCACCAAGCGTTTCATCTATGACCTATGGGGTGATACGGTGAATGTTGCCAGCCGCTTGACCGACGACGCGGCGCAGGGGCAGATTTTGACCGACAAGGTCACCCACAACCGCTTGTGCCACGAGTACCTGTTCGAGCCGCCCAATGTGATAAACGTGAAGGGCAAGGGCGAGATAACCTGTTACCGCCTGCTCGGGCGCGCCAATGCGGTGTGCGCTTCCGGTAATAACGATATCCATCAGCCACCCGCTCAAGGTGGTGCTGCCGTTTAACTCATTCCGCCAGCAACTTTTGCCATAGCGCCAATACTGGTGCAGTGTCCGGCATGTACTGCTCGATGCGGCACGGGGATTGGTTGTTCAAGCGCATCTGGTGCTGGATTCCTCGCAATTTGCGGTACACATTGCGCACCGCCTCGCTCAGTTCGATCTCGATCAAATTCAGCTTGGCGGCCTGCTCCAGCAGAGCCAGATTGCCGCTGTTCGCCGTCAGTTGCGGGTGCTGCGCAGCATAAGCCAGCACGAGGAATTGCACCATGAACTCGATATCGACCATGCCGCCACTGTCATGTTTGATGTCGAAGAGTCCGGAGTTGTTCGGGTGACCGTCGTGCATCTTCTGGTGCATCAGGACGACCTCATGCCTCAGCGTGGAGAGTTCGCGCGGCAGGCAAAGTATCTCGTTGCGGATGCGCTCGAACTGCGCCCCTACTGCCTTGTCTCCGGCGCAGAAGCGGGCGCGTGTCAAAGCCTGATGCTCCCACACCCACGCATGGTTGCGTTGGTAGTCCTCAAAGGCCTCGATTGAGCTGACCAGCAGGCCGCTCTCCCCGTTCGGGCGCAGGCGCAGGTCGACTTCGTACAGACGACCGGCGGCGGTATGGCTGGACAGCAGGGTGTTGATGCGCTGCGCCAGGCGCGCATAGACTTGTCCGGCGTCGGGGTGTGGGTCGTCGTACAGGAACACCAGGTCGAGGTCGGACGCGTAACCCAGTTCGCGTCCGCCCAGCTTGCCGTAGGCGACGATGGCGAACTGCGCATGTTCCTGGTGTCTCTTGCGCGCGTCGCGCCAGCACAGGCGCAACACATGGCGCAACAACAGGTCGGCGAGGTCGGAAAGATGGTCGCTGAGTTTCTCCAGCGGCAGCACGCCTTGCAGGTCCATCGCCAGCAAGTGGAAGGTCTGCGCCTGCTGGAACTGGCGCAACGTATCCATCTCGCGCTCGGCATCGCCGGCGTGTTCATCGAGTCGGGCAGTCAATTGGGCATCCAGCGCCGACCAGTCCGGTGGGGCGTACAGTTCGCGTGTGTCGAGCAACTCGTCGAGCAGGATAGGGTGCTGCGTCAGGTACTCGCCCGCCCAGGCGCTGGCGGCCAGGATGCGCACCAGGCTAGGCAATGCCTGCGGATATTCGGCAAGGAAGGCCAGGTAGGAGGCGCGGCGTGCGATCGCTTCCAGCAGATGGAGTGCGCGGCGCAGAGCCTCGTCGCGGTTCTGTTCCGTGGCGCAAAGTTCAAGGAAGCGCGGAATCAGCGTGTCCAGACGCTGGCGGCTGATCTCCGGCAGCTGGCGGTAACGGCTGCCATTACGGAATTGCAGCAGGTTATCGGCGAGTGTGGGCACATCACCGTAGTGCAGCTTGGAGAGCGCCGCATTCAATTCCTCAATGCTGCTGCCTTCGTGCCACAAACTGCTCTCGCCGGTTTCCTGTCTGGCACCGAACACGGCCTCGAATTGCGCACTGACGAATTCGCGTAGCGGGTCGAGATCTGCGAGCAAGGCGGGATAGTCGGCGTAGTCCATCGCGCGGGCGATGATCGCCTGGGCCGCGGCCTCTTCGGGGAGTTCCTGGGTTTGCTGGTCGTTCACGTATTGCAGCCGGTGTTCCAGGTTGCGCAGGAAGATGTAACTGCTGTCCAGCCGTGCCACCACGTCCGCATCCAGCTCTCGGTCCTGTGCCAGCTGGCGTAACACCTGCTGCGTGGGGCGGATGCGCAGGCGGGCATCGCGTCCGCCGCGTATCAGCTGAAAGACCTGCGCGATGAACTCGATCTCGCGGATACCGCCGCGGCCCAGCTTGATGTTGTGGTGGCGGTCGCGGCGCGCAACCTCGGCGCGGATCTGTGCATGCAACTTGCGCATCGAATCGAAAGCGCCGAAGTCCAGATATTTGCGGAACACGAACGGTTGGGCCAGCTTTTCAAGCTCTATGCTGTGCTGGCTGTTTGCCGGCGAGATGACGCGCGCCTTGATCCAGGCATAGCGCTCCCATTCGCGGCCCTGTGCCACCAGGTATTCCTCCAGTGCCGCGAAACTCATTGCCAGCGGGCCGCTGTCGCCATAGGGGCGCAAGCGCATATCCACGCGGAACACAAAGCCATCCGCCGTGAGGTCGTTGATGAGCGCGATCAGTCTGCGTCCAAGGCGACTGAAGAATTCGTGATTGCTCAGGGTGCGCGTGCCGTTGGTCTCGCCATCTTCGGGATAGGCAAAGATCAGGTCGATGTCGGACGAAACATTAAGCTCGCCCCCTCCCAGTTTGCCCATGCCGATCACCAGCAGTTCCTGCGGCGAGCCGCTTTCCCCGCCCACAGGTTGCCCGTACTGGGCGACTAAGGTTTGCATGGTGAAATCTTGTGTGCGACGCACTGCCAGTTCAGCCAATGCGGTCATGCCTCGCATCACCTCGGACAGGTCGCCCAGGCCGCCCAGGTCGCGGCTGATCAGGTGCAGCATCACGCGCTTGCGCAGGCTGCGCAATGCTCGCGACAGCTGCTCTTCGGTTTCGGCGGGAAACTCATCCAGCCAGTGCTGCATCTGTGCTGCATCACAAGCGGAATGCACATGCGCGCGCAGCCAGCTTTCCAGTTCCGGTTCGGCATCCAGTAAACGGGCCAGATAGTGGCTGCACTGTCTGGCATGTCGCAGCAGCTCATTAATGTCGGTGATAGGGTCTTGCAGCGAGGTATTCATGGCTGGATTCGGTTAAAATGCGTGCACTCTCGATTGGCTCTGCATTATAGATTTTTCATGTCTCTCCGCTCGTCTTTCCACATACATCCAAGTCAGACCCGGGCGCGATGCTGAAGCCCGCGCTCCGTCACACCGCGCGCGGCATCAAACATCTGCTGCGCCTCGTGTTGTTGTTCGTTCTGATGCTGGCGGCTATCGGCGTCGCCGCTTTGCTTGCTTTGCGCTACTGGGTGTTGCCGGATGTGGAGCGTTACCACGCCGACATCACGGCGGCAGCCACGCTTGCTATCGGACGTCCGGTGACTGTCGCCCGCATCGAGGCCGACTGGAACGGATTGCGGCCGCGTTTGCTGTTGTCCGATGTAAAGATATTGGATGAACGCGGCCAGACCGCCCTCGCATTCCCGCGTCTGCGCAACACCATTGCGTGGACCACGCTGTTCACTGGGGAATTGCGCTTCTATAGCCTGGAACTGGATAGTCCGAATCTGCTGATACGCCGCGATGTGCAAGGACGGCGCTATGTGGCTGGGATATTGTCCGGCGAGCAGTCGGGCGTGCAATCGGATGCGGCCAGTTCGGATTGGTTGCTGCATCAATCCCGCATCGTTGTACACGATGGGAACATCGTCTGGCAGGACGAAATGCGCGATGCGCCAGCGATCAGTTTCAGCCAGGTCGAGCTGGTCATCGACAACCGGGGCGATCATCACCGTTTTGCCCTGCGCGCTTTGCCGCCAGCCAACCTTTCCGGTCAGATCGACCTGCGTGGCGATCTCTACGGTGCTAGCTTCACCGCACCGGGTGAATGGCGGGGTGAGATGTTTGCACAACTGGACCAGTTCGATGCGCTGGCCTGGAACAAGTGGTTCACCCTGCCCGATGCATTCAAGAGCGGCAAAGGTGCCGCCCGTATCTGGTTGGGTATGGAGCAGGGGCAGGTCAATCAGGTGGAAGCGGATGTGGCCATGCATGACCTGCGCGCCCAGTTGGGTGACGATCTGCCGCAGTTGGAGTTGTCCAGGTTAAGCGGCCGCTTTGGATGGCAGCAGTCGGAGGGGGGCTTCGAGGTCTCGACCCGGCAATTGGCGTTGCGCATGCGCAACGGATTTGCGCTCAAGCCCACGGATCTGTTCCTGCGAGTTTCGCCCAAGGAGAGCTACCGCTCAGCCTCGGGGGAGGTGCGCGCAAATGCCATCGAGCTCGGCGACATCAACACGCTGCTCGGATATATTCCCGTCGGGGGTGACCTGAAACAGCGCCTGCTTGAACTGTCCCCAAGAGGCCGCGTGAGCGATCTGCAGGCAAATTGGCAGGGGGATGTGGAACGCTTGGCGCAATATCGGGTGCGCGCCCGTTTTGAAAATGTCGGATTCAGCCAGGTGGGTACGCAGCCCGGTCTTTCCGGCTTGAGCGGTGAGGTGGATGGTGGCGACAGCGACGGGACGTTGCGGTTGGATAGTCGGGGACTGAACTTGCACGCCCCCGATTTCCTGTCGGGACCTTTGGCGTTCGACCATCTCGCGGCGCGGCTTGACTGGCAGCGCAGCGGGCGCGGCTGGGATCTGAAGCTGAACGATGTCCAGGTGCGCAACGCGGATCTGGAAGGCACGGTCTATGGCGGTTACCAGATCGATGATGGTCCCGGTGTGGCAGACGTCACGATCAATCTGACGCGAGCCTCGGTGAAGCATGTCGCACGTTACATACCCATGCACGCTTTCGATGAGGCGACGTATCGCTGGCTGCAGACCGGCTTGCAGGATGGTGTGGCAAGTTCGTTCCTGATGCGCGTGCGCGGCGATCTGCGTGGCTTCCCATTTCCGGATGGCAAGGATGGCCTGTTCAAGATCGAGGCCAAGGCCGCCAACGTCGCCATCGAGTTCGACCCGGGGTGGCCGCGTATCGAGCGCGCGCTGGCGGATCTGCTGATCCAGGGCAGGAGGCTGGAAGTGCACGCGTCCAAGGCCATGACGGGTGACGCGGCATTGCAGAACGTGAGCGTGGTGCTGCCGGACACTCTGGCCGATACACTGGTGATGCAGGTCAAGGGCGAGGCGGCAGATGCCACACAGCGCTGCCTGGATTACATCCGCATAAGTCCGGTGCGTGGCTATCTGGACGGCTACACCGACAACATTCATGCGATGGGCGAGGGTTTGCTGAAGCTGCAACTCGATATCCCGTTGAGCGGCGACACGCATACCAAGGTGGTGGGCAGTTACCGCTTCTCCAACAACGAGGTCGATCTGGGCGAACATGTGCCGCTGCTGAGTCATGTGAACGGCAGTCTTGCTTTCACCAGTGATGCGCTGGAGGCGAACGACATCAGGGCGCAGGTGCTGGGTGGCCCGGCGCATATCTCCTTGCGCAGCGAGAACGGCATGCTTTTGACCCATGCCTCCGGCAAGCTGGATGCGGACAGCTTGCGCACGAGCTACAGCTATCCGCTACTGCGGCGATTACATGGCACTGCGGATTGGGTGACCGAAGTCAAAGTGAAGGACAAATTGGCGGACGTCCTGGTGACGTCGGATCTGCGGGGGCTGGTCTCCGAACTGCCACGCCCGTTCACCAAGGCGGCGGCGGAGCGGGTGCAGTTGCGCTTCGAGCAAAAGGACCTGAGCTCGAATCAGGATATGTTCAGGCTGCATTACGGAGACGTGGTCAGCGCCGACCTGACGCGTACTGCAACGGCGCAGGGCGGCTGGGCGATCAAGCGCGGCGCGATCGCGATCGGCAAGGCCGACATGAAGGCGGTCAAGGACGGTATCTGGGTGTCGGGCAACCTGCCGCAGTTCGCGCTCGAAGGATGGAGCGGCTGGTCAGACCTGCCGAACAGCGAAGGTGTTTTGCCCAACATTGCCGGCATCAACGTGACCGTGGGCAGGGTCTACGGTTACGGCAATGTGGTGCATCAGCTGAACATCAGCGGCAGCGGGCGCAACGGACTGATCAGCACGCGTCTGACTTCCCGCGAATTGAACGGTGATCTGATCTGGCAGCCGCAAGACGAAGGCAAGCTGTTTGTGCGGCTGAAGAACGCCATGCTGGGAGAAGGCGCGGACGACAACCAGGCACCCCCATTGGTCTCCCGACCTGGCGATGTGGCGGTGAAACCAGCCAGGTTGTCGTTGCCGGCAATCGATGTGGCGATCGACAAGCTGATCTGGAAAGGCCGCCAACTGGGTAAGCTGGAGCTGTTGCTGAACGGTAGGGACGGCGACGTGGTGCTGGACAGTCTGCGGCTTACCAATCCGGATGGCGTGTTCAGTGCCAACGGGAAATGGAGTCTTGCTCCGGAACAGACGCATCTCAGCACGAAGATAGACATTGCCAACGCGGGCAGGATACTGACCCGCTCCGGGTATCCTGAGAGCGTGAAGGATGGCAGCGGCACGCTGGAATGCGATCTGGTCTGGAACGGCGCGCCGGATGAGTTCAACTACGGCAGCCTGAACGGGAAGCTGCGCTTGAAGACCGGCAAGGGACGTTTTCTTCAGGTCAATCCGGGGGCGGCCAAGTTGCTCGGCGTGCTGAGCCTACAATCGCTGCCCAAACGCATCTCGCTGGATTTCACCGATGTGCTCAGTCCAGGTTTCGAGTTCGACAGCATCACGGGTGAGGCCAATATCGAGCATGGTTTGCTCAGGACATCCGATTTTATGATGAACGGTGCAGCGGCCAAGATCGCCCTGAGTGGGCAAGTCGATCTGGAGCGTGAGACGCAGAATCTCAAGGTGCGAGTGTTCCCGGCCATCGGGGATAACGTGTCGCTGTTGTCGTTTGCTGCCGGCCCGGCAGTGGGCGTGAGCGTGTTGCTGGCCAACAAATTGTTGCGCGATCCGCTCGATAAGCTGGTGGCGTTTGACTACAATGTCAGCGGCAGTTGGGCCGACCCGAAGGTCGAAAGAGTCGGTCAGGTCAAAGCGGCGCTGGATAGCCTCAATCCCGCCCGTTAGCATCAGTGATCCGGTCGATAACGAAACTCTGAAATTCAAAACATGGAAAACCGTTGAATATGTCCCCTCTCGATACCACCCAGACCCGCATCGCAGCTCAACTCAACGCTTTCAAGGTCGCCGCCATTCAGATGGCCTCCGGCCCTAAGGTCGAGGGCAACCTGAACGAGGCGCGCCGCCTGATCGCCAATGCGGTGGAGCAGGGGGCGAAGTTGGTTGTGCTGCCCGAGTTCTTCGCGATCATGGGCATGACCGAACAGGACAAGGTGAAGGTGCGCGAACAGCCCGGGCAAGGCGCCATCCAGAGTTTCATGAGTGAAATGGCGCGCAAGCACAAGATCTGGCTGATGGGCTCGCTGCCGCTGGCGGCCAATGCGCCGGACAAGGTGCGCAACAGCCTGCTGGTGTTCGACGAGAACGGTGCGCAAGTGGCACGCTACGACAAGATCCATTTGTTCAACCTCACGCTGGGTAACGAGAGCTACAACGAGGCGCAGACCATAGAGCCCGGCGACAAGGTGGTGGTGATCGACAGTCCGTTCGGCCGCATCGGCCTGGCGGTGTGTTACGACCTGCGCTTTCCTGAGCTGTTCCGCGCCATGAAGGATGTGGACATCATCGTGCTGCCTTCCGCCTTCACCGCGACCACCGGCAAGGTGCACTGGGAGCCGCTGATACGCGCGCGCGCCATCGAGAACCTGTCCTATGTCATCGCTGCCGCGCAGGGCGGTTACCACGTGAGCGGGCGCGAGACGCACGGTCACAGCATGATCGTCGACCCCTGGGGGCGCGTCATGGACGAGCTGCAGCGCGGCTCCGGTGTGGTCATCGCCGACGTGAATCCGTCCTATCAGGCCAGCTTGCGCAAGAGCCTGCCGGCCTTGTCGCACCGCACCATCGCTTGCACCTGCTGCGACAAGAAGGCATGAGCGCCACTTCTGCCATGCAACTGGCGCAGCAGGCGCTGCTCACCGCACACGGCCTGGAGCCTCGCCAGCTGGAACAGGTGTTCGGCAAGATGCTGGCGCACCGCGTGGACTATGCCGACCTCTATTTCCAGTACAGCCGCGCCGAGAGCTGGTCGCTGGAAGAGGGCATCGTCAAATCCGGCAGCTTCAACATCGACCAGGGCGTGGGCGTGCGCGCGGTGAGCGGCGACAAGACCGCCTTCGCCTATTCCGATGACATCACGCTGCATGCTCTGGAAGACGCGGCACTGGCGACCCGCGCCATCGCGCGCCAGGGCGGCAAGCAGAAGGCTGCGCACCTGCATGCGGGCAAGACGGCATGACCTTTATCTGCCGCACGATCCCATCGCCACTCTGAAAGCCGACGAGAAGGTCGCGTTGCTGGAGAAGCTGGAACGCATGGCGCGCGCACTCGATCCCCGCGTCACGCAAGTGATGGCGAACCTGGCCGGCGAATACGATGTGGTGCTGGTGGCGCGCGGCGACGGCCTGATGAACGCCGACATCCGCCCGCTGGTGCGCCTGTCGCTGCAAGTGATCGTCGAGGGCAATGGCCGTCGCGAGCAAGGATCGGCGGGCGGCGGCGGGCGTTTCGGCTACGACTATTTCAGCGACGAGGTGCTGCAGCGCTATGCTCAGGAAGCGGTGCACCAGGCCGTCCTCAATCTCGATGCGCGTCCAGCTCCGGCGGGCAACATGACCGTGGTGCTGGGTAGCGGCTGGCCCGGCATCCTGTTGCACGAAGCGGTGGGGCACGGCCTGGAAGGCGACTTCAACCGCAAGGGCAGCTCAGCTTTCTCCGGTCGTGTCGGCGAACGCGTCGCGGCGAAGGGGGTGACGGTGGTGGACGACGGCAGCATCCGCGACCGGCGCGGCTCGCTCAACATGGACGACGAGGGCAACCCAACGCAGCGCACCGTGCTGATCGAGGACGGCATCCTGCGCGGCTACCTGCAGGACACCATGAATGCGCGCCTGATGGGGGTGCCGGTGACCGGCAACGCGCGGCGCGAGTCGTTCGCCCACCTGCCCATCCCGCGCATGACCAATACCATGATGCTGAACGGCGACAAGACGCGAGACGAGATCATCGCCTCGGTGAAGCACGGCCTGTATGCGGCCAACTTCGGCGGCGGACAGGTGGACATCACCAGCGGCAAGTTCGTGTTCTCCACCACCGAGGCGTACATGATCGAGGACGGCAAGATCACCTACCCCGTGAAAGGGGCGACGCTGATCGGCAACGGTCCGGACGCACTGACCCGCATCAGCATGATAGGTAACGACATGGCGCTGGATCCCGGCGTCGGCACCTGCGGCAAGGAAGGGCAGAGCGTGCCGGTCGGCGTGGGCCAGCCGACGGTGCGCATCGACGGGCTGACGGTGGGCGGAACTGCCTAGTGTGACGAAGGCTGTTCGTTGCCGGCTCGTGGCAACGACAGGTGCTGCGCCGTGACAAAGTCGCGGATGTTCACATGGCTGACGAACCATTCCGCCAGCTCGTTTTCCACATAATCCAGCAGGCTCTTGCGGTCATGTAGCTGTTGCCATTGCGCGATGCGTTGCATCAGCTTGTCCAGCGCGTGGTCGTGATGCTTCTTGTGGGCCGCCGTGGCGTGGAAATCTGCCGCCTGCATGGCCTGCTCCTCGGCGGCAAACTGTTGCTGCAAGTGCTGCTGCAGACGCTCCAGTTGTACGTCGATCTCCGCGTCCGGGGCCTGATTGTCGAGCAGATCAAGCAGGGTTCCGTGCAGCTCGACGAAGGGGCTGTGGTCGAATAGTTGGGCAATAGCGGTGTTGAGTCGTGTTTGGCATGGTTATCCTTGCGTTTGTGCGGTCTTGATGTAGCGTGCGGTGACGAGATCCATGGTGCTTACGTGATTGACGAACCAGTCGCCCACGCCGCGATCCAGCCATTGTCGAAGCGCGGCGTTATCGTGTTCCTGCTTCCATCCCTTGATCCATGTTTCCATGTCCGCCAGCACCTTGTCGTGTTCCCCCTTGTGCACGGGGTAGGGAGGGAATCGGACTTCCTGCATCAGCCGCTCTTCCTCGGCGAAGTGATGGCGGGTGTGCTCCAGCAGCTCATCGAGCAGGGTATCCACCTTGGCATTGGGGGCGGGATCGGACAACAGGCCTAGCAGTTTGTCGCGCAAGGCGATGAATTCGGCATGGTCGCGGTTCATGAATTCGAGTGCGACTTGCGGGTATTCCAGCATGGTCGTTCCTTTTATACGGTGGGCGTCAACAGGGCATCTCACGGTATAATCCGCAAGCTATGCAGATTCTACGCGGACTTCATTCTTCCGACACAACGCACGTTGCACTCACCGTCGGTAATTTCGACGGTGTGCATCTGGGCCACCAGGCCTTGCTCGGCGAGTTGCGTGCGGCGGCGCAGAAGCGCGGACTGCAGACGGCAGTGGTGATCTTCGAGCCGCATCCGCGCGAGTTCTTCACGCCGCAACAAGCGCCGGCACGGCTGACCAGCCTGCGCGAGAAGCTGGAGTTGTTCCGCACGATGGGCGTGGATCGCGTGCATATCTGCCGCTTCGATGCGGTTTTTGCGCAGAAGATCCGCAACGGATTTTATCCACGCGCTGCATGATCAGTTGCATGCGAAGTTCGTGCTGATAGGCGACGATTTCCGTTTCGGCAGCGGGCGCGCGGGCGATTTCGCCCTGATGCAGAAGATAGGCGAGGAGCGCGGCTTCGATGTCGCAGCCGTGCATAGCGTGTTGCACGACGGGGTGCGCATCTCCAGCACGGCGATACGCGCGGCGCTGGCGGCCGGCCAGATACGGGTGGCACGCGAATACCTGGGCCGTCCCTACAGCATCAGCGGCCGCGTGGTGCATGGCGACGCCATGGGGCGCAAGCTGGGTTTTCCCACGGCGAACATCCAGTTGAAGCACAACCTGCCGCCGCTCAAGGGCGTGTATGTGGTGCTGGCCCACGCCGAGGAGCTGGGGGTGTTGCAGGGGGTGGCGAGTCTGGGCATACGCCCGACCTTGAAGCAGGATGCAAAGGCGGTGCTCGAAGTGCATCTGTTCGAGTTCGCGCAGCAGATCTACGGCAAGCACCTGCGCGTGGAGTTCTTGCAGAAACTGCGCGACGAAGAAAAGTTTAATGGACTGGAAGCGCTGACGCGGCAGATCGCGTTGGATGTTGAGAATGCAAAGAAATGGTTTATCGAACATGAGTGAAGACAAAAAGAAGTACCCGCTGAATCTCCCCGACACGACGTTCCCGATGCGCGGCGACCTCGCCAAGCGCGAGCCGCTGATGCTGGCGCAATGGCAGGCCCAGCAGCGCTACCAGCGCATCCGCGCTGGTAGCAAAGGGCGCAAACAGTTCATCCTGCACGACGGCCCGCCCTATGCCAACGGCGACATCCATATCGGCCACGCGGTGAACAAGGTGTTGAAGGACATCATCATCAAGAGCAAGACGCTGAGTAATTTCGATGCGCCCTATGTGCCGGGCTGGGACTGCCATGGCCTGCCCATCGAGTTGCAGGTGGAGAAGAAACACGGCAAGGCGATCCCCTCCGCGCAGTTCCGCGAGCTGTGCCGCGCGTACGCGAAAGAACAGATCGAGCGGCAGAAGAAGGACTTCATCCGCCTCGGCGTGCTGGGCGACTGGGAGCGTCCTTACCTGACCATGGATTTCCAGACCGAGGCGGACATCATCCGCGCGCTCGGCAAGATCAACGACCGCGGTTATCTGTACCAGGGCCGCAAGCCGGTGAACTGGTGCCTGGACTGCCAGTCGGCGCTGGCCGAAGCGGAAGTGGAATACGAGGACAAGGTCTCGCCCGCCATCGACGTCGGCTTCGAGGTGAAAGACAAACATGCCGTGGAAAAGGCGTTCGGCGTGTCGCTGCCGGGCAGCGCCAAGGTGTATGCGGTGATCTGGACCACCACGCCGTGGACGCTGCCTGCCAACCAGGCGGTGAGCGTGCACCCGGAATTGCAGTACGACCTGATCAGCACTGACAAAGGCTATCTGATCCTCGCGTTCGATCTGGCGAGCGCTTGCTTGCAGCGTTACCAGTTGGGCGGCAGCAACGACCGCGGCGACG
This sequence comes from uncultured beta proteobacterium, assembly GCA_963813255.1. Lineage (GTDB taxonomy): Bacteria > Pseudomonadota > Gammaproteobacteria > Burkholderiales > Gallionellaceae > Sideroxyarcus. The sequence continues at coordinate 1,524 of CAWEYD010000013.1, read as the reverse complement.
GCAGCGCTGCCACCTGTTATGGCAAAGCGCTTGGAAGGTCTGCCCCTGCTGCATCCGTTCTATGACCGCATCGTACCTGTTATCTGCGGCGAGCATGTCACCCTGGACGCGGGTACCGGCCTGGTGCATACCGCACCGGCGCACGGCGTGGACGACTACGTGGTCGGCCAGCGCTACAACCTGCCGAACGACAATCCGGTGGGCGACGACGGCAAGTTCATCTCGACCACGCCTGCGGTCGGCGACACGCCCCTGGCGGGAGTGTTCGTGTGGAAGGCCAACGACATCGTGCTGCAGGCGATGGAAGCGAGCGGGCACTTGCTGCATCAGGAAAAGCTCAAGCACAGCTACCCGCATTGCTGGCGCCACAAGACGCCGATCATCTTCCGCTCTACGCCGCAGTGGTTCATCGGCATGGAGCAGGGCGATGAGCAGAAGCTGCGCACCCTGGCGAACAGGGCCGTCGACCAGACACAGTTCTTCCCTTCGTGGGGCCGTGCGCGCCTAGAGGCGATGATCAAGAACCGTCCCGACTGGTGCGTGTCGCGCCAGCGCAACTGGGGCGTGCCGATGCCGTTCTTCGTGCACAAGGAGACCATGGCTCTGCATCCGCGCACGCCGGAATTGCTGGAGCAGGTCGCCAAGCTGGTGGAGAAATCCGGCATCGAGGCCTGGTTCTCGCTGAACAGCTCTGAGCTGCTGGGCGAGGACGCGGCGCACTACCGCAAGCTTTCCGATACGCTGGACGTGTGGTTCGATTCCGGTGCGACGCATTATGCGGTGCTGGCGAAACGCGAAGGACTGCGCTCGCCCGCCGATCTGTATCTGGAAGGTTCCGACCAGCATCGCGGCTGGTTCCAGTCCTCGCTGCTCACCGGCTGTGCCATCAATGATCGTGCACCCTACGACGCGTTGCTTACGCACGGCTTCGTGGTGGACGGCAGCGGCCACAAGATGTCGAAATCCAAAGGCAACGTGGTCGCTCCGCAGAAGATCTTCGATACCATGGGTGCGGACATCTTGCGCCTGTGGACGGCATCGACCGACTATTCCGGCGAGCTGACCATCTCCGACGAGATCCTGAAGCGCGTGGTGGAGAGCTATCGCCGCATCCGTAACACCTTGCGTTTCCTGCTGGCGAACATCGCCGACTTCGACGCCAAGCGCGATGCGATGCCGGTCGAGCAATGGCTGGAGATCGACCGCTATGCGCTGGCGCTGACACAGAAACTGCAGGACGAAGTGTGCGGTGACTATGAGCGTTACGAGTTCCACTTCGCGGTGCAGAAGCTGCTGAGTTTCTGCTCGGAAGATCTGGGCGGTTTCTATCTGGACATACTGAAAGACCGCCTCTATACCGCAGGCGAGATTTCCAGAGCCCGCCGCTCGGCACAGAACGCGCTGTATCACATCACCCATGCGCTGGCCCGCCTGATCGCACCTATCCTGAGCTTCACCGGTGAAGAGGTATGGGCGACTTTGAGCGGCAAGGACGACGTCAGCGTGTTCGAACAGCTGTGGTAC
>CAWEYD010000012.1:0-140760 GCA_963813255.1 uncultured beta proteobacterium | reverse complement strand
GAGCCACCGGCCAATTGGGCCGCCTCGTCATCGCCTCGCTGCTGAAAAAAGTCCCCGCAGCCAACATCGTCGCCGCCGTGCGCAACGTGGAGAAGGCTGCTGACCTCGCCGCCTTGGGCGTGCAGGTGCGCCAGGCCGATTACAGCCAGCCATCGAGTTGGGACATTGCTCTGAAAGGCGCGGAAAGAGTGTTGCTCATCTCCTCCAGCGAGATCGGGCAGCGCGCGAAACAACATCAATCCGTCATCGACGCCGCTAAGCGTGCGGGCGTGAAGCTGCTGGCCTACACCAGCGTGCTGCATGCAGACACCTCGCCGCTCGGACTGGCCGCCGAACACAAAGACACCGAGGCGGCATTACGCGCTTCCGGCGTTCCGTTCGTCTTGCTGCGCCACGGCTGGTACACCGAGAACTACACCGCAGGCATCCCTAGCGCACTGGCGTATGGCGCGGTGTATGGCTGCGCGGGCGATGGCCGCATCTCCTCGGCCACCCGCGCCGACTACGCCGAAGCGGATGTCGCCGTGCTGACTGCAGACAATCAGGCAGGGAAGGTCTATGAACTGGCCGGCGATAAGTCTTACACACTGGCCGAACTGGCCGCAGAGATCTCGCGCCAATCCGGTAAGGACATCGGCTACGTGAACCTGCCTGAAGCGGAATACAAGAACGTGCTGATCAAAGTGGGGTTGCCGGAGCCGGTCGCTGCATTGCTCTCCGATTCCGATACGGGCGTTTCCAAAGGCGGGTTGTTTGACGACGGGCATCAACTGAGCAAGCTCATCGGCAGGCCGACGACACCGTTGGCGACGGCAGTTGCGGCGATGATCAAGTGAGCCGTTGAAGAACGCCATTCGCCCTGAGCCTGTCGAAGGGTGAGCTCGCAAAGTCAAAACCGCCGGGGGTTGCCCGGCAGCAAGTTACTTTCTTTTGCTTCGCCAAAAGAAAGTAACCCAAGAAAAGGCGACCCCGGTGCGCCGCTGCTTCGCAGTTCCCTGCGTTGCTCGACTGGTCAGGCCTCCTCATAAACTCGCACGACCCGCTACGCGGTCACGTGCTCAAACATATTCGTCGGACTACCCCTGACCGCCCTGCGCTACTCGGCTGCGCACAGGGGATGAAGATCGAAAATCAAAACCTCAAATTCGGTTGGGCAACGGGTTGCCCACCTTGTGAAGGTGGATAGGCAAAACAATTCGACTCCGGTACATTGGATCTACGAATTAATTCCGCGATAACTGACTCGGGGCAACTTGTTAAGACATGTTACATTTTGATGGCATCCAATTTTTGTGCAACCCGAGAACGACCAGTCTTCCCCGCAACCTTGTGGCGAATCCATAGTCAATCTGGTCGCCAAGCCCTGCTGTACAACCCCCAAGACATCATTCAACCCGTAGTAATTGTGGCGAGTGCATGCAAGGTATGGCGAAGACCAACTCAATAACCATTTCAGCCTGCGTCCGTTAAGTCTATATCCTGAAGGCCCAGACTTACCCAAATTAAAGGGGTTAATCCTTGCGCTGACACAACCAAACAGTCAAATTATGCAGCCTATAGGGACTCAAAGACAAGGTGCGACATGATAGTGGCAAAAAATAGCTTGCGCATGAAGATCTACGGCCAGATACAACGCTTGCCCCGAAGCGTCAGGAGCATCCGGCCGTAATGTGGAGTGGCTTTAATCCTTAATCATAGTTATAGGGCCCTATGAGCACATTCTTAATCCAATGGCAAATCATCGCAAACTTCGAGTAATCCATCGAGTCGATATCATGAATGGACCCGTTTCTTCTGGGCAAACCCGTTAAATACAGTGATTACGAAAAAGATGCAACGGTTGAACAATTACTTACGATAGTAATTCTGCAAACCGTCACTAATGGTTTACAATCCATTTTCTACGTTTGTTCATAAACGAAAAAGCTTTAAGCACGAGCAAGAGGTCAGAGCTTTAGTATGGAAGCCTCCAACAGTTGCTGAAGATCGAATCGGCTACTACCAAGACACTATCACTGATGGAGTAAACATCAGAGTCAATGTAGAGCACCTAGTTGAAAAGGTTTATGTTGCCCCAAGTGCACCTGGCTGGCTTTCAGATTTGGTAAGCGCCGTTGCGCGACGCTACGGCTTTACATTTGAGGTGGTTCCGTCAAGACTCGATGAACGGCCCATCTTCTAATTTGAATGTTCTCGATTTTGATAGGGTGGGCACGAAGTGCCCACCCGGTTTTTGGTTTTCCGCTTTTCCTCCCCTGTGCGCCGCCGAGTAGCGGAGGCTGGTCAGGGGATTTCGGCGAGGACTGTCTGAGCGCGTAGCGCGAGTTCCGCAGCCGCCTGACCAGTCGAGCAACGCAGGGAACCCCGCAGGGGCGGCAAACTGGGGGCGACTTCTTTGGGTTACCTTTCTTGGCAAGACAAGAAAGGTAACTTGCTGCCGGGCAACCCCCGGCGGTTTTGACTTTGGTCATTCATGCTTCGACAAGCTCAGCACGAACGGCCTAATTACTTCAACTCCCCATCTCCATACCGCGCTTCACGAAGTACACGCGATAACCCGGCCCGTAGTGAATCCGCATTTCGGAGACACCTTCGCCAACAGGTTCGCAGTCTCCAAAGTTGCCGTCTTCCGCGCGGTCAATGCGGGCCTGAACACGCCTTGCGGCCTGCATGTCTTTCAGGCTGGCGAACCAGTCGTCGAAGACTTCCGTGGTCAGAATGGAGTTCATGTGAGGTAGTGTATTCTTTGGGATACGATGCGTCAATCCATTGTGAGCATCAAGTCATGCCGTCATTCCGGCGTAGGCCGGAATGACGAGGAGGGTTACTCCAACTCGCCAAAGAAATTCCTGATCGCCAACACTCGTTGAGTCAGATCCCCATACTTCAACTCGATCCTTAGCTTGTCCTGCCTGCCATCTTGATGTGCCGTTTACTCTGGATCAAGGTGATGATCTTCATCGGGTCGATGGGCGGATTGGGCACGAACTGCATGACGATGGCCTCGCTTGAAGCATCCACTTTACTGATGCCCAGCATCAGTGCGGCTTCAGGCAAGACAGCGCCTGAATGACATACCCGAGCAAGCGCTGGTCTATCCAGGTGCCTTCCAGCAACTCCGGCTCCTTTGCATTCGCCTCGCGTATCTTTGCCTGTGTCTCGGGATTGTCGCCCGCATAGGAACGGAACAGTTCCAGCCAGTGCAGGGCGAGTTGGCGCATTCGCGGATCATCCGGCGCGAGTGCCGTCTTCCAGATGCTGGCGCACCTTGGCGATCAGTTCGGGGAATTCGTTGGTGCGCTTGAGGTAGTTCTCGCGCAGAAAACGGAATTCGTCCGGCGACAGGTATTTTTCGTAGATCGCATATTTCGTTTCGGCAAATGCCTGCTGGATGAAAGCCATCACCTCGGGAGTGACGCCGGTCTGCGCCTGCACAGACGGGTTCGTTGAAGTGCATCACATTCAGCTTGGCCAGCAAACGCGGGTCGCCGTGGGTGTCGCGCACCACCATCGCCATCCAGCGTTTCGCCAAGCTTCTGCGCGCCGGGGCTTTGCGGCGGAACCTTCATCTCCATCGCCTCGCGCACCGACTTCACCAGCTCAGCCCACTCGGCAACGGTCGATATTCTCAGCCGTGCTCAACAAAGGGAAGCGTTTCTGCTCTTCCTTCGTAAAGTATTTGTCGTACATATTCATCATCTCCAGAGTCGTTAGCCATTCGGCAAGCTCCGGCTCCTCTCCCCGCGCAACTGACCTTGCAGCTGCGACAGCCGGTCGCGCAGCGCTGTGCTTTGCGCGATCTGGCTATCCAGCATTTGAATCTGTTGATCGACGATGGACGAAAGATGAGAGCCGGGATTTGCCAGCACAGCCCCGATGTCGGCCAGCGACAAACCGAAACGTCGTAATGCCTGGATCTGGTGCAATCTGGCGATGTCGTCGCGGTTGTAAAGCCGGTAGCCGCTGTCGGAGCGCGCAGAAGGCGTGAGCAAGCCGATGGCGTCATAGTGGTGCAGCGTGCGGACAGTCAGCCCGCAACGTTTGGCCAATTCCCCCACTTTAAGCAACATCGGACACTCCTTTCTTCATGCGTGCCAGCAAGGTTGGGGCCTGACGTTACGTGAGGGTCAAGCAGATTGTTGAGGGCTGGAATTACTTCAATTCGCCAAAGAAATTCCTGATCGCCAGCACCCGCTGCTGCAGATCCCCATACTTCAACTCGATCCGCAGCTTGTCCTGTCCCGCCATCTTGATGTGCCGTTTGCTCTGGATCAGGGTGATGATCTTCATCGGGTCGATGGGCGGGTTGGGCACGAACTGCATGACGATGGCCTCGCTTGAAGCATCCACCTTGCTGATGCCGAGCGGCTTGGCCAGGATGCGCAGGCGGTGGCTGTCGAGCAGGGTCTGTGCGGGTTCGGGCAGCAGGCCGAAGCGGTCGATGAGTTCCTGCTGCATGTCGTCCAGGTCTTCCTGCGTGTTGCAGTTCGCCAGGCGCTTGTAGATGACCAGGCGCTGGTGGATGTCGCCGCAGTAGTCGTTGGGCAGCAGTGCGGGCGTGTGCAGGTTGATCTCGGTGGTCACGCCCAGCGGGTGCGTCATGTCCGGCTCGTGGCCCTGCTTGAGCGAGGCGATGGCGGCGGCGAGCATGTCGTTGTACGAGCTGAAACCGATCTCCTGCATCTCGCCGCTCTGCGATTCGCCCAGCACTTCGCCCGCGCCGCGTATCTCCAGGTCGTGCATGGCGAGGAAGAAGCCGCTGCCCAGTTGTTCCATCGCCTGGATCGCTTCGAGGCGTTTCTTCGCCTGCGCGGTGAGGCCGTCCATGCTGTCCACCAGCAGGTAGGCATAGGCCTGGTGGTGCGAACGGCCGACGCGGCCGCGCAGCTGGTGCAGCTGCGCGAGGCCGAAGCGGTCGGCGCGGTTCATGATGATGGTGTTGGCGGTGGGCACGTCGATGCCGGTCTCGATGATCGTGGAGCACAGCAGCACGTTGAAGCGCTGGTGGGTGAAGTCGCGCATCACCGCTTCCAGGTCGCGCTCGCCCATCTGGCCGTGCGCCACGCGGATGCGCGCTTCCGGCAGCAGCGTCTCCAGCTTCTCCAGCATGTTGTTGATGGTGTCCACTTCGTTGTGCAGGAAGTACACCTGCCCGCCGCGCTTGAGTTCGCGCAGCACGGCTTCGCGGATCACGCCCTGGCTGAAGCTGCTGACGAAGGTCTTGATCGACAGGCGGCGCTGCGGCGCGGTGGCGATCACCGAGAAGTCGCGCAGGCCTTCCAGCGACATCGCCAGCGTGCGCGGGATCGGCGTGGCGGTGAGCGTGAGCACGTCCACCTCGGCGCGCAGCGCCTTCAGTCTTTCCTTCTGCTGCACGCCGAAGCGGTGCTCCTCGTCGAGGATGACCAGGCCGAGGTTGTGGAACTTCACGTCCTTCTGGATCAGCTTGTGCGTGCCGATGACGATGTCCAGCTTGCCTTCGGCCAGGTCCTTCAGCGCCTGCGTCACTTCCTTGGCGGAGCGGAAGCGCGACAACTCGGCGATCTTGATCGGCCAGTCGGCGAAGCGGTTGGAGAAGTTCTGGAAGTGCTGTTCGGCCAGCAGCGTGGTGGGCACCAGCACCGCCACCTGCTTGCCGTCCATCACCGCGACGAAGGCGGCGCGCAACGCGACTTCGGTCTTGCCGAAGCCCACGTCGCCGCAGATGAGCCGGTCCATCGGCTTGCCGGATTGCAGGTCGAGCAGCACGGCTTCGATGGCGGCGGCCTGGTCGGCGGTCTCCTCGAAACCGAAGCCTTCGGCGAACGCCTCGTAGTCGTGATAGGTGAGCTTGAAGGCGTGGCCCTTGCGCGTGGCGCGCTGGGCGTAGATGTTGAGCAACTCGGCGGCGGTGTCGCGCACCTGCTGCATGGCGCGGCGCTTGGCCTTGTCCCACGCGCCGCTGCCCAGCTTGTGCAGCGGCGCGGCTTCCGGTGCGCCGCCGCTGTAACGGCTGATGACGTGCAGTTGCGACACCGGCACGTAGAGCTTGTCCTCGCCCGCATACACCAGCAGCAGGAACTCGTTCTCGCCTTCGCCGAGGTCGAGGTTCACCAGGCCGTGGTAGCGCGCGATGCCGTGCTGCTCGTGCACCACCGGGTCGCCCGGCTTGAGCTCGGACAGGTCGCGCAGCATGCCTTCGACGTTGCTCTTCTTCGCGGCGCGGGCGGCGCGGCTTCTGGGCTGTGCGGCATACAGCTCGGTCTCGGTGACGATGGCGACGTTGTCATCCGGCAGCGTGAAGCCGATCTGGATGGGGCCGACGCCGAGCATGAACTTGTCTTTGCCGGCGAGGAACGATGCGTAGTCTTCGCACACCTCGGGCGTGAGGCCGTATTCCTTCAGATAGCCGGACATGATCTCGCGGCGGCCCAGACTTTCGGCGAGCAGCAGCACGCGGCCCTGATAGCCGCGCAGGAAATCCTCGAACTTCTGCGTGGGGACTTCGGCGCGCCGGTCCACGGCGATGGTCGGGATGGCGGCGGTGGGGCAGGGGGTCGAGCGTCGCGCCCGCTCTCGCTGGCGACGATGTCCATCCGCGCGAACTCCTTCGCGCGGATGAAGAACTGCTCGCCATCCAGGAACAATTCCTTCGTTTCCAGCAGCGGATGCTGCGGATCGCCGCGCAGCAGGTTGTAGCGCGAGGCGGCATCCTTGCCGAAGCTGGCGATGGCCTCGTCCACGTCGTGGTGCAGGCACAGCGTGGCGTTCTTGGGCAGGTAGTCGAACAGCGTGGCGGTCTTGTCGAAGAACAGCGGCAGGTAATACTCGATGCCCGCCGGGGCGATGCCCTTGCTCACGTCCTTGTAGATGCGCGACTTGGACGGGTCGCCCTCGAAACGGTCGCGGAAGTTCTGGCGGAAGGTGGCCTGGCCTTTCTCGTCCATGCGGGAACTCGCGTGCGGGCAGCATGCGGATCTCCGGCACCGGATACAGGGTGCGCTGCGTGTCCACGTCGAAGGTGGCGATGGTCTCGATCTCGTCGTCGAACAGGTCGATGCGGTAGGGCAGCACGCTGCCCATGGCGAACAGGTCGATGATGCCGCCGCGCACGCAGTATTCGCCGGGGGTGAGCACCTGCTGCACATGGTTGTAGCCGGCCAGCGTCATCTGCTGGCGGAAGGCGTCGAGGTCGAGGCGCTCGCCTTTCTTCAGGAAGAAGGTGTAGGCCGCCAGGTACTACACCGGCGGCAGCGGGTACAGCGCGGTGGTGATCGGCACCACGACCACGTCGCAGGCGTTGCTGCGGATGTGGTGCAGCGTGGCCAGGCGTTCCGAGATCAGGTCCTGGTGCGGCGAGAAGTGGTCGTAGGGCAGCGTCTCCCAGTCCGGCAGCAGGTGCACGCGCAGCTCAGGATCGAAGAACGGGATCTCTTCCACCAGCCGCTGCGCCTCCAGCGCATTGGCGGCGATGACCACCAGCGGAGCGGATCGCTGCGCTTGCTGCGCGCATATTGCGCCAGGGCCAGGGCATCGGATGAGCCGGTCAAGTCGGGTGTAGCGCGGGCGGGAATGGGTAGAGGTGAACAGCATGGGAACGGCCTGAAACAAAGGCGCGCATTATACTCTCGCCATCGGGGTGCGACGACGGCACTGCATGGTTTCCCAATCATGGGTAACGCGGCTATGATGACGCTAGCCTGCAACGGAGGAGAGAGAACATGACCTCAACCAACACCGTACGTTATCTGCCGGATATCGAGGAACGCCTGCTCGATGAGCAACTTGCAGCATGGCAAGCCGAGCAGCCGAAGATGGGGCTGCTGGTGCTGTTGCCCGAGAGCGGAGCGGGATGCGGTCGCGCGCATACAGCAGGTGTGCGCGCGCCGCCAGATTCCCGTGGTCGGTGCCATATTCCCGGCGCTGATCGAGGGGGGCGCGTTCCGCACGCAAGGCGCGTGGCTGCTGCGCTTCGATGAGATGCCCTATGCCGCGCTGTATCCGGATCTGCCGCAGGAGCCGGAGAAGGCTCCAGGCGGCACTGGATGTCATCGCGGCGGATATCAAGACCCGTCTGGGAGACAGTCGCGACACCACGCTGTTCATGCTGTTCGATGCGATGGTGCCGAACATCGCCACGCTGCTCGACGAGCTCTACCTGCGCATCGCCAACCGTGTGCGCTACATGGGCGCCAATGCCGGCAGCGAATCGTTCAAGCCCATGCCGTGCCTGTTCGACGGTTCGCGCATCATCCAGAACGGCGTGCTGGTCATGCTGCTGCAGCCGCACCGCGGCGCCGTGCTCGAACATGGCTACGCTGCGCCGACAGCAGATGCTCACCGCGACTTCCACCGAGGGCAACCGCATCCTGCAGATCGACTGGCGTCCGGCCTTCGAGGTCTACCAGGAGATGGCGCGCGCGCAATACGGCGTGGAGATCGACCAGGAGAACTTCTACCAGTATGCGGTGCATTTTCCGTTCGGCATCGTGCGCGCCAACGGCATGATCCTGGTGCGCATCCCGGTGGCGCTGGAGCAGGACGGTTCGCTGTTCTGCGTGGGCGAGGTGCCGCCCAACGCGCTGCTGACGCTGCTCAAGGCGCCGGCGGTGGATTCGGCACAGACCATCGCGGCGCTCACGGAGGGACTGGAGGCGCTCGGCGGTTCGACGGCGGAGCAGGAACTGCTGCTGTTCTACTGCGCCGGAAGACGGCTGCATCTCGGCATCGAGGCGGCGGAAAGCGAGTTGGGCCTGTTTGCGCAACGCACGCAGGCGGCGCAGATCGCCGGCGCCCTGTCGCTGGGCGAGATCGGCGGCTCCACGCAATGGGACTATCCGCTGTTCCATAACGCCACGCTGGTCGCGTCCGGCTGGGGGCACAACAAGACATGAACCGCGAGCAGCAGATCCTGACCATCCTCTACGAGATGGCCATGACCATCGGCGGCGAGGTGAGCGTGAAGCCGCTGCTGACCAGGACGCTGCAACAGTTGCTCTACCATACCTCGTTCCCGGCCGGCATGGTGTTCCTCGATCTGCCGCCCGAATCCGCGGCAGGCACTGTCGAGGCCAAGCTTGAGGTCGTTATCGGCGACTTTAAGTTCGTCGAAAGCCGGACATCCCCTGACGCTGCCTGCCGCGCTGCTGCGCGGCGGTCCCGAACTGCGCGAAGACCCGGCTCTGCTCGCATCGCTATCCGGCAAGGGCAATGCCTACTCGGCATTCCTGCGCCTGCCCATAGACCGCAACGGCGTGATCCTGCTGCTCGCGCCCAAGGTGCCTCGCACCGAGCTGCCGCTCACGCACATCTTCCAGCCGGTGATGGCGAACCTGGCCAAGGCCATCCTGCTGTGCCGCCACCACGATGCGTATACCGCCGGGCTGGTCACCGAGCGCGACGTGGCTTGGGAGAGTCTGCGCAAGGTCAACCGCGCGCTCAAGACCCTGAGTTCCGGCAATGAGGTGCTGGTGCGCGCCACCGAGGAGATCGCGCTGCTGCAGGAAATGTGCCGCGTTGTGGTCGAGGTCGGCGGCTACCACGTGGCCTGGGTCGGCTATGCGCAGCAGGACGAGCAGAAGTCGGTGCGGCCTATGGCGCAGCACGGCATCGATGCGGAAATGCTCGGGCAACTGCGTTTCTCCTGGGCGGACGATGAGTACGGCCACGGGCCGACGGGAGCGGCCATCCGCAGCGGCGAACCGCAAGTCATCGCCGATGCCTATACCGATCCGCGCTTTGCGCCATGGCGTGCCGCAGCCATCGAGAGCCGATGCGCCTCCATCCTCGCGTTGCCGCTGAAGGACGGCGAGGGACACGCTTTCGGCGCCTGACCATCGATGCGGCCGACGCGAATGCCTTTGACGAGGAAGAGATGCGCCTGTTGCGCGAACTTGCCAACGACCTTTCCTACGGCATCGTCAATCTGCGAAACCGCGCCGAGCGCCGGCGCAGCGCGGAGCAGTTGCACAAGGGGCTGGAAGATGCGATCAGGCGATCGCCGCCACGGTGGAGATGCGCGATCCCTATACCGCCGGTCACCAGCGGCGCGTGGCGCAACTGGCCGCGGCCATCGCCACCGAGATGGGCCTGCCGCCGGAACGCATCCACGGCATCCGCCTCGCCGGCACGGTGCACGATGTCGGTAAGATCGGGGTGCCGGCGGAGATCCTGAGCAAGCCGGGAGTGCTGACCGGCGTCGAGTTCAACCTGATCAAGCTGCATCCGACAGTCGGCTATGAGATCCTCAAAGACGTGGAATTTCCCTGGCCCATCGCGCAGATGGTGCGCTCTCACCACGAGCGGCTGGATGGCTCCGGCTATCCGGACGGACTGAAGGGCGAGGAGATTTTGCTTGATACGCGCATCATCTCGGTAGCCGATGTGGTCGAAGCCATGTTGTCGTACCGTCCCTATCGCCCGGGGTTGGGCATACAGGCGGCGCTGGACGAGATCGTCGGCAAGCGCGGCGTACTTTACGACGAGCAGGTGGTCGATGCCTGCCGTAAGGTATTTGAGGGGGGATTCGAATTCAAATGACTTTGCGCGCGCGTTCTGGGACCGGGAGTTTGGAAAGTTTGCGCCCTTGTCTGAATTCCACGCACTAGTTTCCGCCGCCGGTTTCAGCGCATGCATGGGAACGGCCTGAAACTAAGGCGCGCCCTTATGCCTGCCATCGTGGTGCACTGGCTTCGTGTGTTATCTTCACCGGGTATAGGACATGAGTGGTTTATCCAGAACGATGCGACATATCGAACAATCACGGACCGGTTTGCTGAAACGCAACACACGTTTGCTCATGCTGGTCTGGAGCGTGATTGTTGCTGCATCTCTGGGCTGGATCCTGTATTTCCAGAAATATAGTTTCGAGACTGCGCTGCACGCCGAAGCGTCGTCCATTCATGCCATGGACATGGAATACCGCAACTGGGTCATCCACAGCGGCGGGGTATATGTGCCGGTCGGCGGCAAGGTCACGCCCAGTCCCTGGCTGAGCCACGTGCCGGAGCGCGACATCACCACGCCATCCGGCAAGCGGCTGACCCTGCTGAACTCGTCTTATGTCGTGAGATTGGTGCATGAGGGCCTGGTCAGCAGCGGCGGCGAGTTGCGCGGACATATCGCCAGCCTGAAGCCGATCAATCCGGTCAATGCGGCGGATGCGTGGGAACGGCAGGCGCTTGAAGCTTTCGGGCGCGGCAGCAAGGAGTGGGCGTCGTTCGACGTGATGGCGGACGGCAAGACCTATTTCCGCTACATGAAGCCGATGGTCACGGAGCAGGATTGCCTGAAGTGTCATGCCAAATATGGCGACAAGCTGGGCGATATCCGCGGCGGGGTCAGTATCGCGATTCCGGTCGATTCGGTCCTGCTTGCCGAACGTAACGAACGCAACGCGCTGATCGGCGGTCACGGTCTGATCTGGGGGCTGGGCATGTTCGGGCTGTTCCTCAGCGGCAGACAGCAGCGCCGCGCGATACGGAAGGTCGAGCAAAGCGAGGCGCAAGTCACCCTGCTGACCAATTCGATCGCCCATGCCATCTACGGACAGGATGTGGAGGGGAACTGCACTTTCATCAATGCGGCAGGGGTGAAGGCGCTCGGCTATGACGACGCTTCCGAATTGCTGGGCAAGAACATGCATACGCTGGTGCATCACACCCGGACGGATGGTTCGCCTTATCCGTATGCCGAATGCCCAACCTTCTCCTCCGTTCGTGACGGCAAGTCGTTCCATGTCGACGATGAGGTGTTCTGGCGCAAGGACGGCAGTTCTTTCCCGGTCGCCTACTGGTCCTATCCGGTGATCAGGACGGGTACACACATGGCGCCGTGGTGACCTTCCTCGACATCACCGAACAATTGCGCGTCAAGGATCGAGCTGAAACGCTCGCAGGCGTTGCTGGGGGCTGTCGTCGAGAACATGCCGGCGATGGTCTTCCTCAAGCGTGCCGAAGATCTGCGTTTCGAGTTGTTCAATCGCGCGGGCGAACAATTGCTGGGTTATTCCCGCACCGACCTGCTGGGCAAGAACGATCACGATTTGTTCCCGCAAGAGCAGGCGGACTTCTTCACGCAGAAAGACCGCGCGGTGCTGGAGAGCCGCCGTCTGCTGGAGATAGCGGAAGAGCCGATCAAGACGGCCGACGGCAGCGAGAAATGGCTGCATACCTTCAAGATCGGACTGTACGACGAAGCGGGACATCCCACCCACCTGCTCGGCATCTCGGTCGACATCACCGCGCGCAAGCGGATGGAGGATGAGTTGCGCGAGAGCGAGTCCAAGCTGGCCGAAGCCCAGCGCATGGCGCATCTGGGGCACTGGCAGCTCGATCTGCGGACCAATGAGTTAATGTGGTCGGATGAGATATTCCGCATCTTCGAGATCGACCCGCAGCAGTTCGGTGCCACCTATGAGGCATTCCTCGCGGGCATCCATCCCGATGACCGCGAAGCGGTGAACACGGCCTACACCGATTCGCTGAAGGAGCGTTCTTCCTTCCAGATCGAGCATCGCCTGCTGATGAAGGACGGTCGGGTCAAGTACGTACTGGAGAAGTGCGAAACGACCTTCGATGACGAAGGCAAACCGTTGCGCTCGTTGGGAACGGTGCAGGATGTGACAGTGACCAAGTTCGCCGAGCGTGCCTTGCGCGAGCAGCAGCAGGTGCTGCAGCAGGCGTTGGAAGGCACCATCCACACGGTCTCGATGGCGGTCGAGTTGCGCGATCCCTACACAGCCGGGCATCAACGGCGCGTGGCCGAACTGGCCTTGCGCGATCGCGCAGGCGATGGGGCTGGGCGAGGAACGCATCAACGGTGTCCGTTTGGGATCGATGATTCACGACATCGGCAAGATCGGGGTGCCGGCGGAGGTACTCAGCAAACCGTCACGGCTGACCCCGATCGAGTGCAGATCGTGCAGGAACATGCCGCGATGGGGTACAACATCCTCGAAGAGACGTCAAGTTCACCTGGCCGATCGCCGAGATCGCCCATCAGCACCATGAGCGCATGGATGGTTCCGGTTACCCGCAGGGGCTCAAGGGCGCGGCGATCTGTCTGGAAGCGAGGATCGTTGCGGTGGCCGATGTGGTGGAATCAATGGCCTCTGCATCGCCCATATCGTCCGGGACTGGGTATGCCAGCGGCGCTGGACGAGATCGTCGGCAAGCGCGGCGCGCTTTACGACGCACAGGTGGTCGATGCCTGCCGTCAGGTACTGGAGCAAGGCTTCAAGTTCGAGTGATCTTCGGCAATCGTGTCTGCGTTCAAGCGGCGGGTTTGGTAAACTCGCACACATGACTGAATTCCACGCTTTAGTTCCCGCCGCCGGCTCCGGTGCACGCATGGGGAGCGAATTGCCCAAGCAATACCTCCACTGGCCGGCCACCCGCTGATTTAGCACGCACTGACTACCTTGTGCGCCAATACCGACATCAACACCGTGTTCGTGGTGCTGGCGCCCGACGATACACAGTTCGCCCACTACGACTGGTCGCATTGCGCGGACAAGCTGCAGCCGCTGTACTGCGGCGGCGCGACGCGCGCCGAGAGCGTGCTCAACGGCCTGATGGCCTCCGAGCTGGAGCCGGACGACTGGGTGCTGGTGCACGATGCCGCACGTCCCTGCCTGACGCGCACTGCTGACGCGCCTGATCAACGATCTGCGCGACGATCCGGTGGGCGGCATCCTGGCAGTGCCGGTGGCCGACACCCTCAAGCGCGCCGATCCGCGCAGCGCATCGCGCACACCGAAGCCGCGAAGGCCTGTGGCAGGCGCAAACGCCGCAGATGTTCCGCGCCGGCCTGCTGCTGGAGGCACTGCAGCAGTGCCCAGCGTGACCGACGAGGCCTCGGCCATCGAGGCGCTGGGCCTGCACCCCAAGCTGGTGGCGAGCGACTCCAGCAATTTCAAGGTGACGTATCCGCAGGACATCAGGTTGGCGGAGTTGCTACTGAAGGATTGTGCATGAGAATAGGACAAGGTTTCGACGTCCACCAACTGGTGGCTGGCCGCAAGCTGATCATCGGCGGCGTGGACATTCCCTACGAAAAGGGCCTGCTCGGCCATTCCGACGCGGACGTGCTGCTGCATGCGATCTGCGACGCGCTGCTGGGTGCGGCGGCGCTGGGCGACATCGGCCACCATTTCGCCGACACCGACGCGAAATACAAGAACATCGACAGCCGCATCCTGCTGCGCGAAGTGGTGCGCAAGCTAGTGGCGCTCGGGTATCGCATCGGCAACGTGGATGCCACCATCATCGCGCAGGCGCCGAAGATGGCACCGCACATCCCGCAGATGGTCGAGAACATCGCTGCCGACCTCGGCATCGCGCATGAACGCGGTGAACGTGAAGGCCACCACCACCGAGAAGCTGGGCTACGCCGGGCGCGGCGAGGGCATCGCGGCGCAGGCGGTGGCATTGCTGCTGGTCGCCTGATGCGTATCCTGGCTGTAGAAACCTCCACCGAATACTGCTCCGTCGCGCTGTGGCAGGACGGCGCGGTGAGCGAACGTTGCGAACTGGTCGGGCAGAAACATTCCGAAGCTGTTGATGGCGATGCTGGATGCGCTGCTGCAGGATGCCGGCGTGAACATGCAGCATCGATGGCATCGCGTTCGGCAAAGGGCCCGGTTCCTTTACCGGCGTGCGCATCGCCTGCGGCGTGGCGCAAGGCCTGGCGCTGGGCGCCGGTCTGAACGTGGTCGGCGTGTGCACGCTGCAGGCGCTGGCGCAGGCATCGCGGCAGCGACAAAGTGATCGCCGCGCTGGATGCGCGCATGGGCGAGGTGTATCTCGCGGCTTATGAAAAACGCGATGGCGAGTGGGCGACGGTGATAGCACCGTGCCTGTGCCAGGCGGAGGATGCGCCGCGGTGGAAGGCGAAGGCTGGTTCGGCGCGGGCAGCGGCTTCGTCGTGAATGGCGAGCGCATTGCGAGCGCGCTACGGCGGGCAGTTGCTGGGCGTGGATGCACAGGCGGTGCCGCAGGCGGGCGCCGTGGCACGACTCGCCGCCAGCGAATTCGCCAAGGGCAATGCAGTGGATGCGGCGCTGGCGCTGCCGCTCTACCTGCGCGACAAGGTGGCGTTGAAGACCAGCGAACGGCAGCAATGATCCTGCGCGACATGACCGAGGCCGACCTGGATGAGGTGCTGCGCATCGAGCGCGAGGTGCATGCCCATCCGTGGACGCTGGGGAATTTCAGCGATGCCTTGCGCAGCAAGTATCTGTGCAAGGTGTATCGAGCGGGACAGCGCAGATGCTCGGCTACGCGGTGCTGATGCTGGCGGTGGACGAGGCGGAGCTGCTCGACATCGCCATCGCCGCGCAGCATCAGCGCAAAGGCCTGGGGCGGGCGCTGCTGGAAGAGATGCTGGCGCTGGCGCGTCACTCCGGGATGCGGCGCATGGTGCTGGAGGTGCGCGCGTCGAACGCGGCCGCGCATCGCACTTTACCGCAGCGCCGGATTCGAGCAGATCGGGCTTGCGCCGCGATTATTATCCGGCGGACACATGGCCGCGAAGATGCGATCTTGATGGGACAGTATACTGTGAATATTCGAGACGAAGCTGTACTGCGCGAACTCAATCTTTACCCGCTGTGGGTGAGGCGTGACGCGCCTGTTGCGGCGGAGCAGGAGATTGCGACATCGTCAGCAGATCCTTTAGCCCGTCATTCCGGCGAAGGCCGGAATCCAGACCAGATAAATACTCCGCAAAGCGGACAAAGTGAGCCGCTTGCGGCGAGTCTAGAGGAACGGACAGCAGCGACGTCGCCCCGCATTCGCGGGAGATGTTCAATCAGCTGGATTCCGGCCTTCGCCGGAATGACGGAGTCCAGGATAAGGAGCAATCCGGATCAGATTCAACTGATTCAGCCAATCTGAACTGGCCCGAACTCAAACAGAAGGTGCACGACTGCACCGCCTGCAAACTGCGCGCCGGCTGCACGCAGACGGTGTTCGGCGTGGGCGACGAAAAGGCGGAGTGGCTGTTCGTCGGCGAAGGGCCGGGTGCGGACGAAGATGCGCAGGGCGAACCGTTCGTGGGGCAGGCGGGCAAGCTGCTCGACAACATGCTGGCGGCGATCAAGCTGAAGCGCGGCAACAACGTGTATATCGCCAACATCGTCAAATGCCGTCCGCCCGGCAACCGCACGCCGGAGCCGGACGAGATCGCCACCTGCCTGCCTTATCTGCAGCAACAGATCGCGCTGATCAAACCCAAGCTCATCGTGGCGCTGGGCAAGACCGCCGCGACCTCGTTGCTGGGGCGCGATGCCACGCTGGGATCGTTGCGCGGCACGGCTGCACGATTTCCACGGCACCCCGCTCATCGTCACCTATCACCCGGCTACCTGCTGCGCAGCCCGGCCGAGAAAGCCAAGGCATGGCAGGACCTGTGCCTCGCGCAGCACCAGATATCTCAACAGGGTTGATTCCTCATTCGAACCTGATAGCATCCGGCGGACTTCTACTCCGAGTGGGGCATGCCGCATGAAGCTGATGACTTTCGGTTATCAACGCGCATCACTGTCGGCATGCTGCTGCTCGTGGCGATCGGCGCGCTGATATGGATAGGCAACGAGAACGAGCGGCTGCACGAGGCCTATCTGAAGGCGCGCAGCGCCGACATCGCGGCGGCGATCCATGTCGAACAGGTGCGTCTAAGCCAGGACATAGAGGATCTGCGTCAGGATGCGCTGTTCCTCGCCGGAGTTCCGCCCATCTCCGGCATCGTCCGCGCCACTGCCAATCACGGTTTCGATCCTCGCGACAAAACTTCTTATGCAACTTGGGAAGCGCGTCTGCAGGAGATTTCGCAGCCTTTCTGCGCGCTCGCCCCAACTACTTCAAGGTGCGCTTGATCGGCGTGGCCAATGGCGGACGAGAGCTGATCCGCGTCGACAGCCGCGACGGCCGTATCGAGGTGACGCCGCGTGCATGCCCTGCAGGCAAAAGGCGATCGCGACTATTTCAAGGCCGGCATGGAGCTGGCCGCCGGGCGGGTCTATCTTTCCGAGATTCACCCTCAATCAGGAATTCGGCAGGATAGAAGAACCACATCGCCCCACCTTGCGTGCTGTCACGCCGGTATTCGATGCGAACGGCCATGTGTTCGGTCTGGTGGTCATCAGTCAGGATGTGCATTCCTTGTTCGATTTCGCCAAGGCCGGGTTGCCTCCGGGCGTGCAGGCGCTCATTGCCGATCGGCAGGGGCATTACTTGCTCCACCCGGATGCCAGGCGGGCCTTCTCCTTTGAGCTGGGGGCAAGGACAACATTACCGACGATTTTCCTACGCTCAAGCCGATGCTCGCAGCGCAGACGCAGAGCTACCTGCCTTTGCATGCGGATACAGAGCGCGACGGCGAACAGTATCTGGCGGCGGAGCGCGTTTCCTTCGATGCCGGCGACCCCTCGCGTTTCCTGCTGTTGGCCTATCACATCCCAGCTGAAGTGGTGTCCGAACAGCTGGGGGGTATCGCGCGGTCGCGCAGTGTCGATGCCTTGCTGGCCATGTTATTGGTCGGCAGTGTCCTGTTTCTCATGCTGCACCGAGCCTTCTCGCCGCTTCTGCGCATCACCCATGCCGCGCGGGACATCGCGGCGGGGAACAGGATGGCTCGCTTGGGCGAAAAAGGGGGCGGCGAGATCGGCGAACTGGTCGAAGCGCTGAACAGCATGATGGAAAAACTGTCCGACGGCGAGTTGGTCGAGCGGGAGAACACGTTCCGCAAAGAGCTGATCGAATCGCTGCCGGGAGTGTTCTACATGATCGACATGCAGGGACACTTCCAGATGTGGAACCGTAACCTGGAACTGGTGTTGCAGCGCAGTGCCGAAGAGATCGCGTCCAGCCATCCGCTGGATTTGTTCGAGGGCGAGGACAAGGCCAAGATCGGGAACGCCATCCGCCAGGTGTTCGAGCAGGGCGAGGCCTCGATGGAAGCGGTGCTGGTGGCGAAGGATGGCACGCGAACACCCTATCATTTCACCGGGCGGCGCGTGCAGCGCGACGGCGAGCCGGTGCTGATCGGCATGGGGCTGGACATCACCGGGCAGCGCGAAAGCATGCGGGTGACGAATGCACTGTTGCAACGCAATCAGGCGCTGATGCAGAACTCGATGGAAGGTATCCACGTGATGGACGTCGAGGGCAACGTGCTGGAGGTCAACGATGCCTTCTGCAGCATGCTGGGCTATACCCGCGAAGAGGTGATGCGGCTCAACGTACGGGACTGGGACGGCCACTTCTCAGCGGAGGAGTTGCGCGCAAGGTTCAGGGACTTCATCGGCAAAAGCGGCATGTTCGAGACCGTGCACCGGCGCCGGGACGGTAGCTTGCTGGATGTCGAGATATGCACCACCGGTGTCGAGATCGATGGCAAGGGCTATCTGTTCGCTTCCAGCCGCGACATCACCGAGCGCAAGAAGATGCAGGCTGATCATGAAGCGGCACGAGCAAGTGATCGAGACGGCGATGGACGGTTTCTGGATGACCGATGCGCAGGGTTATGTGGAGGAGGTCAACGCGGCTTACGCGCGGATGTCCGGTTACACCATGCAGGAGCTGGTGGGCATGCACATCAGCCAGCTGGAAGCGCAGGAGCGCCGGAGGAGGTCAAGGCGCGTATCGACAAGATCATCGAGTGCGGGAATGACCGCTTCGAGACTCGCCATCGGCGCAAAGACGGGCAAGTGATCGACATCGAAGTGTCGGCTCACTTTCATGCCCGAATGCCGGAAGTTCTTCGTGTTCTGCCACGACATCACCCAGCGCAAGCTCAGCGAGGAAGCCATGCGCGTGGCTGCTGCCACTTTCGAGACGCACGATGCCATCCTGATCACCGATGCCGCAGGCCAACATCATCCGCGTCAACCGCGCGTTCACCGGGATCACCGGCTACTCCGCCGAGGAGGTGATCGGCAAGAACCCGCGCATCATGAGTTCCGGACGGCAGGACAAGGTCTTCTATGCTGAGATGTGGCAGCAGATGCTGGAGACGGGTTGCTGGGCGGGCGAGATATGGGATAGGCGCAAGGACGGCGAGATCTATCCGAAATGGCTGACCATCACCGCCGTGAAGAACGAGCAGGAGTGACCTCGCAGTATGTGGCCATCTTCAGCGATATCACCGCGCGCAAACAGGCCGAGGAAGAGATACGCAACCTGGCGTTCTACGATGCGCTGACGCAACTGCCCAACCGCCGCCTATTCCTGGAGCGCTTCCATGCGGCGCTGACGGCATCGGCGCGTTACGCCGATTTCGGCGCGATCCTGTTCATCGATCTGGACCGTTTCAAGTTGCTGAACGATACGCTAGGACACGACTACGGCGACCTGCTGCTGGTCGAAGTGGCGGCGCGCATCAAGTATTGTGTGCGCGAGATGGATACGGTGGCGCGTCTGGGCGGGGACGAATTCGTGGTGCTGCTGGAGAGCATCAGCGGCGACAGGCGGATGCATCGCACAAGGCCGAACTGGTGGCGGAGAAGATCCGCGAGGCATTGTCGCGTCCCTACCAGCTCAAGGAACGTGAACACTACAGCTCGCCCAGCATCGGTATCACCCTGTATCACGGCGGCGAGGAGACGATGGATGTGCTGCTCAAACACGCCGATGCCGCGATGTATCAGGCCAAGAGCGCCGGGCGCAATACCGTGTGTGTCTACGATCCGCGCTGGAGAACGACATGCGCCACCCCACCGGGAACTACTGGGAGTCGAAGATGGCGAAGCAGTCCGGTAAGGACTCGGATCAGGTTCACCGGTCAAGACAAAGCAAAAAGAAGCGACCGGACACTGGTCAGTGAGTATGCAAAGGTTTGAAGCCTGGTGAGACTACTAGCCATCTGACTAAGGGCAGCAAGCTGCCAAGTCATTGGTTATAGCGCGTGTGATCCGCCCAGTTGTTGGGCGTTTCGTAGAGCCGCACACGTTCCAGCCTGAGGTGATTGCCGTAGGTGTCGCGGTAGGCATCGAGCAGCAAGTCGAACGCGACCCTCGCCAGGTTCTCCGCAGTCGGGATCACATCCAGCACCACGGTCTTGTGGTCGGGCAGCGTGTGCAGAAAATCCAGCACTACCTTGTCGCCGCGATACACCAGGAAAGCGTGATCCCACGCATCCACCACATGCTCCTTGGCGATGCGCTTCACGTCGGAGAAATCCATCACCATGCCCTGCTCCGATACACCCTCAGCGGTGATGACATCGCCCGAGAGCGTGATCTCGATGGTATAGCGATGACCGTGCAGGTGTTTGCACTGGCTGTTGTGGTTGGGGATGCGGTGTCCGGCATCGAATTCCAGGCGGCGGGTGATTTGCATGATCGGGTGCTTGAACGAAAGTGGCGCGAATTATAACTTGAAGGCACGCACCGCATTCCTGAATGCGGTCAAGCCGTGTTGCTCGGCTTCTCCGCCATAGCGCAGAGAGGCATAGCGCGCGGCCAGATCGTAGATGTCTTCGGCCAGTTCGGGACGCGCGGCGGAGATACGATCCGCATACTCCATCGGCCCTTCATGCGGTGCACGCGGCAATCCGGCCTTCTCCAGTTTGCGGCATGCCTTCAACCATGCTGCTTGCACCGCATCGGTCTGCCTTGTGACCAGACGCCGCAGCAGGATGAGCGTGAAGATGCCCACCAGCAGGGCGACGCCGGCCAGCATGTCGAGCGCCATCTTCTGCCAGGTGATGTCTTCCATGCCCAAGCGCGTGAGGAAAGCGAACTGGCGCTCGGTGTTGTAGCCCAGCACCCATTGGTTCCACTGGTTGGTCAGTGCGTCCAGGTTGAAGCGCAGCTTGAGCAAGAACGGCGATTGTGTGCGCGCGATAAAGGGCAAGGCGGCGCTGTTCGGCAGGGCGGCTCTCAGTCCCCTTTGTATGCGTGCCGGGGAGGTGGTCGCCGTCGGATCGATGCGTACCCAGCCGCGATCGCGCAACCACACCTCCGCCCAGGCATGCGCGTCGGATTGGCGCAGGATGTAGTAGCCGCCGAGGTCGTTGTATTCGCCGCCCTGATAACCGGTCACCACGCGTGCGGGAACGCCCGCTGCGCGCATCAGGAACACGAAACTGCTCGCGTAGTGTTCGCAGAATCCCTTTTTGGTAGTGAACAGGAAGTCGTCCACGCTGTTGACACCTAGCAGCGGCGGCTCCAGCGTGTACTCGAAACCGTTCTGGTTGAAATAAGCGAGTGCAGTGCGTACCAGCGCGATATCGCTGTCGTTGCGAGCGCGCCATTCTCTTGCGAGTTGTTTCGCCTGCGGGTTGTACCCTGGCGGCAAGGCGAGGGCGCGCTGCAGTTGTTGCGGCGGTTCATTGAGGTTGGCCCGATAGCTCAGCTGCGAAGTGGCGCTATAGCGGATACGCGCATTCACCGGCGCTCTGCTCAGCAACTGGAAGTCCGGCGCAAGATAGGCGGGAATGGAGATCTTAGTCGGCATGTCCAGCGCGAACAGCCAGGGTTTGTTGTGCGGCTCCAGCGTCACCGTGTAATCCACCGGAGAGGTCGCATCGGTGAGCGATGGTTGCTGCATGGTGGCGTTGCGGCCACGTGTCCAGGTGGTGCCGTCGAAATCCCACAGTACCGGCCCACGCCAATACAGCTGTTCGCGCGCCGGTACTTTGTCGTTGAAGGTCACGCGGAACGCCACGTCATCGGATAGCGACAGTCTGCTCACGCTGCCGGGCGCCATGGTGTCTGAAAGGCCGCTGCTGGCGTAAGCATCCTGCGGAAGCCCCCACAGCGGGCCCTGCACTCGCGGGAACAGCACGAACAGGAGGAGCGATAGCGGGATGGCTTGCAGCAACAACATGGCTGCGATGCGCAAGCGCGGTTTGAGCGCGAGCGTCCCGGTCTGCATATGCACCCAGGTCGCCATGATCACCAATAGCGTGAACAGCATGAACAGCGCGGTGGCGATGCTCTGCGAGTAGAAGAAATTGGTGATGATGATGAAGCAGGACAGGTAGATCAGCACCGTGGCGTCGCGCACCGCGCGCAGCTCCAGCAGCTTGAGCGTGGCGAGCAGGATCAGCAGCGTGACGCCCACCTCGCGCCCGAACAGCGTGCGGAACGTGATGGCGATGGCCAGCACGCAGGCGACGGTGACGGCGAGCAACAGCCAGCGTGCTGGCAGCGGGTTGTCGCTGTAAGTCAGGTAGACACGCCAGGCCAGCAATGCAGAACACACCGCGCTGACCCACAACGGCAGGTGTTCCGCATGCGGCGCGCTGACCAGCAGGATGCAGGCGATGAGTCCGTAGATGAGCGGCGCGCTGAGCTTCATGGTTCCCCTCTCCCGGCGCTATGCGCCACCCTCTCCCGCAAGCGGGAGAGGGGAGTGGAACGAGTCCCTCTCCCGCTTTTTGCGGGAGAGGGGTTGGGGAGAGGGTGGGGTTCATCGCTGTTCCCGAACAGCGCCAACCTGCGCAGACACTCTGCGCGATGTGCCGGATTGTGTTGAGGAGCGACCTCGCCGTCAGGCAGGCGCAAGCCGTACAACAGACCCTGCGCATCGGCATCCAGCACCCAGCGCGTGAGCAGTTCCAGTTTGCGTTCCTGCGCGATGTTCGGCAAGCTGCGACCAGTCCAGCCACAGCTCCTGTCCCTGCAGCGCAGAGAACTGTTTGACCTGCAGGCCTTGTTCGCGTGCCAGCGCCTTCCATGCGATGCGCGGCATGGCATCGCCCGCCACATAGTTGCGCAGGCCGAAGAAGTCCTCGTCTCCCGCCGTGATCGCCTTGCCCGTGCCGTTCTGCGCGGAGGCGACAGGCAGGGGCTGCGGTGCGGCGGGTCTGGGATAGACCAGGCAGCGAACATCGAAATGGATGTATGTCCACGCATAGAACATCCCTAGCGGGAAATGCGTGTACAGCGTCAAGCGCCCGCTATCCAGCCAGCCGCGCTGCGTGGTTGGGAGGGCGAGATCCACCGGAGTGGAACATTGCGCGGGCAGGTCGAACACAGTGTGGTGCCCTTCGTCATCGTGCAGGTGGATCTGGTATCGCGCCAGTGTGCCGGGATTGTTGAAGTGGAACACGAAGTGCGCGAGCTCCCCGGCGAACGCGGGTTCGACATAGCCCGCATGGATCTCCAGCTGTGCCAGGTTGCGGAAGGCATACAGCATGCTCATCCCCGCTGTGGTGGCGAGCAGGAAAGTGAGCACGTAACCCAGGCTCAGGTTGTAATTGATGTCGCCCAGCAGCATCAGCATCAACACCAGGGCGAAACCGAATCCCTGCCGCGAGGGGATGATGTAGACACGGCGCTGGTTGAGCACCAGTGTGCCGCTCTCGACGCTGCGGCGGAACGCCCAGTTGCGAAACAGTTGTCGGAAGGTGGCGAACACAGACTGATTTCGCTATCCAGCAATGTGCTTGGTAGTGTCGGCGGGGTTTGAATCGAGCCACTTCCGGTCTTCTTCAACCGCTCGATTCGTCAGGGCGCGCTCTTCGGCTTCCATGATCGTTTCGCGCAAACGATATTCTATTGTGGCGAGCGAAAGGATTCCGGCCTGCAACCCGGCGATTATCCATTCGCGGTCACGCGGCTCGCTACGGACGTATTTGGAAATGGCGGCATCGTTCGGGTCCAGAAACCATGCGGCAGCACCGCTCTCGAATTCGATTTTGATCAGCCGCGTTTCCCACCCTTCCGGCAAGGTGGGCAGCATGGGCGAGACGGCATCGGCGTAGTAGCCGTAGTGCTGTTCAAATTCGCTGCCCAAGCCGAGCTGGGCGGCGATTTCATAAGCACGTCCCGGGTCGTTTTTGGGGTAGAGATCGACGTCTATGGAACCCGTCATAGAGTCCGGCGGCGTGGCCGTCGCGCCAAGTATCGACAGACTGCCGATAATCACATAATCGCGATGCTTGGTGAGGCGCATCGCCTCCGTCAGTAAGTGGGCGACATCGTTACGGTTCATGCTGAATGGCGGTTAACGAGAAAGCCGAAAGGAGAGTTCTGGCGCAGCGCGATCCCCTCGGCATCCTGGCGCAGGATGGCTGCCGGGATGGAAGGAGCAGGCAGGCTGAGGATGCGACGCCATGCCTGCACGTAATGGAGGTTGCATAAACGCCCACTGTCCCATTTGTCGACTTGGCGCAGGGCGTGTTCACGCACCTGCACACCCAGCTTGGGGTCGAGCAGCGCCTCGGCCGCCTGTTTGTGCAATGCGAGCAGGTTGGCATCGGCCAAATGTTTTTCGGCACGAGCTTGCCGACGCTGTTCGAGAATTGCTGTTTCATTCATTGCCAACTCCTTGCGGGCTCCTGATGCCGAGTATTCTAGCACTGCACCACCTTTGCGCTTGACACCCCCCCCCCCTCGCGAATTAGAGTTCGTCAGTTTTGCGATTTTCTGGGCTAATTATTCCAATCAAATTTAATGGGGAAAGACGTGAAGAAATTTCTTACTGGTGTGGCATTGGTTGCATCTATCGTTGGCGGCTCAACTTCTAATGCGCAGTCCTCCGGCGATTTAGGCAATTCGGGCTATTCAGTCTCGAAGAATATTGGAGGGGAGTATGGTGAGTCTTATTACCTCATCAAAAATAACGGCAAATGGGAAGCGTCAAGAACAGGCGATCTTTTGAAAGATAACGTAGAAAAGGTATTGGTTGATTCATCTAGCAAAGTGATTGAGCTACAGGTTAAGCCACAAAACCGTGAGGATTCGGGTGATTGGAGGTGCTTTCGAGGCGTATTTGGAATGAGTCGCGACAGTAATGGTTACACGATATGCACTTCCACACTAACGAAAAGTATTTATCTGAATAAGCATGCAATGGAACGCGCACTTGGTGTTGGTGTGTCACTCATGATTGGGTCTGCCCCGACTTATGTAGATGTAGATCAAGAGGCAATCCTTGAAATAGCCCAATCCAGCGGGTTAATCGCAATGGCGGAACAAGACCGGGAAGCTAAACTGGCAGCGGCTGCTAAGCGGCAACAAGAAGCCGATACCGCACGTCAAAAAGCCGAGCAAGAAAGATTGGCTTTGGATCTACAAGCCGAGCAAGGCGATGCCAATGCGAAATACCAGCGCGGTTTATTCTATCTGGGTTATGCCGGCTTCAATGTAGATGCGGAAAAATGGTTTGAAAAAGCAGCTGCCGTAGGGAGCGCAGATGCGTTATTCAAACTTGGCTTCTTCCAGAAAGATCATTACCGCAATGAAACAGAGGCCGAACGGTTGTGGAAAAAAGGTGCTCAAGGTGGCAGCGTAGCGGCACAAACCGCGTTAAACGACTTGATTTCCGAACGCAACCGCAAAGCAGAACAACTGGCGAGAGCCCGGCAACAACAACTTCAGCATCTTGCGCAAGTGAAAGAAGTTGGACAGGCGGTTTGTACGTCATTTTCTGGTACCGAAGCGCGTGCAATTGGTTCTGCAATGGGACAGACAGTATATGGAAGAGCAGAGTCAAGAACTTTTAAGATGCGCGGATATACTGAGGGTGCAAACGGCAATAAGATTCAAATTCGGATTGGCGGGATTCAGAAATTCGATGCTTTCGGTAATAACTTGGGCAATACTGACCATGTAGATGGACAAACCGTCTACCAAACTGGATCAATTATTTGGGAGGATGCCGCAGCGTGGGAGCCTTGCTAACCGCCTTTGTTTGAAAACAAGCCCGTCCAGGTGACGGGCTTTTTCTTTATGGGATGGCGACTGCCTCGATCAACTCGCGAGCCAGCTTGTCGCCGTCGGAGATCTGCACGTCCTGCACGCTCTGCAGGCGGTGGCTGGCAACGCCGGGCAGCACTGCCTGCACGTCTTCGGGGATGACGGCGTTGCGCCCGTCGAGCAGAGCCCAGGCGCGGGCGGCGGCGAGCATCGACAGTCCGGCGCGCGGGCTGAGGCCGTGCACGTAGCGGGATGCCTCGCGGGTGTGGCGCAGGATAGCTTGCACATAATCGAGCAGGGCGGGGGAGACGAACACCTCTCTGGCTTGTTGCTGCAAGGCCATCAACTCGGCGGTCTCCATCTGCGGGGTGAGCTTGGCGATGAGGTCGCGCCGTTCTATGCCTGCCAGCAGCCCGCGTTCCGCCTGGGCGTCCGGATATCCCAGCTGGATGCGCATCAGGAAGCGGTCGAGCTGCGATTCCGGCAGCGGGAAGGTGCCGATCTGGTTGGTGGGGTTCTGCGTGGCGATGACGAAGAACGGCACGGGCAGCGGGCGCGTCTCGCCTTCGCTGGTGACCTGGTGTTCTTCCATCGCTTCCAGCAGTGCGCTCTGCGTCTTTGGTGTGGCGCGGTTCACTTCGTCGGCCAGGATCATCTGCGCGAAGATCGGCCCCGCATGGAACTTGAACTCGCCGCTGTCGCGCTGATAGATCGAGACGCCGAGGATGTCGGCGGGCAGCATGTCGCTGGTGAACTGGATGCGCTGGAATTGCAGGCCCAGCGTCTTCGCCAGCACATGCGCCAGCGTGGTCTTGCCGACACCGGGCAGGTCTTCGATGAGCAGGTGGCCGCGCGCAAGTAAACAGGTGAGTGCCAGCCTGATCTGGCGCGGCTTGCCGAGGATGACCTGTTCGGTCTGGGCGATGACTTTGTGCAAGGGATGGGTCATGGTTTCCTTGGTTTTGAGCAACAACAAAATACAATCAAGCCACAGAGATCACAGAGTACACAGAGAAAGCTGTTACGTGAACAGCTCTGGTGATGTGAACCCGTTTTCTCTGTGGTCTCTGTGTCCTCTGTGGCAAATTGCTTTATGTGTTTCTATAGCAGCACCGCCGCCACCACCTTGCGGTCTTCGGCGACGAGGATGTTGTAGGTGCGGCAGGCGGCGGGTGTGTCCATGAATTCGATGCCGATGCCGGCGCGGATCAGTTCTCGGTACAACTCGGGATGGGCGAACTGTTGCTTTGCGCCGGTGCCGAGCAGCAGCACTTCCGGTTTAAGTTCAAGGAAGTAGTTGAAATGCGCTGGCGTCAGCGTGGCGAAATCCGTGGCTGGCCAGTCTGTGCGCACTTCCCCGGCCATTACCACCACCGGCTGTGGATAACGCTGGCCGTTGACGGTGACGTAACCCGCACCGTGTCCGGTGAAAAGTCGCTGGTTTGAATTTGTTTGCAGGTGCAGTGCCAAAGCGTGGTCTCCATTTGCGGCAGTTGGCGGCGGCGCGGTAGAATCGCGGCCTTTGTAACGCCTTGTCTGTATGTCGATGATTCTACCATCGGCGCCAGCCTGGCAAATCAGGAAGCGCTCAAGTGAAATCCGAAAAAGATACGTCCAAGCCCGTGCTGAAATCCATCAAGCTGGCCAACGTCTGTTACGACATCCGCGGTCCGGTGATGGCGCGTTCCAAGCAGATGGAGGAGGAGGGGCAGCGCATCATCAAGCTGAACATCGGCAATCTGGCGCCGTTCGGCTTCGATGCGCCGGAGGAGATCCAGCAGGACGTGATCCTGAACCTGCCGAATTCGTCCGGCTATTCCGATTCCAAGGGCCTGTTCGCCGCGCGCAAGGCGATCATGCACTACACCCAGCAGAAGAAGATCGCCGGCGTCACCATCGACGACATCTTCATCGGCAACGGTGCCTCCGAGCTCATCGTCATGTCCATGCAGGGCCTGCTCAACCCGGGCGACGAAGTGCTGGTGCCGGCGCCCGACTATCCGCTGTGGACGGCGGCGGTCACGCTGGCGGGCGGCACGCCGCGCCACTACATCTGCGACGAGGCCAACGAGTGGAACCCCGATCTGGCCGACATGAAGGCCAAGATCACGCCGAACACGCGTGCCATCGTCGTCATCAATCCGAACAACCCCACCGGTGCGGTGTATTCCGACGAGATCCTGAAGGCGATCATCCAGCTGGCGCGCGAGCACAACCTGATCATCTTCGCCGACGAGATCTACGACAAGGTGCTGTACGACGGCGTGACGCACACCTCCATGGCTTCGCTGGCGGACGACGTGCTGTTCGTCACCATGAACGGCCTGTCCAAGAACTATCGCGCCTGCGGCTACCGCTCCGGCTGGATGGTCATCTCGGGCGCAAAGAAGAATGCGCAGGACTATCTGGACGGCCTGAACATCCTGGCCTCGATGCGCCTGTGTTCCAACGTGCCGGGGCAATACGCCATCCAGACCGCGCTGGGCGGCTACCAGAGCATCAACGATCTGGTGGCGCCGAGCGGGAGACTGTGCAAACAGCGCGATCTAGCGCACAAGCTGCTCACCGAGATACCCGGCGTGACCTGCGTCAAGCCCAAGGCCGCGCTATACATGTTCCCGCGCCTCGATCCCAAGATGTACCCGATCAAGGACGACCAGAAGTTCATCCTCGAACTGCTGGAGACCGAGAAGGTTTTGATCGTGCAGGGCACAGGTTTCAACTGGATACACCCTGATCACTTCCGCGTGGTGTTCCTGCCCAATGCGGATGACCTGACCGAGGCCATCGGCCGCATCGCGCGCTTCCTGGAAAGCTACCGCAAGCGTCACGGGACATGAAGATCGTAGAGGTGTTTGCGCAGGACGGTGACGTCGTCGGCGCTGAATGGTTGGCGCGTGCCGAAGGCGTGCATCGCCAGTTGCGTCCGTGTTTGCCGGCTGACTATGCAGCCAAGATGGGGCGTGTGTTGGCAGATGCGCGCATGGCATTGGCTGTAAAAGGTGATGAGGTGCTCGGGCTGGCAGTCTATCGCTGGCACGAGAACACCTTCGACGGCTTGAAGTTCTACATCGACGATCTGGTGACCGATGAGGCTTGCCGGTCCCAAGGCGTTGGTCATGCCCTGATCACGCATCTGGAACAGGTGGCAAAAGAATTGGGTGCCAGCGGCCTGGTGCTGGATTCCGGCGCGCAGCGCACGCAGGCGCACAAGTTCTATTTCCGCGAAGGTTTTGTCATTCCCGCTTTTAACTTTAAGAAATCATTCTCATGAAACCAATCAAAGTAGGACTACTCGGTATCGGTACAGTCGGCGGCGGCACATTCACCGTGCTGCAACGCAACGCGGAAGAGATCACCCGCCGCGCAGGGCGCCCGATCGTCATCACCGTGGTGGCGGACAAGAATGTGGAACTGGCGAAGAAGGTCACGGGCGGTGCCTGCCGCGTGACCGACGATGCATTCTCCGTCGTGACCGATCCGGAAGTGGATATCGTCGTCGAACTGATCGGCGGCTACGGTGTGGCCAAAGAGCTGGTGCTGAAGGCGATCGCGAATGGCAAGCATGTGGTCACCGCCAACAAGGCCCTGCTGGCCACGCACGGCAACGAGATATTCCTGGCCGCACAAAAGATGCGCGTGATGGTCGCGTTCGAAGCGGCCGTCGCGGGCGGCATCCCCATCATCAAGGCGCTGCGCGAAGGCCTCACCGCCAACCGCATCGAGTGGATCGCCGGCATCATCAATGGCACAACCAACTTCATCCTGTCCGAGATGCGCGACAAGGGCCTCTCGTTCGATACCGTGCTGAAGGAAGCGCAACGCCTGGGCTATGCCGAAGCTGACCCGACCTTCGACATCGAAGGTGTGGACGCGGCGCACAAGATCACCATCCTGGCCTCCCTCGCGTTCGGCATCCCTATGCAGTTCGACAAGGCCTACATCGAAGGCATCTCCAAGCTGGATGCGGTCGACATCAAATACGCCGAACAACTGGGCTACCGCATCAAGCTGCTGGGCATCACCAAGCGCACGCCGGAAGGTGTGGAGCTGCGCGTGCATCCCACGCTGATCCCGAGCAAGCGCCTGATCGCCAACGTGGAAGGTGCGATGAACGCCGTCGTGGTGCAGGGCGATGCCGTTGGTGCAACGCTGTATTACGGCAAGGGCGCCGGCGCGGAGCCAACTGCCAGCGCGGTGATCGCCGACCTGGTGGACGTGACACGCATGCACACTTCCGATCCCGAGAACCGCGTGCCGCATCTGGCCTTCCAGCCGAACGCGATGGCCGACCTGAAGATACTGCCGATGGACGAAGTGGTCACCAGCTACTACCTGCGCCTGCGCGTCGTTGATAAACCAGGAGTTCTGGCTGACATCACGCGCATCCTGGCGGACGAGCAGATATCCATCGACGCAGTGATCCAAAAGGAGCCTGGCGAAGGCGAAGACCAGACCGACCTCATCATGCTCACCCACCAGACGCGCGAGAAGCGCATCAACGCGGCGATCGCGAAGATCGAGAAGCTGGGTGTGGTGGCGGGAAAAGTGACCAAGCTGCGCATGGAAGAGTTGGGTAAGTAAATATCTAAACTCCCCTCGCCCGCGAGCGGGAGAGGGGTTGGGGGAGAGGGTTCTGAACTTCTACCCTCTCCCTACCCCTCTCCCTGCAAGGGAGAGGGAACTGATGAGGTAGTGAAAATGAAATACATTTCCACACGCGGCAACGCACCCGCCAAGACCTTCACCGAAATCCTGCTGGGCGGTCTCGCGCCGGACGGCGGCTTGTACCTGCCGGAGCAATATCCGCAAGTGACGCGCGCCGAGCTGGATGCCTGGCGCAAACTGTCGTATGCCGACCTCGCGTTCGCGGTGCTATCCAAGTTCGCCACCGACATCCCGGCAGCCGACCTAAAGGCCATCATCAGCAAGACCTACACCGCGCAGGTGTACAGCAACGGCCGCAGTGATTCCGATGCAACGCAGATCACCCCGTTGCGCAAATTGAGTGAGGGCGTCTACGTCCAGGAACTTTCCAACGGCCCGACGCTGGCGTTCAAGGACATGGCGATGCAATTGCTCGGCAACCTGTTCGAGTACGCGCTGGCCAAGCAGAACGAAGAACTGAACATCCTCGGTGCGACCTCAGGCGACACCGGTTCCGCTGCCGAATACGCGATGCGCGGCAAGACGCGGCATCCGTGTGTTCATGCTGTCGCCGAACGGCAAGATGTCTGCGTTCCAGCGCGCACAGATGTATTCGCTGCAGGACCCGAACATCTACAACATCGCCATCAACGGCATGTTCGACGACGCGCAGGATATGGTGAAGGCCGTCTCCAACGACCACGCCTACAAGGCCGCGCACAAGATCGGCACGGTCAACTCCATCAACTGGGGGCGCGTGTCAGCGCAGATCGTGTATTACTTCAAGGGCTACTTCGCCGCGACCAAGAGCAACGACGAGCAGGTTGCGTTCTCGGTGCCAAGCGGCAACTTCGGCAACATTTGCGCCGGCCACATCGCGCGCATGATGGGCCTGCCTATCGGCCAGCTGATCCTGGCCACCAACGAGAACGACGTGCTGGACGAATTCTTCCGCACCGGCGTGTACCGTCCGCGCGGCACCGACCACACCTACGAGACCAGCAGCCCGTCGATGGATATCAGCAAGGCCTCCAACTTCGAGCGCTTCGTGTTCGACCTGGTCGGGCGCGACGGTGCCAAGGTGCGCGAGTTCTGGAGCAAAGTGGATGCGGGCGGTTCGTTCGACATCAAGGGCACCGAGTATTGGAACGATCTTTCCAAGTTCCATTTCTCTTCCGGCAAGAGCTCGCATCAGGATAGACTCAAGACCATCCGCGAAGTTTGGCAGGAGTACGGCGTGATGATCGACACGCATACCGCCGACGGTCTGAAGGTCGGTCTGGAGCAACGCCGCCCCAGCCTGCCGTTGATCTGTCTGGAGACCGCGCTGCCGGCCAAGTTCGCCGACACCATCCAGGAAGCATTGGGTCGCCAGCCGGAACGTCCTGCAGCGCTGGATGGCATCGAGCAGCTGCCGCAACGCTGCGAGGTGATGGATGCTGATGTGGTGAAGCTGAAGGCGTTCATCTCCGCGAACGTTCCGCAGTAACTGCGCGGGGCATTGCTGGCCACCATGCACATACAGACAAAGTCGGTCATCACTTGCCCCGCCTGCGGATTTTCCAGGGAGGAGGAGATGCCGACGGACGCGTGCCAATGGTTCTATGAGTGCACGCATTGTCATACCATCCTCAAGCCCAAGTCGGGGGATTGCTGCGTTTACTGTTCGTATGGAAGCGTGCCCTGTCCGCCGATCCAGCGCGACGGGAAATGCGGTTGCGCTTGACAGGGGTCCCTGAGTGAACAACCTCATCCTGCTCATCCTCTGCTTCATCGCCGGCATGCTGCTGCGCCGCACCAGGCGCATGCCGGACAATGCGCCGTTGACGCTCAACAGCTTCATCATCCATGTCTCGCTGCCAGCGTTGACGCTGCTGTACATCCACCAGCTCAAGCTCTCCGGCGATGTGCTGCTGACGGGACTGATGGCCTGGCTAGTGTTCGGTCTGTCGGTGGGATTCTTCTGGCTCGTCGGTCGCTGGTTGCGGTTGCCGCGCGCGACGATCGGCGCGCTGATGCTGGTCGGTGGATTGGGTAACACCTCGTTCTTCGGCCTGCCCATGGTCGAGGCGTTCTACGGCAGGGAGGGGCTGACCACTGCCATCATCGCCGACCAGCTGGGCTCCTTCTTTGCACTCTCCGTGCTGGGCATCACCGTGGCGGGCATCTATTCGTCGGGTCGCCCGACCGCCGCGGAGATAGGCATGCGCATCGCGCGCTTCCCGCCCTTCATCGCGCTGCTCATCGCACTGTTGCTGATCCCGGTCGAATACGCCGACTGGTTCACGGCACTGTTGAAACGTCTGGGCGACACGCTGGCCCCGCTGGCACTGCTGTCGGTGGGCATGCAGCTGCGGCTGGGGCACATCGCCGAGAACAGGCGCAACCTTGCGCTTGGTCTTGCCTTCAAACTGATGCTCGCACCGCTGGCGATCTACCTGCTCTATGTGCAGGTGCTCGGCGCACACGGGCGGAGCATCCAGGTCACCCTGTTCGAGGCGGCCATGCCGTCGATGATCACCGCTGCCATCGTCGCGAGCGAGCATGACCTCGATCCGCCGCTGGCCAACCTGATGGTCGCTGTCGGGCTGATCCTTTCCTTTTTTACGCTCAGCGCGTGGTGGTACTTGTGGAGGGCAGTATGAGCATATGGGACGAACGTTATGCAGGCGAGGAATATCACTTCGGCGTCGAGCCGAACGCCTTTCTGGTTTCGCAACGCGGCTTGCTCAAGCCGGGTATGACCTGCCTTGCGGTGGCCGATGGCGAAGGACGCAACGGCGTGTGGCTGGCGGAGCAGGGGTTGCAGGTGCTGTCGGTGGATTCCTCATCTGTGGCATTGGACAAGGCGAAGAGGCTGGCGCAACAGCGTAATGTGGATGTTCAGTTCGAGCAGGCCGACCTGATGCAAAAGGATTGGCCTGTCCTGAGCGATGTCGAAGGAGGCGAGAACCGCTTCGATGTGGTGGCGGCGATCTTCATCCAGTTCGCGCCACCAGGCATGCGCGAGCAGATGTTCGCGCAGATCAAACGCTGCCTCAAACCGGGAGGGCTGCTATTGCTGCAAGGCTACACGCCGCGCCAGCTGGAATACCGCACCGGCGGCCCGTCTCAGGCCGAGAATCTTTACACCGAAAGTCTGTTGCGCGATGCGTTCTCCGACATGGACATCCTGCATCTCGCCGAACACGATGACATCATCCGCGAAGGTGCGGGACATAGCGGAATGTCAGCGTTGATCGATCTAGTTGCACGCAAACGCGGCTAGCAGGCTGTTGAAAAGTTCTTGAACAGCCTTTAACTCGCTGCTTTACCGACGTGCACGAACAGCGGCCACTCCACACGCAGCGTCTTTCCCTCTGGCCAGTGCGCCGCGATCTCGCCAGCCAGCTCATCGACCGGATCGTAGCCGTTCGCCGCCTTGAACCTTCCCACTGCCGACCAACTGCGCAGATAGCCGAGCAGGTGCTCGCGCGTCCAATCCTTGTGCAGCGAGAATTGCGGGACCGCGATCTGCTGGAACGGGAAATCCAGATCGCGATAACTGTTCTCCACCAGCACGCGTTCCGGCGGCCAGTAGCTGCCGATGGTCTGTTCGTAGAAGTGATCCACGATGCGCTGCACCTCGGGCTGGTCGATCAGCAGACGGTTGTAGCCCCATGCCGCAATGATGCCGTGCGGTTTCAGCACGCGCCGCACTTCGGCATAGAACTTCGGCAGGTCGAACCAGTGCATGGCCTGCGCGACGGTGATGAGGTCGGCGGAATGGTCAGGCAGGCCGCTCGCCTCGGCGGGTGACACGCGGTATTCGACATTGGAGAGTTTTGGAGCAGAAGCCAGTTGCGCGGCACTGATGTCCGTGCCCAGCACTTGCCCGAAGCGCTCAGCCAGCGCGGCGGTAGCTTGGCCGCTGCCGGCGCCGCAGTCCCATGCCAACTTGCGCTGCGCTGTGCTGCTCGCCAGCCAGTCGAACAGCTCATCCGGATAGGATGGGCGGAACGACGCATATTGCCCGGCAACCGGCGTGAAATGATCTGGGCTGCTCATCGCCGCACCATCATTTTCCTGACGGAGTCTCTCGCTCCTTCTTGTACTCGTCGTAGCTCGGCGCGGGTGTCATGGCGCGCTCGTTCGGCGTCCGCTTTGCATCGTTGTTGCTCTTGATGCCCTCGTACAGGTTGCGGGAAGGATCGCTGCATGCGCTCAACCCCAGCAAAGCCAATATCAGAACGAAGCGGTCCATGCTGTACTCCATCAGGATTTCGATTTCGCCCAAGCCACGATGTTGCTGGCATCCATCGCCCCGGCCTGACGTGCCACTTCGCGGCCGCCCTTGAACAGTGCCAGCGTCGGGATGCTGCGGATGTTGTACTGCGCGGCGATCTGCTGAGCCTCTTCCGTGTTCAGTTTCACCACGCGCATCCCCGGTTCCAGCCGCTGTGCGGCCTGCTCGTAGGCAGGGGCCATCATCTTGCACGGGCCGCACCAGGGGGCCCAGAAATCCACCAGCACCGGGATGTCGTTGCGCGAGATGTGGCGCATGAAGTTGCCGCTGTTCAGCTCGACCGGGTGCGCCACGAACAGCGCCTGCTTGCACTTGCCGCAGCTTGGCTGCTCGTTCAGTTTGTCGGACGGCACGCGGTTCACCGCATCGCAATGCGGACAGACGATATGTTTGGCTTCGCTCATGATGGCTCCATAAATCAGGTTTTCCTAATATATGGGCGCACAGGAAGATTTCAAGGGAGGTTGATGCGCATCGACAGGTCGATGGCCTTGATGTCCTTGGTCAGCGCCCCGATGGAGATGCGGTCCACCCCTGTCTCCGCGACGAGACGCACGTTCTCCAGGGTGATGCCGCCGGAGGCTTCCAGTTCGGCGCGTTTGGCCGTGCGGTCCACTGCCAGGCGCATGTCCGCCAGGGAGAAGTTGTCGAGCAGGACCAGGCGAGCCCCGGCATTCAGCGCCTCGTCCAGTTGTGCCAGCGTCTCCACCTCGATCTGGATGGATACGCGCGGCGGGACGATTTGGAACGCATGTTCCATCACCTTGCCGATGCCGCCCGCGGCTGCGATGTGGTTCTCCTTGATGAGCACGCCATCGAACAGCCCGATGCGCTGGTTGTAGCCGCCGCCCACCTTGGCTGCGTATTTCTGGGCCATGCGCAGGCCTGGCAGCGTCTTGCGCGTGTCCATGATCTTGGCCTGCGTGCCGGCCGTGGCATCGACATAGCGCCGCGTCACGGTGGCGGTGGCGGAAAGCGTCTGCAGGAAATTGAGCGCCGGGCGTTCGGCCGAGAGCATCGCCCGCGCATTGCCGTGTATCTCGCACAGCGTCTGGTTCGGCTTGGCGACCGCACCTTCCTGCACCTTCCAGTCGATCTTGCAGTCCGGGTCGAGAGTAAGGAAGCACTCTTCGAACCACAGCGTGCCGCACAGCACCGCCGCCTCGCGCGTGATGACGGTGGCGCGTGCCTGGGTATGCGCAGGGATCAGTTGCGCGGTGAGGTCTCCGCTGCCTAGGTCTTCGGCAAGCGCCGCCTGGACATTGACGCGGATATGTTGGACGAGATTGGTCTGTGGCATGAGGTGTTCCCTTGAATGAGCGCGTAGTATAAGGGATGCGAACGGGGCTTGAAATTTCCGATTGCCTCCCCACCTAGGCTCCAATCGAATTCAATCAGGAGTGCACCATGCGTTTCGACAAGTTCACGACCAAGCTGCAACAAGCCCTGTCCGATGCCCAGAGCCTGGCCGTCGGCGCCGACAACCCGTATATCGAGCCGCAGCACCTGCTGCTGGCCTTGCTCAATGATGCCGACAGCGGGGCAGGTTCGCTGCTGGCGCGCGCCGGAGGCAACGTCAACGCGCTGAAGGCTGGACTGAACGACGCTGTGAACCGCCTGCCCAAGGTGGAAGGCACCGGCGGCGAGGTCCAGGTGGGGCGCGACCTTTCCAACCTGTTCAACGTCACCGACAAGGAAGCGCAGAAGCGCGGCGACCAGTTCATTGCCAGCGAGATGTTCCTGCTGGCACTCACTAACGACAAAGGCGAGACCGGGCGCCTGTTCAAGCAGCACGGCGTAGAGCGTGCACCGCTGGAGCAGGCCATAAACGCCGTGCGCGGCGGCGAGTCGGTAGGCTCGCAGGAAGCCGAAGGTCAGCGCGAAGCCCTGAAGAAATACACCCTCGACCTCACCGAGCGCGCGCGCATGGGCAAGCTCGACCCAGTGATCGGCCGCGATGACGAGATCCGGCGCGCGATCCAGGTGCTGCAGCGCCGCACCAAGAACAACCCGGTGTTGATCGGCGAGCCTGGCGTGGGCAAGACCGCCATCGTCGAAGGTTTGGCGCAACGGATCATTAACGGCGAAGTCCCAGAGACGCTGAAGAACAAGAAGGTGCTGAGCCTCGACATGGCGGCGTTGCTGGCCGGTGCGAAGTATCGCGGCGAGTTCGAGGAGCGCCTGAAATCGGTGCTGAAGGAGATCGCCCAGGAAGAAGGGCGCATCATCGTCTTCATCGACGAGCTGCACACCATGGTCGGCGCGGGCAAGGCCGAGGGCGCGATGGATGCGGGCAATATGCTCAAGCCAGCACTGGCGCGCGGCGAGCTACACTGCATCGGTGCGACCACGCTCGACGAATACCGCAAGTACATCGAGAAGGATGCAGCACTCGGAGCGCCGCTTCCAGAAGGTGCTGGTGGACGAGCCCTCGGTGGAATCCACCATCGCCATCCTGCGCGGCCTGCAGGAAAAATACGAGCTG
This sequence comes from uncultured beta proteobacterium, assembly GCA_963813255.1. Classification (GTDB taxonomy): domain Bacteria; phylum Pseudomonadota; class Gammaproteobacteria; order Burkholderiales; family Gallionellaceae; genus Sideroxyarcus. Next base: position 103,716 of record CAWEYD010000012.1, on the reverse strand, counting down.
CACCACGGCGTCGAGATCACCGACCCGGCCATCGTCGCGGCAGCGGAACTTGTCCCACCGTTACATCACCGACCGCTTCCTGCCGGACAAGGCCATCGACCTGATCGACGAGGCCGCTGCGCGCATCAAGATGGAGATCGACTCCAAGCCGGAGTCGATGGACAAGCTGGACCGCCGCCTGATCCAGTTGAAGATCGAGCGCGAGGCGGTGAAGAAGGAGAAGGACGAGGCCTCGCAGAAGCGTCTGCAGCTGATCGAGGACGAGATCAAGAAACTGGAGCGCGAGTACGCCGACCTGGAAGAGATCTGGAAAGCGGAGAAGGGAGCAGCGCAGGGCGCAGCCAGCGTGAAGGAAGAGATCGACCGCGTGCGGCCGACATCGCCTCGCCTGCAGCGCGAAGGCAAGCTGGACAAGGTGGCCGAGCTGCAATACGGCAAGCTGCCACAGCTCGAAGCCAAGCTGAAGGAGGCCGCGCAGCGCGAGGCAGAAGGCGGCGCGCACAAGAACAAGCTGCTGCGCACCCAGGTCGGCGCGGAAGAGATCGCCGAAGTGGTGAGCCGCGCGACCGGCATCCCGGTCAGCAAGATGATGCAGGGCGAGCGCGACAAGCTGCTGAAGATGGAAGACAAGCTGCACGAGCGCGTGGTGGGGCAGGACGAGGCGGTGCGCCTGGTGTCCGACGCCATTCGCCGCTCGCGCTCGGGCCTGTCCGACCCCAACCGTCCCTATGGCTCGTTCCTGTTCCTGGGTCCCACCGGTGTGGGCAAGACCGAGCTGTGCAAGACGCTGGCCAACTTCCTGTTCGATTCGGAAGAGCACCTGATCCGCATCGACATGAGCGAGTTCATGGAGAAGCATTCCGTCGCCCGCCTGATCGGCGCGCCTCCTGGCTATGTGGGCTATGAAGAGGGCGGCTACCTGACCGAAGCAGTGCGCCGCAAGCCGTACAGCGTCATCCTGCTCGACGAAGTGGAGAAGGCGCACCCGGACGTGTTCAACGTGCTGCTGCAGGTGCTGGACGACGGCCGCATGACCGACGGACAGGGCCGCACCGTGGACTTCAAGAACACCGTGATCGTGATGACCTCGAACCTGGGTCAGCAGATGATCCAGCAGATGAGTGGCGACGATTACCAGGTGGTGAAGCTGGCGGTGATGGGCGAGGTGAAGACCTATTTCCGACCCGAGTTCATCAACCGCATCGACGAGGTGGTGGTGTTCCACGCGCTGGACGAGAAGAACATCAAGTCCATCGCGCGCATCCAGATGCAGGGTCTGGAGAAACGCCTGGCCGCGATGGAGATGAAACTGGAAGTGACCGACGCCGCACTGGCCGAAGTCGCCAACGCTGGCTTCGATCCAGTGTACGGTGCGCGTCCGCTGAAGCGCGCAATCCAGGCGCAGATCGAGAACCCGCTGGCCCGGCCATCCTCGAAGGACGCTTCGCCGCCAAGGACACCATCAAGGTCGATTGCAAGGGCGGGGTGATGAAGTTCGAAAAAACGTAAGAAGCTGCTGCAAAGAGAAAGCCCGGCATCGCCGGGCTTTCTTGCTTATCAATTGGTCACACCCTCGCGAGACAGGTATCTGACCACCTCGTCTGCAGGAACTGCCGGGCTGAACAGGTAGCCTTGGTATTCCTCACACTCCAGATAGTTGAGAAAATCCAGCTGTCCCTGATCCATCACGCCTTCCGCGATCACCCTGATGCCCATCGCGTGCGCCAGTAGCACCGTCGCACTGACGATGCTCTCGTCATTCTTGTCGGTGGTGATGTCACGCACGAAGGACTGGTCGATCTTCAGATACTTCATCGGCAAGGTTTTCAGGCGACTGAGCGAGGAGTAGCCGGTGCCGAAATCATCCAGCGCCAGAGTAAAGCCCGCGTCATTCAGCTGGTTCATCACGGTCACGCTGGCCTCGCCCAGATCCATCAACATGCTTTCCGTCAGTTCGAGCTGGATGAAGCGCGGGTCGGCACCTGCGCCGCGCACGATGGTCAGCACTTGGCGCGCAAAATCCTTCTGGCTGAACTGGCGTGCAGAGAGGTTCACCGCGACGGGCACGACGCGATATCCCTGCGATTGCCAGATGCGTATCTGCGATGCGGCCTGGTGAAGCACCCAATCGCCGATCTCGTTGATCATCCCACTCTCTTCTGCGACCGGGATGAACGTGGCTGGATCGACGAATCCCAACTCGGGATGTTGCCAGCGCAGCAGCGCTTCCATGCCGACCACCTTGCCGCTGACCACATTCACCTTCGGCTGGTAGTGCAACTTCAGCTGCCCCATGACGACCGCGATGCGCAGGTCGTTTTCCAGGTGCAGGCGCTGCACCGCCTTGATGTTCATTTCGGGCCTGTAATACTCGAAACGATTGCGCCCCATGCCCTTGGCGCGATACATCGCCAGGTCGGCATTGCGCAACAGTTGCACGGCAGTGTCGCCGTCTCCCGGGTAGACGCTCACGCCTATGCTGGGGGTGATCGATAATCTGTGATTACCCACGATGAACAGTTCGAGCAGGGAGTCGATCATCTTTTCGGCAATGAAAGTGACTTCGTCTTCCGAACTGAGATCTTCCAGCAAGGCGACGAACTCATCCCCGCCCTGGCGCGCGATGGTGTCGGAGGGACGCAGGCATGCACGGAGACGCTGTGAAACCAAGCGCAACAGCTCATCCCCGATATCGTGCCCCAGCGAGTCATTGATGTTCTTGAAGCGATCGAGGTCGATGAACAGTACGGCCATCCTGGCGTGATGGCGCTGTGCCCCCGCGATCGCCTGATCCAGACGGTCATTCAGCAGGTAACGATTTGGCAGCCCGGTCAACACGTCGTAATTGGCCAGATACTGTATGCGCTCCTCTTCCTTCTTGCGCTCGGTGATGTCCAGGAAGACCGCGATGTAATGCGTGATCGTTCCCTGCTCGTCGCGCAGCACGCTTACGGTGACCCACTCCGGGAACACTTCGCCGTCCTTGCGCTTGTTCCAGATCTCGCCACGCCACTGGCCCTTGTTGTGCAGCGACTCGTAGAAAGCCTGGTAGAACGTAGCGCCCTGCTTGCCGGACGCAAGCAGGCGCGGGTTCTTGCCGAGCGCATCGGCTTCCGTATAACCGGTGATCTCGGTGAACGCGCGATTGACTGAGACGATGTTGCGATCCGCGTCAGTGATCATGATCGCTTCGCTGTTGTTCTCGAACACCTTGGCGGAAAGCCGCAAACCTTCCTCGGCCTTCCTGCGCTGTGCGATCTCGCGCGTCAGTTCCTGCACCATGTCGCGGATCGCGGTGGACAAGTGTGCGACCTCGTCGTCGCCCTGCTGCGCGGGTACCTCATAGAGCAATTCACCGGCCGCGATATTCTCCGCCGCCTGGCTGATGCGGGTAATCGGTCGTGCGATGCGTCCCGCCATCAACCATCCCAGCCAGGCGAACAGAAGGCCGAGGAAGATGCCCATAGACAGGATTTTCTGGCGCAACTGGCGGGCAGGAGCGAAGGCCTGCGTAACATCTTCGCGCATCAGCGATACCCAGCCCAAGCCGGGATAATCGCGATAGCCGGAAGACTTGGCATAGCCGACCAGATAGGTCTTGCCGTTGCTCCATTTCTCCAGCAGGTAGCCGCTGTCACGCCCAGCCTGCTGGATGGCCTGCATGGTCTGCGGGGCGAGCTTGGCCAGTTCGGTGCGCGGGGCCTCGGGGCCTGAGAGAACCAATCCGTCCTGCGTCAGCAGGAAGATGTCCTTGCCCGGGGCCTGTTTGCTGTCCAGCACCTCTTCCGCCCACTCCCAGAATATGTGCCCGCACAACACACCCTGTAACACGCCATTGTGGTCGATCACCGGCGCGGCCACATCCACCAGGTAGAACATCTCGCCGCTGGGATTGGGCAGCAAGTTGGACAGCAGCAAAGCATCATGCATGTCGCCGATGTAATAGCGGTCACGACCCTTGGTGCACCACGGACGCTGGGACAGGTCCTTGCCTTCCAGGTATTTTTCGGTGCCGACCAGACCGATCCCCTTCGTGTCGCAAATGCCGATCCACGCATAGGCGTTGAAGGTGTGCTGAAGACGTTCCAGGATCTCGCGCTTGCGCGCTATAGGGACGTTCGGCTCGCGGATATCGTCGAGAATGGCTGCGTTCTGTATCTCGCGGCTGCGCTCGAACATGCCCCGGTCCAGTACATCCAGCGTACTCTTCGCCCGCCGTACGAACGACTCGCCCTCGCTCTGCTCGATCTGCTGTCTGCTGTCCTCTGCAGCGAAGTAGCTCAGCACTAGCGACAGTAGCAACACGGTTCCTGCACTCGCAAAACTGATCTGAGCGCGCAAGCTGTTTCGGGGATTGATCTTGTTCAGCCAAACCATGTTGTCTCACCGCAATCGGGGTAATGAGAAGGCGAAAATGCCTACACGACGGGCATTATAGGTTGGGAGTGACGTCAACGCATGACTATGGGGGGCAGACTGGGGTAACCCTTCGGAAGGCGATGGATTCAGGTCGAGGTGCGGCGGAAGGATGAGAGGCGATGTCCTATCCGGTAAAATGCGGAAGCGCCCTGACTTTATTACCCTCGGACTAAGAATATGCAGATCAAATATATTTCGGATTCTCCGGGAAAATCTCCCGGCCTGTTGCGCAAGCTGGTGGCGGTGGTCGTGACCGTGACACTGTTTGCCTTGGTGCTGATGTTTTCGGCGGTGTTGCTCGCGGTCATCGCGATCGTCGGCACCATAGCCTGGGCATATCTGTGGTGGAAGATGCGTGGGCTGCGGAAACGTATGCGCGAGTTCTCTTCGCGCGAAGTGGTATGGGAGACAAAGGCGAGCAACGACGACGTGTTCGAGGGTGAAGTGATACGTGTGGTCGAGCCAAAAGATGCGAAGTGAGCATTAGCGGCTAGCGAATCTCAAGCCCAGCCCTTGTGATTTAACAAAGAAAAAGCCCGGCATCGCCGGGCTTTTTAATGATCACTCAATGTGTAACGGGAGTGATGAAAGGCTGAACATCATGGCTATGTTTCTTTGCGTGCTTAGCCATCCTCTTTTCCTTGGCCGTTAACAGAGGTTTCTTTTTCGCGTCTCTATGAGCATCGTGGGATTTGGGCATGATCGAACTCCTTATGGTGATTAAGGAAAGACTGCGAATTCATGCTACTCCAATAGATCGGCCCTGTCCGAATATAGTTTGGGCCGGCTCAATCCCATGATGGGCAGGTCTTCGCGGGGCAGGTCCAGCGCCTCCAGTACCTTGAGTGCCGCATAGGCATCGTTTGCCGCGTAGAGCATCTGCTGCGGGGTGAGTTCACGCTGCGACCAATCGGTGGTGGTGATCCTCTTCGACTTGGCAAAGCGCTGCTGGAAGACCAAACCAACGGCCGCCCGGGCACCCATCTCCTTGCGGTAACCGGCCATGCTGAACACCGCATTGAGGTCCACCACCCCGCCGAATCTGACGCCCAGTTTTGCGTGGATATGCTTGCTGTCCGATTTGAGACCGAAGCCGATCTTGAGTACCTGTTCCGATTGCAGCAGCTCGATCAGAAAAGGATGCGCGTCCGTTCGATGCGTTTGAAACAGGTAAGCCTTGTCGTGCAGGGCAAACTGCACAACATGCGGCCCGTCGCTCACGTCGCCCGTCACAAAGGTCGGCTTGGATTCAGTATCGAATCCAACGATGCCCGCGGCCTTGATCTCGGCCGCGGCGGAAGCAAACTCCGGGCTGCTGGTCGGTACATGGATGCGTTCCAGTGTGAGGCCGACAAACGGCTCCATCAGCGCGATGTCATCCTTGGTTGGGGCTGTTTTCTTCATAAGAGGGATATGTGTTTGGGAATCAGAGTTGCGGTGCAGACCGCAACCCTTCGGCACTTGTTAAGTGAATCGGGCTGCATCTTAGAGTGAATAGTCCCAGTCTTTATCACCCTTGTTGAACTTGAGGCCGAGTACGGTCTTGACGGCTCTGAGCATGGGATGAATCTCAAACGGCTTTGTGATGTAGCCATCGGCGCCGCCCAATATTCCCCTGAGCACCGCCTCGCGGGTCGCCGAGGCGGTAAGCATGACAACAGGCATGTCTTTGAGTACAGGGTGCTGCCGTATCCTGTCGAGGACGTCGAATCCGTTGACGTCCTCCAGCTGGACGTCCAGTAATATCATATCCGGCAGCGGAGTGCTGCGAAGGGCAGCGACGATTTCGTCGCGGTTGGCGGCGGTGAGTGAGTCGATATCTTCCATCTTGAGGCACATCTGCAGCAGCTTGCGGATATCCGGATCGTCGTCGATGACCAGCACGGTCGGTTTGCGCTCATCTGTCTGTTCGCGGCTGCTTGCGCGACGGCGGGCTATGTTGACGAAGTAACCATGTTGCTGAAGGAACCTCGTATTGGTGTCCGCTTCCGCCTGTGTCTGTTCGCCCAACTTGGAGATGTCCGTGTTGCTGACCTTGGCGCGGAAGAAATCACCCGGATCGATGAAGTGGGCGGGTGGTTTAGTGCTGGCAATGACATCGCCCCGCTGGATCAAATCGTTCAGACTGGCACGCAACACATCTGGGTCGACCTTAACTGCACGCTTCAGCACCTGCGCAACGTTTGCGTGACCATCGATCAGGATAAGCGCTTCCAAAAGGGCTGGTGCGAGCGTCGTTCCGGCTTCGTGAAGCTCCCGCTCTCCCTTTTGCGTCAGGGACAGAATGGCTTCATCATCGAACATGGGCAGCTGTTGATCCATGGGTTTATCCATAGCGGAATAGAATCAGAAATGCCTACAAGGTGGCTGGTTCAATAACTTCGATAGCCGACCGTACAAAGCATACCAGCTACCAGCTGTTCTTGGGCAACGCGCTATCCTGCTTTCACCGCCCGTGCGCGCAACTGCCCGCAAGCACCTTCGACTTCCTGTCCTGCCGAATCGCGGATGCGGGTGTACACGCCACGCTGGTTCAGAGCATGAAGGATGGTCGAGATGCGCTCGGATGAAGGGCGGCGACAGGGCAGACCATCCACCGCATTGAAGGGGATGAAGTTCATCACCGCGTACTTGCCGGAGAGGAGCTGCGCGATGCGATCCACTTCGGCATCGCTGTCGTTCACGCCCTCGATCAGTGTCCACTGGTATTGGGTCGGATAGTTGGTGGCGCGCGCATACACTTCGGCGCGCTCCACCAGCTCTTCCAACGCGATCTGCGGCGCGCGCGGCAGCAGCTTGGCACGCAGTGCCGCATCGGTGGTGTGCAGCGAAAGGGCAAGGGCAGGTTTGACGGTCTCCTGTGGCAGACGCTCGAACACCCGCAGGTCGCCCACTGTGGAGAGCACCAGGTTCTTGTGGCCGATGTTGCCCTGCGTGCCCAGCAGTTCGATCGCCTCCAGCACGTTGTCGAGATTGTGCGCCGGTTCGCCCATGCCCATGAACACGACCTTGCTCACTGCGCGGCGTCTGCGCGCAAGCACCACCTGGGCCACGATCTCGGCGCTGCCGAGCTGGCGCAACAGTCCGTCGCGGCCGCTCATGCAGAAGACACACCCGACGGCGCAACCCACCTGCGTGGAGATGCACAGCCCACCGCGCGGCAGCAGCACGCTCTCCACCATCTGGCCGTCATGCAACTTCACCAGCAGCCGCGCGACTTCATCATCGGCCGGATATTCGCCGTGCAGTCGCGCTAACCCATCCAGCTCCGCCTCGATGGCGGGCAGTTCGTTGCGCAAGGACAGTGGAAAGAAAGTCTCCGCGGGGCTGCCCTTCCTGTCGTAAGAGCACACCTGGCTCCATCCGCGCAGCACGCGATCTTCGTGGCACGGCTTGGCGCCAAGATCGTGCAGGCGTTGGCGAAGGTGCGCGATGCGCATCGGGGAACGGGAGGCGGGAAGCAAGGTGAGTTCGAGAAAATAATTGCGAGGAATCTAAGTGGATTTTAACCCAAGCTTCGGCCGGTGTACCGCTCACAACGAAGGAAGGCATTACCGGCAGCGCGTGACCTGCTTGGTCACGCGCCATTTACTCGCGCCCGAATCTATTTCATCGGCGGGGCTGCTTTTTCCTTCACGGCTTTCAGCGCGTCGGCGGCCGGGATCTCGGTTCCCTTTGCATCGACATAATGGATGTCAAATGCACCGTCAGAATAGAAGAAGAAGGTGCACTGACTCTTGCACCGGAATTGGTGGACGTGATGAGATGGCAGTTCGACATAACTTCCAGCCCGGATTGTTCGCGACTTGACGTCCTTCATGTCCATCTGGCCTGTGCCACTCACGATCATCAGATATTCACCTGCAGTATGCCAATGCCAGGGGATCGTACACCCTGTAGTCAATTTGACGAGGACGATGAAAGATCCTTTCGCAGGATCGCCGTTTTGCACCGCGCCTGACATGCAGGTCGGTAGCTCGGGGATCGGGCCGAACTTCATCTCCGCCATGTTACGTGCCGCAGGTTCGGCAGCGGACACCTGCGCATGAGCAAGAGTTGGCAGACACAGGGCCAATGACACAGCCAGCATGGGGAACGACCATTTGTTTTGGTTATTCATTTCTCCCTCCTATGTGAAGAATGCGGTTGAGAAGGTTGCATGCGGAATATAGTTGAGCAGACAAACATTTCAATACTCACCATTAAGTAGGCATGTACCACCGACTACGTGGTTTTCCCCGCTTCGGAGAGTCCTCCGGTTTGGTTGCTGCGGTTCACAGAACGACGAGTGATTGATAAAAAGAAAAGAGCCCGGCGATGCCGGGCTCTTTTCTTGCAAGTGCCGATTGGTATCCGTTCAGCTGATCGCTTCCGCAAGGTCTAACCGATGCGGGATCTGTGCGCCCAACAGGTTGCCGGACGAACTCTCGCCGCTCGGTTCGTGTTTGCGTAATGCCGGATCGCCGATCCGGCCCGACAGCGATTCGTCCGGCTCCCAGAGGAGCTGGAACACATCCAGCGCATCCTGCTTGCCGCGGAACGATGCTCGGGAGATGGGAACGGCCTTGTGGCCGAGTTCCGCAGGCAGGACATCGATGACCTCCTGTGTGGTCAGGGTTTGCCCCGCTCTCGTGATCGATGCGACGCGGGCGGCCACATTCACGGTATCGCCGAACACATCGTTGGCTTTGAGGATGACGTCGCCGAAATGGATGCCGATGCGGACCGCGATGGGGTGCTCGCCGCCGGGTTTCTTGGCATCGACCGCAAGATGCATGGCGCGGGCAGCCTGGGCTGCCCACTGGGCGTTCGGGAAAGTGCACATGACCTCGTCCCCGATCGTCTTGATCAGTGTGCCTTTGTGCGTGGCGACCTCGTGCTTCAAGAGATTCAAGGTATGCGTGATCATGTTCAGCGCAGTCTCGTTCCCCAGCTGGTCATAGAGTGCGGTGCTTCCGCAGATGTCGGCGAACAGCACTGCCATCTTCCTTGTCTGCTGGGACGAATAGATGGCCCGGTTCTGAATGGCCATGTTCTGCGTGTCGGCGTAATGGAGGATCTTTGCGATACGTGCGAAGCGGAGCTTCAAGGCCAGATCGATGGGCGTCAATCCATGCTGGTTCTTTATCCTGAGCTTCGCACCATGGATCAGCAACAGCAGGACAAGATCGGCATTGCCTTTCTCGACAGCGAGGAAGATCGGGATATGTCCGTCTTGGCTGAAATTGACTTCCACATCGGAGATGAGCAATTGGTGCAATGCGGCAAAATCCCCCTTTATGATGGCGGAGAGGATAGAGAACCGTGATTCGACGGTGTCGCGGAAATGGCTGGCCGCCGCTGGCACTTCCATTGTCGATTCGAATTCACTTTCAGTCGACGCTTCGCTTTCCGGTTTCCGTTGGTAATACAGCCTGTATAACAACGACAAGCCCACCAGTACGCCGGATGCCACGATCATCGCAGTCTGGCTGATCCCTAGCTGGGCGGCCAACTGGTCCGGCAGGTTTGCACCGATGGCCAGCACCGAGACTGTGAGGAACAGCATCAACTTGAGATAGCGGAACAGCGATATGAAGACCGTCACCACCAGTGCGATCAACAACAGGTTGCGATCTACTGTGCCAAGCATGTTGGCAGGGAGGTTGGCGCCGAGCGCCATCAAAGAAACGATGAGCAGAAGCCAGACTTCACTGCTTTTGATGTTGAATTGCATGTTCTCCTCCTTGTCCCGCGCACGCTATCGGACAGGAGAGACACAAATTTCGGCGGACGGACTGAGGGCTAACGGACCACTCGATGGTTTGACGTGGCTGCCGGCGGTCCCGCTGTCGTAGAGCCATCAGGGCTCCTTAGACCGGAAACTTTGCGTCCCTACTTTTCAATAGGTTTGCCTTTAATTGAACTGTATTTCTAAAGCGCGGCCATTATCAACTCATTTTCCTTGGGCCGGCAAGGGTTTTTTTTCGGGGGAGAGGGGGCGCGATCGCTGCGATGCGTCTGCCGAAGGGCTGCGATAGGCCAGACCGTCGACTTTTGAGGGGGCTGAAGCTCATTACGGCGGGAGATTGTCGGCCATCTCCCGGATGACTACTAGTGGCTATGTGGCCTGAATTTGTTGCCGATATCAGCTTTTTCCCTTATGGCTTTCAGCGCGACGTCGGACGAGAACATGGTTCCTCATGTATTTGAGACCTTAGGGGCGTCACGCACGAGTCGGATATCAAGCTCTCGCTCAACATATTTCCACTCCGTTGTTGCACGCAACGCGGCGAGTAGCTTGTTGAACGCCGCTTCTTGAGTCGGCGTGTACTCAAACCAGGTTAGGAAATCGAACGGCTCACTTTCTGAGAGATCTCGGCAGTGGTGTAGCCTGCGCGCTAGCTCGGGAAAATACTTAAGCCCGATTTTTGCGTGCATGGACTGTTGTTCGAAAATGCTTTGGCGTTCGTTTTGTGAGTGCGCCCACCACGCTGCGTTCTTTCGAATGGGGATAAGTGCCGCGCACGTTGCCTCGGGGCGTCCGAGACCTAACTGTTTGGACACGATTTGACTCCTTTCTTCCTCGCGAACGATATACCGTTCATTGCTTGTTATTCCGCGAAGAATCCAAGCTGCATTTGGGGCGGATGGACTCTCTGATCCGGTAACAATTTCGAGCCTTGTCGCAGCAGGCAGAGGCTCCCCAACTATCACTTCCATTTTGGCGATACGCCAGAGGCCGGTATCGCCGCCAATGAACGAAAATAACCGTGTAGACATATCAATCCTCCTTGTGAGGGATGTCAGTTATTGGGCAGCACGGTGCTACCGGCTGCGTGGTTTCCGCTCCGGTTTGGCTGCCTGTGGTTTGCGTCCTTGCAGGCGTTCCTTGAGCACTTGCATGAGGTCGATCACGTTGCTCGCGGCTTCGGGTGTCTCAGGTTCCCCTGGCGCCTTCAGCACGCCGGTGCCGGACTTGAGTTTCGCTTCGATACGCTGCTTGAGATTCACGGTGTGCGGGTCACTCAGCTGTTCTGGATCGAACTGCTTGCGCGTCAGCTTCTTGATCGCGGTGCGCATCTGCTCCACCGCCTTCTTGTCGGCATGCTGCAGCTTAGGCAGGCCCACCTGTTCCGGCGTGCGCAGCTCGTCATGGAAGCGCAGCGTCTCCGCGCGCAGGATGCCGCCCTCGGCGATGATCGCCACCAGGTAATCCTTGCCGTGCATCACGAACGTGGCGATGCCGGCCTTGTGCTCGTCCTCCATGCTCTTGGCAAGCAAGCGGTAGGCTTTGGTGGTGTCGCCGTCGGGCACGAGGAAATACGCACGCTCGAAATACACCGGGTTGATAGCACTCAGCGGCACGAAGCGTTTGAGGTCGATCTCGCGCGAGCGCTTCGGCTCAAGCGCCTCCAGCTCTTCGTCTTCGACCACCACGTAGTGGTACTTCTCGATCTCGTAACTGCGCACGATGTCGTCGCGCTCCAGCGGCCGGTTGTCGTGTTCGCAGTAGAACTCTCGCTTCAGCAGGTTGCCCTTCGAATCCACCATCTTCAGCGCGAGCTTGCCGCTATGCGCGGGATACAGGCTGACCGGCAGACTCACCAAGCCGAAGGCGATGATGCCCGACCAGAAGGCGTGCGGTTGCTCCTGTTCTAGTTCCTCTTCTTCCATGTGGTTCGTGTCGTCGTCTTTCATGTCGCACCACCTTTCCTCGTGTCACACTTGGACTGAATGCGTCATTCCGGCGAAGGCCGGAATCCAGTATTTTTAACTAACTGGACACCGGCCTTCGCCGGTGTGACGACGTGTTCAGTGCCCCCTTAGGCACGTTTGCGCACCTGCTGGATGCTGCTCTCCAATGCCTGGCTAAGGTCCACGCTTGGTTCGCGCGGTTTGGGTATGTGTTTCTTCACCTTCTTGCCCAGTGCCTTGGCCGCCAGCATCTCCAGCACGTGGTCGCGGAATTCGTCGTGGTACTCCTGCGGCTGGAACTCCGCCTCCAGCATCTCGATCAGCTGGTGCGCCAGCCCCAGCTCGCGCTTGTCCAGCGGCGGTCCCTCGGGTGCTTTCAGCGCTTCCACCGGGACGACTTCCTCGGCGTGATGCAGCGACATCAACATCGGGTAGCCCTGATACATTTGCAGCGCACCGACATAAGACTTGTTGCGCATCACCCAGCGCGCGATGCCTTCCACCTGCATCTCCTCCAGCGCATCGGTTAGAGCCGAGAATGCCGCACCATCCTCGTCCGGCCCCAGGTAATAGGGACGGTCGTACCAGCGATGGTCGAGCGCCTGCAACGGCACGAAGCTCATGATCTCGATGTCGCGCGAGGGCTCTGGCTCCAGTGCCTCCAGCTCCGCCTTGTCCAGCAGTACGCGGTCGCCGGCTTCAGTGATGTAGGCGCGGCGTATCTCTTCATAAGGCACCACGTCGTCCGTCTCCGCGTTGACCAGGTGTTGGTGCACCGGCTCCATGTCCTGACGGTGCAGCAGCCGGAAATGCACGTTGCGGTCCTCGACCGCGCCATACAACTTCACCGGCACGCGGACCGAATCGAAACGGATCACGCCTTTCCACATGGCACGGATACTCATGACGCACCTCCTTCATCCTGAAACCGCAATTCAAGCCACATCACCACCGTCGTCATTCCGGCGAAGGCCGGAATCCAGCGATTGAATACACTCTGCGAAGCAGACAAAGCCGGTTGCGCCCCACTTACGTGGTGATTCGTCAATCAACTGGATTCCGGCCTTCGCCGGAATGACGGTCCAGGTTCATTTACTCAAACCGCTTTGAGTATCTCTCCACTCAGTGGTACCGCCGCCTCAAAGAACCCTTCCCACGGGTCCGCCTTCAGCGCGCCCAGCCTGCGCGGCAGCGTCTCCACCGTGTAGTGGTCGGAGCGCAGCGCGGAGCTCAGCTCATCCCAGCGCAACGGAACCGCCACCGGCGCACACGGGCGGGCGCGGGCCGAGTAGCTGGCTATGGCGGTGGAGCCACGTGCGTTGCGCAGGTAATCGAGGAATATCCTGCGATGCCGTTTCGCCATCGCCATGTGGGTGGTTAGCAGGCTGGGCTCGTCGCGCGCGTGCCGTTCCACCACCGCCTTGGCGAATTCCTTGGCCGTATGCCAGTCCGCTTTTGGTTGCAGCGGCACCACAAGGTGCAGCCCCTTGCCGCCGGTGGTGCGCAGGAAGGCGGTGAGCCCCAGTTGTTGTAGTCGCTCGCGCAGCTCGCGCGCGGTGCGCAGCACCTCGGTCCACGCCACCTCTGGTGCGGGGTCGAGGTCGAACACCAAGAGGTCAGGGTGCTCGATGTCTTCCACCCGGCAGCCCCAGGCGTGGAACTCCAGCACGTCGTGCTGCACCAGCGCCAGCAGGTCGGCAAGCGAACGCACGTAGGCATAGTCGCGCACTTCGTTTTCTTCGTGGATCGCGATGCGCGGCACTGCACCGGCCTGCGTCTTCGGCAGATGCTTCTGGTAGAAGCAGGCCTCGCGTCCCTCGGGGCAGCGCACTAGCACCAGCGGGCGCTGTGCGAGGTAGGGCAGCACCCATTCGTGGATGGATTCGTAATAGTGGGCGAGTGCCAGTTTGGTCACTCCCTGTTCCGGGTAGAGGATGCGCTCGGGGTGCGTGAGTTCGCTGCCTGCGACTTCCACCGCGCCGGTGCCTGCATGCCGCGGAGTGGCGTTTGTGCGAGCTGCCTCTTCCAGCGTGGCGCCGGTCGACTCGATCTCGCCGGGTTCGACATCCTCGCGCACAGCGACGAAGCTGGGCTGGCGCAGCAGGCCATCGCGCGTGCGCTCGACGTATTCGACTTCGACCACCAGCGTCGGCTTCACCCAACGCACGCCGCGCGAATTGGGCAGCATGGGTGATGGGGCGAAGGGCGAGTGGTCGATCTCGTCATGCTGCAGTTGTGCGTGCAACTGTTCCAACTGGCGGGCGCTGAAGCCGGTGCCCAGCCGTCCCGAGTATTCCAGCTGTTCATCGTGCGGCGTGCCGAGCAACAGCGCGCCGAAGCCGCTGCGCGCACCCGCGGGCGGCGTGTACCCGCCGACTACGAACTCGGCGTTCTGCCGGCCGCATTTCGCCTTGAGCCAGAGCTTGCTGCGCCCGCTGCGATAGGGCGCATCGGCGCGCTTGGAGACGATGCCCTCCAGCCCCAAGGTGCACGCCTGCTCCAGGAACTCTGGTCCCTGTCCCTGTATGTGGTCCGAATAGTGCACCGTCCCACCGGCCTCAAAGCCTGTGGCTTGCAGCAGCTGCGCCAGCGCCTGCTTGCGTTCGAGCAGTGGCATGGCTGTGAGGTCGTGCCCATCGAGATACGCCAGATCGAAGACCTGATAGGTGAGGTGCGCGGTCTCCTTGCGGCTCAGCGCCTCCTGCAGTTCGCGGAAGCTGCTGGCACCGCTCGCGCTAAGTGCCACCAGCTCGCCGTCGAGGATGGCCTGCTGCACCGGCAAGCTCTGCAGTTGCCGCGCCAGCGCATGTAGCCGCTTTGTCCAGTCGAGTCCGTTGCGCGTCATCAATCTCACTTTGCCGTGCTCGATGTGCGCCACGATGCGATAGCCGTCGAACTTGATCTCATGCAGCCAGGCCTTGCCGGTCGGTGCGCGCTCGACAGCGGTGGCGAGTTGCGGGGGCAAGGTGGCCGGAGGAGGTGATGGGGTGGCACCGGGGAGTTCGCTTGCGACGGGCGGGGCAGGGCGCTGCGGCGTGGGGGCCTCGTGCACTTCGCGGCTCGCGGCGATCTCTTCCATGCTGCGGCCGCTGGCCACGCTCAGGTCATCGAGGTGAAGTTCGTGCTGCGGGTGGTCGCTGCGCTTGATCAACAGCCACTGTTTGTTCTTGCCGTGAACGTCCCAGTGGTGCATGCGCACCAGCGTCCAGGCGCCCTTGAGCTTGGTGCCGGTAAGGATGAAGTCGATCTGCTCGTCATCAAAGCGGCCGTTCTGCTGCCACATGCCCACGTCCCACAGCATCACCGTGCCGCCGCCGTATTCGCCCTTGGGGATGGTGCCCTCGAAAGTGCCGTACTCGAGCGGGTGGTCCTCCACCTCGATGGCGAGGCGTTTGTCCGCGCTGTCCAACGGCGGCCCCTTGGGTAGTGCCCAGCTGCGCAGCACCCCGTCCTGCTCCATGCGCAGGTCGAAATGCAGACGCCGCGCGGCATGCTTGTGCATCACATACAGATGGCCAGCCTGCGACGGAGCGGCACCGGGAGGTTCGCGGCTGCGCTGGAAATCGCGCTTGTGCCGGTATTGGGTGAGGGAAGGAGTAGCCATGAATCCGCCTTTCAGGTTCAGGCAACATGGGCTGGATGCACATTGAACGCCGTTGGCAGCGCGCTGTATATGAGGGGAATCGTGTAGTCCCGCAAATGCAGCGATGCGGGTATTGAACATGTCCACCGTCATGGATAACCTGAGCACCGGTGCAACGAGCAATCGTCGCCCTCACTCTCTTCCCGGCAGATGTGCCTGGTCGCCATCAAGCGTTACGCGCAAGCCCCCCGCACACCTCATCAGCAACCATTCTCATTGGAGGATGCCATGGCGCTCTCAACTTCCATATTTCGATTCTGCATCGTCGCGGCATTGGTCTGCATGGCAGCCTGCCTCACCACGGCCCACGCCGCACCCCTGCGCACAGTCATAGCCCCGCCGCTTACCACAGGCCCATTCCCCGTCGCCTGCAGCGACGTCGCTTACGACATCAACAAGGTGAACCTCATCGGCGGCACGCCGATGGATTTCTGGGAAGGCAATCCGCTGAACGGGTTGCCCCGTTACGTCACGGATATCCTGCTCGACCCGCTGGACACCATCCAGATCAATCCGGTGGTGCCAGCCGACCCCGTCTTCTACGGGCAGACCTGGAACCGGCCGGTGCCCTTTGTCGTGATCGTGTGTTATCCCACCGACGTCGCCAACACGCGTCCGGATTACCCGTTGCCCGGCATGCTGGTCGTCCCGAAGATGCAGCGCGCAGGGGAGAAGCCGATATTCCCGCCCTTGCAGCCGGTAGTGCCAGGACTGCCTGATCCGAACCTCCTGCCGCTCATCGTGTTCTCCCACGGGCTTGCCGGGAGCCCGCTTAATGCCTCTTCGCTGGAAGTGCTGGGCCGGCTCGCCAGCTTCGGCTACATCGTCGCGGCGCCGTTCCACGCCGATGCTCGCTTCTCGCTGATCCACATCGGCAATATCGGCAACCTGCTGACGGTGCTGAGGAACTTCAACCAGTTCGTTGAGATGGAAGCGCTACGCCCGCTGGCATTGAAGGCCACGGTCGATGCACTGCTCGTCCATCCGGACTTCGGCCCGCGCATCGATCCCGCCAAGATCGGCGGCTTCGGCGCAAGCATGGGCGGCGCCTCGATGACGTGGCTGCTCGGCGCCTACGTCACCGACGGCTTCCAAAGCCAGAACTCGCACCCGACGGTGACTGACCTGCGCATCAAGGCGGCGGTCGGCTACGTGCCGTATGCCGGAGAGAACTTCCTGCCGGCCTTCGGCGTCAACAATGGCACCGCCATCAACGTCAACACACCCTACCTGGCGATCTGCGGCACGGCAGACACCGTGGCGCCGATGGCGCGCATGCAGCAGGCCATGAACCTGTTCCAGAACTCGCATTACATGATTGCGCTGACGGGCGTTCCACACGGGTATGACCCTACCTACGCGGGCGACATCTTTGGCTGGGCCATCCCGTTCCTCGATGCGTACGTGAAGGGGGATGCGACCGCGCTGGCGAATTTCCTGCAGCAGCAAAGCATTCTCGGCGGGCTGGTCGATAACGTGGTCATCGATTTCACGCGTTGAATTCGGCCGGGCCCGATGAAACGGCCTGCCCCTGATGTGATAACCAACGCCCCGTTCGGTCTGAGCTTGTCGAAGGCAGTAACAACGGTTTGCTAAGTGTTGTCTTAATTGACAACACTCTAGCCTGTTGTTATTGTCTCCAACATGAAAGCCCGAGAATTATTCAACCGCCGCGTGCCTGTCACCGAACAGGCGTTTGCGGAGCTGGTGCTGTGGGAAGTGCCCGAGCCGCTATCCGGCAGCAAGCATTGCTACAAGTACCGGCTGGCGTTCGTGGCTGCGGGGGAATGTGTGCTGCGCTACGACAACGAATCTGGCAAGGGCGACCACAAGCATGTGCGCGACAAGGAAATGAAATACCGCTTTGTCTCGGTCGATAAGCTGGTGGCGGATTTTTTTGAGGATGTGAAGAGGTGGCGAGATGAAAACAGTAACGATTGATGTACAACCTTTGGCCGACACACTCGGTGATTTCACTCAAGCATGGAAGAGCGGCAAGGCTTCCGCTCCGCGCATCAGCTTTGAATCCCCCGAACTGCTTTTCAAAACCTTATCCGGCAAACGCTGGGAACTGCTGAACGCGATGACTGGTGCGGGAGCCATGTCCATCCGCGAAGCGGCGCGGCGCGTGGAGCGCGATGTCAAAGCCGTGCACGGCGATGTGACTGCGTTGCTTAACGCAGGGCTGCTGTCAAAGACGGACGATGGGATGATCGTGTTTCCCTACGATGCTATTCATGTGGATTTCATGCTCAAGGCGGCTTGAAGTCTGAGCGGGTCGGAAAATAGAGAGCCCGGCGATGCCGGGCTTTTTCGTTGAAAGTATTTCGATGCTGCCCCCGTTGATCTATAAGCTGTGCGCATGCCGTTCGGGCGAAGGCCGCCCGTATTCCTCTTTGGGATTAGAATCCGCCTAGTTCCTGTCACCCCAACCGCAAGGAGGCAACATGAAGAAGCGCTCTGCATTTCTGATGTCATTGCTGTTCTGCCTGCTGTCGTTCCATCTCCACGCCGCCGAGAAAGACGCCGCCGACTGCAAGGACCACCCGCTCCTGCCCAGAATGCCGGGTTATTACATCCTGGGCTGCGCCGATAGTGACGCCAACTTCGACATGGAAGCCGCGCCGGGCAAGCCCGCAGCAACCACCCACATCGAAGGCAAATCCACGGCGATACTCTACAGCGCGCAGCCCGAGCTCAAGGCCAAGCCCAGCCGGCAACAGATACTCGGCAATTTCGAGAAAGGCATCAAGCGATACGGCGGCACGCTCGTCGGCATGGCCAACACCGCACCGGTCTATAAACTGGCCGATGGCGGCAGGGAGGTCTTGGTCATCGTCCTAGCCGATAAACGTCGGCGGCGGACACGCCTACCGTATCATCGAAAAGGGAGACCTGGTCCAGACGAAAAAGGACGAGTCGCAGCGCGACGACCTCAACTGCAAGAGATACGCATCCGCGTTATTCACCCTTATCCCCGGCTACCTGATCTGCGGCTGTGGTGAATCGGAATCCAAAACCCGGGACGTCAAGATCGCAAAAGGCAAAACCCAGGAAACCATCCATATAAAGGGCGCGATGACGCAAGTGAGCTATTGCCCGCAGGATGAAAGCGCAGCAAAGAACAACCCCAATATCCGCCGCAGCTTCGAGAACGACATCAAGAAACAGGGCGGCACCTTCATCGGCAAGACAGTGAAGGCGCCCGGCATCGATGTTTACAGGCTGACCAAAGACGGCAAGGAAACCTGGATCGAAGTGTGGACGGAGGACAACGGCAACTACAACTACGTCGTTACCCGCTAGTTGGTTCCGGGATGGTGGATGTGATGGCCCGATCGGGTTCCTCAATGCGTAGTGAAGGGGAATGCGACCGCGTTGGTGATTTCCTGCAGCAGCAGAGCATCCTCGGCGGGCTGGTCGATAACGTGGTCATCGATTTCCCACGTTAAGTTCGATAAGCCCATCCGCAAGATTATCGAAGCGGGGGCAGACTGCGAAAGGTGGTCTGCCTACCGGTCTCCTTTACAAAACTTTACCTTCCCAACAAATCCCGGCAACAGCCCGCTCCTAAAGTGCAAACCAGCCGCGAGACACGCGCGGCATCAACCGACCAAGGAGATGAACATGAGCGAGCAGACCACAAACACACAGGACACGAACAACCAAGACAAAGGCCGCTGCTGCAGCAACGAGGGGCATCACCGTTGCCATGGCCATCGCGGCCGCTGTTTCGGAAAAGTGATCGGAATGCTATTGGTCTTCGGCCTCGGCTTCTTCGCGGGCAAGACGTTTGCCTGCGGACATGGCTGGCATAACGGCGGACCTGAAGCATTCATGTCCGGCAAGCCGATGGACAAGGAGCGCATGGAGCAATTCGCAGACAAGCGTTTGCAGCACATGCTGGATGAGGTGAAGGCCAACGATGCGCAAAAGAAGCAGGCTTCCACCATCGTGAAGGCGTCGCTGGAGAAGGGTGCACCGCTGGCCGAGAAGATGCGCGACAACCACTTGCAGATGCGCAAGCTGATGTCGGCCCCGACACTGGACAAGGACGCCATCGAAGCGCTGCGCGCAGAGCAGATCAAGCTGGCCGATGAGGCGAGCAAGCATATGACGCAGACCCTGCTGGCAGTGGCCGAGGTGCTGACACCGGAACAGCGCACGAAGCTGGCCGAGCGCATGGAGCATCATCACGGCTGGCACCACGACTGACCTAAGTCTCCTCCCCGCCCCGCAGCCATGCCACTTGGTATGATGCGGGGCAACTATTTGGAGCCGGAATGAACCATACCATCCTCATAATCGACGACGACGAGCGCCTGTGCGGCATGTTGCGCCAATATCTGGGCGACGCCGGATACCACGTGGAGATGCGCCATACCGTTGCCGAAGGTTTGCAGACCCTGAAGCAGGGCGCGTTCGATGCGCTGGTGCTTGATCTGATGCTGCCGGATGGCGACGGACTGGAAGCCTGCCGCCAACTGCGCACCTTCTCCAACATCCCGGTGCTGATGCTCACCGCGCGCGGCGAGGCAATGGACCGCATTATCGGGCTGGAGATGGGGGCGGATGATTACCTGCCCAAGCCGTTCGAGCCGCGCGAACTGCTGGCCCGGCTCAAGGCCATTCTGCGGCGCGGCAAGCCGGGTGGCGGCGAAGTGCTGCGCTTTGGCAGGCTGGAGATCGACCGCAACGCGCGGCTGGTGCGGGTAGAGGGCAAGCCTTGCGAGATGACCTCCTACCAGTTCGACCTGCTGCTGGCGCTGGCGGAAAAACCGGGGCGGGTGATGAGCCGAGAGCAATTGCTGGATGCGGTGAAAGGCGAACCGCTGGAAGCCTTCGACCGATCCATCGACGTGCACATCTCGCGCATCCGCGCCGCCATCGAGGACGACCCCAAACATCCGCGCCGCATCATCACCCTGCGCGGCGTTGGCTACGTGTTCGCACGCAGCCAGGATGGCGAGGAGGCGGCATGAGGAGACTCTATTTCCAGATCTACATGGGCGTGATCGCCAGCCTTGCCTTGCTGGTGGCGCTGGCGGGTGCGTTCTGGCATTTCCAGGGACAACATTCGCCGCAGAGCGAGGTGATGCACATCGTGCGCGATGTGATCGTGCTGGCACTGCCCGCACCGGATGCACCCGCCGCGCAGCAGCAAAGCGTGCTGGAGAAACTTGCGCGCCCTGCGTTGCCGCGCATCTCGCTGTATTCCGAAGACCGTCGCCTGCTGGCACATGCGGGCGCTCCGTTGATGGCTCCGCCGCCGGATACGCGCGACAACGACTGGCTGCATCGTCACGGCCCGGATTCGGCATGGGCCATGCACCTGCCGGATGGCCGCTGGCTGCTGGCACAGCCGCAACATACCCCTCCGCGCACACCGTTCCCCTTCATCCTGATGCTGGTGTTGATCGGGCTGGTGGTCGCGGTGGTGGCCTACCCGATGACGCGGCGCATGACGCGCCGATTGGAAGGATTGAAGCAGGCGGTGGAAGCACTGGGCGAAGGTGACTTCAAGACACGAGTGGATACCAAAGGCTGCGATGAAGTATCGTCGCTGGCGAAGAGCTTCAACCTGGCAGCGGAGCGCATCGAATCGCTGCTGCTGGCGCACAAGCAACTGCTGGCTAATGCCTCGCACGAACTGCGCTCGCCGTTGACGCGCATCCGCCTCGGGCTGGAGATGCAATCGGAAAAGCCGACATCGGAATTGCAGTCCGAATTGCGCCGTGACATCGCCGAGCTCGACCAACTCATCGAAGAGATACTGCTGGCCAGCCGTCTCGATGCGATGCGCGAACCGCTCGCGCACGACAGCGTCGACCTCGCGGCACTGCTGGCCGAAGCATGCGCGCGCAGCGAAGCGCAGTGCGAAGCGGTGCCGCTCACCGTGCAGGGCGATGCGCGCCTGCTGCACCGCCTGCTGCGCAACCTGCTAGAAAATGCGCGGCGGCATGGCGGTGATGAAGTGTCAGTCAGTCTGAAACAAGAGGCAGGGCAGGCGGTGATCCACGTGTGTGACAACGGCAAGGGCATCGCGCCGGAAGAACGCGAGCGCATCTTCGAACCTTTCTATCGCCCGTCGGGCAGCCGCGAGAAAGAAGGCAGCTACGGATTAGGTCTGGCGCTGGTGCGGCAGATCGCCGAGCGCCACGGCGGCAGCGTGCGCTGCCTGCCGCGCGAGGGTGGGGGGGCCTGTTTCGCAGTGAGATTGCCGCTGGTGGTGAGGTGAGTAAAGCAATTGCGATGCTGACCCCATAGCTTTGGTATCAGGCTGCACAGCGCCAATTCGCGGAACAGAAAGCCCGGCGATGCCGGGCTTTTTCAATGGAAGATATTTTGATGCTGACCTGTTAGTTATTCATGACTCACCACGTATCCAGATCGTCCCCCCAGCTGGTGATGTCGCGCAAGGTGAAGCCGTAGCGACTGCCTGCCGGATCGGGAACTGCGTTGCTTTGCACGATCAAGGCGCGGCCGATGCTGCGGCGGCGATAACCCTGTAGGTCAAATTTCCGCACGATGCGATTGCGCCATGCGCCCAGGTTGACATAGGTGTAGTTGCGGTGCTCTTGCGGCGGGCTGAAATGCAGGTCTTCTTCCATCGCCACGTGGGTGTGGCCTTCGACATGCAGCCTGAACCCGAGCGCGCGGTAAGCGTCCAAAAAGGCCGGGAGTTCGGCAAAGCGTGTCTTATCTGCCAGACCCGAAAACCATATCATCGCCTGCAGCATGCCGGTATCCACCCAGTCCCAGTGCAGGTGACGCAGCCAACGGATGCAATACAAAACAATCTTCATGACCGGCGCTGCCGTGCTGAAAGTCTCCGGGTGAGACAGCCACGATTGCAGGCTGTTGCGGTACTCATCCACCACCGTCTGGTAGAGCAGGCGGGAATTCAGATCGCTGCGGTCGAGTTTTTTTGCTTCGTTCAGCAAGCGCACAACCGCACTCACTGCTGGGCGGTACAAATCCATCTCGCGCAACACATTCAGAATGTGCGAACGGTGATCATCCGGTTTGACCGCTCGTTCAATGGCGCGGCTGGTGTTCCAGATGAAATTGGAAAGCAAACCGGTGGCGATCGTGTCGCCGTAACAGTTGTCGCTGAACGCCCGGTATTGTTCCTGTTGCCAAAGCTGCGGCTGCCAGCCTTTGCCGGACTGCCACAGACGGGTCGTGCCCGAATTGCTGCTGTCGCGCCATTGGCCGTGCGTGGCGAACAGGCGCAGTTGCGGATCGGCAAAATAGAACGGCAACAGCGGCCAAACCTCAGCGGGATCGCTGCCCATCTGCCGCGCCACCCAGTCGCGGTAGCCGCTGCTGAAATCGTCTGCGGCGAGCCCCAGGCATTCCCGGTAATAGAACTCGCGCGCCTCGGGCAACACCTGCAAGATCTTGTCGTGATTGCCCGCAATGGAAATGAGATTAACGCGCACGTGTTTCGTTTTCAGACGCGCCACCATCTCTTTCAGGTAGAAGAAAAAACCGGATGAGATCGAGTCTTCGTCGTCCGGATCAAGCGCGTGCCGCTCAAAGATCGCGCGCATGATGCGCATGACGATCTCGTTGTACCCCGGTTTATCCCGTTGCCACGGATACACATCGGCTTTGACCCATGCCCCCGAACGCAGCACATCGGCCACATCGCCGTTGAGAATCAGCATGACTTCACTGCTGCCAATGATCGTGTTCTCCAGCGATTTCTCCAGTTCGCGGAAAAACATCTCCCAGTCCGTCTCATCCGCCGTCTGGTTACCCACCGTGCAATCGGTGCAATGAATGTCGCTGATCAACACCGCAATGCGCTGACTCGCCGCCCCGTCGTCAGGCCACAACACTAATCCGGGAGGCAGTTGGTTATCGGGCATGGAGGTGCTCCTATGTGAAAACACGAGTAAGCGCGGAAAAAAGTTCCAAGGTTGATGCCGAGGCTGACCCCGTTAGCCTCTTACAAATGCCAATTGATTGCAGATTCTGCAATCAGCCAGCTTTGATTCCCTTAATTTCAAATCTAATTGCTGACCCCGCGGGAAGCTGTTTGGTCATTTCTGACTTAAGGAGCGCAACAAATTTAGACCAATCGGACTCGATGAATTTTACATGTTGATGATCATCTCGATTGCGAAACTGGGCCAATGCAAAAACCCGATAAATTGGATCAGAAAAGGAATACATGCCTGATGTTTGATCAAATCGAACAATCGATCCATATTCTTCAGTCTGCAATTTTGGCAGCATGTACTTCAAATTAGTCTCTGGGTATTTTGGTTCTTTGCGGCAAATCTTCTTAAGCAGATCTATTCGACTTGCTCCACCTTCTTTGAAGGTGCTGAGGGCCTCCAAAATTAGTCGCCCATTGTCAAATTTTGTCTTCCTGCGCTGCCTAAGTGCGCAATCAAAAGTACTCTTAATACTGTCTGACGCTTCTTCAACGTATAGTCTGAGCGCGTTCTCAAGGTTAGTAACTGAAAATTCAAACCTCGAGCTACAGGTTTCAGTGATGCTAGCAGCATCACACATATACAAACACAGGTGATGACATACTGAAGCTAAACCATTTGAGTATCTTGCGATAAGAGTCTTGATATCTCCATCAAACGATACATTCAGAGCTTCTTCGCCTTTGCTTATAACATTTTCGATTTCCGATTCCGTCATCAAGCTAACCTGGATTTCGGCAACGCGGTTACGCATTTCTCTGTCGTAGTCGACCACTTTTCTTGCGGTATCGACAGCACCCAATGCGACTATTTTCAAGTCTGGATAATCATCTGCAAGATCGGTAAATACTTTCATTAACTGGGATAGTTTGATTTTTTCAGTCTCATCGATCTTGTGGAAGTCTTCAAGAACCCAGCAGCACTTCGCGTCGCCCAAGAACTTTCCAAGAGCCTGTGGTGTAAGTTGTGGAGGGAGCATTCGTACTTCCTTTTGTGATGCTTCCGTAGTTACAGTTGAATTGATTTTGCTTTGAATCGCAAGATAGCTTCCTGTTAGATCAATAGACGTTGAATGCTTTTTCGCGGCAGTACGCTCAGATGTAAAGAATGGGGCAAGTTGATCAAATGCATCAAGAATGAGCTGTTCAAATTTAAGCCCTTTCATACACCGTGTTGTAATGTGTCTCTCATACAACTGAGTCAATTTGTTTGCTAAAAGGGTGGTCTTACCTGAACCGGAATTTCCATAAACAATAATTTGTTTGCCGGGCGTTTGTAGCGCATAGACCAACTTCGAATTGATTGCTTCTCGATCCACAAACGCTATTCGAGCTGGACTTGTCGGGGTAAATACCTCCCTAACCTGAAACTTTTGCATTCATAACTCCTATATCATTTCTCTGTAAAAATTTACTGTGTAAAATCCGGGATAGATCACAGTTTCTTTGCAGTCATCACTTCACCCCCAGCCCCAACCAAGCATCCGAAGTCAGCGGCCCCTTCAGCGCAGGCAGTGTCTCTTCCAGCCAGGCCAGCGCGACCTTCTCCTTCTCGCGCCACAGTGCTTCGCCCATGCTCTTCTTCATCATCTGTAGCGGGGCGCTGCCCTTGACCATGTTTGTCCAGAACTCGGGGAGGGTGGTGACGGGGAAGGCTTTGGTGATGCAGCGTATCTCGACGTTGCGGAATCCGGCGTCCTGCATCTCCTGTTTGAAGACGTCGGGATTCTCCAGCGTGGTGACGGAGCGTTGCGGTTGCGGCAGGTCCGGCTTGATGGCGCGCAGTGCGCCGAACATGGTTTGCGTCGCAGGCGATTGGTCCACCGGCGCCCAACTGGTGATTAGGGCGAAAGGGGGTAGGCTCGAATTGTTTTTCATTCGCATCGTGATTTGCATTGCGTTCAGCTCTTGTCGAAATTCTATTCGAGGCTAGCCCTTTGATTCGGCGGCAAGGCGCAACTCATTTAATTGAGCGCCAGTCTTCACCGCGCCTTGTGTAATTGTGGCGTTTACTTAAGCGACACTTTCCACTGCTGTATAAGAGCCAACCGCTCGTTTTTGCGAAGCTGCGTAAAGATACGATCTTGCTTGAAATCTTTCATGGCTGCATCAATCTGCGAGGACGTGGCAACCTCGCGCGCCCGAATAAGATTTGTTTTCACTTCATCAAATTCTAGTTCCGCACGTTTGTTGTTTATAGAACGGATCAGTGCAGCTTTAACTGCCTGGGCTCTGGCAATATCGTAGTAAATATCGAAACCATAGGATCGTTTTAACGCGGCATTATTTAGAAAAGCATCCGCTTCCCTGAGAAGAGCAATTCCGTCACTATCCAGCTCAACGATCATTGCATTGGCTTTTTGGGCTTGGTTTTTGAGTGGTGTATTCGTCCACTCTCTTTCTATTGTTTCAAGAGTAACTACACCCAAAACATTCAGCGAGGACAAGCGGCTGTCTACGTCTGTTAATTGCGCATTTTGCTCATCCCACGCCTTCTTCATCGCGTCCTTTGAATTTCGAAGTTTTTGCGTCCAGACCGCGTCCAGGTTCTGAGGAGGATTTTTTGAAACCTTGATAGTTGTTCTCGCCATTTGGTTGGCATTTTTAATATCATCGGGCGCTAGTTTGTATGCGGTTTCAATTCGAGAGTAGGCAAGTAAAAGATAGTTATTATCCCAACTATCAGAAAGTCGAAAGCTCTTCGGTCTTGCGAGATTGTAATAAAACCGGGAGGCAATCCGATACACCTCAGGTTTTGATGCTTCATTTGCAAGACTAAATGCTCGAGTCATTATCGCATCACCTTCCGTCGCCAGCTTTCCAAAGTCGTCCTTGTTGTTATTGGCAAGCAGCCCTAGATCGAGAAAAATTGCAGCTTTGTCTAGAAGGGCTTCCTGAAGCAACTCTCGATCCTGCATTTCTTCGAAGTGCTGAATAGCCATATTCGCCCACATCAAAGCATTCAGCTGCGTAGGGCTGTCTTTTTCCTGTATCCGGTAAATGCGATTCAGGTAAGAAAGTCCTTTGGATACTTTCTTTTGATCTAGCGTGCGACGAACGGGAAGGCTTGTGTTTTTCCAAGAGGTCTCAAACGCAGTTCGCGCCGCGACCAAATTTGTTGAGAGAGGGCTTCCGGGAAGGATCGTCTTTGCAGCGCGTGCGACTTCGGCTTCCTTAATCCACGCATCCAACGTACCTTCCAGATTAGTAGAGACATTTGCGCCGGAAATTAAAATTACTGCTGCCGCCAGAGCTGTCGTTCCACAATAAACCAGCCCTATATATGAGAGTTGAAAAGCCACCTTTGCAAATGCCCTGCATGGTCTAGGCCAGATTTTGTCTACGTTGTATCCCGAGCCAGCAAAAAGTTCTTGAATCGTTACCTTATGAATCGCGCGCTTCCTCTTGGCTTCGGCTTCAAGGCAAAAGCCACCGATGATTTTCTTGGTGACCGCATGTTTAGGGTCGTCATCTACTGCTTCTATACGCTCATATACATATATCCCAACTAATATTGCATACAGCACTAGGCTTACAAGTGTAGCCCCCCCCAAGAAGGCTGCTATTTTCGTTAGCATCTCAGCATTGTCGCCTCCCCTAAATGAGAACCAAAACCATAGCAACGCGATCGAAAGAGCAGAAAACAAACCGGCAACTTTACTGGCGCCGCCTGGAATATCCTCTTGAACCGGTTCCCACTTGGCACGTCCCTTGAATGACACGGCTATAGCGGAAGCTGCAGCGACTAGGCTTGCAGCGGTTGGGACAATAGTTGAGAAAACACCGTAGTCAGTTGCCATTGTGCATACCTCAGACCTGTAAAGTTGCGCTATTGAGTGGAGGAATAGAAAACTTGGCCGCATCAAATGTAAGCTGCTGCCCAGGATACTTGACGCCAAACAAGTAAAGTCCCGCATCTATGCTTCCAACCACGGGCGTGCTTGGTGCGCCGAAAACTAGATTTGGATCAAAAAAATAGGCTGGTGAATAATGCACTCGTCCGTGATTGTGCACGCAATCGACTCGAAACAAGAGCATCGGACGTGCGTTAGGCAGGTTTGCCGTATTACTCCCAAAATATTTTAGGCGAGCCGTCAGAAAACGTTGAAGGTGATGACAGAATCCACCTATTGCAGAGCGTGCATCAAGAAAATCTACCTTTATGTTTGCACGGGGGAATAAAGTCGAAATGTTCTCTATCATTGAGCCTTTTTGAGAAAACAAAAAATCTCGCAATCCCGAGTATCTCATCGGAACCGGTGCATCATCGGGTAATAACAAACACGCATGATCGAATCTAGAGTGATGTTGAAGCTGCTCTTGAAAAATCGAGCATGCATTTTCAATATCTGACATAAAAATGCTTTCGTGACGAAGAAGATGCAGAGCACCTTTCTCCTGCGTTACTCCGAATACGCCATCTAGCAAATCATTCTGAATGTGTTTGACTATATAGTAGGCCTGTTCAGATTCAGGGCCGCCCATATATGCGCCGCCAAATGCCATGGTCATAACCTCCGGTAAGTTGACGAGCTAAACGTTAATGAAAATGGCGAATGCGTAAAACGGATAACAATCGGGGATAGTCCACGGTTTGTAGTCATCACTTCACCCCCACCCCCAACCAAGCATCCGAAGTCAGCGGCCTCTTCAGCGCAGGCAATGTCTCTTCCAGCCAGGCCAGCGCCAGCTTCTCCTTCTCGCGCCACGTTTCCTCGCCCATGCTCTTCTTCATCATCTGTAGCGGGGCACTGCCCTTGACCATGTTTGTCCAGAACTCGGGGAGGGTGGTGACGGGGAAGGCTTTGGTGACGCTGCGTATTTCGACGTTGCGGAATCCGGCTTCTTCCATTTCTTGTTTGAAGCGTTCGGGGTTTTCCAGTGTGGTGATGGAGCGTTGCGGTTGCGGCAGGTCGGGCTTGATGGCGCGCAGTGCGCCGAACATGGTCTGCATCGCGGGCGATTGGTCCACGGGCGCCCAACTGGTGACGGCGATGCTGCCGCCCGGTTTGAGCGTGCGGTAGATTTCGGCGAAGCCTCTTTGCCTGTTGGGGAAGAACATGAGGCCGAACATGGAGAACGCGGCGTCGAATGTCTCATCCGCATAGGGCAGGGCTTGCGCGTCGCCGCAGTGCAGGGCGATGTTGCCGAGTCCCGCCTGTTCGATCTTCTTCTTGAAGATGGCGAGCATGGATTCGGAGAAGTCGATGCCGTGCACCTTGCTCGCTGTGCGCGCCACCTTGAGCGCCAGCGTGCCCGGCCCGCAGGCGACATCCAGCACCACAGCGCCCGGCTTGAGCTGGCTGGCGCTCACGGCTTCTTCGGCGAACAGCTCGAACACGCGCATGTTGGTCTCGGCATAGCCGTCGGCCACGAGGTTCCACGGTTCGCTGTCGGAAAGGGGATTGGCGTTCTGGCTCATGCTAATAGTGATAATTGATGACTAGCCCGTAGACGGTGTCTACAGAGGCTGCGTCGGGTTTTCCATCGCCGTTGATGTCGCCGATGGAGAGGCTCTGCGGGTTGAAAAAGGTATCGGCGGGTCTTTGATACAGATGCTCGGCCTGTAATGTTCCGTCCGCCATCTGCTCGTACACGCCCATCTTGCTCCACCCATCATGCAAAACGATGACATCTTTGCGGCCATCTCCAGTTACATCTGAAATGGCAACTGCGCGTGGAATATCTGCGGAAAGATGGGCGACTTCTGGGTCGAGAGTTGCCCGGTTGTTCTGAAGGAATACGCCGATGCGGGAGAACTGAATGTTGTTGCTATAGGTGACTACCGCGTCAAGCAACGTGTCGCCGTTGATGTCGCCGATAGCGAGACTGGAGACGGCGGGAGTTGCCCCGATGTTGTAGTCCGTATGCAGGTTGAACGTGCCGTTTGCATTTTGAGTAAGCACTTCCAGGTCGGGGTCGGTCCCCGCAGCGCTCATGACGACGATATCGGGCAACCCATCGTTGTTGATATCGCCAACTTCCAGGTCAACTTCGCCGCTGAGCAGGACGCTGTATTTTGCAGATGCGCTCAAAGTGCCCGTGCTATTTTGCAGCCAGACACTGACCGAGTTGGTGCCCCAGCTTCCCACTCCAATAACATCCAACAGGCCGTCCTTGTTGATATCTGCGATACGGACCTTGTTTGCGTCGGTTGATGCATAGTGGGTCGCCGGGCTAAGGGTGCCATCAGCGGCTTGAAGAAGCACATCGATCCCGCAAGTTGAAGTGCCGACGATGACGTCCTTTCTTCCATCGTTATTCACGTCTCCTATGTCGACCGCGGAGAGTCGACATATTTGACTGCCTCCTGTTGAGTATTTGACGGGAGGTGCGAGATTGCCTGCTGCATCCTGAAGGTATACGAACGCCTTGTATTCATTTGCTGGATCGGTGTTCATCGATCTGGACACGAACGTCGTGATCACCACGTCATTTTTCCCGTCGCCATTGACGTCGCCGATCGCAATGGCTTCCGGCGTGGCCGCAGTCTGTGTCGAGACATAATCCTTGAACCAGACGTTCTCTGTGGTGAAGGTCCAGCTGTAGTTGCTGGTCAGGGATGAGCCCGCCTGATTCTGGATGCTGCCGGCCAATGTGGCTACGTACTGTGTATTGGGCAGCAACGAGGCGGATGGCGTGAATGTGAATGTGTCGTAGGAGTTGTTGTTCGTAAGCGTTCCATTAACAGGAACTCCATTCTGCGTCACGGAAAGGCCTCCGCTGTAAATCGCACTGGGCAATATGGAGCTGGGCGTTACCGGTTGATTGAATGTCGCGGTGATCGCGCTATATACGCTTACACCTGTGGAGGCGGTTGCCGGTGCCACAGATGACACCTGAAGCGGCAGTATCTGGTACACGTTCACTGGCGTGAGAGCAGTCACATTGCCCAGTGATGCCGAAACCGTCGTC
This sequence comes from uncultured beta proteobacterium, assembly GCA_963813255.1. Taxonomy (GTDB): domain Bacteria; phylum Pseudomonadota; class Gammaproteobacteria; order Burkholderiales; family Gallionellaceae; genus Sideroxyarcus. The sequence continues at coordinate 73,114 of CAWEYD010000012.1, read as the reverse complement.
GTTCCAATTCCAGCGGCGGAAACCAGTCCGGCGGTACCTATCGTTGCTACAGCCGGATCGAACGCCGACCATGTGACCTGGCTCGTCAAATCCTGCGTGCTGTTATCCGAATAAATGCCTGTGGCACTCAGTTGAACTGTTGTGCCATTCACGATTGAAGCGCTGCCTGGCGTTATCGTGATGAAGGACAGCGTCCTCGGAGCGGCTGTCGTGCCAGTATTGACGGTGACGGGGACATAGTTGAAGCCGCCCACGATCAGACCGGAATCGGCGGCTGCATTAGCTATCGGGACAGTAGTTGTGATGCCGATGACCAGGTCTTGACTGCCGGCACTGAGGCTATATGCCGGAATGGAATAGCTATTTGATGATGATCCTAATGTCTGGAAATACGGCGTACCACCTGCCGGATCGTTGGCATCCAGGGCGCCCAGAAGGTATTGGCTGCTGCCCCCCAGGGCGCGCCCCCTGTCCACGATACAGGATTGCTGCTAAGCGTTCCCCATGCGGCACCTGGCGTCGGCGTGGACAAGGTGGGATAACTGGTTGGCTGTGTGGCATTGGCTGTGTAGGTCTTGCCATTCACGGTCACGATCAGGGTGACTGCGTCCCCGGGATTGATGGAGACGGCTCCTTCATATTCGAGATGTGTCGGAGAACTGTTGTAGTTCAGCGCGACGCCATTCACTGTCACAGAGGCATTGGTGATGTCTGCGCCGGTAGAACCGTCTAGGACGGAAACCAAAGCGTTAGGAAGGCCGACAGGCGCGGCACCCGTGGGGAAGCTGAACAACATCCCCAGGATCGTGGGCGGGGCCGAAGCGGGATTTTTTTCTCCACTTCCACCTCCACCGCAAGAAGCCAGAAGCGTTAGCAGTGCGACAGCAATCAAAGTTCTCATTCACACTTCCTTTTTAGGTAGAGCGGATTGGTGTTCTGGCTCATGTCTTGCTCACGGGGACGAATGGCGACAGGCCGCGTGATGGGCCTGAGTGAAGGATGCTCGGTGCGGGATGGAACAAGTGCTTCCCCTTTTACAGTCGTGTGCTGGCAATGATCCCGTCTTTGCGGGTTCTTGTCTTGCGCCAGCCTCTGTTCTGGGGACTCTGCTGTGAGCCTCGTGCCGTACGTGCGGCGCGATGTGCGTTCAGCAGATCTGCAAGAGGGGTGGACTTTATTTGAGTGGGGTAGGGAGTGTCAATGCGGATGAGCGGATGGCGATGCGATACTTGGTGCAGCGCTTCTTCGAGGTGGAATAGAAATACGCCGCCATCAAGTCGCCTACCTTGGATCTCCTTAAGGATGCGCCGATTAAGTCCCCTCTCCCTCTGGGAGAGGGTTAGGGTGAGAGATAACTCGACGAATTCCCACCCTCACCCCAGCCCTCTCCCCGAGGGAGAGGGAGAGGGAGAGGGAGAGGGAGAGGGAGAGGGAGAGGGAGAGGGAGAGGGAGAGGGAGAGGGAGAGGGAGAGGGAGAAAAACGGACTTGTTCGGTGCCTCCTCAATTGTGGAATTTCATTCGGCGGCTCTGCTAAACTGCGCGCCGCTTTCGTACCTGTCTCCCGTTGGTTCGCCGTAACGCTGTTCACTTTAATGTGCATCAGGTCAGACGGCCCTATCGTGTAGCTGACCCGAATCGGGTGCGATTGAAAGTGCCGTATCAACGCGCTGCCAGTGTGCAGGTCAGCAGATCCTATGAGGTGCATCCCACTCGATCATTCGAGTGCGGGAGCTTTTTCCGCGCGCAAAAATACGTGCGGAGTTCGTCATATCTGTCTTCCTTTTACATGTTCCGGCCGCGCCCATTTTATTTTTATAAAGGGCAGTCATGACATATCTCGCAAAACTCGACACCATCATCCGCGACATCATCGAACCCGCAGCCGTTGCGGTCGATCGCGATGGCATATTCCCGCGTACCGCGATTCGCGCGCTTGGCGAAGCCGGGTTGCTCGGTCTCACCAGCGCAACCGAAGTGGGCGGCATGGGGCTGGGGCTGGCGGAAGCTTCGCAAGTGGTCGAACGCATCGCGCAAGCATGTCCTTCCACTGCGATGGTGGTGACCATGCATTTCAGCGCCACGGCAGTGATCGAAAAATTCGGCGCTGAAGCGCTGCGCCGCGAGGTTGCTGCTGGTCGGCATCTCTCCACGCTGGCATGGTCCGAAGCGGGTTCCCGCAGTCACTTCTGGGCGCCGGTCGGCACTGCCGTGCGCGACGGCGATGGCTATGTTCTCGATGGCGCCAAGACCATGGTGACTTCGGCCATCGAGGCCGATTCCTACATCTGGTCGTCGCGCCCTGCGCAAGCTGAAGGAGCCAGCACCCTGTGGCTGGCCGACAGCAAGACCGCAGGACTGACCCAACTCAAGTCTTTCGACGGCATCGGGTTGCGCGGCAACTGCTCCGCTCCGCTGGTGTGCAAGTCCATGCGTCTGCCGCAGTCCTCCATGCTGGGCGCGGATGGCGGCGGTTTCGACATCATGATCGGCATTGTGCTGCCGGTGTTTTCCACACTCATCGCCTCCAACTCCGTCGGCCTCATGGAGACGGCGATCGGCCGTTCCATCGCGCATGTGAGCGGCAATAAATTCGAACATCTGGGCAGCTCGCTGGCCGATTTGCCGACTGTCCGCGCCTACATCGCGCGCGCAAAGATCCGTGCCGACACGGCACGCACGCTGCGCGACGACACTGTGGCGGCATTGGCCGCGGGGCGTCCCGATGCGATGTTGCGCGTGATGCAGGTCAAAGCGGCAGCAGCCGAAGCCGCGCTGGAAGTCACCGACGTCGCCATGCGCGTCTGCGGAGGTGCTGCGTTCCGCAAGGACGTAGGGGTTGAGCGCTGCTTTCGCGATGCACGGGCAGCATCCGTGATGGCGCCGACTTCGGATGTGTTGTTCGATTTCATCGGCAAGGCTGTCTGCGGCCTGCCGGTATTCGGTTAAGGAGCGCGCACATGACACGTCCGCTGATGATGGGTGCAGTCGCCTACGCGCCAAAAGTGGTGACCATCTGGGAAGGCTTCAAGGAATATTTCCGCCGTCATGATTTTGAATTCGACTTCATTCTTTATTCCAACTACGAACGCCAGGTTGAGGCGCAATTCGACGGCAGTATCGACATCGCCTGGAATTCGCCGCTGGCATGGGTGCGAGCAGATCGCATGGCGCGCGCGCTTGGCAAGAGCGTGGGTGCCGTCGCCATGCGCGACACGGATTGCGACCTCACTTCGGTGCTGGTGGTGCGCAACGATTCCGCCATCGGCGATTTATCCGGCCTGCGCGGAAAGACGGTGGGCTTCGGCGCAATCGATTCGCCGCAGGCCAACCTGATCCCGCTCGATCATTTGCGTGCGCAAGGTTTGGTCGCGGGACGCGATTACACCGCGCGCCGTTTTGACCTGCTCTGCGGCAAACACGGCGACCACATCGGCGGCGAGCGCGATGCGGCGCAGGCGCTGATGGCGGGCGAGATCGACGCGGCCTGGATGATAGACGGCAACCACCTTGCCTTCTCGCGCGAGGGTGTGTTGCCTGCGGGGGCGACCCGCATCCTGGCGCGCACGGGAGCCTACGACCACTGCAACTTCACTACCAGCCCCGGCGCACAGGAGGAGCAGGTGGCACGCTTTGCCGAGTTGCTGATGGGTATGGCATGGGACGACCCGAGCGTGCGTCCGCTGCTGGAACTGGAAGGACTCAAGGCTTGGCGCGAAGGGCGCACTAGCGGTTATGCCTTGCTGGAACGCGCAGTGGACGATGAAAGATTCTATGACGAAAAAGGAAACATTCTTGTCGCCGATTATCGATATTGAAAATCTGGGGCTGGATGCCGGCGCGCATCTACTCATCAAGCACGGACTGGCGGGTGTTCCGGTCGGCGGCGAAATACTCGTCACCGGCAACGCGCCCGGATGGGAAGCCCAGCTTGCCGCATGGTGTCGCGCTCAGGGTCATCCGCTCGCCTTCGTCGAAGGCAAAGCGCGCATCACCCGCAGCGACATCCACGCCGGACGCTGGCGCGGCGCTACGCAAACCGGCCATGCCGATCCCAAACAAGATGGTGCAGTGCATGAGCTTGCGCTGCCTTGTTACGGCCTCGCGGCACGCGGAGCGACCGTGGAAGCGGGCGCACCGGAATATGCTTTTCGCCTGAACAAGAAGCACGAAGTGTGGGCGGACAATGCCGGCGAACTTTATGCGCAAGCCGTCGCCGCACAATGGAACGCGGATCAGGCGATAGACTGGAACGCCGCGTTCGAGCTGCCGGACGAAGTGGAAGATGCCGTGGCGCAAGTCATGACCTACATGATCGAAAACGAGAACGCCGCACTGGTCGTGCCTGCGCGTTTTCTCGGCCAGGTGCACCCGCATTTCCGCGAAGTACAGGCGGTGCTGTCCATTCAAGTGGCCGACGAAGCACGGCACATCGACGTGTTCACCCGCCGCCTGCGTCTGCGCGGACGCGAACCGGCGCTATCCACTGCGGGCGGCCAAGCCTCGCTTAAAACGTTGCTCGACGAAGCGGATTTTTCCATTGCCGGATTCCTGCTGTCGGTGCTCGGCGAAGGCACCTTCGTCAGCCTGCTCAACTTTCTGCACGCCCACGCCCCGGATCCGGTCACACGCCAGATCGCCCGACTCGCAGCAATCGATGAGGGCCGCCATGTAGCCTTTGGCATGTCGCATCTGCTGCGACGACTGGAGCGGGAACCGGCATTGCGCACCCGTCTCGCCCAGGCTGTGGAGACGCGCAACGACGCGCTATCCGGCACCTCAGGCCTCAACGAGGAAGTGTTCGATGCCTTGATCCTGCTGGCTGCCGGAGAGTTCACCCCAGGCGCGATCGCTACCGGCTACGCCCGCGTGCAACAACTCATGACCGATATGGCAGAAGGCCGCCTCGCCCGGTTACAGCGGCTCGGCTTCGAGGGGAAGTCCGCGCAACGACTGGCGTCGCTGCACACGCGGAATTTCATGTGATCCGGAGTCGGCAGCGCTAGCGAACGCCCTGTCTCTTCGCGGTGAACTTGAGGTAAACCGCCATCATGATGCCTACCGGCTAGATGCTGGCGATGGGCGGCGAGCGAGAAGGCGGGCGAGTCAGTCGCAGGTTATTTTAGTCCGGCTGGGTTCGTGCGAAGGACGAGTCACCTCGTTGCTGTCACTTCAGCGGCAATACGTCATCAAAGAACCTTTCGCATTCGGCCATGATCGATTGGCCGATTTCTGACTGATATCGGGGATCCAGCGATTCCTGCATTTCGTGTGCGATATAGAGGCCTGCGTCGCGCGAGGTGGTGGAGGCGATCTGCCTGGCGAGCCGATCGCTGAGGCTGGAAAGGTGCTTGCGCATTGCCAGGGGCATGCTGCGTTTGGAGCGGGCCAGCCACTCCGCGGCGAGCGTGGCGCCCTGTGCCTCGGTCAGCCATTGTCCGTGTTCGTAATGGACGGACAGGCGCTCGGCCACGAGGGCGTAGATCAGGGCGACGCAGTGTCCGCGTTCTGCCTCGGACGAGGGAGGGGCATGCTGCTCATTCAATTGATCGGTTCCTTTTCGCGAATCGCAGGTTGCAGGATCTAACGGCGGCATCGGTCAGGGCTGATCCGATCCGGTGTTCCTGAGCTTGCGATACAGGGTGCGCTCGCTGACGCCCAGCCGTTCCGCCAGGGCTTTGCGGTCGCCCGTGAAGTTCTCCACGGCCCACGCAAGGTAGCGTTTTTCCAGGCTCGCCAGCGGGGCGATCTCCTCGGCCGGATTCGTTGCCGCGCTTTCCGGCTTTCCGCTTTTCATCGAGTCCAGATACAGGTGCTGGGGCAGGATGACGTTGCCGTCGGCCATGATCAGCGCGCGCTCCAGGATATTGCGCAGCTCCCGTACGTTGCCGGGGAAATCGTGGCGCATCAGGGTAGACACGGCCTCCTTGCTGAGCGAGACCTTCCTGCCTGCTTCCAGGTGGGACAGCAGGCTGGTCACCAGAAGCGGCAGGTCTTCCATGCGCTCCCTCAGCGGCGGCAGCTGGATGGGGAAGACGTTGATGCGGAAGAATAGGTCCTGGCGGAAAGTGCCTTCGGCCACCATTTGCGCCAGGTCGCGGTGGGTCGCGGCGACCAGGCGGAAATCGGCGCGCAGCGGTTCCAGGCCGCCGACGCGTCGATAGGTGCCGCCTTCCAGGAGGCGCAGCAGCTTGACCTGGAGCGACAGCGGGATGTCGCCCACCTCGTCTAGGAACAGGGTGCCGCCGCGCACCGCCTCCACCAGCCCGACCTTGCGGCCGGTGGCGCCCGTGAAGGCACCTTTTTCATAGCCGAACATCTCGCTCTCGAACAACGTCTCGGTCAGGCCGGAGCACTCGACGGCGACGAAGGGAGCGGCCGCGCGCGGGCTCATGTCGTGGATGGCATGGGCGACCAGTTCCTTGCCGGTGCCCGATTCGCCCAGCAGCAGCACGGAGCTTTCCCGCTCGGCCACGCGCTTGGCGAGTTCCAGCATGCGGTTGAAGGGGCGGGAGTATCCGACCATCTTGCGCTCGGGCGTTCCGCTGTCGGCCTGGCGCAGGAAATGCATGGTCTCCATGTAATGGGTCGTGTCGCCGGCCTGGTCCTTCACCGGCACCACTTCCACCTCGACATGCTCCCTACCGGCCGAGGTGTGGTGCACGTGCAGCACACGGTGGGGGTGGCCGTTTTCCATGCAGTCCCGCAAGGGGCAGTTCTCCCCGGCCTGGTCGCAGGGCTTGTCGTAGTGGTGGGAGAGCTCGTAGCAGAAGCGCCCGACGACGTCCGCTTTGTCGCCGAACTCCCGCAGGTAGGCGGCATTGGCCGCGACGATGCGGTATTGCCCGTCGAGCAGGATCTTGGGCTCGGCAAAGCTGTTCAGCAGATCGAGTGTCCCTGTGGGGATAGGGCGTGGGGAAGTGATGGATATGTCAATCATGGCAGTGAGTGTATGTCAATTATGGCGTTAGATTCAATTCCTGCGAAACGTCCCCTTGTGCCTGAAGTTGGCCATCTCGTTGAAAGAAAGGATGTTTGTTGGAGGTTGGGCGGGTGGCACGGTGATTGCTGAATGTCGGTTGAAGTTCCGCTACCCCCTGATCGGACAGTGCCGTCCGACAGCCTGACCTGTGGTGCGGTGCACCACAGGTTTTTTTTGGCAGGAATCAACCTTAAGGAAAGAGAAATGGCTCTGCTGATCACTGAAGGATGTATCAACTGCGACGTGTGTGAACCGGAATGCCCGAATGGCGCGCTCTCGCAAGGCTCGGATATCTACGTCATCGCGGCGGAGAACTGCACCGAATGCGTGGGCCACTTCGATACGCCGCAGTGCATGGAGGTGTGCCCCGTCGATTGCATCGTGCCCGACCCGGCGCACGTGGAAAGCAGGGAGCAACTGCTCGCCAAGTTCGATGGCCTGGTGGGGGCAAGGGTATGAGTGACGCAACGGTAAAGAAGGAGATGGGCACCGTCACGACCATCTACCACGAGCTGGATACGTGGAGCGCCAACCTCGGCGAGAAGACCATACATGCGAAGCGCATGCCCGGTTTCTTCCGCACCCTCAAGACCTATACGCAATGGGCGCTGTGGGCGCCGTTCTTCCTGCTGCCCTACCTGCGCTGGAATGGCAAGCAGGCCATCCTTTTCGACATCCAGCACCGCCAGTTCCACTTCTTCAATCTGACCGTGTTGCCGCAGGATATCTGGATGCTGTCGCTGGTGCTGCTGGTGGCGGCGATGACGCTGTTCGCGGTGACTTCGGTGGCTTCGCGCGTGTGGTGCGGTTTCTTCTGCTTCCAGACGGCGTGGGCCGACTGGTTCACCTGGCTGGAGGAGAAGGTCGAAGGCAATCCCCAGGTGCGGCGCAAGCTGGAGGAAGCGCCGTGGAGCCTGGACAAGTTCAGGAAGAAGGCGCTCAAGCATGCGCTGTGGATGCTGACCGCACTGCTCACCGGCATCAGCTTCTCCATCTGGTTCGTCGATGCGTTCGACTACTGGAACGACCTGACCCACTTCCGGCTTCCCACGGTCGGCTGGGTCGTGATCGTCATGTTCTTCGTGGGCACCTACCTACTAGCCGGTTTCCTGCGCGAGCAGGCTTGTTTCTGGCTCTGTCCCTATGCGCGCATCCAGGGCGTGATGACGGACGCGCAGACCGTCCTGCCGACCTACGACTACACCCGTGGCGAGCCACGCGGCAAGCTGCGCCGTGGGGCAGAGGCCGTGGCACCGCAGGGAGACTGCATCGACTGCTTCCAGTGCGTGCAGGTCTGTCCGACGGGCGTGGACATCCGCAAGGGCCAGCAACTGGGCTGCATCACCTGCGGACTGTGCATCGACGCCTGCGACTCCATCATGGACAAGATCGGCAAGCCGCATGGCCTGATCCGTTACGCATCGTTGGATGAACTCACGGGCAAGCCGGTGAAGAAGCTGTACCAGCATACCCGCACGCTCATCTATCTCGGCATCATCGTCATTGCGTTGGCCGGCATTGTGTATGGCCTGACGCATCTGGGTTCCATGACGCTGAAGGTGCTGCCCGAGCGCCAGCCCCTGTTCGTCACTATGAGCGACGGATCGATCCAGAACAAGTACAGCTTCAAGGTGCTCAACAAGACCGACAGGGACATGCATGTGAAGGTCACCGCCAGGAGCAGCGTGGCTGGGCTGGTGATCATCGGGGCCGAGAATCCTCCGTTGGTCCATCACGGCCGCGGCACTTCGTTCACCATCTTCGTGAAGGTGCCCGGCGCCGACCTCAGGCAGGAGGTGACGCCGATCGAATTCAGGGTGGAAGGGATCGAAGACCCAACCGTCTACGCCGAGTATTCCAGCAAGTTCAACGGTCCCAGGCATTGATGGGCTGCCCGGCGGGCGGATTTCACCTCGGGTTGACGTGCGTCAATGCGGAGAGGCGATCCATCTTTTTGTAGTGGAGCCGAGATAGGGCACGATCATGATTTCCGTCTCGCGCACCATCAGTCCCAGCGTCCCGGCCAGCGAAGAATGAACTAGGGCCTGCCGGGTGACGGGAGTGATTCGGGCAGTTCGTTGTCCACGTAGGCTGTTATTTGAAGTGCAAGCGGGCGCAATTGGGAGACTATGTTGACTACCTTCTCGTGATCGCTTTCCTGGATGTTCTCCAGCACGTGGAACAGGTCGCGAATCTTCGCGGCGCCGGCCATGTTGGCAGGGGCCTTGGCACGGTGCCCCAGTTGGCGTATCGCGGCCATGTCCCCGCGCGCCAGGGCCGCCTCGATCTTGGCGATATCCTCTAGCGCGGATTCGACGAACTTGTGCGCGAACACGACCATCTTTTCCCGGTTGCCGTTGAACAGCCAGGCCAGTTCGCCGAGGTCGACCATATCCTGTCCCGGAGTCGAAACGCCACCACGGGCATCTGTCTCGGCGGGCGCCGGTTTCTTCTGGCCCAGACGGTTCTGCATCTGCCGCACCAGGGTGGCGTAGAGGTCTTCCCGTTTGAAGGGCTTGCCGATGAAGTCATTCATGCCGGCGGCAAGACAACGCTCGCGGTCCTCGGTCGTTACGTTCGCTGTCATGGCGATGATGGGTATGTCGGCCAGCTCTGGGGTGCCGCGTATCAGGCGGGTGGCCTCCAGACCGTCGAGCAGCGGCATCTGCGTATCCATCAAGATGCAGTCGAAGTATTCGTGGCGCAGCAGGTCCAGCGCTTCCTGTCCGTTCCGGGCTACCGACACCGTGATTTGGACGTCATGCAGGAACTCGATGGCGACCTGCTGGTTGAACGGGTGATCCTCGGCCAGCAGCACGCGTGCGCCGCTGAGCACCGATGCCGCGGACACCTGCTGCTCCGGCGAGCTTTCCGACGCCGCGGGGAGCGGCGTGCTGCTTATTCCGAGATATGCCGTAAACCAGAAGGTGCTGCCCTTGCCCGGTTCGCTCTCCAGCCCGATCTTGCCTCCCATCATTGCGGCGAGGCGCTTGCAGATGACCAGTCCGAGGCCGGACCCGCCGTACTGGCGCGTGGTGGTCGAATCGCCCTGCTGGAAAGGCTGAAACAGGACGGATTGTTGCTCTTCGGTGATGCCGATGCCGGTATCCCGCACCTCGAAACGCAGCCCCACGCCGGTTTCGTCATGGTCGAGTTTCTTGCACAGGATGACTATTCCCCCGTGTTTGGTGAACTTGATGGCATTGGTGACAAGGTTGATCAGGATCTGGTTGAGCCGTAGCGGATCGCCGCGAAGATGACGCGGGACATCCGGGTCGATCTCTATGGTAAGCCGCAGTCCCTTTTCGGCAGCTTTCCATTCGAACATGTTGGTCAGGGTCCCCTTGATCCGGCGCAGATCGAAATCGATGGTCTCCAGCCTGGTCTTTCCAGCGTCGATCTTGGAAAAATCCAGGATGTCGTCTATCACCCCGAGCAGATATTCGCTGGAAGATAGTATCTTGTTCAGATAGTCGCGTTGTTTTGCATCAGCCGCATTCTTGATCGCAAGCTGCGACATGCCGATGATGGTATTCATCGGCGTGCGGATCTCGTGACTCATGTTGGCGAGGAAAGTGCTTTTTGCACGACTGTCCTCTTCGCTTTGCCTCTGCAGCAACAAGGCGCTTTCCTTGGCGCGCTGCAATTGCGTGACCTGCCATGCCAGCACTAGCGCCAGCAGCAGCCCCTCAACGGTGACCGCCACTAAGCCCAGATGCTCTACGTAGAGCGTCTGTATTCCATCCATCTCGCTCAAGGAGATCGAAGTCGCACCCAAGGCAAAGAAGATGACGATGGCCACCAGGTACAGGCGCGCTGAAACGTTGCCTTCCCGGGCTCGAACCAGGCCCGCAATGAGTCCGTAGCCCATGAACAGCGCCACCCCGTAGCGATCCAGCTCCAGCGACCAGTTCGGACTGGACATCGCCAGCAGGATGAAGAATGCGAACAGGCCCAGTAACACCAGCCCCGTCCGGTAGAGGCGCGGATGGGTGTCGCGCCGTATATCCAGCAAGGTGATCACGAATACGATGTAGGCGCAGTTGGAGAACAGGATGGGCGCGCTGATTAGGTAGAACCAGTGCCAACCGAAAAGGTCGAGATAGACCAGCAGCGCCGCGCCGTTATAAAGCAGGTTCCCCAGGATGAATACGGCATACATGGCGTTCACGACGCTGGACTGTGACCACGCCAGTATCGAGTAATAAATGCAGAGGGCGAGCAGGATGCCCATGCACGCAAGCGCCAGCGCATTGCCGGCCTTGATGCTCTGCTGGTAGTGCTGCGGCGTATCGAGATAGGGGTGAGGTTCCGCGAGGAAGAAGGGGGAGTCGATCTCGGTCATTAGACGGTAACGGCCCGGGGACAGTTCCAGTTCGCGTCCATGGCGCAGCAGGTAGGGATTCTCGGCATCGGACTGGATCCCGCCTGTGGCTTCGGCCACCAGCCGGTCGCTGCCGTCCAGCACCCAGTGATGGAAGCGGCCGATCACGCTGGAGTTCTTGAAATCCAGCACCATCCTCTGCGGCGAGTCGATGTCGAAGTCCGACAGGAGCAGGAATCGTCCGCCGGTGGGGGGGATGTTCTCGACCGGTGCCAGATTGCCAAGGGCGGGCGGCGATTGACCGTTGTATTGCCAGCCCGCCGGCGCCTGGAACCATTTGCCTGTCAGCTCCAGCGGTTGGGCCTGGCCGGCTGTCCATGGGAGCAGCAGCAATGCCATCCCGATAGCCGGACAGGCTCGGCGCAACCGGGCGGTCAGACCTTGCATCATGCGACACCTAGCGCGAGGGATGAGTCTTCTTCCAGGGCCAGGCTGGCATTGAAGTCGAACACTTCCCCTGCCCAGATGAACGAGACCCAAACCAGGATGCCGAACGGCATATAACCGCAATAACCGAGTAGCGGCATCTCGGAGAAGATGTGAATCACGTTGACGTAGGGAATCTCGTATATCCAGTAGTTGGGGTTGGTCTGCAGTGCGGCGTCGGGATAGGCGCTGCCGTAGTTCCACATCTCCCAGAAGAAACCGACGAACAGCGAGGAAAGCGCCACCAGCAGGACTGGAGTCCAGTTGCCTTGCGCCATGGCGGTAAAGGGAGTCCACACGCCCTTGCGGATGAGCATGCCCGATATCACCGCGAGCGGCCCTACCCAGACCGCCCAGAACAGCGGGTATGGCAGGAACACCATCAGCACGATCAGCACCAGGCCGCCCCACAGCAACAGATCGCCGGACAAGGCGAGTCTGGGGCCGTTGCTGTAGCGTACGCTCAGGCCCGGAAAGGTCCTGAGCAGGGTGTAACACTCTAAGACTACCGGCCACACGGTGGTGTAGGCCAGCAGGAACAGCAGCACCGTGGTCGCGTGGTTCAATTCGGGCATGTGTCCGTTGGGGTAGTACCAGTTGGAAAGCGCGAAATAGTTGAAATATTCGAAATAGGCCCATCCCGCCACCGAGAACACAGCGCTGATGAAGAACACCTCGGGGTTGCTGGAAAGCAATGACTTGCCGTTATTGCGCTGATAGGTCAGCCCATCCAGCACCAGAATGAAGCCCCACCACAGCGGCGTGAAAGCGTAGTAGACCAGATCGCCGAACGGCGTCACGCGCGCCCACATCAGCCACCAGAAGAACAGCATGGCCGCAGAGCCGATCCAAAACCAGATGGGCAGTCTTGCGCGTGCGGAGGGCGCTGGAGGCGTTACCGACTTGAAACCGAACCATTGCGGAAACAGCAGGAAAGCCAGGAAGCCGAGCTCGGCCAATAGCAACATGATGAAGACCACCCAGTTGAAGGCCGGCGCAGCCTGCACGAAAACGGGAGGAAAGACCCCGAACTTGGGCGGCAGGTGCGTGTCGGGATAGGCGAACCACGCTGCCAGCCAAGGCAGCGCCAGCGTGGCGATCATGGGCCAGATCAGGCCGCGTCTGGACAGGCTTGAGTCAGTGATGCTCGGTGAGTATTGAGACATGGCTTCCCCTTTTGTATTGAACAGTTGCTGGCATGTGCCCGTCTTCGCGGGTTCATCATCTTGCGCCAGCTCCTGTTCTGGGGACTCTGCCGTGAGTCTCGCTCCGTACGTGCGGTGCGATGTGCATTGGGCAGATCTGCAAGAGGGGCAGACTTTATTTGACTCGGGCGAGGCGTGTCAATGCCGAAGAGGATATAGAAACTCAGTGACCCGGTGCAAACGAGCCGGCCACTTTTACTTCCAGATTTTCCTCGGCAACAACGCGTATCTGGAAAACGCTCACCGAGTTTCCGCCTTGCCCGTTACGGCCCTGAGAAGTCACCCACAGTTCTCTTTCATCGGGACTTAAGGCCAGACCTACCGGGAACGAATCCACATCGACGCGTGAGACTATCCTCATCCTGGAGCAATCCACTGCCACCGCCTCGGAGGCGTGGTTGACCGCAACAAAAAGCCACTTGCCGTCGCGGCTGATGTTCAGGGAGCGAGGCCCCAGGCCGACGAAGACCTTTTCCGTATGGACATCTTGATCGGTGATCTGGACGTCCTTGGCATTGCTCGATTCGATCAAGGCCAGGAGTTCGCGCCACTTGAACTTGAAGACGTAACCGGAACCGTTGGAGCTGACGAAGAGGTGTTCGCCGCTTATCTTCAGATCGCGCGGGCTCGGGTCGATGCCGTGCAAGGTGCCTAGGTAATCCGGTTTGACCCCGTCGACCCTGAAAACAGCCAACCCTCCGCGTTTCATTCGCCCCACGAACAGGTACTTGCTGTCGGCGGTAAAGGCTAATCCGCGAACGCAGAACCCGCAGTCGCTATCGCGGTTGACCTTGACGTTTTTCAGCGGAAGTTTCTTGTCCACGACCAACAGGGAATAGGGTCTGAATCTTCCGGGGTCTTCTCCCTTTATCTTGAACAAGCCGACCGAGTTGTCGCCCCAGTGGCTTACTGCCAGCAGCTCGCCATTGGGAGATGCCTTTACCCCTTTGGGTATCGGTCCGGTATGAAAAACACGGACGATCTTTTGAGTCGGGATGTCTATGAGTCCCAGTCCGGAAGGCATTACGCCAAGTGCGTCAAAGTCGCGGCGGTAATAAGGAACCCAGAGGAAACGGCCGTTATGGGTGATCTCCATTTCGACCGGCTTGCCGGAAAACACATTGGGTCTTTTGACCCCTGTGGCGAACTTGTACCCAAAAGGCACCGGGGCAGCGAAGAGCAGGCTGTCGTCATTGGTGAAGCGATGGTGGATCGCCGCGAGTTGCTGGAAGCCCTGTTTCCCGTAGATCAGGGTGCTTTCACCTTCGAGAGAATTCACGAATACCTTGTCTCCCAATGGGTGGAACACCACCGACTTCGGCGAATAGATCCCGGGGTCATAGAAATCCATGGGATGGGTCGGACTGGGATTGTAGGATTGGCGACGAGCGATCAAGGTCATCCTGACCACACCATCCGTCGGGCGGCTTTCTTGTCCGATGGATAGCTTCGATTTGAATGATTTCACCGTTGCGCCGCTGCTCACGATCTTGCTGTTCTCTCTGGCGCTGTCGATGAATTGCCGCGCTTCCTGATGATCCGGATATGTCATGAGCAGGCTTTTCCAGGACTCCACGACTTCATCCCACTCGCCAAGTCGCCAATAGGACCAGCCGATTTCGTACATGCAGCCCGAACATTTGGGGTCGAGCTCCAGACACTGCCGATATCTGGCAATGGCCGCCTGCGTTTCCAGCTCCTTCTGGAGCTGCATTCCGTCGGAGAGCAGAGCCTGCGCCTTCGGGTCTTTGCAGAGGTTCTTCTCGTCGATCTCTTCCGCCGCAGAGAGCGAAGGAGACGATGATGCGAGGAGAACGATCGCTAAGCGGGCCAGGAGGGAGAACATAGATTTCCCGCGTCTTTGACAGACCATCGTGATTTGAATTTGGCCAGACTTGTCTCCAGCGACGTCTGCAATTCTTTCATTTGCCGGTTGATCGACTCGTTCTTTCCGCCACAAGCCGTCCACTTGTTTTTCGTGCTCGCGCATTTGCTCTGCAGCGTGTCCGCAAATGCCTGGAACGCTTCGATCTCCACCTGGGTCTTGCATATGACCGATCTGTCGAGCGATCGCTGTTGCTGCAGGATGGGGGAAAGCCAGTCCGTATAAGCCGCCTCGCTGGACAGGATGCCCGAGATTTCTTGGTGGAACCTGTCGACGCTTGATAATGCAGTGAGTCGTTCGCTCTCGCTAAAAACGATCGGCAATCTCGCTTCCATTACGCCCTCCGAAAGATCCAGCCGGGACAACGTGTCCTTCAGATCGGCGTCGCTATCGATGGCCGCGGCCGAGAAGCGCGACAGCTGCTCGTGCATCGGCCGCGATAAATGCATGCCCTGCTGTCCCATGAGCGCATGTTTTGCATCGAACTGCATGGCGGTGATCATCGGTTTCCAGATTGCCTTCCACGAGGGCCGGCTTTCCTGTCCGGGTTGCCTCTGCTCCGAAAGCGATTGGCGCAGCACCTTCAAACGAAGTCCAAGATTCGTCATCGCGACGTATTGCTGCTCCGAGATCCGCCATAGGATTCCCGCGGCGAGCAGCGCCAACAGCAGTGGCACAGCGATCCCGATGCCAAGCAGTGCCTTGCGGTAATTCATAGTGACCATTTGTCCTGGCTCATGGCCGTTCCCTGGCGGGAACGAGCGAGTGCAGGCCATGCCTGATATAGCCTGAGTGAAGGATGTTCGGTGTGATGTGAGACAAGTGCTTCCCCTTTTACAGTCGTGTGCTGGCAATGCCCGTCTTTTCGGGTTCTTGCCTTGCGCCAGCTCCTGACCGGGGACTCTGCCGTGAGCCTCGCGCCGTACGTGCGGTGCGATGTGCATTCGGCAGATCTGCAAGAGGGGTGGACTTTATGGGAGCAGGGGGAGCCGTGTCAAACTGGTTTTCGGTTCATGGCTCGACAGGCGCGCCGCGAGTCGAACTGTGTCGTTTGGCGGTGGCATTGAGATAGAGCGCCATCATGATGCCGACCAGCCAGATGGCGGCGATGGCGGCGAGCCAGAAGCCGGGCGCACCACGGGCAGGGCCGAATGTGTCGGTCAGCCCCAGCACAATGCCGCCGCCCAGGCCCGGCACCCAGAGCGTGAGGGTGTAGATCACCATCGGCACTACCGAATTCTTGTAGCCGCGCAGGGCATTGACGGTGACGGCCTGCAGCGCGTCGCCCAAGTGGTAGAGACCGACCATCACGATCAGCGGGATGGCGACTGCCTGCACCTGCAGGTCGGTGGTGTAGAACGCGGCGATGTGCGGCGCGCCCAGCCAGAAGATCAGGCACAGCACGACTGCGATCGACATGCCAAGGCGTATCGCTTCCCAGCAGATG
Source organism: uncultured beta proteobacterium (assembly GCA_963813255.1). Taxonomy (GTDB): domain Bacteria; phylum Pseudomonadota; class Gammaproteobacteria; order Burkholderiales; family Gallionellaceae; genus Sideroxyarcus. The sequence goes on along the minus strand of CAWEYD010000012.1, from coordinate 56,786 downwards.
TGGCGGGCGCGCTCGGCTTGTCCTCTGCCTAACGCCTGGCCGACCAGCACCGAGGTGGCGTTGCCCAGCGAGAGCGGGATCATGAATGCCAGTGCCGCGAGGTTGGCGGCGATCTGATGCGCGCCGGAAACGACGGGGCCCAGGCGCGCGATGAACAGCGCCATGAAGGTGAAGGCGGTCACGTCCGCGATGAACGTCAGGCCGATGGGGATGCCGAGCTTGAGGAATTCGCGTATCGCCGCGAAGTCTGGTGCGGTGAAGCGCCTGCGCAATTCGAACTCGGCGTAGCGCGGATGGTGCAAGCACCAGACCCAGGCGAGAGCGGCCATCAGCCAGGCATCCACCGACGTTGCCACCGCGCAACCGGTGGAGCCCATCGCCGGCAAGCCGAGCAGGCCGTACATGAACAGTGCGTTCAGCGGCACCTTGAGCGCCAGCGACAGCAGGTTGAAGAACATCACCGGACGCGGGAGGCCGATACCAGTGGAAAGGCCGAAGAACAAACGCAAGGCAAAGGCGCCGGGCACGCCCCACGCCGAGGCGGCCAGATAGGCGCGCACCTTGGTTTCCACTGCGGGCTGCAGGTCCGAGATCGCAATGATCGGTCCGGGGAAGCACAGCAGCAGGATCGCCACGAGTGCCAGTGCCAGCGATATCCACACGCCCTGATGTATCTCGCGCCCGATGTCGGCACGCTGCCCTGCGCCATACAGGTGGGCGATGATAGGGGGCACGGCAAGCAACACGCTGATCAGCGACATCAGGATGGTGGCCATGATGGATGAGGCGATGCCCACTGCAGCAAGATCGATGACGGATAGCCGCCCGGCCATTGCGGTGTCGATGACGGCATTGCCCATCATCGCCAGTTGCGCGATGAGCATCGGCCAAGTCAGCTGCAGCAGCTCGCGGGTTGAGGAGGCGGGGCGTTGCATGGCGGCGTTGTGGGTCATAGGGATAGGGCGTCGGAGGCGAATTGTATTCCGGCTCTATCTGACTGCTTACAAATTCACTTGTGGCCTATTCCGGTTTCCCCGGTTCACGAAGTCATGTACGCTTATCAGACTACGTCGACAAAGAGAGGCGAGTGACCTAGGGGGAGGGTTAGTTAACTGGGACTAACATGACAATAAACTTCACCGTATCTCGGTGCTGTTCCTCTTTCTTTGACCGGCCCTTGTGCGGATGCCGGCTACGCACGTCTCCATGAGCTTCGTTTCCATAGAGTTCGTATTCGCGGCGCTGGTTTTCTTCCCGCTATATTGGGGGTTGCGCGCCCGCAAGCGCTCGCAGGAGCTTTTCCTGATCATGTCAGGGTATCTGCTATATGCCTCGTGGTCTCCACTCGCCGCCGTTGCACTTTTCTTCTTCAGCGCCTATATCTGGTTGGCGGGTAGATGGATCAATTCTGCAGCCAGCTCGGGCGCACGGCGGGTACTCCTGTCGTCGGGGATTCTGATCGGCTTGTTGTGGCTGCTTGTCAGCAAGTATTATGAGTTCGTCAGGCAAGCGGCAGTCGATGTACTGCTGAATCTGGACCTGCATGTTCTGTTTCCGGTCATCGATGTCGTGGCGCCAGTCGGGATTTCGTTCTTCACCTTCCAGGCGATCACCTACCTTACCTGGCAAAATCAGATTCAACCTCAGCGTACCCCTTTTCTAAAACCGCTTCTTTACATGTCGTTCTGGCCCACGCATTTTGCGGGGCCGATATTTCGGGCGCAGGATTTTTTCAATCAGCTGAAGAGCGATGAATTCGGCGCGCCCAAACATGCGGAACTGGCGATCTACTTTATTTTGTTGGGCATGGTGCAGAAGATCGTGTTTGCAAATTGGCTGGGCAGCACCTTTGTCGATGAGGCTTTCAAGTACCCGGATACGCAAACCACGATCACCACCACGGCGGCAGTATTGGCCTATGCCCTGCAAATATTCCTGGATTTTTCCGGTTACACCTTGATTGTTGCCGGCCTGGGAATGCTGCTGGGCTTTACCCTCCCGCTCAATTTCCGGCAGCCCTATCTGGCTGCCAACATCAGGGACTTCTGGCGCCGCTGGCATATTTCGCTTTCCAGTTTTATTCGCGATTACGTCTATATTCCGTTGGGCGGTAACCGCCAGGGTTATCTTCGTGCGCAATTGAACGTCCTAGCCGCTATGCTGATCTCCGGCTTGTGGCATGGGGCAAACTACACCTTCTTGGTCTGGGGCGCTTTTCATGGCTTAGGCGTGGTGGGTTTGAATTTGTACGAGAGGTGGATAGGTATAGAGCTGCCGGTCATGGTCTCTCGCACCATGACCTTTGCGTTTGTCTGTTTTGCCTGGATATTCTTTCGCTCAGAATCAGGCGAAGCTGCCTTGCAGCTGCTCGATGGGTTCAGTCGATATTCCAGCGCATATAGCGATCAGCATCTGTATTTGCTGGCATTCACCGCAGTGTTCTTTCTTTTTAGTTCGAAAAAGTACTACTTCGAGCAGCGCGCTGTGAATCTGATCAGGTTTTGTCACGGCTGGAGGTTGATGTCGGCTGCAACGCTTATGATCTTCCTTGTCATATTGTTCGGGCCAAGCGGCGTTCCCGAATTTATTTACTACAGGTTCTAGCATGACAAGGCCTGCACGCGATTTTTACCTGATTATTCTGGTTGCCGTACTCGTCAACTCGGTACTGTGGCTTGATTCGTTTGAGCGTTACCTGAATGGCCGCTATCACGTCTATTTGTCCCAGTATTTGCCGGACTCTGCATTCACGCCCTCAAGGGTTTTGCGAGAAACGATTGCGCCGGATGACTACGCCGAGCAACCTCTTTCAAGCATTACCATCGCCCAGGCGGACGAGATTGCCGAACATGAGGTTTTCGCTCCAATTCAGCAGACGATGGCAGCGAGTGCTCCTGCGGCCATCGGGGAAGACAAGCAGGTTCCGTCGCCAGAGACTAACGAGCAGCATGCGGTGGCACTAAAGGCGGAGATGGAACTGCATCACCCCCCGGCTGAACCTGATGGACGCCCGGATCAGCAAGAAGTGGCAGAAGTCGATACTTCTCCAAAAGTGTTATTTGCGGGCGATTCCATGATGCAGGGTGTTGCTCCCAAGGTCATATCAAGCATGCGCAAGGATTTCCCAAAGGGAGTGTACGTTGACTTGAGCAAACCAAGCACGGGCTTAACTTCCAGACGATATTTCGACTGGCCTGCAAAGATAAAGGAGGAGAGCGTCAAGCACGGAATCCAGGTGATCGTGGTTTTTCTGGGGCCGAATGATGCATGGGATATCTACGAGGGAAAAAAACGCTACGCTTTTCCCTCGCAAAGTTGGGAGGAGAAATATCGCAGTAGAGTGGACGAAGTTTTGGATTTTGCGGCATCGAGTGGGATTCGTGTCATTTGGGTCGGCCTTCCGTCAATGCGTGAAGAACGGATCAAGCAGGGGGCCATAATAGAGAACCGAATATTTCAGGGTGAGGTGCAAAAATACAATTTTGAATATATGCCCACTGAAGACTTCCTGGGAAGTCTTGATAATCCCTATACAAAATACATTGAGGATCCCCGGAAAGGAAGATTGGCTGTGCGGTTAGACGACGGTGTACATTTTACGAGTCTGGGTTTGCGCTTGATAAGTTCGCGCGTAGACGAGTTGCTCAGGAAACAGGATAAGTCATGACGCGAGCCGTGATCTTTCTAATGGTTTTCTTGCCATTCTCGGCAACTGCCTTGACGCAAGTGGTGCATATTTCCGTAGGATCGTTTTCCGGTGAATTGCACTGCCCGGACCAGAATCGCTCTGCTCCTTCCGGGTCTCGGGGGCGCCAGGAAGATGTCTTTGAGCCGCCAAGAAATGAGGAATTGGCTGGACTGCCGATACGAGGTGAAGTGTATTCGCAGGAAATATTTCTTGGCGAGAGAAGAACTGATCCATCACTGCCATTTTCGATAGGTTTATGGGGGGATAGTCATGCAGCATCCAACTATTTCTCGGAAGAGTTGGTGCGCGCCCTTGGATTTACACGAGATATGGTTCATCCAGCTTTCATCCCCCCCACCATGGATCGATCTGGAGTGCGTCTGCCGATCCGCAAGCACTGCCAAAGCACCGGCTGGTCCTACGAGTTTGCCTATACCTCCGGTCAGGCCAACGCAAATTTTGCCAAAGGCCTCGCGAACCTTAAAAGCAATGTACCCAATAGTTACTTGTGGATTGATTTCCGTTGGCAGCCACAAACTCCTGGCCTACGCTCTTTGGACGTATTGTACGTTCCGCCAATTCAGGGAGAGAGAACGCTCGTAGGGATCATTGCAGACGATGGTGCGGAGCAAATTGTCGAATTGAAAGCAGGGGAAGGACAAGGAGTGATGCATCTTCACGCCGATCAGACTATATCCACCATTAAGCTTCGATTGGTAGAAGGTACTTTTGTTTTGCAGGGCCTTGTTCCGCAGTATGTGGAAAAGCCGGCATTGTATCTGGATACTTTTGGCATACCTGGAGCAACGGTTCGGGGATGGAAGACTTTGAATACGGAATACTTCAAAAAGAGAGATAACAGCATTTCCTATGATCTGGTTATCCTCGAATATGGAACCAATGAGGGCAATGACCAGAATTTTGATCTGGAAAGATACAGCGCTGATTTGCGGGCAAGCTTGAAGAACCTGCGTCAGGTTTATCCGGAGTCTATGTGTGTGCTGATCGGCCCAACGGACCGAGGGGTGCTGGTGAGACGTTCCTCTCCACACGAACATCAATACACCATTCCGCCCAAAAAAAGCTTTCTGTACTATTCCCAAATTCATCAAAGAATCGGCGAACTTCAGGCCGCCATCAGCAGAGAATATTCCTGCTCGTTCTGGAGTTGGCAAAACGCCATGGGGGGGCCTGGGGGAGCATATTTGTGGCAGCAACATTCCCCGGCCCTAATGGCCAAGGATTTGACGCACCTGACCGTTTCAGGCTACCAGCTTAGTGCCGGAAAGTTTGTTGCTGACACCAAGCTTGCGAACTACATGAACAACCGGCCTGATTAGGCTGCTTTTTTTTTGTAGACTGAGGACGTGCCGAATACGTACGCGGCTGGCCAGTTTCAATCCGATGTATAGATCAACGAAATGATTCAAACCATGAAGTACCTGTCAGACATAGTATCTTCTACGCTCGCTGCTACCTTGTTTCTTCTTTCAGCAACTGCCCTGGCCGAAGAAGAATTGCCCAATCGCATCCAGGGCGACGTGGGCGGCGCCATCTACGCGTGCACCAACCCGGTGAAGGGCGATGGCAACACGGTGATCGCAGTGCCCTATGGCTATTTCGACTATGGCCGTTTTTTTGCGCGCTTCGATACCTTTGGCATCAAGACGCTGCCGCTGGGTTACGGCTACCTTGAGTTCTCCGGACGCATCAATCTGGACGGGTTCCGACCCAACAATTCCATCCTGCGCGGCATAAGCGAGCGCAAGAATTCCCTTCCCTTTGGGATCGGAACTTTTCAGGAGACTCCGATAGGCGGGTTCTTCCTGAATGCCTTTTACGATGCCAACCAGTCCCACGGCAGGCTCTACGAATTGATCTACGCGGCCCAGTTCGATGTTGGCAAGAACGTGGTCTACCCAATGATCGGCATCGAACATTTCTCCGCCGAATACACGCGATATTTCTACGGCGTCTCACCGACCGAGGCGGGGCGCAGTGTCTATCCGGTGTATGCCCCGGCGGCAACGACCACCTCGATGCTGGGCTTCGTGTTGGAAGTGCCGGTGGTGGGCAATTGGAACGTGGATATCTACATGCTGCGAAGATGGCTGGGGTCGGGCATCAGCCATAGTCCTTTGGTGAACACCAGATTGCAGGACGAGGCCTTCGTCTCTCTGAGTTACAGTTATCAATGATTCGGAAAAGCGCTACCGGTGCAGGCTGATCTGGCGCAGCGTCCCCACTAGCGCATCCACCTCGGCCTTGGTGTTGTAGAACGCGAACGAGGGCCTGATGCTGGATTCCAGTCCGAAGCGCGCCAGGATCGGCTGCGCGCAATGGTGGCCGGTGCGCACGGCGATGCCCTCCGCATCCAGCATCCTGGCGACCTTCATATCCGGGATGCCATCCATTACGAAGGAGATGACGCCGCCTCTCTCCTTGGGCATGCCGATCATGCGCAGGCCGTTGACGCCGCGGATGCCTTCCAGTGCGTGATCGAGCAGTTCGGTTTCATATCGTTCCATCGCATCGAGGTCGATGCCGTTCAGGTAATCGATGGCCGCACCCAGACCGACGGCCGATGAGACCGAAGGCGTGCCAGCCTCGAACCTCCTCGGTGGCGAGTTGAAGGTAGTCTCCTTGAAGGTGACGTGCTGGATCATGCCGCCGCCGCCCTGCCAGGGCGGCATCTCATCCCACAGCTCCTTGCGACCGTAGACGACACCGACACCGGTGGGGGCGAACAGCTTGTGGCCGGAGAACACATAGAAGTCGCAGCCGATGGCCTGCACGTCCACGCGGCGATGCGGGATGCCCTGCGCGCCATCGATCACCACGGCGGCACCGGCGCGCTTGGCCATGCGGGTCATCTCGTGGATGGGCATGACGGTACCGAGCGCGTTGGAGATGTGGGTGATGGACACGACGCAGGTGCGCGGCCCGAGCAGGCGTTCATACTCTTCGAGGATGATGTCGCCGTTGTCGTCCACCGGCGCGACGCGGATGACGGCGCCGCTCCTCTGTGCGGCGAATTGCCAGGGCACGATGTTGGCGTGATGCTCGGCCTCGGTCAGCACGATCTCGTCGCCGGGCTGCAACAGGCTCTTGCCGAAGATGGCGGCGAGCAGGTTGATGCCTTCGGTGGTGCCGCGCACGAACACGACCTCCTGCGGCGAGGCAGCGCCCATGAATGCCGCGACCTTGGCGCGAGCCCCCTCGTAGGCATTGCAGGATTCCGTCGCCAGCGTGTGGGTGCCGCGATGGATGTTGGAGTTCTCGTGCTCGTAGAAGTACGACACGCGGTCGATCACGGCTTGCGGCTTCTGGGTCGTGGCGGCACTGTCCAGCCAGATCAGTGGCTTGCCGTGTACCTTGCGCTGCAGGATGGGAAAGTCGCGACGGATGGCTTCGACGTCGAACATGCGGTCGGTCGGGGTGGCGTTCTGGCTCATGGTCACTCCTGATGGGAGACAGTGCAATCTTACGCGATAATGTCTCGTCTACTTCAATCTGTATAGAACGAGTTGTCATCATGTGGCTACAAAAAGAAATCAACCTGAAACCCCGTTCCCGCGGCTTTCACCTGATCACCGACGAATTATTGCGCGAGCTGCCGGAGCTGAGCGGCTTCAGGATCGGCATGATGAACGTGTTCATCATGCACACCTCCGCATCATTAACGCTGAACGAGAACGCCGACCCGACGGTGCGCCAGGATTTCGAGAGCTGGTTCAATCGCACGGTGGCCGAGGACGAGCCGTATTACCTGCATCAGGATGAGGGTGCTGACGACCTGCCCGCTCATATCAAATCCAGTCTGCTGGGGGCGAGTCTGAACATCCCGATCGTCAACGGACAGCCGAAGCTGGGGACCTGGCAGGGCATCTTTGTGTGTGAACACAGGAACCACGGCGGTAGTCGCCGCATCGTCGTGACGATACAGGGCGAGTAGTTGAAACGTATTACAATCTTGCGGCCGGCGACCGCGCGGCTTCAAGAAGCACGACTAATCTCAAGAACGGTGTGTCTGGAATGTCGAAAGTAGAAGGCGTGCATATCGATGCCGCTTAATTCAAATATCAATCCTGCGATCCATGCAAGACAAACGGCATTGCTCTACCGCAATGCCGGACTGGGGCAGTTGTTCACGGTCCTGGCGGCGATCCCCACTGCCTATCTCGGTTACATCAGTCAGCCTGGCACAGTCATTCTTGTCTGGCTGTTTGGCATGGTCTTCGTGGCATTCATCCGCTATCGTCTGGCGCAGCGGTATGAAGCGGCTCGTCCTTCAGAGATCGAGGCCCCCTCCTGGTCAACGCGCTATGTCCGTTTGGTCGCCGTGCAATCCGTCCTCTGGTTGATGGGGTGTGGCGCAATCATGTGGGGCAATACGGATTCCTATCGCTTTCTGGTCGTCCTGGTGATGGTCGGCATGGTCGCCGGTGCCGTGCCCGTGCTTTCTGCTGTAAGGGCGGCATTCCGGGTTTACGCCCTCCCGATGATCATTGGCGCCTCGGTGATCACTTTCGCTGACGCGACAGCGCCCGCTCACTATGTGCTTGGCATCGTGCTGTGGCTCTTCCTTGCAGGCGTCACGCGCAGCGCCGACTACTTCAATCAGGTGCTCCTGGAATCCGTCAGGGTGGAATTGGAGAAGAGCCATCTTGTGAGAAAGGCAGAAGCCGCTGTCCGCGCCAAGGGCGAGTTCCTTGCCAACATCAGTCACGAGATCCGCACACCGATGAACAGCATCCTTGGCATGGCGCAACTGGCATTCAAGGCAGAGCAGAATCCCCGGCAACGCGATTACCTCAAGAAGATCCAGCTTTCCGGCGAGCACCTCCTGAACATCATCGATGACATTCTGGACATATCCAAGATCGATGCGGGCAAGCTGGACATCGAAGTGGTCGATTTCGAGCTTGCGAACGTCATGGAGAACCTGACCAACCTGGTTGCCAAGAAAGCGGAGGACAAGAACCTCAAGTTGGTCTTCGATATCGATCCTTCCATTCCGGCCTATCTGCGAGGCGATCCGCTACGGCTATGTCAGGTGCTGATCAACCTCGCCAACAACGCCATCAAGTTCACCGAAAAAGGTGAAGTCATGGTCAGCATCAAACGTCTTGAAGACGACAGGAATGATGCCCTTCTTCGCTTCGAAGTGCAGGACACCGGTATTGGAATGAGCGAGGATGAGATGGCGATGCTGTTCCAGTCGTTTCAGCAGACGGATAGCTCAACAACGCGCAAATACGGCGGAACCGGGCTGGGGCTGGTGATCTGCAAGCAACTCGTCGAGATGATGGATGACGGCGAGATTGGCGTAGAGAGTACTCCGGGGAAAGGCAGCACCTTCTGGTTCACCGTGCGGTTGGCTGAGGGTGTCCCGTTGGCGCCGGAGCCCACTGAGTTGCCATTGCAGGAGATTGGATCGAATGAATCGGGATTGCTCAAGCAGATTCATGGCGCACGCATCCTTCTGATTGATGACAATGCCTTCAATCTGCAGGTGGCCACGGACTTTTTGCTGAGTTCCGGCGCCGTAGTGACCACTGGCAGCAACGGCAAAGAGGCGATAGACCTGCTGCGCCAGCAGCGCTTTGACTGCGTATTGATGGACGTGCAGATGCCAGTGATGGATGGCGTCGAAGCGGTTGAGCGGATTCGCAGGGATCCGGCGATTGATGATGTGCCGGTGATCGCCATGACCGCCAGCGCGCTGAAAGAGGACAAGGCGCGATACCTGGCAGCCGGTATGGACGATGTCATCATCAAGCCCTTCAAATACCAGACGCTGTTCGCGACGCTCGCCAAATGGCTGCCGAGGGTGGAACCAGACCAGGACCACGCGGTACAGCGAGCAAGCCAACGTGCACTCACTGATGAGGAATTGACCGGACATCCGGACATCATCGACTTGTCGGTGCTCGCCGAAATAACGGGCAGCGATCGCCAGAAGCTCGGCGAGTTCGCCAACAAGTTCGTCGTGTCCATCCAGAAGGACATGGAGAACATCGAGGCAGCCCTGGAGCGTAAAGACCTGCAGGCACTGGGCGCGCTTGGACACTACAGCAAGGCTCCCGCCAAGCTGGTGGGAGCGATGGAATTTGCCAATCTGTGCCAGGCGCTGGAGGATAACGCGGACGGCGGTGACCTGGATCACGCACGCGATATCGTCGGGCAGCTTCGCGTCTTGCCGAGTCAGATCGAGAGGCAGATAGCCAGGGTTCTGGCCTAGACGAGACTGCTTCTGCAAACTAAGAGTCCGGCGAATGGCGGGCTTCTAGTTTGACTTCGAGTCTCTCGGCTGAACGTGTGCAGCCTCGACAGTGTCCATTTCCAAATGGAGTTGTTGAATGTCGTCGATATAGGACGATATCTTTTTTTGCAGATGATCCTTCTGATCTGCTGTCAGAAGTTGGAATATTCGGACGATCATCTCGTTCATCGCGCCGTCGTAGGCTTCGAGGGCCTGCTGTTCCTGTGCCGAAGTCGGGGCCTGCGGGGCATTGATCCATTGCGAGAGCAGGGCGGCGATCTGTTCCTCGCCCGCATGGCTGATTAACAGTGAGATCAAGGTGGCCTGTTTCGCCTCCCGCTGTTCGATGTAATCCCCGGTGATGAACGGGATGTGCAGACTCATTTCCCTGATCTGTTTCTTTTGTGAGCTGCTCAGGTTGCCAACCAGTGCTTCAATGAAATGGATGTGATTGTCCGCACGCTTGTCCAGCAGCTCCTGCTCGCTGCCGGAGAGAAGTTCCTTCCTGAGTTCACGGTTCTTCTTGGTCAGCGTATCGCGAAGGTCCTCTATTTGGCGGCTATCCAAGGTGCTCAGTATATGTGCCGCAGGTCTGATGGAGGGTGCCATGGTCAGTCTGTACAGTCGACTCATCTCCGATGTAACACGGATGACATCTTCGGTACTTAGGACGCCATGGTCGATCTGGGTGCTTAGATGTCGCAGGAAGGCAGCGTATTCAGGCAGCGCGTACTGGCGATGCCAGCGCAGGTAGTCATCGATATCGCGGCGAATCTCCTGATGCTGTTGGTCGGTGAACGAGGTGTAACCGTTGATCCAGTAGCGCAGTATCCAGTCGGCATGGTTGTAGCCAAAGGTGACCCGGCTGCAGCCTGTACAGATGAGCACGACTATCGCTATGGCGATGGATACCGGCTTGGTGAGATTCATCTTTCCTTGCGAACGCCAGTCGACTTCGGACCTATCACACAATCCGGTTTCTTACTTAAGAAGCGGATGGTCCTTGGGCAGTTGTTTTGAGTACCAGACGGCAAGTTTGTGGCGCAGAGTCTTCTCTGCGACCTGGTCCTCGGGCAAGGGCTGCATGACTTTGTCGTGGACCATCAGCCGGTAGATGTAGAGGAGTTTTTCGCTCGCGCTATCGTGCGGCTCGAACTCGACCACGCCTCGTCCCTCGGCGTATCTCACGCCCTCCAAGAATGCCGCCTTGAACAGGGCGGCTTCGTTCTTCAGTTTGTGCATGTTGCGCTCCCTCCGGTTATCGAAACTTTCAGCCTCCCCAGTCGATGTAGGCGATGCCCTTCCTGCCCAGCGGGGCATGGCAGGAACTTGCGGAGCAGTTCCTGTTCCCCTCGTGGGAGCTTTGCGTGATGGGATTGTTGGGGGCATAGACGACCATGCCCCTGAAATGACAGCTGTTGCAGGTGGCGGGGAGGAAGGCATGCAGCGCAGCGCCCGTCGCCACGGTGGAACCCCGATGGCATGCGTTGCAGGGCACGCCCGCGGCATAGGCCACGTGCCCGGCCGGTTTTGCCTCCATTGCGCCCCCCCAGGTTGCGGTGGAGGTGTGGCAAGAGACACAGTCGTCCGCCGTTGCGACATGTCCCGCGCCCTTGCCGGGTGCATTGACGCCGTCGTGGCAGCCCATACAAACACCTGCTGGCGATGGCCTGTTGTGCGCGAAGCGGGCGGGGACCCACGAGTTATAGGTATGGCAGTCGTCGCAATAGAAGGTGTTCCTGCCGAGGTAGGGGCTGGTCTGGTGGTTCGCCGGCTTGAAGTACTGGTTCGCTCCTGTGACATGGCAGCCTGCGGTGGCGCAGCTGTGCGGTGTTGCCCTGGAGTGATCCCAGCTTGTAGGCAACCAGGCAGAGGTCCGATGGCAGGTGTCGCAGGAATCGGTCGCCTTCAGCCCGGCGCTGTGACTGGCCGGGCGACCAGCGGCTTTTGCGCCGTTGTGGCAGGTAGCGCATTGGCCGGGTATTGCCCCACTGTGGTTGTAACGCGCCCCCAGGAAGCTGGTGGTCGAGGCATGGCAGGCGACGCAGTCTTCAGTGGTTGTGATATGGCCCGAGTTTTTCCCTGGCGCGTTGGTGCCGTCGTGGCAACCCATACAAACACCCGCTGGTGACGGCCTGTTGTGCACGAAGCGGGCGGGGACCCACGAGTTATAGGTATGGCAGTCGTCGCAATAGAAGGTGTTCCTGCCGAGGTAGGGGCTGGTCTGGTGGTTCGCCGGCTTGAAGTACTGGTTCGCTCCTGTGACATGGCAGCCTGCGCTGGCGCAGCTGTGTGGCGCTGCCCTGGAGTGGTCCCAGCTTGTGGGCAGCCAGGCGGAGGTCCGATGGCAGAGGTCGCAGGAATCGGTCGCCTTCAGCCCGGCGCTGTGACTAGCCGGGCGACCAGCGGCTTTTGCGCCGTTGTGGCAGGTAGCGCATTGGCCGGGTATTGCCCCGCTGTGGTTGTAACGCGCCCCGAGGAAGGTGGTGGTCGAGGCATGGCAGGCGACGCAGTCTTCAGTGGTTGTGATATGGCCCGAGTTTTTCCCTGGCGCGTTGGTGCCGTCGTGGCAACCCACGCAAACGCCCGAGGGCGACGGCCGGTTGTGCGCGAAGCGGGCTGGGGTCCACGAGGTAGAGGTGTGGCAGTCGTCGCAATAGAAGGTGTTCCTGCCGAGGTGGGGACTGGTCTGGTGGTTCGCCGGCTTGAAGTACTGGTTCGCTCCTGAGACGTGGCAGCCTGCGGTGGCGCAGCTGTGCGGTGTTGCTCTGGAGTGGTCCCAGCTTGTGGGTAGCCAGGCAGAGGTCCGATGGCAGAGGTCACAGGAATCGGTCGCCTTCAGTCCGGCGCTGTGGCTGGCTGGGCGAACGCTGTGGCAGGTCGCGCATTGGCCGGGTGTCGCTCTGCCGTGGTTATAGCGTGCCCCCAGGAAGGTGATGGTCGAGGCATGGCAGGCGACGCAGTCTTCAGCGGTTGAGATGTGGCCCGGGTTCTTCCCCGGCGCATTGACGCCGTCGTGGCAACCCATGCAGACACCTGAGGGCGAGGGTCTGTTGTGCGCGAAGCGGGCGGGGATCCACGAGTTATAGGTGTGGCAGTCGTCGCAATAGAAGGTGTTCCTGCCGAGGTAGGGGCTGGTCTGGTGGTTGGCCGGCTTGAAGTAGGGGTTCGCCCCCGCCATATGGCAGCCTGCATTGCTGCAGCTGTGGGGCGCCATCCCGGTGTGGTTCCAGCTCGATGGCAGCCAGGCGAAGGAGCGGTGACAGCGGTCGCAGGAATCGGTTGCCTTCATCCCCGCGTTGTGGCTGGTTGGCCGGCCTGTGGCTATCCTCCCGTTATGGCAGGTGGCGCACTGCCCGGGTATCGCTGTGCCGTGGTTGTAGTGCGCACCGAGGAAGGTGGCGGTGTTGAAGTGGCAGGTCTCGCACGGTGCATCGGTCACGATGTGGTTTGCGGGCTTGGGTGTCGCGCCCACGCGGTTGCCCAGCGCATGACAACCGGCACAATTCCTGGGTGTGCCCTGGAACATGCCCCCGACGTGACAGGTCTCGCATGCCGCTGTGGCGTGCCCGCCGATAAGCGGGAAGCCTGTGGATACGTGGCTGAAGTCAGGTCTCACCATATTCGGCCCGGCTTCCGCATGAAATGAGGATATGGCCAACATCACGGCAACAATGGCGCACACAATTCGTCCCAGCCGCTTCATGGTTACTCCCCGCTTGTTAGGTGTTACCTCTGCAAGAGTCGTCATTTGTTCGAGCTCGCGATGGTGATCAGCGTGATCTCGGGCGCGGCGAACAGGCGTATCGGCGGTCCCCATGTCCCAGCACCGCGGTTGACATACAGCTTCCGCCCGTCGGCAAGTTCGGTGAGGCCGGTATGCACGTGATAGGTCAGCTGTGTCAGATAGACGAACGGGAATATCTGCCCGCCATGGATATGTCCGGAGAGCTGCAGATCGAACGGCAGGACGCTGTCTACTACCGGTTGGTGCTTGAGCAGGACGATGAAGTATTGCGCGGTGACAGCAGCGAGCGCCTTGCTGGTGTCGAGTCTGACTGGCTGTCCCGAAGAGATCGCTGTGTGGTCATCGACACCCAGTAACACGATGCCGCCTGTCCTGGCGGATTCGCCCCGCAACACGGTGAATCCCGCGTTGTGCAGGAAGCGCAGGGAGCTTTCCAGTCCAGCAAAATATTCGTGATTGCCGGTGACGGCGTAAGCGCCACCCGGCGGGATATAGGCATGAAAGTGCGTGGCAAGCGCGTTGAGGTCGTCGCCCTCTCCGTCGACGAGATCGCCGGTCGCCACCACGATGTCAGGCTTGATCTCGCGCAGCTTGGTCATGACCCTATCCAGGAACCTGTCGCCCATCATGATGCCCAGGTGCAGGTCGGATATCTGCGCGATGGTGACGCGGCCGGAGGCGAGTTTGGGTGTGCTGATGTTGATCTCTTCGACCCGGATATGGCGCGCTTCGACGAAGCCGTATCCCAGCATGACCAGTGCCAACAGGGATGCGCTGGCGAACGCCGTCGTCTCGTGCAACGGCCAACTGAGACCCAGTACCGTGGCGAGTGCGTGGACGAAATCGAACAGCAAGCCGATGCACAGGAACAGGAACAGGTAGCCCATCCAGGTGTAACTCACCCAGGCTACTGCCGAGGTTATGCGATGCCAGCCCTGTCTCTCCATCAGATGGACAAGCAGCGGGGAGAAGGTCAGCACGATACCGGAGACTATCAGGGCAACGGCCAGGCCGGATGAATGGGGCATGGCGCCCCATATCTTGCTGAGCGCATAGAAGTGCATGGAACCGTAGATCAATATGGCCACGCCCAGGAAAGTCAGCATTGCGGTGCTCCCGATTCGATTTATGACATTCGCTACAGCGGTAGCTGATTCTTGCCGAATACAATGCAGGCTGGCCATACAGGGAATTACCCATTCCCCCCGCTTCGCTGGCGTATCCGATTGACCTAAATTCTCCGTAGGGCGGGCATTCGGAAAGGACACTTTGCTGCGAGGGACTCCATCAAGGTAGACTGCCAAGGCGGGTGACGAACTTAGAGAGACTTGAGCAAGGATGAATGACATGGAGAGTTCCAGCAGCCAGCCGACGCAGGGAAGGAGACTGACTCCCAGTGCGATAACAAACTATCTGAACCAGTATGTCGTTGGTCAGGATGAAGCCAAGAAGACGCTCTCGGTGGCGGTGTATTCGCATTACCGCAAGATCGGCAAGCAACGGCTGGGGGGGGTGGAGATCGCCAAAAGCAACATCCTGCTGATCGGCCCGACCGGTACTGGCAAGACGCTGTTGTGCGAAACCCTGTCGCGTATCGTGCGGGTGCCTTTCGTCACGGCCAACGCCACTTCGCTGGCGCAATCGAAATACGTCAACGAGGAGATCGAGGCATTGCTGCTGCGCCTGCTGGAAAAGGCGGAAGGGGACATTGTCAAAGCCCAGCGCGGCATCGTCTTCATCGACGAGATCGACAAGCTCAAGTCATCCGAAGGCGAGCAGCGCGGCACCTCGGGCGAGCGGGTGCAGCATGCACTGCTCAAGATCATGGAAGGGGTGGCGGTCAGGTTGAGCAGCACACAGATCATCGACACGACCAACATTTTGTTCATTTGCGCGGGAGCGTTCGTCGGCCTCGAAAATATCACGGCCGTGAGCCAATCCTATGGCTTCATTTCAGTCGACGGCCGCGACGATGCAGACAGCCGGAAGATCCTGGACCGGCTGAACTCGCGCGTGAAACCCACCGATCTTTTTACGTTCGGTCTGATTCCGGAATTCGCCGGACGTTTGCCCATCATCGCTAACCTCCAGAATCTTTCCAAGGAGCGGCTGGCGCAAATCATGGTCGAACCTCGAAATTCGATCTACAACCAGTTCCGGGAAATTCTCAGGGAAGAAGGCGTTGAGTTGGTCATCGAGCACGAGGTCTTTCGGCAGATCGCCGAGATGGCGTTCGAATACAAGGTGGGAGCACGCAGCCTGAGGGGCCTGTTCGAAGAGATGCTCACGCCCGTGCTGTATCTTCTTCCCGATCGACCGGAAATACGCAAAGTGGTGATCACGTCCCTGTTTGAAGAGCCTAGCCTGATCACCGCACCCTGACGTGTCGCCTTCCCGGGTAGCTCAGTTGTGTCGTCATCGGTGATATGTAAACAAATGAGTGAACCTCAAAACAGTTATAGAGCACAGCAAAAACTTATCGCCGCATTGCGCGATCCGATCCGTTATCCGCACGCTGCGAAAACAGTAGAGGTGATCGAGACGCATATCTCGTGGGTGCTGCTGGCAGGGCGTTATGCCTACAAGATCAAGAAGGCGCTCGATCTGGGGTTCCTGGATTACACCGGCCTGGAGGTGCGTCGCTTCTGTTGTGAAGAG
The DNA here is from genome assembly GCA_963813255.1 of uncultured beta proteobacterium. Lineage (GTDB taxonomy): Bacteria > Pseudomonadota > Gammaproteobacteria > Burkholderiales > Gallionellaceae > Sideroxyarcus. The sequence goes on along the minus strand of CAWEYD010000012.1, from coordinate 40,427 downwards.
GAACTCAGGCTCAACCGGCGCACCGCACCCCATATCTATCTCGACGTGGTTCCCATAGGCGGTAGCACTGACGATCCTAAGTTCGGTGCACAACCGGCGATGGAGTACGCGGTCAGGATGCATCGCTTCGGGTCCGACAATTTGATGGATGACCTGCTGCGGCGTGGGAAGGTGACGGCGCAGCATATCGACCATCTTGCAGCCGCCGTCTCACGTTTTCATGCAAGCCTGCCTGCCGTAGACACAGGTTCGGCGTTTGGTTCGGCGGCATGTATCCATGCGGCGGCGCAACAAAACTTCGAGCAGTTGTTTGTCCAGTTGAAAGACGATGCAGACAAGGAAAGCATCGCTACGTTGCAGGCAGTTACTGACGCCGAATACGCCGCATGCAAGGATGTTTTTGAGTTGCGTCGCGTGCGGGGCTTTGTGCGTGAGTGCCACGGCGATCTGCATCTGGGCAATATCGCGCTGATCGAAGACGAGCCTGTCCCGTTCGACTGCATCGAGTTCAATCCCGCGTTGCGCTGGCTGGACGTGATGGACGAGGTCGCCTTCACGGTGATGGACCTGTTGCATCGCGATCATCCCGAATTCGCCTGGCGTCTGCTGAATGCCTGTCTGGAGGCCAGCGGCGATTACGGCGGCTTGTCTGTGTTGCGCTTCTATCTCGCCTATCGAGCCACTGTGCGCGCCAAGGTCAGCGCCATTCGTGCCGGGCAAGCCGGCATCGCAAAGCGTGCCAAGTTTGAGGCACTGGCTGCCTGCCGCAGTTATCTGGCGCTGGCCCGCCGATGTCTGGAGCAACGCCACCCCGCATTGATCATCACCCACGGCCTGCCCGGTTCCGGCAAAACCACATTTTCTCAACTGGCGCTGCAGCAGATTGGCGCTATTCGCATCCGCTCCGATGTCGAACGCAAGCGTCTGTTCGGGGTGGGCATGCTGGAGGACAGTCGTTCGTGCGTCGGCGATATCTATAGCTCAGAGGCGACCCGGCGTACCTATGCCCGATTGCATGAACTGGCTCGCGAATCGCTGGCGGCGGGCTTTGCCGTGATCGTGGATGCCGCTTTTTTGAAGCAGGAGGAGCGCGAGTCGTTTCGCCAGCTCGGGCAGAGCATGTCGGCGCCATTCGCCATCGCCTCGTTGCATGCGAGAGACAGCACGTTGCGCGAACGTATCCGGCAACGGCGCAACGACGCCTCAGAGGCTGACGTTGTGGTTCTCGATAGATTGCAGGCCGTCCAACAACCGTTGTCGTCGGATGAACGCGCGTATACCGCCAAGTTCACCACAGGGGAAGGTCCCGATAGCGTCGCCAATACACAAAGCTGGGAGAAGTTAGCTCGATTGCTGAGCTTTTCATAGACGTGCAATTCCTGCACTAAGCGAGTCCTTTCAAGCTCCAATAATCGAACGTTTCACTGTATTGCCATCTGTTTCAATCGGCGCATAATAATCACCCCAAAGTGCTGTTGCAGGATGTCGGATTTCTGTTCGTGGTTCATCTTTTCGAAGGGGAACGTCATGAAACTGGAAGAGATACGCAGCATTGCCGAATCATGGGGTGTCCACCCCAGCAAGCTTTCCAAAACTCAATCAGTCAAAGCGATCCAAACCGAGGAAGGTCATTCCTGTTGCTTTGCCGCAGCCTGCAGCGGTGACGCGACCAAGTCGGCCGTGGTCGGCGCGGACCGTTTTGATGCAACGATGAAAGGAGCTCTATCATGAACCTGATCAAATGGGATCCCTTCAGGGAACTGGAAGATGTCTCGAACCGCCTGAATCGCGTATTCGGGCGACCTCTTTCTCGCGTGGAACCGAACGAGATGTTTACCGTGGCGGACTGGACGCCTTCCGCCGACATCAGTGAGACGGATACGGCGTACCTGATCAAGGCCGAGATTCCCGGTGTGAACAAAGAGGATGTCAAAGTCACCATCCAGGACGGCATGCTCACCATCCAGGGCGAACGCAAGATGGAAAAGGAAGAGAAGGACAAGAAGTTCCACCGTATCGAGCGTTCCTACGGCAGCTTCATGCGCAGCTTCCGCGTGCCGGACGACGCCGACGAATCTGGCGTCAAAGCTGAGTTCAAGGATGGCATGCTCAACGTCACGCTGAACAAGACGGAAAAGCCCAAGCCCAAGTCGATCAATGTTTCAGTGACCTAACCAACCTCGTTGCTCCCGTCTGGGGGCTGCGGGCAACACAAATGGAGGCGATCATGGCTCATCAAACACATCCACCTGGTTTCCACCTCGTCCGCCGCGAGCAGCTGCTGCAGGAAGCTGAGCACGACGCCTATAAGACCAAAGGCAAGCTGCCGGAGCCCACGCTCTGTCCGGACTGTGGTGCGGTTTACCACGCCGGTCACTGGCAATGGCTGGAAAAACCCAAAGACGCGCACCAGACATATTGCCCAGCATGCCACCGGATACGCGATCATTTTCCGGCAGGGTACGTTTCCCTGAGTGGGGATTTCTTCGAGGCGCATGAACAGGAAGTCCTGCAACAGATACGCCACCACGAAGCGAAGGAAAAAGCCTCCCATCCTTTGCAGCGCATCATGGACATCGAGAAGACAGACCATGGCACCATGGTCACCACCACCGACATCCATCTGGCGCGCGGCATCGGTGATGCGTTGCACCACGCCTACCAAGGCGAGCTGAAGTTCCACTACAACCCGGAACAGAACCTGCTGCGCGTGAGCTGGGCGCACTGAGCTACTTCAGATAACCAAGGAGGACGACATGTCTATCGGCGAACTATGCAACCGCGACGTCGTCATTGTGGGGGCCAAAGACACGGTCCTGGAAGCGGCTCAGCTCATGCGCCAGCATCACGTCGGCGATGTGCTGGTGGTTGAAGATCGTGGCGGGATAAGGGTGCCGGTCGGAATCATAACGGACCGCGATCTCGTGCTGGAGGTCATGGCGCCGCAACTGGATCCGGCATCAATCACGGTGAGCGACATCATGCTGACCGAGTTGGCTATGGTCAAAGAGGATGCAGGGCTGTTCGAGGCGATCGAATATATGCACAGCAAGGCGGTGCGCCGTTTACCGGTGGTGGATGACAAGGGCGGGCTGTTAGGCATACTCACTCTGGATGATTTGATCGAGTTGCTTGCGGACGAAATGGCGGCGCTGTCCAAACTGGTGAAGTACGAACAGAAGAAAGAAACTGTCAACCGGCGTTAGCGCAGAACGAACCCAAGGAGATATCCATGCAAATACCATTACAGATCACCATACGCGATGTTGAGCAGTCGGAAGCGCTGGAAAAGCATATTCGCGAAAAGGCGAAGAAACTCGATGAGTTCTTCAACCACATCATGTCTTGCCGGGTCGTGGTGGAAGTGCCGCACAAGCACCATCAGCAGGGCAAGCAGTTCAATGTGCGCATCGACATCGGCGTGGCAGGCGGAGAGATCGTGGTCAATCGCGACCATGCCGAAGATGTCTATGTGGCTCTGCGCGATGCCTTCGATGCGGCCAAACGCCAGGTTGAGGAATACGCCCGCAAGCTGCGCGGCGACGTGAAGACGCACGAACCCAGACGCGCGAGCGCAAATGAGGAGGCCGGCCAGTAGACGGCCGTTGCAGTCATGAGCTCCGTCTACATACCGGCCGACTCGGTCGAGCTCGATGGCGAGTTGGTCTTGCCGCCTTTGGCAAAAGGGGCGGTGCTGTTCGCACACGGCAGCGGCAGCAGCCGCTTCAGTCCACGCAACACCTATGTCGCCAAAGTGCTGCAACAGCACAACATAGGCACGCTGCTGTTCGACCTGCTGACGCGCGAAGAAGACCAGGATTACCAGACGCGCTTCGATATCAGCCTGCTCACGCAACGCCTGCTGGCGGCCACCGCGTGGCTGCAGGACAGCCCGCAGACACAGACGCTCAAGCTTAGCTATTTCGGCGCTAGCACAGGGGCTGCAGCGGCGCTGCAGGCGGCAGCGGAGATGGGTAACAAGGTCAGCGCGGTGGTGTCGCGCGGCGGCCGCCCGGACCTGGCCGGGGCGAAGGCGCTGGGCGAGGTCGTTTCACCGACCCTGCTCATCGTGGGCGGGGCGGACTACGGAGTCATCGAACTGAACGAACAGGCCCATGCGTTGCTGCACTGCAAGAAGAAACTCACGCTGATTCCCGACGCGACCCACCTGCTCGAAGAACCCGGCACACTGGAACTGGTAGCCAGCACTGCTGCAGACTGGTTCACACAGTACATCTGAGTCAGGTCGCTCCCCAGCAGCCAATTCACTTCATCGTTCCATTCTTGCTGAAAGTGGAGGGCTAAGATGTCTAGTTCTACCTATGTTCTGAGATGGATTGCGGTGCTGCCTGGCGTAGCTCTCGCTGTCTTTCTTGTCGGGTTTCCTATTCACTGGGTAGTCATGCTCATTCAACATTTCGGCACGAGTTCTGATGATAGTGGCAGCGGCAGTCCTTTCAGCCTTTACTATTATTTGGCGGCGATCCCGCCTGAGGTACTTGAATATTTCGGAAGAGCCTTCTTTGCCCCATTCGTCGTTACCACTGTTGGTGCACTTATAGCGCCAAATTATAAATTCCCGACTGCAATAGCTTTGGCGATTGGTTTTGGCGTCTTTTATGGTTGGGCTGGAACACTGGTTGCGAACGACATTTCAAGTGGCTTGTATACGAGAGGACGGTGGCTTAACCTGGCTGGCACTATATTTCTCCTTATCGCTGGTGTTGCTACAGGACTTTTACAGGCACATAAATATGACAAGGCAACTCGACCTGCGGCGAGTAAAACAAGTGGGTAGATTACGGCATCTGAGAACTAGGTAGTCGCCCCCAGCACCCTTATGACTTCATCGTCACTGACCTGCGGGAAGGACTGGTAGAACTGTCCTACCGCATAGAAATCATCCGGCGTACTCAGGCACATAACCTCGTCTGCGTAGGGCTCTACCTTGGCAAGTGTATCGGACGGGGCCACCGGCACTGCGCAGATCAGTCTTCGCGGATGCTTCGCGCGCAGGGAATGCAGTGCGGCGATCATGGTGGAGCCGGTGGCCAAGCCGTCGTCCACCACGATGACGATGCGTCCGGCTGGATCGAGCGGCGGTCGCACCGGCGTATACGCGCGGCGGCGTTCGCGCATGACTTCCAGTTGCGTTGCCTTTTCTGCGTCGATGTACGACTGGCTGCCCCCGACATGTTGCGCATAGTCGCCAAGATAGGTCCAGCCGCTCTCGTCTACGGAACCTAGCGCAAATTCCGGATTGTCCGGCGCGCGCAGTTTGCGCACCAGTACCACGTCCACTTCGCCGTCGAGCGCATCGGCGATGATCCTGGCCATGGGCACCGCGCCGCGCGGGATCGCCAGCACCAGCGGATGCTGGCCGCGATATTGCACCAAGGCGTCCGACAAGCGCCGCGCAGCATCTTCACGATCGCGGAATATCATCATGATTCCCTCCTCTCAACCAAGCGTACAACAACAAACCAGGGCTTACTGATGCGGGAGTCCGCCTAGCGCAAGTGTTTGGGCACTGTCTTCGGGTGTGCCGTCAACTGACAGGCGCGACGGTAGGCCAGCAAAGTTCTCTGTGCGTGTCCCAGCACGCTGCCATGCGGATAATGGCCAGATTCGTCCACCACGCCTGCAGGCAAGCCAGTGAGCAGTTCGATGCCATCGCTTACGTGCTCTGTCGTGTAGACATGGAACAGGCCCTGATCGACTGCCTCGACCACCTTGCGCTCCAGCATCAGGTGGCGCCGGTTGCGGTGCGGGATCAGCACGCCGTGACTGCCGTCCAACCCTGCAGTAGCGCAGACGCGGAAATAGCCCTCGATCTTTTCGTTGAGTCCGCCTATCGGCAATACTTCGCCGTGCTGGTTGACCGCACCGGTCACGGCGATGCCCTGCTTGAGCGGTAGCCCAGACAAAGACGAGAGCAGGGCATACAGTTCGGCACAGGAAGCCGAGTCGCCCTCTACGCCGTGGTATTCCTGTTCGAACACGATGGATGCGTTGAAGGCGAGCGGTGCGTTATGGGCGAACAGTGCGGACAGGTAGTTGTGCAGGATGAAGACCCCCTTGTCGTGGATGGGCCCCGACATCTCCACTTCGCGTTCGATGTTGATCAGTCCACTCTCACCGGCATAGGTGCGAGCCGTGACGCGCACCGGGAAGCCGAAACGGAAATCGCCCATGTCCATCTGGGTCAGCCCGTTGATCTGGCCCGTCCTCTCGCCGTGCACGGCAATCAGCAGCTCGCCCTCGGCGTAGGCTTCCTGCATGCGCTGTTCCGGATAATCGTGGCGCCTGATGCGCGCCACTAGTGCAGCCTCGACATCCTCTGCCTCGACCAGACGCCCGGCGCGCACGCGGCACAGGGCGGCGCTCTCCATCACCAGCGCCTCGGTGCGAGCGAAGATCGCGCTCTGGCGCGACTGGTCGTCCACCTCGCGGTGACTGTCCTCCAGCAGGCGTGTAACGGCGCTTGCTGTGAAATGCGGCAGCCCCAGTTGGCCGCAGGTATGTGCGACAAAGGTTGCCATGGCGCGGCGGGTCTCGGCACTGGAGGAGAAGCTCTCGACGAAGTCCACCTTGACGCCGAAGTGCCGTGCGAACTCCGGGTCCTCCTCCTGCAGCTCGTAATACTGTTCGCGCGAGCCGATCAGCACGATCTTGACCTCGATGTCCACGGCTTCCGGCTCGAGCGAGACGGTGGCGATGGGCGTGAATGCGGTGCCCGGCTCCTCGATCTGCAACCTGCCGCTGCGCAGCAAGCGCCGCAGTTTCTCCCACACCAGTCCGTCGACGATCAGGTCGCGCAGATGCAGCAACAGGAAACCGCCGTGTGCCTTGTGCAGGCTGCCGGCGCGGATGCGCGAGAAGTCCGTCACCAGCACATCGTTCTCGGACTGGTATTCGATGCTGCCGAACAGCGAGCGGAACAGAGGGTTGTCTTCGACGATCACCGGCGCACCGGTCAGCCCGTCGTTGTCCACGATCAGGTTGACGCGGTAGCGCGACAGCACAGTGCCCAGCGCCTCCTGGCGGATATCGTCATCGGTATCCTGTGCCTTGAACAGCTCCAGATTGTCGAGCACGTCATGCACGACCTGCTCCAGGTAGGTACCGAGCTTGACCGAGTCCTTGATCTGTTTTTTCAGGCCAGTGCGTATCTCCTGCAGTTCATGATCCAGCAGCGGCTTCACGACCAGGCGGCGCAGTGCGGCCAGGCCTTCGTCCTTCACCCGCTCCAGGGCATGGGTCTTCTCGAAATAGCGGCCGATCTCCACGCGCAGTTCCTGCTCGGACTGCTCGATCTCGGCGCGGGTTTCCTTCGGCATGGCCAGCATGTCGGCTTCGGAGATGGCATGACCTTCCGCACCGCGATACGTGAACACCATATGCCCGCTGTCGCGGTGCAGCGTGAACTTGCGCATCTCGGCAAAAGTGTCGAGTTCGGCATAGGCCTTCGCCTCTTCCGTCTTGAAGGTGTTTTCGATGCGCTCGCTTTCGGCCTTGAATTCCTGACCGTCCAGACACTGCGGTATTCCGGCCTGCAGCGATTTCATCATCTGTGCCATGAGCTGACGCAGCAGGCGTCCTTGTCCTGCGGGCAGGCGCAGGGCACGCGGATGCTCAGGTGCGTCGAAGTTGTGCAGGTAGCACAGGTCGGGTGGCACCGGCCTGGTCGCGGCCACGGTCTGCATGGCGCGCTTCAGCAGCGAGGAGCGACCGCTGCCGACCTCGCCCAGCACGAACAGGTTGTAGTCCGGCTGGTCCATCGTCAGGCCGAAATGGGCGGCCATTTCGGCGCGCTCCTGGCCGATCCAGGGCAGCTGGTAGTCCAGCATCTCGGACGTGTCGGCAAAGCCCAGCGTGGCGGGATCGAAGGTGAGGCGAAGCTCGGCGGGTGTCAGGTTCAAAGTCGGCATGGTCGCGTTGATCGATCTGGTGTGTGTTGGATTAAACGCCTTCTGTCATCTGGGGGCAAGCCGTCTACACGCAACACCTTATACGCTACTCATCGGTGGGAATGAGGCATAGAATGACCAAAGCCCGTGTATCAGAAAAGGAGGTCATCATGTACCAACGCATTCTGGTTCCAATCGACGGCAGCGAGACTTCCGATCGTGCATTGCAGGAAGCGATCAAGCTGGGAGACAGCGCAGCTCAGTTACGCCTGGTTAATGTGATGGAAGAGATCTACGCGCTGGATGCCGAAGGCTACGCGTTCATCGACTACGCCGTCCTGCAACAGGCGGTACGTCATTCCGGGGAACGTTTGCTGGCGGCGGCTGCAGAAAAAGTGCAGCGGGCCGGCAAGAGGGCAGAGACCGTGCTGCTCGAAACGAACGGCGAGCGCATCGCCAGTGTGATCGAGGCGGAGGCCAAGCGCTGGCAGGCCGACCTGATCGTGATAGGCACACATGGGCGTTCCGGTTTGAGCCGCTTGCTGTTGGGCAGCGTTGCCGAAGGCGTGGCACGCGTGGCAACAGCGCCGGTGCTGCTGGTTCGCGCCGACTGAAAGATAGCCGCTAACCGCTGCCGCGCACAGTCCTTGTGCCTCGGCGTTTTCCTGCGTCTTTCGATCAATGGAGGAAACCATGACCCCAACCATTCCACAAACCCCTGCGGACTACGACCATACGCGCGTGCTCGAGCGGCCGGACGGTTTCTACTGGCAGGACAAAGAAACGGACGAACTGTTTGGCCCCTTTGCAACGCTGCTCGAAGCGGTGCAGAACATGCAGAACCACGATGGCAATGGCTACGGAGAAGGCGAGACGCTGGAGGAAGCCGAATCCGAGATCGGCATGTCCGACTGGATAGACCAGGAAACCGGGCAGCCAGCGGAAGATACCCCGACGCATCTCGTGGACCAATAGCAGCCTCATCAGCGCATGAGGTGAGGCGACCATGGTGACGCTGGCCTTTACCGGAGACGTGATGCTCGGCCGCTATGTGAACGAGGTGCTCAAGAGCATCACGCCTGCTGAAGTGTGGAACGACGTGTTGCCACACCTGGCGCAGGCAGACCTGCGCATCGTCAATCTGGAATGCGCGCTGACCCTGCACGACCGGGAGTGGGCACGCACGCAGAAGATGTTCCATTTCCGCGCCAACCCCAAGGCCGCACGCGTATTGCAGGCTGCTCACATCGACGCTTGTGCGCTGGCCAACAATCACGTCCTGGATTTCGAGGAGCGCGGTTTGCGCGACACGCTGCAAGTGCTCAAGGCAGGCGGCATCCGTTATGCAGGTGCGGGTGCCAATGCGACAGAAGCTGGCGCACCGGCCATACTGGAAGTGCAGGGTAGCCGTGTGGCGCTGCTCTCATTCACCGACAACGAGCCTGCCTTTGCCGCCACGGTGGATCATCCCGGCACCAACTATCTGGAGATATCGCTTCAGCATGAAACGCTGGCGCGCGTTGCCGACGCCATTGCGGAGGCGCGTAAGCAGGGCGCTGACCTGGTGGTGTTCTCCAACCACTGGGGGGCGAATTTCGTCGAGCGTCCCTCGCCGGAATTCTGCAGCTTCGCCAGACGGGTGATCGAACTCGGCGCCGACATCTACTATGGGCACAGCGCGCATATCTGCCAAGGCATCGAGATCCATCAGGGCAAACCCATACTCTATGACACCGGCAACTTCATCGACGACTACGCGGTGCACCCGCTGTTGCGCAATGACAGATCCTGCCTGTTCAAAGTGACGTTCGAGCAGGGCAAATTGCGCCGCATCGAGCTGTTCCCTGTTTCGCTGGATGTGGGTTATGTGGCGTTGGCTCGTGACAGGGAATTCGAGGCGATCTGCGCGCGCATGGAGATGCTGTGCGCCGAATTCGGCACCAAGCTCGCGCGTCGCGACAACAGGCTGGTCTATGAGGCAAATAGCACATGACAGAGATCGAGAACATTGCGATGGCGAGAAACCCTTCAGGCGAACGCGCCAGGATCGGGCTTGCGCTGGGCAGCGGTTCTGCCCGCGGACTCGCGCACGTGGGCGTGATCCGTGCCATCGAGGATGCCGGCATCAAGGTGGATTTCATAGCAGGTACCAGCATGGGGGCGCTCATCGGGGCGATCCATGCCGCCGGCAAGCTGGATGAGTTGGAAGCTATGTTCCGGACCTTCGACTGGAAGAAGACAGCTTCCTTCTTCGACATCGTGTTGCCCAAATCGGGCTTGCTCGACGGCACCAAGATAGGTGAACTGGTGCGCACACATATTCATGCCGACACCATCGAGATGCTGCCCAGACCTTTTGCTGCCGTGGCGACGGACATCGTGAGCGGCGAGGAGGTCGTCATCCGCAGCGGGGATGTGATCGAGGCAGTGCGCGCCAGCATCTCGGTACCCGGCATCTTCACCCCGGTGCGCAGCAACGGACACATCCTCGTGGACGGAGGTCTCACCAACCCGGTGCCGGTGAGTGTGGCCCGTGCCATGGGCGCGGATTTCGTGATCGCGGTGGATCTCAACCACCAGATCGTTGCAGGCAAAAACATGAAGCCGCTGCTGCCTGCGGGCAAAACGGACAGTCCAAACGACAACACATCCGACATGTTCTCGCTCTGGGTGGGTGACTATCGCCTGTCGATGAATGACCTCAGGCAGAGACTGCTCGCAGGCAACAATCCAGCTTCAGCGCAATTCCGGAAATGGGTCTCTGCGGAGCCACTGCCCAGCATCTTCGAGGTGCTGCTGGCCTCGATCAACATCATGGAGACCAGGCTCACCCATACCCGTCTTTCACTGGACCGGCCGGACATGATCATCCAGCCGCCGCTGGGGCATATCCGTTTCCTGGAATTCGGGCGCGCCGAGGAGATCATCGCCATAGGCTATGAACATACACAGGCACAACTTGCCCGGATACATAACGCGGATGACGAGTAGGCGGTGTTTGACGACGTTTAACCACACAACCGGGGACTCGAAATCATGACTATCCTTCAATTCTTTACGGTGACATTGTTAGGCCTGTCTTTGGGAATGCTCGGCGGGTGCACGACTACCACCGCAAGCGGCGCAGTCGGTGCAAATCGTCCGCAGTTGATGCTGATCTCGTCGGAAAAACTCGATCAGATGTCGGCGCAAAGCTATGCAAAGCTGAAATCGGATGCTGTTGGCAAAGGCGCGCTGAATGAGGATCCAGCGATGCTCCGGCGCGTTCGAGCTGTGGCGGAGCACATCGAACCGCGGACCGGGGTGTTCCGCCAGGATGCGCCGGGCTGGAAGTGGGAGGTGAATGTCATTTCCAGTAACGAACTCAATGCATTCTGCATGCCGGGCGGCAAGATCATGTTCTATTCAGGCCTGATCAACAAACTCCACCTCAGCGATGATGAGATTGCCATCGTGATGGGGCATGAGATCGCACATGCTCTGCGTGAACACTCGCGTGAGCAAGTGTCGCAGGCGATTGCCGCGCAGACAGCGATCGACATCGGCGCAGCCTTGCTAGGCCTGGGCGAGGGGTCGTCCAATATGGCTGCCGTCGGATACGAAAAGTTCATCGCAACCAAATTCAGCCGGACCGATGAAAGCGAGGCTGACCGGATCGGCCTTGAGCTTGCGGCGCGCGCCGGCTATGACCCTCGGGCCGGAGTCAGCCTGTGGCAGAAGATGATACAAGCGAGCCGGGGAGGAGGGCGGGCCCCGGAATTTCTGAGCACACACCCGGCGGAGGAAAACCGCATCCAGCAGATCGAGTCTCTACTGCCGACTGTCATGCCGCTGTATAAGGCTGCGCACCAAGGGAATTGATTCTGCAGGCAGGACGTCCGATGCCCGATCTATCTCGATATGTTTCCTTACGCCAGTAACACCGCAAGCAGTCCGGTGACATATACCCCGTCGAAAGTGCCGGCTCCCCCGATGGAAGCGAAGGGCGCGCCCAGCTTGCGGATGTCGTTCAGGCGCAGCAGGTCGGCGCCGATCAAAACGCCCAGGGTGCCGCCGATGTAGGCCAGCAGGGCACGCTGCTCTGGATCGATGACGGTTGCGATCAGCGCGGCGGCGATCGGTGCGATCAACATCGGCATGCCGATGCCGATGCCCAGCATGGGCCGGCTGATCATGTGCGAGATGTAGGAAACTGCGGCTACTGCGATCGTGACCTGAAACAGGTTCAGCGGGTTGTGGGTGATCAGGTAAAGCGAGAAGGCGACCGGCACCACTGCACCGCCGACGTTGGCAGTGACTATGATCTTGCCGGCAACGGGCGGACCGCATGAAAAACGGCCACCGCATCAGCTGTATCGGCATTTCCGGCGGCACCTCGCTATCGGTCTTGAGGCTGAACAGCGGAAGGTTGACCAGGCTGCCGACCAGCGTGCAAAGCAGGAGCAGGTAGGCCGAATCCTCCGACAGTCCCAGCTTGTCGAAGGCAACGGTGATCAGGCCGATCTGAACGAAGACGATCAGGAAGGTCAAAGCCAGGATGAACAGCATCAGGCGCAGAGGAGAAAACGGCATCGATGACTCCTGTTGGTAATGTCCTGCGAATTGATGCTTAACCAGCCAAAGGTCTTAAGCGTATTTTGGCCCTTACATCTCACGATTCCAGGCATGCTTTCCTGATTGCGTGACTCAGCGGTATGAATCGCTTCATTACGTCACCGATCCCCCGGTTCCCGTTGGTGAAGATCGTGGCTGATACCTTTGTCTGGTGATCGCCGAACGCAAGACACGAGAACACGCCAGCGTGCCCGAAGCATCGTTTGGTGTTCCACCATCCGTAGAGGGATGGTGTCAGCGTCCCCATCTGGAATCCGCGGCCGAGTGCCTGGAATATCTTGAGGCTTTGGTCGAAACCCGATACCTGGCGAGTCGTGTATTGCCGCAGTGTGTTCTCGGAAATAAGCTGGTCGCCCGATGGTGTCTTGCCGCCATTGAGGACGAAGTCATAGAAAGCGGCGAGGCTGGCCGCATCGGAAATCAGGGTGAACGCAGGGTTGAGGGAATCGAAATACAGTTTCGAGTTGGTCATCTCCTCGAATCTGTATGCTGCATTGAAGCCGCCTATCATGACCTTGTCTGGTCCGAACCAGTATTGGTATGCCAGCGTATCCAGCCTGCGTCCGGAGAGTCCGAACCGGAGTGCGGGCAATCCCAACGGCGTAGCGATCTCTTCCGCGAAATAGTCCGGCAGGCTCCTGCCATCCACCCGCCGCACCACCTCCGACAAGATCCATCCATACTCGCTCGGCTGGTAGGCCAAGGTCCCGCGCCGATAGGTGGGTGCAACTGCAGTCAATTCCTTTTCCATCGCAGCTCTGTCGTTCCACAGCTCTAATTTGCCGGCCAGGTGTGGCATCAGGACTCCCGAGCGGTGAGTCAGCACGTCCAGGGTCGTGATCCGCTCTTTACCGTTTTGCGCGAACTCGGGAAACACCTCGGCGATCGGTGCGTTGATGTCGAGCTTGCCGCGGTCTTCCAGCATCGCGATGACGATCGCCGCGAGCGGCTTGCCGCAGGAATGATTGGGAAACGCGGTCTGCGGCACCACCGGGACGGGCGCGGCCTCATCTTTCCGGTACCCGCGGGCAATACCAACCGCTTCATTGATGACCAGCTTCCCATTCCGTCTCACCACCAGCTGACCGCCGGGGAAGGCGCCGGCGAGTTGCTGCTGCCTGAACGTTTCGACAACTTCGCCCAGCTTGCGGGCATCCATTCTGACGGAAGCCGGGTTGGAAACATACTCGTATGGGAACTGCGTCATCTCTTGGCTCCTGTGGCGCGCCTAAGGCAAAGAATGGTCGATAGCGGACGTATTTCGGACTGGGGCATCCGCGCTACTCGTAGCGCAAGAAATCTTCCGCCGTAGCATCGGGCCCGTAGTGTTCGATCAGGCTTTCGATCTCCGGCAGCAGCATGTCGGCCTCGTCATCCTCCAGAACGCCGTCGCCCAGCAGGCGGCTGGCCAGGCCGTCAACGATGGCATCCCTGACCTCTGACAGGGTGACCGGATTTTCCTGTTCCTGATCATCCATCACCGCCTCAATTGCCCGCGTGAGGGGTTCGCTGGCATAGGCATGGACGAAGTCGATGGCTACCGCCGATTCTCCGAACTGCCCGATCAGTGTGTTCAGTTCGTCGATCAGCGATTCGTCGGTATCGAAGTGGTGCAGTTCTTCCGTTTCGTCTATTTGCCCGGGCAGATCATTGGTGATGAATGAGTGGATCGCTGACAGCGTTATCGGTTCGTCGGTGTCCAAGCGGTCGATTATGGTTTCGATGAGGCTGGATAGTTCAGGGCTGACGCGGCTGGCGATGTCGATGGGATTGCGGATCATGGCTTTTCCTCCTGTTTGATGGTGCAGATGAACAGAATCACTTGTTCGCTTCGTTCCGTGTTTCGTCCAGAGCGCCGGATGCCTCGTCGAGATCGACTTGCCTTGCGAGCTCCTGCAGCGCACTGGCGATTTCCACCGGGTACTCATAAGGCTCATGGAGTTGGCGCAGCGGTTCCGGCAAGCACGCCAGGCTGGCTGCCGCGCGGCTGCGGAGGTCGGTCAGGGGTGGTGTGGAAAGTCGTCGTCCGTCGCGCATCACCGGCACCAGCAACGGTTCGCCTGTGTGATGGTCGCTCTCCAGACTGATGACATCGCCTGTCATGTGGCCCTGCCTGTCATAGCGGCGCCACACCTGTTTGCGTCCGGGCCAGGTGGCTTTGCCGATGGAGCGCTTGCGCCGAGGTTTGCCGGCGTATTCCTCCAGCTTGTAGGCGCAGTCGAGATATGCGACATCGGCCGATGTGTCGAGCCTTGTGCCGATGCCGAAGCCATCGATGGGGGCGCCCTGCGTCAGCAGGTCGTGCAGGCGGAATTCGTCGAGGTCGCCGCTGGCGAAGATGGTGGTGGACTGCAGCCCGCCGTCGTCCAGAATGCGCCGCACGCTGCGAGCCAGTGCACCGAGGTCGCCGCTGTCCAGGCGCACGCCCTTGATGGCAATGCCGTCCTTGGCCAGTTGTCGTCCCAGCGTCACCACCTTGTGCGCTGCGGCCTCGGTGTCGTAGGTGTCGATCAGCAGCACCACGTTGTTCGGCTGGGCGTGGGCGAAACTGCGGAAGGAATCCGTCTCGGACCTGTGCGCCTGCACGTAGGAGTGCGCCATGGTGCCGAACATGGGGATGCCGAAGCGCTGGCTGGCCAACACCGTGGCGGTGCCGGAGAACCCTGCGAGATAAGCTGCACGGGCAGCGAGCAGCCCGGCCTCTGCGCCATGTGCGCGGCGCAGGCCGAAATCCACCAGCAGCTTGCCGGGCGCCGTCAGCACGGAACGTGCCGCCTTGGAGGCGATCAGCGTCTGGAAATGCAGCAGGTTGATGAGACGGGTCTCGACCAGTTGCGCCTGAGGCAGAGGCGCCACCACGCGCAGCAGCGGTTCGTTCGGAAAGCATACTGTGCCCTCGGGCATCGCCTGCACGTCGCCTGCAAAACGCCAGGTTGCGAGTGAGTCGATGAACTCATCTGAGAAGCGTTTGGTGGAGCGCAGCCAGTCCAGTTCCTGCGGCGTGAAGCGCGCCTGTTCCAGAAAATCCAGCACCTGTTCCAGTCCCGCCGCCATCAAGAAGCCGCGCCCCGGCCGCAGTTTGCGCACGAAGAATTCGAATGCCGCAGGTTCGTTCATACCGCGCTTGTAGTAGCCCTGCAGCATGGTGAGCTGGTAGAGGTCGGTGAGCAGCAGCGAGCTTCCGCTGTTCATGGCATGAGGTCCGCCGAGACGGCGAATTGCGCGCCCAACTGGCGCATCTCCGCCAGCGCTTTCTCGCCATCGCCGGGCTGGGCCTCCACCGGGCGCACAGCATCGGTGAGCAGCACAACGTGATAGCCCAAGGCCAGCGCATCCTTGACCGTGTTCAGCACGCAGTAGTCGGTGGCCAGGCCGCCCACGAACAGGCGCTTCACGTTGACCGCCTTCAGGCACAAACCCAGGTCGGTATCGCCGAAAGCGGAATAGGCATCTTTTTCCGGCGTCTCTGCCTTGGAAATGATCACGGCATCGGCTGGCAGGTCCAGGCTGGAGGCGAACTCGGCGCCGTAGGTGTCGGCCATGCAATGCGGCGGCCACGGGCCGCCCTGCGCCTGAAAGGAACAATGGTCGGCGGGATGCCAGTCGCGCGAGGCATAGATTGGAAGTTCTTTTTTGGTGAACAGGGCGAGGCAGGAATTGAGTACCGGCAACACTTCATCGCCTCGAGGCACGGCCAGGCTGCCGCCGGGAAGGAAGTCGTTCTGCACATCGACGACGAGCAGTGCGTCACCAGCACCAGGTATCAATCTGTTCATGAGGTTGCCCTTTCACGCAGACTAACGGTAGCAGCTACGCCAACTCGGTCCCATGGCGATGGGTGTCGTGGCGGGACGACGATTCTTGCCGGAAGGATGTTAGCACGCCCCGTCAGGCCCCAGATGTACGCCGGCGGACGTAGCCCTCCGTCCAGCCAGTGCTCAGTCGAGAAAGGATTCCGGCGGGCGATAGTCCAGGCCGAACGCCTCGGCGACTTTTCTGTGTGTCACGGTACCGCCAATGATGTTGAGGCCATTGAGCAACGCGGGGGAATCCTTGAGCGATTGCTGATAGCCCTTGTTGGCTAGTTTCAGTACATAGGGCAGGGTGGCGTTGGTCAGCGCCAAGGTCGAGGTGATGGGCACGGCGCCCGGCATGTTGGCCACGCCATAGTGGACCACCCCCTCCACGATGAACGTCGGATTCTCGTGCGTCGTGGGATGCATGGTCTCGATACATCCGCCCTGGTCGATGGATACGTCCACCATGACCGCTCCGGTACGCATCACCTTCAGGTCTTCCCTGTGTATCAGTTTTGGTGTGACGGCGCCGGGTATCAGCACCGCACCGATGACCAGGTCGGCATTGGCGATCTGCTCCAGCAGGTTGTGCCGGTTCGAAAACACCAGCTGCACGTTGGCGGGCATGACATCACTCAGGTAACGCAGTCTTTCCAGCGAGATGTCGAGGATCACCACGCTGGCACCCATCCCCGCAGCGATCTTGGCCGCGTTCACGCCCACCACGCCCGCGCCGAGTATCACCACCTTGGCGGGAGGCACGCCCGGTACGCCGCCCAGCAGTATGCCGCGCCCGCCGTTCAGTTCTTCCAGATATTTGGCGCCTTCCTGCACGGCCATACGGCCGGCTACTTCCGACATGGGGGTCAGCAAAGGCAGTTCGCGTGACGGCAGTTCGACCGTCTCATAAGCGATGCAGACCGCACCGGAAGCCATGTGCGCACGGGTCAATTGCTCGTTTGCCGCAAAGTGGAAGTAGGTGAAGATGACCTGGCCGCGCTTGATGTGTTTCCATTCCTGCTTGATCGGTTCCTTCACCTTCACGATCAGGTCGGCTGCCGCCCAGACGTCTTCGGCACTCTTGGCGATCTGTGCGCCTGCCTCCTGATATTGTGCGTCGCTGAAGCAGCTTCCCAAGCCTGCGCCTGTTTCCACGATGACCGTATGCCCGGCCGCAACCAAAGCCTCCGCCCCCGCAGGGACCAGCGAGATGCGGTTCTCATTCGTTTTGATTTCTTTCGGAATGCCTATCTTCATGGGTTCGCCTCTGTAACGTGGAATTGAGAAGAGCCAGATGCATCACTTCGCTGCGTTTATGCTCGAAGGCGACGCGCCAACAGTACCTGAGTCAGATCGTTTTCGCCAGCCGAGTCTCGCTCATGGCGAGTGTGTGCCGCTACAATGACTGCATGACGAAATTCCTGCTGCCCCTCGTATTGCTGCTTGCCTCGATAGCCGTGCCCTCGAAGGCCGAAGACGCAACATCGCTTGTTAGCACTTTCGAACAGGAAGTGGATCGCAGACTATCTCCTCCGCAGGAAGCTCAGGCGCTCTATGCGCAGCTGCTCGAGGGATCTTTGGCTATTGCAGGGGCGCAGATCACTTCATCCCAGTACATACTGGTGCTGGATCGCAACCCTAACGTGCAAGCGATCTTCCTGTACTGGATGGACACGCTCGACACAACGGATCGTTATCACTTCATCGGCGCCGCGCCCGCGTCGACCGGCAAACCCGGCAGGTACGAGCATTTCATCACTCCCTTGGGCGTGTTCGCGCATACGCTGGAAAACCTGGACTATCGCGCCGAAGGCACCCGCAACAAACTCGGCCTTCGCGGCCTGGGCCGCAAGGGGATGCGCGTCTATGACTTCGGGTGGGTGGAGGCAGAACGGGGTTGGGGGCGTGGTGGGCAGAGTCCGATGCGCCTGTTGCTGCATGCGACCGACCCTGACCGTCTTGAAAAGAGTCTCGGGAAAACGTCTTCGAAAGGGTGCGTGCGCATCCCCGCGACCTTGAATACTTTCATCGACCACTACGGGCTGCTTGATGCTGAATATGACCAGGCACTGGCTGAGGGGATGAAGTTCTGGGTGCTCCGGCCGGATCGGGTTCCCACGCAGTGGCCCGGTCGCTACCTGGTCGTTGTCGATTCAGTCAGTACAGAGCGCCCCGCATGGTCACCCGAACCGCCGAAAGCGACCAAGAAGGCCACCGCAAGTCCACAGCCGAGCGCTGCTCCCTGAATGATCCTGAGCACTTGCTAGCGGGCATATCCGAGCGACTTCAGTTGTTCGAAGATATTCTCGGACAATAGCCTGTGGCCCGCAGCGTTAGGGTGCAGCGGATCTACCTTCAGTTGCGGATCTGAAATGACAGCTGCGACGGCATCTTCGATCAGCGGAACCTGCCGTTCGTCAGCTATCTTTCGATAGAAATCGGGAGCCGACAGATGCTGGAAAACGGCTCCGGCGATGCTGGGCTTCGGCGTTGCCAAAAGTACAGGCTTCGCGCCCTGTGCCTCGATCAGGGAAAGAATCTGATTCAGGTTGGCGATGGTTTCTTCCTGGGGAACACGGCGCAACATGTCGTTGCCACCCAGTGTCACCAGCACCAGCACCGGCTTCTGTTCCTCCAGCAGCGGCGGCAAGCGCAGCAGGGCAGCGCCGCTCGTGTCGCCGCTGACTCCCCCATTGATCACCACCCAACCTGTCTTGCTTGCCAGCAGGCTGGGCCAAGCTTCTTCAGGCGTCACGCCAGCTCCCGCAGTCAGGCTGTCGCCCAGCGCCAGTACGACGCTGCCGGTGGGAATGGCTTCTTCCTTCGTTTTGCCGCAGGCCGATAGCAGAACGATGGCGGCCAGCAAGATCAGGTTCCGGATCGTCCCGAACCCGCATCGGCGCTGATGCCAGAGATGTGACTCAGCTTGCTGCATCCTGATACCCGTCTGTCGTTTCCTGCTGGCTGCGCATGACCTTCAACTGGAACAGCGTGTTGCGCTCTTCCTCGGACAATGCGGATTCGATGTAACGGATGGTGGTCTGGTAGCGCGGGATGACGTTGTACTTCAGCGCGTTGACGCGTTTCTGCGTCTTGCGCTGCTCGGTTAGCAAGCGCCATAGCGCGGTCTCGGCCTCGCCCAGCTGAGCGAGCAGTACGGCGATGTCGCTCATGCGCTGGCGCGCCTCGTCGAAGCTGGCGTCGGTCCACATCAGTCCGACGGGTTGCAGAGGCAGGCTCTCGACGGTCACGGTGGGATATTCGACGCCTATGCTGCTGCGCGGCAGGATGTACACGGAGAGTGCAGGCTTGAGGCCCAGCACCGCCTGGCGCAGCTGCGTGCTGCCCATGCGCATGTGGGCGACGGACAGCCAGTGGTACGCACCCTGCAATGCCGCATGCACCGTCAGGCGCAGTTCGCGGTAGCTCTTCAGGCGCTGGTGCACCAAGCGCGTGAGCAATTCGCGCTTGCGTTCGAGCAGGTCGTGGCCGTGCTGCAAGGTGACCACCTGCCGGCGCAGCGAGAGCAGCGTGCTCTTGGTCGGTCGCACCTTGAGGCGGCTTTTCATTTCTCCTCCGCCAGTGCGCCTTGCCAATGGTGGTACTTCGCCAAGTCCGCTGCACTGACGCGGGTCAGCGCCTCCGGCGGCAACAGCGAAAGCAGTTCCCAGGCGAGGTTCAGCGTCTCGACGATGCTGCGTTCCTCATGCTCGCCCTGTCCCACGAAACCCCGCTCGAACGCGTCGGCGAAGGCGAGGTAGTTCCTGTCCGTCTCGGAAAGGTCCTCCGCGCCGATGATGGACGCGAGGTTGCGCACCTCCAGTGCACGCGCATAGGAGGCGTAGATCTGACCTGCGACCCGGCCATGGTCCTCGCGCGTGTGGTCCTTGCCGATGCCGTCCTTCATCAGGCGCGACAGCGAGGGCGGAATGTCCAGCGGCGGATAGATGCCGAGATTGTTGAGCGTGCGGCTCAGCACCAGCTGCCCCTCGGTGATGTAGCCGGTGAGGTCGGGGATGGGGTGGGTGATGTCGTCGGAAGGCATGCTCAACACCGGCACCATGGTGATGGAACCGGGCTTGCCGCCGATGCGTCCCGCACGCTCGTAGATCTCCGCCAGGTCGGAATAGAGATAACCGGGATAGCCCTTGCGCGCGGGCACGTCGCCCTTGGCGGTCGCAACTTCGCGCAGTGCCTCCGCGTAGTGCGTCATGTCGGTCATCACCACCAGCACGTGCAGGTCGAGATCGAAGGCCAGGTATTCCGCCACGGTCAGCGCCGCGCGCGGCAGGATCAGGCGCTCAATGGCGGGTTCATCCGCGAGGTTGAGGAACATCACCACGTTGCGCAGCACGCCGCTATCGGCGAAGGTCTCGCGGAAGAAGCGCGCATCGGCATAGGACACCCCCATCGCCGCGAACACCACCGCGAAATGCGACTCCTCGCCGGGCAGGCGCGCCTGGCGCACGATCTGCGCGGCGAGCCGGTTATGCGGTAGGCCTGAGCCGGAAAAGATCGGCAGCTTCTGCCCGCGCACCAGCGAGTTGAGTCCGTCCACCGATGAGATGCCGGTCTGGATGAACTCGCGCGGATAGGCGCGCGCGGCGGGATTCACCGGTGCGCCGTTGACGTTGCGCTTCAGCTGCGAGAACAGGGGAGGGCGGTTGTCACGCGGCTGGCCGATGCCGTTGAACACGCGGCCCAGCAGATCAGGGCTCAGTGCGATCTCGAACGGCTGGTCGAGGAAGCGCACCCAGGTGCGCTCGAGGTCGAGGTTGTCGGTGCCTTCCAGCACCTGGATCAGCACCAGTTCGTCGCTGGTGCGGATCACCTGACCGTTGCGCCGCCGCCCGCTGTGGTCGCGCACCACCACGCGGTCGCCCAGCGCCACGCCGGACACGCCGCGCATGTACAGCAGGCCGCTGCGCGCGGCCGAGGCCAGACGGTATTCCTTATCGCTCATGTCGCCGCCTTTCCATGCTGCGCGTACTCGTTGCGCAGGCGCTCGAATTCGCCAGTGGCCCGCGCACCGAAGGCGCGCAGTTCCTCCATCTGCTCGTTCGTGTAGCGGCCTTTGAGGCGCTGAGCCTCGGCGAGCAGCGGCAGGCGCAGCAGCTCTTGCACCGGCACGCCGAACTCCAGCAGCTTCGATCCGTGCTGGTAGATGGAGAGCATCTGTTCGAGCAGGGCGAACTGTTTCTGGGGCGAACAATAGCTGTCCACCGGGTCGAGCGCACTCTGCTGCAGCACGCCTTCGCGGAACAGGGCCACACCCTGCAGCGCCCAACGCTGCTGTGGCGACAGCGCTTCGGGACCGACCAGGTTGACGATGCGAGCCAGTTCCTCGGCCTGCGCCAGGATACCGAGCGCGGCAGCGCGCTGCTCTGCCCAGCGCGGATCGACATGCTCGGCCCACCAGCCGCTGCAACTCGCGACATAGCCTGAGAAGCTCTCCACCCAGTCCACGGCGGGATAGTGGCGAGCGTCGGCGAGTTCTTTTGAAAGCGCCCAGAAAGTCTGCACGATCTCCTTGGTGTGGCTGGTGACAGGTTCCGAGAAGTCGCCACCGGGAGGCGACACCGCACCGATCAGTGTGATCGAGCCGCTACTGCCGGCCAGTGTCTCCACCCTTCCCGCGCGTTCATAGAAGGCGGCGAGGCGCGAGGCGAGGTAGGCGGGGTAGCCTTCCTCCACCGGCATCTGGCCCAGGCGTCCGGCTACCTCGCGCAATGCTTCGGCCCAGCGACTGGTGGAGTCGGCCACCATCACCACGTCGTAGCCCTGGTCGCGGTAATACTCGGCCAGCGTGACGCCCACGTAGATCGAGGCCTCGCGTGCAACCACCGGCATGTTGGAAGTGTTCGCCACCAGCAGCGTGCGTTCCATCAGCGAGCGACCGGTGTTGGGGTCGGTGAGCTTGGGGAAGCTTTCGAGGATGTCAACCAGCTCGTTGCCGCGCTCGCCGCAGCCGACGTAGATCACGATGTCGGCGTTGGACCAGCGCGCGATCTGTTGCTGCACGACCGTCTTGCCCGCGCCGAACGGGCCGGGCACCGCGGCACGCCCGCCCTTCACCAGCGGGAAGAAGGTGTCGAGGATGCGCTGGCCGGTAAGTAGTGGCGCAACCGCATCGTCGCGGTTCCGGTAGGGGCGGGGAGTGCGCACCGGCCAGCGGTGGAACAGTCTGAGGTCCTGCGTCTCGCCGTGATCGTTCCTGATGCGCGCGACCACGGTATCCACCGTGACGTCGCCTGCTGAGATCATTTCCACCAGTTCGCCGCTCATGCCGGGCGGCACCAGGATGCGGTGGGCGATGGTCGCGGTCTCCTGCACGCTGCCCAGCACGGCACCGGATTCGATATGTGCTTCGATCTCGAGTTCGGGGTTGGGCTCGAAGCGCCACAACTTGCTGCGGTCCAGCGGCGGGATGTGCACGCCGCGCGGGACGTAGTCGCCATGCTGTTTGGCGTGTTCTAGCAGCGGCCGCTGCACGCCGTCGAAGATGCCGCCCAGCAGCCCCGGCCCGAGTTCCACCGACAGCGGGTAACCGAGCGCTTCGACGGGTTCGCCGGGACGCAGCGATTCGGTCGGCTCATATACCTGCACCAGCGCACGTGCGCCGTGGCGCGCGATGACTTCCCCGGTCAGGTCGAGTTTGCCTATCCTGACCTGTTCGCCGGTGCGTACGTCCGCCAGCTCGACGGTGACCAGAGGCCCGTTGACTTCGATGACCTTACCCATAGGTGGTTGCTCCAGTCTGTGGCAGCAGCCATTCAGCCATGGCGCCCTGCAGCGTCTCGTCCAGTCTTTCCATGCGCCCCTCGAAAGTGTTGTCGCAACGGATGTCGCGATCCGCACTGATCACCAGTACGCCCCCTATGCTGTCCAATGGCTCGGGCGACAGCGTCATGCGCTTGCCGGGCGCTGCCTCCCTTGCGTATCGCTCCCAATCCTGTTGCAGGCGCTGCAGGTCGCGCGCGTTGAACTGTGCGACAAGCTCGTCGCGCTCGATGGCCTGTGCACCTTCGCGCAGATAACTCAGCAACAGCGGCAGATAGCGTGTGTCGTCCTTCGCCAGCGCGGCCAGGCGTTCCTGCAGCTTGGCGCGCGCGGCATCGGCCAGTTCCCAGCGTGCGCGGTCGAGATCCGCGCGCAGGTCGAGTTCCGCAGCCTGTACTTTCTGTTGGTAGGCGCGCTCAGCGCGGGCCTTGGCGGCAAGCACTTCTCGCTCCTCCTCGATGCGCAGCCGCTGCCGGGTGTCCGCAAGTATGCGTTCACGCGCCGCATGGCCGTTGGCGACATGCTCGTCGGCCATCTTCTGTGCGCGTGCCGAGAGTGCGGCCTCGAGGCCGGAGATGTCGTTGGCGTTGCTCATTCGTGTGTCTCCAGAGCCGAGGGGCCGAGCAGGTGTTGCACCAGATCTTCCACGCGCGAGTGATACCCCGCCGACAGATGGATCTCCGGGATCTCGGTGATGACGATGCGGCCGCCTTCGCTCTGCGCGCGCTGCAGATAACGGCCCGGGTTCTTCGCAAGGTCCTGTTCGATGACGACCAGTGCAGCCTGCTGGTTGCGCAGCAGTTCCTGCAGCAGCTTCTCGACGGCCTCGGGCGCGGGATCGGCATAGGTCTCGAAACCGATCAGCGCGAACCCTTCCATCAGCGCCGCACTGCCCAGCGCTATCATGCGTGCCGGTGCGAGGCTGCTGGTGCCGTTCATGCGATCTTGCCCAGCAGCAGAATGGTTACCACCAGGCCGTAGATGGCTATCCCTTCGGCAAGGCCCAGGTAGATCAGCGTGCGGCCGAACATCTCCGGCTTCTCGGCGATGATGGCGAGCGACGCAGCACCGACCGGCCCCACCGCAAAACCGGCACCAACGGCTGCAAGGCCGGTCGGTATGCCTGCGCCGATCAGCGCGAGTCCAAGGCCGGTGGAAATCTCGCCGCTGCTGGTGGCCGCTTGCCGCGCCATGGCGTTGTCGATGCCAAGCACCAGCGTAGCGACGCTCGCACCCACAAGCACCAAGAGGTTCGTGCCCAGCGTGCCTCTCCATAAACGCTTGGCGCGTGCACCGTCGGTGATAGGGCGGAATTCGAGATAGGCACCCCAGCCCAGCGTGAGCAGCAGGTTCAGGGTGACGATTGCGATGAGCCAGTTCATGGTTGGTCCTTTCTTGTGGTGATTACTTTAGTAATTCATGTGACTGCATTTAATCCGAAGCGGACATGGCGGCTTCCCGATAGCGGAGTTCAACGTGCTAGCTCAGGGGCGCTGTAGGCTTGCCGGCAGGCATCCTTTGGAACGGTGGGTTAGGGCTCAATTCCTTCATTGCTTCGGCTTCCATACTCTCCGCCATTTTTCGCGCCTCACATTCGATTTGCTGGTATATCTTTTGATATTCGGGATCGCTTTCGAGCTCCGCTTTAAAAGCGGCAAGGTTCTCGTGTTTGTTCGATGGATATTTTGAAGCAGCATCAATTCTCGGGTGTCCGCTTGAACGCAATGTTGGGGTGTCTATAGAACCTTCGGCCTGAGCACCTTTTAACAAATACCACATGCCAAGAAAAACGAAAATAACTGCACCAACTATCGCCTTCCCACTTACTTGCCATTCACTATCATAAGCGGCGTACATACCTAAACCACCAATTAACAACGCTAATAAACCCATGGCTCGATTTCGTAAACCAAAGTACTTTGATTGCCGAATTTCAATTTCTTTCTGGATATTCTCTTCTTTAGCTTCCGTAGTAGAGAATCTTGTAATCCACCCCATTGTCCAAAGACCTAGAGAAGCAAACAACATGGTAAATATGACTGTCAATGGTTTATCAAACCACATCGGTACAGTAGCTACTGCCATACCGAGAAATACAAGTCCGATTATTCCGCGAATTAGCCACATGGTTTACCCCCTAACGAGGTTGTAGAAAAAGTATATTCATTTAGTGCATCGTGCCATGAATCAAATGAGCGTCAACGTCAGAACTGGAGGATGCCCTCGACTGACTGCTCCTGAACAAGGCGGTCATTTGTCATTCCCTCAAACCCTAAGGAAGGTCTGAATAAGTAACAGCCAATGAGAACGACGCGCGCACAATCTGCTGTGGATAGTCGAATTGGCCGGAAATTATTCTGGCAAGGATCATTTCGCCGACCATTCCGGTCGATTTTCTGCTCATCAGGCGCATCTTCCCTGCGGAAGTCGCAACAGATGATGTCGCGCCATGAACAGATTTGCCAGTGCCGCCACAACGAACAGGCGATTACCGTTCTTCACCATGCCGCGATAGCTGACCTTGGCAAAGCCAAAGATGCGCTTGATGATGAGAAAGGCATGTTCGACCTTGGCGCGCACGCTCGACTTCCTGCTGTTCTTCTCCCGTTCCCGTTCGCTGAGTCCCTTGTGGCGAAACCCTTTCTGGTTGGTGAAGTCACGAGCCTTCGGTGCAGCCTGGGCGATCAACTCCTTTTGGCTGGAATAGGCCGAGTCGCCGTACACACGACGCTCATTGCCGTGCAACAATTGCGGGATGGCGTGTTTGTCGTGCACGTTGGCGGGCGTGGCAACCACCGAGTGGATCAGCTTGGTCTTGCTGTCCACGCCGATGTGCGCCTTCATGCCGAAGTACCACTGGTTGCCTTTCTTGGTCTGGTGCATCTCCGGGTCGCGCGCCTTGTCCTGATTCTTGGTCGAGGACGGCGCATTGATGATCGTTGCGTCAACTATGGTGCCGGTCGATACCTTCAGCCCCTTGGTTTGCAGATGACGACCGACTTCCTCGAACAGGCGCTGCCCCATTCCGTGTTGTTCCAACAGGTGGCGGAACTTGCACACCGTAGTTTCGTCCGGCGCTCCCTCCCGCCCCAGATCGATGCCCACGAATTCGCGCATGGACAGGGAATCGTAGAGGGCTTCTTCCACCGCAGGGTCGGAGAGGTTGAACCAGTTCTGGAGAAAGTAGATGCGCAACATGCGCTCAAGGCCAACAGGCGGGCGTCCATTGCCTGCCTTCGGATAGATTGGCTCGATCAGCGCGCACAGGGCAGACCATGGCACCACCCGATCCATCTCGGACAGAAAGGCCGCGCGTCGCGTCGTCTTGGCGTACCGGTCAAAGCTGCCCGTGGAGAGCGTCATTTGTTTCATTGCGCGGTTCCGTTTGTTCGATCTTCGTTTCTGACTGCATGATACAAAATCGTTCAGGACTTAATCAGAGATTCCCTAACTGCCAACTCTTTTCTGGTCCCCAGCGTGAGCGGACGGAACTCGCGCCCGTCGCCGCCGAAGAAGCGCGAGAAGCCTTCGTAGTATTCCAGACGCAGCGTCTGGATCGCTACGATGGCGCCTTCCAGCACAAGGATGAACAGGTTGCCCATTACCACGGTGAGCCAGTAGCCAGTCGATTGCAGCATGTTCGCCACGGTGAAGATGGCGATGGACAAAGCCACATGGTTGAGGCTGAAAGCGGCAAGGCGCAGGAAGGACAGCGTATTGGAGATGTAGGCCATGACCGACTCGAAACCTTCCATCAGCGCAATGAGTATTCTTTCGCCGAGGACCGCATCGAGGTTGTGCTGCCATGAGTAGGAGAGTATTGCGGCCAGCGCTGCTGCGATCGCCAGCAGTGGGACGATGCCGGTCTCTCCCGTGGTTGCGTAGCGCCAGGCGGCAGACAACAAGCCAAGATATAGCAGCAGGCCAGCTACACCGGGACTGCACAGCAGCGCCTCGCGCAGCCTACCGTCGGCGATGCGGTTGCGTATGGTCAATGCGGTGGCGAGCAGGATGAAGCCTATGCCCCAGCCTAGGGCCACACCCAGCATGAGCATCGGGTCGGATAGCGGCGAAATCCACAGCGCTTTCAGCACATGCTCGTAGCCGAACACGCTGCCGTAGAGCAGGCCGAACAGCGCGGAGCTGATGCCGACGGCGACGGCCAGCACCGAATAGTGGCCGAGGCGGCGGCGCAGCAGGAACCCGGCGAACGCGATGACAGCACCGTGGCCGACGTCGCCGAACATCATGCCGAACATCAGCACGAAGGAGATGGCGAACAGCACGGTGGGGTCGATTTCGCCGTAGCGGGGTACGCCGTAGTTCAGCACCAGACTGGCGAACGGCTGCAGCCAGCGGTGGTGGCTGATGGCCGAGGGGACTTGTGCGCGTTCGTCATCACGCGGATCGCGCATCTGCAATGCGTAGCGGTCGCCGAAGTGTTCCTTCAGCATCTTCTTCAGTTGCGGCAACTGGTTGACCGGTACCCAGCCGCTCACGGTGGCGAGGCTGCCGCGTCCGCGCATCAACGCGGCCAGTTCGGCGTAGGGCGCGGCACGCGCGAGGATGTGCGACGCCTCAAGCAGGCGATCGCGCAGCCTATCTTGTGCCGGTTTCGCGCGGCGGTGCGCATCTCCCTGTGCCATCTGTTCGCTCATGCGCGTCATGCGTTCGCTCAGCTCGCGGCGCACCTCGTCCGGACGTCCCTGGAATTCGGCGGGTATGTCGGTCGCGTGCCAGCTTGCAGCCTGTAGCATGTGTTCGATCTCCCGAGCCTGTCCTGCGGCGCCCGCAATGATCAGGTGCACCTGTTCTTCGCTGACGAAGAAACGGATGGCGACATAGCCGGCCAGACTGAGTGCTTCCTCGAAACGCTGGACGTTCGCGCGCGGCAGCATGCCGACGCGGACATCCAGCAGCGCGCTTTTCTTTTGCAGCAAGGCAAGGTCGATGCTGATGTCCATGAACTGGTCGAGAGCCCGCAGCAGCTGGGTGTTGCGGCGATATTCCTCGCGCAACTGGCGCATGCGCTCCTGCTCTTCCGAGCAGGTGTCCCACACGGTCTTCAGCCACGATCCGATCTCCCCAAGCTGTTGCGGGGAGACTTGTTGCATGGGGGCATCGACAGACTCAGGCGCTGCGATCTCGTAGTGGGCCAGTGTCTTGTCGAGGTGGGCGCGGGTCTCGGTATAGGCCTGATGGTAGCTTGCGCCCGGCAACTCGGGGAATTGTTCGGGGGAAGTTTCGCTGAACTCAGGATCGAAGTTGCCGTAGTTGGCCAGCAGCAGGGACGCCTGCGGCGCATCGTCCTTGAGCAAGCTCAGTTCTATGCGCAGCATGGGCAGGGGCTTGAACATCAGTTCACTCCTTGTCTGCTGTCGGACAAGCCAAGTGTCGCTCGGATCATGGGGGCGTCCATGCGCATGTTGCGTCCGCGCACGATGGCGCGCAGTCGCCGCAGGTCACGCTCGCTCAGCATCATGTAGGCGAGCGCGCGCGCGACGTTGAAGCTGCTGTGGTTCAGTGCATTGGCGGCGATGCGCCAGCCTTCCTGTTCCATTTTCAGCGTCACTTCGGTGGTGTTGCGAACCCCGGACAGAATGTTGTCGAACGGGGCCGGCAAGTTGGCTATGGCGTCTTCAAAGCTGGCACATTGCGCAAGCTGCTGCAGCTGTTGGGGCTGCAGGCGATGGCTGGCGGGGACAAGCAGGTAATAGGCCTGTGCCGGGGGGAGGTTATAGGCATAGCGGTAGCGCAGTAACCAGACGAGGTTCACGCGGTCGATGATGCTGCCGACGATGCCGCGCAGGAACTGGCCGGAACTGTCTTCGACCGCTGCGCTACGCCGTGCCAGTCCGGCGAAGTAGCGCCGGTCCAGCGCCGCATCGAGCGCGAACAACGCTTCGCCTTGCTCCAGGAGGTGGCGTGCCTGCTGTGCGAGTTCGGCGTAGGGTGTCTGCTCAAGGCGGCGGAGCAATTCCGCCGGGGTGTCGCTTTGCAGCAGTTCTGCAATGGGTAGGCTGGTGAACACGCCCATGTCCTGCAGCTGGTCTTCGATCGCCTGCTGTGGCTGGTTGGCCATCTTGCCGCGGATGATGGTCTTGAGGTTGCCGAGTTCGAAGCGGTGCGCCCAGTAGGCCAGCAATGCCCGTGACGATCCCGACAGCGGGCGGATCAGTACGGACAGCTCCCGGAGCAATATCGTCACATTGCTCTGGTCGAGATCACCGGCATATTGAGCGGTCGCGTCAGTCTGCGCGGTATCGCCGGCATTCTCGTCGTAGGGGCGGTCGATCAGTGTGTCGAGCTGATCAAGGCCGAGCAGTTGTCCTGCATAAAGGCTGACGCGGGTGTGCAGGTAGGCATACTGCGTGGCACTCATGGCTTTTCCGTGCCGGTGATCAGCGCGACGGCCTCGTCGAGCGCATGCTGTTCGTGGCGCTGGGCGGAGGCCAGCGATGCCTTCGCCTGTTCGGCATGGTGCCGCCGCAGGGTGGAAATGGTTTGCTGTGCCCGTTGTTCTGCCTGAGAGAGGAAGGAGGCATGGACCTCGGCCATGCGCTGGGTGTGTTGTTCTTCCAGTGCCCGGGCATCGCGTTTGGCCTGCTCGATGATCACCTGGCGCTCCTCGTCCGCCCGCGCGACGAGTTGTTCGCCTTTTGTCTCCGCATCCAGCAAACGCTTCAGCGTCTCATCTACCATGCGTCCTCCGCGATTTCAGTCAGGGCTAGCCAGTGCGGCTACGATAATGCAGATCGAGGGTTTTGTCAGGTCGAGCCTTGCTGCGCAGGATCACGCGCACTGACTTCCATTACTGCGTCTGTTGCTCCATCTCCTTGCGTTGTTTTTCAGCCTGTTCCTGCTGAGCAGCATCGACTGCCTTGGCTTTGTCGAGTGCATCGCGCTGTTCTTTGAACAGTTGGGGCGGGGGACTTTTTTCGTCGTTGCTGGGGCTGCATGCGCTGAGCAGCAGCATCGTGCATAGTGCGGCGGTGCGATAGGTCATGGTGTGGTCCTTGGTTGTGGGCGTTTTTCGTAAGTATGGGGTGCGAGGATATCAGCGGTGTGTATGTTCATCAGACACTCGATGAGCCAGTCCCCGTTCGTTATTGTTTTGCCAAATGATCTAGCGGCTTCGGTCTGCCGAAATACCAGCCTTGGCCGTAGTCGCACCCAAGTTCGGCGACGGCATCCCGCATCTCTTTGGTTTCTATTCCTTCCGCTATCACGTTCATGCCCAGGGAGTGGGCCAAGGTGATCGAGGAGCGGACGATCTGCATGCTGTGTGCCGATGTCAGCATGGGGCCGATGAATGCGCGGTCTATCTTGAGTGTGCCGATAGGGTAGCGCTGCAGGGTGTCGAGACCGGAATAGCCGGTTCCGTAGTCGTCAAGTGCCAGTCGGCAGCCTAATTCGATCAGCATGTCGAGGATGATCGTGGCGACTTCTGGCTGCTCCACCATGGCGGTTTCGGTGAGCTCCAGCTTGAGTGAATGGGCCTCCATCCCCTGATTCTTCAGGATCGTCTTGATGTCGTTCACCAGACTTTCCCCAGTGAGCTGTCTGCCGGAAAGATTGACGCTGACAAACGGTTTGTGGTGATTGGTGTGCCGCATCAGGGTGGGCCAGTCGCGGCTGGCCTGTTCAAGTGTCCACAAACCAAGCTCGTTGATCTGTCCGGTCTGTTCCGCGAGCCACAAGAAATCCAGGGGAGGAATCAAGCCGTCGATCGGATGCTGCCAGCGTATCAATGCTTCGAATCCGGCGATCCGGTCATTGGTGAGAGAGCAGATCGGCTGATAGAAGAGCTCGAATTCATTTTGTGCCAATGCACGGTTGATGTCTTGCGCGAGTGAGAGTTTCTTCGTGGCCGCACCTCGAAGTTCGTCACGGGTGGATGTCTTTTCAGCAGATAAGTGAGATATGTCCGTGGGGTGGCTGGATTGGCCAGGCTTGTT
The DNA here is from genome assembly GCA_963813255.1 of uncultured beta proteobacterium. GTDB lineage: Bacteria > Pseudomonadota > Gammaproteobacteria > Burkholderiales > Gallionellaceae > Sideroxyarcus. The sequence continues at coordinate 9,368 of CAWEYD010000012.1, read as the reverse complement.
CCTGAAACGTTCCAGAATGACCACCAGCAAATGGCGCAGGATCGGGTCGCTGCGTTCAAGCAACGTTTTGACTAGACGGTGATCGATCTGGAGCAGGACGGTGGGTTCGGTGGCTCGCGCGGTAGCAGTGCGCGGTTGCTGATCGATGAGTGCTACTTCGCCGAATAACTCGCCTTTCTTCAGCAGACCCAGACGATGTTCGCCCGATGAGTCGTGTTGGATGATCTCCACCGCGCCGTCTTCGATGATGTAGGCGCAATCACCGGCATCCCCTTCACCGAAGATGAGTTGTCCTTCCCGGAATACCTGTCTGTCGAGATTATCCAGCATGATGCCACCCATACTGACTATGCGAACGATTCATGGTGGAGCCTCCCATGTTGTTCAACTTAAGTGAGACTGAAACGGCCTATATTCTCTTCCCGCTGTCCTGATCGTGGCCGTGCTTTTTGTAAAGGAGACTCATGGTGCCCGCCATCAGCAGGCCGAACACGAGGATGATGGCGTTGATGGAGAACTCGAGTTTTTCCATCAGCGCATACAGGCCCAGCATGAGGAAGATGCTGATGTTCTCGTTGAAGTTCTGCACCGCGATCGAGCGGCCTGCACCCATCAGCAGGTGTCCGCGATGCTGGAGCAACGCGTTCATCGGCACCACGAAGAAGCCGCCCATCGCACCGATGGCGAGCAGCAGCAGGATGGCAAGCAGCGGGCTGGAGACCGGGATCATGGTCAACACGACCAGCCCCATGCCGACGCCGACCGGGATGACGTTCACCGCGTGTTCCAGTTTGACGAAGCGCGCGGCGAGTATCGAGCCTATACCGATGCCGACCGCGACCCAAGCGGTGAGCTTGGCGGCCTCGCCGATGCTGTAATGCAGCGCTATGGCTGCCCACGCCAGCACCAGCAGACGCAGGGTCGCACCTGCACCCCAGAACAGCGTGGTGACCGCGAGCGACACCTGACCCAGCGGGTCTTTCCATAGCAGCATGAAACAGTGTGCAAAATCCTTGATGAGGAACGCCGGGTTGCGATGGAGCGGCTTGTGCTCGATGGGAACGACCGGGATGTAGAGGTTGAACAGGGCCGCTATCAGATAGATGAAGAAGATGACGAAAATGGCCAGCTCGGCGGCTGATACGGCCGACGGGACATGCAGGCCCTCCATGAGCGAGTGGGCGATGCTCGGCGTGATGAGCACTCCACCGATCACAGCGCCGAGGATGATGGCGGCGACGGTCAGGCCTTCCATCCAGCTGTTCGCCCACACCAGTCTTTCATGCGGCAGATATTCAGTGAGGATGCCGTACTTGGCCGGCGAATAGGCCGCCGCACCGAAGCCCGCCAAGCCGTAAGCCAGCAGCGGATTGACGCCAGCCAGCATGGCGAGGCAGCCCGCCATCTTGATGCCATTGCTGATGAACATGACGCGCCCCTTGGGTAGCGAGTCGGCAAATGCGCCGACGAAAGGAGCGAGCAGGATGAAGGAAATGATGAAAGATTGCTGCAAAATTGGCGTGTGCCAACTGGGGGCATGCACTTGCTTGAGCAGGGCGATGGCGGCGAACAGCAGTGCATTGTCGGCTAGCGCTGAAAAGAACTGGGCAGCCAGGATCGTGTAAAAACCGCGGTTCATATTCCAGTTCTTTCGGCGGAGGCTAATGCGCGTAGCGCGTCAAAGACAGGTTCATCGTCTGGCCATGACCAAAAGAATTGCGCGGCAAGGATAGTGTAAAAGCCGCGATTCATCTTCTTTCGGCGGAGGCTAATATGTGCAGCACGTCAAAGGCTGCATTGCAGTCTGGCCGTAGCCAAAAGAACTGGGCTGCGAGGATGGTGTAGAAACCGCGATTCACGTTGTAGGGTTATTGTAAGGACGGCGTTTTATAACATGAAACATCCGCGGCGTTCCATAAATTCGAGGCTGCGCCGCTCATTTTCAAAACGCACGGGAGGTGGGGCCTGCTATCATTCGCGGCACTTTAATTGGTCCCGTTTGAAATCCATGTCCCGCCCGATCCAAGCCAGCATCGACCTGTCTGCATTGAAGAACAATCTGCGCGTAGTCCGGCGCGCCACGTCGTCGCGGGTGATGGCTGTCATCAAGGCGAACGGTTACGGGCACGGTCTCATGCGCGTGGCGGAGGCGTTGCAGGATGCGGAAGGATTCGCGCTGTTGGATGTGCGCGATGGTATCGCACTGCGTGAGGCTGGCTTCCGCCAGACCATCCTGCTGCTGGAAGGATACTTCTCGCGGGATGAATTGCCGCTCATGGCCGAGTATGAGTTGACCAGCGTCATCCATAATCAGCGGCAACTCGCGTGGCTGGATGCCTATCCGCGCAAGCAGGGACTGTCTGTGTGGCTCAAGGTCAATACCGGCATGAACCGCTTGGGCTTCATGCCGGCAGAGGTGCCATCCGTGATGGAAAGACTCAAGTCGCATCGTGCCGTGCGCGATGTCACGCTGATGACGCACTTCGCACAGGCGGATGAGGCGGCAGGCATCGCCACCCAGCTCCAGATATTCAAGCAGCTGGCCGCGCCCTATCGCGTGCCGTGTTCGCTGGCGAATTCCGCGGCGGTCCTGCGCTACCCAGAGGCGCACGGCGACTGGGTGCGACCCGGCATTTCGCTCTATGGCAGTTCGCCCTTCGCCGATGTCAGCGCGCAACAACTCGGTCTGCAACCGGTGATGACTTTGAGCAGCGAATTGATCTCGGTGCGTGAACTGCGGGCAGGTGACGCCGTTGGCTATGGTGCTACGTTCCGTGCAGACAACGCCATGCGCATCGGCACTGTGGCTTGCGGTTACGCCGATGGCTATCCGCGCCACGCAGTGACTGGCACCCCCATCCTGGTGAACGGACAGCGCACCCGTGTTGCTGGGGCGCGTCTCGATGGACATGCTGGCGGTGGATCTGAGTGACATCCCGGATGCACAAGCGGGCAGCCGCGTGGTGCTGTGGGGCGAGGGGATGCCGGTGGACGAAGTGGCGGCTGCGGCAGGCACCATCAGCTATGAATTGCTGTGTGCCTTGGCGCAGCGTGTGCCGGTGAAGTATTAGCCGTTCTCGTGTAACGCTCGGGCGACCGGCATCAGAGCTTCCATCGACAGGTCGCTCAGCGCCACATGCCGAGCCTGCTCCAGCCGCGGGTAGTGTTTGCCCAGCGCGCGCAGATAGCTGGGGTCATAGTGCAGTTCCAGCAGCTCGCTCACCAGCGCATCGAATTCTTTGGTGCGTATCAGTGCGTTCCAGTGCTCCAACCGTTCATGGCCGTGAAAGGGCAAGAGCACCTGCAACTGCCTGCTGAGCGTTTCCGGATCGTCGAGGAAATGGTGGTAGTCCTCCATCAGCAGTGCGACACGTGCAGCGAGCGCCGTGTCCAGCAGCACACATTCGCTGCTGTGCATGGCTGAGAACAATGCCGCCGGCAGGGCAATGCGTCCGATCTTGCTGCTCTCGGCTTCCACAAAGACAGGTTGCGCAGGATCGAAGCTTTGCAGCTTCTGCAGCAGCAAGGTGTCGAACCACTTTTGTGCGGGCTGTGGCTGTTGAGGTAGCCCGCCCAGGACTGAGCCGCGATGCTGCGCCAGGCCTTCGAGGTCGAGCACCTGCGCACCGCTGGCGGCGAGGGCGGCGAGCAAACGGCTCTTGCCCGAACCTGTTGCGCCGCAGACAACGCGGTAATTAAAGGTGGCAGGCAGCATGTCGAGCTTTTCGAGCACGTCGCGGCGATAGGTCTTGTAACCGCCTTCCAGCTTGTGTGCCGCCCAGCCGACCTGCGCGAGGATGATGCTCATCGCTCCGCTGCGCTGCCCGCCGCGCCAGCAATAGACCAGGGGCCGCCAGGATTTGGGGTGGGCGTGGAAACGCGTCTCGATATGGTGCGCGATGTTCTTCGCCACCAGCGCGGCGCCGACCTTGCGTGCCTCGAACGGCGACACCTGTTTGTACAGCGTGCCGACGGTGATGCGCTCTTCGTCCGACAATACCGGGCAGTTGATGGCTCCAGGGATGTGGTCGTCGGCGAACTCTGTGGGGGTGCGCACGTCGATGATTTCGTCAAACTCGGTGAGCTGTGATAGGTTCGCAGTCCTGAACAACATAAGTAGTGGGAGTAGATGTGTCTGAAGTGAAATTGACCCGATTGTCGCACGGTGGCGGATGCGGCTGCAAAATTGCACCTGGGTTGCTGCAGGAAATACTGGGCCAAGTACAACAAAAGTTGCCGTTCCCCGACCTGATGGTCGGCACTGAGACCAGCGACGATGCGGCAGTGTACCGCCTGAATGACCAGCAGGCGATCATCGCTACCACCGACTTCTTCATGCCCATCGTCGACGACCCGTTTGACTTCGGACGCATCGCTGCCACCAATGCGATCTCCGACGTGTATGCCATGGGCGGCACTCCAATCATGGCGCTGGCCATCGTCGGCATGCCCATCGACAAGCTGGCGCCGGAAACCATTCGCAAGATCCTGCAGGGCGGCGAGGCCGTATGCCGCGACGCTGGCATCCCGCTGGCGGGAGGGCATTCCATCGATGCGCCTGAGCCGATCTATGGCTTGGTGGCGCTGGGCGTGGTGCATCCGGATCACGTGAAGAAGAACAGCGCAGCACAGGCAGGCGATGTGCTCATCCTCGGCAAAGGGCTGGGGGTCGGCGTGCTGGCAGCTGCTCTGAAAAAAGAAATCCTGTCCCAGGCGGGTTACGCACAGCTCGTTGCGACCACCACGCAGTTGAACAAAGTCGGCAGCAAGCTCGCCGCGTTGCCGGGCGTGCATGCGCTGACCGACGTGACCGGCTTCGGCCTGCTCGGACACCTGCTGGAAGTGTGCCGCGGCTCGAATTTGGCGGCAGAGGTGAGATTCGACCAGGTGCCGGTACTGTCCGAAGCGTTGCTCCTGGCGCAACAAGGAATAGGCCCCGGCGCCATCGGCCGCAATCTGGCGAGCTACGGGCATGAAGTGGATTGCGCAACGCATTTGCCTGACTGGCAGCGCAAACTACTGGCCGACCCGCAGACCAGCGGCGGTTTGCTGGTGGCTGTGGCGCCTGAAGCGGTTGATGAGGTACTGGCGAGTTTTCGCGAGGCAGGGTTCGCCCAGGCAGCGGTGGTCGGGAGCATGCGGCAGGGTGAGCAGCGGGTGTCGGTGATCTGAGATCGTTTGGCGTCCTCAACCAGAAGGAGTTGGGCACTGGCAGGTGATGAGTGATCTTCCGTGACAGGCTGCATCGGGACAGTTGCGGTCGATTCCACGATGCAGAATGATTGCGGATATTAGCGGCCGTTGGAATCTATTATGAATAAAGTTATTTTGATTACAGGTGGCTCCCGCGGCATTGGAGCGGCCATTGCTCGTCTGGCATCAAAAAATGGTTATGCTGTTTGCATCTCATACGCGAACAACAGTTCAGTTGCTGATGCGGTGGTCGCGGAAATCAATGAGGCAGGAGGGAAGGCCGCGGCTTTTCAGGCTGATATTGCACGGGAGGCAGACATTCTCGGTCTGTTCAGCAACTTCGACGCTACTTTCGGCCGTCTTGATGCCTTGGTTAACAACGCTGGGGTACTCGAAAGTCAGACGCGCGTGGAAGATATGAGCGCTGACCGGATTCACCGTGTCTTTACTACAAACGTGATTGGTAGCTTTCTCTGTGCGCGGGAGGCGGTGCGTCGGATGTCAACGCGGCATGGCGGATCGGGAGGCGCTATCGTTAATATTTCTTCACGTGCAGCTCGATTGGGATCGCCCGATGAGTACGTGGACTACGCTGCCTCCAAGGCTGCGGTCGATACAATGACGATCGGATTGGCCAAGGAAGTCGCTGCTGAAAGCATCCGCGTTAATGCTGTCGCACCGGGCATCATCTACACGGATATCCACGCTTCAGGTGGCGATCCCGGTCGTGTGGATCGCCTGAAGGATGGCATCCCTATGAAACGTGGCGGTTATCCGGAAGAAGTTGCCAAGGCAGTACTCTGGCTGTTGTCAGAAGATGCCTCCTATACGACTGGTTCAATTCTCGACGTTGCGGGCGGGCGTTGAACTAATAGTCAGCCCAGCTTCAATAGACAGTCTGGATTGGCCGAAGACTATACTGTGCTTAGATGAGGAACTCCCTTTGGGAATTAGGGGGGGGGCTTGAATGTGGCGTGCTCAACCAGAAGGAGCTGGGCACTGGCAGGTAAAAAGTACACTGCCGTGACTGGCAACAACGGACGTTCAACTCTCAGTTCTATTTAGGAGACGCGATAGCAACTTTCTTCAGAGCCAGAGCGGCGGGACTGGGAACGCTGTCGTCACGCCACGCAATATGAACGGTGCGCGATGGAGTGGGCGGCAGTATTTCGAGGTAGACCAGACCGGGGCGCTTGACCATCTTCGGAACTAAACTTAGTCCCATTCCGACTTTTACCAATGCCTGTACTGTGTCGATTTCGCCTGTTTCATAAACGACACGCGGCTGGACGCCCGAGCGTGACAAGGCATCCAATACGATCTGCCGGAACCCGTGGCCAGATTTCATCAATATCATTGGCTCGTTAACCAGGGCCTTTAGCGCCAATTTCTTGCGGCTTGCGAAACGGTGCTTGGGAGGGACGACGATCAGCAGGGGTTCTGAAAAAAGTACCTCGGAGCGAAGTCCGTTGCCTAGTCCTTCCTCGTCCATGATTGCCAAATCGACCTCACTCTCTCGAAGCATGCGAGCCAATTGAGGTGAACTCTCCTCGCGGAGGATCACCTCTATTTCAGGATGAGCTTTGCCGAATGCCTTTAAAAGCGGCGGTAAGAGGTATGTGCCGGTAGTGGGCAGGCAGCCTAGCGTCACTGATCCTCGTGTCAAACCGTATAACTGTTCAATCTCAAAGCGACCACTTTCCAATTGGCGCAACGCCTCGGCAGCTCGACCCCGAAATAGCTCGCCGCTCTTGGTTAACCGAGCCCCCTGCCGGTTACGCTCAATCAATGGCCCGCCAAGTTCGGCTTCGAGCTTGGCGATCTGCGCGCTCAGGCTGGGCTGGCTGACATGGCAGATGTTGGCTGCAACCGTGAATGAGCCGGTCTGGGCAACAGCCAGAAAATATCGTAATTGGTGCATTTCCATATTCCATCCTCCATGCCAATACTTTCACGGTTGTTGGCCTAACTTCATTGCATAGGATATTCCTATGCAATGCATAGTTATTATATCTTTTACAAATACCAATTTGTTTCCTAATATTTCCTCACGCAATTACTCAGGAGAAGAACATGGCGAAGGGTACTTTATACAACAAGGTATGGGATGCACATACGGTAGCGCAGTTGCCCACGGGACAGACCCAGCTTTTCATAGGACTGCACCTCGTTCACGAGGTCACCAGCCCGCAGGCTTTCGATATGCTGCGCGAACAGGGATTAAGCGTGGCCTATCCGTCTCGCACGTTCGCCACGATAGATCATGTCGTGCCGACCACGAACCACGTCAGGCCGTTTGCTGACGAACAGGCCGAATTGATGACGCAGGCCATCGAGAAAAACGTATCCGAGTTCGGTTTGAAATTCTTTAACTTTCAGACCGGACGCCAAGGCGTGGTGCACATTATTGGCCCTGAGTTGGGTCTGACTAGGCCGGGCATGACCATTGCGTGCGGCGATTCACATACCTCAACCCACGGAGCATTCGGGGCCTTGGCGTTCGGCATCGGCACCAGCCAAGTTCGGGGTGTTCTGGCAACCCAGTGCATCGCTATGGATCCGATGAAAGTACGAAAAATCGAAATCAACGGCAAGCTCAAGCCTGGTGTGACTCCGAAGGACGTGTCACTCTTCATCATCAACCGATTGGGGTCTGATGGGGGAATCGGTTATGTCTACGAGTATTGCGGCGAAGTCTTCGATGATATGTCGATGGAGGGGCGCATGACTGTCTGTAATATGGCCATCGAGGGCGGAGCTCGGACTGGCTATGTGAACCCGGATCAGAAGACCTTCGACTATATGAAGGGACGCGAATATGTGCCCAAGGGTGAGGCATGGCACCACGCAGTCGCTGCATGGAAAAGTATCGCATCAGATGAAATGTCGGTTTATGACGACATGGTCGTATTCGACGGCGCAGAAATCGAGCCCATGGTGACCTGGGGGGTAACACCGGCACAAAGTGTCTCAGTGAGCCAGTTATTGCCTGACCCTGCTGCCGTGGCCGACACAGGTGAACGCGGGGCCATGGACACGGCTTACAAATATATGAAGCTGCGTCCAGGACAGAAAATGGCTGAGATCAAGATTGACGTAGCATTCATCGGCAGCTGCACCAACGGCCGCCTCTCGGATCTTCGATCTGCGGCCGAGGTGATAAACGGGCACAGGGTTGCTCCAGGTGTCACGGCCATAGTGGTACCTGGCAGCATGCAGGTACGGGAGCAGGCCATAAAGGAGGGGCTGGACAAGGTATTCATTGCAGCCGGGTTTGAATGGAGAGACCCAGGCTGTTCGATGTGTATCGCGATGAACCCGGACAAGTTGCGGGGTGACCAGATTTCGGCCAGCTCAAGTAACCGCAACTTCATCGGACGTCAAGGCAGTCCTACAGGTCGTACCTTGCTTATGTCGCCAGCCATGGTGGCTGCGGCTGCAATAAAGGGGTACGTGGCCGACTTGCGCGAATTCACCAATAAGGAATATTAAGATGAACGACGTGAAAGTAATTGAAGTGGTAGGGCGTGCCGTACCTGTGATTGGCGATGACATCGACAACGACCGCATCATTCCGGCCCGCTACCTGAAGGAGATTACCTTCAACAAAATGGGTGAGTATCCTTTCATTGATGAGCGCTTTAATGCTGACGGCAGCAAGAAAAATCATCCATTCAACGATCCAGGCTTTCAGGGTGCTTCGATTTTGTTGGCTAACGCGAATTTTGGCTGTGGTTCCAGTCGCGAGCATGCGCCGCAATCGTTGTTTCGTTGGGGTATCAAGGCCATCGTGGCTGAGAGCTTCGGAGAGATTTTTGCGGGCAACTGCGTGATGCTAGGCGTGCCTGCAGTCGTGGCGCGTAAAGAAGATGTTGCCAGGTTGCAGGTCGTGGCAGGCCAAAATCCGCAAACCGAGTTCGCGATCGATCTTGAGTGCATGGTTGTGAATGCTGGAAATCTAAGCGTCCCCGTAACGATGTCGCCCAGCTATCGTAAAACTCTGATCGACGGTACTTGGGATTTGACAAGCATACTTTTGTCCAACGCCGGAAGGGTGGAAGAAACTGCCAAGAGGTTGAACAAAATATTCGCCTGATCCGGCGCCATTTCGTAACTTGCTAAGTAAAGTGCCCAGTTCCTTCGGGTCGAACAATGAGCAGAAATGAAAAACTCCC
>CAWEYD010000011.1:0-165497 GCA_963813255.1 uncultured beta proteobacterium | reverse complement strand
CAAAGAGCGCACCCTCGCACTGGAACAGGAACTCATCGATCACAGAAAAGCAGAACTGGCATTGCACGACAGCGAGGAACGGTTCCGCAGGGCATTCCAGGATTCGGCCATCGGCATGGCACTGGTAGGGCTGGATGGTCATTGGCTCAAGGTCAATGACGCGCTATGCAATATCGTTGGCTATTCGGAGCAGGAATTGCTGAGCAGGAGTTTTCAGGACATCACCTATCCGGACGATCTTCCATTCGACATGGACTTCAAGGAGCGATTGCTGGCGGGTGATAGATCACTTCCAGTCGGAGAAGCGATATGTTCACAAGGATGGTCATGTCGTATGGGTACGCCTGAGCGTTTCGCTGATACGGGATGCGGAAAATAGCCCCATCCATTTCGTTACCCAGGTAGATGACGTCACCGAGCGCAAGCAGGCGATGCAAACCATAGAGGAGTCCGAACGTAAATTCAGGACCATCCTCGAGGCTGCCGTCGATGGGGTACTGGTGGCCGATGCACAGACCCACAAGTTCGTACTCGGCAACCATGCGATCTGCGACATGCTTGGCTATCATCCAGATGAGATTGCGCAATTGGGTGTGGCCGATATTCATCCAGCGCAGGCATTGCCCGAGGTTCGACGCCAGTTCGAAAGACACACTCAAGGGAGAGCTTAGGGTCGCATCGAGTCTGCCGGTCAAGCGCAAGGACGGCTCGATATTTTTCGCCGATGTCAGCAGCTCGCCCATGGAACTTGCCGGACGCCCCTATCTGGTCGGTGTCTTCCACGACGTCACCGAGCGCATGCAGGCCGAGGAAAACATCCGGATGCTGAACGAAGAGCTGGAGGTCAAGGTGCAGAAGCGCACGCAGCAGTTGCTGGAAGCGCAGGAGGAGCTGGTGCGCAAGGAGAAACTGGCGGTGCTGGGGCAGGTGGCCGGCAGTGTTGGGCACGAGTTGCGCAACCCGCTGGGCGTGATCAGCAACGCGGTGTATTTCCTGCAAACCGTGTTGTCGGATGCGGACGAGACCACCAGGGAATACCTGGACATCATCAAGAACGAGATCGCCAATTCCGAGCGCATCGTGTCCGACCTGCTGGACTCTGTGCGCACCCAGCCCCCGCATCCGGAATCGGCAAGTGTGCGTCAAATCATCGAGCAGACAGTGGGCAAACTCACGATTCCGTCCAACGTGCGTATCACACTGGATATGCCTGAAACGTTGCCCATGCTGTGGGTGGATGTCCAGCAGATGCAGCAGGTGTTCCGCAACCTGGTCAGCAACGGGATCGAAGCGATGCCGGATGGCGGAACATTGGACATCAGGGCGGTAGCAGGCGAGACGGCAGACGGCGTGACAGTCAGTGTGCGCGACAGCGGCAGCGGCATCACGCCGGACCAGTTGGAGAAGCTGTTCCAGCCGCTGTACACCACCAAGGCGCGTGGCATCGGTCTGGGGCTGGTGGTGGTGAAGAACCTGACGCAGGCCAATGGCGGCTCAGTTGAAGTGAGTAGCGAGCCGGGCAAAGGCTCCATGTTCTCCATCACGTTGCCAAGCGCTGTTTCAGCTTCGGGAGAGGGCGCATGAACAACACGCGGTCAGGATTCACCGATGCATGGGAACGACTGATCGCGGTAAGAGCCGGCGACGAGGAGACGGTGCGTCTCGGCCGTTTGTTCAACACCCTGATGGTGATCAGCACCGGGATCGTCGTGGCACTTTCCCTGGTGTTCCTGGTGATGCAGCCACTCGGACTGCTAGGCGCACGCGTGAGTTGGACGGCGGCCGCTTTCCCACTGGCCTTTATTCCACTTTCCCTGTTCTGTCTCGTCCAGTCCAGGCGCGGTCATGTCCAGTCTATGGTTCTGCTGTATGTATGGGTCAACCTGATCGCCATCGGTGTAGCAGCCTGGCTCTTCGACGGGATCTACTCACCGGCCTGGCCGCTGTTCATCTGGACCATCACTGTCGCTGGTGTGTTGTTGGCACCGGCATACGCCCTGTGGATGACCGGGGGCGTGGTGTCGTATTACTTGCTGCTGCTGTTGATGAGCAGTTCAGGGCTGTATACGTCGCTTCTTACCTTTGGGGACGCAGGGCGCGAGTTCGTCCACATGTCCGCCCTGCTGATCATGCTGGTCTCATCCGTCGGCCTGCTGACCTACTTGAACATGCGCAGCCTGCACGAGGCGCTGGCGAACCTGCGCGAGGAGATCGCCGGGCGCAAGCGGACCGAAGAACATCTGCGCCAGAGCGAAGAGCGTTACCGCAACGTGTTCAACAACGCCGAAGACATCATCTTCACCATGGGGCAGGACGGGGTCTATATTTCCCTGAATCCCGCTTTCGAGAAGATATCCGGATGGCCCACGCAAGACTGGATAGGCAAGAGCTTCACCCCCTTGATACCTCCCAGTGACATGCCCAGAGCACTGGGGGTGCTGGAAAGGACGATGAGAGGCGAGGTTGTGGAGTTGTTCGAGTTGCCGGTATTGAAGAAGAACGGAGAGTGCTTCATCGGTGAATTCACCGTCACGCCGCTCAAGCAGGGCGACTCCATGGTTCTGCTCGGTATCTGCCGCGACATCACCGAGCGCAAACGGGCAGCTCAGGCAATCGAGGAGTCCGAACGAAGGTTCAGGGCCATCTTTGACACAGCACCCGACGGCATCTTCACGATCGCCCTGAACGGTGTGCTTACTTCCGTGAATACAGCCGTGGCGCAACTGGTAGGCTGGACCGATACGGAACTTGTCGGCACGGCGTTCCCTGTATGGATACATCACGAGGATGTGGAGCAAGTCAACACGGCCTTCCTGAGTGTGTTATCTGGCCAAACCACAGGGGTGGAGGCGCGGGTTCGGGCAAAGGCGGGCGGCTATAAGGTGCTGGATTTCACTGCCACCCCTCAGATCGAGCATGGCAGTGTGGCTGGCGTCCTCGGATTCTTCAGGGATGTCACCGAGCGCAAGCAGGCTGAAGATCAGATCCGGCAATTGAACGAGGAGCTTGATGCGAAAGTGAAGGCGCGCACCCAGCAACTGCTGGAAGCGCAGGACGAACTGGTGCGCAAGGAGAAGCTGGCAGTGCTGGGGCAGGTAGCTGGCAGCGTGGGACATGAGCTGCGCAACCCGCTGGGCGTGATGAACAATGCCGTGTATTTCCTGCAGACCGTGCTGTCTGATGCAGATGCCGGCGTCAAAGAATATCTGGATATCATCCAGAACGAGATCGCCAATTCCGAGCGCATCGTATCAGACCTGCTGGACTCGGTGCGCATCAAGCCGCCACAGATCCAGACAGTCGGCATCTCGGAACTGATAGGTCAGACATTAGGCAAACTCACCGTCCCGTCCGCCGTGCAAATCAAGCTGGATATCCCGGCAACGTTGCCGTCGCTACAGGTGGATGCCCAGCAGATGCAACAGGTGTTGCGTAACCTGATCATCAACGGTATCGAGGCCATGCCGGACGGTGGCACACTGGCGATACTCGCCAGTGCCGATACGGTAGCGCATACTATCTCCATCCGTGTGCAGGACAGCGGCATCGGCATGACGCCGGAGCAAATGGGCAAGCTGTTCCAGCCGCTGTTCACCACCAAGGCACGCGGCATCGGCTTGGGACTGGTGGTGGTGAAGAATCTGACCCAGGCCAATGGCGGCAGCGTGGATGTCGCAAGCGAGCCCGGTAAAGGCACTGTGTTCTCCATCACTCTTCCGGCGACTCATGAAAGGGGAAGCTAGCATGCTGAAGGATCACGGGTATGTGAGACGGCTGGTCACTTGGTTGCTCGGACTGCGACCGCTTCAGGTGGCCGTCCTGTTCGTCATCGCGGCGGTCATCATCTCGGTCATGATCGTCCTGACCATCGACATGCTGTGGGACGCACGCCTCAATGCCGAACTGGAATTTGCGGGTGTCGTCACTCCCTTCCTGGATGCATTGTTGATCGTGGGCTTGTTGACGGTCCTGCTCAATGAGCTCCGCGAGGAAGTCGAGCGGCGCAAAGCGGCAGAAGAGGCCACCCGCAAGCTGAACGAGGTGCTGGAAGCAAAGGTGGCGGAGCGCACCAGGCAACTGCTGTCGGCGCAGGACGAGTTGGTGCGCAAGGAGAAACTGAGCCTGCTTGCCCAGGTGGCTGACAGCGTCGGGCACGAATTGCGCAACCCGCTGGGCGTGATGAGCAATGCGGTCTATTTCCTCAAGACCGTCTTGTCGGAGGGCGATGAGTCCACCAAGGAATATCTAGGCATCATCGAGGGCGAGATCGCGGAATCCGAGCGCATCGTGGCCGACCTGCTGGACGCCGTACGGACCAAACCACCGCTGATCGAAACGATAAGTCCCGCGGAGCTGATCAATCAGGCATTGCGCAAATGCGATGTCCCTTCCACCGTTTCCATCCACTTGGATGTTCCCCAAACGCTACCCCCGCTTCAGGTCGATCCCAAGCAGATCCAGCAAGTGTTATGGAACCTGATCACCAATGGCGTGGAAGCCATGCCCGACGGGGGCAATCTTGACATACGCGCAGTCGAAGGCGAGGCGGCACATACCCTCCGTATCAGCGTCAAGGACAGCGGCACCGGCATCGCGCCGGAACACCACGCTAAATTGTTCCAGCCGCTGTTCACCACCAAAGCACGGCGCGTGGGGCTGGGGTTGGCCGTGGTGAAGAACCTGACCCAGGTCAACCGTGGCAGCGTGGATATCCACAGCGAGCCGGGAAAAGGGGCTACGTTTTCCATCACCCTGCCAACGGGGGGTAGTGTGCAGAAATGACATAAGAGAAAAGCTTTGCTTGCCTGGCGCTGAATAACAAAAAAGGGAATGGCAATGAAGATTCTAGTGGTAGACGACGACAAAAGGATCGTAAAGACGACCTGCGACATCCTGAAGATCAAGGGGCACGATCCCATTCCCGCCTACACCGGAGAGGAAGGGGTGGAAAAGGTCAAGGCCGAAAAACCGGACTGCGTCCTGATGGACATCAAGATGCCAGGTATCAGCGGTGTCGAGGCGATGAAGCGCATGAAAGAGATCGCCCCTGCATTGCCGATCGTTCTGGTCACTGCCTATGCGACCGAAGACCTCATGGATGAAGCAAAAAAGGCAGGCGCTTACGCCATCTTGAGCAAGCCGCTCAACTTCCAGATGATACTTTCCTTTCTCGCGCTCCTGTCCAAGGAGGAAGGCATACTCGTCGTGGACGACGACACCAATTTCCTCAAGACGCTCAAGGACGTCCTGACCCTGAGAGGCTATAAGGTCAAAACCGAGAGCGAACCCGACAATGTGCTGGGGAATCTGGCGGAAAACTATAACCTTCTCGTTCTTCTCGATCTCAAGCTGGGCAGTGTGAATGGCGTGGACGTATTGAAGCAGATCCGAGCCAAACACCCGACCAAGCCCGTCGTCATGGTGACCGGCTACCGTCAGGAGATGGGGGAAACGATCGAACAAGGTCTTAAGATCGGTGCCTATACCTGTCTGTACAAGCCGTTCGAGATGGATGCCTTGATCGATCTGATCGAAGAGATCCGCCTCAAGAAATTGAAGGAGCTGCTTGCCATGGCGTGAGGGTAGCTCATCTCCCCTTTTCCGTTTCAGTTAATGGTGGGGCTGGTAAACTCCGATCCATGAACCTAAAACTATTCCTGCTCAGCCGCTTCCGCTTCGCGCTTGCGGCATTCTCGAACCTGCTGGCGCGCAAGTGGAAACAGAATTTCTATCTGTATCTGGCCGCGCTGTTCACCGTGTTCGCCCTGCTCGATACTGCCTTTTTGCACATCACCAGCGAGATGCGCACGGCGGCGTTCGATGCCATGGTGCGCTACCGCCTGGCACCGGCCCAGCCCGATCCGGACATCGTGATCGTGGACATCGACGAGAAGAGTCTGGCGGCGATGTCCAAGGAATACGGGCGCTGGCCCTGGCCGCGTCAGGTGTTGGGCGAGTTCCTGGAGAACATCGAGAAGCAGCAGCCCAAGGCGGTGGTGTTCGACATCCTGTTCAGCGATGCGGATGTGTTCAATCCGGACAGCGATGCCTACTTCAATGCGGCCATCGCCGGAACCAACAACACGTTCTTCCCGATGCTGCGTCTCGATCCCTCCAGCGATGCGCATGAGCCAGATCAAGGCGGCGCAGATTCCCGGCGTGAGGCCGATGCCGGACGAGGAGCCGGAGCCGGAGGCGACGATGGGCATCATCCTGCCGCATTTCCAGGCGGCGCTGGATGGCGGGCGTCTGGGGACGCACAACGTGGCGCTGGATACCGACGGCGTGGTGCGCAACTATCCGGTGTATATCGCCGGTTATGGCTGGAAGCTGCCTTCGTTGCCGGCACGCATCGGGCGCGAATTCGGCTGGCCCGAGCCCAGCACCGAACTCATGCTGCTGAACTGGCGCGGCAAACCGTTCAGCTACAAGTACGTGAGTTTTGCCGACGTGTATCTGGACATGGGCAGCAAGCAGAAACAGCGTGCGCTGGATGAGTTCAAGGGCAAGATCGTGCTCATCGGTTCCACCGCAGCCGGCCTGTACGACTTGCGCGCCACGCCGATGGCGCGCATGCACCCGGGCGTGGAGGTGCTGGCGACCGCCATCGACAACAGCAAACACGGCGACTCGCTGCGTTTCCCCGAGGGGCGCATCTGGTATCTGCTCATCACGCTTGCCATCATCTGGGCGACAGCGTGGGCGTTCTATCGCGAAGACGGGCGCGGCAACATCGACAAGCTGTTCGGCTTGTCGCAGGTGATCCTGATCGCGTTCTCGTTTGCCAGCATCAATTTCACCAATATCTACATCAACCTGGCGGGGCCGGTGCTGTTGGGCATCGCCTACTTTACGCTGGCGCGACTGTATGCGACCGCGACCGGCAAGGCGCTGGAACAGAACATGGTGCGCGCGGCGGCGGCACGCGCAGGAGATCTGCAGGCCACGCTGCTGTTGATCAGCTTTGATACCAGACGCAACGTGATACCGGACAGCGTGCTGGAAAAGGTTCGCCTCGGTTTGAAGCGCATCGGCTCGGCGCACAAGAGCGTGGAGGTGATGAGCGGCGAGCAGAAAGGGCTGTGGGGCTTGTTTGAAAAGACCATCGCCATTTCCTGGGTGGCCGATGCCGGCGATGCAGAGGAGCAACAGGCGGTCGAAGCCGATGTGGAACTGGTGCTGGCCGGGATGCGTCCGCTACTGGGCAAGTTCCTGTTCCATGTCGAAGACGCAGTGAGCCATGTGGTGCAGCGCGGCACTGTTCAAGGCGGCGAGCAGGCGGCGGCAGGCTGGCGCTTGCTGTTTGCCGAAGCATTACTCAAGTGGGAAAGAGAACATGAAAAATAACTGGAAACTCGCAGTAGCGCTGTGTCTGTTGCTAGTCACGCCATCGGCATGGGCGGCGGAAAGCGGCACTCTGCTGAAAGCCGAGGAGCTGAAGGCGGAGCCGTTCCGCGATGCCAAAACGCTGAAGAATCTGGCGGCGGGCGAGAAGGTGGACATCCTCGGCAAGGACGGCGGCTGGTTCAAGGTCAAGGCGGGCAAGGGCAGTGGCTGGGTGCGCATGCTGAGTGTGCGCAAGGGCGATGCCAAACAGGGAGCATCCGCGGCATCCGGTTTGCTGGCGCTGACTTCCGGCCGTGCAGCAACGGGCAAGGTGGTGGCCACCACCGGCATCCGCGGACTGAACGAGGAAGAGCTGAAGGCGGCGAGTTTCAATGCCGACGAGTTGCGGCTGGCCGAGTCATACTCGGTCAAGAAAGCCGAAGCACAGAAATTCGCCGCGCAGGGCAAGCTGGTGTCGCGCCAGTTCGACTACCTGCCTGCGGCGCAGTAAGGAGACGACATGAGAACGATGACGAAATGGATGGCGGCGATCGGTTTTGTGTTCGTTGCGCAGAACTGCGTGGCGCTGGATTTCGGCCAGGCCCTGAAAGACAAGCTCAATGCCGAAGCTCCCAAGCTGGTGGAGGTGATGAAGGAGGTCAGGGGGCCGGACGAGTCCGAGGAGATCGCCATCGGCAGGCAGATCGCCGGCAATCTGCTGGGCGCAGCACCTTTGGTCAAAGATGCCAGGCTGCAGAAGTATGTGAACCAGGTCGGCGACGTGGGTGGCGAGCCAGAGCGAACGTCCCGATCTGCCCTGGCATTTCGGCGTGATCCAGTCCGATGACGTGAATGCCTTTGCGGCGCCCGGCGGCTATGTCTTCGTCACGCTGGGCCTGTACCGCCTGTTGCAGAACGAAGCGGACCTGGCCGGTGTGCTGGGGCATGAGGTCGGCCACGTCATACGCAAGCATCACCTGAAGATATTGCAGCAGAGCAAGCTGGTGGATGCGGGCAGCCGCGCATTGTCGAAACAGGTCGGCAGCGACAAGCTGCAGCAGCTGATCGGCAGCGGTGCGGAGATCGTCGCGCGCAGCCTGGACAAGGATGCCGAGTTCGAGGCGGACCGCATCGGGGTGGTGCTGGCGACGCGTGCCGGCTACGACGCCTACGGCTTGCCCAGCGTGCTGCAGCAGATCGGCCATTTCGCCAAGGACGATGGCAGCATCGCCCTGCTGTTCAAGACCCATCCGCATCCCGATGACCGTTTGGCGAAGCTGGACGGCGCCATGGCGGATCGTTTCGATCGCATCAAGGGAGCGACTTTGGAGAAACGTTTCTATCGGGCGAAGCGCTGACTGCCTGGTCGAGCTGACGCAGGTTATTGCGCGCCTTGTTCAGTTGCGGGTCAAGCTGTAACGCCAGGTTGAATTCATCCCGCGCATCCTCTCTACGCTGGGCGAGCAGATAGGCATAGCCCAGATTGTTGTGCACGCGCGCCTTGTGCGGTGACTTCATTGCGGTGTCTTCCCACAGGCTGATCTCGTTGGCATAGACCTGATTGCGCAGCAGCGTGAGGCTGGCAAGAGTGAGCAGCAGTGCGCCAGCGGCGACTCGAAATATCCTGCTGTCCAGCCACAACGCCAGTTCAATCACCAACGCGAGCAACAGCGGCCAGCTGGCCAGATAAAGCTGGCGCTCGTTGGCGATGTCGATGCGCGGCAGCAGCAGATAGAGCGGAATCAATTGCAGCATCGTCCATGCCAGCGCGAAGCTGATCCACGGGCGTTTGCGCCAGCACAGCAGCATCAATACAAGCGATGCGATGAAGAATGTAAGCGGCGCTACGGATAGATTTTTCAGCAGCGGCAGGTCGGGGTCGATGTTCAGCCACAACGGCAGCGCCCATTGCTGCAGCAGGTAGGCGAAGGCGGCGAGTTGCGTGGCGAGATTGCCTTGCAGACTGTTGAATGCGGCGCTGCGCAGCATCTGCGACGAATAACTGTCGCTGAACACGAACAACATCGTGGCGATACCTAACACCGCCCAGCTCGGCCACTGCTGTTTGAGCGCTGTCTTCCAGCGACCACCGCAGCCAATTCCCAAATCAGCAGCGCCAGCGGGAAGGTCACCGCCGTTTCCTTTATGCCCAGTGCCAGCAGAAACAGCACAGGGGTGACGACGTAAAGAAGTTTCCAGTCCTGTTGCGTGCGGCCCCTGATGTAGCTGAGCAGTCCTGCCAGATAGCACAGCGTCATCAATGCGGCGGAGCGCCCGCTGATGTAACTCACCGCTTCGGTGTGGATGGGATGCACAGCGAACAGCAGCGCAACGAGCAGCGGGACATGGTGCAGTTTTGCCAGCTGCCATTGTTGTTGCACGAACTCCTGCGCGAGGCGATACACCAGATAAGCATTCGCCAGATGGATCAGCAGATTGGTCAGATGAAAGCCGAGCACGCCAGTGCCCATCGTCCAGTTCAGGGTGTAGCTGAATTTGAGCAGGGGGCGGATGCCGCTGTCGAGATGGGCGAACCAGCCCGCCCAACTGTGCACCTGAGATTCGTTGACGATGACGTTGTAGTCGTCGAACTGGAAATCTCCGCCCAGCACATTTGCATAACTGATGCACCACGGCCAGCGTGAGCCACATCAGCACTCGCTGCGGGTGTTTCAGGGTAGCTGGCGCGCATGTTCAAAAGCCGCATCGAGCATAGCCACCGCATCCCACCAGCGGTCCTTGCCGTGCAGCATGACGAGCAGCACGGTGTGGTCGCCGCGCTTGGCATAGGCGATGAGACATTTACCCGCATTCGATGTGTAGCCGCTCTTCAGGCCGAACGCACCTGGATAGCGGCCGATCAGTTCGTTCTTGTTCTCGAACTGGTAACTGCGCGCGCCGTCTTGTGTGGTGATGCGTGCCTCAATCTTTGCAGTGAGATGCAACAGGGTTGGGTGCTTGAGGACTTCATGCGCCAGCAAGCCCAGGTCGTATGCGCTGGCATAGTGACCGGGTGCATCATGGCCGCAGGCGTTGGCAAAGTGGGTGTCATGCATGCCCAGTTCCCTGGCGCGGCGGTTCATCAGTTGCACGAAACGTGTTTGGTCGCCCGCAACAGAATCGGCCAGGGCGTGACAGGCATCGTTGGCCGAGGCGATCAGCGCGGCGGCGAGCAAATCTTCGCTGCGAAATGTCTCGCCTGCTTTGATGCCGATGCGCGAGCCGCTTTCATGTGCGGCGGACGGGCTGACGGTGACGAGCGCATCCGGCTGCTGATGCTCCACCAGCAGCAACGCGGTCATCAGTTTGGTCAGGCTGGCGGGAGGCAAGCGGCGGTGGGATTGTTTTTCCCAAAGCGCGGCGCCGTTGCTCTCGACCAGATACGCTGCCGCCACCTGTGGAAAAGGATCGGGGTGTGCTGCTGCCGCCAGTACCTGACAGAACAGCAACACCCCGATCAGATAGTGCATGATGCGATCAGAAGCCAAACAATCCTTTCAGCTTCTTGGCACCGTCGATGGCGGAATTGACAGGGTTGTCGGTAATGACGCTGGTCGATCTGGGGGTGCTGCTGTAACTGCGCGCCGTCTCGAAAGATTTGGCTTCGGTAGGGCAATAGTCGGCCAACTGCTGATAATTGCTGCCGTCCACTTTTTTGCAGATCTCTTTGGTCGTTGATGGCATATCGATGCTGCAGGTCTTGGCGATGGACACATCCGAAGTATCGTCATGCTTGGCCAGTTTCACAAAGACTTCGGTGTTTTTCTGCGCATCCTTGCGGATGATCTTGCAGGCGAACTTTTCCTTTCCGGGGCAGGCCGCCGTAGGGCCAAAGAACCTGTTCGAGATCAGCTCGGGGGTTTGATAGTTGGAGATCTCGCATTGTTCGGCCATGGCGCTCGCCATTTGCTTGTTGGCCATCCCCATCATCTCATTCATGTTCTCCATGCCCTTGACGGCGACGACCGTGGGCGCTGACGTATCGCACGACGTACCGATGCGTTTGCCCTGGTAATTCGCGGTCATGTTGATTGCTTTGCCTTCAGATTGGCCCGAGAGCCTGGTTACGCCTTGATAGCTGTCGGGTTTTTGAGTGACCTCGCCAGAGCCGGTCATCACTTCGCCGTCCCTGTCGCAGCGCATCTTCCATGTGGTTTTGCTGCCGGATGTCTTCAGGTTCGTCATCTCGCAGCCTTCCTGCTTGACGAGCTGTTTGGGGTCTTTTGCAGCACCCTTCGCCAGGCAGATGGTGATGGTTGATTCCCCCATCCCAACCGGCATGCCGGGCATGTCGGTCTTGGTGGTGACTTCCCAGTTCTCGCCGGTGGCGGCATATACGGCGCTGGCTGAACAGGCTTGCTGTGACGGCGAGACAGGTGATCAGGTGCTTGTTCATGATAGCTCCTTCAGGTTGAACTGCATTGAACGTGATTCCCTCGTGACAAAGGGATTCTTTACCTTCCTCTGCGGCTCGTCAAGCTGGCACGGCCGAGCGCGGTACGTATGAAGTTGGGATGGTGTCGGGTATCATGCGCACCCTGAAAAACCCAAGTTTCGCTAACCAGTTATGACACCGACCCTCGTTTTTGACATCGAAACCATTCCCGACATCGCCGGTCTGCGCGCCCTGTATGAACTGGACAGCGCGGTGAGCGATGCCGAAGTGGCGGAGATGGCCTTCCAGATGCGCCGCCAGAAGACCGGCAGCGATTTCCTGCCGCACCACTTGCAGCGTGTCGCGGCGATCTCCTGTGTGCTGCGCGAGGGCGACAACTTCAAGGTATGGTCGCTGGGCGAGCTGGATGAGGACGAAGGCAGCCTGATCAAGCGCTTCTTCGACGGCATCGAGAAATACACGCCGCAAATCGTGAGCTGGAACGGCGGCGGCTTCGACCTGCCGGTGTTGCACTATCGCGGGCTGATCCACGGCATCCAGTCGCCGCGCTACTGGGATCAGGGCGAGGACGACAAGGACTTCAAGTGGAACAACTACATCAGCCGCTACCACTCGCGCCATCTCGATCTGATGGACCTGCTGGCGATGTACACCGGACGTGCCAATGCGCCGCTGGACGAACTGGCCAAGCTGATCGGCTTCCCCGGCAAGCTGGGCATGGACGGCAGCAAGGTGTGGGAGGCGTACCAGCAAGGCAAGCTGGCCGAGATACGCAACTACTGCGAGACCGATGTGGTGAACACCTAGCTGGTGTTCGCGCGCTTCCAGCTGATGCGCGGCCAGTTCAGCAAGGCGCGCTACGAGCAGGAACTGGAACTGGTGCGCAGCACGCTGGGCAAATCGCATCGAGCCGCACTGGGCGGAATATCTCGCGGCCTGGAACAAGGGGTAGGGCATGCTGCGTAAAGTCTGGCTGGCCCTGGGCGGGTTGTGGGTCGCTGCCGTGTTTTACTTGTCGCTGATGCCGCATCCGCCGCAGCCGATGTCCTTCCATGGTGTGGACAAGCTGGAACATGCGCTCGCCTATGCGCTGCTCATGCTGTGGTTCTGTCAGGTCTATGTCGGGCACAGCACGCGCATCAAGTTGTTGCTGTCGCTGGTGGCGATGGGTGTCGCTATCGAGATTCTGCAAGGCATGAGCGGCTACCGTTACTTTGAATATGCCGACATGCTGGCGAATACAACCGGTGTGTTGATCGGTTGGGGATTGGCGCGAACCCGCATGGGGCGCGTATTTACGATGTTGGAAAATAATGGCAAACACTGAACACGCAGTAATCATCGAATCGCTCGACCACGAAGGTCGCGGCATCGCACACGCCGACGGCAAGGTGATCTTCATCGAGGGCGCGCTGACCGGCGAGCGCGTGACCTATTCCTCGTATCGCAAAAAGAACAACTACGAGCAGGCGAAAGTCGAACAGATCCTGAAGCAGTCTTTCATGCGCGTGCAGCCGAAGTGCCCGAACTTCGGCGTGTGCGGCGGCTGTTCCATGCAGCATCTGGATCCGCGTGCGCAGGTCGCCGTCAAACAGCGCGTGCTGGAAGACAATCTGCAGCGCATCGGCAAGGTCAAGCCGGAAGTCATGCTGCCGCCGATCTACGGGCAGCCCTGGGGCTATCGTCAGCGCGCGCGGCTGTCGGTGCGCCATGTGTTGAAGAAGAGCAAGACGCTGGTCGGCTTCCGCGAGAAGAACGGCAAATATGTGGCCGACATGCAGCACTGCGAGATACTGACGCCCAAGATCGCCAGCCTGTTGCCGCTGCTGGGCGAGTTGAATGAAAAATTCACCGTGCGCGATATTCTGCCGCAGATCGAAGTGGCGGTAGGCGAGCATGTGGACGTGCTGGTGCTGCGCATTCTGGAGGCGCTCACGCCGTCGGATGTAGTGCATGATCAAGCAATTTGCCGACAAGCATCAAGTGCAGTTCTGGACGCAGACCAAAGGGCCGGAAACGGTCATTCCGTTCTACCCGCTGGACGCACCGCAACTGAGTTACAGCCTGCCGGAATTCGGCATCACCATGCCGTTCGCGCCGACCGAATTCACCCAGGTGAACAGCGACATGAATCGCCTGATGGTCAGCCGCGCCATGCGTTTGCTAGACCCGCAACCCGGCGAACGCATCGCCGATTTCTTCTGCGGTCTGGGCAACTTCACCCTGCCGATCGCGCGCAGCGGCGCGCAGGTGCTGGGCATCGAAGGCAGTGATGCACTGGTGCAGTCGCGCCAGACAGAACGCCGAATACAACGGGCTGTCCGCCAACGCCACGTTCCAGGCGATGAACCTGTTCGAGATGGACGAGGCGACGCTGGCGAAATCGGGCCGCTTCGATAAATGGCTGGTCGATCCGCCGCGCGATGGTGCGATCGAACTGATGAAATCCATCAGTGATGCAACCGCTCCCCGCCGCATCGTCTATGTCTCCTGCAGCCCATCCACTTTGGCGCGCGATGCCGAAGTGCTGGTGCATGCCAAGGGTTACACGCTGAAAGCGGCGGGCGTGATGAACATGTTCCCGCAGACTTCGCACGTGGAATCCATCGCGGTGTTCGAGCGGGAATAGACCTTAAGTCCTTCTCGCGACGGCGGGAATTCAGTGAGGAGATCGACGATGCGTTTTACAACTTCGCGCTACAGTGAAATTCTCCGTTTGAACCGAAAGCTTGATAGGGATAGTTTTCCCAGACTACAGATGTCGTTCCTGGTTGCGATAACCGGGGCGAGCGGATTCGTTGCGTCGTTTTCCTTGCTGCACGGTGGTTTTCACGCAATGCCATGGCGCTATTTGTTGGCGTGCATGATCGCTTACGTAGTCTTTCTGATGCTGCTGTGGCTGTGGCTGCGAACCAAGGCAGAGGACTATGCGGATATCCCTGATTTCTCGAATACCATTCCATCGCATAGCGAATGTGGCGTGGACAGCTCTTCGTGGGTCGGAAACGGCGGCGAGTTTGGCGGAGGTGGGGCCAGCGGTTCTTTCGACTCATCCTGCGAGACGATTTCTTTGGAGCCTGCAGAGTCAGGCAGTGCGGTAGGCGACGCACTGGAGGCGGCGAGCAGCGCGGATGAGTTCGCAATTCCCGCGTTTGTGTTGATTTTGTTCGCGGCGTTGCTGTTGTCGTCGTTATACGTGGTGTATTCCGCACCGATGCTATTTGCGGAACTGTTGCTGGACGGCATGTTGGCTGCCGGACTGTATCGGCGGCTCAATGGCATTCCCCGGCAGCATTGGCTTGAAACCTCGCTGCGCAGGACATTCTGGCCTTTTTTCGTAACAGCACTATTGGCGTGGGCAACAGGTTGGGCAATGCAGCTTTATGCGCCCGAAGCCGATTCGATAGGGGATGTACTTCATTACCATGCAACGCAAAATTGACAAACGAGGAGCTGCACGATGAAACGTTACGACGATCTGGTCGTCGAGGCGCTGACGCGCGTGCAAGAGATCATGCCGTGGGACCTGAGCCGCTTGCTGGCAGCTGGCCACAAGCCGATCCTGCTCGATGTGCGCGAACCGGCGGAGTTCGACATGCTGCACATCCCCGGCGCGATCAATGTGCCGCGCGGTGTGCTGGAGCAATCCTGCGAGTGGGATTACGACGAGACCGTGCCGGAATTGGCAGCCGGGCGCGAGCAGGCGATCGTGGTCATCTGCCGTTCCGGCAAGCGTTCGGTGCTGGCAGCTGACATGCTGCTGCGCATGGGTTACAGCAACGTGGTTTCGCTCAAGACCGGTGTGCGCGGCTGGAACGATTACGAGCAACCGCTGGAGGATGCATCAGGCAAGCCTATCGATGCAGACTCAGCCGATGTACTGCTCGCGCCGCGCCTGCGGCCGGAGCAGCGCAAGCAGAAAATGACCTGAGCTGTCTCAGGCCGCCGGTTATGGCTATTTGGCTGCCAAGGGCGCGCCGTCGAACTCGATGCCGGCCCAGCCTGTCTTGATGAAATTTCGGATGTTCTGGTGATCCGTGCCATCCGGGTGCTTGAGCACCTCGTCCCGGTAATAAACGCCGAAGCAATGTAAGGTCTGCTGCTGCGACAATCCGTGCAGTCGGGCAAAGGCGAACAGTTTGCACGAACCGTTGTTCTTTCCAGGCTCGTTGAGCAAAGAGCCGTTCTTGAACGCGGTCGGGGTGAAATCGTATAGAGAGTCGATCACTGCCATCGTGTCGTTGAAAGTCACCCTCTCGGGTGAGACGTGCAAATGTTGCAGCAGAGTATCCAGTTCCATAGACCCATTCCCGAGAAAGACATTAAAAAGGCGGCCGTAGCCGCCTTTTTTGTTGATGCTTGCGGTACTTAGTCCCGTTCGCCGCTGAATGCCATCAGCAGGCTGCAGCAGGTTGACGAACAGGTTGTAGATGTTCAGGTACAGCGACAGCGTCGCCATCACGTAGTTGGTCTCGCCGCCATGCACGATCTGGCTCACGTCATACAGGATGTAGGCGGAGAAGATCATCACGGCGATGGCGGAGATGGTCAAGCGGCAGTGCGGGGATCTGGAAGAACATGTTGGCCAGCGATGCGACGACCAGCAGGATCAGCCCGATGAACAGGAACTTGCCCATGAAGCTGAAATCCTTCTTGGTCACGGTGGCGATGGTGGCCAGCGTGAAGAAGATGATGCCGGTGCCGCCTGCGGCCATGCCGACCAGTTGTGCGCCGTTCTTCAAGTGCAGGGCGACTTGCAGGATGGGGCCGAGAAACACGCCCGCCACGAAAGTGAAGCCGAGCAGGGCGACGATGCCCCACACGCTGTTGCGCAGGGCGGTGACGGCGAACAGCATGCCCATCATCACGCCGAACATCAGCAGCGCAGCCGATGATGGGATGTTCTGCCATGAACGAGAAATTGATCGAGGTGCCGATGAACGCGCCGATGATCGGTGGGGATCATGGTCAGCGCCAGCATCATGTAGGTGTTGCGCAGGACTTTGTTCTGTTCGACGGCGATAGTGCCGATCTGTGCGGTTTGGGTCTGGTATTCCATTGCTTCCTCCAAAATGAAAGTGCGTCAGGACGCACGGCGGGCGTGAGACTACAGAAGCAACGAGAAAGTTGCAATCGCGATGGTGTGCCGACCTTTGGATGCAGGGCGAATTTCGGGTATCATGCGCGCCATTGTTTTGCGGGTGCGGGTGATGCTCGGGAACTTTTTACCCGAGTCACAGCCTTAGAGCGGCTTCTGCAGGATGCAAAGGGTAATCTGGAGGTGTGGCCGAGTGGTTGAAGGCACTAGTCTTGAAAACTAGCGAGGATGAGAGTCCTTCGTGAGTTCGAATCTCACCGCCTCCGCCAAATTTAATTAAGGAGTGTTTATGTTGCGTCGTTTTGTTGCCTTATCTCTGCTTGCCATCAGTTCGGTTGCCTTTGCGGACACGCTCGATGTCAATCTGAGCAATACTGCTGCCCAGTTCAAATACAGCAAGACCAGCGGTATTGCCGGTAAGTCCGATCTGTTCGCTTCGTTCATGTACAACGACGTGAATAGCGTGTTGGGTGAAGCCGGTTTGCTGGTGCTGAACGAGGAAGGTACCGTGCCCGGACTGTCATCGGAGTGGGTGCGAAGGCGGTGGTTGCTTCGCTGAACAAGGTCACGGTCAACAAGTCGCAAGCTGGTTTCCGGTGTCGCCTTGGGCGCCCAAGTGCGTTTCGAGATTCCCGGCCGACCGTCGTTTTGCTTTCGTCGGCGAGTACCACTATGCACCCAAGATCATCAGCTTCGGCGATTCGGAACGTTTCTACCAAGGCGCAGTGCGTGCCGAGTATTCGATCTCTGCGTTGACCCAGGCCTATGTCGGATATCGCACTCACCAAGTTCTTCCTGATTAACAACCACCGAACGGCGTGCTGGATAACGGCGTGCACATCGGCATTCGTTTGTCGTTCTGAAATCCGCTTCCCGCTAAGGAGATGTCATGTTGAGAATGCTGATGGTGGTCGCGTTGATGGGTTCGATGTCGTCGCTGGTGCATGCCAAGGATGTCTCGGCGCAACAAGCCGGAGCCGAATAT
Source organism: uncultured beta proteobacterium (assembly GCA_963813255.1). Lineage (GTDB taxonomy): Bacteria > Pseudomonadota > Gammaproteobacteria > Burkholderiales > Gallionellaceae > Sideroxyarcus. Next base: position 147,692 of record CAWEYD010000011.1, on the reverse strand, counting down.
GCACGCGAGGCGCTGCTCAAGGCCGAGGCGGAACATCAGGACAATCTGAAGAAAGTGGCCGAGTCGGAAAAGGAACTGGCTGAAGCGCAGAAGCAGTCTGTCCGAAGACAAGAAGAAGGCGGAAGCTTCGAAGGCCAAGCTGGATCAGGCAAAAGCCAAGTCGGACAGGGCGCAGGCCTTGCTGGATCAGGCCTGGAAGCAGTAATCAGATAGCAGCATGTATCGATCAAAACGCCCCGGCCAGTCCGGGGCGTTTTGTTTAGTAGCCCAGCGCGCGCGCTGCCTGATAGAACACAAAGCTGACCAGCCAGGCCAGCGCCAGCGACCAGGCCAGTGCCAGCAAAGTGAAGCCGTTGTTCTTCGATTCGCTGCGCAAGGTGGCGATGGTGGACAGGCAGGGCGTGTAGATCAGGGTGAACAGCATGAAGCTGTAGGCTTGCACCCAATCCAGTTGTTGTCCCAACGCGCTGCCCAGCGCATCCCCGCTCAAGCCGTAGATCACCGCCAGCGAGCCGATGACGATCTCCTTGGCGACGAAGCCGAAGATCAGCGCGATGGTGAGTTGTTCGTTGATGCCGACGGGCGCGAACAGCGGATGCAGCCACGCGCCTATCATGCCGGCGAAGGTGTCGGCGCTGGCCGGCGCGGCAGAGGGCGGCAGATTGGTGAGCAGCCACACCAGCACCACGCCGGCGATGATGAATTGCGAAGCACGGCGCAGGAAATGGGTCACCTCATGCCAGCCGCGCATCACCATCTGGCGTCCGGTGGGGAAGCGGTACGGCGGCAGTTCCAGCACGAACGGTTCGTTGTTGGTGAACTGGCGTTTGAACAGCAGCGCGGTGAGGATGGCGGCGGCGAAGCTGAACAGGTACAGGCTGAACAGCACCAGCGGCGCGGCCTTGGGCGAGAACAGTGCGGCGGTGATGAACACGAACACCTGCAGGCGTGCCGAGCACAGCGAGAACGGGATCACCAGCATCGACAGCAGGCGCAGACTGCGCGAGCGCATCACGCGCGTGCCCATCAGCGCGGGCACGTTGCAGCCGAAACCCATCAGCAGCATGACGAAGCTGCGTCCATCCAGTCCCATCTTCGCCATCAGGGCATCCATCAGGAAGGCGGCGCGCGACAGGTAGCCGGTGTCTTCCACGATGGCCATGAACAGGAAGAACAGGATGATGATGGGCACGAAGGCGGCGACGGTGGCGACGCCGTTGTAGATGCCGTCCAGCAGCAGCCCGGACAGCCATGCGGGCAGTCCGGCGCAGGCGGGGTTGAGCACAGGTCTCGCGCAGCCAGCCGAACAGATTGCCGACTCCGCCTTGCAGCGGTTGCCCGAAAAAGAAGATGCCCTGGAACAGCAGATACATGATGCCGAAGAAGATCGGCAATCCCAGCCAGGGGTGCAGCATGAAGTGGTCGAGCTTGTCGGTCAGTGTGTCCGAAAGCCGCGCCGGGACTTGCACCGCGCTGTTCAGCACGCGCGCCATTTCCTGTTCGATATGCGCGTCCTGTTCCAGCTGGGTGCGCACCGCTTCGGCCATGCCGGGCGTGGGGTAGCGCAAGGCCTTGGTGATGGCCTGCATCGCTTCCGGCTGGCCTTGTCCGTATTTCGCGCTGATGAGATGGATGGGCATGCCCAACAGTTGCGACATCTTGTCGCCATCGATGGTGATGCCGTATTTCTTTGCTTCGTCCGCCATGTTGAGCAGCACCACCATGTTCAGATTGAGCTGTTTCAGTTGCAGCAACAGGCTCAGCTGGCGCTCGATCTGCGTGGCATTGAGCACCACCACGGCCAGGTCGGGCACATTGTCGTGCAGGAAATGACGCACCACCTGTTCGTCTTCGGAAAAGCCGTGGATGTCGTAGATGCCCGGCAGGTCGATGATCTCGGCCATGTCGCCGCCGAGCAGGATCTTGCCGGTGAGCAGTTCCACCGTGATGCCCGGCCAGTTGCCGACACGCGCCGCGCCGCCGGTGAGGCGGTTGAACAGCGTGGATTTGCCGGTGTTGGGCATGCCCAGCAAGGCGATGCGCTTCATGTCTTTTTGACCTCGATCTTGGCGGCCTCGTTGCGGCGCAGCAGGATGTCGGTGGTGCCGATGCGCACCTGCAGCGGGCCGCAGAAGCTGGCCTTGCGGATGATCTCGATGGGCTTGCCGGTGCGGAACCCCAATGCCAGCAGGCGCTGGCGCAGAGCATCGTCGGTATGGATGTCGGTTATCGTCGCGCGGACACCCGGGGCGAGGCTGGATAAGGGGAGGTTGGGTTTGAAATCGTTGGCATTCACAGTGCGTCGATTATTTCATAGCTGGCACGCTTGCGGACAAAATATCGGGTGAATCGGTTAGAATGCGCCCTCCCAAAATACGTAGCGGACATCATGATTACAGGCAGCATCGTCGCGATCGTCACCCCCATGCATGAGGACGGAAGTCTGGACTGGGCGGCATTTCGCGCATTGATCGATTTTCATATCGCCGAAGGCACCGATGCCATCGTGGTGGTCGGCACCACCGGCGAATCTCCAACAGTCGATGTGGCAGAGCATGAGCAACTGATCCAGGTTGCGGTGGAGCACGCTGCCAAGCGGATTCCCATCATCGCCGGAACCGGCGCCAATTCCACCAAGGAAGCCATCGAGCTGGCCGCCTTCTCGAAGAAGGCGGGCGCAGTCGCCTCGCTTACCGTCGTGCCGTATTACAACAAGCCGACACAGGAAGGTCTGTACCAGCACTTCAAGGCCATCGCCGAAGCGGTGGACATGCCGCACATCCTGTACAACGTGCCGGGACGCACCGGCACTGACATGAGCAACGACACCGTGCTGCGTCTGGCGCAGATCAAGAACATCGTCGGCATCAAGGATGCGACCGGCGGCATCGAGCGCGGCAGCGACCTGTTGCAGCGTGCGCCGAAAGACTTCGCCATCTATAGCGGCGACGATGCGAGCACGCTGGCGCTGATGTTGCTGGGCGCGCACGGCACCATCTCGGTGACGGCCAACGTCGCGCCGAAGCTGATGCATGAGATGTGTGCCGCCGCGCTGAAAGGCGAGGTCGCCAAGGCGCGCGAGATCAACTTCCGTCTGCTCGGTTTGCATCGCCAGCTGTTCGTCGAGGCCAACCCGATCCCGGTGAAATGGGCGGTGGCGCGCATGGGCAAGATGAAGAACAATTTGCGGCTGCCGCTCACGCCGCTGTCCGCTGCTGCGCAGCCTGTGGTGGAAGCCGCGATGCGTCAAGCCGGAGTCATTTAATGGGAACGATCATGAAAACAAGCAACATCGTACTGGGGTTCATCGCAATTTCGCTGCTGGCCGGATGCGGGAGCATGTTCGACCGCAAACAGGTGGATTACAAGGCAGGGGCGGTACAAGCGCCCTCGCTGGAAGTGCCGCCGGATATGATGACCCCGGCAACCGAACAGCGTTACGCCATCCCGGCTGCCGATGGCACGCAAGTGGCGAAGTACTCGGATTTCTCGCGTGACAAGACGGCGGAGCAAGCTGCGGTTGTGCCGGCCAGTGCCCCGCAGGCTACGGTTTCTTCCCGCCAAGCTGCTGGAAGTGGGCGGTGTCCGTTTCATTCTGCTGAACGAGCCGTTTGACCGCAGCTGGCGCAAGGCGGGACTCGCCCTGGAGCGCGCGGGAATCGCTGTCGGTGATATGGACCGAAGCAAAGGTATTTATTTCCTGAAGGCGGTCGGCAAGGATAAGAAGGCAGACGATCTGCAAGTGCTGGTGCACGAGTCCAACGGCACGACCGATGTGACGGTAAAAGAAGGCGCCGACCTGCACGGCAAGGAAGCAGCACGCATCCTCGATGCGCTGTATCAAGAATCTGGAAAAATAATCCGCAGTGATACGCTTTGCCCTTCTCGGCAGCGGCAGTGAAGGCAACGCGTTGGTGGTACAAGCCGGCGAGACTTCACTGCTGATGGATTGCGGCTTTTCGGTCAGCGAGACGCAGCGGCGCCTGAGCCGCTTGCAGCTGGCAGCCGAACAACTCAGCGGCATCCTGGTCACCCACGAACACAGCGATCACATCGCCGGTGTGGCCAGGCTGGCGCGCAAATTCAACCTTCCCGTCTGGATGACACACGGCACCTTGCGCGCGCAGAGTGCCGCGTTCGCCGAACTCGACGTGACCGAGATCAATCCGCATAGCGCGTTCGCCATCGGTGACATCGAAGTGCAACCGTATCCGGTCCCGCACGATGCGACCGAGCCGGTGCAATACGTGTTCAGCGATGGCGCAAGCAGACTGGGCGTGCTGACCGATACCGGCCACGCCACACCGCATATCGAATCCATGCTTTCCGCCTGTCATGCCCTGGTGCTGGAGTGTAATCACGATGCCGAGATGTTGCGCAACGGACGCTATCCGCACAGCCTCAAGCAGCGTGTGGGCGGGCGCTTCGGGCATCTGAACAATCAGCAGTCGGCAGAGCTGCTATCGCGTCTGGACAACAGCCGTTTGCAGCACGTCGTGGCGGCGCATTTGAGCCAGCAGAACAATCTGCCTGCATTGGCGGTCAGCGCCTTGAGTCAGGTGTTGGGATGTGAGCAGGACTGGATCGCGGTGGCGGATCAGCAAGCGGGATTGGATTGGCGCGAGATCGCCTGAGGGCAAAGAAATGCAGGCAATAAAAAAGCCGACTTGCGTCGGCTTTTTTATTCAAGCTTGTTCAGCTTAGTGCATTGCAGCAGCTGCGGAAGCAGCAGCAACGTCGGAAGCAGCAACAACGCCGGAAGCAGCAACAACGCCGGAAGCAGCAACAACTGCAGCAGCAGGAGCGGCTGTAGTTTCAGCAGCTTTTTGGCCGCAAGCGGTCAGGGACAGAGCAAACAGGGCAGCGATCAGAGTAGCGAATTTCATTTTATTTCCTATCAATCAAAAGTTACAAAAGTAAAAATTACAGAGGCATTCAGATCCTTCGCGGCGACTTCCCTGCTGCAAAGGGCGCGGCATTCTAACAATTCCTGTGAAAAAAGCTAGGGTGTTATAGCCCCAATCTGGTTGGGGTGGCGCCGGAATGGGACGATTGCCACATTTCCTGGAAGTGCGAGTTGAGCAGGCGTGCGCCTTCGGGGTCGTTTTTGGCCAGCAGGCCGCGTGTATCGTCGAAATGATAGCGGCGCACATAGTGCGCGCTGTCGGCAACGGCGAACGGTTCGGTCTCGTTCTTCATGTGCGGCGGCGTCTGGTAGATCGCCATGCTGTGACTGAACTCGCGCAACAGCAGCATCATGCGCGGGCAATAGCGGATCAGATGTTGCGGATCGTGCGCCAGCAATTGCAAACGATTGTTCGGGCTACCCAGCAGAAAGTGACGCAACGTGTCGTAGCGCGCTTCGGAATTGAAGCCGATGTCCGAAAAATCTTTTTCGAAGATGTTCAACGTGCGCTGTGCCGAAGCGCACACCGTATCCAGTGCCGCGATGTAGTCGACCGCGCCATCGAACAGGGTGTGTTGCAGCGTGTCGTCGTTCATGTTCAGCGCCTCCTCGTGCTGGCGGTGGGTGCGAGATAACCGTCCAGATACCATTCATAAAGCAACGTGATGACGGCCTGCGGCAACTGGTCGCTGGCGGCCAGCTCGCGCGTATCGGCCAGCTCGCGCAAGCTGCGGTAAACCGCCTTGCTGACCGGGTGCGCATCGCCGTTGATGAACACCGTGCTGCCGTAGCATTGCATCTGCGTTTTCATGTCCAGCGTCACGCCGGATTTTTGCAGTGCCTGCACGAAACGCGCCTCGGACAAGGGCTTGGCGGGCGCATCGAAAAAGATGTGCGGCTTGGGCTCGCTCAAATAACAGCCGAGGAAGTTGGCGACATCCTCGTCGTCCCATTTGACTTGGCGGATGGCGCCGGCCACTTGCTGCAACATGTCGGAGCCGATCTCGGAAGGATGCTTTTGCAGCTTCAGATCGGGGTCGGCATACATGCCTTCCACGCAGATACGGTCTTGCAGATAGACCAGGAACTGTTCGGCCAGCTCCTGATAGGCCGGGGTGCGGAAGCCGATGGAATAGGTCATGCAGTCGTCTTCGGCGATGCCGTTGTGCGCGCAATGCGGCGGCAGATAAAGCATGTCGCCCGCTTCCAGCACCCACTCCTGTTCCACGCGAAAATCTTTCAGGATGCGCAGTGGCGCGCCTTCGATCAGCGTTTGATCCTTCTGTGTGGAGATCTGCCAGCGGCGGTGTCCCAAGCCTTGCAGCAGGAACACATCATAAGCATCGAAATGCGGGCCGACGCCGCCGCCTTTGGGCGCATAGCTCACCATCAGATCGTCAAGACGCGCATGCGGGATGAAGTTGAACTGCTTGATCAGCTCGGTAGCCTGCGGCAGAAAGTGATTCACACCCTGCACCAGCACCGACCATTTGGCTTTGCCGAAACTGTCGAAATCCTCCGCAGCAAACGGCGAGTGCCGCAAGCTGAACTTGCCGCGCTGCTGTGTCACGATGCGCGCCTGCGCATCCTCATCGCACGCCAGTTCGATCAGCTGCTGTGGATTGAGCAAGCCCTTGAAACCGGGCACGGCCTGACGGATCAGCAGCGGTTTCTTTTGCCAATAATCGCGCAGGAATTGTTGCGGAGTGAGTCCGCCGAGAAGTGTGTTTTTCATACGCAGATTATAGCGCTGAGGCCAGCCTTGAAAAGCAAATTCAGGCGCGTGCCATAATGAAATTGGATAGAATGTGCACCAGGAGGAAGCCATGCCATCACAAGCTGCAACGTTGCAAGTTGGAATGGAGGCGCCGCATTTTGAATTGCCGGATGCGGACATGGATACGTTCAAGCTGGTCGCACAGCAAGGCAAGCGCAACGTCGTGCTGTACTTTTATCCCAAGGACGACACGCCCGGCTGCACCATGGAGGCCAACGAGTTCTCCGATCTGGACGAGGAATTCTCCAAACTGGACACACTGGTGGTCGGCATCAGCCGCGACGACTGCATCAGCCACGCCTCTTTCCGCGACAAATACGGCCTCTCGGTATTGTTGCTGGCGGATCACGAAGCTCGCGTCTGCAAAAAATACGGCGTGCTGTACGAGAAGGAAGCCTGCGCCGAGCATGGCCGAAGTGCGGATGGTCACAAGAAACTCGCCATCCGACGCTCCACTTTCATCATCGACAAACACGGCAAGCTGCGCCACGTCCTCTACGGTGTCCACGCCCACGGGCACGCGCAGGAAATTTTTAAATTGATAAAGGAAATGAAATGAAGATCGCAAAGAACGCCGTTGTCTCACTGACCTATGAACTGACCGACGCCACAGGCGCGGTTCTGGAAAAGGCAGGCGAACCCATCAGCTACCTGCACGGCGGCTACGACGGCATTTTCCCAACAGTGGAAGAAGCGCTGGAAGGCAAAGCAGTGGGTGATAAATTCTCCGTCAGCATGGAACCGGACGATGCCTTCGGCGAATACGAACACGACCTCGTGCGCGCTGAACCGCGCAGCCATGTTCCCCAAGGATGTTGCAGTGGGCATGCAATTCGAAGGCGGCGCGGAAGGTGACGAAGACGACGACTTCATGCTCTACACCGTCACCGAAGTCACCGACGACGAAGTCACCGTCGATGGCAACCATCCGCTGGCTGGCAAATCGCTTATTTTCTCCGGCACAGTCACTGGCGTGCGCGCCGCCACTGCCGAAGAACTGACGCACGGCCATGTGCATGGCGACGGCGGGCATCACCACTAAGCAATTTCGCTGTGCATGAAAAAAGCCCGCACGCGCGGGCTTTTTTTTGTGCGGCTTAGTGAGTCAATCCTTTTTCCCTTGCGCGGCGAGTATCTTGCACAGATGCTCGTCGTTCGGGCTCAGCGTGCATTCCGCCACGGCATCGAACAAAGCCTGTATCTCCTCCAAATTGAAACTCGCCAGCAAACGGCTCGCTATCTCAGTCTGCAAAGGAAGCATGCGCGACTGACCATCCGGCAGGTTGAAGCGGAAGCCGGCCAGATTTTTCAAATCGCCTTCCATCTTGCTCAGGTCGGCCTGTTCAGTCTCCAGCGCGTCGTAGTAGTCCTCCATATCGTCCGTCACGTCATCCGGCAAATCCTCGGGGATCGCCACCAGCAGCCCCATGCTGTCGTCGGAGGCGGTGCAGGGCACGTCCCGCTGCTCGGCGTATGACACGAATTTGTCGCGCAGCGCGGCATCGAAAAAGATGTACTCAATCATGGCAAACAGGTCGGGAATTTATGGATGGTGCATCCTGCCTTGCGGGTCGGATGAAATCAATCACCCGAATGGGGGGAAGCTTGCGGGATAGGGACAGCCTTGGCGGCGGCGCTTATGTTGGATACCGCACAGAAGGCACGCGGCGACTGTGCGCAAACTGATATTGGCATCGGATAAACACAAGGATGTAGTCATGGATCAAGACAACGAACACCCCGCAAACGAAGATGAGCTGGATATCGGCAACTGCCGTGTGCGCAGGATAGGCGCGGGTATGGTGGAATGCATGGTGAGGGGGCATTGCGTTTATGAGCTGCCGTTTGGCAACCTGTGCACGCACCCCTTGGCCAGTCTATTTGCCGAGGATGGGGACTCACGTTCGCGCCAATAGGGCGCGTTATCGGGTGCAGTGCTGCCGCGGCTTCAGATCGCGCAACTCTCCGTCTCGCGCAGCAGCTTCAGATATTCCTCCACCCGTTCACGCAACGTCTCCGGCGCGGTGACGATGTCGTGCGAAAGGGAGAACAGCGGATACGAGCGCCAGTCGAACACATGGAACTTCTCCACCATGCGCAAGGTGTGCACGCCCTCGCCGGAGATGTCGGACCAGTCGCCGCGAACCAGCTTGCGCCCGAGTTCGTGGTGATGTGAATCCTCGCTGGTCGCGGTTGTCATCAGGTCGCCCAGTCCGGCGTAGCTGTAAGGCGTATGCGCCCGTCCGCCGAACGATTGCACGATGCCGGAAAGCTCTGCGATCGAGGCGACCACCAGATGCCCGCGCATGTTGTCGCCCAGCTGCAGTTCATCCGCCACACCGAACAGGATGGCGTACACATTCTTCAGGATCACGGACAAGCTCCTGCCGTGCATGTCCGATGCCTGCTGGCAGATCAGGGTGCTGCCGCGGAACAGGCTGTGCATCACATCGAAATCCGCCGCAGTCCGACAACACCGCATCGGCAAAGGCATGCCGTCCGCGCCTGATCTCCTCCGAGATCATCGGCCCGTAGATCACCCCGTAGTGATGGTCGCCATCGAACGCGCGCTCGAACACTTGCGCCGCCGTCCGTCCCGACTCGTCCAGGCCCTTGGCGATGGAGAGACACAGGCTCTCCTTGGCAAGATAGGGCGCAATGCGGCTCGCAATCTCGAAGTGCGGATTCACCGGCAGGCAGAACAAGACCACCTGCGCCTCGGCGACTTCCTCTTCCAGTGTCGCATGGCTGCCGCGCACCACCTCGCCCAGGTTCCAGATACGCACATCGTGCCGCGCCGCCAGCAGATACTCCATGGCATGCCCCATCTCGCCATAGCCCAGAATCAACACGCGAAGTTTCATACTTGCCCCTCATTTTCGAAAGCCGGACATTAACCCAGAAATACAAAGCCCGCAGCGCTTGCTGGTAAAATGCGCCGCGATTTTTTGAAATAACCGTTACAGGGAAACACGATGTCATCAGGCCTTACCGATCAGCAAGCGTACGAATACATCATCAAACTGCTCACCGCCATGAGCAGGGCGGGCGGCTCCGACCTGTTCATCTCCAACGATTTCCCTCCCAGCATGAAGTCGCACGGCGAAATGCAGCCGATGACCTCGCAAAAGCTCAACGGCGCGATCACGCGTCAATTGGCGCGAGCCCTGATGAATGAAGATCAGCGCGCCGAGTTCGAGAAAGAAATGGAATGCAACTTCGCCATCTCCGTGCCCGGCGTCTCCCGTTTTCGCGTCAACGTCTTCGTCCAGCAGCAGCACGTCGGCATGGTCATCCGCACCATCGCCGCCGAGATACCCAACTTCGAGAAACTCGGCCTGCCCGAGGTCCTCAAAGAAGTCATCATGAACAAGCGCGGCCTGGTGCTGGTGGTCGGCGGCACCGGCTCCGGCAAATCCACCTCGCTGGCCGCGATGATCGACCACCGCAACCGCACCTCCAAGGGCCACATCATCACCGTCGAAGACCCGGTGGAATACGTGCACCAATCCAAGCAATCGCTGATCACCCACCGCGAAGTGGGCGTGGATACGCACAGCTGGCATCACGCCCTGAAGAACACCCTGCGCCAGGCACCGGACGTCATCCTCATCGGCGAGATCCGCGATGCCGAGACCATGGAACACGCCATCGCCTTCGCCGAGACCGGCCACCTGTGCCTGGGCACGCTGCACGCCAACAGCACCAACCAGACCATAGACCGCATCATCAACTTCTTCCCCGAAGAGCGCCGCAACCAATTGCTGATGGACCTCTCCGCCAACATGCGCGCGCTCATCTCGCAACGCCTGATCCGCACGCCCGACGGCAAAGGGCGCAAAGCCGCCATCGAGATCCTGCTCAACACGCCGATCATCGCCGACAAGATCTTCAAGGGCGAATTCCACGAGATCAAGGGCATCATGGAAAAGTCGCGCGAGCTGGGCATGCGCACCTTCGACTGGTCGCTGTTCGAGCTGTATAACGACGGCCACATCTCCTACGAAGAGGCCATCCGCAATGCCGATTCCGCCAACGAACTGCGCTTGAACATCAAACTCAAGAGCCAGCGCGGCGAACCGGGCACCGCTTCGAGTATGGTGCTTTCATTGCATGTGCATAAGAGTCCCGAAGAGCTGGAAGCAGAAAGGCAGGCAGAGCTGGCGGTGCAGGAAGAGCACAAGCGCCAGTTCGAGGCAGAACAACGCGCCAGGCAACAGCAGGAAAAGCAACAACAGGAAGCGGCCCAGGCAGAAAAGCCGCAGCAGCCAGCGATCCAATTGGACAAACTACAGTTGGCGCTGGAGTAGCGGGCGGGATGTTATGCTTGCCGTTCGAAGTCATTCGAGCTTGGCCCTTTAGTTAACTATTCAGGGAGCAGAAACAATGAGTCACGAGATCAACCAACTTGATATCCCAGACCGTCAACTGCAAGCAAGCACCGCGCAATCGAAAGCGAGTACGTGGACAGACATCGGCGAAGCGCAAATCACCTATACGATTTTCGGCAAGGCCAAGGTTCGCATCATCCGCAAACATGACAATGTCCCGTCGCACATTCTTGCTGACGGGGACGGCGGTAATGGTGCTGGCTGCCTTAGCCTGGCAGGTGTGGTTCACATCTCAACAAACCGAGCCACAGCAGAACGCAGACCCTGCATCCACCTTAAGCGCCAGTGAGCTGGAGAGTGCGCCGTCACCGCACCGAACTCAACCAGCCGGGAATCAGCCAGCACAGCGTGCTGCAACAACCCGCCGACTTGAATGGCTCCGGGCAACTGTCCGAGAAGCCGGTCACGGTTCGGCCGTTGATCGCAAGCAAACCGCAGACGGCGCCGCTTGCCGCTAACGACAGTACGTCGACGAATCAAACGGGCATGCAGCAGCCTGTAGCCTCAACCGTTGCGACACCACCTGCTACGCGGCCAGTGCCGTTGCTCAAGGAAGGTACCTCGACCCCATCACCCACAGGCGACAGTCAAGCAGCAGTCAGTGCGCAGCCTTAGCACGGAGAATAGAAAATCAATTCGCCACTGGCCCATTGGGCTTCCAAATCCAAAACCGTGGTGTATTGCGCTGGAGCCTTGAATTCACGAGAATGGGCGTCATGGATAAAACATTAAAACTTCACGCCTATCCTGACAAGGCCAAGAGCGATGTCCCGCAAGACAATCTTGCGCATAAAAATGCGCAGCTTGAAGAAGAGAAGAGCAAGTCGCTTGAACTGTTGAAAACCATCGTGCAGCTACGCGAAAGCCTCAAGCAGGAACAGGCGAAAACAGCCGAAATGGAAGTCAAATTTAACAAATTGGTTGTATTGGAAGAGAGCCAACTCGCCAAGAAAAATGCCCAGCTGGAAGAGGAAAAGAAAAAATCACTCGAACAGTTGAGAACGATCGAGCAGCTCAGGGAAAGCATTAAACAGGATCAGGCAAAAAACGCCGAGATACAAGCTAAGGCAAAAGAATTGGCCGTGTTGGAAGCTAAAGTAAAAGACCTGTCTGCTGTGCTCAGCAAGATTTCAACTATCGCCGCTGCGGGTAAGCTGGACAGCCAACCCTGAACCGCGCGGACTCCCTGAGCCCACACTGCCTTGCCTACCATCACTTACGTGTCGGACAACAAGAGCGTCGAATCGGAGGAAGGCGAAACCATCCTACAGACCTCCTTGCGACTCGGGATTCCCCATACTCACGTATGCGGTGGCAATGCCCGCTGCTCCACTTGTCGCGTCATCATCCTGGATGGGCTGGAGCACTGTTCCCCGCGTAACAGTCTTGAACAGGGGCTCGCCGATCGTCTGCACTTCAGTCCACAGATCCGTCTCGCCTGTCAGACATCGATCAATGGTCCCGTGACTTTGCGCCGCCTGGTGCTGGATGCGGAAGACGTGGAACTCACCAGCCAATTGACGCCGGACAAGACCCCCATCGCTGCCGGGGAAGAGAAAAAGATCGCCATCCTGTTTGCCGATATCCGTAAATTCACCGCTTTTTCCGAGTCCCTGCCGCCTTACGATGTCATCCATGTGCTGAACCGCTATTTCGATCAAATGGGCAAGGTGATCAAGCGGAACGGCGGGTACATCGACAATTACATGGGCGATGGCCTGATGGCGTTATTTGGCGTCGACGATCCGCAGGAGTCCACGCTCAGAGCCGTCAGGGCCGGGCTGGAAATGATCGAAGCTGTCGAACAATTCAGGGCATATCTGGAAAACATTTACGCCATGAGTTTCCAGATCGGTGTCGGCGTGCATTACGGAGAGGTCGTGCTCGGCAGCATAGGTGCCAGAGATGCGCGCAGGATGACTGCCATAGGGGATGCGGTCAACTTCGCCAGTCGCATCGAGCAGGCCAACAAGGAATACGGGACACGATTGCTGGTTTCCGAGCATGCTTACGACGAGATTCGGCAACAGGCCCGTGTCGGCAGGGAGTTCGCCGATACGGCGCTGAAGGGGAAGAGCGGCAGATACAAGCTGTATGAGATCGTCGGATTGAGAACCTGACTCACGACACAAGATATGAGGGAGCCCATGATAATTCGTCATTCCGGCGAAGGCCGGAATCCAGTGTTTCTAACTCAACTGGACACCGGCTTTCGCCGGTGTGACGAAATCTGAATTGTCAGAGACGACCTTTAGCTAATCGCTTATCCGCCCCAGCAGTGTCGCGCGGGAATGCTGGGCTTTCTCCGCAATCAACTGCGTGGCGGCAGCCACCTGTCCCCAGGTGTTCCACAGCAGCACGCCACGCACACGCCCGTCGCGCAAATAGTAAATCACCCCCTTGCGGAACGGCTCCTTCCAGTCTTCGACGATATCGAGACTGGAATCAAGTTCACCCACCGCTTCGTAGCCCAGATCGAACAGGTCGGAATAAAAGTAAGGCTGGTGGCTGTAAATGTCGGACTGTCCGGCCATGTTCCTGCCCGCCATCTCTCCCATCACATTGGCGTTGTCCTCATGCTCCACGCGCATGCGTTTATCCAGTGCGGCGCTGTAGAAATTCGCCACGTCGCCCGCTGCATAGATGTCGGGATTGCTGGTGCGCAGCAACTCGTCCACCACGATGCCGTTGTCCACCTTGAGACCGGCTTGTTCGGCCAACTCGATATTGGGCAGCATGCCCAACCCCGCCACGACGCCGTCGGCAGAGATCTCCGCGCCGCTGCCCGTGGTCACGATCGTCTTGTCGCCCATCGTCCGCACGGATTTGACGGTCTCCGAGGCGAGCAAGGTCACGCCCTTCTCCTCGATAATAAGCATTCAGGAACGCCGCGAGCGCCAGCGGATAGACACGCGACCCGATCGCGTTGGACGGAAAGATCATGCGTGACCCGTTTGCCGTTCATGGCCAGCGCGGCGGCAACTTCCGAGCCGATGAAACCGCCGCCGATCACCACAAAATCCGAACCGCGTTCGCTCAGCCAGCGCAGCTTGTTGTAGTCGACCGCCGTCCTGAAATAGATCACGCTCTCGTCGGCATCGGGCAGGCGTCGCACCGAGCCGCCGGTGGCGAGCAACAGTTTCTCATAGGTGTAGACGTTCCCGGCATCATCCGTCGCAGTCTTCTTCGCGGCATCGAGGGCGACCACTTTCCTGCCCAGATGCAGCGTCGACGTTGAGATCGCCGGTGTTGCGCCAGATGGATTCGAACGGCTTGTCCTTCCATAACGACTTGGACAGGGGAGGGCGGTCATACGGCGGATCGCGTTCTTCGCAGATCATGGCGATGCTGCCGTTTGGGTCGATCTTGCGGATGCCGCGGGCGGCAGAGTCGGCAGCCATTCCGCCACCGATGATGAGGTATTTGTGATGTTTCATGGCAGCTCCTTTCGATAGTCAGGCTCGTTATGAAGTAATGACTAAACACCATCCATAACTTGCTGCATCAAAGTAACGCAGTGTGAATCACCAACATGCCAGCATCATCTTACGCCGTAATCTTAAGTTCCGCGCACATGACAGGTCGACCCTTCTGCAGGTTTCACCAATGGCTTGATTGAATCGTGCGGGATAGGTCAAAAACCTTTCGAGAACGATTGCTCGGTATTCTCGGTGGTTTCCTCGTAGTGTTCACACGCCTTTGCATCAACAGCCACCAGGTCGAGACTGGCGGTGCAAAGCACAAAATTTATAGCGTCGCGCATCCAAATCTTCTTGCAGCACATTCCGCAGCATTCTGATGAAGTATCAGTGTTTGAGCCAGAATTCATGTTCTCTCCCGGGCAGTATTGTCAGCATCTATTGGTGCGCTCAGATTGCAGCTACTAAGGGCATCTCAATAGAATCGAAGGTTTCAACACTCACAGTCAGGATTGCATGGTTTGCGTCTCAGGCATCCAGGATTCAGGTGCCTGTGCTCGGTAAAGGCGATATCAACTCTGGAGCGCTCACGATCCTTCCTGTTGAACTTTGTATGGCGCGCAGCCTGGACATCACATGCTGCATGAGGTGTCGCTCAAAGCGTGTCCCTCACCATGCGCAACGCCATTTTGTGGCTGTGGTTGCGCTTTCGGTAATAGACGTAGTCGCCGATGAATTTCCGGATTGTCTTTAGAAGCATTTGCATCCGGTTCATGGGGCGCGGCTTACCATGACTAATGCGCAAACCAGTGTTCATGTTTTTCTCCTTTGCGCGAACTTTACTGCTCGCTTATCGCAGGTTGCAGGAATGTCTATCGCATATTTTCTTGGAGCCAGATATGCAGGAGGAAATTTAACGCAGGGCTCTGCAAGGAAGAATAAGCAAATATCATTATTTGCCCATGCTAAACACTGTAGTGGCAAAGCCCTGCTTTGATGTCGGTTCAGTCATTCGATTGCGGCCCCTTTGGCTACTTAGCTCGCAATCTTGACTTGACCCGCAAGCAACATGCTTTGCTTCATGCATGCCCCTCATCAATATGAGACGGACGCCCCCGAAAATGGCTAAGCCCGCAGATGCGGGCTTAGCTTGATGCTCAAAAACAATTTGAGCCTGAGACCATTAGGTCGTTCGATTCTCGGAGCTGGCCGGAATTACATCCCCACCATCGTTGCAACCGGATCGAGTTTGCGCACCATCTGCAGTATCTCCATCCCTTCAACTGCATCAGGGTCATATTTCACCATTAACGAATGGGGGTGGGGACGATGGTCGAATTCCGCACAATCAACACCAATGCGGCCCATCAACTTTTTTTCCAGGTCTGTCCTCATTTGCAGATCCAGATCCGGATGTACATAGATCAACATGTCGGCAGTGTTCATGATCGTCTCCTTCATTCAATGAAAGAACAGGATAGGCAGGTAGATTTCACCCCATCCGTGCGGTTCATTCTATGCCGCTGGATTGGCGAAAAAAACAGATACAAGCAACAGGGTTGTTCGGGGTGCGGGTACGCGCTTGAGATCAATCAAGATCGATTCGGGATAGGTGGCTTTGATTGCCAGAGAATGCAGGAAGCCGTGGGCTGTTCCCTATTTGTGCACTGTGCAAGCAAATGCGAAGCTGGCCCGTTTGGCTTTTGACCAGCGCAATGTCAGCACTGATACTCGTAAATCTTTTTCAGAAAAGCATCGATGTCCATGTTCGCCAGATCGGTAAGCAGATTGACATGTCTGTTGATCTGCGCAACGGGGCTTTCGCCCAACAGCGTGAGTTGCGGATTCCACCCCGCAAACATCACCTCCTCGCCGTACTCTTCAACCACAAGCGCTTCATGCTCGATATTGCATCCGTTCATATCCATCACGACGCTATCCATGTCACACCTCCCTGTCTGGGGCACTAGAACATGCCCGTGCCAACAAGGTATCGGCTTGTGCGAATGAAATATATAAGCAATACCCAGTATCTCCACCGGCAGTCTTGACAGTAGTTGCACCAGTAAAAATATTGACCTTCCACATTCTGTGGCCTCCTGCCTTAGCTTGGTCACGGATGCCTACTCCAGGCGGCACATGGGGTATCACGTGTGCGATGCTGGCCTCAATAGCCCGTGAGAATGCAAGGTTATGCATCAGTGATGCGCAAATGCCGTGCCGAATGACGTTACAATTATTCCTATGTTCAGGGAATTCATTATTCGGGTTGGCCGCGTTCGGAGCGTGCTCATTGCAACGACGCTGGCAACAGTATCGTCGGTTATGTTTACCTATGCCGTCATGGTCATCATCAAGGGAGTGCCGCTCAACAATAACGCCTTGACGATATCCATCCTGGCACCGCTGACCATCGCACCATTCCTGTTCTGGCCTCTGTTCAGCGCGTTCATCAAGATTCACCATCTTGAGCTGGAAATGCGCAGACTGGCAATGCTGGACGAGCTCACCGGGATCATGAATCGCAGGGCCTTCCTGGCCAAAGCGGAATACGCGATCAGCGTGGCGAACCGCAGCCAGATGGGACTGGCCCTGGCTTACATTGATCTGGACAATTTCAAAGCGATCAATGACGTCCATGGTCATGCGGCGGGCGATGAAGTGCTGAAGCGTTTTGCCACAGTCGCCGGTAGCATCGTTCGCAAGAGCGACGTGGTCGGGCGGCTGGGAGGCGAGGAATTCGCCATGGTCGTCTATGGCGCGAGCATGGAAGACGCGCGGCACTTGATCGAGAAGCTGTTGGCGGAGATCAGGAATACACAGGTGCTTGCTTCCGGCAATCAGATTCGTTTCACCGCCAGTGTCGGACTGGCATATCTGGATGCCAGGGAACGCAAAACCGTGGAGCAACTTCTCGCGCAGGCCGACAAGGCATTGCGCCAGGCCAAGCTCGCCGGAAAAGACCGCGTGGTTTTTTACAAAGAAACGTGATCCGTATTGCCGCAGGGGGCGTCTCCTGCAATGCCATCAGCCCGGAAATTGGCGGTGGGTGGCCAGATGATTCTCGGGCTCGGCTTGCTTTCTGACTTCACCGCACCTTCCGCACCGCCCCCAACGCAACCTGGTCGCCGCCTATCCCAGTGCCTTCTGCACCAGTTCCCGCACGTCTTTGGATAGATCCTTTGCTTTGGCCACCCGCTGCAATGCGGCCTGCATTTGAGTGCGCAGCCCGGGTTGATATTTCTTCCAGTGATCCAGGCTGCGCACCAGTCGCGCAGCCACTTGCGGGTTGAGTTGATTGAGGGCGATCACCTGCTCTGCCCAGAAGCTGTAGCCGCTGCCGTCCGCCGCATGGAACCGGGCGGGATTGGCGTTGCAGAAACTGAAGATCAGGCTGCGCGCCCGGTTCGGATTGCTCAGCGTGAAAGCGGGGTGCTGCATCAAACGGCGCATGGCGCCGACATCATTGTGGCGGGCGCAGGCCTGCAGGCTGAACCATTTGTCCACGGCCAGCGGCTCATCGCCAAAGTCCAGGTAGAAGCGTTGCAGGGCGGGCGTGGCCGGGTCGCGCTGCACCAGCGCAACAAGGGCGGCCTGGCGATCGGTCATGTTGTCTGCGGCCCGCTCCTGTGCCAGCGCCAGTTGCACAGTGCTCTCGTCATCCCATTCCAGCAGATACGACAGACAGAGATTCTTCAGCGCGCGCTTGCCTGCCGATTCTGCGTCGGGGCGATATTGTCCGGTCGTCAGCTGCGCTTCATACGTCCCGATCAAATCGGCCTTGAGCGACTGCGCCAGTGTGCGCCGCATGAACTGCCGCGCCTGATGGATCGCATGCGGATCGATCACCTCGCTGTGTTCCGCCAGCACGCTTTCCGAGGGCAAGCTCAGCAACTGTGCGCGGAAAGCGGGCGCCAAGGCCTCATCCCGCAGGGTACCGCGCAGCGCATCGATGAATAGCGTATCCAGCGTCAATGCCTGACCTGCCTGCGCCTGGGCAACCAGTGCCAGCAGGCGTTGCATCGCCAGGCGCTGTCCCGCCTCCCAGCGATTGAACGGGTCGCGGTCATGTTTGAGCAACTGCACCAGTTCGTCATCGCTGTAGTCGTAGTGCAATTCCACCGGGGCCGAGAAGTTGCGCAACAGCGAGGGGGTGGGGCGCTGCATCACCTGCGTGAAACGGAACGTCTGTTGTGCTTGGCGAAGTTCCAGCACGCAGGTCGTCTCCTTCTGTGCCACGCCTGCCAGATGCAACGGCATATCCCCGCCCTGCGCATCCAGCAAACCCAGCGCGAACGGAATATGCAAAGGCAGGTCGGACTTGTTGCGCGAACTTTGCGTGAGCGTCACATCGTAGGTATGTGTCATGCTGTCGTAATGCGTGGACACGCTGACGCGGGGTGTGCCGGCCTGGCTATACCAGCGTTCGAACTGTGTCAGGTCGCGGCCATTCGCATCTGCCATCGCCGCACGGAAATCGTCGCAGGTGACAGCCTGTCCGTCATGCCGCGCAAAATACAGATCCATGCCTTTGCGAAAGCCCTCGCGTCCCAGCAGGGTCTGGTACATGCGCACCACTTCCGCGCCTTTCTCATAGACGGTGGCGGTGTAGAAGTTGTCGATCGCCACAAAACTGTCGGGACGCACAGGATGCGCCATCGGCCCGGAATCTTCGGCGAACTGCACCTGGCGCAGGCCGCGCACGTCGTCGATGCGCTTCACCGCGCGGCCGCTGTCCGTGCCGACCATGTCGGCGGAAAACTCCTGGTCGCGGAACACCGTCAGTCCTTCTTTCAGCGACAGTTGAAACCAGTCGCGACAGGTGACGCGATTGCCCGTCCAGTTGTGGAAATATTCATGGCCGATCACCGCTTCGATGTTGTCGTAATCGCCGTCGGTGGCGATGCGCGGGTTGGCCAGCACAAATTTGGTGTTGAAGATGTTCAGGCCCTTGTTCTCCATCGCGCCCATATTGAAGTCATTCGTCGCGACGATCATGAAGCGTTCCAGATCGAGTTCCAGGCCGAAGCGCTGTTCGTCCCAGCGTATGCTCTTCTTCAACGATTCCAGCGCGTGCTCGGTCTTATCCATATTGCCCGGCTCCACCCAAACCTGCAGCAAAGCCTTGCGCCCGGATCGCAGCCTGAAAAGTTCCTCCCGGCACACCAGATCGCCTGCGACCAGCGCGAACAGATACGAGGGTTTGTTGAACGGGTCCTGCCACTTGGCGTAATGCCTGCCGTCATCCAGCTCGCCCTGTTCGACCAGGTTGCCGTTGCTCAACAACACCGGATAGCGTGCCTTGTCCGCGCGCAGCATCACCGTGTAGGGCGCCATCACATCGGGACGGTCGGGGAAGTAGGTGATCTTGCGGAAGCCCTGCGCCTCGCATTGGCTGAAAAAATTCCCGTTCGACACATACACGCCCATCAACGACGTGTTCTTGCCGGGATGGATGCGCGTCACGATCTCAAGCTCCACGGCATCGGGGGCATGCAGAATGTCCAGCGTGCCCTCAGACACCCGGTAGTCCGCGCGCGCCTTGAGCAACACGCCGTTCATGCGCAAAGACAACAGCTCAAGCTCCGTGCCGAGCAATTGCAGGCCCGAAGCCGGTGCGAGCGGATTGCGCCGCATCACCAGGCGCGAACTGACCAAGGTGGCGTCCGGGTCGAGATCGAAGCCGAGTTCAACCTGCTCGACAAGATAAGCGGGGGCTGTGTAGTCCTTGCGAAAAACGGTGCTGTTGTTTTGAGTCTTCATGGTCGGGTCCGGTCGTTATATCAATCTTTTGATGTTCATAAAGGTATTTCAGTGCTGGTCGCTGATCGAACAGCTTGCTCTGCGGATCAAGACGGGTTTCTTCGAGTTGGTGCAACACGATTGGCAGGCTGTGCTGCGGTTTGCACCCATTACCTTAGCCTTGGCAGAAATGTGAAGCTGCCCCTTTTAGCTGCGAGATTCATCATGGCCGATTCATGCGGTCATCTCCGCCAGTTTGCACACGGTATTCCAGTTGCGCCCGCTGGCCGCCACGCCCAGCAGCTTCTCCGCCCGCGCGGCGAGCTTGGAACGGCCGAAACCCTCCGGTGCGTGCAGGTAGAACACCTTGCCCACCAGCTTGAAGCGTTCGCTGTCGGTCTTGATGGCTTCCAGCGACTTCAAATCCGGATGCGGCGGCGCCTCAGCCAGAAAGAGCAGACTCAGAGATTTGGGATCAGCCTCCGCTTCCGGGTAAGGATTGTCCGCCATCGCCTTGCGCAACTCCGCCGCATCGAGCAGCAACACCTGCGGCGCAAACCCATGCTGTGCCTCGATCGCCGCGCTGATCTTCGCGGCCAGCGTCGCCTTGTTCTTCACATCGCAGCGGAACACCACGTTCCCGCTCTGGATATAAGTCCGAACCTCGCGCAATCCCATGCCCGTCAGCAGCGCGGAGAGTTCCTTCATCGGCAACGGGTGGTTGCCGCCGATATTGATGCCGCGCAGCAGGGCGATGAGCGTGGTCATTGGTTCTGAGTTGAGAAGGATGGATTGGTCAGCGTCGTATTTTATCGAAAGTGACTTGAACCCGACCTCCTTGAGGGAGGCTAGATGAAGCAACTGCTCCAGCTGCCCAGGGAATGCGGGACAGCTAGAAGTTTGAATGCCGCCTATTCACGGGCATTGCGGCAAGGCAGTGGACAGAATCAGCTCATCGCCGTCGTCTGATTCCACCGCTGCGATAGAGCGACCATTCTTGCTTCTGCTTTTCAGTATGCGTGGCGGAATCCATCCCGCGCTCATCACTTCCTCGCCATACTCTTCAAGCATCAGCTTCTCATGGGCGATATCGCATTCATTCACATCCATCACAATGGTAGCCATTGCATCTCTCCTTGCTGGGGCTGAAACAATGCCCCGCTCACAAACTACCAGATTCGGCCGATGAAATACATAAGCTGTATCTGGAATATCACCGGTTGCCGGATTGGTAGCCGCATCTGACCAAGTCTGATCACATGCGTTTGCATTAACACTCATGGTTGCCCCCTTTGATTCACTCTGAAAGTAGAATCCGGACATGAAAATATTGTTCGGAGGCAAGCAATGAAATACCGGCACTACAAGGGTGGCATCTACGAGATCGTCTGCGAGGCGAAGCTGGAGGCCGACCCCGACGTCATCATGATGGTCTACAAGTCCGAAGAAGGCCTGATCTGGACGCGCCCCAAGGAGGTCTTCTTCGAGACCGTGCAGCACGAAGGGCCAAACCGTGCCGCGCTTTGCCCCATTGAACTGAAGCCACGGCCTGTCGATCAACTTTTCATAACAGGATTCATGGTGGACTTTGCGAGCTTGTTGGTACTGGCAGTATTGGGCTTGGGATTTTGGTTCTGGTTGCACAGCATCCGCATCCTTGAGATCGCGCGCGAAGCGGGCAGGCAAGCCTGCAACAGGATGGACGTTCAATTTCTGGATGACACCGTCGCCAGCACCAGACTGAGGCTGGCACGCGACAAGAACGGACGCAGGATATTGCGCCGCACCTATCGCTTCGAATTCACCGAAACGGGCAACAGCAGGCGGGAAGGGGAAGTGGTCATGCTCGGCGACCGGGTTGAGTCGGTCACCATGGAGCCGTATCAGATTCTGGAGTGAGGAAAATGAAATCGCCTGGCCCCTTTAGCCACGGATAAAATATAAGCCGCGAAACTGAGCGCTAAAGTGCTGGCCCAAACTCCCTGGATTCCCGTATGACAGAGACCACCATCAAAGATGTCCCCGATACTGCCTTCATGGCGGCAGCCTATCGCGCCATCGAAAGCGAACGCAAAGAAGCCTTGTTTCGTGATCCGCTCGCTAACAAACTCGCGGGCAAACGCGGCAGGGAGATCATCAACCGCCTGCCACCCCAGGCCACGATGGGCGGTTGGACTGTCATCATCCGCACCTGCATCATCGACGAGCTCATACAACAGGCCATCGCCCAAGGAGTGGATACCATCCTGAATCTGGGGGCCGGGCTGGATACTCGTCCCTACCGCATGGCAATGCCCGAAACCTTGCGCTGGATTGAGGCCGATTTTCCCCACATCATCGAATGGAAGCGCACACAACTCGCTCAAGAAATGCCGTGCTGCCAGCTTGAAAGAATCGCGCTCGACCTCGCCGATCATCAGGCACGGCAGCAACTGCTGGATGATGTGGCAAGCCGTTCAAAGAATGTCCTGGTGCTGACCGAAGCTGTCACTCCCTATCTTCCCGAAGCAGCAGTGGCTGCACTCGGTGCCGACCTGCGCGCCAGAGCAGCCATCAAATACTGGATCGTCGATTACTTCTCTCCCGCGTCATACGAATACAGAAGGCGCAGCGGCATGAGCCGGGCGATGAAGAACGCCCCCTTCCTGTTCGAGCCCAGGGATTATTTCGGCTTCTTCGCGGCAATCGGCTGGCAACCAAAAGAGGTCAAATATTTTGCGGAAGAAGCAGCAAGCCTGCGCCGTCCTGCACCTTTTCCGTGGCATGTCCAGCTCATCACCTCCATGCTGGGTATCCTGATGTCGCCCGAGAAACGGCGGGCGATGAAGCAATATGCGGGGTTCGTGTTGTTTGAGCCTTCAGCCGAACACGGATAGACAGCAGTTATTTATTCAGATTGTGCTTGTTTCGGGGGTGGTGCGTGCGGGAGGCTGAGTGGAAATGCGAAGCTATCCACTTTAGCTTGTGGAGTGAGCGGGAAACCGTGGTCCCCGATCGATTGCCAGCCATCGTTTTTGTGCTTCAGTTTTGATGGTTTTCCACTCAACTGTGTCGTCCGGATTTGCCTCATCTTCAGCTAGTCGCTGGCCCAGTGCGGAAAATAGTGCCGCATCGCCCTCGATGTCCGCGCTGCTCGTTTCACTCATTACAGGAATACCGCAGGCGATACTTTGAACCGTGCCGCTAGTGATTTTACTTGGCGCGTATTGAGTTCACGCTTGCCGTTCAGGATGGCAGAAACGATGCTTTGCCCGCCCAGTTCTTCGGCCAGATCCGTTTGCTTGAGATTGTGCTCTTCCATCAGAAAGGCGAGAACCTTGGCGGGCGCGGCTTCGGGCAGGGCTTGCTGCTTGGCTTCGTAGGCTTCCACTTCCTTGGTCACGAGATCGAGCA
Source organism: uncultured beta proteobacterium (assembly GCA_963813255.1). Classification (GTDB taxonomy): domain Bacteria; phylum Pseudomonadota; class Gammaproteobacteria; order Burkholderiales; family Gallionellaceae; genus Sideroxyarcus. The sequence continues at coordinate 124,064 of CAWEYD010000011.1, read as the reverse complement.
GCGGCATCAGGCGATGCGATTCGTTGGCTCCGACGCGGTCGAGCAATTCGTCCATCACCGACACGCGGCGTTTGTAATCCTTTTCGCTGGTGATCGGGCCGAGCGGGACAAGTTTGTTCAATCCCTGCCAGGCAGATTGCACCGAGGCGAGATCGAGATGACGTTCAGCGACTATGCTCATTTTCGTTTACTCCTTTTGCGATCCTTGTTCCACTGGTCGTATTCGGCATGGGTAAAAAATTCCTTGATATAAACCCGCTGATACCGGTAGTGGATGATCGTTATCAGCCGATAGTTGTTGCCCTTGATGTTGAACACCGTGTACGGATCGGCAAAGTCCGCAGTCGGTAGCACAGCGCGTACGGCATGGATGTCCGTGAAATCCGTCTTCTCGAAGATTTTTCGCCAGCTCGCAAGCGCTTCTGCGGCATCGGCGTGGCGGACGGCAAAGCCATCCAGCGTTTTCTTCTTGATGACATTCATTTGGGAGCGAATATAGCAACTTGCTATATTTATGTCAATTGCGGCTGATTGGGGGCCGAGGCATGACCTCTATTGTTATGGGGTGAGATGGCTTGTTGGTGGCTGTTTTAAAATTCGCAGATAAAGCTTATCGGGTTAACGAGACAGTGTTTTTCAACTGGCCCGGGCAATTCGAACATTTTTGGCTGCTTCCTGAACTCAAATAAGCGGTAGAGAAAATACTTCTCGGAATACTCTTTGGCGAAACCAATCTCACCACGACTGATGAAGAATGGCGTCTCTTTTCCAAACGCGGTCGTTTTGACTTCAATAAATCGCTCTTGTCCCGAAGTTTCAAATGAAAGGATGTCATACCCGAGGCCATCACCTTTAGTCTTTGCGACATGCTCGACTTTTTCAGCCAATCCTTTACAGCCCAGATTGTGGAGGCGGTAGTGTTCATAGTTCAAAACGAATTCTTCCCCTGCGCTACCGAGAGAGATATTTCTTGCCTCTCGTTCGAGATAGTCTCGTTTTTGGGGTGTTGCTGTGCCGTATTGCTTAGGCTTGGGTTCTCTGGCTACCGTTGATATCTTAGGAGCATCAACAACGAATTTGCTGAAGTCCGAAATCAGAGGTGCAATGGCAGGAGTTGAAGTGGCATTAAGCGCGACGGTATCAAGACGCTGATCTTCATTGATGCGATCTTCAACGACTTCGCGAAGGAGTTGCTGATAATTGCCTAGTGGCTTGTAGCCGGAAATATATGGGAATCCCAACTCAATAAGTATGGCGCTGATGTTTTGATGTTTTCGTTCTATTGCGCCATCTGTTCGGTTAACTAGGTGGGAAAGGAGTTTCTTACGGTGTGCGGATTTGTTGTAGGTTTGCCCTGATAGTTCAAGGGTGAGCATATGCAGGTAATCTGCAACTGTCGCTTCAACTTCGTTTCGATCCCATGCCATGTTCGGTGTCTCCGAGAAGTATCAGACTGTGATGCACAATAAATGCGAACCCGACTCCATAATTTCTACTGGCGCAAAATTAGACATAGCTTGTTCATGTTGAAAGTTTACGGCAGGCCGAGTAATTTGAGTTTGTTTTGCCCAGTTTCTGACTGAAGAGCTGGCCATACTCGTTTATCATCTAGTAGATGCGCTCTGGCAACAAGAGCTTCCTCACTGTCTTTTGCAACCGGGCTCTCGTCGCACGTGAAAATGTAATCGTCCAGATGCCATTGCGGGCCATGAGCAACACTGAATAGTTCTTCGCAGAATGACTGACCATTGATGAATTTATCTATTTCGCCTTGCTTCGCACTGCGACAATAAGTATCAAGGTCGAACTGCCATGCAATTAAGCACATAACTTTCAGTTCTATGCGAGAGCGGTCGTGACTCCAAGACCAACCATCATCCAGCAAATAGTCACGCCATATGATTTCGTCATCTAACGTTGCTATCGATCCTCGCAATATTGCTGCAATTTCCCCTGAGTCACGTTGTTTATTCAAGTTATTGTCGTTGCCTTTGACTACATAGAATTCAATGTGATCGTGATGGTTACGAATTTCAGTGAGTAGAGATATAAACTTTTCTGGATGTTTGTATACCCAGTGTCTTGGGTAGATAGAGCTTTGAGCTCCATCTAACCAAGCCCGCTCAATGCCGAATTGTTCCGTCACGTACTTAATGAGAGGTTCGTCAAGTAAATCAAGTAACCGATTATCAATCTAAAAGGTCTATTGGTTTAATTTGGAAAGCTGGTGAGAGGATTCGGCCAATTTGGGCACGTTGAATATCCTGACTCTCAAATATTCTTGTAAAGCGGGCTAAAAAAGCTCGCTGCGGCAATGACTCTGCATGACCAAGACGTTTCTTAATAAAGCCATATACGCCTTTTAAGATGTCTTTAATCAGTGAGTAACTAAGAATCTCTGCAAACATTATTGGCTAGTCGATTTACGAGTTAAGCATTATTGTTAGCTGATACAGCTTTTCCAATGCTTCCTTCGGACTCATCTCGTCCGGCTGCAAGTCGCGCAGTGACTGCAACACCGGATGTTCTTCCGGTTCCGGCAACTCCGGCACGGCGGCGAACAGGTCGCCCTGCGGATTCTGTGCGGCGCTGTTCTGTTCCAGTTTGAGCAGTTGTTTCTTGGCGGCGCGGATGACGTCGTTGGGCACGCCGGCCAATGCGGCGACTTGCAGGCCGTAGCTCTGGCTGGCGGCGCCTTCGTTGACGCTGTGCAGGAACACGATGGTGTGCTGGTGTTCGACGGCGGCGAGGTGGACGTTGGCGAGCTGGGTGAATTCTTCGGCCAGTCGCGTGAGTTCGAAATAGTGCGTGGCGAACAGGGTGTAGCTGCGGTTCTTTTCCAGCAGGTGGCGCGCGATGGCGTAGGCGAGGGCGAGACCGTCGAAGGTGGAAGTGCCGCGCCCGATCTCGTCCACCAGCACCAGGCTCTTGTCGGTGGCGTTGTGCAGGATGTTGGCGGCCTCGGTCATCTCGACCATGAAGGTGGAGCGTCCGCTGGCTAAGTCGTCCGATGCGCCGATGCGCGTGAAGATCTGGTCGATCTCGCCCAGCACCGCTTCCTGCGCGGGCACGAAGCAGCCGACATGCGCGAGCAGCGCGATGATGGCGACCTGGCGCATGTAGGTGGATTTACCGCCCATGTTGGGGCCGGTGATGAGCAGCGTGCGGCGCGCGTCGTTGAGTGTGGTGTCGTTCGGCGTGAACTGTCCACCTGTGCTTCCACCACCGGATGCCGGCCTTTGACGATGTTGATCTGCGCGTCGTCGCTGAACTGCGGCGCGCTGAAGTTCAGCGTGGCGGCGCGTTCGGCGAAGGTGGCGAGCACGTCCAGTTCGGCGATGGCGGCGGCGATGCGCTGCAGTTGCGGGATGAACGGGGCGAGCTGGTCCAGCAGTTGTTCGTAGAGGAACTTCTCGCGCGCCAGTGCGCGGTCGTTGGCGGAGAGCGCCTTGTCCTCGAAGGCCTTCAGTTCCGGCGTGATGTAGCGCTCGACGTTCTTCAGCGTCTGGCGGCGGCGGTAGTCGTCCGGCACCTTGTCCGCATTGGCGAAGCTCACCTCGATGTAGAAGCCGTGCACGCGGTTGTATTCGACCTTCAGCTTGTCGATGCCGGTGCGCGCGCGTTCGCGCAGCTCCAGCTCCATCAGGAAATCGCCGCAGTTGGTCTGGATGCCGCGCAGCTCGTCCAGCTCGGCATCGAAGCCGTCGGCGATCACGCCGCCTTCGCGCAGGACGGAGGAGGGTTCGGGTTTGATGGTCTTCTGCAGCAGTTCGGCCAACGTGTGTTCGGCTTGCAGCGCATCGGTCAATGTGAGGATGAGCGAGGCATCGCACTGCGCCAGCACGGTGTGCAGTTGCGGCAAGGTCAGCAGCGTGTCGCGCAGGCCGGAAAGGTCGCGCGGACGGGCACGTGCGCAGGGCGATGCGGGCGGTGATGCGTTCCACGTCTACGCTGGGTTTGAGCTGGTCGTGGACTTGGTGGTGCAGTGCGCCCAGTTGTTCGACCGCTTCCAGTCTTGCTACCCAGCACTGCGCGGTCGCGCAGCGGATGATGCAACCAGTTGGCGAGCAACCGGCTGCCCATGTTGGTGGCGCAGGTGTCGAGCAGCGAGAGCAGGGTGGGGGCGGGTTCGCCGCGCAGGGTCTGGGTGATCTCCAGATTGCGCCTTGTGGCGGCATCCATGCGCACGTAGCGATCCGCGCTGTACACCTGCATGCTGCGGATGTGGCTGATGGCCTGGCCCTGGGTGAGCTTGGCGTAGCCGAGCAAGGCACCTGCCGCTTCCAGGCCCACCGTGAAATCGTTGCAGCCGAATCCGGCGAGGTCGATCGTGGCGAACTGCTGGCACAGGCCGCGGCGCGCAGTCTCCAGTTCGAAATGCCAATCGGGCAACGTCTTGAAAGCCGCATGGATGCTGGTCTTCAGGGCAGCGTTCTCGGCGTGGAGAATCTCGGAAGGCTGCAGGCGTTCCAGTTCGGCGGCGAGGTTGTCGGTGGCGGTCTCGCACACGAAGAATTGTCCCGAGGCCAGATTCAGCCAGGCCAGGCCCAGCTTGCCGCTGCGCTGGTGCAGCGCCAGCAGCAGGTTGTCGCGCTTCTCTTCCAGCAAGGCGGAATCGGTGACAGTACCGGGCGTGACGATGCGCACCACCTTGCGCTCGACCGGGCCTTTGCTGGTGGCGGGGTCGCCGATCTGTTCGCAGATGGCGATGGATTCCCCCATCTTCACCAGGCGCGCGAGGTATTGCTCCGCCGCGTGGTACGGCACGCCCGCCATCTTGATCGGGTTGCCGTTGGAGGCGCCGCGCTGGGTGAGCGTGATGTCGAGCAGCTTCGCCGCGCGTACTGCATCCTCATGGAACAGTTCGTAGAAATCGCCCATGCGGTAGAACAGCAGCATGTCGGGATGCTCTGCCTTGATGCGCAGGTATTGCTGCATCATCGGGGTGTGACTGGATTTTTCCGGTGCGTTCATGCGGCGGGGCTCAGCTGATCTTGACCACGATGTCGTGCAGGCGGTTGGCGCACTGCGCCATGTGGTGGGCGGCGTTGGTCAGGTGGCGGTAGATCTCGCGGCGTTTGAACATGTTGATGTAGTCGGTGCCCTCGAACAGGATGGGCAGGGCGGCGCGGTACAGCTTCTCCGCGTGGCGGTCGGCATGGCGAGCCGCATTGGCATCCATGGCTGCCAACGCGGGGGAGGTGCCGAGCTTGGCGTAGCCGCTGGCCAGCGCATCGACGCCTTCCTTGATGCTGTGCGAGATGTCGCGCATGAAGTCGTCCGGGGTGACGCCGAGCATGTCCATCTCGTGCACCGTGGTCTTGCAGTACAACACGATGTCGTCCAGAGCCATGATGGCGCGGTAGATGTCTTCGCGGTCGATCGGGGTGGAGAAAGCGTCGTTGAGTTCGTGCAGGTTGCGCACCTTGATGAGGTCGGCCTCGTGCACGTCCTGCTTGAGCGCTTCGGCGACCTTGGTATCGCCATGTTCCATGTAGGCGACCAGCAGGTCCACGGTGTGCGTGACCATGTCGGTCTGTTCGGTGAGCATCCCGAAGAAATCGGGCGTCTTCGGGAAGATCCTGTCCCGGAGAGTGACAAGCAATGTTTTTGCAGCTTTGAGCATGACGGTTACTTAGATGAGTGCGTGAATCAGAAGATAGCAGCTAATCGCCATCAATGCAGCGCCGGGGATGGTGATCACCCAGGTGGTGGCGATCTCGCGTGCCTTGCCCCAGCGCACGGCCTTGGGGCGCTCGGAAGCGCCGATGCCCATGATGGACGAGGCGACCACATGGGTGGTGGAAACGGGCGCGCCGAACAGCGACGAGCCGAAGATGACGCCGGTGGCGGTCATCTGCGAATCGAGCGCGTGCAGCGGTCGTATCTTGTAGATGGAAAAGCCCAGCGTGCGCACGATCTGCCAGCCGCCGGAAAGGATGCCCAGGGTGATGGCAAGCGAGCAGCCCAGCATCACCCAGAACGGCACCTCGAAGGTGGGGATGAAGCCGCCGAGCACCAGCACCAGCGTCAGGATACCCATGCTCTTCTGCGCATCGTTGGCGCCGTGCGAGAAGGCCAGACTGGCCGAGGTTACATATTGCAGATGGCGCAGGTCGCGGTTGATCGAGGGGTGCGCACCGCGCAGCAGCATCAGCATGGTACGGTGCAGTGCAAAACCGACCCAGAAGCCGATGATGGGGGAGAGAATCAGTGCGACGAGCACCTTGGCGACGCCGTTCAACTGGCCGTGCAGCAGATCGCCGAAGCCCCATACGACATGGCTGGAGCCGGCAGCGACCACGACCACGCCGGCCAATCCGCCGACCAGCGCATGCGACGAGGAAGAGGGGATGCCGAACCACCAGGTCAGCAGGTTCCAGGCGATGGCGCCGAGCAGGCCGCACAGCACGATCATCAGCGCCAGCACGCGGTCGATGTCGTCCAGCGTGATGAACTTGCCTATGGTGTTGGCTACTGCGGTGCCGCCCAGCAAGGGCCCCAGGAACTCGAAGAAGGCCACCAGCATTACGGCCTGCACCGGCGTCATCGCGCGCGAGGCGATGACCGTGGCGATGATGTTGGCGGCGTCATGGAAACCGTTGGTGTACTCGAAGACCAGGACGATGATGATGGTCGCGATCGCGAGGACGAGCAGGGTGTGATCCATGTGGCTTCAGTACCGCTTGTCCTGCATCAGCCTTTCAAGCCATCGGTCAGGTGCGGCGCGATGATCTGCAGCAGTTGCTCGTGGATGTGCGGATTGCCCGCGCAGATGTGCCCGCTCTCAAGGAAGTTCTGGTTGCCGGCGAGGTCGCTCACGATGCCGCCCGCTTCAGTGATGAGCAGACATCCGGCAGCGATGTCCCAGGGCTTGAGTGCGGTCTCGAAGAAGCCGTCGTAACGGCCTGCGGCTGTCCATGCCAGGTCCAGCGCGGCGGAGCCGGGGCGGCGCAGGCCGGAGCTCTTTTGCATGACGTCGCGCAGGATGTCCATGTAGGCATCCAGATGTTCGAACTGGGTGTAGGGGAAGCCGGTGCCGATCAGGCTGTCGGCCATTTCTTTGCGCTTGCTGACGCGGATGCGCTTGTCGTTGAGGAAAGCGCCGCGTCCGCGGGTGGCGGTGAACAGGTCGTTCTTGGTCGGGTCGTAGATGACGGCCTGGGTCAGCACGCCGTTGTGTTGCAGCGCGATGGAGACGGCATATTGCGGAAAGCCGTGCAGGAAATTGGTGGTGCCGTCGAGCGGATCGATGATCCACACGTATTCCGACTCGCCTTGGGCGCCGCTCTCTTCTGCTAGAATCGCATGGCTGGGATAGGCTTGATGCAAGGCTTCGATGATGATGCGCTCGGCGGCGTGATCCACTTCGCTGACGTAATCCGCGTGGGATTTCTTGGTGACGGTGAGGTGGTCGAGGTTGTCGGCGGCACGGTGGATCAGATTGCCGGCGCGACGGGCGGCCTTCACCGCGATGTTGAGCATGGGATGCATAGTCGAAACCTTTTTAATGAGCGAAGAAACGGCGGCATTTTAACATGAACATCACGCAGCGCTTCAAAGGCAGTCGTTAGAAGTTGCAGGACAGGCTCCGCGACAACTGCAACTGGCGACAGACGACTGCATACCAGTAACCGAAACACTAAAAAACGCACAATGTTAAATAACGTCAGAGTAGTCCTCAGTCACACCACCCATCCGGGCAACATCGGCGCGGCGGCGCGGGCGATGAAGACCATGGGGCTGCGCCAGCTGTATCTCATCAACCCGCGTCATTTTCCCGATGCACAGGCCACGGCGATGGCTGCCGGGGCTGACGACGTCCTGCAAAACGCGGTGGTGTGCGCCTCCATCGACGAGGCGCTGCACGGCGTGGTGTTCACCGTGGCGATGACGGCGCGGCTGCGCGACATCTCCATTGCGGTGCAGACGCCGCGCGAGGCGATGCCGCAAGTGTTGCAGCAGGCCGCCACACAGCCGGTGGCTTTGTTGTTCGGCACCGAGATGTCCGGCCTGACCAACGAGGAGATGAGCCGTGCCCAACTGGGGGTGAACATTCAGACGGATCCCGATTTTTCCTCGCTGAATATCGCGGCTGCGGTGCAGGTGATGGCCTACGAGTTGAGCGTGGCGGCGCAAAGCTACACGCTGAGCGTGCCGGAAGTGCAGCCCGCCACGCACGAGCGCGTGGAAGGACTGTATGCGCATCTGGAGAAGACGCTGTTCGAGATCGGCTTCTTCACCACGCAGAACCCGGTGCGGCTGATGCAGCGCCTGCGCCGCCTGTATGCGCGCACGCGTCTGGAAGACGAAGAGATCAACATCCTGCGCGGCATCCTGACCGTGACGACCGAGTACAATGCGCGTCTGAGAAAACGCTTTTTGGAAGAGCATCCGGATGTTCAAAAACATTAGAGAAGACATCGCCAGTGTATTCGCCCGCGACCCGGCGGCACGCACCACCTTCGAGGTGCTGACCTGCTATCCGGGTCTGCACGCGCGCATCTTTCATCGTATCTCCAATACGCTGTGGCACATGGGGTTCAAATGGCTGGCGCGCTTCATCTCGCACTTCGCGCGCTGGTTCACCGGCATCGAGATCCATCCGGGGGCGACCATCGGACGGCGCTTCTTCATCGATCACGGCATGGGCGTGGTGATCGGCGAGACCGCCGAGATCGGCGACGATGTGACGCTGTATCACGGTGTGACGCTGGGCGGCACTTCATGGAAGGAAGGCAAACGTCATCCCACTTTGGGCAATGGCGTGGTGGTGGGGGCGGGCGCGAAGATACTCGGCCCGATCCACATCGGCGACGGGGCCAAGATCGGCTCCAATGCGGTGGTGGTGAAGGATGTTCCGGCGGGGGCGACGGCAGCAGGCATCCCGGCGCGTATTCTGGATGAGGCCAAGAAAACCACCGGATTCAACGCCTACGGCATCAGCAACGACCAGAACGATCCGGTCTCCAAAGCCCTGCACGGCCTGATCGGGCATAGCGTGACCGTGGATCAGCGCATCGAGCAGATCCTGCAGCAACTCGAAAAAATGGGCGTGCGCGTGGAAGACGAGCAAGCCACCGCCGATAAGTTCGATCCAAACTACCTGAACAAGATTGTTGACTAAAAGAATCGGGTATTCTATGATTCCCCTAATGGCACGACGGGCAGCTGTATTTGCCTGATGCCGCTTTGATTTATTAAGTTAATTTACGGGAGAGGGTACGGTATGCGACTCACGACTAAAGGACGTTTTGCGGTAACAGCGATGGTTGATCTCACGATGCACGGTGGGAAAGGCCCGGTCACCTTGGCTGCGATCAGCGAAAGACAGAAGATTTCCCTGTCATATCTGGAGCAGTTGTTTGCCAAGCTGCGCAAGAACAATGTGGTGGCCAGTGTGCGCGGCCCCGGTGGCGGTTATTGCCTGGCTCGCCCGGCGAACAAGATATCCATCGTGGAGATCATCGTTGCGGTGGACGAAGCGCTGGATGCCACGCATTGTGGCACCAAGGGTGATTGCCAGGACGGCAAGCCTTGCCTGACGCACGAGTTGTGGTTCGGTCTGAACGAGACGATCCACGATTACCTGCGCAAGGTGAATCTGCAGCAGCTGGTGGACGGACAGAGCAAAGCCGTTGCTGCCGACCCTGCCGCACCGGTTGTGATGGCGAAACACGCCAACCTGACGCGAGCCGTTGCCTAAAAGGCAACTGGCTGTCTGACAAGCCCGGCAATAAACGCCGGGTAAGTCACTGGTAATAGGAGAGAGTGAATGACGCTGCACCTGCCGATCTATATGGATTATTCCGCTACCACGCCGGTCGATCCGCGCGTGGCCGAAGCGATGATCCCCTACCTCACCGAGAAATTCGGCAATCCGGCTTCGAGGTCGCATTCCTTCGGCTGGACGGCGGATGAAGCGGTGGAGCGGGCGCGTGAGCAGGTGGCGGCGTTGGTCAATGCCGATCCGAAAGAGATCGTGTGGACTTCCGGCGCGACCGAATCCAACAACCTCGCCTTGAAGGGCGCGGCGCATTTCTATGCCGACAAGGGCAAGCACATCGTCACCGTGCAAACCGAGCACAAAGCGATCCTCGACACCGTGCGCGAGTTGGAGCGTCAGGGTTTTGCCGCGACCTATCTTGACCCCGAGCCGAGCGGTCTGCTCGATCTGGAAAAACTCAAAGCTGCACTGCGTCCCGACACCGTCATCGTGTCGGTGATGCTGGTGAACAACGAGATCGGGGTGATCCAGGACATCGCCGCCATCGGCGAGATCTGCCGCGAGCGCGGCATCCTGTTCCATGTCGATGCGGCGCAGGCGACGGGCAAAGTGGCGATCGATCTGCAAAAGCTCAAGGTCGATCTGATGAGCTTCTCCGCACACAAGACCTACGGCCCGAAAGGTATCGGCGCGCTGTACGTGCGCCGCAAACCGCGTGTGCGTCTGGAAGCCCAGATGCACGGCGGCGGACATGAGCGCGGCTTCCGCTCCGGCACCCTGGCGACGCACCAGATCGTCGGCATGGGTGAAGCGTTCCGCATCGCCAAGGAAGAGATGGCGAGCGAGAACGAGCGTATCCGCATGCTGCGCGATCGACTGTGGAAGGGCCTCTCCGGCATGGAGGAGGTGTATCTCAACGGCGACATGGAACAGCGTGTACCGCACAACCTGAATGTGAGCTTCAACTTCGTCGAAGGCGAGTCGCTCATCATGGCGGTGAAAGACATCGCGGTATCCAGCGGCTCGGCCTGTACCTCGGCCAGCTTGGAACCGTCTTATGTGTTGCGCGCTTTGGGGCGCAACGACGAACTGGCGCACAGCTCGATCCGTTTCACCGTGGGGCGTTTCACCACAATCGAGGAAGTGGATTACGCGGTGAAACTGCTTGCATGAAAAAATTGCCAAACTTCGTGAGCTATCCCCCTTATGGGATATGTACAAGGATGGCGTTGATATGAATACTGTGCAGTGGGCTGCACACTAAGGAGGCCATAATGGCTTACAGCGAAAAAGTACTAGATCACTATGAACATCCGCGCAACGTCGGCTCTCTGGACAAGGACGATGCTTTTGTCGGTACCGGCATGGTCGGCGCACCTGCGTGCGGCGACGTGATGAAGTTGCAGATCAAGGTCGGCAAGGACGGCATCATCGAGGATGCCAAGTTCAAGACTTACGGTTGCGGTTCGGCGATCGCCTCCAGTTCTCTGGTCACCGAATGGGTCAAGGGCAAGACGGTGGATCAGGCGCTGGCGATCAAGAACACGCAGATTGCCGAAGAGCTGGCGCTGCCGCCGGTGAAGATCCACTGTTCCATCCTGGCGGAAGATGCCATCAAGGCGGCGGTGGCGGATTACAAGGCCAAGAGCGGCGCGATGGTGGAGACCGCTGCCTGCAACGGGAACAAGTAGGAGAACGGCATGGCGATCACATTGACGGAAAATGCGGCGAAGCATGTGCAGAATTTTCTGACCAAACGCGGCAAAGGCGTGGGGCTGCGCCTCGGCGTGCGCACCAGCGGTTGTTCCGGCATGGCGTACAAGCTGGAATTCGCCGATGCGGTGGATGGTGACGATCTGCAATTCGTCAGCAACGGTGTCACCGTGCTGGTCGATCCGCAAAGCCTGCCTTACATCGACGGTATGGAGCTGGATTACACGCGCGAGGGATTGAACGAAGGCTTCAAGTTCAACAATCCGAATGTGAAAGATTCATGCGGCTGCGGCGAAAGTTTCAAGGTCTGAAAGATCCATTAGCCGCGGTTGAACACAGTTAAAACAGCCGTTAACATTCGCGATAATCCGTGGCAAAATTTTCCAGTTTTTGATGAGAATGAATTGATGCTCCCCCTCGGCAGCGACTTCCAGCAGGATTTTTTCTCTCTCTTCAATCTCCCCGCTCGTTTTCAAATCGATACCACGCTGCTTGAGCAGAATTTCCGCTCGTTACAAGCGCAAGTCCATCCCGACAAGTTCGCCCATCTCTCCGAAGCAGAGCGTCGTCTTTCCATGCAGTGGGCGACGCGCGTCAACGAAGGCTATCAGACGCTGCGCAACCCTTTGCATCGTGCGCGCTATTTGCTGACGCAGCAGGGTGTGGATACGCAGGAAGAAACCAATACCGCGATGCCTGTCGAATTCCTGATGCAGCAGATGGAATGGCGCGAAGCGCTGCAAGAAGCCAGGCAGGCAAAAGACGATACGGTGCTGGCAGAGATGGAGCGGCGCATGCAAAACGAAGTGCGTATTTTGCAACAACAACTCGCCATCGACCTCGATGACACACATGATTTCGCCGCTGCTTCCGGTATAGTGCGCAAGCTGAAATTCCTTGAGAAATTGGCGGAAGAGATCGGCTCCGCATTCGACGAACTGGATACTTAAAACAGTTATCAGACGTTGGTCGTTAGAGTCTAGTTAATACCAACAGCAACCGCCAACTAAAGACCAACGTCCAGCGACTAACCACTCAAATGGCTCTACTTCAAATCGCAGAACCCGGCCTCAGCGCCGCACCGCACCAGCACCGGCTGGCCATCGGCATCGACCTCGGCACGACCAATTCCCTCGTGGCAACGGTACGCAACGGCATCAGCACGGTGTTGAACGACATCCACGGCTGCACCTTGTTGCCTTCGGTGGTGCGCTATGCGGAAGACGGCAGCGTGCAAGTCGGCCATGCGGCACAGGCGGTGCAGAGCGAGGACCCGCACAACACCATCGTCTCGGTGAAGCGCTTCATGGGGCGCGGACTGAAAGACGTGGGCGAAGTCGGCAACCTGCCATATCGTTTCGTCGATGCGCCCGGCATGCTGCAACTGCGCACGGTCGCCGGTGCGAAGAGCCCGGTCGAAGTCTCTGCAGAGATACTCAAAGTGTTGCGCGAACGCGCCGAACTTTCCCTGGGCGGCGAGCTGGTCGGCGCGGTCATCACCGTGCCCGCCTATTTCGACGACGCGCAACGCCAGGCAACCAAAGACGCGGCGAAGCTGGCCGGACTCAACGTGCTGCGCCTGCTCAACGAACCGACTGCCGCTGCTATCGCCTACGGGCTGGATAACGCCGCCGAAGGGGTGTATGCGGTGTACGACCTTGGTGGCGGCACGTTCGACATTTCCATCCTGCGACTTTCCAAGGGCGTGTTCGAAGTGCTGGCGACCAATGGCGATTCGGCGCTGGGCGGCGACGACTTCGACCACCGCATCTACTGCTGGTTGCTGGAGCAGTCCGCGCTGTCGGCCTTGAGCGCGCATGACACGCGCTTGCTGCTGACCCATGCCCGTATCGCCAAGGAACAACTCACCGAGTATCCGCAGACGCAGGTCACGGCGATATTGGGCGGCGGTGAACTGGTCGATCTCACGCTCACGCGCGAAGCGTTCTACGAGATGGCGCAGAATCTGGTGGCGCGCACCTTGCAGGCCACGCGCCGCGCTTTGCGCGATGCCAAGCTCACTGCATCGGACATCAAAGGCGTGGTGATGGTCGGCGGCTCCACGCGCATGCCGCAGGTGCAACTGGCGGTGGGCGAGTTCTTCGGGCAGACACCGCTGAACAATCTCGACCCGGACAAGGTGGTGGCGCTGGGCGCGGCGATCCAGGCCAATGTGCTGGCGGGCAACCGCAGCGGCGATGACTGGCTGTTGCTGGATGTGATCCCGCTCAGCCTGGGGATCGAGACCATGGGCGGTCTGGTGGAGAAGATCATTCCGCGCAACAGCACCATTCCCAGCGCGCGCGCGCAGGAGTTCACCACCTACAAAGACGGGCAGACCGCGATGAGCATCCACGTGGTGCAGGGCGAACGCGAGTTGGTGAGCGATTGCCGTTCGCTGGCGAAATTCGAATTGCGCGGTATCCCGCCCATGGTGGCGGGTTCGGCACGCATCCGCGTCACTTTCCAGGTGGATGCGGACGGCCTGCTCAGCGTCTCCGCGCGCGAGACAGGCAGCGGCACGGAAGCGAGCATCGTGGTGAAACCTTCCTACGGGCTGAGCGACGAAGACATCACGCGCATGCTGCAAGACTCCACGCAACATGCGCGCGACGACATGCTGGCGCGCGCCTTGCGCGAACAGCAGACCGAAGCGGCGCAGTTGCTGGAAGCTGTGGACAACGCCATGCGCCAGGACGGCGACGCGCTGTTGGACGCCGCAACGCAAACGAGCATCCGCAGCAGCATGGCAGCCCTGCGCGCGGTGATCGAGGGCGGCGATCATCAAGCCATCAAGCGCGCGGTCGAGGCGTTGAACCTGGCCACCACCGAGTTTGCGCAACGCCGTATGGATCAAAGCGTGAAGCATGCGCTGGCCGGACATAAGCTGTCCGAACTGGAGTGAAGAGATGACGCAGATTATTGTTTTGCCGCATGTGGAGTTGTGTCCCAAGGGCGCGCTGATCGAGGCCGCGCCCGGCACTTCCATCTGTGACGCATTGCTGGAACACGGCATCGAGATCGAGCATGCCTGTGAGAAATCCTGCGCCTGCACCACCTGTCACGTCATCGTGCGTCAGGGCTTCAACAGTTTGCCTGAGGCGACGGAACTGGAAGAGGATATGCTGGACAAAGCGTGGGGTCTGGAAGGAAATTCGCGCCTGAGTTGCCAGGCCATCGTCGGCAAGCAGGAGCTGGTGGTGGAGATCCCGAAATATTCCATCAACATGACCAAGGAAGGGCACTCCAAATGAAATGGATAGACGTGCGCGACATCGCCATCGCCCTGTCGGAAAAACATGCCGACGTTGATCCGAGAACAGTCCGTTTCGTTGATCTGCACAACTACGTGGTCGATCTGGCCGGTTTTGACGATGACCACAGCCATGGCGGCGAGAAGGTGCTGGAAGCCATCCAGGCTGCATGGATAGACGAGGCGGAATGATATGTTGAAGCTATGGTGCAATATTTCCAGGCGCTGGCTGTATCTGGCCGGTGCATTGACGGTGGCCGTTTTGTTCGGTGCGGCGCTGTATCTGCAATACGTGTTGCGCGAAGAGCCGTGCCCGCTGTGCATGGTGCAGCGCGTCATTTTCATCGCCATCGGCGTGCTGTTCTTTATCGCCGCGCTGCACAACGCGAAAAATATCGGTACGAAGATATATTCCGGGCTGATTGCACTCACCGCACTGGGCGGCGTGGCAGTTGCCTCGCGCCACATCTGGATCCAGCACCTGCCGAAGGATCAGGTGCCCGCCTGCGGCCCCGGTCTGGATTTCATGCTGAAGCACTTCCCGCTGTCCGACGTGTGGCAGGAGCTGATGCACGGTTCCGGCGAATGCGCGGCGAAGGGCTGGACGTTCCTGGGGCTGGGCATCCCGGAGTTGTCGCTGATCTGGTACGTGTTGCTGGGAGCGTGGGCGGTGATCATCGCTTTCAAGAAATAGCCAGCCTGACAACGCGCCTGATCGCGCCTCGATAGTCAGATTGCATTCGGGCAGCCTGCTGTGGCCCGCCCGCACCAGAGTTTGGTGCCGGCTCTGATGTGTCGCCCATTGCGTATGCACTATAATGAGGCATCAAACAGCTAGGTGGGCGCGATCGATGTATACCGTACAAAACCAGTCGTTGCTTTTTAAATCCCCGGCTTTAATCCTGCTTATCGTTGCCATCTCCGTTTTTATCTCGGAAGCATCAGTGATGCTGCTGCTTTACTCATTGCCACGGCTATCTTTGGTGAGCGATGCAATCATCGATGCCACGCTGCTGGTCGCGGTAGTCTCGCCGGCGCTCTATTTCTTCCTGTTCCGGCCCTTGGTCATTCATATCCGCGAGCGCGAGCAGCTCGAGGAGGTATTGCACAAGAACGAGGAAGAACAGTTCAAGGTCATGATCCGCACTTCGCTGGACGCCTTTCTGATCACCGATATGCAGCGGACGTATCCTGCAAGTAAACGATGCGTATTGCCAGATGACGGGTTACAGCCGCGCAGAGTTGAAAAAAATGAGCACCTCGGACATCGAGGTGGCAGATGCACAGGAAGAGCCGGCCAGGGATCTCGGCAAGCTGCTCGAAACGGGTAGTGATCGTTACGAGGCGCGCAAGCGTCGCAAAGATGGCCGTATCCAGATCGTCGAGGTGAGCTCGAATTACAGCAATCTCAATGGCGGACGGATCTACAGTTTCATGCGCGATATCACCGAGCGCAAACAGGCGGAGGAACAGCGCGACGGTCTGCTGCGGGAGATAGCAAGCGCCAACGAGGAACTCAAAAATTTCGCCTATGTGGTGTCGCATGACCTCAAGGCCCCGCTGCGCGCCATCAGCTCGCTGGCAGATTGGCTTGCCACGGATTACGCGGACAAGTTCGATGATGCAGGCCGTGAGCAGATGCGCCTGTTGATCGGCCGGGTACAGCGTATGGACGGCCTCATCGACGGAATTCTGCTGTATTCGCGGGTAGGCCGGGTGCAAGAAACGATGGTCGCAGTGGACCTCAACCGTTTGGTAGGGGAGGTGCTCGACATGCTTGCCCCGCCGGCAAGCATCACAGTCACCATCGATAATCCCCTGCCGACCGTCATGACAGAGCCGACCCGCATCCAGCAGGTGTTCCAGAACCTGCTCTCCAACGCCATCAAATATATGGACAAGCCCGAGGGCAAAATTCGTATCGCTTGCAGCGCCGAGGGAGGACAATGGAAATTCAGTGTCACCGACAACGGCCCCGGCATTCAACAGCAACATTTTGAAAGAATCTTCAAGTTGTTCCAGACGCTCGCCCCGCGCGACCGTGTGGAAAGCTCCGGTGTCGGCTTGGCGCTGGTAAAGAAGATCGTGGAAATGTACGGCGGACATGTCTGGGTCGAGTCCACTGTCGGGGAAGGAAGCACATTCTTCTTCACCCTGCCGCGCACGTCTGCCACCCCAATCTCAAACAAAGGAACACACGCATGAAAATCAGCGACAAGCCCATCCTGCTGGTGGAAGACGATCAAGTGGACGTCATGACGGTCAAGCGCGCGCTGAAGGAGATCCGCATCACCAACCCGGTGGTGAATCTGGAAAATGGTGAGGAAGCGCTGAAATATCTGCGCGACCCTGCAAGCGTAAGGCCGTGCATTATCCTGCTCGATATCAATATGCCGATCATGAACGGCATCGAGTTCCTGCAGGTGGTGAAGCACGATGCCCCGCTCAGGCGCATCCCGGTAGTGGTGCTGACCACGTCCGAGGAGCAACAGGACATCGCCAGCAGCTTCGACTTGGGTGTGGCCGGCTATATGGCCAAGCCGGTGGATTACCGGAAATTCGTCGAGGTCATGCGCACCATCAACGCCTATTGGACCATCAGCGAGGTACCGCAATGAGCAAACCGCAAATACACATACTCATCGTCGAGGACGACCTGGTGGACCGCATGGCCTGCCGCCGCGCGCTGGCGCAGGACCCGAACTACGAATTCGTGCTGGCGGAAGCCGAAACCGGCCGCGAGGGGCTGCAACTCGCCCATGCGCAAAAGCCGGACTGCGTGCTGCTCGATTATCACTTGCCTGATTTGAATGGTCTGGAGTTTCTGGCCGAGCTGAGAAACGATGTGGGCGAGATCCCGGTGCCGGTCATGATGCTGACCGGCGCCGACAACGCGTCGGTCGCGGTAGAGGCTATGAAGCGCGGCGCGCAGGACTATCTGGTCAAGGATGCTAACCGCCAGTATCTGGAGTTGCTGCCCGCTGTCGTCCAGCGCGTGCTGCGCGAGCGACGGGCATTGACGGAAAAGAAACAGATGGAATCCCGTCTGATTCAGGCCGAAGCGCAGTACCGTTTCCTGGTAGAGCAGATTCCCGCCATCACCTATACCGCCGCGCTGGACATACCCGGCAAGCTGCTCTACGTGAGCCCGCAACTCAGTGCGTTAGGCTATTCCCCGGAGGAGTTGACCGCCCAAGTCGGTGTGTTGCGTAGTCATATTCATCCCGATGATAAACAGCGGGCAGTGGATGCATTCGAGCAAGTGCGTGCTACCGGCAAACCGTTGCGCTGTGAATACCGCCTGTTCAACCGTGCTGGCGAAGTGCGCTGGTTCCTGGATGAGGCCAGCCTGGTGTACGACGAACACGGCAGGCCACTGTTACTGCAGGGCATTCTGATCGACATCACCCAGGAAAAACAGGTTGAAGAAGAGTTGCTTTTGCATCGCCGCCATATCGATGATCTGGTAGCCCTGCGCACGACACAACTCGAGAAACAGGTCGCAGTGTACAAGTCAGCCAACACCAGTCTTTCCAGTGAGCTTCGCACACGCACCCAGGCCGAGGCAACGCTCAAGCAATCTGCCGATCAGCTTGCGGACCTCTACCACAACGCTCCTTGCGGTTATCACTCGCTCGACGCTGATGGCGTGTTCGTCCAGATCAACGACACCGAGCTCAAGTGGCATGAACTTACACGCGAAGAAGTCGTGGGCAAGATGAGGTTCGTCGACCAGCTCACGGCTGAAAGCCGTAAAACTTTCCAGGAAAGCTACCCTCACTTCAGGATGAGCGGCTGGATACGCGACCTGGAGCTCGAGATGGTGCGCAAGGATGGCACCAAATTGACTGTGTTGCTGAGTGCAAACGCGATCAAGGATGCCGACGGTCACTTCGTGAAGAGCCGCTCCACGCTGTTCGACATCAGCGACCGCAAGCACGCCGGGTAAGCACTGTGATGTCTGGGGCAGCGTTGTTTCAGCTGCCCTGAAGGTGCAAGGAGTGAGTGGAGTTGCTTTCCACCAGTGCCTCTTCTGGGCCGGTTCCGGCTCAGTCTTCGAAACGCCTAACCATGATGCGGCGCAGCAGATTGTCCTTGACGATGAACTGATGGTAGAGCGCAGCCGCGATATGGAATATCACCAGCAGCAAGGTCACGCTCAGGAAGATCTCATGGAATCCTTTGGCTGCCACTTCATGGAAATCCGGAATCAAGCTCGGGTCGCCTGCCTTCAATGCTGCGATGAGGCCGGAGCTGGCAACGGTGGCGATGCCAGAGATGGCCAGCGCGATCAGCGAGAGGTTCATGAGAGCATGCGTCGCGGCGGCGATCTTGTTCAGCAGCGGATTGGCGTTGGCCGCAGCGGGCTCGCCGTCTTTCTTCCTGAAATAGATGCGCAACAGGACGAGTAACAGCACGGCGTCGCCGATCAGGAAGTGCAGCGGATACATCGACAGTTTCTGGCGGGTGTTTTCGCTTTCGTCCAGCCAGACGCCGAGGGTCAGTGCGGCAACGATCAGTATGAAAATCAACCAATGGATGAGCTGCGGTGCGTGTGCTGTATTGCTTCATGGCTTACTCCTGTGAGTTAAAAAATGCCCGCGCATTTTAACGGATTGCGCCAGCCAGAGACCCTGCTTGCATCAGGCGAAAAACGGAACTCGTGATCCGGCCAGCAAACCGCCGAATTAATGGCGATGCTCAGGGACGGGTTCGGCTCTTCAACCAGTTCAGCACGCCCGATCCCGCGACATGTCCGCTGGCAAAACAAGCGCTGAGCAGATAGCCGCCGGTGGGTGCTTCCCAATCCAGCATCTCGCCAGCGCAGAACAGGCCGGGCGATTTGTTAAGCATCAGTTTTTCATCCAGCGCTTCAAAGGTCACGCCGCCCGCCGTGCTGATGGCTTCGCGCAACGGACGTGGCGCGATGAGGCGCAGCGGCAGGGCTTTGATGGTGCGCGCCAGCAGTGCTGTATCGTGCATCTGCTCCGCGCTCAGCACTTCACGCAGCAGATTGGCTTTCACGCCTTTCAATCCCAGGCGGCTTTGCAGATGGCTGGAAAGCGAACGCGAACCGCGCGGATGCGACACCTCGTTCTGCACGCGCTGCAACGACCAGTCGGGTAGCAGGTCGAGCTGCAATGTCGCGCTGCCGCTGCGTTCGATCTCGTCGCGCAACGCGGAGGACAGCGCATAGATCAGGCCGCCCTCGACGCCATGCTCGGTGATGACGCATTCCCCCTGTTTGCGCACCTCGCCGAACGTGGCGGCGACGGATTTCAGCGGCTCACCGGCAAAGCGCTTGCGGAAGAACGCGCTCCATGCGACATCGAAGCCGCAGTTGGCGGGGCGCAGCGGTGCGACCTGTGTACCGTGCTGTTCGAGCAAAGGCACCCATGTGCCATCCGAGCCCAGCTGCGGCCAACTGCCGCCGCCCAGCGCCAGCACCACGGCATCGGCAGCGTACCGTGCGTTCGCCATCCGGCGTGGTGAAACGTAGCGCTCCACGCTCATCCCATCCGCACCAGCGATGCCGCACGTGGAAATGCACGCCGCGCTCGCGCAAGCGATGCAGCCAGGCGCGCAGCAGCGGGGCGGCTTTCATGTCGGTGGGAAAGACGCGACCGGAGGTGCCGACGAAGGTGGCTATGCCGAGACCGTGTATCCACGCGCGCAAAGCTTCTGGTGCAAAATCGCGCAGCAGCGGTTCGATGTGTTCGCGGCGTGCGCCGTAGCGCGTGACGAAATCCGCGAACGGTTCGGCATGGGTGATGTTCATGCCGCCTTTGCCCGCCATCAGGAACTTGCGCCCCACGCTGGGCATCGCGTCATACACCTCGACGCGCACGCCGCCTGTGCCAACACTTCCGCCGCCATCAATCCGGCAGGGCCGCCGCCGATGATGGCGACGGTGGGCGTACGTTGATCCGTCTTCAAATGCTCACTCCGCGTCGTGCGGCCATGCTGTGGCCGAGTAGTCGAAGCTGTTTCGCATTCAGCAAGCTGCACGCCAGCGGCAATAACTCCGCGTTCTCCAAAGCGATGTGCTGTGTGTAGAGGCTGATGAAGCGTTTCGCGATTTGTGCGTCTAGCCTGTCGGATCGATCATCGGCAATGCTCGACACGTGCGGGCGGAATTTTTGCCATTTGGCTTCAATCGTCTGGTGTTCCTCCAGCAAGCGTGCAACGAGAGTGCATGCCGTCTGATTGCGCGTGGCGAGCAGTTGCGGAAACAGATCCCGTTCCTCGTCCTCGTGGTGATGACGTCCGGCAGTATCAAAATAGCGCAGGATGGCGCGCGCGGCCTGGTGCGCCTGTGCATCTTTGCCGTGGCTTGTCAGATGTGCCACCAGCCTGTGCAGCGTGTCGCACTGGGCTTCGATTCTGCCATGGCAGGCGAGCAGCATTTCCAGCGGGTCGTCGAATCCGGGGGCGGCGGCAGCGTCGATGAGTGAGTGCATGGCAGGCCTTTCAGAGTGAGAGCAACGGGTCGTGCGTGATCGCCACTGCGACGATGTAAAAGAATACGGCCTGTGCAGACAGCCAGGCGGTCAGGCGCATCTCCCGGGTCTTGCCGAAGCGGAATGCCAGCATGCCGAGGCCGATGTAGAGCAACAGCGCCACGATCTTCGCGGCCAGCCAAGGCGAATTCGCGGGTGTGTAGCCCAGCTGCCAGGCGAGCGCGATGGCGCTGATCAGCAGCACGCTATCGACGCTGTGCGGTGCGATCTTGACCCAGCGCTGCCGCATGACGGACGAGCCGCGCCACAGCCAGAGTCCGCGCATGAAGAACAGGGCGTAGCTGACGGCGACGCAGGTGATATGGATGGACTTGAGCGCAAGCATGGCGTTATTTCCTGGTTGCCGAAGCGTAGCGTGCATTGGCGTGTTCCTGCGCCGTTGCATAGATTTCGCTGAGGTCCTCGATGCTGACGTCGATCACGCTGTCCATCTGCGCGAGCGCCCATTCGATGTCGGTTTGTTCCGGCACGATGACCGGTTCGGGCTTGGGGTGGCTGGGTGCGATAGGCTGCATCGGATAATGCCGGCCGGGGATGACGCTATTGATGATCAGCGCCAGCAGCAGCGAGATGACGACGTTGGCGATCATTATCCAGGCCACCCATTGCCAGCCCATGCCGTGAAATTGCGCACTGCCCAGCACCAGGGTCAGCGCGGTGGCCGCACCGGGCGGGTGCAGGCATTTCAGGACATACATCAGAAAGATGGCGGCACCGACGGCAACACCCGCAGACAGCGAAGGTTCAACGATGAGCAGGCCGCATATCCATCCGGCCAGCGCGGAAACGAAGTGTCCGCCGACCAGGTTCCACGGCTGCGAGAACGGGCTGTGCGGCGCGGCATACAGCAGCACGGCAGAAGCCGCCATCGAACCCAGCAGGAGCAGCGGATAGTCGTGATGCGGCAGGTAATGTACTGCCAATGCCAGCAGCAAGATGGCACTGCCGCCCGCGAGACCGCTGCGGATCTTTTCCACCATCGGGGCAGGTGATGCGTGCGGCTTGAATGATTGGATTATGTTGTCGATACGCATGATCGTCACCAGCGTGAGTCAAAATCGGCCATGTTAATGCTCTCTGCCATCCACGCGTGGCTGCATCAGCATCGGGATATAGCGCCAACCCAGCAGCGAAAAACAGGCAAACCAGCACGCTGCCGCGAGTGCCATGCAGACGGTGTAGCCGGATGGATATAGTTGCGGCGCGATTATGCGCATCACAAATGCCAGCATCATGCAGTACAGCGCGAGCTTGTCGAGGGCATCGAATGATACCCTTCTGCCGGTGTGTCCCTTGGAAATTCTGATCAGCATGGCTGGAATGATCAGTCCCATCGCTCCGAAGGTGAAGACATGAATGGACAGGGAAGCGGTCCATGCACAATGACCGGTCAGTCTGCAGCATTCGATCAGCAATTGCGCGACGATCGCAAGATAGCCCATGTACATGATGCCAATATCCAGCCTGCGCAGACCCAGTTGCGGCTTCCAGTAGAACAGTCTTCCCGTCAGCAATGCGGCGAGCAGCAACGCCATGCTGCCTGCCATTTGCTCAGGCAGCACGTTGGCGAAGACCAGCAGCATGGCAAGCAACTTGATCGTCTTGTTCAACAGCGGGTTGAGCAGTATTTCAACCTGGAACGCACCCTTCATGAACTCGAATAGTGTTCGTTCCAGCATCACCAGCAGCGCCACGCGAAACAGCCCCACGGCCATGCTCATGCCTGTCTGGTAGTAGTCGGCACTGAGCAGCAGATGCTTGGTCAGCAGAAAAGCCGGGAGGATCAGCAGGAAAAAATAATTGTCGCGGTAGAAATCAGCTTTGCGGTTTCTGATCAATGTCCACAGCACCATCGCCACGATAGCCATCAGGAACAGGTTGTTCGAAAAGTAAAACAGCAGCCGTGGCCAAGTGCCTTCGTACCACATGCCCGCTCTTTCAAACAGCCAGGCTGCTGCCAAGAACATCAGCGCCGGACCGTGATAACCCCGCACCTTGACCCAATTCTTGGTGGCGGTAAGCAGGAAGCCCCCGAGCACAGCCCAGCCAAAGCCGAAGAACATTTCGTGTGCATGCCACTGCATGCTGGAAAAAGAGTGGGGCGGGGTGGCCACGACACCCGCATAGATCAGCACCCACAGCACCGGCAGCGCCAGTCCGGCCAACATTGCCAAAGTAAAAAACGGGCGGAAGCCAACCAGCCAGAAGGGATGTGAGGATGAGGTCATCGGGATTTACCTGGTTTCAGTTTGGCACATGCAGCCTGCTCTCCAGCGCCGGAAACAATTCGCGTTCTTCAAAGCGTACATGCTCAGTCAAGCATTGGCCGAAGCGCTCAAGCGCAGCTGCATCATGTTGTTGCAGCTTATCCAGCAAGGCATACAGCTGCCGGTGCTCGGCCAGCGTGCGTTCGGCCAGCGCTTGCTGCGCGGTGCCGTTCAGCAGCGGGAGTAGCGTCTGCTCCTCGGTCAAGAAGTGTGCGTGCAGCTCGTTGTTGCAGGCTTGTATCGCGTGCTGGCAAGCCTGGCTCACCTCGGCTGCGTCGGATGAACGGGCAGCCCGTTCGCATGTTTTCGCCAGCTTGAGGGCAGCATGATGTTCGCGCGACAGCGGCTGCAGGGCGGGGCTGCGTTGCATGCAGCGGGCTACACGCGTTTGAAGTCGATGGTGATTTGCCCGGGCTCGCGTGAGACATAACTGATCTGGATGCCGTCTGCGTAGCGCTGTTGCAATTGCGCGAGCAGTGGCAGCGGATCATGGTCATTGAGAAAGCGCATGGCTTCCCCGGCATTCAATGCGTCCAGCGCGCCGAAAATCGCCGCGTGACGAAAACGCTTGGCGATGCCACGGGCATCAAACGTATAGCGCATGTCGAAAGAGATGGTGTTGGAACAGTCGTGTGTCATTGCTTACTCCGGTATGGATAATGAGGTGTTGCAGGGAAGGTGTCAGGGTCGCCGCTGCAAGAGCTTTTCTGTTTCAATCGCCTTGGGAAAAAGAATGTCGTTCTCCAGGTCGATGTGCCGGAACAGATCGTCCACCAGTTCATGTAACCCCGCATACAGTGCCGTGTAGCTGGCACATGCGCCCGGGGGCAGGGCGAAGCTGCCGGTCACTTGCAGCATCTTGTGCAGGATCAGGCTGTCGTGATGATGCTCCGTCATCATCATGCGGATAGGGTTGGCGACCGTGCCGAATGGTGCGGCTGCCGGCGATGCCCCCGCTTCCAGCGCGAGCAGGTAAGGAAACAGGATGTTCTCCTCCTTCATGAGATGCATCCCCATGTCGTCGCGCAATTCGGTAAACAGTGTGTGCAGCTCGCGTAATTCCGGATGATGCTCGCCATGTACGCGCAGCACTTTATCCAGCAGCGGAGCCAGTTCCTCCAGCGCAGACTTGGTATAGGGGTGATGGTGATTTAACAGACGCCCGACCAGATCGGTCAGGCTGCCCGCATCCCGGTTGCTCTCCGGGCGGGCGGTTTGCTGTCCGCCAGCCTGCTCGCCGGTCAGGGGGTGATCGTTGTTATTGTTCATTCTGCACTCCTTCACAACCGGTTAATCGAATATATATTCATTATCGGCGAATGATATTGGCGAAGATGCGCAAATACAACCCTTGCGGCGGTATGGGTGGGAAATGTTTACAGCAGGTCGGCTAGTGAACTTTGGTCGAGCGAATCGAAAAAGGCATTCTGCGCCTTATGGAAAACTTTCTTCAAACGGCATCTCGGCAATAGCGGACAGACATCTGCGGGAGCATCGTCTTTCATGCAAACCACCAGCGCCAGGTTGGATTCCATCAGTCTGACCACCGCGCCGATGGAGATGTCGCCCGGTTTTTGCGTCAAACGAATGCCGCCGTTGCGCCCACGCTCGCTGCCAAGGAAGTTGGCCGCGACCAGTGTCATCACGACTTTCATCAAGTGGTTCTTGGAGATGTTGAAAGCATCCGACACTTCCTGGATCGTGGCGGCATCGCCCTTCTGTCCCAGATAGATCAGGGTGCGTAGCGCGATGTCGGTCGAGACCATGAGTTGCATGCGAGTGACTCCAGGGTGTTTGGATGCGGATTATAGGGAAAAGCTGATCGCAAAGCTCATCCTGGCAGCCTGCCGCAAGCCGTTAAGTGCCCACCGTAAAGTGGGTCTGCTGGCCAGGCAAGTTATTGACGGCGCAGCAGCGGGCGGCTATGGCAGACCGGCGAGGCGTATAATGCGCCCAATCAAGCCCCGACCACTACCAAGAGAACGACACATTGGACATTGTTAGTTTTGCCGATCTGAAACTGGCGCCCGAAATCCTCAGGGCACTCACCGAATCCGGTTACACCACGCCGACCCCCATCCAGGCGCAAGCCATCCCCGTGGTGTTGGAAGGCCACGACCTGATGGCGGGCGCTCAGACCGGCACCGGCAAGACGGCGGCGTTCGCGCTACCCATGCTGCAAAAACTGATGCCGCATGCCAGCTCCAGCACTTCCCCGGCCAAGCATCCGGTGCGTGCGCTGATCCTGGTGCCGACACGCGAGCTGGCGGTGCAGGTGGAAGAGAGCGTGAAGGCCTACGCGAAACACACCCATTTGCGTTCGCTGGTGGTGTACGGCGGCGTGGACATCAAGACACAGACGCCGCACCTGAAAACGGGCGTGGAGATACTGGTGGCGACACCGGGGCGTTTGCTGGATCACCTCGAGCAGAAGACGGTGCAACTGAACCAGGTGCAGATGCTGGTGCTGGACGAGGCGGACCGCATGCTGGACATGGGCTTCATGCCCGCGCTGAAACGCATCCTGGCCTTGCTGCCCAGACAGCGCCAGAGCCTGATGTTCTCCGCCACCTTCTCGGACGAGATCAAGAAGCTATCTGAAGATTTCATGAATTACCCGACGTTGATCGAAGTGGCGCGCAGCAATGCCTCTGCCGAGAACATCACGCAAAAAGTCTATCTGGTCGAACAGGCGGACAAGCATCAACTGCTGGCGCAGCTGTTGCGCGGCGACGATGCGAAGCAGGCCATCGTGTTCACCAAGACCAAGCTCACCGCCAGCCACCTGGCGCGCCAGTTGCAGCGCGAAGGTGTGTCAGCCGATGCCATCCACGGCGACAAGAGCCAGCTGGAACGCATGCATGCGCTGGATGCCTTCAAGCAGGGCAAGGTCGCCGTGCTGATCGCCACCGACGTGGCCGCGCGCGGGCTGGATATCGACAGTCTGCCGATGGTCATCAACTACGAGATACCGCATGCGGCGGAAGATTATGTGCACCGCATCGGCCGCACCGGGCGTGCGGGCGCATCCGGCACGGCGATCTCGCTGGTGTCGCCGGAAGAAGAAAAATATCTGCTGGAGATCGAAAAGCTGATCAAGACGGAGATCAAGAAAGAGCGCGCACCGTTGCCTGCACAGGCCGCGAAACCGCCCCGGACACCGCACGTCGACCGTCCTGAACGCAGCCACGCGTACCATACCCCCTCGCCGGGCAAACCCAGCCACGACGCGTGGTTCGACAAGCCCTATGTGCCGAGCATCAGCGCCCCGCCAGTAGCCGAGACGAAGCCCGCTGAGCCGGTGACGGGCAAACCCAAAGCGCAGATTCCGGCGTTGTTTGTGCGGCGCACCAACTGAGTTTATTCACCCGGTACGCTCGTTGCGGGCGGATCGGGCGGCGTGCACTTCCCTTTGCCGTGAACCGGCTGCCTGGTCAGGCTATGGCTTTCTTGCCCTGACGAAAGCCTCGAACTGTTCCGCCAGCAACGGCTTGCTGTAGTAATACCCCTGCACCTCATCGCATTGCTGTTCGCTCAGGAAGGCCAGTTGTCCCGATGTTTCCACGCCTTCGGCGATGGTCTTCAGGCCAAGGCTGCGCGCCATGTGGATGATGGCGCTGACGATGGCTTTGTCTTCCGCATCGGTGCTGATGTCGCGCACGAAAGACTGGTCGATCTTGAGTTTATACACCTTGAATTTTTTCAGGTAGCTCAGCGACGAATAGCCGGTGCCGAAATCGTCGATCGACATGCGGACGCCGCGCTCGTGCAGGGCATTCATCACGGCGATGGCGCCCAGCGGATCGTGCATCGCCACGCTTTCGGTCAACTCCAGTTCCAGATACTCCGGCGGCAAACTGAATTCGTAGAGGATGCGTGCGACCAGATCCGGCAGGTCCGGGTGGCGGAACTGCACGGCTGACAAGTTGACCGCCATGACCAGCGGGGTGAGGCCGCATTCCAGCCATGTTTTGGTCTGCTGCACCGCATGCCGCAACACCCATTCCCCGATCGGCAAGATCAGCCCGCTGTCTTCTGCGGCAGGGATGAACTCGGCGGCCGATACCGCGCCCAGTTCCGGATGCTGCCAGCGCATCAGCGCTTCCGCGCCGACGATGCGTTGGTCCTGCATGGAAATTTGCGGCTGGTAATGCACCTGCAATTCGTTGCGTTCCAGCGCGTGGCGCAGCGCATTGACCAGTTGCAGGTTGCGCGATGCTTTCTCCTGCATGCCCCGGGTAAAGAAACGATAGCCGTTGCGGCCTTCCTGCTTGACACGGTACATGGCGCTATCGGCGCGTCTGGAGAGCGTTTCCAGGTCGTCGCCATCATCGGGATAGAGGGCGATGCCGATGGAGGCGGTCACCGTCAGATCATATTGTTCGATCACATAGGATTGGGTGATGACATCCAGCAGTTTCTGCGCCACTTGAGCGGCCGCACGCGCATCCGCACCGGGGAACATCAGGATGAATTCATCCCCGCCCAGACGCGCCACCGTGTCCTCTTCGCGCAGCACCAGTCGCAGACGTCTTGCCAATTCGACCAGCAATGTGTCGCCGATGGTGTGGCCGAGCGTGTCGTTGATGTCTTTGAAATGGTCGAGGTCGAGAAACATCAGCGCCAGATAGCCATTGCTGCGCTTCGCCAGCGTGAGCGCGTACTTGAGGTGATCCTCCAGTTGGGCGCGATTCGGCAGCCCGGTGAGCGCATCGAAAAACGCCAGATGGCGGATGCGCTCTTCGGCCTGCTTGCGCTCATCCATCAGTTTTATCTTGTTCAGCGCCAGCGACACCTGGCGGCTGATCGAATCCAGAAAATCGAGTTCTTCCTGCGTCCATTCCCTTGCGGAGTGGATCTGGTTCAGGGTCAGCAAATAGTATTCATCCTGGCGAAAAACAAACGGATACCACAGCAGACTCTGGATGTTCATCTGCCGGTGCAGGATCTCGCCGGAACCGTCTTCCTGCAGATGCGGATTGATGTTGTCGAACGAACTGGTTAGCCATTGCCGCGTCCGCCGCATTTCGCTGGCGCCGCCGATGAACAGATCCAGCGGGTAAGTCGCCTTGGTCGGTGTGATGTCCGGGTGTGCCGGGTTCAGCCACTCGCTCATGCCGATGGCCTGATGCTTGATAAATGAGATGTCGTAAATCAGTGCGCGATCCACTTCGAGCACTTCGCCGACGGTGCGCACGGTTTCTTCGAGAATCAAATCCGGGGCATCGAGGCTGGTGACGGACTCGGCTATCTTGTTCAGCGCGCGCGCGAAACCCAGTTGCTGTTTCAGGGCGTCTTTCGCCTGTGCGCGCTCGCCGTTGATCTGGCGCAGTCGGGTTTGGGTGGCCGACAGCCGCCCCAGCACGCTTCTCTCCATACCTGCGGTGACCGCAATAGGGAATGAAAAATCTCCGCTGCCGATGCGGGCGATGTGTTCGTGCAGTTCCTTCACCGAGCCGCCCAGCGTGGCATGCAACAGCCGGTAGGTGCGCAACAGCATGTACAGCAACATCAATCCGAAACAGATGAACAGCACAAGTAACAACGTGGCAGCGTTCCCGGCAGTGCGCACGGCATCCCGTGTCCGCTGATCCATCATCTGATGCAGCTCGCTCAGCGGGCGCATGATGTCTGCCTTGGCCTGATGATAGGCGGCATCATGCAGCAGCAGGCTCGCCTTGCTGCGGACAGACCAGGTGGCGGGGTGGGCTGACTCGATCATCCACATCGCGGTAATCTCGATGCGTGTCAGACTGTCCGAAATGGCCTTCGCCTGTGCCAGCTTGGCGAACTCATCCTGGGTGAATCCGGCTTGCTGCATCAGCAGCAACAGGGGAATGGGCTGTCCGTTGGCGCGCGGCCGCGATTCGTGGTCGAGCACCAGATCCCAGTAAATGTCGTGATACTCGACTGGACGGGGTTTTCTGCCATCGCGGATGTCGAGAATCTCATGATAATGTTCCCGGTAGTTGGGGTCGCCCGTCATCACATAAGTGCGGGCCATGCGCGTCAGGTCATCCGAAGATTGGCGCAGCTCGTCAGACAAAGAATGTGACTGGATGCGCAGCTCGTTGGCGAGATTGATCTGTTTTTCGGAACGGACGTACAGCACAAAGATAACGGCGAAAACAACGAACACGCCAAGTGTCAGCCACAGGCTGCGGGAATAATGGGCGAGTTTATGACTGGAAGGCATGCCGACTGTTAGATTGGATTATCCGAAATGGTGCAACGCCGCCTCATGGCGATTGATTTGATCTGCGCCATAGTTTAGCCGCACGCCCCGATCGCGCCGCAACTGGTGCAGAACTCGCAGCCGTCCTTCTTGATCAGCGTGGCGTTGCCGCATTCCTTGCACACCTTGCCGGTCAGTGCTTTGATGGCGGTGGGTTTGATCTGTCCTTCGGGGATCTCCAGCACGCCCATCTGCTGCACCGGATAGCCGTTCTCGTCGAGGATGCCGAGCATGGCGTAGCGGTGGATGATGAGCTTGGCGACGTAGGAGACGGTCGAAGGATAGCTTTCCATCTTGGCGCCGCCCGGCACGCGCGCCATGAAATCGCCCAGCGGTTCGCCGAAGTTGAGCAGCTTGCGCAGCTTCATGCCGATCCAGGCCGGGTCGATCACGCGCATGTCCAGGCTCAGCACCTTGCACAGTCCGTCGAGCGCGCGCGGATACACGCCGGACAGCCACATCGAGTAGGGGCGGCGCTGTCCGTCGGGCAGCACCAGTTCCTTCAGGCCCAGCACGAAGTCGTCGCCGCTGCCCGCGTTGGAGATGTCCACCGTCCAGCTCATGGTGCCGTCGGTGCCGGTCTTCGGTTCCTTCTTGGCGAACAGCGCGTCCATCATCGGCGTGGTCACGCCGTCGCTCACTTCCAGCGCGCCCAATTGTTCGATGCGGTATTTCAGCAGATGCGCGAACGCGGCCACCAGACTCGGCATGCGCGTCACTTCGCCGTTGGGCGGCATCGGCATGTCGAAGGTGTCGTCGCCCGCGGTCTTCATCAGCATCTCCAGCTTCATGCGTATCCACACCGGGTCGCGTGTGCGCATGTCCATCGACAGCGACTTCGCCAGTGCGCCCAGACCGCGCGGTTGCTCCGAGCCGTTCACCCACACTTCGAACGGATGATTCTTGCCATTCGTGGTGTGCGACACGAACGCCACGAAACTGCCGAGCGGATGTTTCACCACTTGCGACACCCAGCCTTCGCTGCCTGCGGGCAGCGCGGGGCGACCCGGCCAGCGCAACGAGGCGAGGGCGGGCGTGGGCGCGGCTTCCAGCACGATGCGCCGGTCCTGGTCGAACACGAAATCCTGCGGCTGCTCGCTCTTGGGTTCCGGCGTGACCGACAGTACCGAGCCCAGCACGCTGTTCGGTCTGTAGGTCGCCAGTCCCTTCAGTCCGGCCTTCCATGCCTCGGTGTAGAGGTCTTTGAAATCCTCATACGGATAATCGGCGGGCACGTTGACGGTCTTGCTGATCGAGGTGTCGATGAACGGCGCGACGGCGGCCACCATCTTCATGTGGTCGATGGCGCGAGATGTCCAGCGCGGTGACGAAGGCGGGCGGCAGATGCTCCATATCGCCGCCCATCTTCTTGAACAAGCGCCAGGCGTGATCTTCCACCGAGTAATCCTTGGTAGCTGCCGTCCAGCATGCGTTTCTTGCGCGTGTAGAACCACGAGAAGGCCGGCTCGATGCCGTTGGAGGCGTTGTCGGCGAAGGCCAGCGAGATGGTGCCGGTGGGCGCGATGGACAGCAGGTGGCTGTTGCGCAGGCCGTGCTTGCGTATCTTGTTCTTGATCTCGTCCGGCAGGCGCGAAGCGAAGCGCGGCGCGGCCAGATATTGGTCCGCATCCAGCAGCGGGAACGCGCCGCGCTCGATGGCCAGATCCACCGAAGCGAGATACGCCTCGTCGCGCATGATGCGCGTGATGTCGGCGGCGAAGGCGCGCGCCTCGTCGGTGTCGTAACGCAGGCCCAGCATCACCAGCGCATCGCCCAGCCCGGTGAAGCCCAGGCCGACGCGGCGCTTGTTCTGCGCTTCCTGCTGCTGTTCCGGCAGCGGCCATGCGGTCACGTCCAGCACGTTGTCCAGCATGCGCACCGCGACGCGCACCAGTTGCTTGAACGGTTCGTAGTCGAAACCGGCGTGGTTCGAGAACGGATTCTTCACCATGCGCGTCAGGTCGATGGAGCCGAGGCAGCAGCAGCCGTAAGGCGGCAGCGGCTGTTCGGCGCAGGGGTTGGTCGCCTCGATCACTTCGCAATAGGACAGGTTGTTGTCGCGGTTCATCAGGTCGATGAACAGCACGCCCGGCTCGGCGTGGTCGTAGGTGCTGGCGATGATCTGCTTCCACAGATCGGTGGCGCGCACCTTGCGATATACCCACTTGCCGTCGGCGCGTTGTGTCGCACCCGCTTCCTTGAGCGCGACGGACAGGTTCGGCGGCATGCACCAGCTCGAACTCTTCGATCGCTTCTCCACCGCCTGCATCAAGCGCATCGGTCACGCCGACCGAGATGTTGAAGTTGCGCAGGTCGCCCTTGTCCTTGGCGCTGATGAATTTCTCGA
Source organism: uncultured beta proteobacterium (assembly GCA_963813255.1). Taxonomy (GTDB): domain Bacteria; phylum Pseudomonadota; class Gammaproteobacteria; order Burkholderiales; family Gallionellaceae; genus Sideroxyarcus. The sequence goes on along the minus strand of CAWEYD010000011.1, from coordinate 92,001 downwards.
TGTCGGGATGGTCGCAGCGCAACACGCCCATCTGCGCGCCGCGCCGTGCACCGGCGGATTCGACGGTCTCGCAGGAGCGGTCGAACACGCGCATGTAGGAGATGGGGCCGCTGGCGCGCGAGTTGGTGCCTTTGACGTGCGCACCCTCGGGACGGATGGAGGAGAAGTCGTAGCCGACGCCGCCGCCGCGGCGCATGGTCTCGGCGGCCTGCTGCAAGGCGTCGTAGATGCCCGGCTTGCCGTCGGTGGTGCCGGAGATGGCATCGCCCACCGGCTGCACGAAGCAGTTGATCAGCGTCGCCTGTATCTTCAATCCGGCGGCGGAGTTGATGCGGCCGGCAGGCACGAAACCGTTCTCCTGCGCGAGGAAGAACGCCTCTTCCCACTTGGCGCGCTGTTCCGGTTTCTCGGCCTGTGCCAAGCCGCGCGCCACGCGGCGGCGCACATCCTGTACCGATGTTTCATCCGCTTCCGCGTATTTTTCCAACAGGACTTCGGTGCTGATCTCTTGCGTCATGTATTACTCCTGATTGCTCGCTGTCCCTTGCCGGGAGAGGGTGAAACCTGGTGAGCGAACAGCCTCACCGATCCATCCTGCCCGGCCAGATCCAGCGCTTAGCTGGCGCAGCTCAAACGCAGCTTGTCGTTCTTGCCGGTGAGGCTGGACAGGGCTGCGGAATAGACCGCATTGCCGTTGCCGCATTTCCATTCGGCGGCGAAATCTTTGCTGCAATTCGGTGCCGGGTCTTCCAGCGCGGTCGTGTCGATGGTGAAGTCGCAACTGCTTTTGCCGTCGCATGCCTTGGACAGCGGCGCAGTGGCATTGCCGGCCTTGGCGTTGCAGTTGCGGCCATAGGTGCCGGATACGACCTTGATGAGCGTAATTTCGGTATTGGCAACGGGGCTGGCAGGAGCGACGGCGACCACATTTGACGGGGGAAGGGCAGGCGAGCACATTGGGCGGCAACTTCGCATACATATCGTGCGTTTCGCCGAACTGCATGGCGAGCCCGATCACGATCAGCACCGCACCCAGGATAGCCGCGCCGATGCGGCCGATGCGGCCGGGCTCGATCTTGCCCTCGATCTTGCCCAGCACCGCGATCATCAAAAAGATGATGCCGGCGAGAACGAACATGCGCACCATGGGAACATCGACCAGCCTCAAGATTACGTCTTGCATGACTACCCTTTCTGTCTAGTTCGGAAAAAAGCGTCTGCACTGTAGCACACCCGAACACGGGTGAAATCGTGTGACAAACCGGCCGATCTGTGCTGCCGTTCTGCTCAATTCTTGAGCAGATTCACCAGGCCATCCAGCCCGACGAAGTTCAGCGCGTAGCTCGCCTGTTCGCGCACCACCGGCTTGGCGTGGTAGGCGATGCTCACGCCGGCCTGCGCCATCATCTTCAGGTCGTTCGCGCCGTCGCCCATCGCGATGACCTCGTCCGGCTTGAGCTCCAGCTCGTCGCGCGTCTTCAGCAGCCACTCGGCCTTGCCCTGCGCGTCCAGTATCTTGCCCAGCACCTTGCCGGTGAGCTTGCCGTTCACGATCTCCAGCGTGTTGGCATGCGCGAAATCGAGGCCGAGTCGTGCCTTCAGCCGTTCGGTGAAGAACACGAAACCGCCGGATACCAGCAGCGTCTTGATGCCGTGCTTCTTCAGTTCCGCCAGCATGAGCTCAGCGCCGGGATTGAGCTTCAGGCGCTCGTCATACACGCGCTGCAACGCGCCTTCGTCCAGTCCTTCCAGCAAGGCCACGCGGCGGCGCAGGCTCTCGGCGAAATCGATCTCGCCGCGCATCGCCGCTTCGGTGATGGCCGCCACCTGCGGCTTCAGCCCCTGCATGTCGGCGATCTCGTCGATGCACTCGATGCTGATCAGCGTCGAATCCATGTCCATCACCACCAGCCCGAAATCGGACAGGTGCTTGCCCTGCGCCACGAAACCGTAGTCGATCCGGTGCTCGAAACAATAGGCGGCGATGTCGGCATGCGGCTTGGCCTCGCGCAGGCGGTACAGATGCGTGGCGACCTGCTCGATGCGTGCGGCGCCGGAGAGTTTGGCGAGATGTTCGACTTGTGCGGAAGGGATGTCGTGTAGGGCTTGGAGGATGAGGTTCATGTTCTGGTAAGCGTTCCCGCGAGGACGGGAGGTCAATCAAATTCGGGAGGGCATTTTAATTCAATCGGCGGTGAGGGTCGGGAAGAAGTTGCAGGAGGCGGGAGGTGCATCACTGATAGCACTCTTACGCTGAGCGCTTTTGCTGTGCCGTCATGATCTTCGGCAGATTGATCTCGATCCAGTCGGTCAACGATTCCACCTGTCTGCCGATATCCTCGCCCAGCGGGGTCAGGGAATATTCCACATGCGGCGGCACCACCGGATGCGACACCCGGTCGATGAAGCCATCCAGTTCCAGTTGCTGCAGCGTCTGCGCCAGCATCTTCTCGCTCACCCCGCCGATCTTGCGGCGCAGGTCGCTGAAGCGGTGCGTACCTTCCATCAGGGCAACCAGCACCAGCACGCCCCAGCGGCTGGTCACGTGCTTGAGTATCTCGCGCGAAGGGCACTCGACGGCAAAGACCTCCCCGCGCCGCATCCTGGCAGACAGTTTTTCATTGCCCATTCTGGTCATGACACTTACCTTTTTGTACGTACTTACGAAAAGTAATTGTAATGGATATTCTTCGATTCCCCAATCCATCAACCACAAGAAGAAAGGAACCATCATGATCGTCGTCACTGGAGCTACCGGGCAACTGGGCCATCTGGTCATCAAGGCGCTTGCTGAAGAAAGTCCCCGCAGCCAGCATCGTCGCTGCCGTGCGCAATGTGGAGAAGGCCAAGGACCTCGCGGCACTTGGGCGTGCAGGTGCGCCATGCCGATTACAACCAGCCTGCAGAGCTGGGATGCTGCGCTGAAAGGTGCGGACAAGGTGCTGCTGATCTCGTCCAGCGAGATCGGGCAGCGCGCGAAACAGCATCGATCCGTCATCGATGCCGCCAAGCGCGCAGGCGTGAAGCTGCTGGCCTACACCAGCGTGCTGCATGCCGACACCTCGCCGCTCGGTCTTGCCGCCGAACACGGGACACCGAGGCAGCGCTGCGCGCATCCGGCGTTCCCTTCGTCCTGCTGCGCCACAGCTGGTACACCGAGAACTACACGGCAGGCATCCCCAGCGCACTGGCGCATGGCGCGGTGTATGGCTGCGCAGGCAATGGCCGCATCTCCTCGGCCACCCGTGCCGACTACGCCGAAGCGGATGTTGCCGTGCTGACCGCAGACAATCAGGCGGGAAAAGTCTATGAACTGGCAGGCGATACCGCCTACACGCTGGCCGAGTTGGCGGCAGAAATCTCGCGCCAATCCGGCAAGAACATCGGCTACGTGAACCTGCCGGAAGCTGAATACAAGAACGTCCTGATCAAGGCGGGATTGCCGGAACCGGTCGCCGCCTTGCTCTCGGATTCCGACACGGGAGTTTCCAAAGGCGGGCTGTTCGACGACAGCCATCAACTGAGCAAGCTCATCGGCAGAGCGACGACACCGTTGGCGACGTCAGTTGCGGCGGCGATGATTAAGTGAGAAGGGGCAGGCTGGGGTCTGCCTTTGTTTGATGTTCGTTTCAACTCAGCGATTATTCTCGGCGCCCAACCATTTGCAGCATGCTTAGGAAGGCCATGTTGCATGACAAAAATGCGACGCAGACACCCATGACTTTTTCTGGATCAATGGTGGTTAATAATTCAATCTGAACTGCCGTGTCTTTGTCGTAATGACCTATCGCCTTGTTTCTGACCGTTGACCACGACTCGATCGTTTTGAACTGATCTCGCCATTTTTTCTTTTCGCTTTTGAATTCAACGTCTGAGACTTGAGCACCGCGCGCACTTGCAAGCGCAGTTACACGCCGCATCAGGTGATTACTTAGACTGTTGTACGTCGAAGAGTTTTTGAATCACCCCCTTTAGCGAAACTTTGCGAGCAAAATCGGACGGGTTATTACTAACAAAGGCCACCAGCTCGACGCACATTTCGTACTGAAAAAGACATGCTTGGAGCTTTATTGAATCGAACTCATGAGCAAGGCTTGTCTCTTTGGACTTCATGTAGACAACATATGCCGAGTTTAATTGTTCGTGTGCGTCACGATACATCGCTTCTAGATCAGGCATGGCTTGGTACCTTAATCATTACGCAGTTCACCTTCACCGGTTTACTTCAATTCCCCAAAGAAATTCCTGATCGCCAGCACCCGTCTGCTGTAAATCCCCATACTTCAACTCGATCCGCAGCTTGTCCTGTCCCGCCATCTTGATGTGCCGTTTGCTCTGGATCAGGGTGATGATCTTCATCGGGTCGATGGGCGGATTGGGCACGAACTGCATGACGATGGCCTCGCTCGATGCATCCACCTTGCTGATGCCGAGCGGCTTGGCCAGGATGCGCAGGCGGTGGCTGTCGAGCAGGGTCTGTGCGGGCTCGGGCAGCAGGCCGAAGCGGTCGATGAGTTCCTGCTGCATGTCGTCCAGGTCTTCCTGCGTGTTGCAGTTCGCCAGGCGCTTGTAGATGACCAGGCGCTGGTGGATGTCGCCGCAGTAGTCGCTGGGCAACAGTGCTGGTGTGTGCAGGTTGATCTCGGTGGTCACGCCCAGCGGGTGCGTCATGTCCGGCTCGTGGCCTTGCTTGAGCGAGGCGATGGCGGCGGCGAGCATGTCGTTGTACAGGCTGAAGCCGATCTCCTGCATCTCACCGCTCTGCGATTCGCCCAGAACTTCGCCAGCACCGCGAATCTCCAAGTCGTGCATGGCGAGGAAGAAACCGGAGCCCAGTTGTTCCATGGCCTGGATCGCTTCCAGCCGTTTTTTCGCCTGTGCGGTGAGGCCGTCCATGCTGTCCACCAAGAGGTACGCATAGGCCTGGTGGTGCGAACGGCCGACGCGGCCGCGCAGCTGGTGCAGTTGCGCGAGGCCGAAGCGGTCGGCGCGGTTCATGATGATGGTGTTGGCGGTGGGCACGTCGATGCCGGTCTCGATGATGGTGGTGCACAGCAGCACGTTGAAGCGCTGGTGGGTGAAGTCGCGCATCACGGCTTCCAGGTCGCGCTCGCCCATCTGGCCGTGCGCCACGCGGATGCGGGCCTCCGGCAGCAGCGCCTCCAGCTTCTCCAGCATGTTGCTGATGGTGTCCACCTCGTTGTGCAGGAAGTACACCTGCCCGCCGCGCTTGAGTTCGCGCAGCACGGCCTCGCGTATCACGCCCTGGCTGAAGCTGCTGACGAAGGTCTTGATGGACAAGCGGCGCTGCGGCGCGGTGGCGATCATCGAGAAGTCGCGCAGGCCTTCCAGCGACATCGCCAGCGTGCGCGGGATGGGCGTGGCGGTGAGCGTCAGTACATCCACCTCGGCGCGCAATGCCTTCAAGCGCTCTTTCTGCTGCACGCCGAAGCGGTGTTCTTCGTCGAGGATGACCAGGCCCAGGTTATGGAACTTCACATCCTTCTGGATCAGCTTGTGCGTGCCGATGACGATGTCCAGTTTGCCGTCGGCCAAGTCTTTCAACGATTGCGTCACTTCTTTGGCAGAGCGGAAGCGCGACAGTTCGGCGATCTTGATCGGCCAATCGGCGAAACGGTTGCTGAAGTTCTGGAAGTGTTGCTCGGCCAGCAGCGTGGTGGGCACCAGCACTGCCACCTGCTTGCCGTCCATCACCGCAACGAAGGCGGCGCGCAGTGCCACTTCGGTCTTGCCGAAGCCCACATCGCCGCAGATGAGCCGGTCCATCGGCTTGCCGGATTGCAGATCGAGCAGCACGGCTTCGATGGCGGCAGCCTGGTCGGCAGTCTCTTCAAAGCCGAAGCCGGCGGAGAACGCTTCGTAGTCGTGATAAGTGAGCTTGAAGGCGTGGCCTTTGCGCGTGGCGCGTTGGGCGTAGATGTTCAGCAGCTCGGCGGCGGTGTCGCGCACCTGCTGCATGGCGCGACGCTTGGCCTTGTCCCAGGTGCCGCTGCCCAGCTTGTGCAGGGGCGCGGCTTCCGGTGCGCCGCCGCTGTAACGGCTGATGACGTGCAGCTGCGACACGGGCACATACAGCTTGTCATCGCCCGCATACACCAGCAGCAGGAACTCGTTCTCGCCTTCTCCGAGGTCCAGGTTCACCAGACCATGGTAGCGCGCGATGCCGTGCTGCTCATGCACCACCGGGTCTCCCGGCTTGAGCTCGGACAGGTCGCGCAGCATGCCCTCGACGTTGCTCTTCTTCGCGGCGCGATTGGCGCGATTTCTGGGCTGCGCGGCATACAGCTCGGTCTCGGTGACGATGGCGACGTTGTCATCCGGCAGCGTGAAGCCGATCTGGATCGGGCCGACGCCGAGCATGAACTTGTCTTTGCCTGCGAGGAACGCTGCGTAGTCTTCGCACACGGCAGGCGTGAGGCCGTATTCCTGCAGGTAGCCGGACATGATCTCCCGGCGCCCTAAACTCTCGGCCAGCAGCAGGGTGCGTCCGGCATAGCCGCGCAGGAAATCCTCGAACTTTTGCGTGGGGACTTCGGCGCGCCTGTCCACGGCGATGGACGGGATGGCGGCGGTGAGGCAGGGCGTCAGTGTCGCGCCGCTCTCATTGGCGACGATGTCCAGCCGCGCAAACTCTTTCGCGCGGATGAAGAACTGCTCCCCATCCAGAAACAATTCTTTTGTTTCCAGCAGCGGGTGTTGCGGGTCGCCGCGCAACAGGTTGTAGCGCGAGGCGGTGTCTTTGGCGAACGTGGCGATGGCCTCGTCCACGTCGTGGTGCAGACACAGCGTGGCGTGCTTGGGCAGGTAGTCGAACAACGTGGCGGTCTTGTCGAAGAACAGCGGCAGGTAGTACTCGATACCTGCGGGGGCGATGCCTTTGCTCACGTCCTTGTAGATGCGCGACTTGGAGGGGTCGCCCTCGAAGCGGTCGCGGAAGTTCTGGCGGAAGCGCGCCTGTCCGGCCTCGTCCATCGGAAACTCGCGCGCGGGCAGCAGGCGGATCTCCGGCACCGGATACAAGGTGCGCTGCGTATCCACGTCGAAGGTGGCGATGGTCTCGATCTCGTCGCCGAACAGGTCGATGCGGTAGGGCAGCACGCTGCCCATGGCGAACAGGTCGATGATGCCGCCGCGCACGCAGTATTCGCCCGGGGTGAGAACCTGCTGCACGTGGTTGTAGCCGGCGAAGGTGAGCTGCTCGCGCAGTTGCGCGAGGTTCAGCTTCTCGTTGCGCTTGAGGAAGAAGGTGTAGGCGGCCAGATGCTCCACCGGCGGCAGCGGATACAGGGCGGTGGTGATCGGCACGATGACCACATCGCTGGCGTTGCTGCGGATGTGGTGCAGTGTGGCAAGACGCTCCGAGATCAGATCCTGGTGCGGCGAGAAGTGGTCGTAGGGTAGCGTCTCCCAGTCCGGCAGCAGGTGCACGCGCAGTTTTGGATCGAAGAACGGGATCTCTTCCACCAGCCGTTGCGCTTCCAGCGCATTGGCGGCGATCACCACCAGCGGAGCATGTTGGGCGGCATATTGCGCCAGAGCCAGCGCATCGGACGAGCCTTGCAACCGGGTGTAGCGCGGGCGGGAGTGGGTAGAGGTGAACAGCATGGGAACGGCCTGAAACAAAGGCGCGCATTATACTCTCGCCATCGGGGTACGACGATGGCACCACGCGGTTTCCCAATCATGAGTAACGCGGCTATGATGACGTTAGCCTGCAACGGAGGAGCGAGATCATGACCTCAACCAACACCGTATGTTATCTGCCTGATATCGAGGAGCGCTTGCTCGATGAGCAGCTTGCAGCATGGCAAGCCGAACAGCCGAAGATGGGAGTACTGGTGCTGCTGCCCGAGCTGGAACGGGATGCGGTTCCGCTTATCCAGCAGGTATGCGCACGCCGCCGGATTCCGGTGGTCGGCGCAGTGTTCCCGGCGCTGGTCGAAGGCGGTGCATTCCGCACGCAAGGTGCATGGCTGCTGCGCTTCGATGAAATGCCGTTTGCCGCGCTTTATGCGGATCTGCCGCGAGAGCCGGAAAAGATCACGGCGGCACTGGATGCCATCGCGGCGGACATCAAGCCCCATCTGGGCGATGGTCACGACACCACGCTGTTCATGCTGTTCGATGCGATGGTGCCGAACGTTGCCACCCTGCTCGACGAGATCTATCTGCGCATCGCCAATCGTGTGCGTTATATGGGTGCCAATGCCGGCAGCGAATCGTTCAAACCCATGCCGTGCCTGTTCGACGGTACCCGCATCATCCAGGACGGCGTGCTGATCATGCTGCTGCAGCCGCACCGTGGTGCCGTGCTCGAACACGGTTACGCTGCGCCGACGCAGATGCTCACGGCGACTTCCACCGAGGGCAACCGCATCCTGCAGATCGACTGGCGTCCGGCCTTCGAGGTCTATCGGGAGATGGCGCGCGCGCAATACGGCGTGGAGATCAACCAAGAGAACTTCTACAAGTATGGAGTGCATTTTCCGTTCGGCATCGTGCGCGCCAACGGCATGATCCTGGTGCGCATCCCGGTGGCGCTGGAGCAGGACGGCTCGCTGTTCTGCGTGGGCGAGGTGCCGCCCAACGCGCTGCTGTCGCTGCTCAAGGCGCCGGAGGTGGATTCGGTACAGACCATCGCTGCGCTCACCGAGGGGTTGGAGGCGCTCGGCGGTTCACCGGCGGGGCAGGAGCTGCTGTTGTTCTACTGTGCCGGACGGCGGCTGCATCTCGGCATCGGCGCGGCGCAAAAGGAACTGGGCATGTTCGCGCAACGTACGCAGGCGGCGCAGATCGCCGGCGCCCTGTCGCTGGGCGAGATCGGCGGCTCCACCCAGTGGGACTATCCGCTGTTCCATAACGCCACGCTGGTTGCAACTGGCTGGGGGCGCAAGCAGACATGAACCGCGAACAGCAGATCCTGACTATTCTTTACGAGATGGCCATGACCATCGGCGGCGAGGTGAGCGTGAAGCCGCTGCTGACCAGGACGCTGCAGCAGTTGCTGTTCCATACCTCGTTTCCGGCCGGGATGGTGTTTCTCGATCTGCCACCCGAATCTGCTGCGGAGAGCGTGGAGGCGAGGCTGGAAGCCGTGATCGGCGACTTCGAATTCGACGCAAGCATCGGACACACTTTGACACTGCCTGCCGCGCTGCTGCGCGGAGCGGCCGAACTGCGCGAGGATCCGGCGCTGCTCGCGGCGCTGTCCGCAAAAGGCAATGCTTACACGGCCTTCCTGCGTCTGCCGATAGACCGCAACGGCGTGATCCTGCTGCTCGCACCCAAGCTTCCACATAGCGAGCTGCCGCTCACGCACTTCTTTCAGCCGGTGATGGCGAACCTGGCCAAGGCCATTCTGCTGTGCCGCCACCATGAGGCTTACACCGCCGGGCTGATCACCGAGCGCGACGTGGCCTGGGAAAATCTGCGCAAGGTCAACCGTACGCTCAAGACGCTGAGTTCCGGCAATGAGGTACTGATACGCGCCACGGAGGAGATCGCATTGCTGCGGGAAATGTGCCGCGTGGTGGTCGAGGTCGGTGGCTACCATGTGGCCTGGGTCGGCTACGCGCAGCACGACGCGCAGCAGTCGGTGCTGCCGATGGCGCAGCACGGCATTGCGGCGGACCTGCTCGGGCAGCAGCGTTTTTCCTGGGCGGATGACGAGTTCGGGCGCGGGCCGACGGGAGCGGCTATCCGCAGCGGCGAACCGCAAGTCATCGCCGATGCCTATACCGATCAACGCTTTGTGCCGTGGCACGCCGCAGCCGTCGAGAGCCGCTGCGCCTCCATCCTCGCGTTGCCGTTGAAGGATGGCGAAGGGCAGGCTTTCGGCGCGATCACCATCGATGCCGCCGAAGCGAACGCTTTCGGCGAGGAAGAGATGCGCCTGTTGCGCGAACTCGCCAACGACCTCTCCTACGGCATCGTCAATCTGCGCAACCGCGCCGAGCGCCGGCGCAATGCGGAGCAACTGCACAAGGGGCTGGAAGACGCGTTACAGGCGATCGCTGCCACGGTGGAAATGCGCGATCCCTACACCGCCGGTCACCAGCGGCGCGTGGCGCAGCTTGCCGCGGCGATCGCCACCGGGCTGGGGCTGCCGCCGGAACGCGTGCACGGCATCCGCCTGGCCGGTACGGTGCACGATGTCGGCAAGATCGGGGTGCCGTCGGAGATACTGAGCAAGCCCGGAGTGCTGACCGACATCGAGTTCAATCTGATCAAGCTGCATCCGACAGTCGGTTTTGAGATTCTCAAGGACGTGGAATTTCCCTGGCCCATCGCGCAGATGGTGCGCTCGCACCATGAGCGCCTGGACGGCTCCGGCTATCCGGACGGGCTGCAGGGCGAGCAGATACTGCTGGATACGCGCATCATCGCGGTAGCCGATGTGGTAGAGGCCATGTTGTCGTACCGTCCCTATCGCCAGGGACTGGGCATGCAGGCGGCGCTGGACGAGATCGTCGGCAAGCGTGGTGTGCTTTACGACGCGCAGGTAGTCGATGCCTGCCGCAAGGTGTTTGAGGAAGGATTCGAATTCAAATAGCCTGACGTGTACGCGTCAGGCACTCACCAGCGTGGTGCGATGCCGTCGCCATATGCTCTCGTGTATCATCGGCCATATGCCCCAAGAGTGTTGTCCAGAACGATGCGACCTATCGAACAATTCGAACAATCCAGGATCGGTTTGCTGAAACGCCACACCCGCTTTCTCCTGCTGGGCTGGAGCGTGGTCATCGGCGTTTCCTTGGGTTGGACCCTGTATTTCCAGCAGCACCGTTTCGACGCTTCGATGCACAGCGAAGCGGCTGCCATCCATGCCATGGACATGGAATACCGCAACTGGGTCATCCACAATGGCGGGGTATATGTTCCCGTCACCGACCAGGTCACGCCAAGTCCCTGGCTGAGCCATGTGCCGGAGCGCGACATCATCACGCCCTCAGGCAAGCGACTCACCCTGCTGAATTCATCCTATGTCGTCAGGTTGGTACACGAGGGCATGGCCCGCAGTGGCAGCGAGCTGCGCGGACATATCGCCAGCCTGAAACCGATCAACCCTGACAATGCGGCGGATGCGTGGGAACGGCAGGCACTGGAAAGCTTTGCGCGTGGCGCCAAGGAATGGGCTGCTAACGATGTGATGGCGGACGGCAAGACTTATTTTCGCTACATGAAGCCGATGCTCACCGGGCAGGATTGCCTGAAATGTCATGCCCAATATGGCGACAAACTGGGCGATATCCGCGGCGGGGTGAGTATCGCCATCCCGATCGATGACCGGTTGCTGGACGAACGCAACGAACGCAACGCACTGATCTTCGGTCACAGCCTGGTCTGGGGTATGGGTCTGTTCGGACTGTTCATCGGCGGCAGGCGACAACGCAGTGCGATACAGCGGATCGAACAAAGCGAGGCGCAGGTCACTTTGCTGACCAACTCGATCGCGCACGCCATCTATGGTCAGGATAGGGAGGGGAACTGCACCTTCGCCAACGCGGCATGTCTGAAGGCGCTCGGTTACGAGAATGTTTCCGAACTGCTGGGCAAGAACGTGCATGAGCTGATACACCATACCAGGCCGGATGGCACACCTTATCCGTATACGGCCTGTCCCACCTTCTCCTCCGTTCGCGATGGAAAATCGTTCTATGTCGACGACGAGGTGTTCTGGCGCAAGGACGGCAGTTCGTTCCCGGTCATCTACTGGGCCTATCCGGTGATCAGTGAGGGGCGCACGCATGGCGCCGTGGTGACCTTCCTCGATATCACCGAACAATTGCGCGTCAAGGATGCGCTGAAGCGATCGCAGGCTTTACTGGCGGTCATCGTCGAGAACATCCCGGCGATGGTCTTTCTCAAGCGCGCCGATGACTTGCGCTTTGAACTGTTCAACCGTGCGGGTGAGCAGTTGCTTGGTTATTCACGCGCCGATCTGCTGGGCAAGAACGATCACGATCTGTTCCCGAAAGAACAGGCGGACTTCTTTTCGCAAAAAGACCGGGATGTGCTGGAGAGTCGCCGTCTGCTGGAGATGGCGGAGGAGCCGATCAAGACTGCCGATGGCAGCGAGAAATGGCTGCACACCTTCAAGATCGGACTGTACGACGATGCGGGCCATCCCACCCACCTGCTCGGCATTTCGGTCGACATCACCGCGCACAAGCAAATGGAAGATGCGCTGCGCGAGAGCGAGTCCAAACTGGCGGAAGCCCAGCGCATGGCGCATCTGGGGTATTGGCAGCTCGATCTGCGGACTAATGAATTGAAATGGTCGGATGAGATATTCCGCATCTTCGAGATCGATCCGCAACAGTTCGGCGCCACCTATGAGGCGTTCCTCGACGGCATCCATCCAGATGATCGCGAAGCGGTGAACAAGGTTTACGCCGCGTCGCTGAAGGAACGCTCTTCCTTCCAGATCGAGCATCGCCTGCTGATGAAAGACGGACGGGTCAAATACGTGCTGGAGAAGTGCGAGACGACCTTCGATGACGCAGGCAAACCGTTGCGCTCGCTGGGGGCGGTGCAGGATGTGACCGCGACCAAGTTTGCCGAGCGTGCCTTGCGCGAGCAGCAGCAGGTGCTGGAACAGGCCTTGGAAGGGACGATCCACACGGTCTCGATGGCGGTCGAGTTGCGCGATCCCTATACCGCCGGACACCAGCGGCGCGTGGCCGAGCTGGCTTGCGCGATCGCGCGGGCGATGGGGTTGGGCGAGGAACGCATCCACGGTGTCCGTTTGGGGGCGATGATCCACGACATCGGCAAGATCGGTGTGCCGGCGGAGGTACTCAGCAAACCGTCGCGGCTGACCCCGATCGAACTGCAGATCGTGCATGAGCATGCCGTGATGGGGTTCAACATCCTCAAGGACGTCAAGTTCTCCTGGCCGATCGCCGAGATCGCCCATCAGCACCACGAACGCATGGATGGTTCCGGTTACCCGCAGGGGCTCAAGAGCGAGGCGATCTGTCTGGAAGCGAGGATCGTCGGCGTGGCCGATGTGGTGGAATCAATGGCCTCCCATCGTCCATATCGTCCGGGGCTGGGCATGCAGGCCGCGCTGGACGAGATCGTCGGCCATCGTGGCGTGTATTACGATGCGCAAGTGGTCGATGCTTGCCGTCAGGTACTGGAGCAAGGGTTCAAGTTCGAGTGAGCTTCGGCAATCGTGTCCGCGTTCAAGCAGCGGGAGTTTGGTAAACTCGCACCCATGACTGAATTCCACGCATTAGTCCCTGCCGCCGGTTTCGGCGCGCGCATGGGGCATGAACTACCCAAACAGTATCTCGATCTGGCCGGTCGGCCGATGATTTGGCACGCGCTTTCTACCTTGTGCGCCAATCCCAACATCAAGACCGTGTTCGTGGTGCTGGCACCGGACGACGAATATTTTGCGCGCTACGACTGGTCGCACTGCGCCGGCAAACTCGAGCCGCTGTATTGCGGCGGGGCGACACGTGCCGAAAGCGTGGCGAACGGTCTGCTGGCTTCGGAGCTGGAGCCGGACGACTGGGTGCTGGTGCACGACGCGGCGCGGCCCTGTCTGAGCGCGCATTTGCTGACGCGCATGATCAGCGAACTGCGCGACGATGCGGTGGGCGGCATCCTGGCCGTGCCGGTGGCGGATACTTTGAAGCGTGCCGATCCGCAGCAGCGTATCGCCCACACCGAGCCGCGCGAAGGATTGTGGCAAGCACAGACGCCGCAGATGTTCCGCGCCGGATTGCTGGCTGAAGCGTTACGGCTCTGCCACAACGTCACCGACGAGGCGTCCGCCATCGAGGCGCTGGGGCTGCAACCGAAACTGGTGGCAAGCGACAGCAGCAATTTCAAGGTGACCTATCCGCAGGACATCATCTTGGCGGAGTTGTTGCTTAAAGCAGAAAAACAATTAGCCACAGAGATCACAGAGTACACAGAGAGTAGTCGCTGATTTCTCTGTGCTGGCTCTGTGGCAATAGATTTTGAATTTGATTGAAAGCAAATTATGAGAATCGGACAAGGTTTCGACGTTCACCAACTGGTCGTCAGGCCGCAAGCTGATCATCGGCGGTGTGGACATCCCGTACGACAAAGGACTGCTCGGCCATTCCGATGCGGACGTGCTGCTGCATGCCATCTGCGATGCGCTGCTGGGGGCCGCGGCACTGGGCGACATCGGCAAGCATTTCGCCGACACCGATGCAAAATTCAAGGACATCGACAGCCGCATCCTGCTGCGCGACGTGGTGCGCAAGATCGAGGCGGTGGGTTATCGCATCGGCAACGTGGATGCCACCATCATCGCGCAAGCGCCCAAGATGGCACCGCACATCCCGCAGATGATCACCAACATCGCCGCCGATCTCGGTATCGCACACAACGCGGTGAACGTGAAAGCGACCACCACCGAACAACTCGGTTACACCGGACGCGGCGAAGGTATCGCGGCGCAGGCGGTGGCATTGTTGCTGGTCTGATGAAGATACTCGCAGTCGAAACTTCCACCGAATATTGCTCGGTCGCGCTGTGGCAGGACGGCACAGTGCGCGAACGTTGCGAGCTGGTCGGGCAGAAGCATTCCGAATTGTTGCTGGCGATGCTGGATGCACTGCTGAAAGAGGCGGGTGTCACGATCAAACAGGTCGATGGCATCGCTTTCGGCAAAGGTCCCGGTTCCTTCACCGGGGTGCGTATCGCCTGCGGTGTGGCGCAAGGGCTGGCGCTGGGTGCCGACCTGAACGTGGTTGGCGTGTGCACGCTGCAGGCGCTGGCGCAGGCATCCGGCCACGACAAGGTGATCGCCGCGATCGATGCGCGCATGGGCGAAATCTATTTGGCTGTCTATGAAAAGCGTGATGGCGGGTGGGCAGCCCTGATCGAACCGTGTCTGTGCAAGGCGGACGATGCCCCGTCGGTGACGGGTGAAAACTGGTTCGGTGCCGGCAGCGGATTCGCGGTGAGTGGCGCAGCATTGTCGGCGCGATACGGCAATCAGTTGTCCGGGACGGATGCGCAGGCTGTGCCCCAAGCGGGTGCCGTGGCGCAACTCGCCGCCGGCGAATTCGCCAAGGGCAACGCGCTGGACGCGGCGCTGGCGTTGCCGCTCTATCTGCGCGACAAGGTGGCGCTGAAGACCAGCGAACGGAAACTATGATCCTGCGCGACATGACCGAGGCTGATCTGGATGCGGTGTTGCGCATCGAACGCGAGGTGCATGCCCATCCGTGGACGCTGGGGAATTTCAGCGATGCCTTGCGCAGCAAATATATGTGCAAGGTCTTTGAGGAAAGAAATGAAATGCTCGGCTATGCGGCGCTGCTGCTGGCAGTGGACGAAGCGGAGCTGCTGGACATCGCCATTGCCAGTCGCTATCAGCATCAGGGGTACGGGCGCAAATTGCTGGAAGAGATGATGGCGCTGGCGCGCTTTCATGGCATGCAGCGCGTGGTGTTGGAAGTGCGAACCTCCAATCTGGCGGCGATCACGTTATACCGCAAGGCAGGGTTTGCCGTTATTGGATTGCGCCGGGATTACTATCCGGCGGTAAATGGGCGCGAAGATGCGATCCTGATGGGACGGGTGTTGTGAATATTCGAGACGAAGCAGTACTGCGCGAGTTGAACCTGTATCCGTTGTGGGTGCGGCGCGGCGTGCCTGCGCAAACCGAGTCCGTACCTGCCCCGGCGGTTCCGCCGGAACAGGTAACCCCCGTGCCTAATGTTTCCGCCGAACCGCTGCTGCGCCAATCCGCAGACTCCTCGATCTCATCACTGGATTGGCCTGAACTCAAACAAAAGGTGCATGACTGCACCGCCTGCAAGCTGCGCGCCGGCTGCACGCAGACGGTGTTCGGCGTGGGCGACGAGAAGGCCGATTGGCTGTTCGTCGGCGAAGGCCCCGGCGCAGATGAAGATGCGCAAGGCGAACCGTTCGTGGGGCAAGCGGGCAAGCTGCTGGACAACATGCTGGCAGCGATCAAGCTGAAGCGCGGCAGCAACGTGTATATCGCCAACATCGTCAAATGCCGTCCGCCCGACAACCGCACGCCGGAGGCAGACGAGATCGCCACTTGTCTGCCTTACCTGCAACGCCAGATCGCATTGATCAAACCCAAGCTCATCGTCGCGCTGGGCAAGACTGCCGCGACTTCTCTGCTGGGGCGCGATGCCACACTCGGCTCCTTGCGCGGTACAGTGCACGACTACCACGGCACTCCGCTCATCGTCACCTATCACCCCGCCTACCTGCTGCGCAGTCCGGCCGAAAAAGCCAAGGCCTGGCAGGACTTGCGCCTGGCTCAGCACCAGATATCTCAACAGGGTTGATTCCCCATTCGAAACTGTTAGCATCCGGCGGGACTTCTTTCTGGAGTGGGGCGTGCCGCATGAAGCTGAACGACTTCCGGTTATCAACACGCATCACTGCCGGCATGCTGCTGCTCGTGGCGATCGGTGCGCTGATATGGATCGGCAACGAGAACCAGCGCTTGCATGATGCTTACCTGAACGCGCGGAGTGCCGACATCGAGGCGGCGATCCATGTCGAGCAGGTGCGTTTAAGCCAGGACATAGAGGATCTGCGTCAGGACGCGTTGTTCCTTGCTGCTGCCCCGCCCATCTCCGGCATCGTGCTGGCCACGGCCAATCACGGTTTCGATCCTCGCGATAAAACTTCTTATGCAACTTGTGAGGCGCGCCTGCAGGAGACCTTCGCTGCCTTTCTGCGCGCACGCCCGGATTACTTCAAGGTGCGCTTGATCGGCGTGGCCGACGGCGGACGAGAACTCGTCCGCGTCGAGAGCCGCGACGGCCACATCGATGTGACGCCGCGCAAGGCGTTACAAGTCAAAGGTGACCGCGAATATTTCAAGGCCGGACTGGCGTTGACCGCCGGCCGGGTACATCTTTCCGGATTCACCCTCAATCAGGAATTCGGCAGGATAGAAGAACCGCATCGCCCTACCTTGCGTGCCGTCACGCCGGTGTTCGATGCGAGCGGCCATGTCTTCGGTCTGGTGGTCATCAGTCAGGATGTGCATTCCCTGTTCGATTTCGCCCGGGCCGGGTTGCCTCCGGGCGTGCAGGCGCTCATCGCCGATAGGCAAGGACATTACTTGCTCCACCCAGACGCCAGGCGCGCCTTCTCCTTCGAGCTGGGAGGCAAGGACAACATCACCGACGATTTTCCTACGCTCACACCGATGCTCGCAGCGCAGACTCAGAGCTACCTGCCTTTGCATGCGGATACAGAGCGCGACGGCGAACAGTATCTGGCGGCGGTGCGCGTCTCTTTCGATGCCGGCGACCCATCGCGTTTCCTGTTGTTGGCCTACCACATCCCTGCTGCGGTAGTGTCCGAACAGCTGGGGGGCATCGCGCGCTCGCGCAGTGTCGATGCCTTGCTGGCTATGTTTTTGGTCGGCAGTGTCCTGTTTCTCATGCTGCGCCGCGCCTTTTCTCCACTCCAGCGAATCACCCATGCTGCGCGGGAGATCGCGGCGGGGAACAGGATGGCTCGCTTGCGTGAAAAAGAGGGAGGCGAGATCGGCGAACTGGTCGAAGCGCTAAACAGCATGATGGAGAAGCTGTCCAACGGCGAGCTGATCGAGCGGGAGAACAAGTTCCGCAAGGAACTGATCGAAGCGCTTCCGGGAGTCTTCTACATGATCGACATGCAGGGACGATTCCAGATGTGGAACCGTAACCTCGAACAGGTGTTGCTGCGCAACGCTGAAGAAATTGCATCCAGCCAGCCACTGGATTTCTTCGAGGGCGAGGATAAAGTCAACGTCGGGAACGCGATCCGCCAAGTATTCGAACAGGGCGATGCATCGGTGGAGGCGGCGCTGGTGGCGATGGACGGCACGCGAACACCGTACCACTTCACCGGGCGGCGTGTGCAGCGCGACGGCGAGCCGGTTCTGATCGGCATGGGGTTGGATATCACCGCGCAGCGCGAAAGCATGCGGGTGACAGAGGCGCTGTTGCGGCGCAATCAGGCGCTGATGCACAACTCGATGGAAGGTATCCACGTGATGGACGTCGAGGGCAACGTGCTGGAGGCCAACGATGGCTTCTGCAGCATGCTGGGTTATACCCGCGACGAGGTGATGCGGCTCAACGTGCGGGACTGGGATGGACAATTCTCGGCGGAGGAGTTGCGCGCAAGGTTCCGCGAGTTCATCGGCAACAGCGGCATGTTCGAAACCGTGCACCGGCGCCGGGACGGTAGCTTGCTGGACGTCGAGATATGCACCACCGGTGTCGTGATCGATGGCAAGGCCTATCTGTTTGCCTCCAGCCGTGACATCACCGCGCGCAAGAAGATGCAGGCGGTGATGAAGCGGCACGAGCAGGTGATCGAAACGGCGATGGACGGTTTCTGGATGACCGACGCGCTGGGTTTTGTGGAGGAGGTCAACGCGGCTTACGCACGGATGTCCGGCTACACCGTGAAGGAGCTGGTGGGTATGCACATCAGCCAGTTGGAAGCGAAGGAACAGCCGGAAGACGTCAAGGCGCGCATCGACAAGATCATTGCAGTGGG
This sequence comes from uncultured beta proteobacterium, assembly GCA_963813255.1. GTDB lineage: Bacteria > Pseudomonadota > Gammaproteobacteria > Burkholderiales > Gallionellaceae > Sideroxyarcus. The sequence goes on along the minus strand of CAWEYD010000011.1, from coordinate 73,440 downwards.
GAATGACCGCTTCGATACTCGCCACCGGCGCAAAGACGGGCAAGAGATAGACATTGAAGTGTCGGCTGCTTTCATGCCCGAGTGCCAGAAATTCTTCGTGTTCTGCCACGACATCACCCAGCGCAAGCGCAGCGAGGAAGCGATGCGCGTGGCTGCCGCCACTTTCGAGACGCAGGACGCCACCCTGATCACCGATGCACGGGCCAACATCATTCGCGTCAACCGCGCGTTCACCCGGATTACCGGCTATGCCGCCGCGGAGGTGGTCGGGAAGAACCCGAGCATCATGAGTTCCGGGCGGCAGGACAAAGCCTTCTACACGGAGATGTGGCGGCAGATACTGGAGACCGGTTCCTGGGCGGGCGAGATATGGGACCGGCGCAAGGACGGCGAGATCTATCCGAAATGGCTGACCATCACCGCAGTGAAGAACGAGCGCGGCGAGACCACGCAGTATGTGGCCATCTTCAGCGACATCACCGCGCGCAAACAGGCGGAAGAAGAGATACGCAATCTGGCGTTCTACGATGCGCTGACGCAACTGCCCAACCGCCGCCTGTTTCAGGAGCGCTTCCATGCAGCGCTCACGGCGTCGGCGCGCTACGCCGATTTCGGCGCGATCCTGTTCATCGACCTGGATCGTTTCAAGTTGCTGAACGATACGCTCGGACACGAGTATGGCGACCTGCTGCTGGTCGAAGTGGCGGCGCGCATCAAATATTGTGTGCGCGAGATGGATACGGTGGCGCGTCTGGGCGGGGACGAGTTCGTGGTGCTGCTGGAGAGCATCAGCAGCGACAAGGCGGATGCTTCGCACAAGGCCGACGGGTGGCGGAAAAGATCCGCGAGGCGTTGTCGTGTCCCTACCTCCTCAAGGAACATGAACACTACAGTTCGCCCAGCATCGGCATCACCCTGTATCGCGGCGGCGATGAGACGATGGATGTGCTGCTCAAACACGCCGATGCCGCGATGTACCAGGCCAAAAGCGCCGGGCGTAACACCGTGTGCTTCTACGACCCGGGATTGCAGCACGATCTGGAGAGCCGCGCCGCGCTGGAGCACGACATGCGCCACGCCATCGGGAACAAGGAGCTGCATCTGTATTACCAGGTGCAGGTGGACAACGACCATCATGCGCTCGGGTTTGAGGCGCTGATACGCTGGATACATCCGCAACGCGGTATGGTCCCGCCCGCCAGCTTCATCCCCGTCGCCGAGGAGAGCTCACTCATCCTGGACATCGGCAGCTGGGTGCTGGAGACGAGTTGCGCGCAACTGGCCGCATGGAGCCGGGACCCGCGTATGCGCAATATGACACTGGCGATCAACGTCAGTGCGCAGCAGTTCCGCGTCCGCGATTTCGTTGACCAGATAGGCGATGCATTGCGCAGGCATCATGTCGAACCATCCCGTCTGAAGCTGGAGCTGACCGAGGGCGTGGTGCTTGGACGATCTGGAAGATGTGGTGACCAAGATGCAGGCATTGAAGGGCTTGGGCGTGCAGTTGTCGCTGGATGATTTCGGTACCGGTTATTCGTCGCTGTCCTACCTCAAGCGTCTGCCGCTGGACCAGCTCAAGATCGACCAGAGCTTTGTACGCGACATCTCCGTCGATCCCGGCGATGCGGTGATGGTGCAGACCATTATCGATATGGCGAAGAACTTCGGGCTGGATGTGATCGCCGAGGGCGTGGAGACCGGGGCGCAGCTCGCCTTTCTCAAGCATCACGATTGCATGGCGTATCAGGGATATTTCTTCAGCAGGCCGATCCCGCTGGAGGAGTTGCCGGCGTTGATGGAGAAGCTGGCCTGATATATCCGCGCCTGGGGAGACTCCGGCATCGAAAATTCCGCCGTTGGCCACCAGTTCCGGCGCTGGTGGCACCCGGCGAGACGGCACTATCTAGCGCGTGTGATCCGCCCAGTTGTTGGGCGTTTCGTAAAGCCGCACGCGCTCCAGTCTGCAGATGGTTGCCGTAAGTGTCGCGGTAGGCATTGAGCAGCAGGTCGAAGGCGACCTTCGCCAGATTCTCCGCCGTCGGGATCACATCCAGCACCACGGTCTTGTGGTTCGGCAACGTGTTCAGGAAATCCAGCACCACCTTGTCGCCGCGATACACCAGAAACGCGTGATCCCACGCATCCACCACGTGCTCCTTGGCGATGCGCTTCACGTCCGAGAAATCCATCACCATGCCCTGTTCCGAGACGCCTTCGGCGGTGATGACATCGCCCGACAAGCGTGATCTCGATGGTATAGCGATGACCGTGCAGGTGTTTGCACTGGCTGTTGTGGTTGGGGATGCGGTGTCCGGCATCGAATTCCAGGCGGCGGGTGATTTGCATGATCGGGTGCTTGAATGAAAGTGGCGCGGATTATAGCTTGAAGGCGCGCACCGCATTCCTGAATGCGGCGCAGGCCGTCGCTTCTCGGCTTCGCCGCCGTAGCGCAGGGCGACATAGCGTGCGGCAAGATCGTGGATGTCGTCGCTCAGTTCGGGACGTGCGGCGGCGACGCGTTCCGCATAATCCATCGGCCCTTCATGCGGCGCGCGCGGCAGCCCGCGCTTTCTCCAGTTTGCGGCAGGCTTTCAGCCATGCGGCCTGCACTGCATCGGTCTGCCGCGTGACCAGGCGGCGCAGCATGATGCAGCGTGAAGATGCCCACCAGCAGCGCGACGCCGGCCAGCATGTTGATCGCCATCTTCTGCCAGGTGATGTCTTCCATGCCCAGGCGCGTGAGGAAGGCGAACTGGCGTTCGGTGTTGTAGCCCAGCACCCACTGGTTCCACTGGTTGGTCAGTGCGTCCAGGTTGAAGCGCAGCTTGAGCAGGAGCGGCGATTGCGTGCGGACGAGGAAAGGCAGTGCGGCGTTGTCCGGCAGGGCGGCATTCAGGCCGCTTTGTATGCGTGCCGGGGAGATGGCCGCTGTCGGATCGATGCGCACCCAGCCGCGATCCTTGCAGCCACACTTCGGCCCAGGCATGCGCATCGGACTGGCGCAGGATGTAATAGCCGCCGAGGTCGTTGTATTCGCCGCCCTGGTAGCCGGTCACCACGCGCGCCGGAATGCCTGCCGCGCGCATCAGGAACACGAAGCTGCCGGCGTAGTGTTCGCAGAATCCTTTTTTGCTGGTGAACAGAAAATCGTCCACGCTGTTGATGCCGAGCAGCGGCGGTTCCAGCGTGTACTCGAAACCGTTGCTGGTTGAAATAAGTCGAGTGCGGTGCGTACCAGCGCAATCGTCGCTGTCGCTGCTGCGCGCGCCATTCTGCGGCGAGTTGTCTTGCCTGCGGGTTGTACCCTTGCGGCAAGGCAAGGGCGCGCTGCAATTGCTGCGGCGGCTCGTTCGAGGTTGGCGCGATAGGCAAGGAGCGAGGTGGCGTTGTAGCGGAGTGCGCGCATTCACCGGCGCTCTGCTGCAGCAACTGGAAATCCGGCGCAAGGTCGGCGGGGATGGAAATCTTCGTCGGCATGTCCAGCGCGAACAGCCAGGGTTTGTTGTGCGGCTCCAGCGTCACCGTGTAGTCCACCGGCGTGCTGGCATCGGCGAGCTGCGGGTTGTTGCAGGGTGGCGTTGCGTCCGCGTGTCCAGGTCGTGCCGTCGAAATCCCACAGCACCGGCCCGCGCCAGTACATCTGTTCGCGCGCCGGTACCTTGTCGTTGAAGGTGACGCGGAACGCCACCGCATCGGACAGCGACAGCCTGCTCATGCTGCCCGGTGCCATGCGTGTCGGACAAGCCGCTGCTGGCATAGGCATCCTGCGGCATGCCCCACAACGGTCCCTGCACGCGCGGGAACAGCACGAAGATGATGAGCGACAGCGGGATGGCTTGCAGCAGCAACATGGCGGCGATGCGCAGGCGCGGCTTGAATGCGAGATGTGCCTGTCTGCAGATGCACCCAGGTCGCCATGATGACCAGCAAGGTGAACAGCATGAACAGCGCGGTGGGGATGCTCTGCGAGTAGAAGAAATTGGTGATGATGATGAAGCAGGACAGGTAGATCAGCACCGTGGCATCGCGCACCGCGCGCAGCTCCAGCAGCTTGAGCGTGGCGAGCAGGATCAGCAGCGTGACGCCGACCTCGCGCCCGAACAGCGTGCGGAAAGTGATGGCGATGGCCAGTCACGCAGGCGACGGTGATGAGCGAGCAGCAGCCAGCGCGCGGCAGCGGGTTGCCGCTCCAGGTGAGATAGGCGCGCCAGGCCAGCAATGCGAGCACAGCGCGCTGACCCACAGCGGCAGGTGTTCCGCATGCGGCGCGCTGACCAGCAGGATGCAGGCGATGAGGCCGAAAATGAGTAGCGGCGTTGAGTTTCATGTTCCACTCATCCCGAACAGCGCCAGCCTGCGCAGGCATTCCGCGCGATGCGCCGGATTGTGCTGCGGTGCGACCTCGCCGTCCGGCAGGCGCAGGCCGTACAGCAAGCCCTGCGCATCGGCATCCAGCACCCAGCGCGTGAGCAGTTCCAGTTTGCGTTCCTGCGCGATGTTCGGCAGCAGCGACCAGTCCAGCCACAGCTCCTGCCCCTGCAGCGCGGAGAACTGCTTGACCTGCAAGCCCTGTTCGCGCGCCAGTGCCTTCCAGGCGATGCGCGGCATGGCATCGCCCGCCACATAGTTGCGCAGGCCGGAGAAATCCTCGTCGCCCTTTGCGATCACCTTGCCGGTGCCGTTCTGCGCGGAGGCGGCAGGCAAGGGCTGCGGTGCGGCGGGCTTGGGATAGACCAGGCAGCGCACATCGAAATGGATGTAGGTCCACGCATGGAACAGCCCGAGCGGGAACTCGGTGTACAGCGTCAGGCGTCCGCTATCCAGCCAGCCGCGCTGCGTGGCTGGGATGGCGAGCTCTACCGGAGTGGAACTGCGTGCGGGCAGATCGAACACCGTGTGGTGACCGTCATCGTCGTGCAGATGGAGCTGATAACGCGCCAGCGTGCCGGGATTGTTGAAGTGGAACACGAAGTGCGCCTGCTCTCCGGCGAACACCGGTTCGACATAGCCCGGCATGGATCTCCAGCTGCGCCATGTTGCGGAAGGCATGCAGCATGGTCATCCCCGCCGTGGTGGCGAGCAGGAAGGTGAGCACGTAACCCAGGCTCAGGTTGTAATTGATGTCGCCCAGCAGCATCAGCACCAGCACGAAGGCGAAGCCGAATCCCTGTCGCGAAGGGATGATGTAGATGCGGCGCTGGTTGAGCACCACCGTGCCGGTCTCGACGGTGCGGCGGAACGCCCAGTTGCGGAATATTGTCTGAATCGTGAGCACGTGAAAATCTGGCACATCGGCCTCTGCCGCGCGATTGAGGAGGGCGGGCGACTTATCATGCCGTCAGGGGATGGCGACCGCCTCGATCAGCTCGCGCGCCAGTTTGTCGCCATCGGAGGTCTGCACGTCCTGCACGCTTTGCAGGCGGTGGCTGGCGACGCCGGGCAGCACGGCCTGCACGTCTTCCGGGATGACGGCGTTGCGTCCGTCGAGCAAGGCCCAGGCGCGGGCGGCGGCGAGCAGCGACAGTCCGGCGCGCGGCGACAGGCCGTGCACGTAGCGCGCCGATTCGCGGCGTGTGGCGCAGGATGGCCTGCACGTAGTCGAGCAGGGCGGGGGAGACGAACACCTGCCGCACTTGTTGCTGCAAGTGCCATCAGTTCGGCGGTCTCCATCTGCGGCGTGAGCTTGGCGATGAGGTCGCGCCGTTCGACGCCGGCCAGCAGGCCGCGTTCCGCCTGGGCATCCGGGATAGCCCAGCTGGATGCGCATCAGGAAGCGGTCGAGCTGCGATTCCGGCAGCGGGAAGGTGCCGATCTGGTTGGTCGGGTTCTGCGTGGCGATGACGAAGAACGGCACGGGCAGCGGGCGCGTCTCGCCCTCGCTGGTGACCTGGTGTTCTTCCATCGCCTCCAGCAGCGCGCTCTGCGTCTTGGGTGTGGCGCGGTTCACTTCGTCGGCCAGGATCATCTGCGCGAAGATCGGCCCCGCATGGAACTTGAACTCGCCGCTGTCGCGCTGGTAGATCGAGACGCCGAGGATGTCGGCGGGCAGCATGTCGCTGGTGAACTGGATGCGCTGGAACTGCAGGCCGAGCGTCTTGGCCAGCGCATGCGCCAGCATGGTCTTGCCCACGCCGGGCAGGTCTTCGATCAGCAAATGCCCGCGCGCCAGCAGGCAGGTGAGCGCCAGCCTGATCTGGCGCGGCTTGCCGAGGATGACCTGTTCGGTCTGGGTGATGACGTTGTGCAGTGGGTGGGTCATGCGTTTAGCAAATGGAGATGGGATGCTCATGGTCGAGGTTTTCCTTGCGCTTATGAATCTGACAGCACACCGCCGCGACCACCTTGCGGTCTTCGGCGACGAGGATGTTGTAGGTGCGGCAGGCGGCGGGGGTGTCCATGAATTCGATGCCGATGCCGGCGCGGATCAGTTCGCGGTACAGCTCGGGATGGGCGAACTGCTGCTTTGCGCCGGTGCCGAGCAGCAGCACTTCCGGTTTCAATTCAAGGAAATAGTCGAAATGCGCCGCAGTCAGCGTGGCGAAATCCGTGGCTGGCCAGTCGGTGCGCACTTCTCCGGCCATCACCACGACCGGTTGCTGGTAGCGCTTGCCGTTGACGGCGACATAACCCTCGCCGTGTCCGGTGAATAGTCGCTGATTGGTATTCGTTTGCAGATGCAGTGCCAAAGCGTGGTCTCCATTTGCGGCGGGTAGCGGCGGCGCGGTAGAATCGCGCGCCTTTGCAACGCCTTGTCTGAACGCTGGATGATTCTACCATCGGCGCCGGCTGGCAGATCAGGAAGCGCTCAAGTGAAACCCGAAAAAGTAACCCTCGCAAGCCCGTGCTGAAATCCACCAAGCTGGCCAACGTCTGCTACGACATTCGCGGCCCGGTGATGGCGCGCTCCAAGCAGATGGAGGAAGAAGGCCAGCGCATCATCAAGCTGAACATCGGCAATCTGGCGCCGTTCGGCTTCGACGCGCCGGAAGAGATCCAGCAGGACGTGATCCTCAATCTGCCGAATTCGTCCGGCTATTCCGATTCCAAGGGCCTGTTCGCCGCGCGCAAGGCGATCATGCACTACACCCAGCAGAAGAAGATCGCGGGCGTCACCATCGACGACATCTTCATCGGCAACGGCGCGTCCGAACTCATCGTCATGTCCATGCAGGGCCTGCTCAATCCGGGCGACGAAGTGCTGGTGCCCGCGCCCGACTATCCGCTGTGGACGGCGGCGGTGACGCTGGCGGGCGGCACGCCGCGCCATTACATCTGCGACGAGGCCAACGAATGGAATCCCGATCTGGACGACATGCGCAGCAAGATCACGCCGAACACGCGCGCCATCGTCGTCATCAACCCGAACAATCCGACCGGCGCGGTGTATTCCGACGAGATCCTGAAAGAGATCATCCAGCTCGCGCGCGAGCATCAGCTCATCATCTTCGCCGACGAGATCTACGACAAGGTGCTGTACGACGGCGTGACGCACACCTCCATGGCTTCGCTGGCGGACGACGTGCTGTTCGTCACCATGAACGGCCTGTCCAAGAACTATCGCGCCTGCGGCTACCGCTCCGGCTGGATGGTGATCTCCGGCGCGAAGAAATCGGCGCAGGACTATCTGGACGGCCTGAACATCCTCGCCTCGATGCGCCTGTGTTCCAACGTGCCGGGGCAGTACGCGATCCAGACCGCGCTCGGCGGCTACCAGAGCATCAACGACCTGGTCGCGCCCGGCGGACGTCTGTGCAAGCAGCGCGATCTGGCGTACAAGCTGCTCACCGCCATTCCCGGCGTGACCTGCGTCAAGCCGAAGGCCGCGCTGTACATGTTCCCGAAGCTCGATCCCAAGATGTACCCGATCAAGGACGACCAGAAGTTCATCCTCGAACTGCTGGAGGCCGAGAAGGTGCTGATCGTGCAGGGCAGCGGTTTCAACTGGATACACCCGGATCACTTCCGCGTGGTGTTCCTGCCCAATGCGGACGACCTGACCGAGGCCATCGGCCGCATCGCGCGCTTCCTGGAAAGCTATCGCAAGCGGCACGGCACATAACAACGTGCACGGGTGGGCACGATCTATGCCGCATAGCGGGCAACACTAAGCATGGAATAAACGTGGATTCCGGCCACGCCATGACAATTAGCGAACTGAAATGAAACCAATCAATGTAGGACTCCTCGGTATCGGCACAGTCGGCGGCGGCACATTCACCGTGCTGCAACGCAACGCGGAAGAAATCACGCGCCGCGCCGGTCGTCCCATCCGCATCACCGTGGTGGCGGACAAGAATCTGGAACTGGCGAAGAAAGTCACCGGCGGCGCATGCCGCGTGACCGACGATGCGTTCTCCGTGGTGAACGATCCGGAAGTGGATATCGTCGTCGAACTGATCGGCGGCTACGGCGTGGCGAAAGAGCTGGTGCTGAAAGCCATCGCCAACGGCAAGCATGTGGTCACCGCCAACAAGGCGCTGCTGGCGACGCACGGCAACGAGATCTTCAAGGCCGCGCAGGACAAGGGCGTGATGGTCGCGTTCGAGGCGGCGGTGGCGGGCGGCATCCCCATCATCAAGGCGCTGCGCGAAGGCCTGACCGCGAACCGCATCGAGTGGATCGCCGGCATCATCAACGGCACCACCAACTTCATCCTGTCCGAGATGCGCGACAAGGGCCTGAGCTTCGACACCGTGCTGAAAGAGGCGCAGCGTCTGGGCTACGCCGAAGCCGACCCGACCTTCGACATCGAAGGCGTGGATGCGGCGCACAAGATCACCATCCTGTCCGCGCTGGCGTTCGGCATCCCGATGCAGTTCGACAAGGCCTATATCGAAGGCATCTCCAAGCTGGATGCGGTCGACATCAAGTACGCCGAACAACTCGGCTACCGCATCAAGCTGCTGGGCATCACCAAGCGCACAGCGGAAGGCGTCGAGCTGCGCGTGCATCCCGACGCTGATCCCGACCAAGCGCCTGATCGCCAATGTCGAAGGCGCGATGAACGCGGTCGTGGTGCAGGGCGATGCCGTCGGCGCGACGCTGTATTACGGCAAGGGCGCGGGTGCGGAGCCGACCGCCAGCGCGGTGATCGCCGACCTGGTGGACGTGACGCGCATGCACACCGCCGACCCGCAGAACCGCGTGCCGCATCTCGCGTTCCAGCCGAACGCGATGGCCGACCTGAAGATACTGCCGATGGACGAGGTGATCACCAGCTACTACCTGCGCCTGCGCGTGCAGGACAAGCCGGGCGTGCTGGCCGACATCACGCGCATCCTGGCGGACGAGCAGATCTCCATCGACGCCGTGATCCAGAAGGAGCCGGGCGAAGGCGAAGACCAGACCGACCTCATCATGCTCACCCACCAGACGCGCGAGAAGCGCATCAATGCGGCGATCGCCAAGATCGAGAAGCTGGGCGTGGTGGCGGGCAAGGTGACCAAGCTGCGTCTGGAAGAGTTGGGTAAATAAACCGTCATTCCGGCGCAGGCCGGAATCGCAGTTTAGTGGGATAGCCCGCGTAGCGCGGACAAGACCTAAGTTGTCGGCTTCGCCGGATTTTACTTCTCGCTGGATTCCGGCCTGCGCCGGAATGACAGTAATGAGAGAGATACGATGAAATACATCTCCACCCGCGGCAATGCGCCCGCCAAGACCTTCACCGAAATCCTGCTGGGCGGTCTCGCGCCCGATGGCGGCCTGTACCTGCCGGAGCAATATCCGCAAGTGACGCGCGCCGAGCTGGATGCGTGGCGCAAGCTGTCTTATGCCGATCTCGCGTTTGCGGTGCTGTCCAAGTTCGCCACCGACATTCCGGCGGCCGACCTGAAGGCCATCGTCAGCAAGACCTACACCGCGCAGGTGTACAGCAATGGCCGCGCCGACAGCGATGCGACGCAGATCACGCCGCTGCGCAAGCTGAGCGAGGGCGTGTATCATCCTGGAACTTTCCAACGGCCCGACGCTGGCGTTCAAGGACATGGCGATGCAGTTGCTCGGCAACCTGTTCGAGTACGCGCTGGCGAAGCAGCACGACGAGCTGAACATCCTCGGCGCGACTTCCGGCGATACCGGCTCCGCCGCCGAATACGCGATGCGCGGCAAGCGCGGCATCCGCGTGTTCATGCTGTCGCCGAACGGCAAGATGTCGCGCTTCCAGCGCGCGCAGATGTATTCGCTGCAAGACCCGAACATCTTCAACATCGCCATCAACGGCATGTTCGACGATGCGCAGGACATGGTGAAGGCGGTGTCCAACGACCACGCGTTCAAGGCCAAGTACAAGATCGGCACGGTCAACTCGATCAACTGGGCGCGCGTGTCGGCGCAGATCGTGTACTACTTCAAGGGCTACTTCGCCGCGACCAAGATCCAACGACGAGCAGGTCGCGTTCTCGGTGCCGTCCGGCAACTTCGGCAACATCTGCGCCGGGCACATCGCGCGCATGATGGGCCTGCCCATCGGCCAGCTGATCCTCGCGACCAACGAGAACGACGTGCTGGACGAGTTCTTCCGCACCGGCGTGTATCGCCCGCGCGGCACCGACCACACCTACGAGACCAGCAGCCCGTCGATGGACATCTCCAAGGCCTCCAACTTCGAGCGCTTCGTGTTCGACCTGGTCGGGCGCGATGGCGCCAAGGTGCGCGAGTTCTGGAGCAAGGTGGATGCGGGCGGTTCGTTCGACATCAAGGGTACCGAGTATTGGAATGACGTTGTCGAAGTTCCATTTCGCCTCCGGCAAGAGCACGCATCAGGATCGCCTCAAGACCATCCGCGAGGTGTGGGAGGAATACGGCGTGATGATCGACACCCACACCGCCGACGGCCTGAAGGTGGGCCTGGAACAACGCCGCCCCAGCTTGCCGCTGATCTGTCTGGAGACCGCGCTGCCCGCCAAGTTCGCCGAGACCATCCAGGAAGCACTGGGTCGCCAACCGGAACGTCCCGCAGCGCTGGAAGGTATCGAGAATTTGCCGCAACGCTGCGAAGTGATGGATGCGGACGTGGCGAAGCTCAAGGCGTTCATCTCGGCGAACGTGCCGCATTGATGGTTGTTCGCGCACGCTGCACCGCTAATGTTGATTCAAACCAAGTCAGTCATCACCTGCCCGGCCTGCGGCTTTTCCAAAGAAGAGGAGATGCCGACCGATGCCTGCCAGTGGTTCTATGAGTGCACGCATTGCCACGCCATCCTGAAACCCAAAGCAGGTGACTGTTGCGTCTATTGTTCATATGCAACCGTGCCTTGCCCGCCGATACAAGCTGGGGATGGCTGTTGTAAGTCACATATATGAGCGAGCCTAAGTGAACAACCTCATCCTGCTCATCCTCTGCTTCATCGCCGGCATGCTGCTGCGCCGTTTCAAGCGCATGCCGGACAACGCGCCTGCCACGCTCAACAGCTTCATCATCCATGTCTCGCTGCCCGCGCTGACGCTGCTGTACATCCACCAGCTCAAACTCTCCGGCGATGTGCTGCTGACCGGGCTGATGGCCTGGCTGGTGTTCGGGCTGTCGGTGGGATTCTTCTGGCTGGTCGGGCGCTGGTTGCAGCTGCCGCGCGCAACGATTGGCGCATTGATGCTGGTCGGCGGGCTGGGCAACACTTCGTTCTTCGGCCTGCCGATGGTCGAGGCGTTCTACGGCAAGGAAGGATTGACCACCGCCATCATCGCCGACCAGCTGGGTTCGTTCTTTGCGCTGTCCATTCTCGGCATCACCGTGGCGGGCATCTATTCATCGGGCCGTCCGACGGCGGCGGAGATCGTCAAGCGCATCGCGCTGTTCCCGCCGTTCATCTCGATGCTCATCGCGCTGCTGTTGATCCCGGTCGAATACGCCGACTGGTTCACGGTGTTGCTGAAACGTCTGGGCGACACGCTTGCGCCGCTGGCGCTGCTGTCGGTCGGGCATGCAGCTGCGCCTGGGGCATGTCGCGGAGCATAAACGCAATCTCGCCCTTGGTCTGGCATTCAAACTCATGCTTGCGCCGCTGGCGATCTACCTGCTCTATGTGCAACTGCTCGGCGCGCACGGGCAGACCATCCAGGTCACGCTGTTCGAAGCGGCGATGCCGCCGATGATCACCGCCGCCATCGTGGCATCCGAACACGACCTCGATCCGCCGCTGGCGAACCTGATGGTCGCGGTGGGATTGATCCTTTCCTTCTTCACGCTCAGTGCGTGGTGGTATTTGTGGAGGGCGGTATGAGCATCTGGGACGAACGTTATGCGGGCGAGGAGTATCACTTCGGTACCGAGCCGAACGCTTTCCTGGTGTCGCAACGTCAGCTGCTTAAACCGGGCATGAGCTGCCTCGCAGTGGCCGATGGCGAAGGGCGCAACGGTGTGTGGTTGGCGGAGCAGGGGATGGATGTGCTGTCGGTGGATGCTTCGCCCGTCGCCTTGGACAAGGCGAAGAAGCTGGCGCAGCAGCGCAATGTGGATGTTCAGTTCGAACAGGCCGATCTGGCTGCGTGGGAGTGGGGCGAGAACCGCTTCGATGTGGTGGCGGCCATCTTCATCCAGTTCGCACCGCCCGGCATGCGCGAGCAGATGTTCGACCACATCAAGCGCTGCCTCAAACCGGGCGGATTGCTGTTGTTGCAGGGCTACACCCCGCGCCAGCTGGAATACCGCACCGGCGGGCCGTCGCAAGCCGAGAACCTTTACACCGAAGCCATGTTGCGTGAGGCGTTCGCCGACATGGACATCCTGCATCTCTCCGAACACGACGACATCATCCGCGAAGGCGCCGGGCACAGCGGCATGTCGGCGCTGATCGATGTGGTGGCGAGAAAAGTCTGATTTTCATATCCGTTCTCATTCCAGTCTAACTGGATGTCAGAAATATTCACTATGTAGATCAACTCGGATGCCGGCAGCAGGTGAGGTGTTCAACGTGGCTGGCACGGAAATTCCGATGAAAAATATAGGTCGAGATATAGTCAATTCGGCCTATACCTTTTTCAAAAAGCAAGGAGCAAAATACCTCATGCACTAGGTAGGTGTTTACCGGATTGCGAGGTCGCCATGAACAACAACCCTAAACAGAAAAAATCGTCATTCCAGCTGGCTCCTGTCTGTGCGGCGGTGCTGCTGGCCTTCGGCGTGCAGACGCGCAAGCGAACCCGGTGGGTGCAGCGGTGGTCAACGGCCAGGCCAGCTTCGCATCCACCGCCAACACCCTCACCGTCACCAACACCCCCGGCACCATCATCAACTGGCAAGGCTTCAGCATCCAGCAAAACGAGATCACCCGTTTCGCCCAGCAGTCCGCCAGCTCCACCGTACTCAACCGCGTCGTCACCAACAACCCCAGCCAGATACTCGGCACCCTGCAATCCAACGGACGCGTGTTCCTGGTCAACCCCAACGGCATCATCTTTGGTGCAGGCTCCACCGTTGACGTCGCAGGCCTGGTGGCCACCACCCTCAACCTCAGCAACGCCGACTTTCTGGCGGGACGACACAACTACACCCAAGTCCCGGGTGCGGCGAACATCAGCAACGCAGGCAACCTCAACGCCCAAAGCGGCGGCGAGATCTACCTCATCGCCCCCAACGTCGAGAACACCGGCATCATCACCGCCCCCAACGGCGACATCCTGTTGGCAGCCGGACACGAAGTCCAACTCGTCAACAGCCTCGACCCCAACCTGCGTGTGAACATCACGGCCCCTGCGGGTGATGCCACCAACGTCGGTCAACTGGTGGCCAGCGCAGGCAAGCTTGGACTGTTCGGCACTGTGGTCAAGAACAGCGGCACAGTGAGTGCCGACAGCGCCACGCTGCAGGGCGGCAAGATCGTGTTCAAGGCCAGCCAGCGCGTTGAAGCGGGCGGCACAATTTCTGTCAACGGCACGAGCGGCGGCAGCGTGAACATCAGTGTCGCGCACTCGCTTGATCCGAATGCTCCCGGTGTTGTCATTCACACTGGCAATATCCAGGCACAAGGTGCTGCCGGAGTTGGTGGCGTAGTTGGTTTGAGCGGAGATAGCATTCTTTCCACAGCGGCCATCAATACCGATGGCATCACGGCAGGCGGCTCAATCAGCTTACAGGCGAGCAACCGAGCTATTTCTACCTCGTCAGCGCAATACACCGCCAACAGTACCCAAGGTCAGGGCGGCGACATTCTGGTTTCCGCCGATGTCTCCAACTACACCTCCGGCTCTTACAGTGCGACCGGCGTGACGGGCGGCAATCTCACGCTTGCCGGGAATGAGATCAAACTCGCTGGCGCGCAACTGGATGCCAGCGGCAAGAATGGTGGCGGCAGCATCCATGTCGGCGGTCTGATGCATGGAGCCACGGGATTCAGTGCGCAAGGCATCGCACTGACCAATGCCACCCATGTCTTCACTAACAACTCGACCAGCTTCAAAGTCGATGCAGTGCAGACTGGCAACGGTGGTGAAGTCGTGTTGTGGTCGGATCAGTCGATGCGCTTCAGCGGCAACATCAGCGCGCGAGGCGGTGCACTAAGTGGCAACGGCGGCAACGTCGAAGTGTCCGGCCTGACCTCGTTGGGTTACAACGGTTTGACCAATCTCTCTGCGGCGCATGGTTTGAACGGCAACTTGCTGCTCGATCCGCGCAACATCACCATCGTGGCGGGAAATGGCGCATTGGCCGGTGCGCCATACCAGGAAATCCTTGATCCCACACCGGGTGCGGGAGAGGGATTTGGAGGCTTGCAGAATCTGGTGCTGGCTAACGGCAACATCGTGATCGCATCACCCTTGGATAGCGCCTTTGGGACTGACTCAGGTGCGGTGTATCTCTACAACTCGGCAGGCACGCTCCTTTCCGCCCTCGTGGGATCGGCGGCTGGGGGACAAGGTAGGAGGGAAGACGTTCACCAGTCTCGGTTGGCCCTGTGCAGCTATGGCGGGTTGACGTTGCTCGTCCAACGGCAATGTGCTGGTGACCAGCAACAACTGGAACGGGACGCGGGTGCGGTGACCTGGATGAGCGCATCCGGGTGGCTTGCCAACGGTAGCGCTGGTGGCGCGGTTTCGGCTGGCAACAGTCTGGTGGGTGGCGCAGTCGGGGATGCGGTCGGCTCGGCGGGATCACTGGTGCACCGACAATTCGACTTTCTGGAACGTGGCGGTGCGCAGCGATCAATGGGGCGGTGCAGGGGTGGCTGGCGCAGGATTGGGTGCGGTGACTTGGATGAGTGGTACGACCGGGAAATTATCAACCGCCGCGACAGGCGGTGCGGTTTCCAGTCTGAACAGTCTGGTGGGCTCCATAGCGGGAGACAAGGTGGGGCAACACTTTCACTACTACTTGGGGGCCATACGACCAGAGTGGGCTGTCGGCGCTTGCAACTGGCCAATTCGCTGATTGCCGCAACAATTGGAGCGGCACGTTCGGTGCTGTGACTTGGATGAATGGCGTAACTGGCGCGTTATCTGACGGACTGCGCGGAGGTGCGATTTCTCGTCCAACAGTCTGGTGGGTTCCACGCCGGTGACAAAGTGGGCGGTAGCAACACTGATACTGGCCAATGGCAATGTGCTGGTGGTGACCTCCGGCTGGACACAACCGGCAGGAGCAGGCCCGGCGTTAGCCAACGTGGGTGCCGTGACGTGGATGAATGGGGCGACCGGTAAGCTGTCAGATGGAATCAGTACCGGTGGTGCGATCTCTGCTGCGAACAGTCTGGTGGGCTACGTCAGCCGGCGACAAGATCGGGGCGAACACGTTTTTTAATGCCGGGCATACGACTGGAGCGGATTGACCGTGCTTGGCAATGGCAACCTGGTGATCGCCAGCAACAACTGGAGCGGCACGTTCGGCGCGGTGACCTGGATGAATGGTGCGACTGGCTTGTTATCGGACGGGAGCATCGGCGGTGCAGTCACCGCTGCTAACAGTCTGGTGGGTTCTGTGGTGGGCGACAGGGTGGGGAATGAGCGGGCGCTGCTTGCCAACGGCAATGTCGTGATGTCCACCAGTCTGTGGAACGGCTCACGCGGTGCGATGACCTGGATGAATGGCGCGACCGGCCAGTTGTCGGATGGCAGCACGGGCGGTGCCGTCTCCACATTGAACAGTCTGGTGGGCTCCACGGCGGGAGACAAGGTCGGAACCAGCACCACAACATGGTTCTCTGATTACAACGGCTGGACCTTGCTGGGTAACGGTAACCTGCTGATCGCCAGCAACAACTGGAACAACGGCGGTGTCGCGGCGGGCGCAGGTGCAGTGAGCTGGATGAATGGCGCGACCGGTCGGTTGTCGGATGGCAGCACAGGCGGTGCAGTCTCCAGTCTGAACAGCTTGCTGGGTTCAACTGCGGGCGACAAGGTGGGCAGCACCATCACCACATTGGCTAACAACAATGCGGTAGTGATCACGTTGAACTGGACACAACCAGCAGGGGCCGGTCCGGCATTAGCCAGCGCGGGGGCGGTCACCTGGATGGATGGCGCATCGGGAAAACTTTCCGACCTCTCAAGCGGTGGCGCGGTGTCCAGTGTCAACTCCTTGGTAGGCGGTGCGGCAGGCGACCGCGTAGGGTCGTGGGGTATCACCCAAGTCAGCGATGCCTCCACGACATTCCTGAATTACCTGGTGAGCAGCCCCGAGTGGGGCGGTGCGGGAGGGGTTAACACAGGGCTGGGTGCGGTGACATGGATGAGCGGCACGACCGGCAGGCTTTCAACACTGGCTGCAGGCGGCACGGTTTCAGCTGCGAACAGCCTGGTGGGTTCGACGGCCGGCGATAGAGTGAGCCTCGGCTATGGTTTTTGGCAGTTGAGCAATGGCAATGTACTTGTTCGTAGTGCCTACTGGAGTAACGGCGTCACCGCAGCTGGCGCGGGTGCGCTGACCTGGATGAATGGCGTGACAGGGGCATTGTCGGATGCCACACTTGGCGGCGCGATCTCTGCAAGCAATAGCCTGATAGGCGGGACGGCAGGCGACAACGTGGGGAGCGCGGGAATCACGCAACTGGGCAATGGCAAGCTCGTGATCGCCAGTCCGTACTGGAACAATGGAGCCGCAACCAGAGCGGGTGCGGT
Source organism: uncultured beta proteobacterium (assembly GCA_963813255.1). Lineage (GTDB taxonomy): Bacteria > Pseudomonadota > Gammaproteobacteria > Burkholderiales > Gallionellaceae > Sideroxyarcus. The sequence goes on along the minus strand of CAWEYD010000011.1, from coordinate 56,391 downwards.
GACGTGGATGGACAGTGCGACCGGCAAGTTGTCGGACAACAGCACGGGTGGTCTTGTCACTGCAACTAATAGTTTGGTTGGCAGCACGGCGAACGACATCGTGGGTTCGGATGGGGTGACCCAAGTCACCGACAACCTGAGTTTCTGGAATTACGTGGTGCGCAGCTCGGCTTGGAGCGGCACTGCGGGGGCGATCACTTGGGTCAATGGCAATACGGGCAAAACCTTCGATGGCTTGGGAACCATTTCATCAGCCAACAGTTTGGTCGGCTCGGCTGTCGGGGATTATGTCGGTAGCGGTTGGAATAGTGTTCTGGCATTGGGCAATGGCAAGGCAGTGTTTGCCAGCAGTTCATGGAACGGCGGAAGGGGCGCTGTGTCATGGATGGATGGTGCGACGGGCAAACTTGCCGATGGCACTCAAGGCGGGTTCGTTTCCGCAACGAACAGCCTGGTGGGTAGCACGGCCACTTTGTCGGTTGCTCCATATACACCCGGCGATCAACTTGGATCGGGTGGACTGACCGAGATCACCGATTACTCGACCTTCTGGAATTACGCGGTGCTGAGTCCTAACTGGACAAACGGTACCGCGGCGGGTGCCGGCGCAGTCACTTTCGGCAACGGTGCGACCGGTACGGTTGGGGTCGTATCGGGCAGCAACAGTCTGGTGGGCAGCGCGGCTGGCGACAGGGTCGGTTCGGGCGGCATCACGCTGGTCAGCGATGGCGCGACGTTCTGGAACTATGTGGTGAGCAGCCCTGACTGGGGTGGTGCCGGGGGCTATCTGACTGGTATGGGGGCAGTGACCTGGGTCAATGGCGCGACAGGCAAGCTGTCGAATGGCGCAGCAGGGGGGGCAGTAGCTTCAAGCAATAGTCTGACCGGTTCCGCTATGGGAGACCAGGTCGGTGTCGCTCCTGGTCCCTCGTGGTCTTCAACGCTGACCGGCATCAACGTTTTCAGTAACGGCAACATGCTGATCCGCAGTCAGCACTGGGGGGGCGAGTTCAGTGCGCTGACATGGATGAACGGCAAGACCGGTGCATTGGCCGATGGCGCAACGGGTGGGGTGGTGTCGCCCACCAACAGTCTGCTGGGCAGCGCTGCTTACGATGACTTGGGGGGCGGGATGGTCGGGCTGACCGAGCTGCAGGTGAATGGCAACTGGGTGATCACCAGTCCAGGCTGGGGCAGCGGCGGCGCCAACTGGTCGGGCGGCATCGGTGCCGCCACCTGGATGAACAGCTCGACCGGCCAGTTGGCGGATGGCTCATTTGGTGGCGTGGTGTCTGCAAGCAATAGCCTGGTGGGCAGTATCGTGGGCGACATCGTGGGTGGAGATTACGCGTGTGATTGCTCCTACACCGGAGGAATCACCGCACTTTCTGATGGAAATTATGTGGTGAACAGCCTCTGGTGGGGTACTCCCGATATCGGTGCCGTCACTTGGGGTAATGGTACAGGCGGCACGGTTGGCATTGTCTCGAGCAGCAACAGCGTGTTCGCCTTGGTCAATAATGTCACCGAGCTGGCCAGCCAGCCCGGCAAGGTCTTGATTGGTAGTGGCACTGCCAATGGCGGTGCCGGCGGAGTGTATTTGCTCGGCGGAATGATGAATGGCTCTCTGTTCGCAGACAGCCCCGGCGTGGATGCCACCATAGGCGCAGGCAATATCGCGGCAACATTGAATCTCGGCACCAACGTGGTGTTGCAGGCCAATAACGACATCATGCAGCTAGCGGGCGCTGCTATCACCGCAACGGGTTCGGGCAACCTCTCCCTGCAAGCCGGACGCAGCGTGATTCTGGAAGATGTGATCAACATCGCTGGCGCGCTCAACATCACTGCAAATGATGCGGGGGCGATCGCAACCAATCGCACGGCAGGGACGGCGGTGATTGACACGACGATGGCGACGATTACGGCCGGCATGATCAATCTCTCCAACTCCGGCGGCGATATTCTTGCGGGGGCGATGACGGCAAACACTTTTACGCTGAGCAGCGGCACCTGGAATCAGGTGTCCGCCACACTGCCCGGCTTTACCGTCAATGACTTCCGCATCGCGGGCGGAACATTCATCCGCGCGCTAAGTGGCGATGGCAGCGTCGCGACTCCGTATCAAGTGACCGATATCTTTGGCGTGCAAGGCATGGGCAGTGCCGGGATGCTCGGCAAGTCGTATGTGTTGGCGAGCAACGTTGATGCTTCAGGGACGTCGAACTGGAATGCGGGTGCGGGCTTCATGTCGATCGGCGATGTCACGACCGGGTTCTCCGGTAGCTTTGATGGGCAAAACAATACCATCAGCAATCTGTATATCTATCGGCCAACGATCGGTGCCGGCCTGTTCGGTTACACAGCGGCGGCGGGCATCGTTCGCAACGTGGGAATAGTGGGCGGCAATGTGACCGGCGGTGACTGGGGTGTCGGCGAGCTGGTAGGATTTAGCTACGGCACAATTGCCAATTCCTACAGCACAGGCACGGTGAATGGTGCTCACGATGTCGGCGGGCTGGTGGGCGATAATTACGGCACGATCAGCAACTCTTACAGCACAGCCAGTGTGACAAGCAGCGCCAATGGTCTTGGCGGGCTGGTGGGCGCGAATTACAATTCCATCGATAATTCATACAGCACAGGTGCAGTGAGCGGAGGTACGTTCTTTGTCGGCGGGCTGGTGGGGTATAGCACCGGTACAGTCAGCAATTCTTATTGGGACACGCAGACATCAGGTCAGGCAACCAGCTATGGCGGCACTGGCATTACCACCGCACAGATGAAGAACCTGTCCAGCTTCACTGGCTGGAACATCGCCAATACGGGTAGCGCAGGGACGACTTGGCGCATCTATGAAGGTAGCACAGCGCCGTTGCTGAGCAGCTTCCTCAAGCCGCTCAGCGTGACGGCCAACAACGCAAGCAAGACTTACGATGGCGTCGCCTATTCCGGCGGCAATGGTGTGAGCTACTCGGTGGCAGGAGCCGGTGCGTCGCTGTTCGGCACTCCGGTTTATGGCGGCACTTCACAAGGCGCGGTGAATGCGGGCAGTTACACCATCAGTGTTTCCGGCCTGTATTCGAATCAGCAGGGCTATGACACCAGTTATGTGAACGGGACACTGGCGATCAACAGCGCGGTGACCGCCCCGGTGGCCACCACTCCCGTGACTATCACCACGGCGGTGAACACACTGACCAACATGGTGGTGATGGCGGCGGCAGACACGACGACATCTACAAGCAGTGAAGAGAAGAAGAAAGCCATGGAGGGTGTGGCTGCGGCGGAGGCTGTGACCTTGGTTGACAATATACCTGAGACGCAGCCTATGACAGTTTGTCCATAAGGAATAACCCATGAAACGTATCCAACAAATCCTGATGGCGATGCCGTTTGTTTGTGCAGTTCCAATCGGACAGGTATGGGCGGAAGAGGTTTCTACGCAACCCTCGTCCGAGACGGTGGCGGCATCTTTGCCAGAAGCAGTTGCCGCTCCCGATGCATTGCGTTTCGACATCTCCGGCTATACGGTGGAAGGCGCGACCTTGCTGAGCAAGGAAGAGATCGATGCGGCAGTTGCGCCGTTTGTCGGCAAGGCCAAAGACTTTTCCGATGTGCAGCGTGCGCTGGAAGCGGTGGAAGGGCTGTACGCGAAGCGAGGTTACTCGGCGGTGCACTTGCTGTTGCCGGAGCAAGAATTGGAAAAAGGCGCCGTGCGTTTTCAGGCAATAGAAGGCCGCTTCGGCAAGATCGTGGTGCGGGACAACCAATTCGTGAGCGAGGCGAATGTGTTGAACGCGTTGCCGTCTTTGCGCAGCGGCGGTGTGCCTATATCAAGGCAGATTGCACGCGAACTGAAGCTGGCCAATGAGAATCCGGCGCGCCAGTTGAACGTGGTGTTGAAGGCGGGCGAAAAAGAAGACGAAGTGGATGCCGGTGTGCTGGTGACCGACAGCAAGCCTGCCGCGTGGAGTGCTGCCTTCGACAATTCCGGCACCAAGGAGACCGGCAACACCCGCCTGGGTGTCTCTTATCGCAACGCCAACTTGTTCGACAAGGATCATGTCGCCACCGCGCAATTCCAGACCTCGCCGGAACACCCGAGCCGTGTGACGGTGGTGGGCGGCAGTTACAAGGTTCCGCGTTATGCAACCGGCGATTCGTGGGAAATCTTTGGCGGCTATTCGAACGTCAATTCGCTGGTCGGCGGACTGACCAACTTTCAGGGCGGCGGACTGATGTTGAGCGCGCGTGACAACTGGATGCTGGATCGTGTCGCAGGCTTCGATCCGCGACTCACGTTCGGTGTGGATTGGCGCACCTTCAATGCCCTCAAACAAACCCAACCGACAACCACCGTGCTGTACAACGAGATCGTTGCCACGCCTGTGAGTGTGGCGATTGTGGCAACCGGAAAGACAGCGCACAGCGATACCAGCCTCAGTCTTTCTTTTGCAATGAATGTGCCCTTGATGAGCAAAGGCAAGAAAGCGGATTTCGCCGCTTACGACCCGCTGGGGTTCCTGAAGCCGGACACCAATTACAACGTGCTGCGCTACGGCGCGAGTTACGCGCGCTCGGTCGGCGGTGATTGGCTGTTGCGTGCCGCGATGAACGGGCAATGGTCGAACAATGTGCTGATCCTGGGTGAGCAGATGCGCTTGGGCGGGATGGATGGTGTGCGCGGATTTGCTGAAGGTAGCGAAGGCGGGGAAAGTGGCGTGCGGGTGAATCTTGAGGCGTACACACCCAATAAACCATTGTGGCTGTATGAGGGCAGGGCGCTGGTCTTCTATGACGCAGGCAAAGTAAGTTCCAGCAATGGCACCAGTTCTTCGATCGCCTCTGCCGGTTTCGGTTTCCGCGCAACGAGTGCAGACCAGCTTTCCTTGCGCGCGGATATGGGGTGGATTCTGAATGCGGGTGTCGATCCTTTGTATCGGGTGGGTGATTGGCGCATACATACATCGATGTCCCTGTCCTTTTAGCAAGCGGAGGTTGACGTGAAAAAACTGATTTCATTTTTGGTGATGCTGGCGGTGTGGTCGATCTCCATTCCGTTACAGGCTGCGGAAGTGTCCGGCAAGATCGGCTACATGAGCGGTGCGCTGGTGGCGCAAAGGCCTGATGGCACGGTCAAGGTGATGGTGCCGAAGTCCGAGGTGCTGGAAGGTGACCTGCTCGTGACAGCAAAAGACAGTTATGCGCAGGTGCTGATGAACGATGGCACCAAGATGACCTTGCGTCCCAACTCCAATCTCAAGATCGAGACTTATCAGTTCAGGCAGGATGCGCCCAAGGCAGACAGCGCCGTGTTCCGCTTGTTAAAGGGTGGCTTTCGAACGGTGACCGGATTGATCGGTAAACGTGGCAATCCGGATGCTTACAAATTGCGTGCGGCGACGGCAACCATCGGCATACGCGGTACCGATTTCACCTCGCGCTTGTGCGCGACGCAAAATTGCCAGGACGATGGAGAAGTGGCGAAAACCACCAAGCCGGTGGTCGAGCAGGCGAAAGCGGTGGGTCGCGTGATGCTGATCCAGGGCGAAATGGCGGCAAAGGAAGTGGGGGGCAAGGTACGCAAGCTGACCTTGGGTTCGCCGGTGTTCGAAGGCGACTCCTTGCAAAGCAGCGCCAAGTCGCACGCGGTGGTGGTGTTCCGCGATGGTGGACGCATCACCTTGCAGGAGAACAGCGTGTTCCAAGTGGAACAGTTCAAGTACGATAAAGCCGCCGCGCAGGAAAGCGTGGCGATGCGTTTGCTGAAAGGCGGCGTGCGCGTGGTGACCGGCTTGATCGGGCGCGTCAATCACGACAACTACAAATTCGCTGTGGCGGGGGCAACCATCGGCATCCGCGGCACCGGATTCGATGCGTGGTGCAACGGGCCATGTGCGGAAGGCGAGAGCGATTTCGGTGCGACAACCAACAAGCCGCTGGATGGAGCAGGCGTATTCGTGTGGGCGGGTGAAGTGGTGCTGGTCTCACCCGGCGGCTCTTTCATCGTGGCGGTCAATCAGGCGGCCATCATCGCGCGCGAAACCGGCAAGCCCGTGCCGATCCTGACCATCCCGTCCAGCATCAGGGACAACAGTGCGCCTAAGCCCGATAGCGTGCCGGTGGATGTGGAAAAATTGTTCGAAGAAAGCTCCGGCAGCGGTGAGCCCGGCCTCTATGTGACGGTGCACGATGGGCAGGTGATTCTGTCCAGAGGAGAATTGAAAGTCGATCTCGGTCGCGGTGAAACCGGATTCAGCAACGAGCAGATCCTGACGCGCTTGGCAGCGACTCCCGCGTTTATGGGAGCCGATAGCAAGCTCGACAACATCGAGAAGAGTGGCGGTTCTCGCTCAGGTATCAACAAGAGCGGCTGCGTAGTTGGTCCTTAATAAATGATCATCAAAGGAGATTGAATTGAGCAGTTTTGCGTTCTATCAAAAAGTCGTAGCCCTGAATTCCAACGTGCATCGCAACCTGAAGTTCGATGCGACTAAGGTCAACTTCGATTTCGTGCGCGACACGACCGCCGTGTTGCTCGCCTCCATCGAATTCGCCGAGGCGGCGCGCGAATATCCCATCGTGTTCATTCGTGCGCTGGACGGCAAGATGCGCCCGGTGGCGTTGCTGGGCGTGCGCACCGGCGAGAACCTGTATGTGGATGAGCAGGGCAAGTGGGATGCGCGCTACATCCCGGCCTTCGTGCGGCGTTATCCTTTCGTGATGGCCGAGGGCGGCGCGGGCGGGCAATTGCTGGTTTGCATAGACGAGGAGTGTCCGGCGCTGAATGCCGAAAAAGGCGAGGTGCTGATCGACGAAGTCGGCAATCTGCAACCGCGCATGAACGAAGTGATGCAGTTCCTGCAAAACTTCCAGAACGAATTCGCGCGCACCGAATTGTTGGCGCAGCAGTTGGATGAACTCGGGCTGTTCGTGCAGCAGGGCGCGCGCTTCGATACCCCGAATGGACAGACTTTCCAGCTCAACGATTTCTATTTGATCGACGAGGCAAAGTTCGGTCAGTTGCCGGATGACAAATTGCCTGCGCTGTTCCGCAGCGGTGCATTGGGGATGGCCTATCTGCACCTCGCTTCGCTCGGCAACATGCGTCGCCTGCTGGATCGTATCAAGTTGCCAAGTGTTAAGGATGCCTTGCACTGAGTGTTTCGCTTTTAAGTTTTTTAGCGAGTGAGGTTGCGATGTGTAAAACAATCAATCACAAACAAAACGTTTTCAAATTTGCTCCTGTCTGCGCGGCGGTGCTGCTGGCTTTCGGTGTGCAGACAGCGCAAGCGAACCCGGTGGGTGCAGCGGTGGTCAACGGCCAGGCCAGCTTCGCATCCACCGCCAATACCCTCACCGTCACCAACACCCCCGGCACCATCATCAACTGGCAAGGCTTCAGCATCCAGCAAAACGAGATCACCCGTTTTGCCCAGCAGTCCGCCAGCTCGACAGTATTAAACCGTGTCGTCACCAACAACCCCAGCCAGATACTCGGCACCCTGCAGTCCAACGGACGCGTGTTCCTGGTCAACCCCAACGGCATCATCTTTGGTGCAGGCTCCACCGTTGACGTCGCAGGCCTGGTGGCTACCACCCTCAACCTCAGCAACGCCGACTTCCTGGCGGGACGACACAACTTCACCCAAGTCCCGGGTGCGGCGAACATCAGCAACGCAGGCAACCTCACTGCACAAAGCGGCGGCGAGATCTACCTCATCGCCCCCAACGTCGAGAACACCGGCATCATCACCGCACCCAACGGCGACATCCTGTTGGCAGCCGGACACGAAGTCCAACTCGTCAACAGCCTCGACCCCAACCTGCGTGTGAACATCACGGCCCCTGCGGGTGATGCCACCAACGTCGGCCAACTGGTGGCTAGCGCAGGCCGGCTTGGACTGTTCGGTACTGTGGTCAAGAACAGCGGCAATGTCAGTGCCGACAGCGCCACGCTGCAGGGCGGCAAGATCGTGTTCAAAGCCAGCCAGCGCGCCGTGATCGGTGGCACGGTGAGTGCGACCGGAACTTCTGGTGGCGCCATCCAGGCCCTGGGCAACGAAGTGCAAATCACTGCTGGTGCAGCCCTGGATGCTTCCGGCACACAGGGCGGCGGCACCATTCTCGTGGGCGGGGATGCGCATGGCAACAACACCAGCATTCAGAATGCCGCTAATACCTTTGTAGCATCCACCGCGCAGATGCATGCCGATGCCATCCAGCACGGCAATGGCGGCAAGGTGATCGTCTGGGCGAACGACACCACCCTGATGTACGGCAACGCGAGTGCCCGTGGCGGCGCTCAGGGCGGCAATGGCGGTTTTGTGGAAACCTCGGGCAAACGCATGCTCAGCGTCACTAACCCCGCTGACGTTTCTGCACCTAAAGGGAATGGCGGAACTTGGCTGTTGGATCCGTTCGCGATCACGGTGGTGTCGACTCCGACAGCAGGTACTCTGGATACGTCGAATCCGAATTTTGTCGCCAACGCAGCAGTTTCCACCGTCACTAACACCGTCATCCAGGGTGCCTTGTCGATGGGTACCAACGTCGTGCTGGATACAAGCGCAGGAACCTGCGGTACCTGCAACATCACAGTGAACGCACCGATCACGGCACTGCTTCCGGTGACGGGCGCAACGCTGACCATGAATGCCGCGGACAACATCATCATCAATCAACCGATCACTGCGACCGGTGGTGCGCTTAACCTGGCGCTGAATCACGGCGCGACCGGAAGCGCCACGGTAGCGAACACGCTGTCCTTGTTTGGTGGTTCGGTCGATGTCGGAAATTATGGACTGACCGGCATCGTGACACCGGGTGCGGGCTCGATCATATTCACCGGAGGTGCAACAGCGCTGACAGGCAATTTGAGTACTTCCAATCTCAGCATGAGTGGCGGCACTCTGAATCTCAATGGTGTTGCACCGACCGCGCTGGTTGCACTCAACATGAACAGCGGTTATCTGAGCACGGCAGCGCCGGTCACCGCGAGCAGTCTGGCAGTTACCGGCGGCACGCTGATGGGAAGCGGTGGCTATACCGTGACCGGTGCGACCACCTTTGCGCCGTGTACGAACTGCGGCGTGAGCTTCTATGTCGACGGTACCACCCTCAACACCCAGGGCGCCGTATCGCAAACAGTGAACGGTACGAGCAGCGCCAACGTCTATCTGGCGAATGCCGCGGTGATCAACAACACCGGCACCTGGACACTGAACAACCTCAACCTGTATCAGGGGGCGGGAACGCTGGGCAACTTCAACAACCAGGGGACGGCGGGCGTAGTGAACGTCACGGGCAACAGCCGTATTGACCCATTGTTCAACGACAGCAGCACAGCGGCGAACAGCCTGAATGTCACGGCAGGCACCCTGACGCTGGGTGGCGGCGGCACCAGCAGCAGCGCGTTCAATGTAGCGACCGGAGCGGGGCTCACCTTCACTAACTGGTACGGTACGAATGCATTCAATCTGACCGGTGCCACCGGCATCACGGGTGCGGGCACCCTGACCTTCACCAACTGGAACGCGAACACCGTCAACGTGACGGGCACGGTGGCGGCGAACAGCATCACCAACAGCGGCGCGACCACGACGCTGAGCGGGGCGCTCACGGTACCGACGCTCAGCGTGAGCAGCGGCACCTTGAACGTCAACAGCGGTGCGACTGCCACGACCCTGAGCAGCCTCACCATGGGTGGCGGTGCCTTGAACCTCAATGGCAGTGCAGCGACCAGCCTCACCACCTTCGCGATGAATGGAGGCACCCTGAGCGTGGCAGCGCCGGTCACCGCGAGCAGTCTGGCAGTTACCGGCGGCACGCTGATGGGAAGCGGTGGCTATACCGTGACCGGTGCGACCACCTTTGCGCCGTGTACGAACTGCGGCGTGAGCTTCTATGTCGACGGTACCACCCTCAACACCCAGGGCGCCGTATCGCAAACAGTGAACGGTACGAGCAGCGCCAACGTCTATCTGGCGAATGCCGCGGTGATCAACAACACCGGCACCTGGACACTGAACAACCTCAACCTGTATCAGGGGGCGGGAACGCTGGGCAACTTCAACAACCAGGGGACGGCGGGCGTAGTGAACGTCACGGGCAACAGCCGTATTGACCCATTGTTCAACGACAGCAGCACAGCGGCGAACAGCCTGAATGTCACGGCAGGCACCCTGACGCTGGGTGGCGGCGGCACCAGCAGCAGCGCGTTCAATGTAGCGACCGGAGCGGGGCTCACCTTCACTAACTGGTACGGTACGAATGCATTCAATCTGACCGGTGCCACCGGCATCACGGGTGCGGGCACCCTGACCTTCACCAACTGGAACGCGAACACCGTCAACGTGACGGGCACGGTGGCGGCGAACAGCATCACCAACAGCGGCGCGACCACGACGCTGAGCGGGGCGCTCACGGTACCGACGCTCAGCGTGAGCAGCGGCACCTTGAACGTCAACAGCGGTGCGACTGCCACGACCCTGAGCAGCCTCACCATGGGTGGCGGTGCCTTGAACCTCAATGGCAGTGCAGCGACCAGCCTCACCACCTTCGCGATGAATGGAGGCACCCTGAGCGTGGCAGCGCCGGTCACCGCGAGCAGTCTGGCAGTTACCGGCGGCACGCTGATGGGAAGCGGTGGCTATACCGTGACCGGTGCGACCACCTTTGCGCCGTGTACGAACTGCGGCGTGAGCTTCTATGTCGACGGTACCACCCTCAACACCCAGGGCGCCGTATCGCAAACAGTGAACGGTACGAGCAGCGCCAACGTCTATCTGGCGAATGCCGCGGTGATCAACAACACCGGCACCTGGACACTGAACAACCTCAACCTGTATCAGGGGGCGGGAACGCTGGGCAACTTCAACAACCAGGGGACGGCGGGCGTAGTGAACGTCACGGGCAACAGCCGTATTGACCCATTGTTCAACGACAGCAGCACAGCGGCGAACAGCCTGAATGTCACGGCAGGCACCCTGACGCTGGGTGGCGGCGGCACCAGCAGCAGCGCGTTCAATGTAGCGACCGGAGCGGGGCTCACCTTCACTAACTGGTACGGTACGAATGCATTCAATCTGACCGGTGCCACCGGCATCACGGGTGCGGGCACCCTGACCTTCACCAACTGGAACGCGAACACCGTCAACGTGACGGGCACGGTGGCGGCGAACAGCATCACCAACAGCGGCGCGACCACGACGCTGAGCGGGGCGCTCACGGTACCGACGCTCAGCGTGAGCAGCGGCACGCTGAACCTGGGCGTGGCGAACAGCGTGACCACCTTCAACATGTCGGGTGGCACCTTGAACACGTCGGGACTGTTGACGGCAGGCACGCTGAACTGGACGACAGGAGGCACCCTGGCCGGTACGGGTGGCTACGCGGTGAGCAGCGCACTGAACCTGCAGACATCGGGCTGCGCGAACTGCGGATATGGGTTGTACCTGAGCGGCACCACACTGACCAACAACGGCGTCGCCACGATGGGAGGCGGGCTGGGGGTGGGTGCGGCGAGACCCGACCTGTACCTGAACAATGGAGCGGTGATCAACAACGCCGCGACCAAGAGCTGGAATCTCAACTACGCCAACATCTACAACAACGGCGGCACCGGCGTGAATGCATTTAACAACGCAGGTACCCTCACCACGACTGCGGCACTGGCAGGCAACGGCGGCGGCCGGATCGACGCCGTGTTCAGCAACAATGGCACGGTGAACCTGCCGAACAGCGGACTGACCCTGGGTGGCGGCGGCACCAGCAGCGGCACGTTCAATCTGGCGACCGGATCGTCACTGTTCTTCACCAACTACGTAGGCAACGACACAGCGTATAACCTGACCAATGCAGCCCCGATCACTGGCATAGGCGACCTGACCTTCACCAGCTGGAACGCCAACACCGTCAACGTGGCGGGCACGATCGCGGCGAACAGCATCACCAACAGCGGCGCGACCACGACGCTGAGCGGAGCGCTCACGGTACCGACGCTCAGCGTGAGCAGCGGCACCTTGAACCTGGGCGTGGCGAATAGCGTGACCACCTTCAACATGTCGGGTGGCACCTTGAACACGTCGGGACTGTTGACGGCAGGCACGCTGAACTGGACGACAGGAGGCACCCTGGCCGGTACGGGTGGCTACGCGGTGAGCAGCGCACTGAACCTGCAGACATCGGGCTGCGCGAACTGCGGATATGGGTTGTACCTGAGCGGCACCACACTGACCAACAACGGCGTCGCCACGATGGGAGGCGGGCTGGGGACGGGAGCGGCGAGACCCGACCTGTACCTGAACAATGGAGCGGTGATCGACAACGCCGCAGCGTCGACCTGGAACTTCAACTATGCCAACATCTACAACAACGGCGGCACCGGCGTGAATGCATTTAACAACGCGGGTACCCTCACCACGACGGCTGCACTGGCGGGCAATGGAGGCGGCCGGATCGACGCCGTGTTCAGCAACAGTGGCACGGTGACCCTGCCGAACAGCGGACTGACCCTGGGTGGCGGCGGCACCAGCAGCGGCACGTTCAACCTGGCGACCGGATCGTCAATGGTTCTCACCAACTACGTAGGCAACAACACAGCGTTCAACCTGACCGGCATCACTGGCGCAGGCGACCTGACCTTCACCAGCTGGAACGCGAACACCGTCAACGTGGCGGGCACGATCGCGGCGAACAGCATCACCAACAGCGGAGCGGCCACCACGGTAACTGGGGCGCTCACGGTACCGACGATCACGGTGAGCAGCGGCACCTTGGCGTTCCGCGTCCCGAACGGCGCGAACAGCATCGCCACCTTGGCGATGAACGGCGGGACACTGGATTCATTCGGTTCCTTGACCATCGGTACGTTGACGATGGCCGGCAACGGTACCTCGACCCTGACGGGGGCAGGTAGCTACACGGTGACAGGCAGTATGACCTTCCTGCCTACACTCAATGCCATACCCCTATCTGTATGTGAACGGTACGACGCTCAACACGCAGGGGGCCGTCTCACAAACCAAGAATGGGACAAGTTCGGTGCTCGTGCAGATCAGCAACGGCGGAACGATCAACAACAGCGGAAGCTGGACCCTGGATAGCTTCAATATCCAGAATGGTGGCGGCATAGGCTCCAACACCTTCAACAACACGGGCACTACGGGTGTGATGAATGTGGTGAATAACAGCACCATTTCATCCGTGTTCAACGACACCTCCACTGCGCTGAATGCGTTGACCGTCGGTACAGGGACGCTGACCTTGAGCGGCAGCGGTGCGATCGCCAACCCCATCAATCTGGCGGCGGGCACGGCGCTCAATTTCAACGGCGCTGCTTACACGCTGAGCAATGCGACGCCGATCACCGGCACAGGGACGGTTTCGTTCTCCAACGGCACGCTGGATTTTGTTTCCGGTAGTTTTGCCAACAACCTCACCTGGAATGGCTCCACGTTGTTGGGTACGCTGACCACCACGGGCAGTGTTGCCGTAACGACGGGTAACTTCACGCTGGGCACCGGTGCGGTGTGGAACACATCCGGACCGGTCACCATCACCAGCGGTGGATGGGGCTACGTCGGCACCAACGCGACATTGAACAACAGCGGCAGTTTCGATATCGGCAATAACTTCGGCATCAATTTCAATGGCACTTCCGGCGCGCAATTCAACAACATACTCGGCGGCACGGTGACTTTGTCCGGCATCTACTCGGCCCCGATCACCGGGACGGGTGGCACGTTCAGCAATGCCGGAACGTTGACCAAGACCACGACTACCGCGCAGACGCTGAGCAGTCTGAGTAACAGCGGCACCGTCAACCTGAATGGCGCAGGAGCTGTAGCTGTCTCCGGGGCTACCACCAACACCGGCACCATCAACGTCAACGCAAGCACCTTGGCTCTCAACGGGCAGACGAGCAGCAGCGGTGCGATCAATCTGGCAACCGGAACCGGCCTGACGCTGGCCGGTGCAACGACGCTGTCCGGCGGAGCTATCACCGGCGTGGGTGCATCTCCAATCCGTCACCGCCAGCGGCGCATGGACATTGAACAACACTGCAGCGCTGGTATTCGATAACGTCATCGTCAACCACAGCGCCGCCACCACGCAGGGCGTGCTGCTGGGTGCCGTCTCACCGGTCACCATGCAGAACGGCGCGGTGATCAACAACACCGGCGTGTGGACGATGAACAATGCGAGCTACACACAGGGCATAGGCACGCTGTCTTCATTCAATAATGGTACCGGTGGCGTCATCAATGTTCCGGCAGGCGGAAATCTGACGTTTGTCAACGTGACCAACACGTATGTGCCTGCGGTATACGTTACAAATGCCGGTCTGTTGGATGTGACGGGTGTTACGAACGCCAACAACCTTACCAACCTCGCTAACGGCACCATACAAGTAACGGGTAACGGCGTGGGAACCATTAGCGGCGACGTATTCAACAACGGCGGGGCAATAAACGTCACCGGTACGCTCAACATCGGCCGCACTCTGACCAATGATGCGACCGGCACGATCAACCTCGCCGGCACCCTGACTGCGACCCTGGGTACCACCAATGCAGGCACCGTGGCAATCACTAACGCAAGCACGATCAATGGCACGTTCAACAACAACGGCACCGTCAATGTCTACGGAGGCACGTTGACTTTGCCCGGCGGCGGTACCGGCAGCGGTGTGATCAACCTCGTTGCCACGGGCGGTGCCGGTGTCGCCTTCACTGGCGGAACGTTCAACCAGACCGGTGCGACTGCGATCGCCAATATGGGCGGCACGGGTGCTCTGACGGTGAGCGGTGGCACGATCAACTTGGCTGGCACCGTGGCCGCGAACACCCTGACCATGAACGGCGGTACGCTGAATCTGAACAATGCAGCAGCGACCAGCGTGCCCACGCTGGCGATGAACGCAGGCACATTGAGTTCTGTGGGTGCGTTCACGGCAGGCACGCTGACCATGACTGGCAACGGCACTTCCATCCTGACCGGAGCGGGCGTGAAGACGGTGACTGGCGCATTGACCTTCCTGCCCACGTTCAATGCCTATCCTTACCTGTATGTGAACGGCACCACACTCAATACGCAGGGGACCGTTTCGCAAACCGTAAACGGCACCAGTTCTGTACTGGTGCAACTCAGCAATGGCGCGACGGTGAACAACACCGGTAGTTGGACGCTGGATGGCTTCAACATCTCTAATGGGGGCGGTACAGGCACCAACACCTTCAACAACACCGGCACGGTGAATGTGGCGAGCAACAGCACCATCGGCAGCGTGTTCAGCAACACCTCGGCAGCGGCGAACAGCGTCAATGTCACCTCGGGTGCGCTGACCTTGGCTGGTGGCGGAACGAGCACCGGTGCCATTACGATGTCTCCCGGTACCGGGCTCACATTCAGCGGCGGCACTAACAACATAACGGGCCTGCTGAATGGCACCAATATCAATCTGACTTTCAGCGGTGGTACCAACACGCTGACACCAGCGGTAACCTCCGTGTTGACTGCGGGCAGCCTGTCGGTGAGTGGCGGAACAAGTACTGTCACCCTGCCAGCTGCAGCGGCCTGGTCACCGACCTCTGTGAACATCACCAACGGTTCGCTGGACATCGGTACCACCAGCATCAACACACCCCTGTGGACACAGAGCAACGGCACGTTCAGCAGCACGGGCGGGGTGACCATCCCGTTGGGTACGGGTAACTTGTTCACCTGGAATGGCGGAACGATCAATGGGCCGTTAACCACTGCGGCCAATACGACGGTATCCACCGGTACTTTCACCCTGGGTGCGGGCGCGCTCTGGAACAACTCCGGCATCGTCACCATCACCAGCGGCGGCTGGGGCTACATCGGCACCAATGCGATCTGGAACAACACCGGCACGGTCGATATCGGCAGCAACTTCGGTGTCAATTTCAACGGCACCTCGGGCGGACAATTCAACAACCAGATCGGCGGAACCGTGACCCTGTCCGGTAACTACAGCAACCCGATCACGGGAGCAGGCGGCGTGTTCACCAACGCGGGCACGCTGAACAAGACCTCGACTGCGGTGCAGACGATCGATAGCGCGTCCAGCAATACCGGCGCCATCAACGTCAATGCGGGCACGCTGGGTTTCAGCGGCACCAGCAGCAGCGGCACCATCTCGGTGGCAGCGGGAACAGGGCTGACCTTCAGCGGCGGCACCAACAACATCGCTGGCACATTGAACGATGCCGGCGGCTCGGTCACCTTCAGTGCTGGCGTCAATACCGTGACGGGCATCGTGAACGGCACGGGCACGCTCACGTTCAGCGGCGGCACGAACACCGTGAGCCCGGCGGCGACTTCGACGCTGAGCCCCACGGCACTCAACGTGAGTGGTGGTACCAACACCATCACCATGCCGGTAGCGACGAACTGGACACCGGCAACGGTGAGCATCACCAATGGCACACTCGACATCGGCGCGACCACCATCAGCACACCGAGCTGGGCGCAAAGCGGCGGCACCTTCAGCAGCACGGGTACGGTCACCATACCGACAGGTGGAGCGCTCAACTGGACTGGCACGGGTACCTTGGCCGGTACCGGTGCATTCAATCTTGCTGCCGGTGCAACCGGCAGCACGATCGGGCAGATCACACTGAATCGTCCGTTCACCAATGCCGGGACGATCACCCAGGGTGCCAACTACTCCTACTGGAAAGTCGAGACTGGCGGCAGCCTGACCAACAGCGGCACCATGACGATAGGCAATGCAGCCAACCAAGGCATCATCTATGTCAGCAACGGCGGCGTGTTCACCAACAGCGGCACCTTGAACACAGCGGGCACGGCGAACAGCAGCGTGCAAGGGTGGTTCAATAATGGCGGCGTCGGCACCATCAGCAACACGGGCACGGTGAATGTCACGGCGGGCAACGGCCTCGACTGGATAAATGGCCTGACCAGCAGCAACAGCGGAGCCTTCACCACAGCGGCGACCGGCACTTTATGGCTGGACCAGAACGCTTCTGTTCCGGCAGGCACCACCGCGACCTACACGGGCACCTTTGCCAACGCGGGCACCCTCAATCTTGCTACAGGCATCAACACCGTAAGCGGTATCGTGAACGGCACGGGCACGCTCACGTTCAGCGGTGGCACGAACACCGTGAGCCCAGCGGCGACTTCGACGCTGAGCCCCACGGCACTCAACGTGAGTGGTGGTACCAACACCATCACCATGCCGGTAGCGACGAACTGGACACCGGCAACGGTGAGCATCACCAATGGCACACTCGACATCGGCGCGACCACCATCAGCACACCGAGCTGGGCGCAAAGCGGCGGCACCTTCAGCAGCACGGGTACGGTCACCATACCGACAGGTGGAGCGCTCAACTGGACTGGCACGGGTACCTTGGCCGGTACCGGTGCATTCAATCTTGCTGCCGGTGCAACCGGCACCACGATCGGGCAGATCACACTGAATCGTCCGTTCACCAATGCCGGAACGATCACCCAGGGTGCCAACTACTCCTATTGGAAAGTCGAGACTGGCGGCAGCCTGACCAACAGCGGCACCATGACGATAGGCAATGCAGCCAATCAAGGCATCATCTATGTCAGCAACGGCGGCGTGTTCACCAACAGCGGCACCTTGAACACAGCGGGCACGGCGAACAGCAGCGTGCAAGGGTGGTTCAATAATGGCGGCGTCGGCACCATCAGCAACACGGGTACGGTGAATGTCACGGCGGGCAACGGCCTCGACTGGATAAATGGCCTGACCAGCAGCAACAGCGGAGCCTTCACCACAGCGGCGACCGGCACTTTATGGCTGGACCAGAACGCTTCTGTTCCGGCAGGCACCACCGCGACCTACACGGGCACCTTTGCCAACGCGGGCACCCTCAATCTTGCTACAGGCGTCAACACCGTAAGCGGTATCGTGAACGGCACGGGCACGCTCACGTTCAGCGGAGGCACGAACACCGTGAGTCCGGCGGCGACTTCGACGCTGAGCCCCACGGCACTCAACGTGAGTGGTGGTACCAACACCATCACCATGCCGGTAGCGACGAACTGGACACCGGCAACGGTGAGCATCACCAATGGCACACTGAATCTGGGTGGGGCCATGACACTGTCGACCGTCAACCTGAGTGCAGGCACGCTGAACAACAACGCGGCGAACAGCATAGGCACGTTGAACATGACAGGCGGCACGCTGGGCGGCACCGGGCTGCTGACGCTGGGCACGCTGAACTGGTCTAACGGCGGCACGCTCACTGGGGCTGGCGGCTACGCGGTGAACACCGCACTGAACATTCAGACCACGGGCGGTGCCGGCACCTACTACCTGTACCTGAACGGCACCACACTGACCAACCACGGCGTGGCGACGATGGGAGAAAGCTTGGGTGCGGCTGGTGCGCTACCCGACCTGTGGCTGTCCAACGGCGCGGTGATCAACAACGCCGTGACAGGTACCTGGAACCTCAACTACGCCAACATCTACAACAACGGCGGCACCGGCGTGAACACCCTCAACAACGCAGGCACCTTTGCCACTCCGTTGACCAATGGCGGCGGCACCATCAGCACCGTGTTCAACAACAGCGGCACGGCGAACCTGCTGGGCAGCAGCCTCGCCCTGCAAGGCGGCGGTACACACAGCGGAACCTTCAACGTCACTTCGCCCGCCGTGCTGACCTTCAATGGCAGCGCTACCGACACGCTGAACAATGCCGCGGCGGCCGTGACCGGCACCGGAGCGATGACCGTATCGAGCGGCACCGTGAACATGAACGGCAAAGCCAGCGTATCGACCGTCAACCTGAGTGCAGGCACGCTGAACAACAACGCGGCGAACAGCATAGGCACGTTGAACATGACAGGCGGCACGCTGGGTGGCACCGGGCTGTTGACGCTGGGCACGCTGAACTGGTCTAACGGCGGCACGCTGACGGGAACTGGCGGCTACGCAGTGAACACCGCGCTGAACATTCAGACCACGGGAGGCGCCGGCGCCTACTACCTGTACCTGAACGGCACCACACTGACCAACCACGGCGTGGCGACGATGGGGCAAGGGCTGGGCGCGGCTGGTGCGCTACCCGACCTGTGGCTGTCCAACGGCGCGGTGATCAACAACGCCGCGACAGGTACCTGGAACCTCAACTACGCCAACATCTACAACAACGGCGGCACCGGCGTGAACACCTTCAACAACGCAGGCACCTTTGCCACTCCGTTGACCAATGGCGGCGGCACCATCAGCACCGTGTTCAACAACAGCGGCACGGCGAACCTGCTGGGCAGCAGCCTCGCCCTGCAAGGCGGCGGTACACACAGCGGAACCTTCAACGTCACTTCGCCCGCCGTGCTGACCTTCAATGGCAGCGCTACCGACACGCTGAGCAATGCCACGGCGGCCGTGACCGGCACCGGAGCGATGACCGTATCGAGCGGCACCGTGAACATGAACGGCAAAGCCAGCGTATCGACCGTCAACCTGAGTGCAGGCACGCTGAACAACAACGCGGCGAACAGCATAGGCACGTTGAACATGACAGGCGGCACGCTGGGTGGCACCGGGCTGTTGACGCTGGGCACGCTGAACTGGTCTAACGGCGGCACGCTCACTGGGGCGGGCGGCTACGCGGTGAACACCGCGCTGAACATTCAGACTACGGGAGGCGCCGGCGCCTACTACCTGTACCTGAACGGCACCACACTGACCAACCACGGTGTGGCGACGATGGGTCAAGGGCTGGGCGCGGCTGGTGCGCTACCCGACCTGTGGCTGTCCAACGGTGCGGTGATTAACAACGCAGGTACATGGAACCTCAATTACGCCAACATCCTTGATAACGGCATTGCCGCAGGCTTGGCTGTGGTGAACGCCTTCAACAACACCGGCACACTGACAACTCCGGCGACTCTCGGTGGGGGCACCATCAGCACGGCATTCAACAACGGCAGCACCGGCATCGTGAGTTTGGCGGGCAGCGGGCTGACGTTGTCCGGTGCCGGTCTGTTCACTGGTGGTACCTTGAAGGGAACGGCAGTCACGCCAGCGGTGCTGACCACCAGCGGCCCGTGGACGATCTACGGCGCAAATACGCTGACGCTGGATAACATCACCCTGAATAGATCCGGCAACACCAGCCAAGGATCGGTCACGGTGAATGCGCCGATGGTGTTGCAGAACGGTGCGACCATCAACAACACCGGAACGTGGACGATGTACGGTGCGACCCTGACTCAAGGCTTGGGTGTTGCGGTTGCTTTCAACAACAACACAGGCGGCAGCCTCATCATCCCGGCGACTGGCAGCGCGATCTTCACTGGCGTCAACTTCACCAACGGCGGCATGCTCACCGCGAACGGCAATTTCGTCTCCGGCTCGATGACCAATGCTGCGACGGGTATCATCAACCTGGATGGAGCGAGCCTGCTGGCTGCGCTCAACCAGAACGGAATGATCAACTCGGCTGCCGTCACCACGCCGTTGATCACGATGGACGTGACCAATGACGGCACGATCAACGTCTCGAATAGCGGCATGATCACCGGCAATATGATCAACAACAACGCATTCAATGTGACGGGCAATGCCAAGGTCAATCTGGCCTTTACCAATGCTGCTACGGGCACTGTTAGCTTGACTGGCGGCACGCTGACAGTGGGGCAGGCGTTCAGCAATGCGGGCGCGGTCACCTCTACAGGTGCTAGCACTATAGTTAGCGGTACCGACCTCACCAACACCGGCACCATCACCGCCGCAGCGCTCAGCACACAGCTGACCTTGCAGGCTGCCGGATCGGTGATCCTGAACGGCACCACCAACACGAACGGCGCCAACTTCTCTGTGTTGGCCAATTCCGATGGACTCAATGGCGGCAACATCCAGATGGGTACAGGCGCCATCCTCAACACTGGCGGCGGCAACATCACTTTTGCGGGCGGAGTCGGCGGCACAGGTGCAGCCGGCGGTACCAGCACATTAAGCAGCGCATTGGCGACCGGCATCTATTTGAGCGGTGCCAGCGTGAATGCAGGGGCGGGCAACATCAGCATGAATGGTACCGGCATGGCGGGCACTTCGTTCGGGGCTGATGGTATCTACCTCACAAGCAACAGCTCGGTGACCACCACCGGTGCTGGCAGCATTACTTTGAACGGTACGGGTGGCGCGGGTGGGGCAGGCTCGTCGCTGAACAGTGGCGTGCGTTTCGGTACGGGCGCTGTGGTCTCCTCGGTGAATGGTTCGATCACGCTGAACGGGCAGGGTGGTGCAGGACTGCTCGGCAGCAACTATGGTGTCTATCTGCATAACGGCGCGACTCTTGCCTCCACCGGCACGGGTGCCATCACGCTGAACGGTACCGGCGCTGCGACCGGTACAGGCAATGCCGGGGTGCGGGTATCTGCCTCGGCGGGGGCGACCAAGATCACCACGACCGGTGGTGCGCTCATCATCAACGCCATCGGCGGGGCGAGCGACGGCATGCAGATCGTCGCCGGTGCGCTGGTGCAATCCGGCACGGGCCTGCTGACCTTGAGCGGGACCGGCGGCACGGGTGCTGCCAACTATTACGGCACCTGGATCAGCGGCGCAAACACGCTGGTGAACAGCGGCGGCGGCATGAACATCTCCGGCATCAGCAATTCGACCGGCACGGCCAACCACGGTGTCAGCATCGACACTGGTGCGCAGGCCAAGACCACGGCGGGGGCGATGACGATCACTGGCACCAGCGGTATCGGTGCAACCAGCGATGCGATCCTGTTGTCGGGCGCGCCGGTTGGTGGGGTGGTGAATGCGGCAGCGGGCGTGACGCTGAACGGAACGGGCAGCCCTATCGTCATCGATGCCTTTAGTACGGTAAGCGGCAACACCGCCTACAACGGGACGCTGGACAACAGTGGCACAGCCAGTCTGGGAGGAACGTCGACTGGTAACGTAACCAATACTGGCGCCCTGACGCTGAATGCAGCGACGGTGAATGGCACGCTGGCTAACAACGCAAGCGGTACGGTCACTACGACTGGCAGCAATGCCGTGAGTGGCGCCATCACCAACGCGTCGACTGCAGTGAATGGTATTACCGTAACGGCAGGCTCACTCCTGAATGTGAAGGGTGGATTGACCAACAATGCAGGGAGCTCGATCAGTCTGACTTCGGGATTGGTTCAACTCAGCAACGGGTCGGTATGGGACAACAGCGGCCTGCTGACGATGACAGGCAACTCCAATATCCGCCTGCATGATGGCGTCACTGTGGGCACTTTCAACAACCTGTCGGGTGGCACAGTCGATATCAACAGTCCTTCAGGTTGGGTATTTTCCAGTATCTCTTCCTTGCAGAACGGTGCGCTGAACAATGCGGGCACGATGAACGTCAACGGCGGTAATGTGTCGTTCGAGGCGGCATATAACAACGCTTCTACGGGCAGCCTGAATATCGCCGCGAACAGCAGCGTGTCGATGCAGAACGCTCAGACCATCGCAGGGAATGTCTCGATCGGGGCGGGTGGCACCCTGTGGATATCCGAGTTCCACGGTACACCGGCATCCTTTACTGGAACCAACATCACTGGTACCGGTGTCGTGCAAGTGGCAGCGGGGATGTCGCCAGTCGCCGATTTCAGCAATGTCACTGCGACAGGTGTGACGCTGAACGTGGGAGCGGGCGGTACAGCGAACATCAACGGTGCTACCACGATGGGAGTCAGCAACAGCGGATCGTTGAACGTCAATGCGGCGCTAACCGGCAACGTCACCAGCAGCGGGGTGCTGCTCCTGAACTCCGCCACGGTGAACGGCACCTTGGCTAACACCGGCACAGGCACCGTTACCACTGCAGGCATTAACACTGTGACTGGTGCAATCACCAACTCCTCGACCGCAACGAACACATTCAACGTCTCGGCGCTCAGCACCTTGAACTCAACGGCAGGTGTGACCAACAACACAGGCAGCTTCTTCGCGTTGGCAGGCACCCTGGCCGGGCAGTTGACGAATGCAGGCACGCTGAATCAGACCGGTACCCTGGTCGGAGCATTGACCAACACTGGCGTACTGACCTTGAACACCGCGACTCTGAACGGCACATTGGCCAACAATGGAACGTTGGACGTCACCGGTATTGCTAGCATAACTGGGCTGGTAAGCAACAATTCGGCAGGGGTCGTGAACATCGCTGGTGGTGTTTCGCCTACCTTGAATGCCACTGCAGGATTGAACAATTTGGGAGTGGTCAACCTGAGTGATCCCACAGTTTCGACCGGCCCGAGTTCGCTGAACGTGACAGGAACGTTGAACAACAACAATGCCATCAACAGCATCGGTACGATGGGCACTCGGACGCTGACAGCCACCACACTGGTCAACACGGGGTCGATTGCCATGAGCTATCAGATGATGGTGAACGGAGTGAGCTATGCACCGGGCTCGGTGTTGCAGCCTCTTCCCGCCGCCACTGTTGCCACTGTGCAGTCAACTCCCACAGTCGCGGATACGATTACGAGTATCGTGGTGAGCATTACATCATCTGATGTGCCAACTTCCCCGATCGTGGTGGCTGCTGATGATTCAGGCGAGAAGAAAAAAGCAAAGGAGGCTGCCGCTTCGGAAGAGGCTGCCTCTGCTACTTCCGCCGCCCCGGCTGAGCAGACGTTGCCAATGTGCCAATAAGGAATAGCTCACGCATTGGAACGCGCCCATGCCACGATGCCGGACGCATCCATCGCGCCAGCCTGGCGTGCCACTTCGCGCCCACCCTTGAACAGCGCCAGGGTCGGGATGCTGCGGATGTTGTATTGCGCGGCGATCTGCTGCGCTTCTTCGGTGTTCAGTTTGGCCACGCGTATCTCCGGTTCCAGTTGCTGCGCGGCCTGCTCGTAGGCGGGCGCCATCATGCGGCACGGCCCGCACCACGGCGCCCAGAAATCCACCAGCACCGGGATGTCGTTGCGCGAGATGTGCTGCATGAAGTTGTTGCCGTTCAGCTCGACGGGATGCGCCGTGAACAAAGCCTGCTTGCACTTGCCGCAGGTGGGTTGTGAGGACAGTTTGTCGGCGGGGACGCGGTTCACCGCATCGCAATGCGGGCAGACGATATGTTTGGAGTCGCTCATGATGACCTCGGTAAATCAGGAATGCCTAATATGCGGAGTGTCCTGCAAAATTTCAAGGGAGCGCGATGCGCATCGACAGATCGACCGCCTTCACATCCTTGGTCAGCGCGCCGATGGAGATGCGGTCCACGCCGGTCTCGGCGATGAGGCGCACGTTGTCCAGCGTGATGCCGCCGGAAGCTTCCAGCTCGGCGCGTTTCGCGGCATGGCTCACCGCGAGGCGCATGTCCGCCAGCGAGAAGTTGTCGAGCAGGATCAGCTGCGCGCCCGCATTCAGCGCCTCGTCCAGCTGCGCCAGCGTCTCCACCTCGATCTGGATGGGTACGCCCGGCGGGGTGATCTGGAACGCGTGCTCCATGACCTTGCCGATGCCGCCCGCCGCCGCGATGTGGTTCTCCTTGATCAGCACGCCGTCGAACAGGCCGATGCGCTGGTTGTGTCCGCCGCCCACCGTCACCGCATATTTCTGCGCCATGCGCAGGCCGGGCAGGGTCTTGCGCGTATCCATGATCTTGGCCTGCGTGCCGGCCACGGCTTCGACGTAGCGCCGCGTTTTCGTGGCGGTGGCGGAAAGCGTCTGCAGGAAATTCAGCGCCGGACGTTCGGCGGTGAGCATGCGCGCGCGCATTGCCGTGTATCTCGCACAGCGTCTGGTTCGCCTCGGCGATTGCGCACCTTCCTGCACCTGCCAGTGGATCTTGCAGTTCGGGTCGAGCGTGAGGAAGCATTCCTCGAACCACAGCGTGCCGCACAGCACCGCCGCCTCGCGCGTGATGACGGTGGCACTGTGCCTGCGTATGTTCGGGGATCAGTTGTGCGGTGAGGTCGCTGCCGCGACATGTCTTCGGCCAAGCGCGGCGAGGACATTGGCGCGGATGTGGTGGGCGAGATTGGAGTGTGGCATGGGGCGTATCCTTGGTAATGAGGCGTAGTATAAGGGAAGGAAGTGAGGGCTTGAAATTTCCAGATTACTTCCCCATTTGGTCAGCAACCGAATTTCATCGAAGGAGTGCACCATGCGTTTCGACAAATTCACCACCAAGCTGCAACAAGCCCTGTCCGATGCCCAGAGTCTGGCCGTCGGCAGCGACAACCAGTTCATCGAGCCGCAGCACCTGCTGCTGGCCTTGCTCAACGATGCCGACAGCGGCGCAGGTTCGCTGCTGGCGCGCGCCGGCGGCAACGTCAATGCGCTGAAGACCGCGCTGAACGATGCCGTGTCGCGCCTGCCCAAGGTGGAAGGCCACGGCGGCGAAGTGCAGGTCGGGCGCGATCTGTCCAACCTGTTCAACCTCACCGACAAGGAAGCGCAGAAGCGCGGCGACCAGTTCATCGCCTCCGAGATGTTCCTGCTGGCGCTGACCAACGACAAGGGCGAATGCGGACGCCTGCTCAAGCAGCACGGCGTGGCACGTGCGCCGCTGGAGCAGGCCATCAATGCCGTGCGCGGCGGCGAGTCGGTCGGTTCGCAGGAAGCCGAAGGCCAGCGCGAATCGCTGAAGAAATACTGCATCGACCTCACCGAGCGCGCGCGCCAGGGCAAGCTCGACCCGGTGATCGGCCGCGACGACGAGATCCGCCGCGCCATCCAGGTGCTGCAGCGCCGCACCAAGAACAACCCGGTGCTGATCGGCGAACCCGGCGTGGGCAAGACCGCCATCGTCGAAGGGCTGGCGCAGCGCATCGTCAACGGCGAAGTGCCGGAATCGCTCAAGGGCAAGAAGGTGCTGTCGCTGGACATGGCGGCGCTGCTGGCCGGCGCGAAGTATCGCGGCGAATTCGAGGAGCGCCTGAAGAACGTGCTCAAGGAACTGGCGCAGGACGAAGGCAAGAACATCGTGTTCATCGACGAGCTGCACACCATGGTCGGCGCGGGCAAGGCCGAAGGCGCGATGGATGCGGGCAACATGCTCAAGCCCGCGCTGGCGCGCGGCGAGCTGCACTGCATCGGCGCGACCACGCTGGACGAATACCGCAAATACATCGAGAAGGATGCCGCGCTGGAGCGCCGCTTCCAGAAGGTGCTGGTGGACGAGCCCTCGCGTGGAATCCACCATCGCCATCCTGCGCGGCCTGCAGGAGAAATACGAACTGCACCACGGCGTCGAGATCACCGACCCCGCCATCGTCGCGGCGGCGGAGCTGTCGCACCGCTACATCACCGACCGCTTCCTGCCGGACAAGGCCATCGACCTGATCGACGAGGCCGCCGCGCGCATCAAGATGGAGATCGACTCCAAGCCGGAAGTGATGGACAAGCTCGAACGCCGCTTGATCCAGCTGAAGATCGAGCGCGAAGCGGTGAAGAAAGAAAAAGACGAAGCCTCGCAAAAACGCTTCGAGCTTGATCGAAGACGAGATCAAGAAACTGGAGCGCGAATACGCCGACCTGGAAGAAATCTGGAAGGCGGAGAAGGGCGCGGCGCAGGGCGCGGCCACCGTGAAGGAAGAGATCGACCGCGTGCGCGCCGAGATCGTCAGGCTGCAACGCGAAGGCAAGCTGGAGAAGGTGGCCGAGCTGCAATACGGCAAGCTGCCGCAACTCGAAGCCAAGCTGAAAGAAGCCGCGCAGCGCGAAGCCGAAGGCGGCGCAGCAAGAACAAACTGCTGCGCACCCAGGTCGGCGCGGAAGAGATCGCCGAAGTGGTGAGCCGCGCCACCGGCATCCCGGTGAGCAAGATGATGCAGGGCGAGCGCGACAAGCTGCTGCACATGGAAGACAAGCTGCACGAGCGCGTGGTGGGGCAGGACGAAGCGGTGCGCCTGGTGTCCGATGCCATCCGCCGTTCGCGTTCCGGCCTGTCCGATCCGAACCGTCCCTATGGTTCGTTCCTGTTCCTCGGCCCCACCGGCGTGGGCAAGACCGAGCTGTGCAAGGCGCTGGCCGGTTTCATGTTCGACTCGGAAGACCATCTGATCCGCATCGACATGAGCGAGTACATGGAGAAACATTCCGTGGCGCGCCTGATCGGCGCGCCGCCCGGCTATGTCGGCTATGAAGAAGGCGGCGGCTTGACCGAGGCCGTGCGCCGCAAACCGTACAGCGTCATCCTGCTGGACGAAGTGGAGAAGGCGCACCCGGACGTGTTCAACGTGCTGCTGCAAGCGCTGGACGACGGCCGCATGACCGACGGCCAGGGCCGCACCGTGGACTTCAAGAACACCGTGATCGTGATGACCTCCAACCTGGGTTCGCAGATGATCCAGCAGATGTCCGGCGACGATTACCAGGTCATCAAGCTGGCGGTGATGGGCGAGGTGAAGAGCTACTTCCGTCCCGAGTTCATCAACCGCATCGACGAGGTGGTGGTGTTCCACGCGCTGGACGAGAAGAACATCAAGTCCATCGCGCGCATCCAGTTGCAGTATCTGGAAAAACGCCTGGCCGCGATGGAGATGAAGCTGAGCATCAGCGATGCCGCACTGGCCGAGATCGCCAACGCGGGCTTCGACCCGGTGTACGGCGCGCGTCCGCTGAAGCGCGCCATCCAGGCACAACTGGAGAACCCGCTGGCCAAGCAGATCCTGGAAGGACACTTCGCCGCGAAGGACACCATCAAGGTGGACTGCAAGGGCGGGGTGATGAAGTTCGACAAGGGTTGATTACGGTGAGTGCAAAAGACAAGGGCTGCTTGGGCCGCTCTTCGTTTTTGAGCGCGCCGTCCGAAAACATCAGCAGATGAATATAAAAAACGATATCAGCGATGCGGGCGATGCCCCGGTCATATCGTGCACCTCGTGCAAGGCTTGCTGCTGCCGGTTAGAGGTGATGTTGATGGGTGACGACGACATTCCGATCGAATTGACGGAACAGGATCGGTGGGGCGGATGGGTCATGGCGCGTCTCGACGACGGCTGGTGCTCAGCCTTGGATAGGCACACCATGCTGTGCACGATTTACGAACGCCGGCCGATGATCTGCCGCGACTATCAGGCGGGCGACTTCGACTGTATCGAAGAACGGCTTCTGCACTGCGTGGATTGAATCGCACGAGGCATCCCGCTTTCCGGACCATCCGAGCTTGGTTCCTTCAATACAATGATCAAATATTTTACGAACCTTCGGGCAAACGAAATGCAGATGAAATATGGATTCAATTCTCCGGCAAAATCTCCCGGCCTGTTGCGCAAGCTGGTGGCTTTGATTGTGACTGTGGCACTGGTTGGTTTGGTGTTGATGTTTTCGGCAGTGTTGCTCGTGATCATCGTGATTGTCGGCACGATAGCCTGGGCATATCTGTGGTGGAAGACCCGTGAGCTGCGCAAACAGCTGCGCGACTTTCATTCGCGCGCAGTGCAGCAGGAGGAAAAGCCGAGCGATGAAAAAGTGTTTGAGGGTGAAGTGATCCGTGTGGTTGACGCTAAGGATGGGAGATGAACTTTGGCAGCCGGCGGTTTATTGGGTGCACTTTCAATAGCCAATACATTATCGTCGCACCGACCATGACCCCGGTAACGAAGATCCGGATACCTCCCGAAGCGCGTGCCTCCGGTTTGGAATCTTCCGCAGGTGGTTGTACCGATTCCCATTCGGCGATTATCTGCATGGCCTCGGCGTAGTCTTCATCGGCAACAAGTACACGCACAAAGCCCATCGCCGAAAGTTCGCCGATGCCGCCCTGCAAATACTCCCCTTCGATACGCCCGGAAATGCCGTGTTGTTCAAGCAGGTTCAGGATCATGTGCGCGTCCAGTCCGGAAGAAGCTTCAAATACGCTTCTCATAAATCACTCAGGTTTTGTATTGCGGCGGACCCGTGCAGGCAGCAGCGGAGACGAGTTGCTGGCGATCCGAACGCAGTTGTTGGAGAGTGCATCATCACGCAAGCAAAATGTACAACACTGTGCACAGAGAAATTGCGGAAATGACTAACGACGAGATACCGAGAACCATCGCACGCTGATAATTCTTTTCCGCCAGTGACGTTCCTTTCTCCAGTGCCTCCACAGCATTCTGCATCTGTATCGCCAGCTCTTTGATGTGAGCATCGTTCTCGGATGCCGCCAACTGAAGTTCTGTTATCTGCTGATGCAACAATGCCGCCTGATTGGCGGCTGCATCTGTATTCTTCCTGGTAAATATTGGCGTCGCTGCCGATACGATAGTGCCGACATGCGGCAGGATGGACTTGAGCACGGGAATGAGCCAGGCAACCATGTTGGACTCCTTGTCGTTATGGGGCAGACCATGCGGTCAACGCATGCAGATGCGGTATGAGCATGGTAGTACAGAAAAGCACAGTTAAGATATTTCATCGTTCCAAACGAGAAGCCGCTACTTCTTGTCTGCACTGGTTTGAGGTTGCTGCAAAGAAAAAGCCCGGCATGCCGGGCTTTTTCTAATGATATCTATCGTTTCTTAGTGACGAAAACAGTAGTCCGTCTTTGATTGCTTCTTTCACCAAAATGATCGTTTGATAACGATCAAATCCGAACGCTCAATGAGTGGTTTCAGGAGTGATAAATGGCTGAACATCGTGACTATGCTTCTTCTCGTGTTTGGCCATCCTCTTTTCCTTCGCCGTCATCAGAGGTTTCTTCTTGGTGTCTCTATGTGCATTATGTGACTTGGGCATGTTCAACTCCTTATAGTGATTAAGGAAAAACTGCGATTTCATGCTACTCCAACAAATTGGCTTTGTGTCAATTTTGTTTGGGCTGGCTCAAGCCCATGATGAGCAGAGCTTCGCGGGGTGCATCACAGAAACTGCGCTATCATGGTTCCAACACGTACACGGTGCTGAAACTATGACAAACATAGTGTTCACGATATCGCAGGCTTCTTGTGCTGCGCGCTGCCGATCATTGGCGCTGGTGCTGTGTTGTATATTCTCGCCGCTGTCCGTGGCGGACATGCCGGCCGGATCGTTTTCCTGGCAGCGCGATCCCTTCTTTCAAACACTTGAGCAAACGTTCAATCAGGCCCGACAGCAATCGCCGGAACAGGTGCGCGCCCGGTTCGTCACGCAACTTGCGCAAGGCCGACGCTTGCTGGAATCGATAAGTCTGGCCACGGACAGGGTGCCGTTCGCAGAGCTGAAGGAGCTCGAGAAGGCACAGTTTTACGCGGCCACGCTGGCTGCTGCACATGAGCCCCTGATGAGCGAGGCGTACGGATTTCTTACCGATGCCCGTTTGACAGTACTGCGCGCCTCCATCCACTGGCCCATTGGCAATTCCGAGGTGCACGACGCGATCTATCGGGTGGTGTACGGCGGACGTGCCGCTATCGAGGAAGCCCTGGTGCAACATAAGGCCGGTGCGATACCGGCGGTCACTTTGCTCGAGGATATTCCGTCTGCGACGCCTTCGGTTGTCGTCGAGGGCGTTCGCGTGCACAGCGGCGATATCATCCTGTCGCGCGGCGACGCTCCCACCTCGGCGCTGATCGCGCGCGGCAACCCGTATCCGGGAAGCTTCTCGCATGTCGCCCTCGTGCACGTCGACGAACGCACCGGCACCGCCACCGTCCTCGAATCGCTGATCGAACGCGGAGTCGTGCTCACCCCCGCGGCTGAGTTCCTGAAGGAAAAACGCTATCGCCTGCTGCTGCTTCGACTGCGCCCAGGGAGCCCGGTATTGCAGCAGGACCCGCTGGCGCCGCACCGCGCGGCAAGTTACATGCTCGATCACATCAAGGCGGCGCACATTCCGTACGACTTCAGCATGAACTGGAACGATGAGTCAAAGATGTTCTGCTCCGAGGTGGCCTACCATGCCTACCGCACCATCGGCATCGACCTCTGGGCCGACAAACAGAAACTGGAATCGCCAGGCCTCATCCGCTGGCTGGGCGACATGGGCATGACGCACTTCACTACGATCATGCCTGCCGACCTCGAATACGATCCACGGCTTGCGCCGGTGGCAGAGTGGCGCAACCTTGAAGCACTGAGCTACGACCGGCTCGACAATGTCACGCTGGATGTCTTGCTGGAAGCTGCCGAGCGCGGCGACCACCTGGGTTACTCGCCTCTTGCGGTACTGCCGGGGGGCGCCATCAAGCTCTGGTCGGGACTGGAATCGGTTATGGGTTCCACCCCGACGATCCCGGCGGGCATGAGCGTCGGCACTGCGCTACGCGTTCGCTCTCTCATCAAGGTCGTACACCCGAAACTGCGCGCGGCCATCGCCATCGCCGATGCGAAGTACCGCACGGAACACGGCTATCCCGCACCCTACTGGACACTCACCGCCATCGCACGCCAAGCGCTGACCAAGCTGCACGATGATCTGGCGCCGGGATTGACTGGCGCTGCCAAGCAACGCTGATTGTTCGGGTGAGACAACCCGGCATCGCCGGGTTTTTCTATCTGCTCATCAATTAGTCACGCCCTCGCGCGACAGGAATCTGACCACCTCGTCTGCCGGAACTGCCGGGCTGAACAGGAAGCCCTGATATTCCTCGCACTCCAGATACTTGAGGAAATCCAGCTGTCCCTGATCCATCACGCCTTCCGCAATCACCCTGATCCCCATCGCATGGGCCAGTAACACCGTCGCACTGACGATGCTCTCGTCATTCTTGTCGGTGGTGATGTCGCGCACGAAGGATTGGTCGATCTTCAGGTGCTTCATCGGCAATGTCTTCAGACGACTGAGCGAGGAGTAGCCGGTGCCGAAATCATCCAGCGCCAGAGCAAAACCGGCATCATTCAGCTGGTTCATCACGGTCAGGCTGTTCTCGCCCAGGTCCATCAACATGCTTTCTGTCAGCTCGAGTTCGATGAAGCGGGCGTCGATGCCGGTGTCGCGCACGATGGTTTGCACCTTGCGCGCAAAATCTTTCTGGTTGAATTGGCGTGCAGACAGGTTCACTGCGATCGGCACGATTTGATATCCCTGCGATTGCCAGATGCGTGCCTGCAATGCCGCCTGGCGCAGTACCCAGTCGCCGATCTCGTTGATCATCCCGCTTTCTTCGGCGACCGGGATGAATGAGGCAGGGGGGATGTAGCCCAACTCGGGATGTTGCCAGCGCAGCAGCGCTTCCATGCCAACCACTTTGCCGCTGAGTACATTCACCTTCGGCTGGTAATGCAGCTTGAGCTGTTCCTTGGCGACGGCGATGCGCAGATCGTTCTCCAGGTGCAGACGCTGCACCGCCTTGACGTTCATTTCCGGCTTGTAATATTCGAAGCGGTTGCGTCCCATGTTCTTGGCGCGATACATCGCCAGATCGGCATTGCGCAACAGTTGCACGGCCGTGTCGCCGTCGTCCGGATAGACGCTCACGCCGATGCTGGGGGTGATCGATAACTTGTAATTACCCACCGTGAACTGTTCGAGCAGGGAGGCGATCATCTTTTCGGCGATGAAAGTGACTTCGTCTTCCGAATGCAGATCTTCCAGCAAGGCGACGAACTCATCGCCGCCCTGGCGCGCGATGGTGTCGGCACGGCGCAGGCAGGCCTTCAGGCGTTGCGACACCATGCGCAACAGCTCATCCCCGACATCGTGCCCCAGGGAGTCATTGATGTTCTTGAAGTGATCGAGGTCGATGAACAGCACGGCCATCCTGGTGTGATGGCGCTGTGCCGCAGTGATCGCCTGATCCAGACGGTCGTTCAGCAGATAGCGATTGGGCAACCCGGTCAGCACATCGTAATTGGCCAGATACTGTATCCGTTCCTCTTCCTTCTTGCGCTCGGTGATGTCCAGAAAGACCGCGATGTAATGCGTGATCTGATCCTGCTCGTCGCGCAACACGCTCACGGTGACCCATTCCGGGAACACTTCGCCGTTCTTGCGCTTGTTCCAGATCTCGCCGCGCCACTGGTCCTTGCTGTGCAGCGAGTCGTAAAAAGCCTGGTAGAACGCCTTGGTCTGTTTGCCGGATGCCAGCATGCGCGGATTCCTGCCCATCACTTCGGCTTCCGCATAGCCGGTGATCTCGGAGAACGCGCGATTGACCGAGACGATGTTGCGATCGGCATCGGTGATCATGATCGCTTCGCTGTTGTTCTCGAACACCTTGGCGGAGAGCCGCAAACCTTCCTCGGCTTTCCTGCGCTGGGCGATCTCGCTGGTCAGTTCCTGCACCATGTCGCGGATCGCGGTGGAAAGGTGCGCCACTTCGTCGTCGCCTTGCTGTGCGGGTACGTCATAACGCAGCTCGCCGGCAGCGATATTTTCTGCAGCCTGGCTGATGCGGGTGATCGGCCGTGCGATGCGGCCCGCCATCAACCATCCCAGCCAGGCGAACAACAGGCCGAGCCCGATCCCCATCAGCAGGATGTGCTGGCGCAATTGACGGGCAGGGGCGAACGCTTGCGTCACATCCTCGCGCATCAGCGTTACCCAACCCAGGCCGGGATAGTCGCGATAGCCGGAAGATTTTGCATAGCCGACCAGATAGGTCTTGCCGTTGCTCCACTTTTCCAGCAGGTAGCCGTTGTCATGGCCAGACTGCCGGATTGCCTGCATGGTGTCCGGGGCAAGTTTGGACAGATCGCTGCGCGGGGCCTCCGGTCCGGACAACACCAAACCGTCCTGCGTCAGCAGGAAAATGTCCTTGCCCGGGGCCTGCTTGCTATCCAGCACCTCTTCCGCCCACTCCCAGAAGATGTGTCCGCACAACACGCCTTGCAGCACGCCATTCTTGTCGATCACCGGTGCCGCCACATCCACCAGATAGAACATCTCGCCGCTGGGATTGGGCAACAATTTGGACAGCAGCAAAGCATCATGCATGTCGCCGATGTAATAGCGGTCACGACCCTTGGTGCACCACGGACGCTGGGACAGGTCTTTGCCTTCCAGATATTTCCCGGTGCCGACCAGGCCGATCCCTTTTGCGTCGCAAATGCCGATCCACGCATAGGCGTTGAAGGTGTGCTGCAGCCGTTCCAGGATCTCGCGCTTGCGCGCTATGGGTACACGCGGATCGCGGATATCGTCGAGGATGGCGGCGTTCTGGATCTCGCGGCTGCGCTCGAACATGCCCCGGTCCAGCACATCCAGCGTGCTTTTCGCACGCCGCACGAATGACTCGCCCTCGCTCTGCTCGATCTGCTGCCGGCTGTTCTCGGCAGCGAAGTAGCTCAGCACCAGCGACAGCAGCAATGCGATGCCGCCGCTCGCAAAACTGATCTGCGCGCGCAAACTGTTTCTGGGATTAATTTTGTTCAGCCAAGCCATGTTGTCTCACGTGCACTCGGGGAAATGGGAAACCGAAAATGTTTCCAGAATAGCGACATTATAAGTTGAGGGTGAGGTCAACGCATGACTACAGGGGGCAGGCTGGGATAGCCATTTCGGGGGTGTTGGATTCAAGATCGCGGTGAAGCAATGAGGATGAAATGCGATGCGGGTCAAATTGCGGGGAATCTGTTTTGAATCAATCAGGCTTCGCCCCGGATGTCATGATGGGCAAATCTTCGCGGGGCAGGTCGAGTGCCTCCAGCACTTTGAGTGCCGCGTAGGCATCGTTTGCCGCGTAGAGCATTTGCTGCGGAGTGAGTTCAGGTTGCGACC
Source organism: uncultured beta proteobacterium (assembly GCA_963813255.1). Lineage (GTDB taxonomy): Bacteria > Pseudomonadota > Gammaproteobacteria > Burkholderiales > Gallionellaceae > Sideroxyarcus. The sequence continues at coordinate 21,781 of CAWEYD010000011.1, read as the reverse complement.
AGTCGGTGGTGGTGATCTTTCTCGACTTGGCAAAGCGCTGCATAAACACCAACCCCACCGCATTGCGGACGCCCATTTCCTTCTGGTAGCCGGCCACGCTGAACACCGTATTCAGATCCACCACCCCGCCGAATTTGACGCCCAGTTTCCTGAAGATATGCCCTCTGTCCGATTTAAGGCCGAAGCCGACCTTGAGCAGCTCATCCGAGTGCAGCAACTCGACCAGGAACGGCAGTCCCTCTGCTCGATGCGGTTGAAACAGGTAAGCCTTGTCGTGCAGGGCAAACTGCACAACGTGCGGCCCCTCACTGACATGGCCCGTGACGAACGTCGGTTTGGATTCGGTATCGAAACCAACGATGCCCGCAGCCTTGATCGCGGCAGCGGCGGACGCAAACTCCCCCTTGGTTGTCGGCACATGGATGTGCGCAAGCGTGAGGCCGACAAACGGCTCCATCAGCGCGATCTCGTCTTTGGTTGGGGCGTGTTTTTTCATATGGGCATCATTAGTAATTCAAATTTGCGAGCATCCGCTTTGCGGATCGCCTGGCTACACCAGCCAAAAAAGCCCGGCATCGCCGGGCTTTCCTATTGTGAGTGCCAGTTGGAGTTCGTTCAGATGATCGCTTCCGCAAGGTCGATCTGCTGCGCTCCCAACAGATTGCCGGACGAATTTTCGCCGTCCATTTTCCGTTTTCGTAATGACGAATCGCCGATCCGGCTCGACGGCGAATCTTCCGGCTCCCAAAGGAGCTGAAATATCTCCAGTGCATCCTGCTTGCCGCGGAACGACGCACGGGTGATGGGAACAGCCTTGTGACCGAATTCTGCGGGCAGGGCATCGATGACCTCCTGCGTGGTCATGATCTGCCGCGCCCTCGTGATCGAAGCGATGCGGGCGGCGACATTCACGGTATCGCCGAACACATCGTTGGCCTTGAGGATGACTTCGCCGAAATGGAGGCCGATGCGGACAGCGATGGGATGCTCGCCGCCGGGTTTCTCCGCGTCGACCACAAGATGCATGGCGCGGGCTGCCTGGGCCGCCCACAAGGCGTTCGGGAAAGTGCACATGATCTCGTCTCCGATCGTCTTGATCATGGAGCCCTTGTGCCTGGCGACCTCCTGTTTCAAGAGATTCAGCGTACGCGTGATCATGTTCAGCGCAGTCTCGTTCCCCAACTGGTCGTACAAGGCTGTGCTTCCGCAAATGTCGGCGAACAGGACAGCCACCGTCCTCGTCTGCTGGGACGAATAGACAGCCCGGTTCTGGATGGCCATGTTTTGCGTTTCGGCGTAATGGAGAACCTTTGCGATACGCCCGAACCTGAGCTTCAGGGCTAAGTCGGTGGGTGTCAGTCCGTGCTGGTTCCTTGTCCTGAGTTTCGCTCCATGGGTCAGCAACAGCAGGACGATATCGACATTGCCCTTCTCGATGGCAAGGAAGATCGGGATCTGCCCGTCCTGGCTGAAATTGACTTCCACATCGGAGATGAGCAATTGATGCAATGCGGCAAAGTCGCCGTTCATGATGGCAGAGAGGACCGAGCACCTGGAATCGATGGTGTCGCGCAAGTGGCTGACTGCCACTTGCGCTTCGTCATCCATTCTCATCCGCCGTCTCGCTTTCAGGCTTCCGCTGGTGATACAGCTTGTATATCAACGCCAAGACCACCAGCACGCCGGATGCCACGATCATTGCAGTCTGGCTGATGCCGAGCTGGGTGGCCAACTGGTCCGGCAGGTTGGCGCCGATGGCCAGCACCGAGACCGTGAGGAACAGCATCAGCCTGAGATAGCGGAACAGCGAAATGAAGACCGTCACCACCAGCGCGATCAGCAACAGGTCGCGCTCGACCACATTGCCGATCATCTCGGCAGGGAGATTGGCGCCGAGCGCCATCAAAGAAACGATCAGCAGAAGCCAGACTTCGCTGCTTTTGATATTGAATTGCATGTGCTCCCTCCTTTATCTGCGCACGCTATCGGGCAGGAGAGACACAAATTTCGGCTGGACAGAACTGAGGACTAACGGTAACCACTCGATGGGTGACGTGGCTGCCGGCAGTCCCGCTGTCGTAGAGCCATCAGGGCTCCTTAGACCGGAAACTTTGCGTCCCTACCTTTCAATAGGTTTGCCTTTTTTAACTGCTTTTCTCAAAACGCGCGGGCATTATCAACCCATTTCCCCGGCGTCTACAAGGTCTTTTTGCTCGGGGTCTGAACGTGCCAGCCAAGCGAAAACAGGCCAGTCGAGGCTGGCAACAGGGGCTACCCTGCCTTTACCGCCCTTGCCCGCAACTGCCCGCACGCACCTTCGATCTCCTGCCCAGCCGAATCGCGTATCTTGGCGAGGATGCCATGCTGCTTAAGGGTTTGCACCATAGCCGCGATCCGTTCTGCTGAGGGGCGGCGATAGTCGAGTCCGTCCACTTCGTTGAAGGGGATGAAGTTCATCACGGCGTATTTGCCGGAGAGGAGCTGGGCTATCCGCTCCACCTCGGCGTCGCTGTCGTTGACGCCCTCGATCAACGTCCATTGATATTGCACCGGATAGCCGGTGGCGCGTGCATACACTTCGCCGCGCTCTACCAACTCTTCGATAGCGATCTGCGGCGCATGCGGCAGCAGCTTGGCGCGCAGTGCCGCATCGGTGGTGTGCAGCGAAAGGGCGAGTGCCGGTTTGACCGTTTCCATGGCAGACGCTCGAACACCGCAAATCGCCGACCGTGGAAAGCACCAGATTCTTGTGCCCGATGTTGCCCTGCGTACCAAGCAACTCGATCGCCTCCATCACGTTGTCCAGATTGTGCGCCGGTTCGCCCATGCCCATGAACACCACCTTGCTCACCGCGCGGCGACGGCGCGCGAGCACCACCTGCGCGACGATCTCCGCGCTGCCGAGCTGGCGCAGCAAACCGTTGCGGCCGCTCATGCAGAAGACACACCCCACGGCACAACCCACCTGCGTCGAAACGCACAGCCCGCCGCGCGGCAGCAGCACGCTCTCCACCATCTGGCCGTCATGCAGCTCCACCAGCAGCCGTGCCACTCCATTCATCGGCGGGATACTCACCGTGCAGGCGCGCCAGTCCATTCAACTCCGCCTCGATGGCGGGCAACTCATTGCGCAGCGCAAGCGGAAAGAAAGTCTCTGCGGGGCTGCCTTTCCTGTCGTACGAGCACACCTGGCTCCAGCCGCGCAGCAGACGATCTTCGTGGCACGGCTTGGCACCGAGATCGCGCAGACGTTGGCGAAGGTGGGTGATGCGCAGCGGGGAAGGAGAGGCGGGAATCAAAGCGGGTTTGGAAATGATTGCGGGGAAGTGATGCGGATTTTAACTCAAGGAACCGCCGAATAAGTCGTCACACCGGCGGAGGCCGGTGTCCAGTTGATTGAGATGGGGTTCGCAGGGATGGGCGGCTTTATGCCCAACTCGCAAAATACTGGATTCTGGCTTTCGCCGGAATGACGTAGAAGCGGCACAGCGCGTGGAGCGCGATGTCAAAGCCGTACACGGTGATGTGACTGCGTTGCTTAACGCAGGGCTGCTGTCAAAAACGGACGATGGAATGATCGTGTTTCCCTACAATGCTATCCATGTGGATTTCATGCTCAAGGCGGCTTGAAGTCCGAGCAAGTTTTGGGTCCGCAAATAGAGAGCCCGGCGATGCCGGGGGCGAAGGCCACCCGTATCCCTCTTTGGGATTAGAATCCGCCCAGTTCCTGTCAAACCAACCGCAAGGAGGCAACCATGAAGAAGCGCTCTGCATTTCTGATGTCATTGCTGTTCTGCCTGCTGTCGTTCAATCTCCACGCCGCGGAGAAAGACGCCCCCGACTGCAAGGACCACCCGCTCCTGCCCAGAATGCCGGGTTATTACATCCTGGGCTGCGCCGATAGTGACGCCAACTTCGACATGGAAGCCGCGCCTGGCAAGCCCGCAGCAACCACCCACATCGAAGGCAAATCCACGGCGATACTCTACAGCGCGCAGCCCGAGCTCAAGGCCAAGCCCAGCCGGCAACAGATACTCGGCAATTTCGAGAAAGGCATCAAGCGATACGGCGGCACGCTCGTCGGCATGGCCAACACCGCACCGGTCTATAAACTGGCCGATGGCGGCAGGGAGGTCTTGGTAATCGTCATGGCCGATGAGGTCGGCGGCGGACACGCCTACCGCATCATCGAGAAGGGAGACCTGGTCCAGACGAAAAAGGACGAGTCGCAGCGCGACGACCTCAACTGCAAGAGATACGCGTCCCCGTTATTCACCCCTATCCCCGGCTACCTGATCTGTGGCTGTGGTGAAAGTGAGTCCAGAACCCGGGACGTCAAGATCGCAAAAGGCAAAACCCAGGAAACTATCCATATCCGGGGCGCGATGACGCAAGTGAGCTATTGCCCGCAGGATGAAAGCGCAGCAAAGAACAATCCCAATATCCGCCGCAGCTTCGAGAACGACATCAAGAAGCAGGGCGGCACCTTCATCGGCAAGACAGTGAAGGCGCCCGGGATCGATGTCTACAAGCTGACCAAAGACGGCAAGGAAACCTGGATCGAAGTGTGGACCGAGGACAGCGGCAACTACAACTACGTCGTTACCCGGTAGGTGGTCCTGGGCTGGTGGATGTGAAGGCCTGATACTGTGCTTCGGTATCAGGCTGCACAGCGCCAATTCGCGGAATAAAAAGCCCGGCGATGCCGGGCTTTTTCAATGGAAGGTATTTTGTGCATGGCCTGTTAGCTGTTCATGACTCACCACTTATCCAAATCGTCTCCCCAGCTGGTGATGTCGCGCAAGGTGAAGCCGTAGCGACTGCCTGCCGGATCGGGAACTGCGTTGCTTTGCACGATCAAGGCGCGGCCAATGCTGCGGCGGCGATAACCCTGTAGGTCAACTTTCCGCACGATGCGGTTGCGCCATGCGCCCAGGTTGACATAGGTGTAGTTGCGGTGCTCTTGCGGCGGGCTGAAATGCAGGTCTTCTTCCATCGCCACGTGGGTGTGGCCTTCGACATGCAGCCTGAACCCGAGCGGGCGGTAAGCGTCCAGAAAGGCCGGAAGTTCGGCAAAGCGTGTTTTATCTTCCAGACCCGAAAACCATATCATCGCCTGCAGCATGCCGGTATCCACCCTGTCCCAGTGCAGGTGACGCAGCCAACGGATGCAACACAAAACAATTTTCATGACCGGCGCTGCCGTGCTGAAAGTTTCCGGGTGAGACAGCCACGATTGCAGGCTGTTGCGGTACTCATCCACCACCGTCTGGTAGAGCAGGCGGGAATTCAGATCGCTGCGGTCAAGTTTTTTTGCTTCATTCAGCAAGCGCACAACCGCACTCACTGCCGGGCGGTACAAATCCATTTCGCGCAACACATTCAAAATGTGCGAACGGTGAACATCCGGTTTGACCGCCCGTTCAATGGCGCGGCTCGTGTTCCAGATGAAATTGGAAAGCAAACCGGTGGCAATCGTGTCGCCGTAACAGTTGTCGCTGAACGCCCGGTATTGTTCCTGTTGCCAAAGCAGCGGCTGCCAGCCTTTGCCGGACTGCCACAGACGGGTAGTGCCCGAATTGCTGCTGTCGCGCCATTGGCCGTGCGTGGCGAACAGGCGCAGTTGCGGATCGGCAAAATAGAACGGCAACAGCGGCCAAACCTCAGCGGGATCGCTGCCCATCTGCCTCGCCACCCAGTCGCGGTAGCCGGTGCTGAAGTCGTCTGCGGCAAGTCCCGAGGCATTCCCGGTAATAGAACTCGCGCGCCTCGGGCACGACCTGCAAGATCTTGTCGTGATTGCCCGCAATGGAGATGAGATTAACGCGCACGCGTTTCGTTTTCAGACGCGCCACCATCGCTTGCAGGTAGAAGAAAAAACCGGACGAGTGCGAATTAACGTCCGGATCAAGCGCGTGCCGCTGAACGATCGCGCGCATGATGCGCATGACGATCTCGTTGTATCCCGGTTTATCCCGTTGCCACGGATATACATCGGCTTCAACCCATTCCCCCGAACGCAGCACATCGGCCACATCGCCGTTGAGAATCAGCATGACTTCACTGCTGCCAATGATCGTGTTCTCCAGCGATTTCTCCAGTTCGCGGAAAAACATCTCCCAGTCCGTCTCATCCGCCGTCTGGTTGCCCACCGTGCAATCGGTGCAATGAATGTCGCTGATCAGCACCGCAATGCGCTGACTCGCCGCCCCGTCGTCAGGCCACAACACTAATCCGGGAGGCAGTTGGTTATCGGGCATGGCGGTGCTCCTATAGGAAAAATGAGTAAGCGCGGAAAAAAGTTCCAAGGTTGATGCCGAGGCTGACCCCTTTAGACGCTGCGTCCGCGAGCTGCCAAAACTATTGTGATGCTGACCCCAATCACGCTTTCGGATGCAAGGCCACGAAATCAGGATGCCTGCCGAAAGGGCCGACCGGGATGTTGTGCCACACCCAGGCGTTGTCTTCGAGGCAATCCTTCAGCCGCTCGGCGAGACGCAACTCGCCGCGTGCATCGAAGCGGGCGGCGCCTAGGGAGGGGATTAGGGTGGACATGGGGATAGGGTTATGGGGGGGAGGAAGAAGCAAAGGGTGCGAGGTCGATTTTCTTTCGAGCATGCCAGTCAACTTCAAGAACATTTCGACTATGGCAATTCCAATTTCTTTGCGTTAAAAAAGGCGTCCAACGCGACCGCGTTCGACACGCCGACCCTGGGCTCTAATAATTGAAAGGCGACAAGCAACGCGGCGACGAGCGCGCAAAGCAGCAAGGCCCCCGCCGCCGCTGTCCAGGCCACCTTGCGCTCGACGTTTCCAACGGCGGTGGAGGTCGCACGTTCGGACCGCATACAAAATGGCATCGCCAATCATCGGAGCTCCCGAAGTTAGCCGTCACCACCCAACTCTATTCCTTAGATATCGCACAGAAGGGTCAGCGTAGTTATGGAAGCTATCAAGCATGTGTGCGGGGAGAGACCTTCGCGATTCTAACTTCCATAGGGCACCGAGCGCAAACCCGACGAGTGCCCCGACTAACATCCCAGAGATGAAGGGCTGCTCTTGGGCAGTGTCTCTAACCGATTCATAGGCGTCCACCGACGCCTGCTGGACCGCATCAGCAGCATCGGACACCTTGTCCTTCAAGCCCGAGTTCTGCGAGTAATAATCTGACTGTGACATGGAACTCCTATCTGCCTCACACCGTCACGCTTTCCAGAGCGCACCGAGAATGAAGCCCGCAACTACAGCGAACCCGAGGGTAGTCATCGGCTGGTTCTTGAGAGACTTCTGGACGGCGGTGTAGAAGGTCTCCGCCACTTCCTGAACGCTTTGCGTCGGTCCGTTTGCTTGGTCTCTCACACTGCGACCCGAGCCTGTCCTTTCGGCTCCTTGGGTCCTGTCAAGTGTTTGGGCCATTTTGATTTCTCCGGCTTGCTACTTCTGCCGCACGAACGAGTGCCGCTGGTGAATAGTTCCGCCAAAACGCCCATGGGACGAGCTTCCGATGACATCATCACCCGATCTCACTCGTCGCGGTTGGTCGCCTCACCTGTCCCATCAGCGCCGTTTCAATAACAGGCTCGAAGAGCTAGTATTCGTGGGCCAACAAGGAGGCTCTGATGTCGATATCCGCAGAAGTTGATCGGCTCCGGCGTGTGGCTCTGGCCTCCCTACACGAGCACTGGAGATTCTACCTCATCGAGGGGATCATCCTCATCGCTCTGGGAGCGGCGGCGATTGTTGTCCCGCCTATCGCCACTCTAGCTGTCACCATCTTTGTGGGTTGGTTGTTTCTGATCAGCGGCGTCGTCGGCTTGTTCACGACCTTTCGGATGCGAGGAGTGCCCGGTTTTTGGTGGGCTCTCATCTCCGCTGTCCTCGCCATAGTCGTGGGCGGGATGTTGGTCGCGGAGCCGATACGTGGATCAGTCTCCTTGACCCTCTTACTCATCGCCTTCTTCATCATCGAGGGCGTGGTATCTGTGATGTTCGCCCTTGATCATCGCAAGGAACTTCCGGGGGCCTGGGGTTGGATGTTGGCGAGCGGAGTGGTGGACCTAGTCCTAGCCACGATGATCTTGGCGGGGCTCCCGGGGACGGCGGCTTGGGCCATCGGACTGCTGGTCGGAATCAACATGACGTTCGGCGGTGTCGCCCTGGTCGCGATGGCTCTACAGGCACGCAAGATCGACCCAACCACCCCGACACCGACTTGAGTTTCTTCCGCCAACCTGACCTGCGCAGTCGTCATTTGGACTGAGGCTTGCGAGGAGTGTCGCGATGGCGGGGCAGTGTTACGTGAGCGGACGCTTTGGATCGAGGGCCGTTGACAGGGGTGGAACGCGGCCCAGGTAGGCCGCGAAGTCGCCGCGATACGCCAACAGGCAATGCAGGCTAGAGATTAAACGCAAGCTGGAGCGGCGGCGTGCCCAAGGGTCCTAGCGGCGAGAAACGCCCCTCCTGTCCATCAGGATGCCAGGGGGCAAACCCGATGCAGTGCGTTTTCCCGGTGAACCAACTTGCGGACGCGGGTGCGGTCGGTTCTTGGCTTCGCTTGATCGCGATCCGCTGCACATTCTGCGGATGTGTTTACACCGGCTCCGGAACGTCGAGAACAATCAGGGGCTGGTATGACGGCCAGCACTCGGGATGGATGGCCGTTCATGCATGATGGACCTCCCCGTCCCCCGTGGGGAGGCACACCGTCCCCCATCAGGTAGTCCCGAAACAGCGCACCCACGCATGACGCGCCGATGTGTCATGATGGGGCGATTTAAATGACGACGCACCACTGCCGCCGTGTCTACGCCGCTGCCCCCTAACTGACGCCCCGGTTCTCCGTAAGCCTTCACGACCACAGCCACAGAGAAGCTGCGAGTGCGGAACCCTCGACACATACGAGGAGTTTCCGCCGTGCTTCTCGTCACAAATCGAGTTCTCGATGACCTCTCGTTTCTACGTATGTCTCCTGTTGCTTATTGGCGGCATCGCAATCGGCGGCGCTTTTCTTAGGCCGCCTGTGCGCGGTTCCGTCGTTCTGTCCAACGCCATTCCTGCCACTGCCCGTCCGATGCAGATACCGGACTACTCTGGTCAAGCCTTGAGACTTAGCGCCGGAAAGATATCCGGTGCTGTTGATCGCGCTGCGAATGGACCTCAGACAACGCCGAAGCTGCCAACGCCGCCGAAAGTTCACGCGGCGGAACTTCCCATTGGTCATTGGGCCACAGAGACAACATTTGTCGCGCCGGTCGAAAATCCGCCCAGCCCCTCCGTGGTCGATCTCGATACCGGGAGCCGCATGACCCTGGGAGGACCGATCATGCGTCCAGTTGGAGTAATCCAGGAAGACGGTGGCCAATCGCCTCCTCCAGTGCCTGCCGTTACACCTACGGATGTTTCTCAGAAGCCGGTAGCAACGCCTACCTCCCTCCGCGCACCGCCCCGTTCGGCAGTCCCCTAGAGTGTCGGAAAGCACGAATCTCTTCGTACATCCGCTGGGCTTCTAATTTCTTTTAGGGGCGTTCCTAGGCTGCGTCGATCTCGTCGCTTAGCGAGGTTCATCGCCGCCCTGGCGTTGAGCTTAAGGCCGCCTGCGCAATCGTTGCCGCCGTAGCGCTAGTCGTCTTGGTCACTCCGGCATCGCTCTAGCTTGCGATCAATCTCAAGCCTGCACTTGGCGACGACCTGTTTGCGGGAGGTCCCCGGGACTTCCCGCGTCGTCTTACCTAGTCCCAATGATTTCTTCGCATAGATCGTCCACCGCCACCTGAATCGCGAAACCTCGACGACCTCAAACTCGACGCCCCGGTGATGCATGGAACACCTCCATGAATTACGTAAAACACACTAGACATCACCTCGTCCAGCCTTCCCTCCATCTATGTAAATTTCGCACGGAGAGAGGCGCATGAGCAAGAGCTTAGTGGCTTCACCCCATCCCGGGGAGCGAGGTCCGATCCGCCATCACCAACGAAGACGCCGCACACCACTTAGCCAGTGATCCGAGTGTGCAGGCGTTCGTTGGGCCTATCGGTTCCTGCGATGCCTTGCTCTTACTCATTACCCTCATATTTGAACGACAGCCTGACCTTGGTCCGGTAGGCTTCGACCTTGCCATCCGTGACCACCATGTCCTGCTTGACGACTTCTGCTATGCGGAGTTCGCGCAAGGAGTGCGAGGCTGCTTCTACGGCTGCCTTGGCCGCCTTCTCCCAGGATTTGCACTTGTGCCAATCAGCGTGACGACCTTATAAACGCTGTCCGACATTTGAACCTCCATCTTCGAGGGGGACTTCATTTTGGTGATTTTGCGGGACCGCCGCTGGTTCACTGAGCTAGAGGTTCACGTTGTGGATGACCCAACCGCCCGCAAAGGCAATGAATCGGCCGCAGCAGCACGATAGAACTAATGATCTGCTGCACGACGCTTTCCCCCGACGCCTGCTTTTAATTTGCCGCCACGGATAAGACGCCGAAGCTCCGGTTGAATACGTCGCGGGCGGAGACATCAGCGTATCTGGAGCTTGAACGGACGGTTCGGAACCTCGTCATCTCGTAGCCATAAACCCGAACCGCGATGGAAGATGGCTCGGAAGTTGGTTCGAGTGAGCCATCGGTGCCTGATGCTAGGAGAGTTGATTCGTTTGAGCCTTCCCTCTCAGCACGATCTAGCCGGGCAGCAAAGATATTGGCGGGCGTGGACGGCGCTTCTAACGCGGCAACCCGTCTTCGCGCTCCCTCGGGCAGCGGCTGAGCGGCCTGCATCGCTTCGATACGCCTTCGCTCGATGAGCGACAGTTTGGGGGGACTATTGTCCAGATACGGCAGAGCAAGAACCGACGCTTGTTCTACCACTACGGACGAAAGTTTCGTGGCGAGTAAGCTGATCCCGGTGATCGCGAGGAGGTACATGACGATCCCCGCGCACTGATTGACAGGAACTTGCACCGTCATCGCCTCCTCGAACTCTTGAGGCAACGCAAGAAGGCAGTTGGCCGTTCCGCGAGGGATGCTACCACCGATCACACTCGCCGCAACGTACGAACCTTCCCTGGGGGCTTGCTCGAAGAGGTTGGCGGCCATGGTGGAAGAGGCCCCACACTCGCCTGCGGAACCGAACAATTCATGGGCCGTTCCTGCTGATTGCCACAGGGTTTCGGCGAGCATCGAGGTGCTGACAGAGGAGTAATCCAATGGACCTGATAGAGACATTGCGCAACATAGCGGTCCGTGAAGGCTTTGAGGCCGGACACTCGATCCAGGACATCTCCGATGAGACAGGTCTGCCGGTTCTTGAGGTATTTCAGCGGGAAAAGGACTTGCACCTGATCCCCGCGAACGAAGCGTTTGTGAGGTCAATGATTAGGCCCGCCTGAACTTGGCCACCAACCGACAACCTTCGGCGTTGCAGCCTAGTGGTCTACGACCATGCCGTTGCTTCCCGTTGCTCAAGCCGCCGTGGCGGACCAAGTCTCAGACCCGTTGCGCTTCGCTACCGCGGGTTTGGCTTCGGTCATCCGATCTGGACCAAGTCTGCAACCAGTGCCGTCGCGGAACTTAGCGCAGAGCATGGGGCCTTATGGAACACCGGAAAGCAATTTTCGACGTTGTCGAGATTTCACCGTTGAAGTGGCGGTGGACCATCTATCCGAAAAAGACTTCCGAAGTGGGCGGGGCAAGCCGCGAAGTCACCGGGACACGCCAACAGGCTATTGCGCAGTGCAGGCTAGAGATTGATCGCAAGCTGGAGCGGCGGCGTGCCCAAGGGTCCCGAAACGCTGCGCCTGTCCAGCAGGATGCCAACGGCAGACCCGATGAAGAGCGTATTCCCGATGAACCAGCTTGCCGAGGCGGGCGCGGCTGGTGCTTGGCTTCGCATGATCGATCCGCTCACGTTCTGCTGCTGTGTTTCACGGGCGTGCGGAGCGTCGAGAATGATCAAGGGCTGATCTGACGACCTCATTGAGCGGTTAGTCGCTACTTGAGTGCAACCAGCATTAGCTGGCGGCCAAATAATCTCCGTGTATCTTAGAGGCTTAGAGGGAATCACAGCGAGGTGCGTAAGGCTTCGACCACGGGGGTGTGTCATGCCGCGCCACAAATCGCCTGCCATCGGTGCACAAGGTGAAACGGTTTTGACCGGGCTATTTGCCGGACTCGTCGTCGTTGCTTTGATGCTCGGGCTCTTAGGTACATTACTCCGTTAGCACGCGGCGGCCTCGGGTACGCCGTGGAAGCCGGACGTTGCCGTTTTAGCTGTATGAGGGCTCGATGTTTCGCTCGTTGCCCATGGTGGTCGGGTGCTTATGCCTGATCCTCCCGGTCAGAGCGGACGAATGTGATCGCATCGTGGAAAATCTCTTAGCCCACACTCCTGGCTTGCAACTCGATAAGAGGATGCTGGCCGAGGGAGTTGATATCGTCTATCTGAAGCATCCCCAAGCAAATGCGCTTTCAGTTTTCTGCGCCGCTCCTCCTATGTCGTCGCCAGCACTCAGTGCAGACTGGCTCGAAGACCTTCCCCCGCCATCCTATTTTCAGCTTATCGGCAAACTCGGGAGCATCCTCACCGGCGTCTCTGCGGATGCGATAAGCACAGGGGCCATCGAATGCCAAAAACGAGCGTCGAGTGCGCAGGATGAAGCGGGTGATCTAGAGGCGAGTGGCATCAGATTTCAGTGCCAAGCCTTTTTGCGCGCTGGTGGCGGAACCGCTATGATATTTGCCCGGCCCACAAAGTGACTCTTTGGATCGCCAGCAGGCACTGCGAGAAAGAGCCTACGTCGCCCTAAGGGTTCGTCGGCGTCGCTTGGCCCGGGCCTGTTTGCGGGTAGGCAATTGTCCGTGTGGGAGTGGAACCGGCATACAGGTAGAAGTGCAAATGCAGCGGCGACGATAATTACGACGATAGTAGATGACGTTTGTAGGGGGGAGCACGCCAGCGAAGTAGGATCGAGTGCAGGCTAAGCGGCGAGGGCTTTCTGAAACATCGCCACAACCGCATCACGCCCCTCATGATCGTTGACTGCGGGGATGCTGGAGTGTTCGAGCCCGTTGGCGGCCGCGATACAAGCCTCAGTTATCTCGATCAGGGTGAAGTCCAAAGTCTCGCCCAACATATCGAATGCAGCGCGATAGATCGCTCCAACAGCACAGAACCGTACGGCCTCATGATCCCACGCCGAACAGGAATGGCCGAATTTGTTGCGAGCCATCGCACCCCGCGTCCACTTGCCCTCGTCGGAGATAATCTCCAACGCCCGTTCGATGATCTGGTGTTGAAGAAGCTTGGCCATGGTTGACAACGTTGCGGTGAGTGAGATGGTTCCGAATTCGCTGACTGAAGTCGTTTGCCTTTGGCGCCCAAAAAATCGTCTTAGTTAGAGAAGTGGTCCGTAACAGCCAGCCAGCGGTCCCAGTCCTTCTCGGTCCACGAAGCAAGCTGTCGCCATTCGGAAACGTAGCCATACCGCCTGCGGGCAATCACACGGCCAACGTAGTCGAACGCGGCTTCCATCCCTGGACTCGGCGCCTTCTTTGACATGCACGCGGCCAGTTCATTGATGACGGCTTCTTCATCCCTCGCCAGTCGGAAAAAGCTTGGCGTTATGAGTTCGAGACGCATGACTGAACCCCCGTCCAGCTAGGTGAGATGTGAGGGCGGCAAACGAGCTAGGCGATTTGCAGGCTGGTATGCTCACTAGGATCAGAAGAGCGGATCATGTCGGCATCCCCCGTGATCATCCTCAATCGGCCAGCCAAACCACCAGCAACGCAAAGAGGCCCGTCGTCGCGGCAACAAACGCTGCGACCGCGATAATAGTGCCTATCGTCATTGTGCGAACCCCCGTCTGCGACAACTCAGGGGTACTTAAATGGTCAAGTGGCCCGCAAAAAGGCGCGTGTGCTCATTCGTAAGATTACCGGATATGTGCTCGTTTGGTAGCCAAAGGTGTCGCCTTATCCCTCAATATATTTCCTCCCTTATTCGGGTTAAAGTTCTCAAAGATAACCTTGAAACTCGCTCGTCTTTGCTTACCTAGCCTATATTGACGCGCATTAGTCTCTGGTGATTGCTTATAGAGGAATATTGTTATGGCACTATATTTATTTGCTTCAAGCGGGATTATTCGGTTCGTCTCAGCGCCATGCAGTTCGGGTAAAACACACGCTGCCTGCAAATATATTGCGGACCGCCAAACTTCAACCAACCACCTCTATGTTGCTCCCTCAATCGATCTTCTGAACCAAACACTGAAGCAACTGGGTAATGCAGGGGTAGATGCATACGTAATTACCAGCGAAACCAGCCCAAAGCACGTCAAGGGCGACATCATCCGCTACTTGAAGGCAACCCCCGATAATGACGGCGCTGTGCTTCTAATAACGTGGAGTGCCTATATCAATCTGCCCTATTTCCACCGACGCGAGAACTGGCAGATAATCATCGATGAGGTCCCGCAGGTGGATTGCTTCTATCCGCTGATGCTTCCACATAGCAATAAACTCCTGGCCGAGCATCTCCAGCCGTTTCCAACCCACAAGAGGGGCCTTTGCATCGTCAAACCAAAGAATCCCTACAAACTCAAGCAAGTCCTCGATAGTGTTCATGATGATGTCCGGGAGGTATTTCGGCCGTTGTTCAAGGATGTCCTATCAGTAAATAAGGAGGTGTATGTAGATGCGGAGTCCTGGGACCGTATCGTCGAGCGCCAGGACATTTCCACGCAGCATGAGCAGAATGTCGTCTTCTTTCTCTCGATGTTAAGGCCGAATCCCTTTGCCGAAACCATTCTGCTTGGGGCTAATGTCGAAGACAGTATGCTATTTCCTTGGTTTCGGCAGAAGGGCGTGCGGTTTGAGGTCGAAAAGGGGATTGCAGATAACCTCAGAACGTCACCCTCGGATTTGGGCGATAGGCTGCGCATCTCACATTTTATATCCGACCGGAACTTCAGCAAGCATGTCGGAAAAAAGGAAGCCCTGGATGGGGGGACGGTGATCGATAAGATGGACTCTCTGGCCCTGGAAGCGTTTGGTGAGGAGCCGTTCCTCTACGTTTCGAATAACGACCGGGATTTTGAGATTCTGAGTAATGCTCCTAATGCCAAAAAGATCAGCGTCGTTTCCCATGGTTTGAACAGCCTCCAGGACCATCATAATATTTATTTTGCAGCGGCCTTGAACAGACAACCGAAGCATTTCGCCATGCTGCGTAGTCTTGGCCTAGCCCCGGAAGTGGTTCATCGGGCGACTGCTCATGAGGCCGTTTATCAGGTCTCTATGCGAACGTCCTTGAGGAACCCGGAATTGACGCAAAAGGTCCATGTGATAGTTCCTGACCAAGCATCAGCAAAGCGATTGGGTGATTTATTGGGCTGTGAGGATATTAGCCAGATTGGAAACCTCCTACCCCCTGCAATAATGCCCCTGTCCACAACCGATAAGTCACGACGGTATCAATTGGCGCGCATGATGAGAGAGGACATCTTTGTACGCCAGGACATACCAAATTCGTCTATTAATGAATTCGGTATGGTTTCACGTACATTCAACGTTGAGCCCGCCAATCTCTCATGCATCGTGACTTTTCACCAAGACCCCTATAAGACAAAAGCCGACGAATATCATGTGCGGCAATATGACCTCCACGATTTCATAGGCGTTTTGAGCAAGTTCGCTAAGACCAGTACCCCGATGAAGGAAGCCCTTTTTCTTTGGAATCCGGCCACCTACGATCCAACAAAAGGGGGTAGCAGCTATAGAACACAGGCCAACTTCATCCAATCCTTCTTCCTGGTGCTGGACTTCGATAATGGGACGCTTTCTCCTGGGGAATTCGAGAATATCTTCTGGAAGGAAGCAAAACGCGGACACAAGCATAGCTTTATTATTTGCAACTCCTACTCCTGTTACCCGAAGGCCCCAAACAAGTTTCGAGTGATCTTTTTCTATAAGCGACCTGTGCAGTCAATCGAAGAACACAAGGCAGTCTATGAATATGTTTCGCGGCGTTTGGAGGAGTGGGGGCATACAGAGAAAACCTCCGAACTCGACCCCAACTGCAAGAGCGGAGTGCAATCGTTCTGGATACCCTGCACCAACCGATGGCATCCCAAGTCCGCTTTCTTTCGAACCTATGGCACCAGAACGCGGGATTTGGAGCGATGTGCGATTGATCCTCGGATGTGTCTCAGGGAATGCGAACCCGTTCAACCAACCAGAAGCCAGATACCCGGAGGGACCATACGAACGGACCTGTTGCCCGAGATTGAGAGCGCGGAGGCTGAGCTTAGGGGCATGACCTCCGGCCGGAACAGACCCTTCTTCGATTATGCGGTCTTGCTTGCGAGGGCCGGGCTCGACAGATGCGAGATTGAGACCAAGCTTCAAGAGATTGCTGGGCCGGAAACGAAGATGCGAAAGAAGATAGTGGGCGTTTTAAAATCCTTATCCCGGTATGGATGGTTCGCCTGACTGCATGTAGCACCCGCACTGACCCTCGGTTTTAGGGTGGGTCCGCTTCCAACACAACGGCACCAGAGTCCAAAGGTCCTCCGGCACATCTCGAAGAAGCTCAGGCCCTAAGATTCCTCGCCCGGGCCATGGAGGAGGAGCGTCTGCGGCAAGAACAGGGATTCATCAAGGTCCGTTTTGGGGTTCTGTGCGAGCGATATACAGAGCTTCACCTTCCCGTCCTCAAGCCTCGCACCAGAGCCAACTACGTAACCCATCTCGCGGCCATCAAGGCTCACTTCGGCGAGGACCGTTACATCGATGAGGTCCGCAAGGCTCATGTCGCTGGCTTCATCTCGGAGCTTAAGAAGGCCGGTCTGAAGACCCCGACCATCCGGCGATATCTAGCAACCCTGTCCTCGCTCTTCTCCTTTGCCGAGCGATCTGGGTGGGTCCTTCAGAATCCGATCCTGCACCTCGATAAGAGAGGCCTACCCGAAGCCCAACCTCGAACGCGCTTCCTTTCCCGGGACGAATACAGACGCCTCCTCGCGGCTTCCTCGCCCCATCTCCGGCCCCTGATCGAGATGGCGGTGGAGACAGGAATGCGACTAGAGGAGTTGCTCAGCCTCAAATGGGAACAGGTCGATCTGGAGCGGCGCGAGGTTCGGCTGGTCGTGACAAAATCTAAGCGCCCTAGGATGGTCCCCTTGTCGGATAGGGCTGTAGCCGTTCTTGTAGCGGGCACAAGGGATCACCGTGCCAGCCCCTACGTCTTCATCAACTCGGCCACGGGAGAGCGCTACAGGACGATTAAACGGGCATTTCGGACGGCATGTCGGCGTGCAGAGTTAGAGGACATGAGATTCCATGACCTTCGCCACACTTTTGCATCGTGGGCCGTGCAGTCGGGAGTTGACCTCTACCCACTCAGCCGCATCCTGGGTCACAGCAGCCTTCAGATGACCACCCGATACGCGCATCTATCGACGCAGCGCCTTCACGAGGTGATCAAGACGATGGCTACATCACCGGCTACAGAGGCGTCAGATTGGCGTTGAATGTCCAACCGCGCATCATCGCCGTTTGGTGCTGATCTTCAGGAAAATCGCACCTAGCCCGGGACCTCTCCTTTGCTGCGCGCTCTATCGAGGACGCTTCTTAGGAATCTGGTGCTCTATCCAACTGAGCTACGGGGCCTGCCGCGAAACCTACCTACCACTACCAGCCGAGAATGGCACATAGGCCGATGAAGTCTCGCTCCGCAATATTGCTCCGGCATATCCAATGCTTGGATGGCAGCCAGGTCCGCTCGAGACCACCCCTCTCGCCAGCATGATGTCGGGGGAGACCGGGTCAAACGGCAGGCCGAATGTTCAGCATGCTAGATCCCCTGCCGAGCGGAAATGCCGGCTCGCTCCGGTATCTATAGAGCAAAGCTATGGCTAAGAACGGTACTCCTCGCGTCAGCCTTCGGCATGTTGGGTCTCCTCGTGCCGGTGGTTAGGGCTCCGAGGTGCTCAGGCGCGTCGGAGCCCGCTCTAGCCCGAATAGCGGACCTTAAGAACAGCCAGCACTAGATCCTCGGGCACCGCGTCCGGGATCTCGTCGAGATCGTCGTAAGCTCTTCGGCCGAGAATGATTGTCTCTCGGTACGCCGCGAGGTACTCCCGGCACGCCACACAGCCCTCGATGTGGCCTTCGAACTCTTGGCGACTGTCTTTGCCCAAGGAGCCATCGAGGTAGCTCACGATGAAATCCTCGAATTGCCTGCACGTGATTGCGGCCGGCGCCTGCGCACGAAGGGCACGCCGGATGGAGCTCAAGACCGTGGTCCAAATCCTAGCCATCCGAGCCCTCCCGCCGGAGGATGGGTTCTATCAGCTTCTTCAACGCTGACCTCGCTCGGTGCAGCCTCACCTTGACCGCTGCGCCGGATAGCCCCAGCAGCTCGGCCACCTCTTGAGTACTTAGCTCTTCGATGTCACGAAGCAGCAAAACGATACGGTAGCCATCGGGAAGCTCAGAAATCTTCGTTCTGACAAGAGCGCTCATCTGGCGTTGCTCCAGAGCCTCATCGGGCGTCGCAACCTGGGACCAAGGCGTCTCAACGCGGCCGCCATTGGCATCAAACTCCGGCAACAGATGATCGATCGGCTGTTCTTGCGCCCGTAAAGCGCTGCGCAATTTCATGAGACAGTGATTGACCACGATGCGGTGTAGCCAAGTTTTTACCTCGCATCGCTGCTCGAACTTGTCCAGGTTGCGCAGCGCGCTAAGGAGGCTCTCCTGCACGCAATCCTCGGCCAGACCCTCGTCTTTCAAATAGCGTCGGGCGACTGCAAGCATCCATGCAGCATTGAGGCGGATAAATCGCTCGGTCGCGACCTTGTTCCCGGCCCGAACGAGGCCGAGAAGTTCGTCACATTTCGCGTCGGCCTTACGGGACAAGGTCGTCTCCAGAACCCCGAACTCCCAAACAGCGAGTTGCGGGAACGACCTTGCCCAGCGCGAGCGATTAGCGGAAATGCCGGCTCGCTCCGGTATCGATAGAGCAAAGCTATGGCGCCGTACGACGTGTCCTGTGCACGAGGAGTGTAACCTTGCGCGCAATGGCGGCATCTAACCGCGCATAGCCTTTTGCCGGACATTCCGGGAGGAAGGCTCAACGTTACAAGGGAGTGACCCATGAAGAGAACCGCCCTTTCCATCGTCGGCGCCCTGCTGTTGTTCGGTGTGACGCCAGCTTTCGCGAAGGAGGACTGCAACGCCGGGTACAAGGACTTTCTCGGCAAGATGTCCACCCACATCAGCAAGATGAGCGGCGACGAGCTCGCCGGCTACATCCGCAAGTCGCTCGGCGCGTCCAATTCGTGCATGTCTGGCGACAACTTCTCGCCGCACGGCGTGTGGGATCAGATCCTGGCCGATATGGGCAAGTAAGCACTTTCGACTCCAACCTGGCGGGTTCCCTCGTCTAACCGGAGGGAGCCCGCTGCTTCAGTCCGATCGCCGGTTCAGGTTCAGACCAGATGCTTGGACGATGACAGCAGAATGCTCGTTTCGGTCGACGTTATTCCGTCGATGGCGCGGATGCGGTGGAGCACTCCGGCGAAGGCCTCGAGCGTATCGGTGACAAGCTCGGCGACGATGTCCCAGCGGCCGTTGGCCGAATGCAGCCGGCGAACCTCCGGGAAACCGTGCATGCGCCGCATCACCTTTTCCACGCCCTTGCCCTCCACGGCGATCCGCGCGCTCATACCCCTTGAAAAGCGCATCGAGGTCGGAGAAGACGACGCCGTAGCCTTTGCCTGCAATGAGCCTCGGCCGGCATGTGATCCTCAATCATGCCTCTGATGATCTGCAGGCCACGTTGCGGCGCGCGGGCTTCACTCCGATTCTGACGCCGCTGTCTGAGTTCCTGAAGTCGGGCGGCGCTGCGAAGTGCCTGACGCTCAAGCTGATCGAGTGAACCAGAGCGGTCGAACGGCGCTCGTTTCGGTCGTCCAGCCGCAAGCCTAGGCCGTCGCCAGCCTTCAGCCCGCTGCCTCTGGCGTGCCGTGCGTGTCCGCGGCACCGCCCTTGTCGGCCTTTGCCGCCTTGCGTCTGAGTCTCCGCCTCCTCCACCCGCTGCAACACCACGAAGAGCGACGGCACGAACGCCACCGTCAGCAGCGTCGAGCCCAGCATGCCGGTCAGCACCGCGATGCCGATCGACTTCTGCGCATTGGCGCCGGCACCGTTGGCGAGCACCAGCGGCACGACGCCGAGAATGAAGGCAAACGACGTCATCAGGATCGGGCGGAAGCGAGAGCGCGCGGCCTCGACCGCGGCCGTGAAAATGTCGTGGCCCTCCTTGATGCGCAGCTCGCGCGCGAACTCGACGATGAGGATCGCATTCTTGCTGGAGAGCGCGATGAGCAGGATGAGGCCGATCTGGGTGTAGAGGTTGTTGCCGACGCCCAGCGCCAGCAACGCCGCCGCGGTGCCGAGCAGCGCCAGCGGCACGGAAAGAATGACGGTCGCGGGCGCGATCCAGCTCTCGTACTGGCCGGCAAGCACGAGGTACACGAGCAGGAGGCTCAGGCCGTAGATGATGTAGATCTGATTGCCGACCTCCTTCTCCTGGTAGGACATCGCCGTCCATTCGTAGCCCGTGCCGGGCGGCAGCGTATCCTTGGCGATCTGCTCCAGAAGCCCGATGCCCTCACCGGAGCTCGCGCCTTGCGCGGTCGCGGTGATGACCGTAGCGGCCGGGTAGAGATTGTAGAGGCTGATCACCGACGGCCCGGCAACCGTCTGGATGGACGCCAGCGTGCCGAACGGCACCATGTTGCCGTCGTTGTTGCGCACCTGCAGGTATTGCAGGCTTTCCGGGCTCATGCGCGCGGAGGCCTCGGCCTGCACGTAAATCTGGAACACGCGGCCGAACTTGTTGAACTGGCCGACGTAGCTCGAGCCGATGTAGGAGGAGAGCGCATCCAGCGCATTGCCGAGCGGCACGCCAAGCGTCTCGGCCTTCACACGGTCGATGTTTACGTTGAGCTGCGGCGCATCCGCGAGGAAGACGTTGGTCGCGGAGGCAACCATCGATTGGCCGCGCGCGCGGTCGGCGATCGCATCGGCAAGGCGCTGCAGCTTGAAGTAGTCGAAGCTGCCGTCGCGGATTTCGACCTTCATGGTGGCGCCGGCCACGTTGCCGATGCCCTGGATGGCGGGCGGCGGGATCACGAGCGCGGTGCCGTCGGGGATCGTCTGTACGCGCGCGGAGAGGCCCTTGTAGAGGCCGAGCAGGTCCTCGCCTTTCTTGCGTTGGTCCCAGTCCTTCAGGATGACGTAGGCGACGCCCGCGCTCGACAAGCTGGCGCTGTCGTTCAGCGCGGCGAGACCGGCAATGGCGACGACCTTCTCAACGCCGGGCTGCGCCTGCACCCGGGTCGTGATGTCATCAAGCGCGCGCGTCGTTCGCTCGAGCGAGGCCCCTTCGGGAAGCTGTGCAATGACGAGGAAGTAGCCCTGGTCCTCGATCGGCAGGAAGCCAGTCGGCACGCGGCTCAGCGATATACGGCAAGGACCACGAGGCCAGCAACGATCAGGGCCATCACGCCCGAATGGGACACCATGCGCCTGATTAGGCCCGCATAGGCGTGCTCCAGCCGATTATAGACGTTGTTGAAGCCGCGATAGAAGAAGTTGCGCTGCTCGGGCGGCTTGACCGGGCGCAGCCAAAGCGCACTGCGTCGGCTTCAGCGTCATGGCGTTGATGGCACTGATGAGCGACGTCGCGGCGATGACGAGTGCGAACTGACGATACATCTGGCCG
>CAWEYD010000010.1:0-77618 GCA_963813255.1 uncultured beta proteobacterium | reverse complement strand
TTCAGTTCTGTTCAACGCCTTGTCGTCAAACCAGTTCATGGTGTATTACCAGCCCATCGTCGAACTGGCGACAGGAGAGATCCACAAGGCCGAAGCGCTGATCCGCTGGATGCATCCCACGCGCGGCATGGTCAGCCCTTCCGAGTTCATTCCGCTGGCAGAAGAGACCGGCATGATCGTCGAGATCGGCGACTGGGTGTTGCGGCAAGCGATGCATCAGGTGAAGCGTCTGCAGGCGAGCCACCACAAGGGTTTCCAGATCAGCGTCAACAAGTCCCCGGTGCAGTTCCACAACGACAATCCGCTGAAAGCCGCGGAATGGCTGAGCGAACTGGAACGAGAACGGATTGCACGCGAGCAGCCTGGTCGTCGAAATCACCGAAGGCGTGTTGCTGGACGATGCCGGCCATGTCAAAGAAAGGCTGCTGGCCTCGCGCGATGCCGGCATCCAGGTGGCGATAGACGATTTCGGTACGGGCTATTCTTCCCTGGCCTACCTCAAGAAATTCGACATCGACTACCTGAAGATCGACCAGAGTCATTCGTCAACAATCTGGGCAGCCAGTCCGACGATATGGCGCTGTGCGAAGCGATCATCGTCATGGCGCACAAACTCGGGTTGAAGGTCATTGCCGAAGGCGTCGAGACCGAACAGCAACGCGATCTGCTGAAGCGTGCCGGCTGCGATTATGCGCAAGGGTTCCTGTTTTCAAAGGCGATTCCGGCAGAAGAGCTCGAAGCTTTGTTGCTGAAGAACAGAACCTCGCCATACACCTGGCAAGCCCAAGTACTTCACCTGTTTTCAAAATAGCCCGTTTTTCCGCCTTTATTCCACGCTTTACCGCAGCGGCAACTGTTACTTTAGCGTCGAGCCGATGCCCTTGGCATCCTCAGCGAAAGAGGTGGAACATGTCAGCACTGAAAAATATACGCTTGGTTGCTTCCCGCGGCGAAGAGAATCCTGTCGAATCCGAAGCGATATCTTGAATCGCGCGGACGTATTGAAGCCGAAATCGAGGCGCAGCTGGCAGTGCAGGCGCGCAGCCCGTGCCGAAGCGCATGCCCGCGCCGTGCTGCAGGGCAAGGTGCGCCAGGAGAGCGAGCTGACCGAGCAAATCGAAGCGCGCACCCGCGCCGAAGCCGATGTGATCGAAGAAGTGCAGGCCCGCCTGGAACAGGAACGCGAGTTGGCTGGGCGTGCGCTATGCCAAGATGAAAAGCCGAAGAGCGCCTGGCCGAAGCGGTGCGCGAAAAGCTGGAAGCTGAACGACAGGCCCAGGCCGAACTCGAACAGCGCACGAGTGGCGGAACAGCGCCTGCGCAAGTGAGCTGGAACAACAAGCACAGATTGGATCGCGAAGCGGCACTGCTCGCGCAAGAAAAAGCCCATACCGAAGAGCTGGTGACACAGGCCTGCAGAACAAGCTCAAGGCCGAGAAAGAAGCGATGGCGATGGTCAACGCCAAGCTGGCTGCCGAGGAATCGGCACAGGAAGCGATGAATGCCCGCGTTCGCACCGAGATGCTGGCACTGGCCGAAACGCAAACACGCGTGGCTGCCGAACTGGATGCCGAGCGCGCCGCGATGGCGCGTGCGGAAGCAGAGCGCAAGGCGGCCAGACGAAGTCGAACTGCGCATCAAGATCGAGCGGCAGGCCCAGGCTGAAGCGTCTGCTCGCGTGGCGGCCGAACTGAAAGCGACCGAGATCGCCAAGCAGGCTGCAGAAAAGGAACAGGAAGAGCGCCTGGCGGCTGAACGCAAGCTGCAGGCCGAACAGGAAATGCTGAAGCTGCTGGAGTCGCGTGTCGAAGCCGAGCAACAGGCAATTAAGGAACGTGAAGCGGCGAATTCCGTGCTGAAACTGATCGAGCTGCAAGCGCGCGATTTGCTGGCTGCCGAAGAGCAGGCCAAGCGTGCTGCCGAAGTCAAATTGCAGGCGGAACGGGAATTGATGGCAATGGCGCAGCAGCGTGCCGAGGCGGATATGCGCGCTTCGCACGCCATTGAATTGCAGGTGCATGCCGAGACGGAAGCGATTGAGCTGGCCAACCAGAGATATGAAATGGCCGAATGCGCCAAGAGCATCGCCGAAGGCAAAGCAGAACTGGAGCGCGAACTGCTGGCAAAGGAAGATGCACAAGCCAAGGCCGATGCACTGGCAGCCCAGGAACTGCAAAAGAAACTGGATGCCATCAACGCCTCGTTGCCGCTGGCTGAACAGCGTGCGCAGCAGATGGTGCAAGCATGTCTGGTGGAAGAAGAAAGACTGGCGGCAGAAAGCGCTGCCGTTGCTGCCTTGCAGCAGCGCACCGACGCCGAGCGCCGTGCTGCCGAAGCAGCCAGAGAGCGCCAGGCACTGGATGAGGAAGCGGCCCGCGTAGCGCAAGCCAAACTGTCAGCCGAGACCGAAGCGATGGAGCAGATCTCCTTGCGCATGGATGCCGACCTGAGAGCCACTGAAGCCGATAACGAGCGCATCGCTGCCGAGATTCGCGGACAAGAGATTGCTGCCGCCAAGCTGGTTGCGGTGGAAGAAGCCATGGCCGCTACCGAAAAAGAACTTATTGCAGCTGCAGCTCGCGCACAGGAAATTGCTGCCGCCAAACTGGCTGCGATGAAAGCAGCCTTTGCCGCAGCCGAAAACGAACGCATTGCCGCCGAGGCTCGTGCGCAGGAGATTGCTGCGGCAGAACTGGCTGCAACGGAAGAGCTCATTGCTGCAGCCAAGGCCAGGGAGGTGATGGGAGTTCGCGCGATTAACATGGCCAAGATGAAGACAGAAGCTGTGGCGCGCGCAACCAAGGCGGAAGAAGCAACCGCTCAAGCCGAAGCGCGTGCCGTAGTGCAGGCCCGCCAGCGTATCGCCGCTGCAGAAGAGAGCAAGCGCCGTATCGAAGAACGTGAACGCGAAGAGACTGCACAGTTCCTGTTGCAGCAACAGACACGCGAAGTTGAAGCACAAAAAGCGGCTGACCGCGTTGCCGAGCTGGTGCGCCAGCACGTGGCAGAGGCCACAGAAACCAAACGTCTCATTGAGGAACGCGAGCGTATAGAAGCTGCGCGTCTGGCACTGGAGCAGCAGAACCATGAAGCCGAAGAGCGTCTCGTGGCTACATCCAATGAGCGTCTGGAAGCAGAGCGTCAAGTTGCCGAGTCAATCGAGGCACGTATTGCCGCCGAACAACATGCAGCCGAACTGGAGCGTCAACTCGCGTTTGCGGAATTACTGGCCAAACAGGCAGCCGACGAACAGATCGAGATGGAGCAACAGGCCATTGCTGCACTTACCGAGTCGGAAGCGATCGAACGCGGTCTGACAGAAGAGATTCGCGAAGAGTTGCGCAATGCCAAAGCGCAACTGGAAACCGGCAAACTGCTGCAAAGGCTGAACAAGACACATCGCATCAACCGTTTCTCGCAGGGGGCCCTGGTAGCCTCGCTGCTGCTGAGCGTGGGCTTGTGGTTCGGCGGTATGGGTTCGAATGCCAAAGTGGAGAATGCAAACAACGGCAATGCCGCTGCGATTGTGAAGGTTGCTCCGGCAGCACAGGCGAGCGAATCGACCTCGCTGGATAACTTGAAACTGTCCGCTTACATCGGCAATACGACTTCGATACAGGGCAGCCAGACCGAGAGAGAATTCTAAACAACAGTTGCAGGCAACAAAAAGAAACGGGGGCTGAACGCCCCCGTTTTTATTTCCTGCAGAATTAATTGCTTAGAATTTGACGACGCGTGCCACGCCATCGCTTTCGATGACGCGTACCTTGTCGCCAGCCTTGATATCTTCGTCCTTGTTCGCAGCCTGCACGACGGAGATGTAATTCGCCGTCTTCCAGCTTGATGGAATATTCGATACCGTCTTCGCGGGTGTAGCCTTCTTCTGCCGCTGCACCGACCACGCCGCCGACCACTGCACCAAGAACGGCGGCGACTTGCCCGGTCTTGCCTTGCGATGCGCCGCTACCGGCAATGCCGCCGACGATGGTGCCGGCAGTGGTACCGATCGGGCTCTTGGTGCCTTCGATACGGACCTTATGCACGCTCTCGACCGTGCCGACCTTGAAATGCTGCACCTGTTGCACCTGGTCGCGGCTATAGACGTCGCCGCCTTTTTCGCTGGCGCAGCCGGCAAGGATGAAAGGGGCGGACAAAAGCAGAATGGCAATTTTGTTCATGATGTCGCTCCTTAAGAAGTTTGTGTCGCTTCGGAGCTTCTGTCAGCTTGGTTCTTCGACCGCCATATCGGGAACGGGTTCACCGGGTCGCCATTGTTTGAGCAGCAACGCGTTGCTGACCACCGATACCGAGCTCATCGCCATGGCGCCGCCGGCGAGCATCGGGTTGAGCAGGCCCAGTCCGGCCAGCGGGATGCCCAGCACGTTGTAGGCGAAAGCGAAGAACAGGTTCTGGCGGATCTTGGACAGCGTCACGTGCGACAGGTCGATGGCATCCGCCACGCTGTTGAGGTCGTTGCGCATCAGCGTGATGTCCGCCGCTTCGATGGCGATGTCGCTGCCGCTCTTCATGGCGAAGCTCACATCGGCGGCCGCCAGTGCCGGCGCATCGTTGATGCCGTCGCCGACCATGCCGACCAGCGTTTTCGGGTTCTTGAGCGAGGCGACGTAGCGCGCCTTGTCCTGCGGCGATACTTCGGCGATGAATTCATCAATGCCTGCCTGATCGGCGATGGCCTGGGCGGTGGCCTGGTTGTCGCCGCTCAGCATCACCACGCGCACACCCATGCCGCGCAAACGTGCCACGGCAACGCGGCTGCTGGGGCGTATCTTGTCGGCGAAGGCGATATAGCCGAGCAGCATCTGTTCGCGTGCGACCGCGATCACGGTCTTGCCCTGTTTCTGCAAAGCCAGTATCGACGGCTCATCCAGCGCGACCCCTTGCTCAGTGATGAAGGCGGGGGAGCCGAGCAGGTAAGGAACGCCGTCGAGGTTCGCGCGCAATCCGCTGCCCGGCGATTCGTTGAAATCGGTGATCGGCAGCGGCATCGTCGCCTGCGACTGCGCATGTTCCATGATGGCGACAGAGAGCGGATGCGTGGAATGCTGCGCGAGGCTGGCGGCGATACGCAGCAATTCGCCGACGCTGCTGGCCGCACTCGGGCGCAGGTCGGTGAGGGCGGGTTTGCCCTCGGTCAGCGTGCCGGTCTTGTCCAGCACCAGCACGGAAAGTTTGTGTGCGCGTTCCAGCGCTGCCGCATCTTTGACCAATATCCCTTCGCGTGCCGCCAGGCCGCTGGCGACGACGACCGTGATGGGTGTCGCCAGGCCCAAAGCGCAAGGGCAGGCGATGACCAGCACCGAGACCGCAGTGATGAGCGCATAGGAGAAATCGCCTTCGACCTTGAGCCAGACGAAGAAGGTGATGACGGCGAGCACCAGCACGATGGGCACGAAGATGCCGGAGATCTTGTCGGCCAGTCTCTGGATGGGCGCTTTCGAGCCTTGTGCCTGTTCCACCAGACGCACCACCGCAGCCAGTTGGGTATGGCTGCCGACGGCGGTGGCGCGGCACTTGATCATGCCCTGATGGTTGAGCGTGGCGGTATAGACCTTGTCTTTTGCCTGTTTCGGTTGCGGCATGCTTTCGCCGGTGAGCATGCTCTCATCCAGCGTGGACATGCCTTCCAGCACCACGCCGTCCACCGGCACGTTCTCGCCGGGGCGCACGATGAAGATGTCATCCGGGCGCAGCGAGCCGGCCGAGACATCCAGCACCTGCCCGTCGCGTTCCACATGCGCGATCTTGGGCTGCAGCTGGATCAGCTTCTCGATCGCGTCCGAAGCCTTGGCCTTGGCGCGCATCTCCAGCAGCTTGCCCATCAGCACCAGCGTGATCAGCACCGCGCTGGATTCGAAATACACCGGCTGGTGGATGTCGAACAGCACGATGGCGACGACTCAGGAAATACGCGGCGCTGGTGCCCAACGCCACCAGCAGATCCATGTTGCCGCTGCCGTGTTTGACGCTGGCCCAGGCGCCGCGATAGAAGCGCGCGCCGATCCAGAATTGCACCGGCGTCGCCAGCAGCCACTGCAGCCAGGTCGGGATCGAGAGATGCACCTCGAACACCATCAGCAGCATCTCCAGCACCATCGGCGTGATGAGTCCCAGCGAGATGAAGAAACGCAGTTTTTCCTTCTCGTACGCCTTGAGGCGGTCGGCCTTTTCGGCGGCGAAGTCGCGCGTCACATGCGCATCGAAGCCGGTGTCGCGCACCGCCTTGATCAGTGCATCCACACTGATGTGCGAGGGGTCGAAGGTCACGCTGGCTTTTTCGGTGGCCAGATTCACCACGGCGGTGACGTCAGGTAGTTGATTCAATGCCTTTTCCAGACGGCTGGAACAGGAGGCGCAACGCATGCCGACGATCTGGAGGTCGGCGTGATTTTCAGCTTGGGACATGGGGTAATAACTCGGTGGAATGAATAGGCCAAAAGATACGCTCGAGCGGCTTCCTTGTCCATCTTGACCTTGAGCAAAACGAGGTTTCCTGTTTCAATCCAGCCTCATTTCAAAAGCAGGGAAAAACATGGGGCAGGCAAGCATCGGCATCATCGGGGGCAGCGGTGTTTACGACATCGCCGGACTGGAAAACAAGCGCTGGGAGAAGGTCGAATCGTCTTTCGGTGAGCCGTCGGACGAACTGCTGTTCGGCGAACTCAACGGCGTGAAGCTGGCCTTCCTGCCGCGCCACGGTCGCGGGCACAAGATTCCGCCGTCCGAAATCAACTTCCGCGCCAACATCGATGTGCTCAAGCGCGTCGGCGTGAGCGATGTCATCTCGGTCAGCGCCGTCGGTTCCCTGCGCGAACACCTGACTCCCGGCACCTTCGTCATCGTCGACCAGTTCATCGACCGCACCTTCGCCCGCAACAAATCCTTCTTCGGCAGCGGCCTCGTGGCGCACGTCTCGATGGCGCATCCGGTGTGCAAGCGCCTGGGCGACCACATCGAAGCGGCAGCGAAGGAAGCGGGTATCAACGCCCTGCGCGGCGGCACCTATCTGGTCATGGAAGGCCCGCAGTTCAGCAGCCTCGCCGAATCCGAGCTGTACCGCAGCTGGGGCTGCGACGTGATCGGCATGACCAACATGCCCGAAGCCAAGCTCGCCCGCGAAGCCGAGCTGTGCTACGCCACCGTGGCGATGGTCACCGACTACGACTGCTGGCATCCCGACCACGACGACGTGACCGTGGAGCAGATCATCAAGGTGTTGCTGGCCAACGCCGACAAGGCCAAGACGCTGGTGAAGCATGTCGTGCCGCAAGGTCGGCGCCGATGCCAAGGCCTGCGAGTGCGGCTGCCGCACCGCGCTGCAATATGCGCTCATCACCGCACCGGAAGCGCGCGACGCGGCGATGAAAGAAGAAGCTGCAAGCCATAGCAGGGCGCGTGCTGTAACGATTCACCCCCATCCTGACCTTCCCCCTGAGAGGGGGAAGGAATGTTCCCTCCCCCATGCAGGGGGAGGGCTAGGGTGGGGGTAGAAACTGAAGGATAACAATGACCGAACAAACATTACGCCAGCACCTGCTGCGACACCTCCCGCCGCATGGTCGAGCTCGGCCTCAACCGCGGCACGGCAGGCAATGCCTCGGTGCGCTTCGGCGACGGCATGCTCATCACGCCATCGGCATTGCCGGTATCCGAGATGGAGCCGGAGAGCATGGTGCGCATGGACCTGGACGGCAACGTGCTGCAAGGCGGCAAGCCATCCAGCGAATGGCGCTTCCACCGCGACATCCTCGCCGCGCGTCCCGAGATCGGCGCGGTGCTGCACATGCATTCCACCTTCGCCACCACCATCGCCTGTCTGCGCAAGGACGTGCCGCCGGTGCATTACATGATCGCCATGGCGGGCGGCGACACCATCCGCTGCACGCCCTACACCTTGTTCGGCGAACAGACCTTGTCCGACC
Source organism: uncultured beta proteobacterium (assembly GCA_963813255.1). Lineage (GTDB taxonomy): Bacteria > Pseudomonadota > Gammaproteobacteria > Burkholderiales > Gallionellaceae > Sideroxyarcus. The sequence goes on along the minus strand of CAWEYD010000010.1, from coordinate 69,678 downwards.
ACGCGCTGGAAGCGCTGCGCGACCGCAAGGCCTGCCTGCTGGGCAACCACGGCATGATCGCGCTGGGCAAGGACCTGGCCGATGCGCTGTCCGTCGCGGTGGAAGTCGAATACGTGTGCGAGATCTACTGGCGCACCCTGCAAGCCGGCGAGCCGCAGATACTCACCGCGCAGCAGATGCACGAAGTGAAACAGAAATTTGTCGAATACAAAAAACGCAGTTAGAAAATAACCCGTTCGCCCTGAGCTTGTCGAAGGGTGAACACTGAAAAGTGTTTGTTACAAAATTAGGAAAGACACCATGCCCATCAAATCGAAAGTCCGCACCGTCCCCCATTACCCCAAACAAGGCATCATGTTCCGCGACATCACCACGGTGCTCAAAGACCCCGCCGGCCTGCGCGCCACCATCGATGAACTGGTGGCCCGCTACAAGGACGTGAAGATCGACAAGATCGCCGGCATCGAATCGCGCGGCTTCATCATCGGCACGCCGCTGGCCTACGCGCTCGGCGTCGGCTTCGTGCCCATCCGCAAGAAAGGCAAACTGCCCGCCGAAACCATCGGCCACGACTACGCGCTCGAATACGGCACCGACCGCATCGAGATCCACACCGATGCGATCTCCAAAGGCGAAAAGGTGCTGCTGGTGGACGACCTCATCGCCACCGGCGGCACGGCAGAAGCCGCCGTCATCCTCATCGAGAAGATGGGCGGCAAGATCATCGAATGCTGCTTCATGATCGACCTGCCGGACATCGGCGGACGTGCGCGGCTGGAGAAGCGCGGGCACAAGGTGTTTGCGTTGTGCGAGTTTGAGGGGGATTGAAATTGTAGGTCGGGTTAGGCCGCAGGCCGTAACCCGACGAAGATAAAGAGCAGAATCGTCGGGTTACGCTACGCTAACCCGACCTACAGGACTGGGCTAGCTCGTATGTTTATGAAGGAGTATCAAAATGCTGGTATGTGACAAGTGTGGGGCAAGCATAAACGAGGGGTCTATGTTTTGTGCGCAGTGCGGCGACCCTGTTACAGATGCGGATAAAGTTACTCAAGCAGTCACTACGCCCACCGGGATGAGGGTGCAAATTATTTTTGGGAATAGCTCGTCATCGGGCTTTGCCAAAGCCGTTAGCATTTGTGAAAAACTACCAACATATGAAGTAACTGGAGAGGGAAAACAGGTAGAACATAAAGTAACACTTCCACTGACAGAGGTCGAGTTGGTTGCCAAGTATTTTTGATTTGGTTGGTAGCTGGAAGTCTTCGCAGATGCTTATCAACGGTTCGCCCGCAACAAAGAAAGACCTCTCTTACTATGGTGTTGGATGCTATAGGAGTCGACAAAAATCATACAAGCCAGAAGCATACTGCTTTGGTGAGCGTCAGTATGAAGCCAACATATGGGGCTGTAAGAAACTTGGCATGCCCATTTTTGAATGGGGTGGCGGTTGGTTAGATTATGGTCAATTTGATTCTAAAGGGGCGTGGCATTTTGATAAGGCAAGAATTTTGCATGAATTAGAAATCGCACTGAAAGAGAATGAACTTTGCCCCGTCTTAAGTAGAGCGCGAATTCTTGAAACACTTGAAAATCTCCCGGATGCGGTAGACCCTAAAGCTGATAAGAGCTGGCAGTACCGCACAAGCTATGAAGAGGTTAAGGGTAGTTACAAAGAGGTAGCCGTAGGTATCCGTCCAGTGTTAAAAAAGGTTAATCGTTATATTGTCGGAGGTTTTACTCCTGAGTGGGAAGAAGAGCCAAGGCAGACTGTTGTGCAGCATGTTCAGTTAGAGGTTGAAGCGCCGCAGAGAGCGTCATTGTCCTCCCGTGCTACTTCAAGCAATGTTGGGAGAAATTACACTTGGCTTTGGGTTATCTTGGCCATTCTGTTTTTTATTGGGTTATTTAAATGAAAGTCGAAACCCTACGTTGGTTCAACAACCGGCTGGAAATGATAGACCAGCGCATCCTGCCTGCCGCGTTTGAATACTTGAGTTACTACTCCGCAGCCTCGGTGGCGGAAGGCATCCGCAGCATGGTGGTGCGCGGTGCGCCGGCCATTGGTGTGGCAGCGGCTTATGGCGTGGCGCTGGAGGCGTTGCGTTTGCAGGACAAGTCTGAGGATGATTTCAAGGAAGGCATGGAAACCGGCTTTACCGTGCTGGCTGCCAGCCGCCCGACGGCGGTGAACCTGTTCTGGGCGTTGCAGCGCATGCGCAAGGTTTGGGAGGGCGTTGCGGCACAAACGCCGCAGCAGATCGCACAACGCTTGCTGGTCGAGGCGCACGAGATTCTGGCCGAGGATATTCGCATCAACAAGGCGATGGGGGCGCATGGCGCGGCCTTGCTGAAAGATGGGGCGCGGGTGTTGACGCATTGCAACGCGGGAGCACTGGCGACGGCGGGTTGGGGCACGGCGCTGGGGGTGTTCCGCTCGGCGGTGGAGGCGGGCAAGAAGATCTCGGTCATCGCCGACGAGACGCGGCCTTTCCTGCAAGGCGCGCGGCTGACGGCGTGGGAGATGGTGCAGGAGAACATCCCGGTGACACTCATTACCGACAATATGGCCGGTTACATGATGGCGCACGGCGAGGTGGATGCCGTGGTGGTGGGCACGGACCGCGTGGCGGCCAACGGCGACGTGGCGAACAAGATTGGCACCTACATGGTGGCGGTGCTGGCGAAGCGCCACAACATCCCGTTCTATGTGGCATGCCCGCTTTCGACCATCGACCTGAACATCGCCACGGGGGCGGACATTCCCATCGAGGAGCGCTCGGTCGAGGAGGTGAAGGGCTTCCGCGACAACCATTGGGCGGCGCCGGGGGTGAAGATACGCAATCCGGCCTTTGACGTGACGCCGGCCGAGCTGGTGACGGGGCTTATCACTGAGAAGGGTGTGGTTTTGCAGCCGGATGTGCAAGGCATCCGCAAGTTGTTTGATGTCGGCAGAGTCCTGCAACGCTCCGAAACGTTTCCGCGAGCACGATGAAGCTTAGCCTCCTACGCAGCCTCAGGTGGCAAGGCAACGGGGCGGTTTACGCCATTCCCATAAATACCTGTTTCCATTAGTGCATCCCTTTGGTATAATCCGCGCCGTTTTCAGATGGGCTTCGAGCCCGTTTTTTATTTGTGGGTACGAATATGGATGTGGCGAAGCTGGTAGAGACGACGCTGGCCGGTATGGGTTACGAGCTGGTTGACCTGGAAATGTCCGGTCGCGGGCTGATGCGCGTGTTCATGGACAAGCCGGACGGTATCTCGGTGGAAGATTGCGAACGGGTGAGCAACCAGTTGGTGCGCCTGTTTACGGTGGAGGGGGTGGATTACGAACGCCTCGAGATTTCCTCGCCGGGTCTGGATCGGGTGCTCAAGAAGGAAGCCGATTTTGTGCGGTTTGCCGGGCAGAAGGCGCAGCTCAAAGTGCGCGTGCCGATGGCAGGGCGCAAGAATTTTGTCGGAATCATCGGCGAAGTTGAAGGATGGAGTATTGCAGTTGGATGTGGATGGCAGCTTGGTTGCTATTGAGTTGTCCAATATAGATAAGGCACGTTTGGTGCCTGTTTTCTGAAGTGGTCGGAGAAAGCGTATGAGTCGTGAAGTTCTATTGTTGGTAGATGCCTTGGCGCGTGAGAAGAACGTGGACAAGGAGATCGTGTTTGGTGCGCTGGAATCGGCTTTGGCCTCCGCCACCAAGAAGCGTTTCGCGGACGAAGAAGCGGATGTGCGCGTGAGCATCGACCGTCAGACCGGCGAATACGAATCGTTCCGCCGCTGGCAGGTGATGGACGACGAGACCTTCGAAACGCCCGAACTGCACATCAAGCAAGCCGAAGCGGAAAAGCAGATGCCCGGCATTCAGCTGGATGAGTTCATCGAAGAGCCGCTGGAGAACATCGATTTCGGTCGTATCGGCGCGCAAGCGGCGAAACAGGTCATCTTCCAGAAGATTCGCGACGCGGAGCGCGAGCAGATTCTCGCCGACTTCATGGAGCGCAACGAACATCTGGTGTCCGGCACGATCAAGCGCATCGAACGCGGCAATGCCATCGTCGAGTTCGGCAAGATTGAAGCGCTGCTGCCGCGCGATCAGATGATTCCGAAAGAAAATCTGCGCGTCGGCGACCGTGTGCGTGCTTATCTGTTGCGTGTTGATCGCACCGTGCGCGGCCCGCAAATCATCCTGTCGCGCATCACGTCGGAATTCCTGACCAAGCTGTTCGAGCTGGAAGTGCCGGAAATCGAAGAAGGCCTGCTGGAAATCGTCAGCGCGGCACGTGATCCCGGTTCACGCGCCAAGATTGCGGTGCGCAGCCATGACCAGCGTCTTGATCCGATCGGCACCTGCGTCGGTATGCGCGGTTCGCGCGTGCAGGCCGTGACCAACGAATTGGCCGGCGAGCGCGTGGACATCATCCTGTGGTCGGAAGATCCGGCCACCTGCGTCATCAACGCCCTGGCTCCGGCTGAAGTCACCAGCATCGTGGTGGACGAAGACAAGCACAGCATGGATGTGGTGGTTGAAGAAGAGAATCTGGCGCAAGCCATCGGTCGCGGCGGTCAGAACGTGCGTCTGGCCAGCGAAATGACCGGCTGGGAAATCAACCTGATGACGGTTGAGCAATCCGCCGAGAAGAACGAGCAGGAATTCTCCAAGATTCGCGACCTGTTCGTGAGCAAGCTGGATGTGGACGAAGAAGTTGCCGACATTCTGGTGCAGGAAGGTTTCAACACGCTGGAAGAAGTGGCCTATGTGCCGCTGGAAGAAATGCTGGCCATCGAATCTTTCGACGAAGCGACGGTCAATGAATTGCGCAGCCGTGCTCGCAATGCGTTGCTGACATGCCGCTATCGCCAACGAAGAGCAGGTCGAGCACAACATCGAAGACTTGCTGAAAATCGAAGGCATGGATGAAGAAACCGCGCGCGCCTTGGCTGGCAAGGGCGTCGGCACGCAAGAGCAGTTGGCCGATCTGGATGGCGATGAGTTGATGGAAATGACCGGCATGGATGCCGAGCGTGCCAATCAGTTGATCATGACGGCGCGTGCGCCTTGGTTCGTTTGAGCCTGAAGCGCAGTTGGTTAAAGGTTATCCGTAGTCTGGTATTGGTTTAAGGGGTCGTAATGGGAAAAATGAACGTCGCGCAATTTGCGGGTGAGCTGGGACTGCCGGTCGAACTGCTGCTGGAGCAACTGCAAGCGGCCGGGGTCAGCAAACAGAAGGATACCGACACCGTATCGGAGCAGGACAAATCGCAGCTGCTGGAACACTTGCGCAGCGCGCATGGCGGCGGCAAGAACAAGATTACGCTGGTGCGCCGCGAAACAACGGCGATCAAGAAGGCCGATAGCACCGGCAAGTCGCGCACCATTCAGGTCGAAGTGCGCAAGAAACGCACTGTTGCACCAGCAGCCGAACAGGCAGTTGAGGCGCCTGTTGCAGCGGCGCCAGTGGTTGCTGCTGCGCCAGTGGAAGAGGTTAAGCCTGCTGCCAAGCCGGTCAAGAAGGTGCTGGATGAGCAGGAGATGAAGGCGCGCGAAGAAGAAGCTCGTCTGCAAGCTGAACTGGCGGCACGCCAGGCGGCCGATGTACAAGCCAAGCAGGAACGCAGCAAGCGTAAAGCTGCTGCCGCCGCCGAACCTGCTCCAGCGCCGGCACCTGCGCCCGCACCGGAACCCGTAGTCGAGGCGAAAGCCGCAGCTGCAGCCCCTGCGGCACCTGCTGCGGCCACACCGGAAGGCACGTTGCACAAACCGACACTCAAGCCGGGCGACAAGGTTGCGCGTCCAGCCAAGAAAATCGACAAGCCGGCGGCTGCAGCCAAGGACAGTCCTTGGGATGAAGCCGGGCACAAGAAGCGTCCGCCTTCGCGCAGCACGATACGCGTGCCGGATTGGGCAGTCGTACCGGTGGCAGCGCAATTCGTGCGCCGCGCCATGACAAGCACAGCAAGCCTGAGGCAGCGCATGCCTTCTCGTTGCCGACTGAACCTATCGTGCAGGAAGTGATGGTTCCGGAAACCATTACCGTGGCCGAGTTGGCGCAAAAGATGTCGATCAAGGCAGCCGAGATCATCAAGAACCTGATGAAGATGGGCTCCATGGTCACCATCAACCAGGTGCTGGATCAGGAGACCGCGATGATCGTGGTCGAAGAAATGGGACACAAGGCCAATACCGGCCAAGCCGGATGATCCGGATGCTTTCCTGATGGAAGCGGTCGATCATAGCGATGTGGTGCTGGAATCGCGCGCTCCGGTGGTGACCGTGATGGGTCACGTCGACCACGGTAAGACTTCCTTGCTGGACTACATCCGCCGCACCCGTGTGGCGAGCGGCGAAGCCGGCGGTATCACGCAGCATATCGGTGCATACCACGTGGATACACCGCGCGGCATGATTACCTTCCTGGATACGCCGGGTCACGAGGCGTTTACCGCAATGCGTGCACGCGGCGCGAAAGCGACCGACATCGTGATTCTGGTGGTGGCAGCCGACGACGGCGTGATGCCGCAGACCAAAGAAGCGATTCACCATGCCAAGGCGGCAGGAAGTGCCTATCGTGGTGGCAGTCACCAAGATCGACAAACCCGATGCCAATTCCGAGCGCGTGCGCCAGGAGCTGGTGGCTGAAGGCGTAGTGCCGGAAGACTGGGGCGGCGATGCGATGTTCGTTGAAGTGTCCGCCAAGACCGGACAGGGCATCGACACCTTGCTGGAAGGTATCTTGCTGCAAGCCGAAGTGCTGGAGCTGAAAGCACCGAAGAACAGCAGCGCCAAGGGCGTGGTGGTCGAAGCGCGTCTGGACAAGGGCAAGGGCGCTGTGGCGACTCTGCTGGTGCAGTCCGGTACCTTGAAGCGCGGCGACGCGATTCTGGTTGGTTCCGTGTCGGGCCGTGTGCGCGCCATGCTGGATGAGAACGGCAAGGTGATCAACGAAGCGGGTCCGTCTATTCCGGTCGAGATTCAAGGTCTGTCCGAAGTGCCGGTGGCCGGTGCGGATTTCCTCGTGCTGGCCGACGAGAAGAAGGCGCGCGAAATCGCACTGTTCCGTCAGGGCAAGTTCCGCGACGTGAAGCTGGCGAAGCAACAAGCCGCCAAGCTGGAGAACATGTTCGAACAGATGGGCGAGGGCGAAGTGCGTACCCTGTCGCTGATCGTGAAGGCCGACGTGCAGGGTTCGCTCGAGGCGATCGCCAGTTCGTTGCAGAAGCTCTCCACGGCAGAGGTCAAGGTCAGTCTCATCCACAGCGGGGTGGGCGCGATCACCGAGTCCGACGTCAACTTGGCGCTGGCTTCCAAGGCGATCATCATCGGCTTCAACTCGCGTGCCGATGCAACGGCTCGCCGCCTGGCGGAATCGTCCGGCGTGGATATCCGTTACTACAACATCATCTACTCGATGGTCGACGAGATCAAAGCTGCGCTGTCGGGCATGCTGGCACCGGAGAAGAAGGAAAGCATCATCGGTATGGTCGAGGTCCGCCAGGTGTTCCACATTTCCAAGGTGGGCACGATCGCGGGTTGCTACGTCACCGAGGGCATGATCAAGCGCAATTCCAGCGTGCGTGTGTTGCGCAACAACGTGGTGATCCATAGCGGCGAACTGGACTCGTTGAAACGCTTCAAGGACGATGCGAAGGAAGTTAAATCCAACTTCGAATGCGGCCTGTCTTTGAGGGGCTATAACGATCTGGTAGTGGGCGATTTCCTCGAAGTGTTCGAGATCGTCGAAGTGGCGCGGGCGCTTTAATGGCCAAGGATTTTTCGCGCATCGATCGCATCGCCGAACAGATCCAGCGCGAATTGGCCGAGCTGATTCGCCTGGAGGTGAAGGATCCGCGCGTGCGCAAAGTCACGCTGACGGGGGTGGAAGTGACCAACGACCACGCCCATGCCAAAGTGTTCTATACCTCGCTGGACGGCAATAGCCCGGAGTTGTTGCAAGGTCTGGAACGCGCCGCCGGATTTCTGCGCAGCCAATTGGCGCATGCCATGAAGCTGCGTATCACCCCGCAGTTGCACTTCGTCTATGACGCTTCCATTGAGCGCGGCTCTCATCTTTCCCAGTTGATCGATCAAGCGGTTGCGAGTGACAAAAAAGACTGAGCAATTCAAGCGCGTCAAAAGGCCGCTGGATGGCGTGCTGCTGTTCGATAAGCCGCTGGAACTCAGTTCCAACACCGCCCTGCAAAAAGTCCGCCGTCTGTTCAATGCCGAGAAAGCCGGGCATACCGGCACACTCGATCCGCTGGCTACCGGCCTGTTGCCAGTATGTTTTGGCGAAGCCACCAAATTCACCATTGCCTTGCTGGATGCCGACAAGCGTTATCGCGCGACGATACGGTTGGGGCAGCGCACGACGACGGGCGATGCCGAAGGCGAAATCACCGAGACGCGGCCGGTTGTGGTGGATGAAGCAAAGGTGTTGGCTGCACTGGCCAAGTTTATGGGCGAGACGCAACAGCTGCCGCCCATGCACAGCGCCATCAAGCATCAGGGCAAGCCGCTGTACGAATACATCCGCAAGGGCGAGACAGTGGAGCGCGAATTGCGCACGGTATTTATCCGCGAGTTGAAGCTGGAGCGGCTGGAAGGCAACGAGCTGGAATTCAGCGTGCTGTGCAGCAAGGGTACTTATGTCCGCACCCTGGCCGAGGATATCAGCGAGCTATTGGGCTGCGGCGGCCATCTGATTGCGCTGCGCCGCACCGGCATTGGCGAGTTCATGCTGGACGATGCCTATACCCTGAAACAGCTGGAAGCCATGGATGAGCAACAGCGAGATGCCTGTCTGATGCCGCTGGATAGCCTGGTGCAGAATCTGCCGCGCCTTGAACTGGACGCCGTGCAGGCCAACCGGCTGGCCCAGGGGCAGCGACTGGGGCTGAGGGATGACCATCCCGACGGCAAGCGCAGGCTGTACGCGGAGGGGCTGTTTTATTGGTCTGGGGGATTTATCCGGCGGCAGGCTGGCTCCCAGCCGTTTGTTGTCCAGTATTGCCAAAGCTGCCGCCGTGGCTAATTCAGCTTGAGCGGATACCCTATTAAAGGGTAGAATGCCGCACTTTTTATTGGAGAGAGAAGTCTAAATGTCTATTACCGCCGCACAAAAATCGCAAATCGTTACTGACTATCAGCGCGCCAAGGGCGATACAGGTTCCCCTGAAGTTCAAGTAGCCTTGATGACGGCACGTATCAACTACCTGACCGATCATTTCAAGGAACATAACAAGGATCACCACTCCCGTCGTGGTCTGCTGCGCCTGGTAAGTCGCCGCCGCAAGCTGCTCGACTACCTGAAGAGCAAGAACGAAAACGGTTACAAAGAGCTGATCAAGCGTCTGGATCTGCGTAAGTAACAAAGGAATTAAGTAGCGGGTCGCTTATGCGGCCCGCTTCGTTTTGGTTGTCGTTTTATCACGCTGGCAACTCGGTCACGCATATACATTGGAGAGAGCTATCTTGAGTCACTATAAAAAAACCCTGAGCTACGGCAAACATCAATTGACACTGGAAACAGGCGAGATCGCGCGTCAATCCAGTGGTGCAGTCATGGTCAGTCTGGACGACACTGTGGTGCTGGTCACCGTGGTGGGACGCAAGGATGCCAAACCCGATCAGGATTTTTTCCCGCTGACCGTTGATTATCAAGAGCGCACCTATGCTGCGGGCAAGATTCCCGGCGGTTTCTTCAAGCGCGAAGGCCGTCCAAGCGAGAAGGAAATTCTGACTTCGCGTCTGATCGACCGTCCGTTGCGTCCGCTGTTCCCGGAAAGTTTCTACAACGAAGTGCAGATCGTGGCGACCGTGGTGTCCTCCGATCCGCAGATCGACTCCGACATTCCTTCGATGATCGGCGCCTCCGCTGCGCTGGCAATCTCCGGCATCCCTTTCGACGGCCCCATCGGCGCAGCGCGCGTGGGTTACCTGAACGGCCAGTATGTGCTGAACCCGACCAAGGATGAGCTGGTCGAGTCGCAGATGGATCTGGTGGTTGCCGGTACATCCAAAGCGGTATTGATGGTTGAATCCGAAGCGCAACAGCTTTCCGAAGAAGTCATGCTGGGCGCGGTGGTGTTCGGCCACGAGCAGATGCAAGCCGTGATCAATGCCATCAACGAGATGGCAAACGAAGTTGGTCAAGACGACTGGGACTGGACACCTGCTGCCAAGAACGAAGCACTGATCGCCAAGATCGCGGCACTGGCCGAGAACGACCTGAAGGCTGCCTATGCTGTGCGTCAGAAACAGGCACGTACCCAGCAAGTGGAAGCGATTCGCACCAAGACACTCGAAGCATTGGCCACACCTGAATTCGAGAACGTCTCCAGCAACCAGATCGGCGAATTGTTCAGCGCGCTGGAAGCCAAGATCGTGCGCGGCCAGATTCTGAGCGGCGAGCCACGCATCGACGGTCGCGACACCCGCACCGTGCGTCCGATCACCATCCGTACCGGCGTGCTGCCGCGTACCCATGGCTCGGTGCTGTTCACGCGTGGCGAGACACAAGCATTGGTGGTGGCGACGCTGGGTTCCATGCGCGATTCGCAAACCATCGACGCATTGCAAGGCGAATACTCCGACCGCTTCATGTTGCACTACAACTTCCCACCTTATGCCACCGGTGAAACCGGTCGCGTGGGTACGCCCAAGCGCCGCGAGATCGGCCACGGCCGTCTGGCCAAGCGCGCACTGGTTGCCGTGCTGCCGAGCGAAGAAGAATGTGGCTATGCAATCCGCGTGGTATCCGAGATCACCGAATCCAACGGTTCCAGCTCGATGGCATCGGTGTGCGGCGGTTGTCTGTCCATGATGGATGCAGGCGTGGCGTTGAAGACGCACGTGGCCGGTATCGCCATGGGCCTGATCAAGGACGGCGCTCGTTTTGCCGTGCTGACCGATATTCTGGGTGACGAAGATCACCTGGGCGATATGGACTTCAAGGTGGCCGGTTCCGACAAGGGTATTACTGCCTTGCAGATGGACATCAAGATCAACGGCATCACCAAGGAAATCATGCAGGTTGCGTTGAGCCAGGCCAAAGAAGGCCGTATGCACATCCTCGGCATCATGAAGCAGGCGATGCCTTCAGTGCGTCCGGAAGTCTCCGACTTTGCGCCGCGCATGATCAAGATGAAGATCAATCCGGAAAAGATCCGCGACGTGATCGGCAAGGGCGGTGCAGTAATCCGCGCACTGACCGAAGAAACCGGCACGACCATTGATATCGATGATGAAGGCAATGTCACCATCTCCTGCGTGAGCGGCGAGGCGGGCGAACTGGCGAAGAAACGCATCCAGGACATCGTGGCTGAAGTCGAAGTGGGCAAGATCTATGAAGGCCCCGTCGTCAAGCTGCTGGACTTCGGTGCGTTGATCAACATCCTGCCGGGCAAGGACGGTTTGCTGCACATCTCGCAGATTTCGCACGAGCGCATCGCCAACGTTTCCGATCACCTGAAGGAAGGCCAAGTAGTGAAGGTCAAGGTGCTGGAAGTTGACGACAAAGGTCGTATGCGCCTGAGCATGAAGGCGTTGCAACCGCATCCGGAAGCAGCTGCACCAGCTGCGGAATAACAAGCCGGAGAGTCACAGTTAAAGCCCCGCTCTGCGGGGCTTTTTCTTGAAGTGCGTTAATGTAAAACGAGTGATTCCATTTGCTTGTATTGTACGAATTTGTATCAATACGCCAGGCCCATTGGTTTTGTTATAGGGTAGGAACCGTGCAGTCACAATCTTCATTACAACTTGTTCACTAACGTGTTTCGATATCGATTTCATCTACTGCTGTTGTGCCAGATGGCATTGCTGCCATGTGCCGCCTGGGCTGGAAGCGATCCGCTTTCGGCCATGGAGGGGGCTGAATCGGGACAATTTCCCCAGACGGCAGATGCCAGCCGCTGCGACCGCGACAAGATCAATAAGCCATTGACCCTGGCCGACGTGGTCGACCTGACCTTGTGCAACAACCCGCAGACACGTTCGCTGTGGGCAAGCGCGCGTGCCCAGGCGGCGAATGTCGGTGTCGGCATGTCGGCCTACTTGCCGACCTTGTCGGCGCAAGCCAGCGCTTCGCGCAATACCAGCAACGCTTCCGGAAACACGACCAGTTACAACAGCCGCAATGCCAGCCTGACGGCCGGCTATTTGTTATTTGATTTCGGCGGACGTGCTGCGACGCTGGAGAATGCCAAGCAACTGTTGCTGGCAGCGAATGCAACACGCGATGCGACGCTGCAGGCTAATTATCTTGGCCGCGGTGCAGTCCTATTACGCACTCTTGTCTGCGCGTGCCAGTGTCGATGCATTGAAGGTTGCCGAAGCATCGGCCAAGGAAAGTTTTGCGGCGGCAGAGGCGCGCTACCTGGCAGGAACGGTTACGCCGGCAGACAAATTGCAGGCACAGACCGCCTTGTCACAAGCCACGACTCAATCTGATTACGGCGCAGGGGAATGAGCGTAGCGCGCAGGGAACATTGGCAAACATCATGGGGTTCGATGCGAGCCAGTCGTATTCATTGTCGCCGTTGCCGGAGACCATGCCCGATGCCGCTGTCGAGCAGGACATCGGCAAATTGATTGAACAGGCACGCCAGAAACGCCCGGATCTGCAGGCGGCTGAAGCGCAGATCAAAGCTGCCGAAGCGCAACTTACAGCGACCCGCGCCACCGGTTTGCCCACCGTCAGCCTGAATGCATCGGCCGGTACGCAGAACAATATTTCGGGAGCGCCCAACACCCATAGCAGCAGTATCGGCGTAACGCTCAGCGTGCCGTTATTCACGGGCTACCGCAACACTTACCAGAACCGCGCCGCCGAGCAGCAAATCGAAGGCAAGGTGGCGGCGCGCGATCTGTTGGCCAACCAGGTGGCGCTGGACGTATGGAAGGCCTATCAGACGTTGCTGACCAACAGCCAGGCGCTGTCCACTGCCAACGACCTGGTGGCTTCTGCCGAGTTGTCCGCGCAAATGACGCTGGGGCGCTACAAGGCGGGTGTCTCGAACATGTCCATCCTGGATGTGCTGAATGTGCAAAGCACTTTGGCCAGCGCGCGGCAGCAACGGGTGGCTGCGTTGTATAACTTCAAATCAAGCCGCTTGGCGTTGGCGCAAGCCATCGGTCAGCTTGATCTGACTCAGTTGGAAACAGGGAATTGAACCTGGAGCGGCTGTGCTGCTTCATACTGGAAACTGGAGTGTTGGAATGCATATAAAAATATCAAAAACGATACTGCTCGGAACGCTGCTCCTGCTGGTGGCCGCTGCAGTTGTCTGGTGGTTGATGCCGAAAAAAGCATCGGCGGAAGCGCGCTATTCGACTGCAGCCCTGGAGCGCGGCGCAATCACCCAAAGCGTGTCGGCCAACGGCACGCTGAATCCGGTGGTGCTGGTCAGCGTGGGCAGCCAGGTTTCCGGGATCGTCAGCAAGCTGCACGCCGATTTCAATGACCAGGTCAAAGCCGGTCAGGTGTTGCTGGAGCTTGATCCGACTCTGAATCGCGCACAACTGCAGCAAAGCGAGGCGAATGTGGCCAGTGCCCAGGCGTCGCTGGAACTGGCTCAGGCCAATGAAACGCGCGCGCGTGGCTTGTTTGAAAAGGAGTATGTCACGCGCCAGGATCTGGAAACCTCGGTGCAGGCGCTTAAGGTAGCCCAGGCGCAACTTAACGTCGCAAAGGCGCAAGTAGTCCGCGACCGCAGCAACCTGGACAATACCGTGATTCGTTCGCCGGTGTCCGGTGTCGTGGTATCGCGCATGGTTGATGTCGGGCAGACCGTGGCGGCATCGCTGCAATCGCCGACCCTGTTCCAGATTGCCCGCGATCTTTCGCACATGCAGATCGACACGAGTTACGCCGAAGCGGATGTGGGCAACATCCGCGTCGGGCAACAGGCGACTTTCCGGGTGGATGCTTTCCCCAACCGCACTTTTCAGGGCGAAGTGCGCCAGGTGCGGCTGAACCCGACCACGCTGCAGAACGTGGTGACCTATGACGTGGTGGTGTCGGTGGAAAATCCGGATCAGATGCTGATGCCCGGCATGACGGCCTATGTGAACATCGTCGTCGCCCAGCGCAAGGACGTGCTGATGGTGCCCAATGCCGCATTGCGCTTCCGCCCCGCCGATGCAGGCAAAAGCGCGCAATAGCGGCGACAAGCCTAAGGGCGATGGGCGCGGCAAGGGCGATGCGGCGCCGATGGGCACGGTGTATGTGCTGGAAAACGGCCAGCCCAAAGCGGTGCGTATTTCCGTCGGCATCACCGACAACCGCATGACCGAAGTGCTGGGCGGAGAGCTCAAGGAAGGCGATGCGGTCATCGTCGAAGATCGTCAGCCGCCTGCCAAGGCAGCGGTGGCTCCGGCATGAGATTGTTCTAGCGGTGTACATGCGATGAGCAACGATTCCGTCATCCGTATCGAACGGCTCTACAAGGAATACGTGACCGACGCCGGGACGGTGCCGGTGCTCAAGGATGTGGCTGTGTCGGTAATGCCGGGCGAATTCGTTGCCATCATGGGGCCGTCCGGCTCCGGCAAATCCACCTTCATGAACATTCTCGGCTGCCTCGATGTGGCGACCAGCGGCACCTATCTGCTCAATGGCCGCGACGTGAACACGCAGAGCCGCGACGAACTGGCGCAGCTGCGCAACCAGGTGATCGGCTTCGTGTTCCAGGGCTTCAACCTGCTGCCGCGCGCCAACCTGGAAGACAACGTGGCGTTGCCGCTGATCTATCGCGGCACGCCGCGCGCCGAGCGCCTGGCGCGGGCCAACGAGATGCTGGAGAAGGTCGGCCTCGGCCAATACTGCCGCTCGCGTCCCAACCAGATTTCCGGCGGCCAGCAGCAGCGCGTCGCCATCGCGCGCGCGCTGGTCAACCACCCCAAGCTGCTGCTGGCCGACGAGCCCACCGGCAATCTCGATACCCACACCAGCCAGGAAATCATGGCGCTGTTCAGCGAACTGAACCAGCGCGACGGCATCACCATCGTGCTGGTTACGCACGAGTCGGACATCGCCGCCTATGCCCAGCGTCTGGTGCGCCTGTCCGACGGGCGCATCGTGTATGACGGCCCGGTCGAACATGCCGCGCCGGAACACCTGGAGAAGACCTCATGATCAGCGCCATGCTCAGCGAAGCCTGGATGGCGATGGGCGCGAACCGGCTGCGCACCATCCTGACCATGCTCGGCATGGTCATCGGCGTCGGTGCGGTGATCCTGATGCTGGCCGTGGGGCAGGGCGCGCAGCAGCAGGTGCAGGCGTCCATCGCCTCCATGGGCAGCAACCTGTTCATCATCCTTTCCGGTTCCACCACTTCGGGCGGTGCGCGCATGGGCGGCGGCGCGGCGCCGACGCTGACCATCGCCGATGCGCAGGCCATCGAGGAATTGCCTTCGGTCAATGCCGCCGCGCCTTCGTCGCCCGGCACGGCGCAACTGGTGTATGGCCCCAACAACTGGAGCACGCAGGTCATCGGCACCACGCCGGCTTTCCTCACGCGTGCGCGACTGGCAACTTTCCGCAGGCTCTCCCTTTTCCGATTCCGATGTCCGCTCGGCGACCCAGGTCGCGCTGCTGGGGCAGACCGTGGTGCAGAACCTGTTCGGTGATGAAGACCCGGTCGGCAAGACCATACGCATCAAGAACAGTCCCTATGTCGTGCTCGGCGTGCTGGGTGCGAAGGGGCAAAGCCTGGATGGCCGCGATCAGGACGACACCGTGGTGATTCCGGTAACGACCGCCCAGCGCAAGCTGTTCGGCACCCGTATCGGCGGCACGGTGCGCTTCATCATGGCGCAGGCCGAATCGGCCGACGCGATGCCGCGAGTGGAAAAGTCCATCAACGAATTGCTGCGCCAGCGCCACCGCATCCGCGAAGGCATGGATAACGATTTCACCGTGCGCAACCTGACCGCGATGGCGAACACCGCCGCCGAGACCGCCAAGGTCATGTCGATGATGCTGGGCGCCATCGCCTCGATCTCGCTGCTGGTCGGCGGCATCGGCATCATGAACATCATGCTGGTGTCGGTCACCGAGCGCACGCGCGAGATCGGCATCCGCATGGCCATCGGTGCGCGCGGCAAGGACATCCTGCTGCAGTTCCTGCTGGAGGCGATCATCATCTCCGTCATCGGCTGCCTGATCGGCGTGCTGCTTGGCGTGGGCGGGGCGATGGCGGTGAGCAAGCTGGCCGGCATGGACGTGCTGGTGACGGTGACTTCCATCATCATGGCCTTTGGCGTGGCGGCCGCCGTCGGCATCTTCTTCGGCTGGTATCCGGCGCGCAAGGCATCCATGCTCAAGCCGATTGATGCCTTGCGCTTCCAATAATTTTTGAAAAATTGCGATGAATAAATTTTCTACCGATTGCCGGTTGTGTCCGCGTCTTGCCACCTTTCTGGATGAGGTGCGTGCGGCGCAGCCGGGCTACTTTGCCAAACCAGTCCCTTCGTTCGGCGAGGCTGGCACCCCGTTGCTGATCGTCGGCCTCGCGCCGGGCATGCACGGCGCGAACCGCACCGGCCGGCCATTTACCGGCGACTATGCGGGCGACCTGCTGTATTGCACTTTGCACAAGTATGGCCTCGCGACCGCCGCCGAGCCGCTGGATGCCAACAAACAGGCCAATCCCAAGCTGTCACTCAAAGGCTGCCGCATCACCAATGCCGTGCGCTGCCTGCCGCCGCAGAACAAGCCGGAGCCGGCCGAGATCAAGCAATGCAATGGGTATCTGGTGCAGGAGTTGGCGGCTGTGCCGCAAGGCGCAGCGGTAATGGCCTTGGGGCTCATTGCGCATGAGGCGGTGTTGCGCGCTTGCGGTTTGAAGGTGAAGGATTTCAAATTTGCGCACAACGCGCGCCACCAGTTGCCGAATGGATTGAAGCTTTATGACAGCTACCATTGCAGCCGCTACAATACCCAGACCAAGCGCCTGACTGAGGCGATGTTCCACCAGGTCTTTGAATCCATCCTTGAACACCACACCCTTCGACCCTAAATCTCCCCCACCCCAACCCTCCCCCGGAGGGAGAGGGGGCGAACGTCCGCAAAGCGAATTTTCAATCCCCGAATTTGTTGCCTCGCTGCCGTTGCAGCCGGGCGTGTATCGCATGCTGGACGAGGCGGGGCAGGTGTTGTACGTCGGCAAGGCCAACCAGCTGAAGAAGCGCGTCGGTTCCTATTTCCAGCAGAGCAACCTGTCGCCGCGCATTCGCTTGATGGTGTCGCACATCGCGCGCATCGAGGTCACCGTGACGCGTTCCGAGGCCGAGGCGCTGCTGCTGGAAAACAACCTCATCAAGTCGCTGAAGCCGCGCTACAACATCCTGTTCCGCGACGACAAGTCCTATCCCTACATCGTGCTCACCGGCAGTCCGTCGCCGCGCCTGACCTACTACCGCGGTGCGACCGACAAGCGCCATCAATACTTCGGCCCCTATCCCAACGCGCAGGCGGCGAAGGAAAGCATCAACCTGCTGCAGAAGGTGTTCAAGCTGCGCACCTGCGAAGAGGGCGTGTTCAACAACCGCACGCGGCCTTGCCTGCTGCACCAGATCCATCGTTGCAGCGCGCCCTGCGTCGGCCTCATCAGCGCCGAGGATTACGCCACCGATGTGCGCAATGCCGGGCTGCTGCTGCAGGGCAAGTTCGACGAGGTGGAGAAGCGCCTGCGCGAGGCGATGGAGCAGGCCTCCGAGGCCATGCAGTACGAACATGCCGCCGCGCTGCGCGACCAGTTGCAGGCCCTGCATACGGTGCAGCAAAAACAGTTCGTGGAAAGCGGACGCGATACCGATGCCGACATCGTTGCGGTGGTCGAGTCGGAAGGCGCGTTGTGCCTGAATCTGGCGCTGGTGCGCGGCGGGCGGCATCTGGGCGACAAGCCGTTCTTCCCGCAGAACGTGCAGGGACAGGACAGTGCCGAAGTGCTGGAGGCCTTCCTGGCGCAGCATTATCTGGAGAGCAGCGTGCCGCCGCTGATCATCACCAGCATCGAAATTACCGACGAAGCGCTGGAGCAGTTGTTGAGCGAGCAGGCCGGGCACAAGGTGCAGATACGCCATGCGGTGACCGGCGAGCGGCGGCAATGGCTGGAGATGGCGCAGGCCAATGCGCTGCTGGCATTGCGCCAGCAGGCCGGTTTGCAGGCCGGACAGACGCTGCGTCTGGATGCGTTGCGCACTGCCTTGTCGTTGCCCGATCTGAAACGCATCGAATGTTTCGACATCAGCCACACCATGGGCGAGGCGACCGTGGCTTCCTGCGTGGTGTACGACGATACTGGCCATTCGCCCGCAGGAATACCGCCGCTACAACATCAGCGGCATCACGCCCGGGCGACGATTATGCCGCGATGAAACAGGCCTTGCAGCGGCGCTACCAGAAATTGCAGGCAGGCGAGGGCAAGCGTCCGGACCTGGTTCTGATCGACGGCGGTGCCGGGCAACTGGGCATGGCGGTGGAGGTGATGGCCGAATTCGGCTTGTCCGACATCGCGCTGGTTGGCGTCGCCAAAGGCGTGGAACGCAAGCCGGGCATGGAACAATTGTTACGACCCGACGTGGAAAAGCCGCTACAATTGCCGCCAGATAGTCCTGCCCTGCATCTGATCCAGCAAGTACGCGATGAGGCGCATCGCTTCGCCATCAGCGGCCACCGTGCCCGGCGCGGCAAAGCGCGCACCGCTTCGTCGCTGGAAGATATCGAAGGGGTAGGCGAAAAACGCCGACGCAACCTGCTGACCCACTTCGGTGGACTGAAGGGTGTGCAACAAGCCAGCGTAGAAGAATTGGCGCGAGTGGAAGGCATCAGTCCGTTGCTTGCAGAGAAAATTTACCAGCACCTACATTAACGATGCCGCTCAACATACCGAATCTGCTGACCTGGTTCAGGATACTGATGATCCCCGTGTTCGTCGCGGTGTTCTACGTGTCGGACGAAACGCTCAGCCTGCATCACAAGCATCTGCTCAGCACCTTTATCTTCTGGCTGGCAGCCATCACCGACTGGCTGGATGGCTATCTGGCGCGCGCCCTGAATCAGGGCTCGGCTTTTGGCGCCTTCCTTGACCCGGTGGCGGACAAGCTGATGGTGGCGGCGGCGCTGATCGTGCTGGTCAAGCTGGGCTTGGTCGACGTTTTCATCGCTTTCATCATCATCGGTCGCGAAATCACCATTTCGGCCTTGCGCGAATGGATGGCGCAGCTCGGGAACAGCAAGAGCGTGGCGGTTTCCATGCTGGGCAAGTTCAAAACCGCATTCCAGATGATCTGCCATCCTGTTCCTGCTGTATCAGGAGCCGTTGTTCGGTATCTCTACGTTATGGTGGGGGACATTGCTGATCTATCTGGCTGCAGTGCTCACTTTGTGGTCGATGGTTTATTACCTGATGCTGGCAATGCCGCAGATCACAAAAAAATCTCACGAACAAAATTGATTTTTCGCGCTCGGTCTGTATAATGCCGCGCTCTCGGGGTGTAGCGTAGCCTGGTAGCGCGCCTGGTTTGGGACCAGGATGTCGGGAGTTCGAATCTCTCCACCCCGACCAGGTTCAAGTAGCAAGAAGTCATGTTGGTTTGCCGAAAGAATTGTGCCCGTAGCTCAACTGGATAGAGCACCGCCCTTCTAAGGCGGGGGTTACAGGTTCGATTCCTGTCGGGCACACCAATAGACTTGACGATTCAACGGTGGCTGTAGCTCAGTTGGTAGAGCCCTGGATTGTGATTCCAGTTGTCGTGGGTTCGAGCCCCATCAGCCACCCCATCTTCTTCCCACCTCCATCGGCTCAACGAGCCATTGCCAGCTTGCTGCTCTGAGCAGACTGTTTGCGCAATACGTGTTTCAAGCGCATCGCAGTCATGTCACAAAAATCATTCACAAATCGCCGTATTCAAAATTAAGGTTCCTGCATTGATAAACGCCAGCTTGGCGGGTGAGAGTGGTGTGCTTAATTTTTGAAGATGCTTCCTATATCCATAGGAATATTATTCGAATAACATTCCTATATCCATAGTAATGTTATTCGAATAATATTCGCTGTCTTTAAATTCCTCTTAACGCATTGTCACTTATGAATTCACGTATTTTGCTGGTTTTATGTATTGCAGGACTAAGCTTGGTGACAGAAGCAACGCAGGCAGCCGATGAAGATGCATTCCTAGGGCAAATCCGCTCCCCGTCGGGACAAACCATGGGGTATGGTCGAAGTGCGATCTGGACTTTGCCTCTTGTGGCGACCCAATATCAACCAACGCAGCCCACTCCCGCAATGCAGGCTGCCCTGCAGGCGCAGCATGAAGGCCGCTTTCTCGATGCGCTGATACTGCTCGACGAGGCAGGCAAAAGTGCGAAGGCAAACGCGGATACTGAGGCCGAGCTGAATTTGTTGCGCGCCAGCTTTTTGCTGCAAGGCAATCAATCCCGGCAGGCGCTGGAAATACTTGCTCCTTTGCTTGCCAATACTCAACATGCTGCGGATGCATACGCGCTCACAGCCATGGCATACCTGCAACAGGGGAAAATGCAGGAAGCGCTGGATGCAGCGCAACATGCGCATGATTTGGAAGGCGGTCTTTTGCCGCATCTGGCACTGTCCTATGCTTTGCAAGGCATGGGGCGTTTGGCAGAAGCACGCGAAGAAATGCATGGCTTCAATACCCGGACGCCGCAATCAGCGATTGCCTTGGCGCGTGAGGCTGAGCTCGCGCTGACGCTCGACCAGATTCAATCGGCCAAGACGCTGGTCGGATCAGGCGCAAGAAGCGGAAGCCGCGCACCCCTATGTCATCGCCGTGAGCGGCTTGGTCTACCTGATAGACGGAAATGCACAGGAAGCCAAAGCCGCGTTTGAAACTGCCTTGCAGCGCGACCCCAAAGATGCCAAGGCTTTATTGGGTTTGGGTTTGGCCGAAATCAAAGCTGGGTAACTTCCAGGCCGGGCAAGAAAAATTGCAGGCGGCGAATGAAGCCGATCCCGGCAACGCACTGATACTTACTTATCTGGGCCGCTCGCAACAGCAACTCGGCCAAACCGAAGCGGCAAAGGCAAGCTGGCGCAGCGCTCAACAAGCCGATCCCAAAGACCCCACTCCCTGGTTGTATCAGGCACGAGCAGAACTGCAGACCAACCATCCGATGGAAGCCCGCGAAAGTTTGCGTCAGGCGCAAGCGCGGACGGCATATCGCTCGGTCTATCGCGGCGAACGTTTGCTCAAGGAAGACGAACAATTATTGCAGGCCAATCTCGCCGAGGTGCAGCGTCAATTGGGCATGGAAGGTCTCGCTTTTCAGACTCTGTCCGACTCGGTTGGCGAAAAGAATTCGGCCAACCTGAGGAATCAGGCCGATGTCCTGCAAGGCCAGCGCTTCGGCGAATCGGCGCGGCGCAGCCTGCTGCTGCAAAGCCAGTTCAACGACAAGCCGGGCAACCTGCCGGCGGAACTGGACATCTATGGTGACGGTGCCGGCCAAACCGGCGCATCTGTTCCGCAGCATGGCGCAGTCAGCGGACTGGGCGCGCAGCAAGCCAGCTATAACAATTACGACGAACTGTTCAGCCGGCGCACCACGCTGGCAGTCGATGCCACTGCGGGCAGCCAGAACAGCAAGGGCGAACAGGTTCGTGTGGGCGTGGGCAGCGACACGCTGGGAGTGAGCGTCGCGCAGCGCCAATACAAGACCGATGGTTTTGGGCCTTTCAATAATCTCGACAACCGCATCTGGCAGGCTACCGTGCAATGGCGACCGTTCGACTCCACGCAGGTATTCGTGTCGCACCAGACCTTCAATTCGCAGCACGGTGAAATCACTCTATCCTGCAGACCCGATTGAACTGGGGGCAATATCACCAGATCGAAGATAACAGCAGCCTCACGCGCCTGGGGCTGCGCTACAGCCTGGGCGACAACAGCGAGTTGCGCGGCTTGGTCAGCCGCCAGCAGACCGATCAAACCGACAATTGGGAATGGCGCGAGCGACTTTCTGCCGTCGTCAGCGCCATGCTACATGCGCTCCGCAGCTAGGCCTTTCCGTATGGAACAAACAATAACAGCAGCGAAGCTCACAGCGCGGAACTGCAATATCGCCGCAGCGGCGCAGACTATGCCACGCAATGGGGCGTGAGCTCGGTTCGCTCGCCACTTAACGGGCGACATTTGGTTCTACCGTTACAAATGTCGCGCAGCAAATCTATGTGGACTGGCAGCAGGCGCTGAACCCCTATTGGCAACTGGAGGCCGGGCTGGCCTGGGGCAAGAACGACAAGGTATGGAGTACTAACAGCGCGAACAGCACCTACCTGTGGCGCTGGCTGCCCAAGCTGGGCATGGTTTACACGCCGGATAGCGCGACGCATGTGCGCCTGGCCGCATGGAAAAGCCTGGACGATGCCGCAGTGGGCAACGCATCGCTGGCGCCGGCCACCCTGGCAGGCATCGTGCTGAACCGCCCCGGCGATAGCTACAAGCTGGTGCAGGGCATCGCGCTGGGCGCGGATAGGCAACTGGATGCCGCCTGGCTGCTGGAAGGACAGGCGCAGCGGCGCTGGACTGACGATCCGTTCATTAACAGTGGCAATTTTGAACAGGTTATGAGCCGAAGTCAGGTTGACGAGTCCCGCCTGGCCTTGCACTGGCAACCCGGCAGTCATCCCCTGAATGTGACCCTGGCTTATGACGATGAGCATATCCGGAATGATCCTGACTAATCTCATGCCGAATTCCGTTCAGAGCAACATTTGCGCTCGCAGCAATTGGGCCTGCGCTGGCTGGCCAGTTCGCAATGGACGGCGAACCTAGCCTGGAGCCATAACCTGCTCGCCGCCACACAACAATCATCGGATATCAGCTTCAATCCCATCCTGCTCGATATCCAGGATCGCTTCAATCAAACGGATGCCAGCCTGAACTGGCAATTCAACCGGACGGGATCGATGGATATGGGGGTGCGTAACGCCACCAACAGCGAGCTTCCAGTACACGGAGATAGACCCGCTCATTCCGCGCTTCAGCAAGGGGCGGCTGTGGCTATGCCAGACTCAAGCTGGTTTGGTAAGGACTGAGTTGTCTTGATGAAGGATGCAGGTGTTGTTTCGGGCGGCTTGCGCATTAGGCAAGCCGCAACTGTTTTTTTAACCACAAAGGGAGAGTGTAACCATGAAGAAATATGTTGCTGTTGTTGTTAGCCTTGATCGTAGTGCCTGCCTGGGCAGCAGATGCCGCACCCGCACCATCCTCCAGCGAATCGTCCGCACAGGCAGAGCAGACTGCCCCGAAACATAAGGCCAAGAAACAGCAAGACAAAGAAAGTCGAAGTGAAGGCTGCGGCTAAGCACCTGCCGCCCCTGCAACTGCAACGCAACTGATGTGCCCGCTACGCTACAACGTCTTGCGCTTCTGGGCTGTTCACAGATGACTTGTACCGGCGTCACGGGGTGTTTCAAGAAGGGCATGTACGGAGCTTGCTGAGACAGCAGGCGCATTCCATCGCGTTGGCAACAACGGATTTAACCGCCAGCTTGCTGCCGTTATTTACCACCTTGGCTTTTGGCTACAATAACGGCAGCATTTTATTCGACTAGTGAATACTGGATTCAACCAAGCTCAGTTTGGGTTATTATCTGAAAAGTAAGGCTGGAATCAACGAGGTATCTTTGGGGTACTTCGGACAAGAAGAAAAAGCAGGGGGGGGAGATGGCTGTGGTCGTGCAAAACGCATTCCAGGATAACGATATGGGATACGGCAATGTACCGCAGCGAGTGAATCTCTTGTTCAAACGGCGGGCTTATCTTACTGCGACATTCAATTTTTAGCCGGACAACCTTTCATCGTCCGGTTTCTGACTTCACCAGCCGCCTGTTATCGGTGGTGCTGGTGTGTTTGCTCTTTTGCATATCTGCTGTGCAGGCTGAGCCGTTGCGCGTGACGGTGGTGCTAAGCGAAGAGGGCGGTGCCTACCAGACCTTTAGCGATTCGTTGCGTGGCAAACTGCCAAACGATGAGTTTGCACTGACCACTCAACGTGCAGACGATGCGTTGGCTGTATCCGACCTGTACATCGCTGTCGGAATGAAAGCGGCCACGAAACTGGCTGCCATCGATGTTCCATACCTGAACGTACTCGTTCCCAAAGCCGGATACGACAAATTGCTGCATGGGCGCTGCGCAGCATGCCAGCTCACATTCTGCTGTCTTCCTTGATCAGCCGATGGAGCGGCAAGTTGCGCTATTGCGTGGCTGTCTTGCCGGCCACCCGGAATGTCGGGGTGCTTTATTCCACGCCGCCGCCAGAACTTCAGAACGTGCGCCATCTGCTGGCGGGCAAGAATATTCGTTTGCACGATCGGGCAGTTGACGGGGCGCAATCGCTGAACGATGCACTGGAAAGTGTCTTGAACGAAAGCGAAGTCCTTTTTGTGCTTGCTGATGCCGAGGTCTACAACGCCGGCACGATACGCAATATCTTGCTGACGGCCTATCGCAAGCAAATTCCGCTGGTTGGTATTTCGCAGGCCTACGTCAAGGCAGGTGCTTTATGTGCTGTGTACACGACGCCGGAACAAATTGCCGAGCAGGCATCCGGCATGATTCAGCGTTATGCAGAAACGGGCAGGCTGCCTGCAGCCCAGTATCCATCCAACTTCGAAGTATCGGTCAACATGCAAGTCGCGCGTTCGCTCGATCTGCACATCAAAGACGCAGATCAACTGCGCGATGAAATCAGGAGGACTCCATGAGACGACATGGAATTGTGAAACAACATGGAATTGAACGACAGACATTAGCGGTCGCGGTCATCCCGATCCTGATTCTGGCGCTGTTGCTGGAAGGCTATTTCACCTACACGCGCTTTGCAGATCTCGATCGTGCTCTGTTTGAGCGCGCCAAACTGATTGTTCGCCAGCTTGCATCATCCAGCGAATATCCGGTTTTCTCCGGCAATCAGGGGCTGTTGCAGCAGCAAGTGGATGCCGCTTTCTCGCAACAGGATGTGAATTCCATCGTCGTGCTGGATGCTGATTCGAAATATCTGGCCGGCGCGGGCAGCAGCCGCGGCAAAAACGAGCGCAGGCATTTTGAAGATATGGCGGAAAAATCGGACGATTTCATCGCTGTTCAGGAAGACCGCAATGTCTTATGGCTTTATCAGCCTATCGTTGCGACTCAAATCAAACTGGATGAGTTGGGAAGCACTGTAGGTAACCATCCCAATAAGGCGCTGGGCCGCGTGATTGTTGAAATTGGCAAGGACAGGCTGAATCGCGAAAAGATAGAGATGCTGGGCCTCAATCTGTTTATGTTGTTGTTCGTATTGCTGACCACCATGCTGATCGCCATGCGGGTGTCGCGCCGGATTACTCTGCCGGTGCTGGGGATGAACAATGCCATCCGCCGTATCGGCGAAGGACATCTGGATACGCATATTGCCAGGAACCATGTGCAGGAGCTTGATGCGCTCGCCTTGGGTATCAACGATATGGCTCAGATGTTGCTGCAAGACCGCAACACCTTGCAGCAGCGTATTGACGAAGCAACGCAGGAATTGCGCAGGAAAAAAGAAGAAGCGGAGAAGGCCAACTTCGACAAGAGCCGCTTCCTTGCAGCTGCAAGCCATGACTTGCGGCAACCTATGCACGCGCTCGGACTGTTCGTTGGTGAGCTGCAAAGCAGGCTGAGTACACCAGAGCAGCGCAAGCTTGCCAGCAAAGTGGAAGAGTCGGTAGAGGCGCTGTCGAGCTTGCTGGATTCTTTGCTGGATATTTCCAAACTGGATGCGGGGATTGTTCTCCCGCAGATACAAAGTGTTGATATCGACGCGTTGATGAAGCGCCTGGTGCAGGATTACCTCCCGGTTGCCCAACGCAAGAACATCAGCTTGCGTGCACATTGTATTGAAGCGGCAGTGTTGAGTGACCCGGTATTGCTGGAACGTATCCTGCTTAATTTGTTGAGCAATGCAATCCGCTACACGCCGCCGAACGGCACGGTGCTGCTGGCTTGCCGACGGCGTGGTGATAACCTGCGCATCGAGGTGCGTGACAACGGCATCGGCATTCCCTCCGGAGGAACAACAGAACGTCTTCCGCGAATTCGTGCAGCTGGCGAACAGTGCGCGTGACCGCAGCAAGGGTATTGGGCTCGGACTTGCCATCGTGGACCGGCTTGCCAAGCTGTCTGCAGCATCCGCTCAGCTCTGCATTCTGCACCGCAGCGCGGATCAACCTTTGCCATTACGGTGCCGCGTGTGTTCGGCGTGGATGAGTTGCTGGCGGAACCGGTGCATGCGCCAGTTGTTGCGATGTCGAAGCACGACAGGCTGGATAATCTGCGTGTCCTGGTGGTGGATGACGATATGCTGGTACGCACCAGCACTTCCGGCATTCTTGAGTCGTGGGGTTGTCACGTTTCTGTCGCGGAAGATTTCCAGGAATTCAAAGACAAGTTTGCAGAAGCGCACTTTGATCTGGTGATTTGCGATTATCGTCTTCCGGACGGGGATGGACTGACTTTGGCGGAATACATTAAAGGGCATGACAAAATTTCTCCTGCCTTCATCCTGATCAGTGGCGATACGGCACCGGAGATACTGCAAGCGGTCAATGAACGCGGGCTCTATCTGTTGCATAAGCCCGTGCGTCCGGCCAAGTTGCGCTCACTGATACTGTTCCTGCTGAAGAAAGCGCGACGGCAGCGCCCCATGAAAAACGCCCGATCCGTTCGGATCGGGCGTTTTAATGAAGCAGATAACAAATTATTTCTTGTCCATTGGGCATGTGTTCATGCCGAGCAGCGTGTAGGCCGGGCAGAATTTGAAGATGCCAGTCAGCAAAGGAACGACACCGATCCAGCCCCATACACCGATCATGCCAGCCAGTGTTGCGCCAATAAGTGCCAGACCGACGACGATACGCAGGATGCGGTCGATACTGCCAACGTTGAGTTTCATGTTTGCTCCTTGGAAGAGGTTAGTGGAGCGGGCAGGATAGGGGCTAAGCAGATCGCTGTCTGTGACATAAATCACAGACTGCAATAGTTGATGTTCAATGAAAAACGCCCGATTTTTCAGGCCGGGCGTTCTTCTGAATCAAATATGGAGACTGATTATTCTTTTGTCACCGGGCAAGTTTCCAAGCCGAAGATGGAATAGGCCGGGCAATACCTGAAGACACCGGTCAGCAATGGAACAACGCCGATCCAGCCCCACACTCCGATCATGCTAGACAGCGTCAGGCCGACGAGTGCCAAGCCGATGGTGACGCGCATAAAACGGTCGATACCGCAAACGTTTGGTTTCATTTTCGCTCCCTGAATGTAGTTATTGGAGCGCACAGAATAGACTCAATGCGTTTGGCTGTCTGCTATAAAGTCAGAGAACTTGACTTTAGAGCTCGACAAATCGTTTAAGTGCAGTCTTATCAATGATCTCAATCTCTTCTCTGGCCAGCTTCACCCAACCTTGCTCGGCAAAACCTTTGAGCAGGCGGCTGACGATCTCGCGCGCGCTGCCGAGTTCGTCGGCCAGGGCCTGATGTGTGGTGTGCAGCGGGCTGGGCTTGGCGACGAGCAGGGCGGCAAGGCGCTGATCCAGTTTCTGGAAGGCGACTGCGGAGACCAATTGCATCAGGTCGGTGAGGCGGTCGGAAAACAGGTGGAACACATAATTGCGGAACGCTTCGTTCTTGCCCAGCAGCGCATGAAACGATGGTGCGGGCAGCAACACCATTTCCAACGGCTGTTCGGCGATGCCGCGCGCCTGATAACGGGTATGTCCGAGCAGGCAGCTGCTGGTGAGGATGCAGCTTTCGCCCGGCATCACGCGATACAGCTGCAACTCGCGTCCGTTCGGTGCGGCCTTGATGACGCGGATGCTGCCGGAAAGCAGCATGGGAAAACCCTGGCAGGGCTGGTTTTCGTCGAACACCACCGTTCCGACTGGAATCGGCATCACCATCGCATTCGCCAGCAACCCATCCAGCTCCGCTGCAGGCAACTCGGCCAGCGTCGGGTAGTGCTGCAACAGGCGAGTGCGGAGGTCGCCGGTCAGCATTGCAGTTATTCCGGGCGCATGTGCGGGAACAGAATCACATCGCGGATGCTGGCGCTGTCGGTCAGCAGCATCACCAGCCGGTCGATGCCGATGCCTTGTCCGGCGGTGGGCGGCAAACCGTATTCCAGCGCGCGCACGTAGTCGCTGTCCTTGAACATTGCTTCCTCGTCGCCGGCGTCTTTTGCCGCGACCTGTGCGTCGAAGCGCGCTTCCTGGTCTTCGGCATCGTTCAGCTCGGAGAAGCCGTTGGCGATCTCGCGGCCGACGATGAACAGCTCGAAGCGTTCGGTGATCTCCGGGTGTGCATCGCTGCTGCGCGCCAGCGGCGAGACTTCGACCGGGTAGTCGATGATGAAGGTCGGCTCGAACAGGTGCGACTCGGCCAACTCTTCAAACAGCGACAGTTGCAGGCCGCCGACGGCATCTTTGGGATTGTATTTGGCCTTCAAGTCTTGCAGTTCGTTGATCAGGAAGTCGCGGTCGTTCAACTGCGCATCGGTGAACTGCGGATGATATTTCTGGATTGCCTGCACCATGGTCAGGCGATGGAACGGCTTGCCCAGATCGAGTTCCTTGCCCTGATAGGTAATGACGGTCGTGCCCAGCACCTTGCGCGCCACTTCGGCGAACAGCTTCTCGGTGAAGTCCATCAGGTATTTGTAATCGCGATAGGCCTCGTAGAATTCGATCATGGTGAATTCCGGATTGTGGCGCGTGGAAACACCCTCGTTGCGGAAGTTGCGGTTGACCTCGAACACCTTCTCGAAACCGCCCACCACCAGACGCTTCAGGTACAGCTCCGGCGCGATGCGCAGATACATCTTCATATCCAGCGCATTGTGATGCGTCTCGAACGGCTTGGCCGAAGCGCCGCCGGGGATGGGGTGCATCATCGGCGTTTCCACTTCCAGATAGTCGTGGCGCACGAAGAAATCGCGGATCGCCTGGATGATCTTGGTGCGGGTGATGAACACCTTGCGCGACTCTTCGTTGGTGATGAGGTCGAGGTAGCGCTGGCGGTATTTCTGTTCCTGATCGGTCAGGCCGTGGAATTTCTCCGGCAGCGGGCGCAATGCCTTGGTCAGCAGGCGCACCTGCGTGACACGCACGGAAAGCTCGCCGGTCTTGGTCTTGAACAGCACGCCGACCGCGCCGAGGATGTCGCCCATGTCGTAATGCTTGAACTCGGCGTGCGCTGCTTCGCCGGTGATGTCGTTGCTGATGAACAGCTGGATGCGACCGCTCATGTCCTGCACCGTGGCGAAGCTGGCCTTGCCCATCACGCGCTTCAGCATCATGCGTCCGGCCACGGCAACGTGAACCTGCGCGGCTTCCAGATCGTCGTGCGACTTCTCGCCATACTCGGCATGCAGGTCGGCCGCCATGTGTCTTGCGCTTGAAATCGTTGGGGAAGGCGACGCCTTTCTCGCGGATCGCCTTCAGCTTGGCGCGGCGCTCCGCGATGATCTGGTTCTCGTCTTGGGCTGGGATGTTGGGTTCGGTGCTCATGGTGTTCTGAATAGTTGAGTTAATTTTTAGCGGCGTGAAATATAGCACAGGGACGGGGTTTTCAGGGCTACAGATACCCCTCTTGCTCGCCCTTTTCGCCCTGTTCCAGCATCCACTTCAGCAGTTCGGCAAGTGTGGCAGGGAGTGCTGGGTCTTGTTGCATGGTGGTCAGTTGCTGCCTGTCGCCCTCGGTCAGCGGCTTGCGTACACGCAAGGAGGCGAGGTCGGCGGCGGCCATTTTCCACGGTTGCCACGCGAGGCCGCGTTCCTGCCACAGTTCGGCGGCTTTGAGCGCGATGGCAATGCCCGCCGGGTCGGGATCGCAGGCGATATGTGCCGGGGCAGGGGCAAGGTCGAGCAGACGGCCGACCGCTTCGCGCCACCAGCTCGGCGGGAAGCCGGGCAGCCAGATCACGCCCGCATCCGGCTCGCGGTTTTTGGCTACGCGCTCGAAGCTGGTGCGGTTCTCCACCAGTTGCCAACGGCTGACCGTGCCGGATGCCGCCGTCACCGCTTGCACGGTGGCGGGCGTGAGCGCGGCGAAATCCGGGCTGGCAGCCAGGTCGATTTGTCCGTGCGGCATTTGCAATGTAGCGGTGCGGCGATCAGCAGCAACGGCGTGTGGCGCTCGATGCCGAATTCGGCGAGGTCGATCACCGATTCCAGCCAGTTCCATTCGCTGTCGCTGAGCGCCTTGGTGTCGCCGCGCGCAAACAGCGCGAAGTCGCGGCGCGTGCCGCTTTGTTGCTGTGTTTGCCAGTCATGCAGTTTGAAAATCAAATCCTGCCGCGCCAGTGCGCGCTGCACCGGCAATTCATCGAGGGCGAGAACGGCGGGGGAGAGAGCCGGGTTATTCAGCGTTTGCAGCGAGGCGCGAATGTCCTGCCAGCGTTGCGCATCGTCGTCCTTGTCGCGCAGGCCGAGCGCGGCGCGCAGTTGCGGCAGGTGCAGCAGTTCCACTTGTTGCGGCCACCATTCGCTGTGCTTGCGCTGCTCGGTCACCGCTGCCCAGCCTGCGCGCAGCAGCCAATCCAGCAGGTCTTGCGCCATCTGCACATGGGTGATGCCCGCATCGTTGCGCAGCGTTTCCCAGCGGCTGTTGCCGCCGCGCCGCACCCAGCGGGCCAGCAGTTCGCGCCATTCGGCGGGGAGGGTGTCCAGTGTTTGCGGCGCACCCTGCGCCGTGCGCCGCCGCTTCTGGCAGACGGCGCGCTTGTCCAGCGGCTCGATCAGCCACTCAGCCATTGCGTTCGCGCACCAGCACCTTCACGCCCGGCGCCCAGGCGTCCGTCGGTTTCTTCTTGAAAGTCACCAGCGTCAGCATGGACGGGTCGTACACGCCGACGTTGTGGGTGACCGGCGTGGTCAGCAGGTATTGCGCGCGGGTGGCCTTGAGGAACTTCGCCACGCGCTCGATGTTGGCGATGTCGAGGTGGGCGAAGGGTTCGTCGATGAACACGAAGCCGCCGGGGCGCGATTCTTCCATCATCAGCGCCACCAGCAGGATCAGCGACTTCATCACCTGCTGTCCGCCGGAAGCATCGCCGTCGTTCATGCCCATGAAGCCCTTGTCGTCGAAGTTGAAGCGCACCGCGAGTCCGGCCTGCGCCAGCGACAGGTCGTTGCTGTCGAGCAAGACCGGTTCGTGTTCGACCTTGATGCCGGCCAGGTCGCCCAGCACCTTGAGGTTCTTCACGTAGCGGCCGACGGTGTGGCGCAGCACGGCGATGTATTGCTCGCGCGCCGTGTCGGTCTGGCTGCGCGCCATCTCGTTGTCGCGGCGGCGCGTGGAGAGATCGCTTTCCATGCGCTGGTAGTCGTCCTTGATCTTGTCGCGCAGCGCGACCACGGTGTCGTCGGTCTCCCACGACTCTTCCTTGAAGCGGTATTCGATCTCCTCGATGCGGCGGTCGATGTTGGTGGTGTCGCGGTATTTCTCGGCGATCTGCTGGTTGGCAGCTCTCGTCGCACCAGCCCGCCGGGAATTGCTTGCGGTTGTGGCGCAGCGTTTGCAGGCGGCGGATTTGTTCCTCGCGTGCCGAGCGGTTTTCCTTGCCGGAGATTTCCTTTTCCAGCGTTTGCAGCGCGAACTGGATTTTCTGCGAGCTGGTGTAGGCCGCAGTGACGGCCTTGTCGGCCTGTTCGCGTTCCTGCTGTGCCTGCAACACCGAGTTGTCGCGGCGGCGCAGCACCAGTGCGTCGTAGTGCTGGCGCGCCTCGGCGAACTCCGCCGCACGGGCCGCGAGTTGCGCACTGGCGCTGACCCCGGCCAGTTGTGCCTGCTGGTTGCGGATGCGGGCGGTCAGGTCGTCGCGCTGTTCGCGCAACGGGGCGATGCTTTTCTCGATGCTGCTGCGTTGTTCGCGCAGGGCTTCCAGCCGTGCCTTGCCGAAGCGTGCCTGTTCCTGTGCGGCGTAGCGACCGCCGCGCCGTTCGCGCAGATAGCCCTGGCGCGTGATCCAGTCTTCGCCGCGCGGCAGCTTGGCACCGGCCACGGCATCTTCCACGCGGCGCGTGCGTTCCAGCGTGCGCAGCAGCCATTCCGGCACCGGCTTGGTGAAGCGCACCACTTCCAGCAGCGAGCCCTTGGGCGGCAAGCCCGCAGGCATGCAATCCGGCACGATGAAGTGGCGGTAGCGCAGCTTCTCGCCCAGCGCCATCGCTGCTTCGGTGTCCTTTTCCTTGGCCAGCAGCACGATGTGCGCGGACGGCGCGAGCACGGCTTCCACGGCGGCCTGCCAGGAGGGATCGGCAATCTCCACCACGTCGGCGAGCAGGTCATGCGCGATACCGGCCTGGGTCAAAGCCTGGCGGAAGGCGGCGACATCCTGCGGATCGGCGCGGCGTCCGGCGGCGAGGTTCTCCAGCATCTCGTCGAGCTGGCGCAGCTTTTGTTCCTGTTCGGCGATGCGCACCAGCAGGTTGGCGCGTTCGCTTTCCATGTGTTCGATCTCGCGCGCATCGGCGAGCTTGCCGCCTTCGCTGGCCTGCGCCTGCTGTTCCAGCCGCTTTTGCTGTTCGACGATGGTTTCCCAGCGCCCCAGTTCGCGGTTGAGTTCGTTCAGCGCGCGTTGCTGGTTCTGCTCGTTGTCGGTGGCGGCCTGGCGGCGCAGTTGCGCGGCTTCCAGCGCCTGTTGCTGCATCTGCAATTCCAGTTGCAATTCCTTGCGCTCGACGCGCTTGGCGCGCCACTCCTTGCGCATGGATTGCAGGGTGCGGCGCGCGTTGTCGGTTTCGCGTTGCAGCAGGTAATGCTCCAGGCGCGGACGCGTTTCGGAAAACAGGTCGGTGCGCTCCTGGTTGAGGCGGTGCCATTCCAGATAGCGGTTCACTTTCTGTTCGTGCTTTTCCAGATTGTTGCCCAGCGCTTCCAGCTGGTTCTGCGCCGCATCCAGTTCGCGCGAGGTGTGTTCCTGATGGTGGCGCGCTTCCTGGTAGCGCTCCAGCACTTCCTTGTCGCCGAACACCTGGAACACCAGGTCGAGCAAGTCCTTGTGCGACAGTTCGCACAGCTTGTCGGTCTGCCCCTGTTCCAGCGACAGCACGCGGGCGATGGCGGGCGACAGTCCGGCGCTGTGCAGGATGCGCTGGTAGTCGCGCACGCCGAACTCTTCGCCTTTCTGTTCGATCTCCTGCAGGCTCACCTCGCCGTCGGCGATCCAGTATTTGCGCGACCAGTCGCCGCCTTTCTTGTCGATGCGGCAGGCCAGCGTGATCTTGTCCTGCTGGTAGGGCAGGCCGAACGGGCGGTAGCTGCTGCCGGGCGGGCGCTGGTTGTCCACCACGCCGCGCAGCCAGCAGAAGTCCTCGCCGTTGCGGCGCACATAGCGTTTGTAGTCGCGCTTCTTCGAGCATTCCAGCGCCAGCAGCGTGCGCATGGCGTCGAGCAGCGTGGTCTTGCCGGAGCCGTTGGGGCCGGAGATGGTGATGATGGGCGCATCCAGCGGCAGTTTGAAATTGCGCCAGTAGTCCCAGTGGACGGTTTCCAGTTCCATCAACCTGAACATCAGGATTCCTCCTCGTTATGCAACTCTTCAAGCGTCACATCGCGCAGGATGCCGCGCTGTTTCAGCAGGTCGGACAGCGCACCGTTGAGGATGCGCGGCGCCATTTCGGCGTAGTCGAAGGCGAGGTCGAGCAGCGGGCCTTCGTGGATCACCTTGTTCTTGCGCTCGATGAAGCCGAGGCGCGACAACTGCGGCAGCGCGAACTGCTGCAGGCGCGCCTTGCCGCCGAGCAACTTGCCGTAGTCTTCCAGCAGCAGGTTTTCGGCAATGCCGCGCGAGGCTTCATGCGCCAGCGGCGTGAGCTTTACGGTCTCGAACATTTCGCTTTGTTCTTCCTGTTGTGTGGCTTCGCCGGACAACTGGCGTTCGCGCTTGGGCAGGATGATCAGCGCCCACAGGATCACCAGCAGCGCCACGGCATCCTTGGGCAGGCCGAGGTTGCTGGATTGCCAGGTGTCGTTCTGCTCGAACACGGCGCTTTCGCATTCGCGCGTGAGGGCGATGCCGACATAGGCGGAGAAGGGGTGCGCCAGCAGGCGCAGGCCGCTGGCGGCGAGGCGCTGTTCCACTTCGTCGCGGAAACCGGCATCCACCAGCAGGCGGCGCACTTCCTTGTCTTCGCGCGGCAGGTAGCGCAGCGCCAGCAGGCGTGCGATCAGGCGGGCGGCGTGATCCTGGTTCATGGGGTTTTCTCCTGTTGCGGTTCGATGTGGCCGTCGCTCATGGCGGCGATCTCATCGCGTCCTATGGTTTTCAGTTCCAGGCTTTCGTTCCAGCGCAGTTGCAGCGGCAGGTGCGCCAGGGGAGCCAGTTCGGGATCGACGTTCTGTTCGCCGAGGAAAGACAGCAGCGACAGGCGATACGAGGCATCGCTGAAGTTGCCGCCGACGATGCCGTCGGCCAGATTCATCGGCTCTTCCAGCCCGGCCAGCAGGCGCGTCAGCGCGGCCAGTTGATACGGCGGTTCATGCTCGACGTCGTCCACATATTCGACTTCGGCGGGAGCGGGCATGGCGGAGATGCGGCGGTTCGGCTGTTCGCGCGCGACGAATTCCTCGGTGTTGTCCAGCATCACGTCGGGCAGGATGAAGGTGCATTCCGGCGTGATCGAAAGTTGCTCGGCGGCGAGCGCAACCAGTTCGTCCACGTTGCGCTCCTTGAGCCAGCCGGCGAGTTCGGAAGAACTGAGTCCGCCGTGCGACAGGTGCACCTGCTGGCGCGAGATCTCGGCCAGCTCGCGCTGGAACACCGACGACATGCGCATGATGCGCGACTGGCGCGAACCGATCTCCTGCGCCAGCCGCCAGCTGGCATCGTCGGCAAAGCCGTCGGCGGAGAGATTGCGCAACACCTCGTTGGCTTTCTCCATCCACTGCCACACCGAGGTCAGCTTGCTTTGCGCGGCGCGCAGGCGGAACTCGGAACCGGAGGCGACGGCCTGCGAGAATTCTTCTTCCAGTTCGGCCAGCCGCGCCAGCAGGTGCGCCAGCGCTTCCGGCGACAGTTTGCCGACGGCGGCACCGGCGGCGATCTGTGCGGCGAAGAATTCGCCGTCCTGTTCGGTGCTGAACGACAGCAGGCTGGACAGCGCGGACAGCACCATGCGTCCGGCGGAGGAGAGTCTGGTAGACGTGGCGCTCGCTGTCCCACAACAGCAACTCGTGTTCGCGCAGGCGGCCGAGCACGGTGTTGAGCTTGGACTGGTTGATGAAGGCGAAGTGGCTTTGCAGATCGCGCGGCGTCCATTCCGGCGCGCTGGCGCGCAGGCCGATCTCGCGCAGCACCATCAGGCGCACCATCACCTCGTCGTCGCCGCCGCGGAACAGCGCGATCATCGCGCCGATCAGCGGCTTGGCTTCAAACAGGGGAAAGAACTGCGGCACATCGGCAGGCTCGACCCCGTCGACGAGGAACTCGGCGAGTCCGTTGTCTTGCTGCACGGACATTGGTTAAACGCCTTGCTTCAGGCTGGCCTCGATGAAGGGATCGAGATCGCCGTCGAGCACCTTTTGCGTATTGGAGATTTCGACGTTGGTGCGCAGGTCCTTGATGCGCGACTGGTCGAGCACGTAGGAGCGGATCTGGTGGCCCCAGCCGACGTCGGTCTTGGTGGCTTCCAGCTTGTCGGCTTCGGACTGGCGCTTGCGCAGTTCCAGTTCGTACAGGCGCGACTTCAGCATGGACATCGCCTCGGCCTTGTTGCGGTGCTGCGAGCGGTCGTTCTGGCATTGCACGACGATGCCGGTCGGGGCGTGGGTGATGCGGATCGCCGAGTCGGTCTTGTTGATGTGCTGGCCGCCCGCGCCGGACGCGCGGAAGGTGTCGATGCGCAGGTCGGCCGGGTTGATGTCCACTTCGATGGAGTCGTCCACTTCGGGGGAGACGAACAGGCTGGCGAAGGAGGTGTGGCGGCCGCCCGAGGAATCGAAGGGCGACTTGCGCACCAGGCGGTGCACGCCGGTCTCGGTGCGCAGGTGGCCGTAGGCGTATTCGCCCTCGACCTTGAGCGAGGCGCTGCGGATGCCGGCGACGTCGCCGTCGGTCTGTTCCAGCACCTCGACCTTGAAGCCCTTGCGTTCGCAGTACCTGAGGTATTGGCGCAGCAGCATCGAGGCCCAGTCGCAGGCTTCGGTGCCGCCGGCACCGGCCTGGATGTCGATGAAGCAGTTGTTCGGGTCGGCCGGGTTGGAGAACATGCGGCGGAATTCGAGCGCCTCGACGCGCTTCTC
Source organism: uncultured beta proteobacterium (assembly GCA_963813255.1). GTDB lineage: Bacteria > Pseudomonadota > Gammaproteobacteria > Burkholderiales > Gallionellaceae > Sideroxyarcus. The sequence continues at coordinate 33,371 of CAWEYD010000010.1, read as the reverse complement.
GATGTCCTGCCACGTCGGCGGCGATGCTCAACAGGCTGTCGTCGTCATTCTCGGCCTGCGCCATCTCGAACAATTCGGCGGCATCGTCGAGGTTCTGGCCGATCTGGGTCAGGCCGAGCACCACGTCTTCCAGCGACTTGCGTTCGCGGCCCAATTCCTGCGCGCGCTTCGCATCGTTCCAGATGGCCGGGTCTTCGGCGAGTTGATTGACTTCGGCTAAGCGTTCCTGCTTGCTGTCGAAGTCAAAGATACCTCCGTAGTTCGATGTTGCGGGTGCGCAAATCCTGGAGGGAGTTGGAGAGGGCGTTGAGTTGTTCGGCTTCCATTTTTGTATGTTCTATCGCTGCTTTGAAAGGCGGCGATTATACACGCCCTGAGTGTGTCGAAGTGGCTGCCGGATCAACAGGAACAGCAGGCCGAACAACACGCCGCAGGCGATGGCGCCAAAGCCGATGGCGACCTGTCGGGCCAAGGCCCGGCCGCCGATGAACACGACCATGCCGAACTTGAAGGCGAGATTGGACAGGAAAGCGAGCGCGATGGCGATGACGGTCTGATGTTCGCTCAGTTGTCCGAGGTTGAACAGGCGCAGGCTGGACAGGATGATGGCATCCACGTCGGTCAGTCCGGATGCCAGTGCCACGGCATACAAGCCCTGACTGCCGGCGAAATCCACCATCCATGCCGAAATGAGCAACACGACGACATACAGCAAGCCGAAGCCGATGGCGGTATGCAGTTCGGCCGGGTTGGTGGTTTCCGGGATATAGAGTTCAGACACCTTGCTGGTCTTGTGCCAGGCGTAAATGGAGACAATGACACCGGTGAGCAAGCCGCCTGCGTACACCGGGGCCAATCCGGGCAGGGCGCCGTGAGCGATGACCGAGCTCACCACCAGCAGGCGAACCAATACCGCCACGCTGGCGATCACGATCACGGTGGCGGCGAGGTTGGTCACGGCCTGATTGGCCTTGCCGTGTTTGGCGTAGATCAGCGTGGTGGCGGTGCTGGAGGACAGGCCGCCGAACATGCCCAGCAACGGCGCGCCGTAGCGCGTTCCCACCACATGCAGGGCGGCATAACCGGCGAGGCTGATGCCGGAGATCAGCACCACCATCAGCCAGGCCTGATGCGGGTTGAACGCCTCATAGGGGCCGTAGCTTTGATCGGGCAGGATGGGCAGCACGATGAAGGTGAGCACCGAGAATTGCAGCACGGCGACCAGATCGCGGCGTCCAAGACGCTGCGTGAATCCGCGCAGTTCGGGTTTGAAATAGAGCAGGGCGGTGATGCCGATCGCCAGCATGACGGCGAGCGTGGAGAGGCCGGACCAGATCATTGCACCCAGGCCGTAACACAGCAGCAGGGCGACCACGGTGGTGGTGCCGGGATCGGCATCGTTTTCATCGGCAGGGGTGTTCAGGTAGGCCGCGATGATGGTTCCTGCCACAGCAGACCAAGCCGGCGACCACCAGCCAGGGTGAGCCGAATTTGGCGGAAAGCAAGGCCATCAAGGTGCCGAATACGGCGACCAGCGCAAAGGTGCGCAGACCGGCCTTGGCGGAAGGATTGCGTTCGCGTTCCAGGCCGATGAGCAGGCCGATGGCGAGACTGGTCAGGAATTGCGGCAGGGCTTCGATGCCGTTGCCTTGCAGGAAACCAGTGTCCATGGCTACACCTCCTTACCAGTGACGAACGATGAGTTGCAAACTCTCGCTGCCATTGTATTCATTGATGCTCAGGCTGTACACCGCGCGGATAGTGTCCGGCGCGGGCTCGGCGGAAAAGAAACGGATGGCGTCGAAGCTGCCGGCGGGTGAGGAGAGTTTCAACTTGAGATGTTTCTCGCCAACGATGCGTTGCGTCTGGACGCGGAAATCGCCCTCGAACAACGGCTCCGGAAAGCCTTGTCCCCAGACCTGGCCTTGCAGGTCGCGGGCGATGCCGAGCGTGAATTCGCCCGTGTCGAGCATGCCGTCGGTGGCGATGGTTTTCACCAGTGCGTCGGCGTCGAGCAATTCCTGCGCAACGGTTTCAAAGGCGAGGCGGAAATCGTCGAGATGTTCTTCGCGGATGCTCAAGCCGGCCGCCATCGCATGTCCGCCGAATTTCTGGATCAGCTGCGGCTGGCGTTTGGACACCAGATCGAGCGCATCGCGCAGATGCAGCCCGGCAATGCTGCGCCCGGAGCCTTTCAGTTCACCGGTCTGCGAACGCGCAAAGGCAATCACCGGACGGTGGAATTTGTCCTTGAGGCGCGAAGCGAGGATGCCGATCACGCCCTGATGCCATTCCTCATTGAACAATGAAAGCGAGTAGCCATCTGCCGGGTCGAACGATTCGAGCGATGCCAGTGCGCTGTCCTGCATGTCGGCCTCGATGCTGCGCCGTTCCTGGTTCAGTGCATCCAGCTTGGCCGCGATTTCGTTGGCTTCGGTGGCATCGTCGGTCAGCAGGCAGCGGATGCCCAAGCCCATGTCTTCCAGTCGCCCGGCAGCATTCAAGCGTGGTCCGACGATAAAGCCCAACTCATAAGACGATGCCTGTGCAGCCTGTCTGCGTGCGATGCGCAGCAACGCCTGAATGCCGGGGCAGCTGCGCCCGGCGCGGATGCGCTGCAAGCCTTGCTGCACGAGGATGCGGTTGTTGTCGTCCAGTTTCACCACATCCGCCACGGTGCCGAGTGCGACGAGGTCGAGCAGGTTGCCGAGATTCGGTTCCGCTTTTCCGGCGAATACGCCGCGCTCGCGCATCTCTGCGCGCAATGCCATCAGCACATAGAACATCACGCCTACGCCTGCCAGGTTCTTGCTGGGGAAAGTGCAGCCGGGCTGGTTGGGGTTCACGATGCAGAGCGCATCCGGCAACGTGTCGCCGGGCAGGTGATGGTCGGTCACCAATACTTGCATGCCCAGCCGCTGTGCTTCGGCCACGCCTTCCACGCTGGCGATGCCGTTGTCCACGGTGAGCAGGATATCGGGTTTGCATTGTTAGCAGCGAGACGTACGATTTCCGGCGTCAGGCCGTAGCCATATTCGAAACGGTTGGGGACGATGAAGTCCACTTGCGCCCCGAGGGCATTCAGGCCGCGCATGGCGACCGTACAGGCGGTGGCGCCATCGGCATCGTAGTCGGCGACGATCAAGATCTTTTTGTTTTCCGCGATGGCATCGGCCAGCAGGCTGGCCATTTTTCCGGCGTTTTTCAACTGGGAAAACGGCAATAGCCGCTTGATGTCGGTATCCAGTTGCGCTGCATCCCCAATGCCGCGTGCCGCATAGATGCGTGCCAGCAAAGGGACGATGCCGGATTCGGCAAGCTGCCTGGCGGTGTCGGTGGGATAAGGGCGTTGGGTGATCTTGCTCATCTGGGCTGGTGCGGGTAACGGGGTTTGCCCACAGTGTAGCAGAGGGGTAATCGTCTTTTAACGCGAGTTCAGTTAGAATGCCGCCCTCATAAAAAACGACGCAGGCATATTGTGGCATTGATAGTTCAGAAATACGGCGGCACTTCTGTCGGCAGTCCGGAGCGCATCAAGAACGTTGCGCAGCGCGTAGCAAAATACAAGGCGCAGGGTCATCAGGTCGTGGTCGTGGTTTCCGCCATGAGCGGCGAGACCAACCGTCTGATCGCCCTGGCCAAGGAAATCCAGAAACATCCCGATCCGCGCGAACTCGACGTGGTGATCTCCACCGGCGAGCAAGTGACCATCGGCCTGGTGTCCATGGCGCTGATGGAGCAGGGGCTGAAGGCCAAGAGCTACACCGGTGCGCAGGTCAAGATACTCACCGACAGCGCTTTCACCAAAGCGCGCATTCGTCAGCATCGACGAGCAGAACATCCGCGCCGATCTGGCCAACGACTACGTAGTCGTGGTGGCCGGTTTCCAGGGCATGGACGAAGCGGGCAACATCACCACGCTGGGGCGCGGCGGTTCGGATACCACCGGCGTCGCCATCGCGGCCGCGTTGCGTGCCGACGAGTGCCAGATCTACACCGACGTGGACGGCGTCTATACCACCGACCCGCGCATGGTGCCCGAAGCGCGCCGCCTGAAGAGCATCACTTTCGAAGAGATGCTGGAAATGGCGAGCCTGGGTTCCAAGGTGCTGCAGATTCGCTCGGTCGAGTTTGCCGGCAAATACAAAGTCAAACTGCGTGTGCTCTCCAGCTTTACGGAAGAGGGCGAAGGTACGCTGATCACTTTCGAGGAAGGCAATAAAATGGAACAGGCAATCATTTCAGGTATCGCGTTCAACCGCGACGAAGCCAAGATCACCGTGCGCGGCGTGCCGGACAAGCCCGGTATCGCTTACCAGATTCTCGGCCCGGTGAGCGAAGCCCACATCGACGTGGACATGATCATCCAGAACGTCGGCGTGGACGGCTCCACCGACTTCTCCTTCACCGTGCATCGCAACGAATTCACCAAGGCGATGGACATCCTGAAGAACAAGGTGCAGCCGCACATCGGCGCACGCGACGTCATCGGCGACAACAAGACCGCCAAGGTCTCCGTGGTCGGCGTCGGCATGCGTTCGCACGTGGGCATCGCCAGCAAGATGTTCCGCACGCTGGCGGAAGAAGGCATCAACATCCAGATGATTTCCACCTCCGAAATCAAGATTTCCGTGGTCATCGACGAGAAGTATCTGGAGCTGGCCGTGCGTGTTTTGCACAAAGCATTCAATTTGGATCAAGAAGACGCATAAATCGTTTGACCGATAGGCCCCGAATCAGTATTATTCGCGGCCTTCGGAGAGGTGGCCGAGTGGTCGAAGGCACGCCCCTGCTAAGGGCGCATACGAGCTTAAACTTGTATCGAGGGTTCGAATCCCTCCTTCTCCGCCACGTTGTACCAGTAACAAAAATGCGCCGGTAGCTCAGCTGGATAGAGTACTTGGCTACGAACCAAGGGGTCAGGAGTTCGAATCTCTTCCGGCGCACCATATTTAAAGGCCTCCAGCGATGGAGGCCTTTTCATTTGTACTATGCTGCTTCAATCAATTGCAACTGAGCAGGCAGACATATAGTTTTTAGGTCGTATTTCTCAGTAATCGTGCGCCGAGCATTTTGCCGGATGTTGGTAAAGCCATCGCGACCCGCTGCCAATGCGTCGACTACGCGCTCAGAGATTGCCGTTTCTGAAAAGAAATCCACCAGTAACCCGTTCTCGCCATTTCGTATCATCTCTTTGGCAGGTGACAGGCGCCGTTTTTGATCCGACTACAAGGCTTCCGGCAGGCATTGCTTCCAGCATCGACCACGACAGCACGAACGGGAAAGTCAAATACACGTGCACTCGGGAAACATGCAAAATTTTCAGGAAAATCGAGTAGGGCACCTTGCCAGAAAATGTACTCGCCTCATATCCAGCGATGAACCCAATTCGGCCAACATGCGTTGCATGTGCGTCCGTTCATCCGGCAATCGATGTCCATAGCTCACTAATCATCCCCCCACAATTAGCATACGTGCATTCGGTCTTTGCTCAAGAATGTCGGGCAGGCTGCGCATGAAATTTGGGAATCCCCGATAGGGCTCCAAATTTCGTGCGACATAAGCCACCACCTCATCATCGCGTGTCAGCTCGATTCCCGCCTCAGGCAAACTCAAGCGCGCATTCGGATCGGGTTTTGCAGATACTGGCCGGGGAAGTTTTGGTGGACGAAGAGAATTTTCATGGGGACATGCGAGTTCCATAGCAACCTGCTCAGGAATAACCAAGAGACATATATCTTCTGCAATCCTTATTCCGCACCACTTTTAACGCAATACACAGCCAAGAATTGGAAAAAGGTATAGACCTTTTTTGAAGTGTTCTGCGGAATGTCTCTATGTTACTTTCTACCCATAAGCTTAGTATGGGTTAATCCCTCGAAGCAATCGCATCGTAACGATGTGAAAACAAAATAACCTTTCGAGGGAAACGCCCATGGTGAAAGCCATTAGAGTCACTCGAGTCAACCGTCATGCCTGCGGAGCATCCATTCTGATGCCGCGCCGCCTGCTGAAAATCGTTTCCAATAGCCTGTCGCGGGAGCCATCCCGGCAATCGCACTACGTTCACTTTTGCAGTTGAAGACGTCATCTGGGCCATGGGCAGCTTCTGCGCCCTGAATCGCAAGCCCTTCGATGCCGAACTGCTGGTCAAACAATTCCCGCCGCCCTACACCTCGGATTCCTTCATTCATGCTGCGCGTGCCTTGGGCTTTCGCATCAAGCGCAGGGATGGCGATAGCGCAGCACTGGCCACACTTAACGTGCCGTGCCTGGTTGTATTAAGCGAGGATTGTTCAACAAATGCCGTTCGCCTGACCGTCGAAGCTGAGCCTGTCGAAGTGGTTCGAGCTCGTCGAAGTGGGGCAAGGATTACCGCGAGGAAGTGGTTCGACAGGCTCACCACGAACGGATCAGTGAGCAACCCAATGAGGCCATTCGATTGACGTTGAGCAGGTTGCACCGGAAGAATCTGCAAGCATCCCGCCAGCAGAACCAACCCCAGCACCACGCAAATTCCACCCCGCCATCATCGTCCAGATGACCGCCGAAAGCGTCATCCTGTTCGAAGTCGGCACCAACACCCCCAAGACCATGACGCAGGCGGAATTCGCCACGCGTTATGCGGGCGCCGCATTCCAGCTCGCGCTCGAAACCAAAGGCATCAAGGATCCCGACGGGGCGATGAACAAACAGGCCGCCTTCGGTTTCAACTGGTTCATCCCCGAACTGCTGAAGCACAAACGCATCTGGCGCGACGTGCTGATCGCCTCGCTCATCATCCAGCTGCTGGGGCTGGTGACGCCGCTGTTCACCCAGGTGATCATCGACAAGGTCGTCGTGCACCGCACCCAAAGCACCCTCATCGTCATCGCCATCGCACTGGCCGTATTCATGGTGTTCTCCGCCTTGCTCTCCTGGGTGCGCCAATACCTCATCCTGCACACCGGCAACCGCGTCGATGCCGTGCTGGGCCATGCCGTGTTCGAACACCTGTTCAAGCTGCCCGCCGCGCTACTTCGAACAACGCCCCACCGGTGTCATCGCCGCCCGCCTGCACGGCGTGGAAACCATACGCGAATTCATCGCCAGCGCCGCCGTCACGCTGGTGCTGGACTTCCCGTTCCTGATCATCTTCCTGGCGATGATGTTCTACTACAACGTCACGCTCACCTGCATCGCGCTGGCCATCATGGGCGTGATCACCATCATGAGCTTCATCGTCGCGCCCCTGTTCAGAACCAAACTGAACGAACAATTCATGCTCGGCGCGCGCAACCAGGCCTTCACCACCGAATACGTCAGCCGGACTGGAAACCGTCAAAAGCCTGCAGATGGAACCCCAGCTCAATGCCCGCTACAGCGACTACCTCGCCGAATACCTGCGCTCCGGCTTCAGCGTGCGCCAGATCGGCAACACCTACAACACCGTCTCCAACGGCCTCGAACAAATGATGACCCTGCTCATCCTGGTCGTGGGCGCCTGGACCGTGATGACCACCAACGACTTCACCATCGGCATGCTCATCGCCTTCCAGATGTATTCCAGCAAAGTATCGCAGCCCATGCTGCGGCTGGTGGGGCTGTGGCAGCAATTCCAGCAGGCCAACATGTCCGTGCAGCGCCTGGGCGACATCATGAACGCCCCGACCGAACCCTATTCCGTCCTGCCCAGCCGCATGCGCGAAGGCAAAGGCCAGATCGACATCGAAGCCCTCAGCTTCCGCTATGCCGAAGACCGGCCTTTCCTCTACCAGGACTTCAACCTCAAAGTCGCCCCCGGCAAAGTCGTCGCCATCATGGGGCAGTCCGGCTCAGGCAAGAGCACCCTCACCAAACTCCTGCAAGGCTTCTACCAGCCCTCCGGCGGCACCATCAAGATCGACGGCAACGACATCCGCTACCTCTCGGCCAACGAACTGCGCCACTACTTCGGCGTCGTGCCGCAAGAAACCATCCTCTTCTCCGGCACCATCTACGACAACCTCATGATGGCCAACCCCCACGCCACCTTCGACCAGATCGTGCACGCCTGCAAAATGGCCGAAATCCACAGCGCCATCGAAGCCCTGCCGCAAGGCTACCAGACCGAAATCGGCGAACGCGGCGTCGGACTCTCCGGCGGACAAAAGCAACGCATGGCCATTGCACGAGCCCTCATCAAACAACCCAAGATACTCGTCTTCGACGAAGCCACCAGCAGCCTGGATGCCAACACCGCCGAACACTTCGCCGCCACCATCAACCAGCTCAAGGGCAAAGTGTCGATGCTGTTCATCACCCATGCCATGCCGAAGAACCTGCTGGTGGATGAGGTGGTGAGGATAGGGCAGGGGGCGTTGAGTGCGGTGAGTGATTCGAACGACTCACCTAAGAAGGAAGCTGAGGGAGGGGTGCATGGGTGACTTCATGAACCAAAATCCATTACTCCGTCATTCCGGCGCTGCGTGTGTTGTTGGCGTAGCCCCTTACGACCATGGCGTACCGCTTCGGGTGCAGGCCGGAATCCAGCAATGGGTGGGAAAAGCTCAGCAAAGCGCACCCCATGGTCGACCAAACCATAATTCACTTCCATCAGGAAGAATGCATTTCCTCGCGGATCGTTTCGCGCACCACATCGGCCAGGGACAAACCCAGCGCATACTGTTTCAACGCCTCATTCATCATGGTCTGATAACTGCCGCCGCTGGTCTCGGCGCGCGCCTTGAACACAGCCAGCACCGAATTATCCACGCGCATCGTGATGCGCGTCTTGCCCGCCATTTCGGCTTGCAGCTTGGCCAGATGGGCCACATCCTTGGCGCGCTTGGCGCCCGTAAAATCATATTCCTTGCGCATAATATCTCACCTCTTTTTTCGTGGCCTTGCGCGCCGAAATCAAACGAACCGTTTCCTCATCGCGCAAGGTGTAACACACCGTCAACAACCGCCCCGCATGGCTCATCCCCAGCAGTACCAATCGCACCTCACCTCCTGCATCGGGGTCGTCGCGCACCAGCGCCAACGGATCAAGCAAACAACTCGCCGCTTCATCGAACGGTACGCCGTGTTTCTTCAAGTTGCCGGCAGCCTTCTTCGGATCGAACTCGATTTTCATATGATGGTATGCACAAAAGTGTGTACTGTCAATGGTCGAGTACGACCGCCGAACATCCCGTTGTCAAAAGTGAAAAAAATGGCTCATGGCGCAATCTGTATCAGCGTCGATACAAAGCGATGAACGAAGTGCGTGATATGGGAATGGTGTTCCATGTCGCCCCAACGCTCATGCTGATGCTGCTGGCGATAACCGAACTACTGCAATCCATCATTCAGGCCATCCTGCAATGGTTCGTCGACCCCAACGCGTCTGCGCCGCAGCAACAAGCCCAAAATCAAAGCGAATCAAAGGGGTCAGCTTCGCATTTAATTTCCCAAAACCATGCCACGTCGCCCACGAGCGAATCAAAGGGGTCACCCATTAGCCGACCTTCGTCAAGCGAGTAAATGATTTCATGGCGGCATCAGCCGCCAGTTTTTTCAATTCCAATCCCCGTTCAACTAATAAATCGCACCCGTTTCTTCATTCATGGCTGCGACGAATCGCGCCAGTCACCCATCAGGATCAAGCGATCAGCGGTGGTCTGCTTTCGCCCTGGCGGTCTGTACCGCCCCAGAAGATTGTTGGTGCCGCTTCGCGTCCAATTGATGTTGCACAGGATTCGTGGCTATCGCATTCCGATTCCAACCCCTTGCTGGCTCGCGTTGCAGGCGATCCGTTTTGTTGCCTGGGCGACGGCGAACGGCATCCCATTCAGGTTCATGGCTGGTGCTCCAGACCCCATTTCCGGGCTTGTCGTTGCCGTCGTAACTCATGCGAAGCAGCGCGCCGCGTCAAACGGCTTCTGCTCCTTCAGCATGTGGTAACACGCTCTAGCCAACTTGTGCGCCAGCGCCTTGGTCGCCACTGCTGTATTCGTCTTCGCTTTCTTGCGTTCGTAAAACCGTTTGGCCTCGGCGCAGAATCGCTGCGCATAGTAGGCCGCTTCGACAAACGCCCAAGACAGATACTTGTTGCCGTTCTTGGTGTTGCCTTCGCCTTTCTTCTTGCCGTTGCTCATGTGCTGGCTATCGACACAGCGTGCGTAGGATGCAAAGTTGCCAACAGAAGCAAAGCGATCAACAGTGCCTGTCTCCAGCAGGATGATAGCTGCCAATATGCGACCGATTCCGGGTACGCTGGTCAATAAGTTGTATTCAGGCCGCTCGTCCATCGCTTCTTGCAGACGCTTTTCCAGCAGGTCGATTTGTTCACTCAAGGTGGTGACCACCGCGAGGTTGCTTTTGATCGCCAGCGCCACGTCTGATGGAAATAACATTTGATCAACTTCATCAGCCGTCATTTTCTTGATCTGGTTGCTGCTGATCTTCATCCCCCGTTGCCGTGCTGCAATGTTCTCAATGGCGATGATGTGGCTGGTGCGGCTGCGTACCAGTTGCATGCGCTTCCTGGCCAGGTCGCGTACCGCACGGTGTTCCGGTGGCAGGATGGTACCGGTGGGCAGAATGCCCAGTCGCAGCAGATGCGCCAAGTGCCGCGCATCAGCCTCATCGCCGCTGTGCTTGAGTCCATCGTATTTCTTGATGGCCCCGGTGTTCGCCAGTTTCACCACGAATCCCGCCTCCTGTAATCCGTCAACCAGCCAGTACCAGTTGTAGGTGGATTCCACGACAACGCCCACCATTTCGTCACGCCACGGTTTCAAAAATTCAACGATTCGTGACAGGTCATTTGGCAGTCGCTTTTCGGCAATGACGCGATCCTCATCGTCCGTTACAGTCACCACGCTGTTGTTCGAGTGCAAATCAATTCCGCTATACTTCATGTCGGCCTCCTGTGGTTAGAGCAAGTTCGCAAACTCACTTTAACCCCACCGCCACCCGCGGTGGGAGGTCGGCTAGATGATTTTCAGCTTCGCAATTTAATTTCCGCAAAACCATGCCACGTCGCCCACGCATTAAATTAGCCGATGTCCCGCAGCACATCGTGCAGCGCGGAATCAATCGCGAGCCGTGTTTCTTTGCCGAAGAGGATTATCACTGCTACCTCCACTGGCTACAGAAATCGGCTGGCGATTGGCACTGCGCCATCCACGCTTATGTACTGATGACCAACCATGTGCATCTGCTGGTGACGTCAACAAAACCGGAAGGCATCGCCAAGATGATGCAATCCATCGGACGACGCTACGTGCAATACATCAACCGCAGCTATCGCCGTACGGGCAGTCTTGTGGGAAGGGAGATTCAAATCCAGTTTGGTGCAGGCCGAAGAATACCTGCTGACCTGCATGCGCTACATCGAACTCAACCCGGTGCGCGCAAACATGGTGAACGACCCGGCGCAATATCGCTGGTCAAGCTACCGGCATAACGGATTGGGACAAACGGACGAACGCATCACCCCACATTCGCTGTATCTGGCACTGGGCAAGGAAGAGACTGAACGTCTGGCTGACTATCGTGGGCTGTTCCGTAGTGAACTGGATGATGCGGCGATAGCGGATATACGCCTTGCACTGGCTCAGGGGCAACCGCTGGGAAGCGAACGGTTCAGCGAAATGATGTGTGCTGCAGTCGGTGTGAGGCGCGCGCAAAGGAAGCCGGGCAGGCCGATGGTAAAGCGCGACCAGAGTGTACGGATTGAAGATCAAAGTGATTTCGGATTCTGAACAGGAGAATTGAAATGCGAAAACATATTGCGAGGCTGACCCCTTTGATCTGGACGCCACCCAGGGCGGCGACGACTTTATCGAAACCGGCGCAGGCGACAACAGCGTCCGCGCAGGCGCGGGCAACGACATCATCATTGCGGGCAACGGAAAGGACAACATCCAGGCGGGGGAGGGCAACAACTACATCGAAATCGGCGGCGCAGGCGGCAGACGACCGGCTGATCTGGACGGTGCGGGAAACGATGTATTGAACGAGTTATCTTTGGCGACGACTGCAAATTCGATGCGGCGAACGATACTGAAGAAAGGATGGCGGCATGAACAACAATATCAAACGTGGGGTATGGGTTGCGGTGGTGTTGCTGGGTGGTTTGGGGCTGGCAGTGTCCGCGCAGGGGGCGAGTTTTGATTGTGGGAAGGCGGGGACAATGGTGGAGCGGCTGATTTGTGATAACCCATATATCTCGGAACTGGATGACAAATTGAGTGTGGCTTTCAAGGCTGCGCTGAAGAGCGAGCAACAGGCCAATGTCATCAGGGCAGCGCAGCGGGACTGGCTTCCAAGCTCGCAACGATGCGATACCGCATGGTGCCTGCTGACGTCGTATGAAGATCGGTTGAAAGCTTTGGGTGTGCGCAATATATATCCAGACAGAACTAATAAATCCAGCAAGCGAGAGCGATACTTCATCATGCATGAAGTTGAGTTTATCGAGAACCAAAGCGAGAGCCGCCCCTTCTGCCGGGCTGTTCTCGACGCATTGATCAATACCAAGACAACAACAAAATTGTCAGAGGGCTGCACTGACGTGGAAATCCTCAAACTGCCGGGAGTCAGCGATCCGCCCTGGGAGAAACTCGATTTTGTGCAGCACGAAGAGTTGGCGAAGAAGATTTTGACATTAAGCCGGGTCGGCTCTGATGAGTATTTCCGCAAGCAGAAACACTCGCCGGAACGCTATCCGACCCCGGAGCAGCAACAGCGCAGATTGGAGAATATCAAACAATTGGGGGCTGAGTTATTCATGCTGCGACTGCCGACGGAATACTACGGCGATCTGGTTCTGGTAACCCTGCGTTTCAGAAGCATGGACTGTGTAAAGGTGTCCGTGAATATTGGCGAGGCTTCCTATGGTGCATGGGTAACCCCCGACCTTAAAGAAATTGCTCGCGACTCCACTGTTTTCAATCCTCATGCAGGCCGCCCATTGCTTTATCGCGGGCGGCTGTATCTGGTAAGGGCGGGTTCAGATGTTGATATTGGAACTCTGGTCCGCGCGCAGGTTGTCGGCAGTGCTTGCGATATTACGAGCATCATCGATTAACTCCAGCAACGAGGGCAAACAAAATGACACTGACTTATCACGCAACGGGCACTACATACGAAGACAAACGCTATGACTATGTCGCTTTGAAAGAAATGTTTCCCGCCGGTCATCCCCGGTACGGTGAAAGGTACTATCCGACGAACGTAGGCGACAACAAGGTCACCATGGGCGCGGGACTGAACCTGACCAATGGCAAACCCACCAACCGGTATGCCGTTTATTGCGTGCTCGGCATCAATATTGACATGGACACGGGGCGGGCACCGACAGATATAGGTACATCTGCCCAGCGCACAGCGGAGAACGGTTATATCGACCGTCTCAACGCCATACTCAAGGATAAAGCACTGACCATAAGCCAGAAGCAGGTCAAGCTGGACGAGGTCATGGCCGACCGCGTTGCCGACAGCACGCTGGACGGGTATGCCGACAACCGCAAATCCTTTTTTGTATTCGAATCGGATCAACGAATCAAAGGGGTCAGCTTCGCATTTAATTTCCCAAAACCATGCCACGTCGCCCACGCATTAAATTAGCCGATGTCCCGCAGCACATCGTGCAGCGCGGAATCAATCGCGAGCCGTGTTTCTTTGCCGAAGAGGATTATCACTGCTACCTCCACTGGCTACAGAAATCGGCTGGCGATTGGCACTGTGCCATACACGCTTATGTACTGATGACCAACCATGTGCATCTGCTGGTGACGTCAGACAAAGCCGGATGGCATCGCCAAGATGATGCAATCCATCGGACGACGCTACGTGCAATACATCAACCGCAGCTATCGGCGTACGGGCAGCCTGTGGGAAGGGACGATTCAAATCCAGTCTGGTGCAGGCCGAAGAATACCTGCTGACCTGCATGCGCTACATCGAACTGAACCCGGTGCGCGCAAACATGGTGAACGATCCGGCACAGTATCGGTGGTCAAGCTATCGGCATAACGGATTGGGACAAACGGACGAACGCATCACCCCACATTCGCTGTATCTGGCACTGGGCAAGGAAGAGACTGAACGTCTGGCTGAATATCGTGGGCTGTTCCGTAGTGAACTGGATGATGCAGCGATAGCGGATATTCGACTTGCACTGGCGCAGGGGCAACCGCTGGGAAGTGAACGGTTCAGTGAAATCATGTGTGCTGCAGTTGGCGTGAGGCGTGCGCAAAGGAAGCCGGGCAGGCCGATGGTAAAGCGCGACCAAAGTGTGCGAGTTGAAGATCAGATCTGATTTTGGGTTTTGAACAGGAGAATTGAAATGCGAAAACATATTGCGATGCTGACCCCTTTGATTGCTGCTTTGATTGCTGCGGGATGCACCGGCGACGACACCCTCGTGGGCAGCGCCGGCAACGACCTCCTGTCCGGCGGCGGCGGAGCCGACCTGCTCATCGGCGGGGCGGGCGGTGACTACCTCTTTGGCGATGCCGATTACCAGCCGGACTCCGCCTGGGTGAACGGGATAGGAGATAAAAACGGAGAGATTTTCAACTGGACCGTCACAGAAAACCCGGACGGCACCTGCTCCATCAGCTCCATCTTTTGGGAATACGTATGGAACAACGTGACCTACATACACAGCATCGAAGTCCCCACCGACAGCGGCAACGACGTCATCTATGCCGGAGCGGGCGACGACCGTGTGTGGGCAGGCGCGGGTGAAGACGTCGTGTATGGCGAAGATGGCAACGACCGGCTCGACGGACAAGGCGGCAACGACATGCTCTTCGGAGGCGCGGGCGACGACACCCTGTTTGGTGACGGACAAACAACCAACAGCGGCAACGACTACCTCGACGGCGAAGACGGCAACGACACTGAAGAAAGGATGACAGCATGAACAACAATATCAAACGTGGTGCGTGGGTTGCGGCGACGTTGCTGGGTGGTTTGGGGCTGGCAGTGTCCGCGCAGGGGGCGAGTTTTGATTGTGGGAAGGCGCAGACGAAGGTGGAGCATTTGATTTGCGATAACCCGGAAATATCGAAGCTAGATGATGAATTGAAAGCTGGCTACAAAGCGGCGCTGCAAGATGAGAAGCAGGCCGACTCGATCAAGCAGGCGCAGAAGCAATGGATGAAGAAACGCAATGGCTGTGCAGATGCGGCTTGCGTGAAGAGTGCTTATGAGACGCGGGTGGCTGCGCTTGGCGCCGCCACCGACGAGGAGTCCGGCGAGTTTACATCCGGTTCCATAGACATGGAAAACGCAGGGCGTCACTTCAAGTTGATTAAGGGTAATGGTGTTGCGGTATGCGAGACTTACAAAAAGAATCTTGAGGCGTTGGGATATCCCAATCTCGCCTGTGAACGAAAAATCAGCCCTGAATATGAAGGCATCATCAAGTTGCCAGTCTGGCGCAAGCTGGATTTATTTGAGAACCGTAACCTATGGGGTCAGGTGGAGGAAATAATTCATCTTGGCCTTCATACGCCAGGGTGGGGGCAATCAAAAGTTAAAACAACGGATAACCAGTACCAAATAGATCAATTGGCTCGGCAATATCAGGTACATGCCGAGCAATATCACGAAGAAGTATACAAATTGAACATAGCAGACATGGACGTGAATAACGATGGCAAGAGTGAGCCTGTATTGCGCGAGCACAGCGGAATGTGCGGTGAGCAGGTTCATTACAAGTCCATTGCGTTATTCATGTTGAATGAGAAAAACGATACCGTTGACCTCCAGAAATCGAGACCGTTTTTTCAGGATGCTTGGTTTAATCCCATGTCTAAAAAACTAGAGCAGAGTGGGACGATTTGGAATGGCAGCATGTACGACTTATTTGTTTATAAAGATAAAACATATTTTGATGAATGGACGCGAACTGGAATTTGGATTTACCAGATTTCAAATGGCGAAACGCAAGCAATCTGTCGTCTAAACTAATTGGGAGAACGTCATGCAAATACATCCAACAAATTACCTCACAGAAGTATTTAACTTCATCATTGGGAGAGAAGGCTTTAACGATGGACTGCCGTACTTCGATACTGCCAATCCACCCATGGCAACAATCGGTTACGGGGTCAATATACAGGGCGTGTCTGATTATCTACGCATTGTTCTTCAGTCCATGGGGTTGTTTGACGGTAAAACAGATGCACAAATCACGGCTATTCAGAAGACATTTACAAATGCGATCAATTCGACACCCGGAGGAAGCCAGTATGATGCGCTATTAATATCGAATCTGAATGAGGCGGCTAAAAAATACGGACTGACAAGTTTCACCATGACGGATCCGCAAGCAACCGCGGCCTTCTACGTAATCATGTCCGGCGCCACAATCGGCGGAAAAGTCATCGCTGGTAAAGAGACAAAGCTTGATGCGATCCTGCACCGGGGTCAAAGGGGTCAGCTTCGCATTTAATTTCCCAAAATCATGCCACGTCGCCCACGCATTAAATTAGCCGATGTCCCGCAGCACATCGTGCAACGCGGAATCAATCGCGAACCGTGTTTCTTTGCCGAAGAGGATTATCACTGCTACCTCCACTGGCTCCCAGAAATCGGCTGGCGATTGGCACTGCGCCATACACGCTTATGTACTGATGACCAACCATGTGCATCTGCTCGTCAGAGTCGGAGCCAGGGGCCGCCCGGCTCGCCCAACGTTCCAGCCCCCACTCCAACTGGACCAGGCCCAGCATCAACGCACCGAAGAGAATCCACTTCCTCATGTCGTCCTCCCTGCGGTGAAATCCACCGCGTATATTACGGGTACATTACATGTCAAATCGCCTATACTAAGAACAGTGGCAAGAGAAGTCGTCTTCGCTCGCCTGGGGACCCATTGACTACCGTGATGGCGAAGCGGCTACCATGGAGTCCGTTTTATAGGGAAGGAGAGCACCGTGAAACGCAGAGTGGACCTCATCGACCAGTTCGCCGAGCTCGTCTTTGCCGGCGACGATCCGAGGCACCTCGCCGAGCGGACCATCGAAGTCGTGATGTCGTTGGTCAACGGACGCAGTGGCGCTGTGTTCACCAGAGACGGCGAGCGGGTAGCGCTATTCGCATCCCGCGGTATCGACCAGCACGTCCTCGATGCAATCCAGATGATCTGGAGCCGCTTCCGCGAGAGTCTCGAGAAGGACGAAACCTTCTACACTCCGGACTACGAGAACGATCGCCGCCTGGACAAGCTTCCTGGAAGCGGGCTGGCTCCGGCCAGCATGGCGGTCGTGCCCGTGTTCCACGAGGAGGCTTTTGCGGCGCTCCTTTACGTTGACAGCTTCGACCCCCACTTCTGCACCGTCCACGACCTGGAGCGGATGGGCAAGTTCTCCAAGATCATCGCCAAGGCCGTGAGCCAGACCGAGGAGGTCGGGTCCAGAATCAGCGCTCGCTCCCAGGGGTGGGAGGCGTACCTGGAAAGGACGCCGGTCGAGGACATGGAGCGCGAGAAGCTGCTGCTGCTGCTGAACCGCAACGAATGGAACATCGCCCGGGTCGCGCGCCTCATGGGCGTCACGCGGCGTACCATCTACCTCCGCTTGCAGCGCTACAACGTGCCGCGGGAGAAGGTGCCCAAGACCCGCCCCCGGTTGCGTCCGGCGCCCAGCACGTCGGGCAACTAGTTCCTGACGGCACGGCTCGACGCCGTGCCCCTTCCCACTCGGCTCCGGCCAGGAGTCCGGTATTCCTGTCTTCAGATGCCGGGCTCCCATGGCCGTTCGCCCTCACCCCCTTCCGGCCGGCTCTCACAGGCTCTCACCTGCACAACCTGGGGCTCGATCTTCCCGGCGCCCTGATTCGACGCCGCCATGGCCCGGTTCACCCAAAGGGGTTCACCGACGCGCATGCTATCCTTCCGCCTTTCGCGGCCCCAGCGAGCGCCGCCAGCGCAGTGGAGGCTTGGAGAGCGGATGATCGTGAGGACCAGGATCGCACCCAGCCCGACGGGCGATCCCCACGTCGGCACGGCCTATGTCGCCCTCTTCAACTACGCCCTCGCCCGCCGTCAGGGCGGCCAGTTCATCCTCCGCATCGAGGACACGGACCGGCAGCGGAGTCACCCCGCGAGCGAGCGGATGATCTTCGACGCCCTCCACTGGCTCGGCCTGGCGTGGGACGAGGGGCCGGACGTCGGTGGCGCCTACGGTCCGTATCGCCAGAGCGAACGCGCGGGGATCTACCGCGACCACGCCTTCGAGCTGATCCGCCGAGCGGCGGCCTATCCCTGCTTCTGCACTGCCGAACGCCTGGCGGCGCTCCGCGACGAGCAGAAGGCGCGCAAGGCGGCGGTGCTCGGGTACGACGGCCTCTGCCGAAGGCTGGACCCGGCCGAAGCAGCGCGGAGGCGCGCCGCGGGCGAGGCCCACGTGGTGCGCCTCGCCATGCCCGAGGAGGATTCGATGACCGTCGTCGACCTGCTCCGAGGCGAGGTCCGATTCGAGCGGCCGCAGATGGACGACCAAGTCCTCCTGAAGAGTGACGGCTTCCCGACCTACCACCTGGCCAACGTCGTGGACGATCACCTGATGGAGGTGACCCACGTGGTGCGGGCCGAGGAGTGGCTGTCGTCCCTTCCCAAGCATGTGCAGCTCTACCGGTCCTTTGGCTGGGAGCTCCCGACGTTCTGCCACCTGCCGCTGCTCAGGAACCCCGATCGCTCGAAGATCTCCAAGCGCAAGAACCCGGTGAGTCTCAACCACTACCGCCGCGCCGGCTACCTCCCGGAGGCGATGCTCAACTATCTCGGCCTCATGGGCTTCGCGATGCCTGACGGGCAGGAGGAGTTCACGCTCGAGGAGTTCGTCGCCCAACTGGACCTGGAGAAGGTGTCGCTCGGCGGCCCGGTCTTCGATCTCGAGAAGCTGAGCTGGCTGAACGGCAAGTACCTGCGACGCCTCACGCCCGAAGGGCTCCTCGGGCGCCTCCGCAGCCACGTCCTGGGGGACGAATACCTGCTGCGGGTGTTGCCGCTGGTCCAGGAGAGGATCGACACCCTCGAGGCTTTCTGGGAGTACGCATCGTTCTTCTTCGTCGGGGAACTGGCCTACGACGAGGCGGCTCTCTTGGCCATGGTCCCCAAGGGTCGGACCGCGGCCGAAACCGCCAAGGCCCTGGGGCAGCTCGTCGATTCACAGATCGATCCGCTGCCGGAGTGGAAGGCGGAGACCTTCGAGGCGGCCCTGCTCGCCTTCGGGGATGCCTCGGGCTGGCCCCAGAAGGAGACCCTCATGACAGTGCGCGTGGCCCTGACCGGACGGGCCGCGACGCCGCCGCTCTTCGAGACGGCAGCGGTGCTCGGCAAGGAGATCTGCCGGCGGCGCCTTCGGAGGGCCGCTTTGGCGCTCGGCGGCAGCAAGCGGTAGACGTGGACGGGCCGTGCAGCATGAGAGGACGACGATGACCACGAACGGCGACGCAACCCCGGTTCCCCCCGACGAGCCCCAGGACTTCATCCGCGAAATCGTGGCAGAGGACCTCCGAGCGGGCCGCCACTCGACCGTCGTCACCCGCTTCCCACCCGAGCCCAACGGCTATCTACACCTCGGCCACGCCAAGTCGATCTGCCTCAACTTCGGCATCGCGGCCGAGTTCGGCGGCCGGTGTCACCTGCGCTTCGACGACACCAACCCCACGAAGGAGGAGCAGGAGTACATCGACGCCATCCAGCACGACGTGCGCTGGCTGGGTTTCGACTGGGGGCCGCACCTCTACTACGCGTCGGACTACTTCGGGCAACTCTACGAGTGGGCCGTCCACCTGATCAAGGAGGATCGGGCCTACGTCGACGACCTCTCTGCCGACCAGATCCGCGAGCACCGGGGCACCCTCACCGAGCCCGGGAGGAACAGCCCGTGGCGGGAGCGATCGGTGGCCGAGAACCTCGACCTCTTCGAGCGGATGCGAAGGGGCGAGTTCCCCGACGGGGCGCGGGTGCTGCGCGCGAAGATCGACATGGCCTCGGGCAACATCAACCTGCGCGACCCGGTCCTCTACCGGATCCTGCACGCCACCCATCCCCGCACGGGCGATGCCTGGTGCCTCTACCCGACCTACGACTTCGCCCACGGCCAATCCGACGCCATCGAGGGGATCACCCACTCGATCTGCACCCTCGAGTTCGAGGGCCACCGGCCACTCTACGACTGGTGCATCGAGAACCTGCCCGTGCCCTCACGGCCGCGCCAGTACGAGTTCGCCCGGCTCAACCTGAGCTACACGATGCTGTCCAAGCGATTCCTCCTCCTCCTCGTCAACGATGGACGGGTGCGCGGGTGGGACGATCCGCGGATGCCGACCATTTCGGGGATCCGGCGCCGGGGCTTTCCGGCCGAGGCCATCCGCGACTTCGCTGCCATGATCGGCGTCGGCAAGCGCGAGGGCGTGGTGGACGTCGCCATGCTGGAGCACTGTGTCCGCAGGGTCCTGAACCTGACGTCTGAACGGCGCATGGCGGTCCTCCGGCCCTTGAAGGTCGTGCTGACGAACTACCCCGAGGGCCAGGTCGAGGACTTCGACGTCGCCAACAACCCCGAAGATCCCGCCGCAGGGACGCGGCGGGTTCCGTTCTCGCGGGAGCTGTGGATCGAGCGCGAGGACTTTCTCGAAGACCCGCCGCGGAAGTTCTTCCGCCTGTCGCCCGGGCGAGAGGTCCGGCTGCGTTCGGCGTACTTCGTGACCTGCCAGGAGGTCGTGAAGGACGCCCGGGGCGAGATCGTGGAGCTACGGTGCACCTACGACCCTTCGACGCGCGGGGGCGCGGACCCTGGCGGCCGTTCGCCCAAGGCGACGCTCCACTGGGTGTCGGTCCCGCACGCCATCCCCGGCGAGGTGAGACTCTACCAGCACCTGTTCACCCGCCCCGATCCCGGGGCCGAGGGCGACCTGCTCGCGGACCTGAATCCCGATTCGGAGGAAGTGCTGTCGGGTTGCCAGCTCGAGCCCGCGCTGGGCGGGCTCCCGGTGGGGGCGGCGGTGCAGTTCGAGCGGCTGGGCTACTTCTGCGTCGATCGGGACTCGGCGCCCGGACGGCCGGTCTTCAACCGCACGGTCACCCTTCGGGACACCTGGGCGCGAATCCAGGTGAAGGGACAACCCTCGCGCCCCTGAGGCCCAACTCCAGCAAGACGCCTGGCTGCGCCGCCCGACCGCCGAAGGCCGATCGTCGACCGACAGCGGCCCCGTTCAGTTGTTCTGCACCATGATCTCGTCGGCGGTCACCCGGCAGGCCGTGCCCGCGAGGCCCTGCGTGGTCCCCTTGACGTGGACGCGCCATCCGAGCTGGAGCTGGGCCAGGGTATAGGACGTGTTGCCCTTGCGGATTCGCGTGGACGCGCTGACATCACACAGGAAGTCGCCCTTGGCCTGCTGGTTCACGGTGATGCTGCTGGCAGCCTTGGCCGTGATCAGCCCCTCGACCTCGGCGTTGGCGCCAACGGCGCAGACGGATGGCGACGGCGACGCCGACGGTGAGGGTGACGGGCCTGGTCCTTGGAGCATGATCTCGAGAGCGAGGACGGCCTGGCTGGTCCCTTGCGGCTCGAGCCACACGCCCTTCACGTGAACCTGACGGCCCACGGTGACGTCGCTCACCGACCTGGCGGTGTTCCCCTCACGTATCGCCGTCTGCCCAGGCCTGGCCGCCACGGTCTTGCCGGCAATCGTGAACCGGCTCTCACCCGCGGGGTCGAGCACGAGCACGGCCTGGACCAGGCCCTCGATCTCCACGTCGCCGTGGCCGATGCCGGTGCGCTGCTCATCCACCAGCACCACGGTGTCGCCGGAAAGGCGGACGGTGATCGTGATCTCCTGGTTGGCGTTCACGGCATCGAAGGTGAGCTGGCCCAGGGGAGCGCCGTCCCGGGTGAACACCAGCGTGAAACTGCCCTCGGGCAGGCCCCGCAGGGTGAAGCTCCCGTCCGCGGCCACCGTGGTGGAGATGGTCGAGCCCTGTACCGTGACGGTGATGGCGCCAGCGCCTTGGGTCCGGCCTGTCGAAAGGGCCGACGCCGAGGAGCCCACGACCGAGCCCCGGAGGACGATCTCTCCCGAAGGAGCGGTCGGGCCCTGCCCGCACCGAGCGAGCAAGAGGCCGGAGAGCAGGATCGAAAGGCCGACGGCCAGGCGCCGGTAAGGCAGACGGTCTGACATGACGTCCTCCCTGTCCGTCACCGGAGGCAAGCCAAGACGGGCCAAGGCCGGACGGAGCTATCTTCCATGCTCGGCCCCGCGACCGGTGGACGCTGTGACGCTCGTCACAGTCGGCTCCTTGCTATAATCGCGCCCCAGAAGCGAGGACCCCATGAAAGGCGCCGGCGGTACCGAAGGTGGGATCGTGCAGTTCTTCGTCGGCCTGATGATGGCGGCTGGTGGAGCCTTCCTGCTCAGCAGTCGGGTCACCGTCAGCTCTGGCTTCTGGGCCTTCTTCGGTCACGAGACTTTCGGGCTCACCTTGCTCCCCCTCGTATTTGGCATGGGCCTGCTCTTCTTCAACGGCAAGAGCGTCCTGGGATGGCTGCTCACCGCAGGAGGGGCCTTCGTCATCTTCCTGGGGATCCTCATCAATCTCCAGATCTTCTTTGCGCCGACTAGCCTGTTCCACACGCTCATCATGCTGGTCCTGCTGGCCGGGGGCCTGGGCCTCGTCGCGCGTTCCTTGAAGTCGAGTTCAGCACCCTAGCCACCGAGGTCACGTCATGTTCAAGACACTCGCCGTCCTCGCCCTGTCCGCCGCCGCGCCCGCGTTCGGCCAGACTCCGCCCGCCGCGCCCGCCCCCGTGGCCTCGCCGGCTCCTGCCGCGACGCCGGCGCCGCCGCCGGCGCCCAAGCCCGCCCCCGAGCTGCAGAAGCTCGCTTTCATGCTGGGCGACTGGGTTCATGAGGAGACCTACCTGGCGACACCCTTCGGCCCCGCCGGCCCCGGCAAGGGCCGCAGCAAGGTGGCCTGGGCGCTGGGTGACCATCACCTCGCCATCACCTACGCCGCCAACACGCCCATGGGTCGCGTGGAAGCGCGGGGTTTCGTCGGCTACGACCCCGACGCCAAGGCCTACCGCATGAGCTGGTTCGACAACATGGGGATGGCCACCCACTATGCCGGTCAGCTCGGCGACGACGGTGTCTTCACCTTCAGCAGCGAGTACAGCCACCAGGGCCGGCCGGTGAAGGAGCAGTTCCTGGTGGCCAAGAAAGACGAAGGCAAGCTAGCTCTCACCACTCGCGTGCAGGCGCCCGACGGGTCCTGGCAGTCGGTGATGGAGTCGGTAGCCGGACCCATTCCGGCCCCCGCCGCGTCGGCTCCGGCCAAGCAGTAGCGACCCGCACCACAGGCGGGACCGCCCGCTCGGCAGCGCCCCGAGGCGCTGGATTGAACAGGCGAGCCTCGGTTGCTATACTGCTCGACGGCGCTATCGTCTAGGGGTTAGGACGGATGGTTCTCAGCCATCAAACCGGGGTTCGAATCCCCGTAGCGCTACCAGCCGTCCTCTTCAGCCCTGGTTCGAGATTCCGATTTGAATCCCGAACCCTCCCGGGTTAGCCTCAAGCATCTATTCTCAACCAGGCTGCGGAATGGTCTGCAGCCCTCCGACTCTGCTTGGGGGAGCGCGCAAAATGAGAAAGACCAGTCTGGCTTCGGCGCTCAGAACCGAAGTTCGCCGTCTTGCCGCGCGTGAGGTGCGCAAGGCGCTCAAGTCGCTGCGCCGGGTGGAACGACGCCTCCAAGCCCTGAGACTCGAAGCGCGGGCCCGGGAAAAGGCCCTGGCCAAGGTGGAGCGAAAGATCGTGCGCCTGGCGGCTCATGGCAAAGCTCGGCGCAGGGCGGCGGCCGGCACCGCGGTGCCGCCGGCGGAAATCCGCGCCCTGCGGGCCCGGCTGGGTCTTTCCCGTGTCAAGTTCGCCCGGCTGCTGGCGGTGAGCCCGGGTTCCATCTTCGGGTGGGAACGCGGGACCTCGGTGCCCAGGCGAGACAGCGTGGCCCGGCTTCTCGCCCTCGGCAAGCGGCAGGGCAAGAGGGCCGAAGCCGGGGCCCGCCGGCGGAAGCCGGCTCGAGGCGGCCGTCGGAGGGTCCGGCACTCGCGTTAGACGCTCGGAGCTCCGATGGTCGAGCTCAATCACCGGCAGCGGACCGTCAGAGTCAACCCACCACAAGACGCTTCCGGCGTCCTTCGACCCGCGCCGCGTGCCGATCGACGATGCGTTCCTCGAGCGCGTCGTGCCGGGTATTCTCCAGGGCACGCCCGATCTGAAACTGCCGGCAGGCACCACGGCGGAACGCCTCCAGGCCTTCCTGACGATCAACGGGGACCTGCGCCGGCGCAACGAGCAGAAGATCGTCGAGGTGGCCCGCGAGACGTCTCCCGAGATGCTCTGGCGCGGAACGTTCCTGCGCATGGGAGGCGCGAAATCCGAGGCGATCTTCGCCGACCATCGCACGAACGTGGACGGCGACCGCGAATCGATCAGCAGGTGCACCTGGGCGCCGATCTGGCCTCGGTGCGCGGCGCGACGATCAGGCGGCCAATGCCGGTCATGTCCTGTTCGCCGCCTTCCTGGGCATCTACGGCAACTGCGTCATCCTGGATCACGGGATGGGGCGTGGAGTCGCTGTACGCGCACCTGTCGTCGATCGACGTCGACCCGGCGACCGCGTCGACCGCGGCGAGGCCATCGGGCGCAGCGGGATGACGGGACTGGCCGGCGGCGATCACCTGCACTTCGCGGTCATGCTGGACGGGCGTCCGGTGAGCCCGATCGAGTGGTGGGACCCGCACTGGATCGCCGACCGGGTGAACCGGAAACTGGTCGAAGCCGGCCTCATCGACAAGGGGTCGGTCGAGGCGCCTCCGCCCGCCAGCCCCCCGAAAGCCAAGAAGAAGGCCCCGGGCCGCGTGACGAAGACGCCTCCGAAGCGGAAGCCGGTGCCGCCGGCCCGCCCCAAACGGTAGCGTGGGTATCATCGCCCCCGGAGAAACGGCGAGCGTGGGCCACCAACCGGTGTCTGCCGGAGCCTGGCACGCGGGCGACTACGTCACGCTCGCGAAGCCGCGCCTGAACATGCTGGTCGTGGCCACCACGCTGGCGGCTACTACATGGCGGTTCCCCAGGGGCGGGGGTGGATGCTGCTCTTCCACACGCTGGTGGGCACGGCGCTCGTCGCCAGCGGCGCGTCGGCGTTCAACCAGGTGCTCGAAATCGAAGCGGACGGCAAGATGCGGCGCACGCGTGCGCGTCCGCTGCCGAGCGGGCGGCTGCAGCCGCGCCAGGCGAGGCAGTTCGGCCTCGCGCTGTCGACCGTCGGGCTCGTGCAGCTGGCGTGGGGCGTCAACCTGCTCGCCGCCGCCGTCGCGCTGGTC
Organism: uncultured beta proteobacterium; assembly: GCA_963813255.1. Lineage (GTDB taxonomy): Bacteria > Pseudomonadota > Gammaproteobacteria > Burkholderiales > Gallionellaceae > Sideroxyarcus. The sequence goes on along the minus strand of CAWEYD010000010.1, from coordinate 8,016 downwards.
ACGCTGCTGACCTACACGGTGTTCTATACGCCGCTGAAGAAGCGCACGTCGCTGGCCACCGTGGTCGGCGGCATCCCCGGCGCGCTGCCGCCGATGATCGGGTGGGCCGCCGTGCGCAACAACCTGTCCATCGAAGCCTGGATCCTCTTCGGCATCGTGTTCCTGTGGCAGATGCCGCACTTCCTGGCGATCGCGTGGATGTACCGGGATGACTACTCGCGCGCCGGGTTCCCGCTCCTGCCGGTCGTCGAGCCCGACGGCGGGTCAACGGGCCGGCAGGCCGTGATCTACGCCGCGGCGCTGCTGCCGCTGAGCCTGGCCCCGACCGCCGCCGCGATGACGGGCACCGGTACCTGGCGGGCGCCGCGGTTCTCGGCCTGGCGTTCATCGGGCTCGCGGTGCGCTTTGCGTGGCGGCGATCGACGCCGGCCGCACGGCGGCTGTTCCTCGGATCGATCATCTACCTGCCCCTGCTGTGGATCCTGATGGTGCTCGACCGGGTGGCGCACATGAACGTGACCGATCTGCCGCCACTCAACGCCACCTTGAACGGCCTGGCCGCCGATCCTCCTCGCTGGCGGGCTACGCGTGCATCAGGCTGGGCCGCCGGCAGCGCACACCGCGCGTGCATGCTGTCGGCGTTCGCCGTCTCGGCGCTGTTCCTGGTGTCGTACGTCGTGTACCACGCCAGCGCCGGGTCGAAGCACTTCTCCGGCACCGGGGTCGCCCGGGCGGTGTACTTCGGGATCCTGATCACGCACGTCGTGCTGGCGGCGATCATCCTGCCGATGGCCATCGTCACGCTCTCGCGGGCGCTTCGCGGGCGCTTCGAGCGGCACGTCCGCATCGCGCGCTGGACGCTGCCGATCTGGCTCTATGTCTCGGTGACCGGCGTGACCGTGTACTGGATGCTCTACCGCCTGCACTGACGCCGGGACCGGGGTTGTCGGCTGCGGGTGGCCGCGGCGCTTCCCATCTGCCCGCAGGCAGCACACACGAAGCTCAGCCGAGGACGGATGGGAACGCCGCGGACAGGACCTGCGGCCGCGAGCCGACGCCCACTGATCGCGGCCCTGTTAGAACGTCACGCTCGCGCCCAGGCGCACGACGAGCGGGTTCATGATCTCCAGGATCTGGTTGAAGCCGTTCGGGCCCGTGAACCGGTAGTCGTTCTGCCGGCGAAGCGGCGTCCAGGCGTTGACCAGGTTGAACACATCAGAAAGTATCCAGAGGATGACAAGATCGACGAGGTCGTAAGGGTAAAGTCCGATGAGGTGATGAAAGAATAACTCCGCCGCCGTCGGCGGCTGTATCGTTGAAGAATGGATCGCCCATGGCCCGGCATCGGACAACCATGGGCGGATTGTTTTAGCCGTCAACGGCATCGTTGGGCAAGGGAAAAGTTCACCACAAGATTTCGGAGCTGTCGCTCCGGCGAGATTTTTTTGAATGGCGAGGAAACCGATGGAAAAGCAAACGACACCCCCACAAGTTCAAACGCAACCGAAACCCAAATCCTTCTTCCGCCGACTTTTCAAGGCCTTGGTGTTGTTGATCATCCTCATCGTGGTTCTGCTCGCCTTGATGCCGACCCTGCTGTCCACCGGTCCGGGGACCCGATTTGTCCAGTCCACGCTGGGCCATGCGATGGGCGGCACAATGGAACTGGGAGACCTTTCTTTGGGATGGCTGTCTGGCCTGAAGATTGACAACCTCAAGTTTACCGACCTGAAAAAGGGAACCTCCGTGGAAATCCGCGAGGTTCGATCCAAACCGCTGCTAAGCTCCCTGTTGAAAGGCCGCATCGCGTTGGAAGAAACCGTCATCGACAAGCCCCAGGTTCAGTTGACGGTCCAGTCGCCGGCGCCTTCGGATAAACCGAAGAAGTCCGATTCCGAAAAACCGAAAACCGCCGCCCCGGCGATCCCGCTGGATACGCTGGATCTGGCCGTGCAGGATGGGCAGATCGTGCTCAACATGCAATCGGCCGACCGGCCCAGCCAGCGGGTGGAGTTTCAGGGCTTCGCCTCCAAGGTCGATTTGCGCCCGGCCGGACAGGATTCCCAGTTCTCCATGCTGACGCAGATCGTTCAACCCGGCCAGCCCACCGCGTCGATCAACACGCAGGGGGCGTTCAAGCTCGGCGATTCCGGTTGGACGCTCAAGGGCACCAGCGGCCAGGTCAAAGTCGAAATCGACAAAGTACAACTCGCCTCCTTCCGCCCGATCCTGGCCATGCTCGGCCAGGACCTGACCGCCGACGGCAAGCTGCAGGCCAACATGGATATCCAGATCGCCGACGGTATGCCGCAAAAGGTCAACGCCAAGGCCGAGCTGACGGAATTGTCGCAGACGGTCGATGGCAAAAAGACGACCATTCAGCAGCCGGTCAAACTCGACGCCCAACTGACCACGGCCAACCAGAAACTCCTGATCGACAATGTTCAGGTCAGCTCGTCGTTCTGCCAGGTCCAGTGCAAGGGTACGACCGAGGCGATTGATTACACCGTCGCCGCAGACCTGGCCCAGACCCAGTCATTCGCCAAGCAATTCACGGACCTGGGCTCGTACCAACTGGCAGGCAAGCTCGCCGCGCAAGGCAATGTACAGCTTGGTAAGGATGCCACCGTCGTCAAAGCCCAGACCAAGTTCGATCAACTCGTCGTCACTAAGGATAAGGCCGTCACGCCCGCGACGAATGCCACGGCCGATTTGGGCATCCGCCTGCCTGCCGATCGCAAGACCCTGGTCGTTGAGGCCTTCAAGCTCGTCAGCGATCCGGCCACCGTCGAGATCGCCAAATCGACGATTGCGCTGGCCAAGGATGTTCAGCAGCCCCTCGCCTTGACGGTGACAACCTCGGCGGATCTGGCCAAGTTGCGGCCGTTTGTCGGGCTTGCGGCCAAGATGCCCGACAATCTTCAATGGGGTGGCAAGCTCGACGGCCAGGTCGCCTTCAGCAAAGACAAGGATGTCTTTCATGTCCAGACCAACCAGACCACGATCCGTAACCTGATTATCGTCGAGAAAGACAAAAAGCCCTTTACGCAGGATACGGTCAAGCTCGTAGCCGATGTGTTCCTGGACACCAAGGAAAAAACGATCGCCGCCAAGCAGTTGAATCTCGAAGGTACCGCCGGCCAGGCGATCATCCGTGTCACGCAGGCCCAGATCCAGCAGAAGGCCGACAAAACCAACACCCAAATGAACGGCAAGATCGACGCCGAGATCGACCTGGCCGCCGTTCGGGCCATCGCCGCTCCAATGCTTCCGGAGGGTTTGGACATCGCAGGCCGTCAAAAGACACAACTGACCTTCGATTCCAAATATCCCACCGACAAGCCGGCGCAACTGGCCGCCAATCTGAACCTGCAGCCGACGACCTTCGGCTTTGACAAGGCCTCGTATAAAGGTCTCAATGTCGGTCCGACCAAAATCGCGTTTCAGGCACAGCAAGGCCAGTTGAAGATTTCTCCCTTCCAGACCACCGTCAATGAAGGTACGCTCGATTTCGCCGGCCAACTGGATATGCGGTCCTCGCCGATGGTCTTCAGTTCCGCCGCAACGATGCCTAAACTCACCAATGTCCAGCTCAATGATGTCATCGGCGGCGCGATCCTTCCCTATGTCAACCCGATCTTCTCCGATGCCGGCCAGCTCCGCGGCAAGCTCAATCTCGCTTGCGACCAGATGGTGATCCCTTTGTCCGGCCAGCGTAAAAATGACATTTCCATCCTCGGAACCGTCTCGATCGCGGATATGTCGTTGGCCTCCCGCGGCCTGATGAGCGAGCTGCTGAAAGGCATGGGCCAGTCCAGCACCCAGGCCATGGCGATCGAGCCGACCAAATTCCGCGTCCAAAAATCCGTGGTCAGCTATGACAACATGCAACTGGATGTGGGCAACAACCCCGTCAACTTCGCCGGATCCATCGGATTTGACCAGAAACTGGATATGACCGTCACCCTTCCCTGGGTCATCGGCGGTCGCACCGCTCGTGTGGGGAAAGAGACCTCCGGGTTGCGAGTCCCGATTCCGCTGGGCGGAACAATCAAGCAGCCCGAATTAAAACTCGACAAGTTGATCTCTCCGGATACGATCATTGAATCTCTCCCGGGCCTTCTGGAGGGTCTCAAGAAACGGTAAAACCAGCAATTTGCATGAGAGGATTTCCCCTTGCCATCCGGACCCGAATTCCTATAATAATCGTCCGATTCCAACGGGAAAACCAAAAAACAATCGACAGGTATGAAAGGTGGTTTCATGGCCAACGCAATCGTCAGTCAGTCCGGCGGCCCGACCGGCGTGATCAACGCGTCGCTGGTGGGCGTCATCGAACAGGTCTGCAAACAAAAGCAGATCGACAAACTCTACGGTGCCGTTCATGCCGTCAAGGGCATCATCAACGAGCAGTTCATCAACCTCAAAAAGATCTCCAAAAAGATCCTCGAAGAGGTCGCCGCATCGCCATCGTCGGCGCTGGGTTCCAGCCGGGACAAGCCCGACCGGGCCTACTGCGAGAAGATCCTCAATGTCTTCAAGAAATTCGACATCCGCTACTTCTACTACATCGGCGGCAACGATTCGGCCAACACCTGCTACATCATCGATACGATGGCCCGCGAGGCCGGATACGATCTCCACGCGTTTCATGTGCCCAAGACCATCGACAACGACCTGCTTGGTCACCGACCATTGTCCCGGCTACGGCACCGCCGCCCGCTTTGTCGCCTGCGCGATCATGGGCGACGACCTCGACAACCGCGCCCTGCCGGGCGTCAAGATCGATGTCATCATGGGTCGCCATGCCGGCTTTCTGACGGCCGCCGCCGCGCTGGCCAAACAGCGCGACGACGACGGCCCGCACCTGATCTACATCCCGGAGCGTCCGGTCAGCATGGACAAATTCCTGGCCGATGTCGATACCGCGTACAAGAAATTCGGCCGCTGCGTCATCGCCGTCAGCGAAGGCATGAGCGATATCGACCACAAGACCTGGACCGAGAAGATCGCCGAAACGGCCGAACACGATTCGCACGGCAATGTCCAGCTCTCCGGGACCGGCGCGTTGGCCGATTTCCTCGCCGGGCAGGTCAAGGGCAAGCTCGGCATCAAGCGCGTCCGCGCCGATACCTTCGGCTACCTGCAGCGGAGTTTTGCCGGACTGCAGTCCGAAGTGGACGCCAAAGAAGCCCGTCGTTGCGGCCGCCAGGCCGTGCTGTATTCGATGAAGGAACAAAGCGGCTCGGTCGCCATTCGCCGCATGAAGACCGCTAAGTACTCCATCGAGTTGTTCCGCACTGACCTGGCCAATGTGGCCGAAAAGACCAAGAGCATGCCCGATGATTTCATCAATAAGGATGGCAACGGCATGACCGACGCATTCCTCAGATATGCCTTCCCGCTGGTCGGCAAGCTGCCCCGGACCCAGTACCTCGGCAACCTGCCCAGGGTTTAATCCGGCTAATTCAGCGTCACAAAGTAATTTCAAAGCCCCTGCAGGGATGCGGGGGCTTTTTTTATCTCAACTACGGCAGTTCCAGAACCGCGACATCCTCGGCTTCCAGAGATAGCGTCGTCTTGCCGTCTTCCCAGCGGACCTCCGCCTGCCGGACAAGTTCCTGACAGACTCCGGAAGTGTTCGCCCGCGTGAGAATGACTTGACGCGTTTCGGGGCTGTCGTTGAAGACGGTCAGGAGCTTGTCGCCGAACCGCTCGACGTAGACCTGCGGGTCGCTGGAGCGGGCCTGCGTGATCGGCTCGCCAGCCGGCCTCGGCCACCCGCTTGCACAGCGGCACGTACTTCTTGAACAGCGGCCGGTCGCGGTCGTAGAGCTCGGGCCGGGTGAAGTAGTGGCCCTGCGAGGCGTTGTGGCTGAAGAAGCCGGGGAACATGCCGTAGGCCAGCGACCGCTTCATGTACTTCTCGACCAGCTCGTGCGGGAACTCCTCGAAGTCGGTGTTCATCAGGAAGCAGTAGGGCTTGCCCTTGCACAGCGCCCGGCGGTAGAGCAGCTCGGCGTCGGACATCGGCCGCCAGCGGCCGCCCGGGTTCCAGTCGGTCTCCGTGCCCATCACGTCCAGCAGCGGCGGCCAGCCAGCAGAGCCGGTCCGGGCGTCGCCGTTGGCCATCATCAGCTTGCCCATGGCGTGGACGTCGTCGGCGATCGCGCGGACGTACTCGAAGGCGATCAGCCCGCGGAAGATGGCCGGCTTGTGCGTCTGTCCGGCGAGAAGGTCAGCGGCGTGTCGGCGGCGGCGAAGTGGTCGCGGCGGAAATCCAGCTCGTCGGTCACGTAGCCCTCGCTGGAGTCGATGTACTCGCCGTCGAGGTCGCCGCTCCGCTTCGGGCCGTAGAGCTTCTCGCGGAGCTTGGCGTTCCACTTGTTCTTGAAGTCGGTCACGTCGCCGGCGATGCCGGGCATCGAGTTCATGCTCCACACGGCCCCGTTGCACCAGGGCGTGTCGAGCAGCCGCGCGGCGAATCTGGCCGGCCTCGTCGTGGTAGCCGCTGGTGAGCAGGGCCTTGGCCTGCGCGGTCGCCCTTCGTCGGCCAGCCGCCGGGCCTCGGCCAGCGCCGCGTCGAGCGTCCGCGGCATGTCCTTGGGCATCGTCATCCACCAGGTCATCGGCTCGGTGTAGCGGAAGGTGATGATGCCGTGCTCGTCGTCCCAGGCGGTCTCGTCGTTGCCCTCCTTGAACTTGAAGCCGAAGTCCTCCCACTCCGACCTTGCTGATCTTGGCAAACGGCATCCACAGGCCCTGCTGCGGCGTGCGGCAGCGGAAAGCTTCGGGGAAGAGCTCGTAGTACCGTTGCAGCGCCGCGCGGAATCCCCACGCCGGATCGAACGAAAACCGGCAGAACCGCAGCTGGGCCGTCGGCTTCTCCGGCGTCAGGCCGAGGTCGTAGGCCAGGAACAGCTCCTCCGTGCCGGCGTTGTAGCCGACGCGGAAGAAGGCCGGCCTTGCCATGTCGATCCCCAGCCCAAGACCCTGGCCGCGTCGGCCACCGCGGCGAACGGATACCGCGACAGTCGCCCGTTGGCCCCGGCCGAAACCGCCGGGCGTCGAGATATTCGCGCCCGGTCTCGACCGGCTCCGACCGCCGGGATCGGCCAGCCAGCGCCATCCTCCCGTGACATCGGCACCGCATAGACCAGCGTGACGGCCCGGTCCTTGCCGGTCGTGTCCGTCAGCGTTACATCCAGGATCGTCGCCCCGTCGGCTCCGCTCGCGTTTCCAGTCCAAGGCCCAGCCTCCCAGTCGATCGCGACGAAGTCGCCCTCGGCCTTGACGTCGCGGACCATGAAGCCTTCCCGCCCCTGACCAGTCAGGCGTGACCGCCACGCCGTCGAACATGGCCACTCCCGCCGGCGCCTCGATTACGCGGAGCGATGGCCCGCGAAACCACGCCTTGCCCGAGTGCGACCGCAGCAGCATGTGAAACGAGACGTGCTTGATCGGCTTGTCCGGAAAGACAATCACCTCCACCGATTCCCAATCGTGCGTGCCGACATGAAACGAGGCGACCTGTCCCCACAGCGGCGTGCCGTCGGTATAGACAAGATCCAGATACAGCGAATAGTCATTGTTACGGCTGCCGCTCACCCCCTCGGCCTTGCTGGCCGCCTCCGCGATCAGCGGTTCGGCCCGCGTCTGGTTCATCGTGATCGTCTGGCTCGCACCCCGCTGCACGCCCGCGTCGTCGCCGTTGTCACAAATAAACGCGTCGCCCTCCCGCGTAAAACCTTTCTGCCACGCCACCCAACCGTCCGCCTTCAGGAGATTCACCCCGGCCGGTGCGTCGCCGAGGGCCTTCTTAATAATGGTCCCATCCAGTGAGGCGGCCGGTTTTTCGTCCGTTGCGGCCTCGGTTGTCCCCGCCGCCAATCCGATCGACATTACGCTCATCAACAGATAGACCATGTCCATCTCCTTAAACTGTAAGCCGTATCTTACCGCCTACTCGATCACAAACCAGGTCACGCTCCGCGCCGGGCATCTCGATGGAGATCA
>CAWEYD010000009.1:0-379468 GCA_963813255.1 uncultured beta proteobacterium | reverse complement strand
AGCACGGCATGGCGGTGAAAAAAGGTACCGCGCCCGGTATCCTCGCCGGAAAGGCGGATCGGATATCCGGCGGTCACCAGACTGGCGTAGGCCAGGTTCTCGGCCATGCCCCAGTCCAGCGGCAGTTCACCCTTGCCCATCGCGGTGCGGTCGGCCATGATCTTCTCAACCCGCGCATGCAATTTGAACTTTTCCGGAACAGAGGTCAGGCGCTCTGCCATCTGCTGCAAACGGGCACGCGGCACTGCAGTCGCAACCATCTCGTTCCACGGCACATCGCCTTTGTACTTCGACCAGCTGACCCCATACTCGTGCTTGAGCCCTGTCATCGTCAGCTCCAAGGAATCGCGTCCCTCGTCCATAGCACGGCGGTAGTCCGCGATCATCGCGTCCGGTTCTTCCGCGGCCAGCATTCCCTGCTCCACCAGGCGTTTTGCATAGAGTGCGCGCGTGCCGGGATGCTGGTTGATATAACGGTACATGAAAGGCTGGGTGACCAGCGGCTCGTCCTGCTCGTTGTGCCCCAGCTTGCGGAAACACACCATGTCGACCACCACGTCCTTGCCGAAATGCATGCGGAAGTCGAGCGCGAGTTCGGTGATGCGCAACACCGCTTCCGGGTCATCCCCGTTCACATGGAAGATAGGTGCATCGATCATCTTCGCCACGTCGGTGCAATACAGCGAAGAGCGGGCGTCGCGCGCATCCGAAGTAGTAAAGCCGATCTGGTTGTTGATGACGATGTGCACGGTGCCGCCGGTGCGGTAACCGCGGGTCTGGGACAGATTGAAGGTTTCCTGATTCACGCCTTGCCCGGCAAAGGCTGCATCGCCGTGAAGCAGCACGGGCAGCACCTGCATTCCCTTGTGATCTCCGCGCCGGTGCTGGCGCGCACGCACCGACCCCTCCACCACCGGATTGACGATCTCCAGATGCGAGGGATTGAACGCCAGCGTCACATGCATGGGACCGCCCGGCGTACCGATGTCGGAAGAGAAACCCTGGTGGTATTTCACGTCGCCGGAAGTCAGGTGTTCGTGATGGACCCCTTCGAATTCGGCGAAGAGTTGCTTGGGCAATTTTCCCAGCGTGTTCACCAGCACGTTCAGACGCCCACGGTGCGCCATGCCAATGACGGTCTCTTTCACGCCCGCCTCGCCCGCCCGTTGCAGCAAATGATGCAGCAACGGGATCATCGTCTCGCCACCCTCCAGCGAGAAGCGTTTCTGGCCGACGTATTTGGTATGCAGGTAGCGCTCCAGCCCTTCGGCTGCAGTCAGCCGTTCCAGGATGCGTTTCCTGGTCTCCAGCGGATATTCCGCTTCGCCAGCCGCCCCTTCCAGTCGTGCCTGTATCCAGCGCTTCTGGGCGATGTCGCTGATATACATGTATTCGGCACCGACACTGCCGCAGTAGATGCGGCGCAGGCGCTGCAAAATCTCGCGCAGCGTCATGCGCGTTCCACCAACCAGTGAACCGGTATTGAAAGCGGTATCGAGGTCTGCCTCGCCAAGGTTGTAGTACGCCGTATTCAGCTCTGCGATCTGGGGTTTGGCGTGACGCGCAAGCGGGTCGAGATCGGCGATACGCACGCCCAGGAAACGATGCGCGTTGATGAGTTGCAGCACCGAGGCCTGCTTGCGCGTCTCATCGGCATACGCAGGCGTCTCCGCCTGGCGCTTGCCCAGCTCCAGAAAACCGCGCTGGATCGGACCATGCGCCACATCGTGCTGGGTGTCCGCAGCCTGCAGTTTGTCGAAATAGTCACGCCACTCGGCGGGAACCGAAGCAGGATCCCGCAGATAGTCCTCATACAGGCTCTCGACAAAGGCGTTGTTGCCCCCGGACAGCAGAGAGGTGTTCCGCATGGTTCGCAGATAGGTGCTACCCGGTGCGTTCATGGTCTGCCCATGCCGCTCAACGTTTGTCCAGAGGCACGAAATCGCGCCTTACCGCGCCGCGGTACAACTGGCGCGGGCGGCCGATCTTGTGCTCGGCATCGGCGATCATCTCGTTCCATTGCGACACCCAGCCGATAGTGCGCGCCACGGCAAAGATGACCGTGAACATGTTGACCGGGATGCCGATGGCACGCAGCACGATGCCGGAATAGAAATCGACGTTCGGATACAGCTTGCGGTCGATGAAGTACGGATCGCTGAGGGCGGTCTTTTCCAGCTCCATCGCCAGCTCGAACAATTTGTTGTTCTCCAGCTTCAGTTCCTTCAGCACCTCGTAACAGGTCTGGCGCATCACCGAAGCGCGCGGGTCCATGTTCTTGTACACGCGGTGGCCAAAGCCCATCAGTTTGTACTTCTTGTCCTTCACGCCTTGAACATAGTCCTTGACGCGCGACACGTCGCCGATCTCTTCCAGCATCTTCAGTGCAGCCTCGTTGGCGCCGCCGTGCGCCGGCCCCCACAAAGCCGCAATACCGGAAGCAATGCAAGCAAATGGATTGGCGCCGCTCGACCCCGCCAAGCGCACGGTCGAAGTGGACGCATTCTGCTCGTGATCGGCATGCAGTATGAGGATACGTTCCAGCGCGCGTACCAGCACCGGATTCGGCACGTAATCTTCGGCAGGCGTGGCGAACATCATGTACATCAGGTTCTCGACGAAACTGAATTTGTTCTTGGGATACATGAACGGCTCACCCACGCTGTACTTGTGCGTCATCGCAGCGATGGTAGGCACCTTGGCCAGCAGGCGCTGCGCCGAGATCTCCCGATGCTGCGGGTTATTGATGTCGAGCGAGTCGTGATAGAAGGCGGACAGCGCGCCCACCACGCCGACCATCACCGCCATCGGGTGCGCATCGCGGCGGAACCCGTTGAAAAAACGTGCCAACTGATCGTGCACCATGGTGTGGTGCACGATGTTCTTGCTGAACTCGGCCTTCTGTTCCGCATTCGGCAATTCGCCATTCAGCAGCAGGTAGCAGACCTCGATGAAATCGGACTTCTGCGCCAGCTGCTCGATGGGGTAGCCGCGGTAGTACAACAACCCCGCGTCGCCGTCGATGAACGTGATCTCCGAGGTGCAGCTGGAAGTGGCAAAAAACGCAGGGTCGTAGGTGAACAACCCCAGCTTGCCCAAGGCGCGGATATCGATCACATCGGGACCGAGTGTACCGGACAGGATAGGCAGCTCCACGCTGCGGCCATCATCCAAAGTCAGTGTTGCGACACGTTTGCTTTCCATTTCTTCCTCGTTTCTTTCAAACTTCTTTCAGCCATTCCAACACCATGCGCTGATGCGCATACGTCGGTTCCTTCTTGCCCGTCACCAAATCCCACAGGACCGTATCCGGCAAATCCAACAATTCATCGAAGACCACACATTCCTCGTTGTCCAGCAGCGGATAACGCTGTTCTATAAACCGCCCTAACACGATATCCAGTTCCAGGAGGCCGCGTCGGCAGCGCCAGCGCACGCGTTCCATATAGGCGGGATCCGCCATCCTCATACGGTCCTTTTCACCATCATATCTTTGATCTTGCCGATCGCCTCGGTCGGATTCAGTTCTTTAGGGCACACATCCACACAGTTCATGATGGTGTGGCAGCGGAACAGACGGTAGGGATCTTCCAGGTTGTCAAGGCGCGCCGAGGTGTCCTGATCGCGCGTGTCGGCGATAAAACGGTAGGCCTGCAGCAGACCGGCCGGCCCCACGAACTTGTCCGGATTCCACCAGAACGAGGGACACGCCGTGCTGCAACAGCCGCACAGGATACATTCGTACAGCCCATCCAGCTCCGCTCGATCCTGCGGGGATTGCAGGCGCTCGGTCTCCGGAGGCGGGTCGTTGTTGACCAGATACGGCTTGATCGAGTGGTACTGCTTGAAGAACTGCGTCATATCCACGATCAGGTCGCGTATCACCGGCAGGCCAGGCAATGGGCGGATCGCTATCGGTTGTTTGAGCGAAGACAGCGGCGTAATACACGCCAGCCCGTTGCGCCCGTTGATGTTCATCGCATCCGAACCACACACGCCTTCGCGGCAGGATTTGCGGAAACCGATGCTGTCGTCCTGCTGTTTCAGCAGCATCAATGCATCCAGCAACATGGCGTCGCCCGCCTCCATCTGCAGGTCGTAATCCTGCATATAAGGAGCAGTATCGGTGTCCGGGTTGTAGCGATAAATCCTGAATTTCATCTCATCGCTCTCCTAGTAGACACGCGCCTTGAGCGGGAAGGATTCCACGGTCAGCGGTTTCAGGCGTACCGGTTTGTAGTCGAGTCGATACCCGTCACTGTAGTACAACGAATGCTTCAGCCAGTTCTTGTCATCGCGCTCAGGGAAATCCTCACGCGCGTGGGCGCCACGGCTCTCCTTGCGCGCTTCGGCGGCGGTCATGGTGGCCTGGGCGACTTCGATCAGGTTGTCCAGCTCCAGCGCTTCGACGCGCGCCGTGTTGAACACGCGGCTCTTGTCCTTGATCTCGGTGTGGCGCACCTGTTCCGCCACTTCGCGGATCTTGGTCACTCCCTCCGCCAGCATGTCGGGGAAGCGGAACACGCCACAGTGTGCCTGCATGGTCCTGCGCATCGCATCGCCGACATCCGCCACGCGTTCGCCATTCTTCTGATTCTCCAGCCGCGCCAGGCGTGCTAGCGGCCTATCCACCGCATCGGCGGGCAACGGTTTTGGATTGGGGTTGTTCTTCAGGTCCTCGATGATCTGCCGCGCCGCGGCGCGGCCGAACACGATCAGATCAAGCAGGGAGTTGCAGCCCAGACGGTTTGCCCCATGCACCGACACGCAAGCGCACTCGCCCACGGCATAGAAGCCTTGCACCACGTCTTCAGGCGCCGTGCCGTGCGGTGCCACGACCTGCCCGTGATAGTTGGTCGGGATGCCGCCCATCATGTAGTGCGCGGTCGGAACCACCGGGATGGGCGCCTTGGATGGATCGAGATGCGCGAACTTGAGGGCGATGTCGCGTATGCCCGGTAGACGATGGCGGATCACCTCGTCACCCAGATGATCCAGCTTGAGCAACACATGGTCGCCATGCGGCCCGCAGCCCCGCCCTTCCTTGATCTCGGTGGCCATAGCGCGAGAAACCACATCACGGCTGGCGAGGTCCTTGGCGGTCGGCGCGTAGCGCGGCATGAAGCGTTCGCCGTCCTTGTTCACCAGATAGCCGCCCTCGCCGCGCACCCCCTCGGTGATGAGCACGCCCGAACCGTGCACGCCGGTCGGGTGGAACTGGAAGAACTCCATGTCTTCCAGAGGGATGCCGGCACGCGCCGCCATGCCGAGGCCGTCTCCGGTGTTGATGTAGGCATTGGTGCTAGCCGAGAAGATGCGCCCTGCCCCGCCCGTGGCGAACAAGGTGGCACGCGCCTGCAGGATCATCACCTCGGAAGTCTCGATCTCCATCGCCACCACGCCCAGCACATCGCCATCCTCGTCGCGGATCAGGTCTAGCGCCATCCATTCGATGAAGAAATTGGTGTTTGCCTTGACGTTCTGTTGGTACAGGGTGTGCAACAGCGCATGGCCGGTGCGGTCGGCGGCGGCGCAGGCGCGCGGCACCGGGTTCTTGCCGTAATCCTGCATGTGCCCGCCGAACGGGCGCTGGTAGATCTTGCCAGAATCCAGCCGGTCGAACGGCATGCCGAAATGCTCCAGCTCGTACACCACCTCTGGCGCGGCGCGGCACATGTATTCGATGGCATCCTGGTCGCCCAGGTAGTCCGAACCTTTCACGGTGTCGTACATATGCCAGTGCCAGTTGTCTTCGTTGACGTTACCCAAAGAAGCTGCAATGCCGCCCTGTGCGGCCACGGTGTGGGAGCGAGTCGGGAACACCTTGGACAGCACCGCGACTTTGAGTCCCGCCTCGGACAGGGTCAGCGCAGCGCGCATGCCTGCCCCGCCCGCGCCCACCACCACCACATCGAATGTTCTTTTTGCCAACGCCATCATATTCCCCAAAGGATTTGCACCGACCAGATTGCGTACAGCACCAGCGCCAGAATGACCAGCACGTGGATCAGCAGGCGTATGCCTGTTGTCTTCACGTAATCCATCACGATGTCGCGCATGCCGATCCAGGCGTGATAGAACAGACTCAGCAGGAACAGCAGCGAAAAGGTGCGCGCGATGTTGCCGGAAAACAGCTCGACCCAGGTGTCGTAACCAAAGGATGGCTGCAGCAGTAGATAGCCCGCCATCACCACGGCATACAAGGCCATGACCGCGGCAGTAATACGTTGTACCAGCCAATCGCGCAGGCCGTAATGTGCGCCAGTGACCACCCGATTCACCATAACTTCACCCCCAGCACGACAGTCAAGGTCAGGCTGACCGCCATCACCCACCGGCTACTGGCACGCGCAGCCGCAAGGGTAGGCAGGAGATGCAGGTCGATCGCCAGATAGCGCAGTCCAGCGCAGAAATGATGCAGGAACGCCCACATCAGGCCAAGCAACAGTAATTTCAGGACGGGATGTGCCAGATGCTCAGTCAGGTTGGTATAAGTCTCGATAGAGCGCAGGCTCTGATCGAGCAGCAACAGCAAAAAAGGAAGCGCCAAGAACAGCAACGCGCCGCTGATGCGGTGCAAAATGGAAACTAGAGCCGGAAGAGGCTGCTGGATTTTGAGCAAGGCGAGATGCTTGGGGCGTTTTTTATACATTTCTATTATTTTCCGCGACCAAAATCGAGTGGCGCAATCCTACACCGGCGCATGGCGAGTGAAAAGCAAAAGGACTATGATGCCGACGACATTTTTTAGTCGGCGCACATGGGGGGCTATTGGAAGTTGACCAGACAATCCCGGCAGAATGTCCTTATAACAATTTCAAGGAGAGCAGCAACATGAAAGCCCCCATCCGCGTAGCAATCACCGGTGCCGCAGGACAGATCGGTTACAGCTTGTTGTTCCGCATCGCCAACGGCGACATGCTGGGTCGCGAGCAACCCATCATCCTGCAATTGCTGGACATCCCGCAGGCACAGCAAGCATTGCGCGGGGTGGCGATGGAACTGGAAGACTGTGCCTTCCCCATGTTGCAGCAAGTGATCATCACGGACGACCCGCGCGTCGCCTTCCGTGATGCCGAAGTGGTGCTCATGGTCGGTGCGCGCCCCCGCAGCAAGGGTATGGAGCGTAAGGACCTGCTGGAGGCCAACGGTGCCATCTTCTCCGAGCAGGGCCGCATTCTCAACGAAGTTGCCGCACGCCACGTGAAAGTGCTTGTGGTCGGCAACCCCGCCAACACCAATGCACTCATCGCCATGAAGAACGCGCCCGACCTCGACCCGCGCAACTTCAGTGCCATGATGCGCCTCGACCACAACCGCGCCATCACGCAAGTTGCGCTTAAGCTATTTCAGCCGATCCAGGACATCAAGAAGATGGTGGTGTGGGGCAACCATTCCGGCACGCAATACCCGGATCTCTCGCACGCCGAGATCCGCGGTCGCAAGGTGCTGGATGTGCTGCAAGACCAGGCCTGGATCGAAAGCACCTTCATCCCTACCGTGCAAAAGCGCGGTGCAGCGGTGATTGAGGCACGCGGGCTTTCCAGTGCGGCCAGCGCAGCCAACGCCGCCATCGGGCACGTTCACGACTGGCTACTGCATTCACACCACAACGACTGGGTCACCATGAGCGTACCGTCCGACGGCAGCTACGGCATCCCGGAAGGCGTCATCTACGGCTTTCCCGTCACCTGCCGCAACGGGCACTACACCATCGTGAAAGACCTGCCCATCAGCGAACTCGGACGCAAGCACATGATGGACAGCTACAGGGAACTGCTTGACGAGCGCGAGCATGTGAAACATCTGCTGGGATAAGCTCTGCTACTCACCCCTCTTTAATCTACAGCTCTCTTCCCGAAAAAATGGCCTGCAGCACATCGCAGGCCATTTTGTACTCGCAGCTCCGTCAGCGTCCCCACTGCGAATTCCCATACCGCTTGCGTCAGGAACGTTTCGACAGCGGCAAGTCAGGGTAAGCGGGACGCTCCTCATAGTGCTCGCAAACCTCTTCAAAGCCGGCATCCACCACATCGAGAATAGCCGTGCAGAGAACCACTTTCGTGTCTTCGCGCATCCTGATCGTCTTGCCGCAGCTTCCGCAACACCTGGATGGCGTAGCTGCATTAGTGTCCAAGTTCATATTTCCTCCGGAACTGCATAGTTCGGTTTATTGACATACGCTGGCCTTCGCGTTGTACTCATCATCATTCGCAGCAAGGTCTATGCCACCACAAACAGCTCTGGTTCTTGCTGAGTAGCCGTGAAACTCGCGACGAAACTGGCTTTATTACGACACACGTGATGTGTATACGTCAGCAGCCAACAATGACTTGAATTCTTTAAATCTCGTCGCAATGTTGCTCACGTCGTTCCAAGGGAGGTTGCAATGTCTGCCGTCCGCTCACCCGCCGTTGCCGGAATGTTCTACCCCGCCGATCCGCGACAGCTTGCGCATGATGTTCAGGGATTCCTGGCTGAGGCACGCCCACAGGCATTAGCCCCCAAAGCCTTGATCGTCCCACATGCGGGTTATATCTATTCTGGAGCGGTGGCCGCCAGTGCCTATGCCACGCTGAAAGGCATCGCACCGCGCATCCGCCACGTGGTATTGCTGGGGCCAACCCATCGCTTAGCGGTACGCGGGCTAGCCTTGCCGGATGCAGACGCGTTCGACACGCCGCTGGGTCGGGTGAAGCTGGATACGACCGCGATGCGCGCCATCGCTCACCTGCCCCAAGTCGTCATCAACGCCGAGGCGCACGCGCAGGAGCATTCGCTGGAGGTGCAGCTACCCTTCCTGCAAAGCGTGCTTTCGGACTTCAGCTTGCTGCCGCTGGCGGTGGGCAGAGCGACTGCCGCAGAAGTCGCCGAGGTGCTGGAAGCAGTATGGGGCGGCGATGAGACGCTGATCGTCATCAGCTCCGATCTGTCGCATTACCTGCCCTACGCCGCCGCACAGGATGTCGATGGCAAGACCGCGGACGATATCCTCAAACTGCACCTGCCCCTCAATCACGAACAGGCATGTGGCGCCACACCGATCAGCGGATTGGTCTTGGCTGCACAGAAGCACCACCTCCAGCCGAAGCTGCTCGACCTGCGAAACTCTGGGGACACCGCCGGGTCAAAGTCAAAGGTAGTGGGATATGGCGCATTTGCCTTTACCCCGACAACGAATGGAGATGAACGAAGATGATCACTGCTGAAAGTGGAAGCGTGTTGTTGCCGATTGCACGTGCCGCGATTGCACGGGCGTTAGATTTGCCTGGTGCCGCGGATGAAACCGCGCCTTGGCTTTCTGAGCGTGGTGCGTGCTTCGTCACGCTCACTCAGGATGGCGAATTGCGCGGATGCATCGGCACGCTGGAGGCGCATCGTTCCTTGCTTGCGGACGTCAAAAGCAACGCCGTCTCTGCCGCCATGCGCGACCCGCGTTTCATGCCTTTGAGTGCGGAAGAATTCGATATCACTGCGGTCGAGATTTCTCTGCTTTCGCCCACACAGATGATGGAGGTGCAGCACGAGGCTCACGCGCTGGCGCAACTGCGCCCCGGGGTGGATGGAATAGTCTTCGAATATGGCAGATACCGCAGTACCTTCCTGCCCCAAGTGTGGGAACAATTGCCCCAAGCACAGCAATTCATGGCGCATCTCAAGCGCAAGGCCGGCCTGCCCGATGATTTCTGGGCGGAAGGCGTGAAGCTGTCTCGCTATACGGTCACCAAATGGCGCGAACAGAAGTAACCAATTGACGGAAAAATAGCCGAGCTATTTTCGGACAGGTATTGGCATCGATAGCGTAAACATTTTCACGATGGTCACTGCTTGTACCGGAACGGCCCTCAGGAAGGAGGAACATCATGTTCGATACCAGCAGGGAACAAACGCTGTTGCACGTCGCACGCACAGCCATCGCCAAGGAGCTCGGTTTCTTATCTGACAATCTGCCGCGCCCCGCCTGGATGGAAGAGCCCGGCGCCACCTTCGTTACTCTGACCTTGCATGGCCGTTTGCGCGGCTGCATCGGCAGTCTTGAAGCGAGCCAACCGCTTATCGATGATGTAAGCCAGAACGCTGTCGCCGCCGCATTCCAGGATCCGCGTTTTGCACCGCTCAGCTTGGATGAGTTCGCCGAAGTCATCATTGATGTAGCCTTGCTCAGCAAGCCGGAGCCTATTCGTTTCACCAGTGAACAAGATGTCTTGGCGCAACTGAACCCAGGAGTCGACGGTGTGACTCTGGAATACGACTCTAAACGCGCTTCATTCTTGCCGCATGCGTGGGCCGATTCGCCAGACCCGAAAGTCTTTCTCGCTCTTCTCAAAGAGCAAGTGGGGTTAGCGGACGACTTCTGGTCTGACGCCATCAAGCTCTCTCGCTTCACTGTAAGGAAATGGCGCGAAGCTGGACAACGCGAAGGCGACAAACATGGATGAACCGATCAGCATTGCCGAACAATATCCAGCCAGGTATTGGCACAGGCTGGAGGACGGACGCATCCAGTGCGACCTGTGCCCGCGCGACTGCAAGCTGAACGATGGGCAGCGCGGCGCGTGCTTCGTGCGCGGCCGGGTGGGCGACACGATGGTGCTCACCACCTACGGGCGCAGTTCCGGTTTCTGCGTCGATCCCATCGAAAAGAAGCCTCTCAACCACTTCTACCCCGGCAGCAGCATCCTGTCGTTCGGCACTGCTGGTTGCAACCTCGCCTGCAAGTTCTGCCAGAACTGGGACATCTCCAAATCGCGCAGCTTCGACAAGCTGGCCGACCAGGCCACACCTGAGACCATCGCGCGCGTCGCGATTGACCTCGACTGCAAGAGCGTGGCCTTCACCTACAACGATCCGGTGATCTTTGCCGAATACGCGATGGACGTGGCCGATGCCTGCCACGAGCGTGGCGTGAAGACCGTGGCAGTGACAGCGGGCTATATGCATGACCTGCCGCGCCGCGAGTTCTACGCCAAGATGGATGCAGCCAACGTGGACCTGAAGGCGTTCACCGACGAGTTCTATTTCAGGCAGACGGGCGCGCATCTGCAACCCGTGCTGGATACGCTGAAATATCTGCGGCAGGAGACGTCAGTGTGGGTCGAACTGACCACGCTGCTGATCCCAGGCTACAACGACAGCGCGCACGAGATCGGCCAGATGAGCGAGTGGATCGTCAAGGAGCTGGGTAAGGACGTACCGCTGCATTTCACCGCCTTCCACCCCGACTACAAGATGACCAACATCCCCGCCACCCCTTCGGCCAAGTTGACGGAAGCCCGCCAGATCGCGCATGCGGCCGGCCTATTGCATGTCTATACCGGCAACGTGCACGATGTTTCCGGCGGTACCACGCATTGCGCAAAATGCCGGCAGCCGCTCATCGTGCGCGACTGGCACTTGATACGCGATTACACGGTCACAGAGAAAGGGGAATGCCCGCACTGCGGAACCAGGCTGGCGGGGCACTTCGGCAAGTTTGAGGGGCAGTTCGGCAGAAAACGCATTCCGGTGATGATGCAGAATTACTGACCTGAAGTGCGGCTACACGCTACGCATGAACCCGCTTGGCTGATGTCGTTAGGGCAAGACGCGGGGATTCTCCGCTGAATATTGCTGATGCAACTTCGACAGGTTCGTCTGAAATCTGTCTGAGGCATTGGCAATCGCCTCACCGTCCTGCACAGCCGCCCTGGCCAGTTCGGTATCGCCCATCTGCATCAGCAGAACGGCATTGCTGGCAGCCTCATAGAACTCTTCGCAACTCCGGCAAAGCGAGTCAACCAGGTCAACATCTTTGCACTTCCTGCCTCCCTCGCTGTGCAACCATTTGCCCACTGCACAATTTGCGTGGCAAGCGCTTGGAGGAACTGCGACGGGCTTCTGCGAATTGCCTTCCACGTAGTCTTCCAGACGACTCCGAAACTCAAGATGAACCAGGAGCGTCCCAGTTTGACTGAACGCATGGTCCGTCGTGAATCTGTAGACTGGACAGTGTTCCTGAACAAGCATAGCCACCCCCTTTGAATGGCAGGCCATGAACTAGGCCTGCCCCATGTTCGAAGCATGGGTTCATTCTGTGGCGCTAACGCAGCTTTCACAATAAGTAGAATTGCTTATACCTGGGCCTATATATACCCCGCAGAAGGTATAGAAGATGCTGCAGATCAGCTCACCTCGCGCACCAGCGCGAAGCCGCCGCCCGGCGTGCGGAAATTAGTGGTCTGGCCTTGATAGAGGCGCGCGGCAACGAGCTGGATGTGGCCGTCGTAGACGTAGCAACGCACGTCGAATTTGAGCGATTGTGTCTCAAGTCCTTCGGTGCAGACCTTGCGCTCGCCAGGCAATGCCAGCCGTTGCGCCACATAGTCCGACTGCATGATCTCCTCGAACACGCGCTTGGTCAGTTTCTCGCCGCGATAAGCGCCCTTGCTGCCGTAGCCACTCGCCGGCTTGAAGAACCATTGCTTGCGCTCTGCCCACCATTGCTCAGCATCCTCTGCGTGTACCAATCGCGTTTGCGGAACTCCGTGCTGCAGCGCTTCGATGCCGGCTGGCGACACCCCATCGGAGCGCAGAGCATCGGCATCAGTCAGCGATGCCAATTTACGTTTGTCCGCATAGCGCTGGTAATGAGCCGGATTCGGCGTCAACACCACCTGCTGCATCTCCCAGGCGGTTCGGAGATGCGGATAACGCTGCAGATCGAAATCGGTGAGGCGGTTGTAGACGAGATCGACGCGCTGCTCGTTCAGGTATAGCGCGTCCTCGCGCACATGGAGTGCTGAAGGATCGACGATGTGTGCGCCGATGCCGGCGCGCTCGAACAGCTTTTTCGCCAGCAGGAATTCTGGATAGAGGTATTGGGTCTCCGGCTGCTCGTCCACGATGGCGATGGTCTTGAGTGGCGCATCGCCGCGCTCCAATGCCCACTCGCGGCGGAACATCTCGAGGAAGACCTGTTCCAGGTCATTCTCTGCCACCGCTGTGCCATACAGTGTCGCTTCGCGCTGGCTATCGATAAGCAAGGCGTTCAGGAAAGCGCCGCCCGCGTTGGAGTTGATCTCGATTAGGTGCGCTCCCTGCTCGTTGAGGTGGAAGTCATAACCGTAGAACACACCCAACGCGGCATGCGGCACAGGCTTATCGACCACCTCCTCCACCGCCGAGATCACCGCGCGCATCTGTTTCAACTGCAGTTCGCTGATGAACACCGGCGCGGCGGCAAAAAGATGCGGGCAACGCTCCGTCACCAGGCCATACCAGTCCGCCCCTTGGCGCTGCAACGCATGCTGCAACGCGTCACCGTCCATCCCGGCCCAGTCGGCGCACTCGCCGTTCAAGTGCTCGATGAACGCATGATCCACGTCGAAAGGGTCTTTTGACTCAGCAGACATAAAATATCCAATTCCGTCATTCCGGCGCACGCCGGAATCCAGCGTTTTTCCAACGTGCCCTTAGGTGGAGCCTCCGCATTGCGGTGGCGTTTCTTCATAGGAGTGGATCCCGGCCCGCACCCGCAAGGGGCACGCCGTGGTTGTAAGGGGCTAAAGCCCCAACAACAGCGCCGGAATGACAAAAGGTGGCAGCCTCTAGTGAATCAACCGCCCAGCAGTTCTTTCTTCAGACTGCCCTGCGCCGGCTTCTTGCCCAGCCATATCTTGAGCAAGGCGCGGTTGAACGTCGTGCCGACCACCGTGCCGCGTACGGTACCGTTCACGCCAATCTGCGTACCGGTGATGGGTTGGTAGTCGAGCGTGATGACGTCGCCCGGCTTCACTTCCTTCACTGCGTCGAATATCTGCTCCATCTCCTTGATCTGGGGACTCAGCACCGCCAGCTCGACAGAGGTATGGTTCGCCTTGATCGCATCATTGAAAGCGCTGAACAGCTTCTTGCCGCTCAGTTCGCGCAAGATGTGCAAAGTAATGCGATGCTCGCGCTCATCGGCCAAGACCGCTTCCGCCGAAGCCTGCTTCTCAGGCAGGTAAAGCGCGGCAACGTAAATCTTGATGAACATCTTGGTGCGAATGCCGGCCCCGTTCAACTGCAGGCTCGCATTCCCCACTTGGTCCCTGTCAGCCAGTTTGATGCCCGCCACTTCCAGCGCACCCGCATTCCAGCTCATAAGTGCACAGCAAAGCAGCAACAGTGTCTTTTTCATTTTCCACCTCAGAGAACAATTGAAAAGCGTCGTGAACGCCGTCGAATAACGCGATGATAACGTGGCGCAGCAGGTTTATAAAACCTCGGACACGTAACTACCTGAATCTCAGGGCCGGCACATCGTCGCGGAATTCAGCGTTGCCGCGATTTTACCGTTTGCCCAACAGTTGTTTCTTCAGGGTTTCCTGCACAGGTTCGTTGCCCAGCCATACCTTGAGCAAAGCGGCATTGAAGGCTGCGCCTTCGATCCTGCCGATGGTCACGTCGTTGAAATTGATCGCCGTGCCTTGCCCCGGCAGGTAGTCCAGAGTGATGACATCCCCCCTTCTCGCCTCGCTCATCATGGAGAAGAGCATGGCGAGCTGCCTGAGCTGGACATCCAGTGCAGCCCGCTCGGCAGAAGTCAGATTGACGCTGATAGATTTGTTGAACGACTTCGACAAGGTCTCCGAGCTGACGTCGCGCAGCATATGCATGGCCATGCGATTCTCCCCGCCACCAGCAAGGATCGCGTCGCTGCTGTCCGTCTTTCCGGTCAGATACAGCGCAGCGACGTACATGTCGAAAACAAACAGCTTGCTGCGCACACCTGCGCCATTGAGCACCAGATCACGCTCGCCGACATGCAGCGTCTCCGGCAGCTTCACTCCCTCCACCTCGACTGCACAGGCATTCCAGCCCAGCATCACACAGCAGATCAGCAATAACGCCCGTTTCATTTGCTCCCCTCCCGCTTATAGTGATTCAAACACTCCTGCTGCACCCATACCGGTGCCGATACACATCGTTACCATGCCGTACTTCTGCTTGCGGCGGCGCAGGCCATGCAGCAGCGTGGCAGTGCGGATCGCGCCGGTCGCGCCTAGCGGGTGGCCAAGTGCAATCGCTCCGCCCAGCGGATTGACGATCTCCGGATTGAGACCGATATCGCCAATCACAGCCAGCGACTGTGCGGCGAAGGCTTCGTTGAGCTCGATCCAGCTCATGTCGTTCAGGCTCAGGCCGACCTGCTTCAGTACTCGCGGGATGGCTTCCTTCGGGCCTATGCCCATGATCTCCGGCGGCACGCCCGCCACCGAGAAGCCCAGGAACTTGCCGATGGGTGTCAGGTTGTAGCGCTTCAGTGCGGCCTCGGAACACAGCAGCACCGCGCCCGCCCCGTCCGACATCTGCGAACTGTTGCCCGCCGTCACCGAGCCTTTTTGCGCGAAGACCGTCTTCAGCTTGGACAATGCCTCAATGGAAGTATCCGCGCGCGGGCCTTCGTCCTGCTTCACCTCGCGTGTCTTCACCTTCACCTCGCGGCTGTGCATGTCCGGCCGGTGTTCGCTGATGAGATAAGGCGTGATCTCGTCCTCGAACTCGCCGTTGTTGATTCCCGCGATGGCGCGCAGATGGCTCTGCAATGCGAACTCGTCCTGCGCCTCGCGCGAGACCTTCCAGCGCTCCGCCACTTTCTCCGCGGTCAGCCCCATGCCGTAAGCGATGCCGACATGCTCGTTCTCAAAGATGGCGGGATTGAACGCGATCTTGTTGCCCATCATCGGCACCATGCTCATGCTCTCCACGCCCGCCGCCACCATCACCTCTGCCTCGCCGAGCCGGATGCGGTCCGCCGCCAGCGCCACCGCCTGCAGGCCGGAAGAACAGAAACGGTTCACCGTCAGCCCCGGCACCGTGTTCGGCATGCCTGCCAGCAGCAGCGCGATTCGCGCCACGTTCATCCCCTGCTCCGCCTCGGGCATCGCGCAGCCGACGATCACGTCGCCGATGCTGGACGGATCGAGCGACGGCGCCTGCGCCAGCACCCCCTTCAGCACGTGCGCCAGCAGATCATCGGGACGTGTATTGCGGAACATGCCGCGCGGCGCCTTGCCGACCGGCGTGCGTGTTGCGGCTACGATGTAGGCTTCCTGCACTTGTTTGCTCATGGTGTTCACCTTTTCAATGAAAACGTCGTACGTCCCGTTTGACCCGCATTGCCCTTAGTTCAGCAGACTGGCCAGCTTGCGCCGGTAGTCTGCCACCAGCTCGCCCTGCCCGCCCAGCAGGTTGAATACGTCGAGTAGTGTCTTGCGCCCGATGTCGTCGCGGAAACCGCGGTCGCGCTGCACGATCTCCAGCAACTGGTCCATGCCCTCGGCGACGCGGTTCGAAGCGATCAGCACGTTGGCGAGCTTGAGCCGCGACTCCAGATCGTTGCCGTCCGCGGCCACCGCGGCGGCAAGCGCAGCCTCGCTTTCGCCGGTCGCGCTCATCTCGGCCAGCCGCGTCTGCGCCTTCAGCTGCAGCACGCGCGCATCCTTCAGCACATCCGCATCCTTCAGGCTGTCGAGCAGACGCTGCGCCTCATCCATGTCGCCCTTGAGCAGCATGACCTCCGCCGCATCCACGCGCACCCATTCGTTGGTCGGCTCCAGCGCCGAGGCTTCCGCAAGCTTCTGCGTCGCGCCGTCCAGATCGCCCGCCGCCGCCAGCTGCTGCGCCGCCTGTTGCAGCTCTTGCGCCGGGCTGGGAATGATCTTGTCCAGCCAGGCGCGCACCACGCTTTCCGGCTGCGCGCCCGTGAACTCGTTCACGATCTTGCCCTTCACCATCGCCTTCACCGAAGGGATGCCGCGCACGCCATAGCGCACCGCGAGCTCCTGATTCTCGTCCGAGTTCACCTTGGCCAGCAGGAACTTGCCGGCATATTCGCTGGCGAGCTTTTCCAGGACGGGTCCGAGCGCCTTGCACGGCCCGCACCACGGCGCCCAGAAATCGATCACCACCGGGCGCTGGTGCGAGGCGGCGACCACCTGCTCGTCGAAATCGGCCAGAGTCACATCACGAACGTACATCTGCATCCTTTCCGAAAATATCTCGATGCTGACCCCATATTGCCTGTAATTTATTCTCCAACTCCGCTGCAGAAACTAAATAGTTAAGGAAGCTACAACACTTGAGGCGAGTTTCTGGCACTTTTCAGTGTTCTTAAAAAGGATAGCTAAATAAGCATCTGGATAGTGCTGCTCGACATACTCCCAAGCCTCATCAAATACGCTTCTAACGGTCTTCTTGATCTCGTCAATGTTAGACTGCTGAGAGGTAATTTGAAGGGCAATATGAGCTAATACACGATTCCCATGCACAGCCAACTGCGAGGCTCTTCCGGTCTTTTCGTGACGAATCCCATTTATTACTGCGTCTACAGTCCTTAGTCTTTTTACTGCACTCCACAAGGCATCCCCTGCCAGATCATTCTTAAAAAGCGCAGCATAATTTTTGGATTTTGGGTCTAACAGTTCACCAATATTTCTTTTTGCCAAAACCGCAAAGGAAGCCTCTTTCTCACTACAAGCAAGAGCTGTAACTCCTTCCTGAATATCGAATCCATTTTCTTGCAGGCCGTAAGTCTCACCAGACCTATACACATAGGTCACATTCAAATGGAAGAGTTCTTGCTTGAGTCTCGATTGATTTGGATCTAATGCAGCAAAGTCTTTTGCCTCAATTCTGTTTTGCGTATTCGTCTTAGTCGTAATATCAGACTCAAAATCCAGAGACGCCCCTTTCTTAGAGATAATGCGGATATAAACGCGTGCCTTTTCTACAGCACTGGCTTGTTTTTTCCATGCCTCATGTATTGACCCAACCGTTTGGGCACCGTTAACAATTCTGAGATCTTCAAATACAAAACTTCCTGAATCTCTCGTATTACCTCCAATAGCTTTCTTTTGTATGCTTGAGCAAATGGCAGTAATGCCATTATTGGCATACCAGAAATAGGTTGGGTCAGATAAGAGTGTCTTAATCATGCCGGCATTTACATCCGATGCACCAAGAAACGACCTAATGTTTGGAGCAAATAGTTTTACGCCATTTTCTTCGAACCAAACGGCAACATCGCTACATGCAACTTGCCCATAT
The DNA here is from genome assembly GCA_963813255.1 of uncultured beta proteobacterium. GTDB lineage: Bacteria > Pseudomonadota > Gammaproteobacteria > Burkholderiales > Gallionellaceae > Sideroxyarcus. The sequence continues at coordinate 361,399 of CAWEYD010000009.1, read as the reverse complement.
ACCGCCTCAAGCTTTTGTTCTGCTCTTCCCCACTCAAAAAGCGTCGCCTCAATATTTTTTATTTTTCCCGTAACCTGTTCCATCACCACAGACATCAATTCCGCCAAACCAACGGGATTGAAGAAGCAGATTTCGGAAACTTGGTTATTCTCTTCAAGAAATTCATTTATTGGCTGAAGACATTCAGCGCTTAGTTTTGAGGTGCTTGGATAAGCAACAATCAGATGAATAAGCACGTTGGGATTTTCGAGAGCAGCTTCTACATCACTTTTCACTCTATCGAACTTGGCATTAAAACCGTCCCATTTAAGGCTGATAACTCGTTTGCAGCCTTCTCTGAATTTCAACATTTCGCCCAATTCGATGCTCTTTGTTCCCGCATCATTCCATTTGGACTGAATCAAAAATATCTTGTTCTTTGCCGGAGTAACAATCACGGCATCAATACCGTTATCGCCCCCACCGTCAGTAACAGAAAGTGCGGCCTCTTCTTTACCCACACCTGACACGTGCATTGCCGCCAGTGCAGCCAGACCTCTTGCCAACAATAACCTATCTTTTGACTGTGCATTTCCATCAGACAGGTCAATCAACGCCCCAAGCTGCTTTTCAATGTAGCTTTTAATCTGATTTACATGAACAACACTCATATATTCATCCCTAATAGATTGTTCTGAGCACCTGGCTATTTCCGCAACGGCTTCCCGTTCTTCAATATATGCTCAATACGCGCCAGCGCGTTCTCGGCCACGAGCACTGCCCACCTACGGGACTTTTCCGGCATTTTGTTTGTGCTTATCAGTCATAAACTTTTCAAGGGTATTTCCCAGGTACCAGCAAATTGCTCCGGGAACTAACCAAACCCCAACCGCAACAACAAAAAGGAACCAATCCTTATACAAAGAGAAAATGTAAAGTGGAATTGCAAGAAGTAGTTCCATTATCACAATATAGAAAGCGTTCCCGTGCTCTCGGAGATGCCGGTAGCTATCCACAAATTCGGGGGAATCTTTTAAGGTGCTACTCCGAGCTGAGACCACATTTTCATAGGAACGCGCCCAATTGGGATATTTAACAATATTCAACCCAATAAGAATCCAAGCAGCAGCCAAAAACGCAAACAGAATTATCGAGCTAATAATCACATGTGCAGAAACATAGTTCATCATCAGCATAAGCAAAATGGGTACGCTAATAACTAGCGTAATTGGGAGCAAAATACTTGCGCGCGAAGTACCTTCACCACCAACCCTTATGGCATGCAAGAAAGTAATTGGAGCACTCGCGATATAACAGTATGCAAAACCAATTGCCCCAAGCAGCATTAAGGTCTCAGCTTTCAATTCAAACCATTTTGGAAAGCCAACAGGGACTGTCACATCTGATACAGACAATATCTGGTACACAATCACGGCACCCACAACGGAACCTGTGATGTAGCGAACAAGATACGTCTCCCACCATCTTGAATTAGTTCTGTTTTCCATTGTTCAATTCCTCAACGGCTTCCCGTTCTTCAGCATGTGCTCAATCCGTGCCTGCGTCTTCTCGGTCGCGAGCAGTTCCATGAAGTGCTTGCGCTCCAGGTCGAGCAGCCATTGCTCATCCACCAGACTGCCCGCTTCCACGTCGCCGCCGCACATGGTCTCGGCGACGCGGCAGCCGATGTCGTAGTCGTGCGCTGAGATGAATCCGCCTTCGAGCAGGTTGACCATCGCCGCCTTGAGGGTGGCGATGCCGGTGCGGCCGGCCACGGCGATCTGGCGCTGGTGCAGCGGCGGGCGATAGGCGGTGGCGTTGAGCGCCTTGGCCTCTTCCTTGGCGACGTGCAGCAGCTCGAAACGGTTCAGCACGATGCGGTCGGACTGCCTGATGTAGCCCATCTCGCGCGCCAGTTCGGCGCTCTTGGAGACTTCGCCCATGGCGATGTTCTGGAAGTAGCGGCGCACGAAGGGGAAGATGTCGACGCGGCCGTCGTTGGCGAAGCGCTGTGCTTCCTGTGAGGCGCGCTGCGCCATCTCCTTGCAGCCGCCGCCGGCGGGCAGCAGGCCGACGCCGACCTCGACCAACCCGATGTAGCTTTCCAGCGTGGCGACAATGCGTGCGCTGTGGATGGAGAACTCGCAGCCGCCGCCGAGTGCCAGGCCGTCCACTGCGGCGATGACAGGAACCTGAGCGTACTTGAGGCGCATGGAGGTCTGCTGGAACTTGGCGACCACGGCCTCGACCTTGGGCACGTTGCCGGTGGCCGCGTTGAGCACGTCGCCGATCCCTCCGCCGCCCGCCACGGTGTACTTCACGCGGTTCGCGGCCTGCTTGAACTTATCGAACATGCCGGCGTGTTGCGCCGGTTCCTGCACGCCCTGCATCAGCTGCAGCAGGTTGGCGCCCACCGAGAACGGCGGTTCGGTCTGCCACAGGATGAGCGCGGTGAAATGCGCCTCTGCCTCGTTCACGGCGCGCAGCACGCCGTCGAGCACCTCGTTGTTCACGGTGTGCATCTTGCTCTTGAAGCTCAGGATGGCGATGCCGTCGCCTGTGTGCCACAAGCGCACTTCGTCGGTCTCGAACACGGTCTCGCCGTACTGGCGTTCCTCGCCGAGCAGGTGGTCCGGGTAGGGCTGGCGGCGATAGACGGGGAGCGTCGAGCGAGATTGATTGCTCTTGGTGATCGGTGAGTAAGAACCTTGCGAGGTGTGCACTGCGGTGCGCAATGGATCGGTGGCCCAAGCCGGCAGCGGCGTGTTCGCCATCGCCTTGCCCGCCGCGATGTCGGCCGCAATCCAGCCGGCCACCTGCTGCCAGCCCGCGGCCTGCCAGATCTCGAACGGGCCGTTGTCCCAGCCGAAGCCCCAGCGTACGGCAAAGTCCAGATCGCGCGCGTTGTCGGCGATGACTTCCAGGTGCAGCGCGCAGTAGTGGAACACGTCGCGGAACACCGCCCACAGAAACTGCGCCTGCGGATGCTGGTTGGCGCGCAGCCCGGCCAGCTTCTTCGCCCACTCGCGTTCGCGCAGGATGTCCTTCACGCCGTCGTCCACCTTGGCATCGGACAGGTGGTATTCGCGCGTATGCAGGTCCAGCACGTGGATCTCTTTGCCTATCTTCTGGTAGATGCCGCGCTTGGTCTTCTGCCCCAGCGCGCCCTGGTCCACCAGGTAGTTGAACCAGGTCGGCAGTTCGAAGTGCTGGTGCCACGGATCGTCGGTGAGGTTCTCCCGCATGGTGTTGACCACATGCGCGAACACGTCGAGTCCGACCACGTCCAGCGTGCGGAAGGTGGCGCTCTTGGGGCGACCGAGGTAGCGCCCGGTGAGCGCATCCACCATGTCGAAGCCAAGGTTGAATGCCTGCGCATGGTGCTTGGTGGCGAGCATGGAGAACACGCCGATGCGGTTGGCGATGAAGTTGGGCGTGTCCTTGGCGCGCACTACGCCTTTACCTAGGGTGGAGACGAGGAAGGTCTCCAGTTCGTCGAGCAGCGATGCCTCCGTCTCATTGCACGGGATCAGCTCGACCAGGTGCATGTAGCGCGGCGGATTGAAGAAGTGGATGCCGCAGAAGCGGTGGCGCAGATGCTCGGGGAAGGCCTGCGCCAACTGATTGATGGAGAGGCCGGAGGTGTTGCTGGCGAAGATGGCGTGCTCGTTCACGAACGGTGCGACCTTGCGGTACAGGTCGGACTTCCAGTCCATGCGCTCGGCGATGGCCTCGATGATGAGGTCGCAGCCGCGCAGTTGCTCCAGGTGCTGTTCGTAGTTTGCGGGCTGGATATAGGTGACCTTGGACGGGCTGGAGATGGGGGCCGGGTCCAGTTTCTTCAGGCCGTCCAGCGCCTTGTTCACGTTGCCGTTGGGGTCGCCCTCCTTCGCGGGCAGCTCGAACAACAGCGTCTCGACGTTGGCGTTCACCAGGTGTGCGGCGATCTGCGCGCCCATCACGCCTGCACCGAGCACGGCGACTTTACGAATCTGCAAGTTCTTGCTCATCTTCACGACTCCTTAGGGTTTTTCTTCTGGAGGAACAGGGCGCGGCCGGCGGTCTTCGCCGACGGCCACATAGGTCAGTTGCGCTTCCGTCACCTTGTGACAGGTCGGGTTCTCCGGGTCGCGCTGCACATAGACCTCGACATCCACGGTGAGCGAGGTGGTACCGACCTTCACGATGTGCGCATAGAAACTCACCACGTCGCCCACGAAGATCGGCTGCTTGAACACGAACGAGTTGACCGCCACCGTGGCCACCCTGCCGCGGGCGCGGTGCACGGCGGGGATGCTGCCGGCCACGTCCACCTGCCCCATCAGCCAGCCGCCGAAGATGTCGCCGGTGTAGTTGGCGTCCGAGGGCATGGCCGCCACGCGCAGGGTCGGTTGACGGTCCGGCAGTGTAGTAGGGGCTTCGGTAGTCATCGTTCAATGTCCTTTGTAGAGCGCATCGATCTCTTTGGTGAACTTCTCCACCACCTTGTCGCGCTTAAGGCTCAGCTTGGGAGTGAGTAAGCCGTTGTCTATGGTCCAGGGCTCGAGCAGCAACAACACGCGATGCACCTTGGCATAGCCGGGGAAGCTGCTCAGATTGCGCGCGATGCGACGCAACACCTTGGCTTCCATCTTGCTGTCGGTCAGCGATTCCGGCATGTCGGCAGGAACGCCGACCTTGGCGGCGATCTCCGGCCACACCGTGGGATTCAGCACGGCCAACGCGATCAGGTAGGGTTTCCCTTCGCCGTAGATCATCACCTGGTCGATCAGCGGGTCGTGGAGGATGGCGGACTCCATATCGGCCGGCGGTAGCTTCTCGCCGTTGGCCAGCACGATGATCTCCTTCAGGCGGCCGGTGATGTAGACGTGCCCGGTCTCGCTGATGCGCGCGATGTCGCCCGTGTTGAGCCAGCCGTCGGCGTCGATAATGGCGCGAGTGGCGGCCTCGTTGTTCCAGTAGCCCATCATCACGTTGGGCCCCTTCACCAGCAGCGCATTCTGCTCGCCCAGCTTGATCTGCACGCCACGCAGCGGCTGCCCCACGCTGTCCGGGAAATTGTTCTCAAGCTTGTTGCCGGTGACGATGGGGCTGGTCTCGGTGAGCCCGTAGCCCTGCACCACCGGCAGGCCCAGACCGACGAACATGCGCGCGATCTCCGGCGCCAGTGCCGCGCCGCCGGTGATGGCGGTGCGCAGACGTCCGCCCAGACGATTCAGTATCTTCTGTGCCACCAGCTTGTTCAGCAGAGGCCACAGCAGGAAAGATGGCTTCCACCCGCCACGGCCCTGCTGACACAGAAAGCGGTCCCAGCCCACATCCACCGCCAGCTGGAACAGTTTGCGCTTGATGGGAGAGGCTTCTTCCAGCTTGGAATTGATCGCCGAATGTATGCGTTCATAGATGCGCGGCACGGAGATCAGGATGGTCGGCTTGATGGTCTGCATGTCCTCGGACAGCTGAGGGATGGAGCGCGCGTAAGCCACTGTCGCGCCTGTCATCACCTGCAGGTAATAGCCGCAGGTGCGCTCGAAGGTATGCGACAGCGGCAAGAAGGACAGCATCAGGTCGTCGGGGCTCACGACAAAGGTGCCCAGTGTGGCGTGCGTGTTGCTCAGCATGTTGTTGTGGCTGAGCATCACGCCCTTGGGCCTGCCGGTGGTACCTGAGGTGTAGATGATGCTGGCCAGTTCGTCGATCCGGCACGGCACCGGCGCCTGCTCTGCGGCAGTTGCGGGGAGGTACTTGGAGGCGGAGACCAGGCGCGCATCGTCGCCACCCACTTCGTCCAGCGAGATGAAGCGCTGCACGCAGGTCATCTGGTCACGCATCGCGCTCAGCTCCTGCCATTGCTCCGCCGTCTCGAACAGCACCACTTTCGCCTGGGAGTCGTTGACGATATAGGCGATGTTCTCTGCGCGGTCCACGGTATACAAGGGCACGGTGATGAGCCCCAGTGACATCGCGGCCTGGTCGAACATCACCCATTGCGGACAGTTGCGCAGCATCAGCGCTACACGCTCGCCCTTCGCCAGCCCCTCTTTTGCCAGCGCAGCCTGCCAGCGCGACACCTGCTCGCGCATCTGCTTCCACGTCAGCGAGACCCACAGGGCGTGCGGCACATCGAAATAGCGATAGGCCTCATTGTCCGGCGTGCGTCTGGCGCGCTCCAGGAACAGCCCGTGCAACGTACCTGCCTGTTCCGGCGAGATCACGTCCCCGATTGGTGCTGTCGTCATTACTGCCTCCCCTTTTTATTGTCGTTGCTACAAGAACAAGTCGCTATACAGCTGCCCCCCCGGGCTGACCGCATATTGATCCAGATCTTTCACACCTGCCTCGTGCAGCACCTCTTCGTCGATGAAGAAGTTGCCGCTGCAGGTCTTGCTATCGCGCATCAATACGGTATGCGCCGCATCGGCCACGATGGCAGGCTTGCGGGATGCGCGCAGGATGGCTTCCGGAAAATTGAATTCGATGGCGGCGGTGGCGATGGTGGTGCGCGGCCACAGGCAGTTGAAGGCGATGCCCTGGTCCGCGAACTCCCGCGCCATGCCCAGCGTGCACATGCTCATGCCGTATTTGGAGAGCGTGTAGGCGACATGCGGCGCGAACCATTTCGGATCGAGGTTCAAGGGCGGCGACAGCGTCAGCACATGCGGATTGGCCGCCTGTTTGAGGTGCGGGATGCAGGCCTGCGATGCCAGGAAGGTGGCGCGCATGTTCACGTCCCACATCAGGTCGAGGCGCTTGGCGGGGGTCTGCAAGGTAGGCGTGAGGCTGATGGCGCTGGCGTTGTTGACCAGCACGTCGATGCCGCCAAAATGGGCGGCAGCCTGCTCTACGGCATCGTGAATGGCTTGCTCGTCGCGCACGTCGAGCTGGATCGCCAGCGCCAGCCCGCCGGCCTGAACCACCTCGTCTGCCACGCTGAGGATGGTGCCCGGCAGCTTGGGATGCGGCTCGGCGGTCTTGCCGGAGATGACCACCTTTGCCCCGTCACGCGCGCAGCGCAGTGCGATCTCGCGTCCGATTCCGCGAGAGGAACCGGTGATGAAGATGGTCTTGTTGCGCAGCCCGGACATTGCCTGGTCGTCCCCTAGTTAACGATTAAGCCCACGGCGGCTCACAGATGAAACCCAGCTTGCGTAGGGTGCAATAAGCGTGAGCGCATTGCACCAGATGTGAGTGAAAACATCCGGCGCAATGCTCTTTGGTTATTGCGCCCTACGGTTCTGATTATTATTTTCCTGCCCGCAGCTGTTCCGGCGCGAAGTCATCCACCATGATGACCTTGCGGCGCAACATGTAGTCGCGTTCCAGCTGCAGCGCCTGCTCCGGCGTGATGAGGTTGCTGTCGCGCGCTTCGGCGATCAGCAGGAGTTCGTCGCGCTGTTTCAGCTTGCCCGCCTTGCGCTCTTCTTCCAGCTTGGCCTGCAGCGGTTCGCACGCCAACGTACTGGCCAGCGACGCCTCCAGCGCGCCTATGGCATCCGCCTCGTCGCTCGGCAGATACATGCCAGCGGTCAGGCGGTCACGCGCCGCACCGGGTTTCATCAGCAGAGTGGCGACACGATGCCCCAGCTCGTCCGAAGGCGGTTTGCGGCATTGCCCCAGCGGGAAGATGAGTGCGCGCATCAGCAGCGAGAAGAAGCGGTTGGGAAAGTTCTGCAGCACGCCGTCGAACGCAGTCTGCACGCGGTACAGGCTGTCTTCCATGGCCCAGTGCAGCAGCGGCAGGTCTTCCTGCGGACGGCCATCGTCCTCGAATTTCTTCAGCACCGCGGAGCACAGATACAGCTGGCTCAGTACATCGCCAAGTCGCGCCGACAGTTTTTCGCGGCGTTTCAGCGCACCGCCCAGAACCAGCATGGCGATGTCGGAGGCAAAGGCGAATGCCGCGGCATAACGGGTGAGCTGCTGGTAGTAACGCTGGGTCGGCTGCTCGGTGGGTACTGCGATCAGGCGCCCGCCGGACAATCCATACACCCACGTGCGCACCGCATTGCTCAGGCTGAACGTGATGTGCCCGAAGAACGCCTCGTCGAAATCGTGCACGGCCTTGCTGTTGTTCTGCTCATGCGCCGCCTGGATCTCCTTCAGCACATAGGGATGGGCGCGCACCGCGCCCTGCCCGAAGATGATGAGGCTACGCGTGAGGATGTTCGCGCCTTCGACGGTGATGCCGATCGGGGTCTGCTGGTAGGCGCGCGCCAGATAATTGTCCGGCCCCATGCAGATGCCCTTGCCGCCATGCACGTCCATCGCATCGTTGATGACCATGCGCCCGCGCTCGGTGCAGTGATATTTGACGATGGCGGAGACCACCGATGGTTTTTCGCCCAGGTCGACTGCCAGTGCAGTCATCTTGCGCGCCGCATCCATCGCGTAGGCATGGCCGCCGATACGAGCCAGCGCTTCTTCCACGCCCTCGAACTTGCCCACCGGTACATGGAACTGTTTGCGCACGCGCCCGTAAGCGCCGCTGCTGCGCACCGCCAGTTTGACGCCGCCGGTCGCGCTGGCCGGCAAGGAGATCGAACGCCCAGCCGCCAGACATTCCATCAGCATGCGCCAGCCCTGGCCGATGCGAGTCATGCCGCCGATGATGAAGTCCATGGGGATGAACACGTCCTTGCCTTGCGTCGGACCGTTCTGGAACGCGGAGTTGAGCGGGAAGTGGCGACGGCCCACTTGCACGCCCGGTGTGTCGGTGGGGATCAGCGCCAGCGTGATGCCGCGCGACTGCTCCGCGCCCAACAGATGATCAGGGTCATACAGCTTGAACGCCAGGCCCAGCAGCGTCGCCACCGGAGCAAGGGTGATATAGCGCTTCTCCCAGGTCACGCGCATGCCGAGCACGTTCTTCTGCCCGTTGTATTCGCCGTAGCAGACGATGCCGACATCGGGGATCGCACCGGCATCGGAACCTGCGAATGGGCCGGTCAGCGCGAAGCAAGGCACTTCCAGGCCCCTGGCCAGACGGCTCAGGTACTTGTCTTTCTGTTCCTGTGTTCCGTATTTCAGCAGCAGCTCTGCAGGCCCCAGCGAGTTCGGCACCATCACCGTCACTGCGGCCGTGGCGCTGCGCGATGCGACCTTGGTCACCACGGCCGAGTGTGCCTGCGCCGAGAATTCCAGACCGTTGTACGACTTCGGGATGATCATGCCGAAGAAGCCCTTGTCCTTGATGAACTGCCAGACTTCCGGCGGCAGGTCCTGGCGCGTGTGGGTGACGTCCCAGTCGTCGATCATGCTGCACAGCTGCTCGACCTCGTTATCCAGGAAAGCCTGCTCTTCGTCGCTGAGCGCGGGTTTCGGCAAGGCGAGCAATTTACTCCAGCGCGGGCGACCGCTGAACAGCTCGCCATCCCACCACACTGTGCCGGCGTCGAGGGCTTCCTGTTCGGTCTGCGAAACCTGGGGGAGTATCTTGCGAAAAATCTTGAGAATGAAACTGCTGACCAGCAGGCGGCGCAGGAAGGGCACCCCCAGCACCAACACGAATACGGTCAGTGCGATGTAGACGGTTTGCAGGGCGTCGTCCGAGATGCGGCTCTGGATCGCCACCACCGGCACGATCACGATGAAGGCGATCAGCCAGTTCCAGATGGAGGCTCGGTAGAAGGCCAGTAACAGAAGGACCGTGAGCACCACTACCGTTGTCAGTATTGCCATTTCCCACCCCATTGTTCTTGTTTGCGAATGGGACGAACTTTAACCTTGGGATGGAATACTGACAATGGATATTGTTCCCTCACCATGAACAGGGACGGATTCTTGCCGATTGACTATCACCAGCCACTTTGCCACACTGCAGCCATGTCCCAATTGTCCAGAAAATTCGTTGCCGTACTGATGCTGCTGTGGCTGCCGCTATCCAGCGGAAGCGCACTGGCCGCAACGATATCCATGCAGCTGGCGCAAGGCCATGAGGCTGCTGCGTCGCAGGCGATGCCTGACATGGACATGAGTATGGACATGGGCGAACACTGCCAGCATCACGGCGAGATGCCCGCCACTGCAGATGAGCACGGCCCGTCCTGCAACACATGCGGGGTCTGCCATCTGGCCTGCACCGGCTACCTGGCCGTCCCCGCAGTTGCGATGGTCGCTGTGCAAAGCGCCGCACGAGAGAGCACCCCTTATCTGCTTGTATTCCATTCCTTCACTAGCGCTCCGCTGGTTCCGCCTCCCCTCCCCCGCGCCTGACGCGGGACGAGTCCGTCTGTTGATTCCATAGCCTGACCTCGTCCCGCTCCGTGCGGCGGCCGCTTGCGTCCGTCCGCCTGCTTTTCAACAGCAATTGGATGCGGAACATGAAGTTACCTTTTTCGATTCTCACCATACTTTGCGCGCTGTGGCTCTCGCCCGCCAGCGCCGATGAGCCCTTGGGCAGCAACCTCAACGGTTTGCTGGACTACGCGCGCGAGCACAATCCGGAGCTGGCGGCCACGCGCTACGAGGCGGAGGCTGCACAACAGCGTACCGAGACCGCCGCGGCACTGCCCGATCCGGTATTGCGCACCGAACTGATGGACATCACCAACCAGGGCGCGACCGGCCCGCGCCTGCTGCCCTCGCAGGTCGGCGGCACGCGCTATCTGCTGATGCAGAGCGTGCCCTGGTTCGGAAAACGTGACCTGCAACGCGGTATCGCCGATGCGCAAGTCGCACAGGCGAACGGGCACGTGGCCGCGAGTTGGTCTGAACTGGCGGCTCGTATCAAGCAGACCTACGCCATGCACTACTACGCCACCGCGAGCGAGCAACTTGCACAACAGACGCTGACGCTGCTGGACAACCTTGAACAGATCGCCCAGACGCGCTACGCCAACGGATTGGGGCAACAGCAGGATGTGATACGCGTGCAGGTCGAGAAGACCATGCTGCGCAGCGAACTGATCGCGCTGCAGAGCGAAGGCCACCATGCGCATGCCAGGCTGAACGCCCTGCTGTCGCGTCCGGTGAATACACCGCTGGCTGAACCGGCGCAACTGCGCGCCATGCCGCCTGCCGCGAAGCTGGACGAAGCGGCATTGTTGGAGCGCCTGCGCGCGCGCAACCCGCAGTTGCAGATCGCCGACGCCGGTATCCAGTCGGCCGAGAAGAGCCGCAAGCTCGCCTACGCCAACCGCTATCCCGGCTTCACCCTGGGTGTAGCGCCCACGCAATCCGGCACTGCGGTGAAAAGCTGGGACCTGATGCTCGAACTCAACATCCCGCTGCAGCAGGCATCGCGCCGTTCGCAGGAGCGCGAGATGGAAGCGATGCTGTCCGCCTCGAACGCACGCAAGCAGGCCTTGCTCGATCAGACCCAGTCGGACCTGGCGGAAAACCTCTCCGCGCTGGAAACAGCTCGCCAGACCGAGTCGCTCGTCGCCACCCGTCTGTTGCCGCAGGCCGAGCTCACCTACCAGTCCGCGCTGGCCGGCTACGAGACCGGCAAGGTGGACTTCACCATGCTGGTCGAGGCGCAGCGGCAGATCCTGAAAGTGCGGCAGCAGCAACTGCAGGCACGAACCGACATGCAGTTGCGCCTGGCTGACATCGAAAAACTGTTAGGAGAAGAACTATGAACACCCCCGTCAAACTTGCCTTGAGCGCACTGCTGTTGCTGGGCTTTGCGGCGACCGGATACTGGTTCGGCACACACGCAACGACCAGTGCAACAAGCTCGGTCAAGGCCGAACGCAAGGTGCTGTACTACCGCAATCCCATGGGCCTGCCGGACACCTCGCCTGTTCCGAAGAAAGATGCGATGGGCATGGAATATGTGCCGGTGTATGAGGGGGAAGCCGCAGCAGGCGGCAACGCAATCAGCATCAGCATCGACAAGGTTCAGAAGCTGGGCGTCAAGAGCGAAGCCGCCACGCTGCGCGAACTGAACAGGACATTGCGTGTGACTGGGCGCATCGAGATCGATGAACGGCGTACTTACACCATCGCGCCGAAATTCGAAGGCTGGGTGGAACGGCTCTATGTGAACACCACAGGACAGGCCGTTTCCAAAGGTCAGGCGCTGTTCGATGTGTACAGTCCGGAGCTGGTCTCGGCACTGCGCGAACATGCGTTGGCGGTGCAGGGACTTGCGTCGCTTGAAGATGCCGATGAGGATGCGAAGCGGAGCATGCAGCAGCTCGCCGCCGCCAGCGCGGCACGCCTGCAAAACTGGGACATCGCCGATGCAAGGCTTGATACCTCGGCTGACAAGGGAAGGCCGTACGTAACTTTCCGCGCACCTGTCTCCGGCATCGTGCTGGACAAGAAAGCCGTGCAAGGCATGCGTTTCATGCCCGGCGAGATGCTGTACCAGATCGCCGACCTGTCGTCGGTGTGGGTCATCGCCGACGTGCCGGAACAGGACATCGGACAGGTGCGCGTCGGCAGCAATGCTCAGATCGCGGTCGATGCCTACCCCGAGCACAAGTTCTCCGGTCTTGTCGATTTCATCTACCCGACGCTGAACAGCGGCACGCGCACGGTGCAGGTACGCATGCAGATCGCCAATCCGCAAGGCCTGCTCAAGCCCGCCATGTTCGCCAACGCCGAGATGGCCGTGGGCTTGAAGGGCAGAGTGTTAACCGTGCCGACCTCGGCCGTGATAGACAGCGGCACAAGGCACGTGGTGCTGGTGCGACTGGCTGAAGGACGTTTCGAGCCGCGCACCATCACGCTGGGCAGTCGCAGCGACAACTATGTCGAAGTGCTGTCCGGTGTCGCTGAAGGAGAACAGGTGGTCACCTCCGCCAACTTCCTGATCGATGCGGAGAGCAACCTCAAGGCGGCACTGAGCGGTCTTGGTGAACCAGCTGCGCTTAGCGCGGCCCCAGCCGCTACAGCCGCTACAGCCAAAGAAGAACACACAGCGCATGCAGCTGTTGACCAACCCAGGCAAAAAAACAAAATCATCGGCCATCAGGCCCAGGGCATACTCGAAGCCATCAACCAGGATGGCACGGTCAGCATCACGCATGAACCGATCAAGTCCTTGGGCTGGCCCGGCATGACCATGGACTTCGCCTTGGCCAATCCTTCGCTTGCTTCCGGCATCAAGCCGGGAACACCCATCACCTTCGAGATCGTGGAACGCAAGCCAGACGAATGGGTGATCACGAAGATGAAGGCGCAGCATCAACACGAGGGGCACTGACATGATGGCAAAGATCATCGAATGGTCCGCGCGCAACCGTTTCCTGGTGCTGTTGGCCACCCTGTTCATCACGCTGGCGGGCATCTATGCCCTCGTCAGAACACCGCTGGACGCGCTGCCCGACCTGTCCGACGTGCAGGTGATCGTCTATACCGAATATCCCGGCCAGGCACCGCAAGTGGTGGAAGATCAGGTGACCTACCCGCTGACCACCGCGATGCTCGCGGTGCCGAAATCAAAAGTGGTGCGCGGCTTCTCTTTCTTCGGCGCGTCGTTCGTCTACGTGATCTTCGAGGACGGCACGGACATCTATTGGGCGCGCTCACGCGTGCTGGAATACCTCAACAGCATCGCAGGACGCATGCCGCAAGGCGTCTCGCCGCAACTGGGGCCGGACGCCAGCAGCGTGGGCTGGGTGTACCAGTACGCCGTGCTCAGCGAGAGACACAACTTGGCCGAGCTGCGCACCATGCAGGATTGGTACCTGCGCTATCAATTGACCAAGGCACACGGCGTGGCCGAGGTCGCCTCCGTCGGCGGCTTCGTGCAGCAGTACCAGGTGACGGTGGATCCGGTGAAGCTGCGCGCCTACAACATCCCGCTCAGCAAGGTCTCTCAGGTCATCCGCGAATCGAACCGCGATGTCGGCGGGCGCGTGGTGGAGATGGCCGAGACCGAATACATGGTACGCGGCCGCGGCTACCTGCGCGGCAAGGGCGACATCGAAAACCTGGTGGTGAAAACCGAGCGCGGCACGCCGGTGCTGCTGCGCGATATCGCGCGCGTCGAACTCGGGCCAGACGAACGGCGCGGACTCGCCGAACTGAACGGCGAAGGCGAAGTCGTATCCGGCATCGCCATGGCGCGCTATGGCGAGAACGCACTGGAGGTGATCGGCAACATCAAGGCCAAGATCGCCGAGATCACGCCCGGATTGCCGGAAGGGGTTTCCATCCAGACCGTGTACGACCGCTCCGAGCTGATCCAGCGCGCCATCGCCACGCTAAAGAGAACTTTGTTCGAAGAAGGCCTGATCGTGGCGCTGGTGTGCATGGTGTTCCTGATGCATGCGCGCAGCGCCCTGGTCGCCATCGTGATGCTGCCCATCGGGGTGCTGATCGCCTTCATCGCGATGCGAGCACTCGGCTTGAACTCCAACATCATGAGCCTGGGCGGGATCGCGATTGCCATCGGCGCGATGGTGGATGCTGCGATCGTGATGATAGAGAACGCGCATAAACATCTGGAGCGACTCAATCACGCTCAAGCATCAGTCCCCTCTCCCGCTGGCGGGATAACCAGCGACTTGGCTGCGGTTGTATCGCAGCCTAGTCGAATGGCTAGTAGTTCCATCAGAGGGTTAGGGAGAGGGCAAACTGTTGACAGCGAAAGCGCCCTCTCCCCCCGCCCCTCCCCCACGAGTGTGGGAGGGGAGCAAAATCTGAGTGAGCGCGCCGCCGCCATCCTCGATGCCTGCAAGGAAGTTGGCCCCTCGCTGTTCTTCTCGCTGCTCATCATCACCGTCTCCTTCCTGCCGGTGTTCACGCTGGAGGCGCAGGAAGGTCGGCTGTTTGCACCGTTGGCATACACCAAGACCTTCGCCATGGCCGGTGCGGCCCTGCTCTCGGTCACGCTGGTGCCGGTGCTGATGCTGCTGTTCATCCGCGGCAATATCAAACCGGAGTCGCAGAACCCGCTGAACCGCTGGCTGATTGCAGGCTACCGCCCGCTAATCGCCGGCGTGCTGCAACACAAGAGGACCACCCTCGCCGTTGCGGTGTTCGCATGCGCCATAAGCCTGTATCCAGCACTGAAGCTGGGCAGCGAATTCATGCCGACGCTGAACGAGGGCACGCTGTTCTACATGCCCGCCTCTCTTCCCGGCATGTCGGTGACCAAGGCGGCGGAACTGTTGCAGACGCAGAACAAGATCATCAAGAGTTTCCCCGAAGTCGAGTCGGTTTACGGCAAGGCGGGACGTGCGCAGAGCGCCACCGACCCGGCACCGATGGAGATGTTCGAGACCGTGATCAACTTGAAACCGCAGGAAGAGTGGCGGCCGGGCATGGACACCGACAAGCTGATCGCCGAGATGGACCAGGCTCTGCAGTTCCCGGGCGTGGCCAACTCGTGGACCATGCCGATCAAGGCGCGCATCGACATGCTCTCCACCGGCATCCGCACGCCCATCGGCATCAAGGTGTTCGGCAAAAACCTTGAGGAGATGGAGCGCCTGGCCAAGGAGATCGAGGCGGTTGTCAGGAACGTTCCGGGCACAAGCAGCGCGTTCGCCGAACGTATCACTGGCGGCTTCTACCTCAACATCGAACCGGACCGGCTAGCACTGGCGCGCTATGGACTGACAGTGGGCGAAGTACAGGACGTGATCGCCACTGCTCTTGGCGGCGAGATGGTTACCACTACCGTGGAGGGGTTGGAACGTTTCGGGGTGAGCGTGCGATACCCGCGGGAACTGCGCAGCACGCCGGAGCAAATCGCGCGCGAGGTGCTGGTGTCTACCTTGGATGGGGCGATGATTCCGCTCGGCCAAGTCGCAAAGGTGAGTATCAGCAAGGGTGCGCCCTCCATCCGTACCGAGAACGCCCTGCTCTCCGCCTACATCTACGTGGACATCCGCGAGCGCGATATCGGCTCCTATGTAGCCGAGGCGCGCAAAGCCGTTACCGACAACGTGAAGTTCCCGCCCGGCTACTACGCGACCTGGAGCGGACAGTTCGAATACATGGAACGCGCCGCCGCCAAGATGAAGATCGTGATCCCCATCACCCTGCTGCTCATCTTCCTGCTGCTGTACCTCAACTTCAGACGCGTCACCGAATCGCTGGTGGTGATGCTGTCGGTGCCGTTCGCGCTGGTAGGCGGCGTGTGGCTGCTGTGGCTGCTGGACTACAACCTCTCGCGTTGCCGTGGCGGTCGGTTTCATCGCGCTGGCTGGCGTTGCTGCCGAAACCGGCGTGGTGATGCTGATCTATCTGGAACACGCGTGGCAGGACATGCGGACGCGCTGCGCAAGCGAAGGCCGGTCGCCGACGGCAGCCGACCTGCATGCCGCCATCATGCATGGCGCAGTGGAACGCGTGCGGCCGAAGATGATGACCGTGGTGGCGATCATGGCAGGACTCTTGCCCATCCTGTGGGGAACGGGGACCGGCTCGGAAGTGATGCGCCGCATCGCCGCGCCCATGGTCGGTGGCATGGTCTCCTCGGCGGTGCTGACGCTGCTGGTGATCCCGGTGATCTATGCGCTGATCAAACAGCACAGCTTGCTTCTGCCTCCCGGGCTGCAGCAGACCAAACACCTTCAGCAACTCACAACTTGAAAAGGAACAGCAATGAGAACATCAAGTACTCGCATCGGCGATGGCAATCGCTGCAAGCAGCGGAATGACTCAGCCGCAACACCAGGAACACGACATGTCGCAGCATCAGATGTCGATGGCATCCGTGGCCAATCACGAGGGCACGTGGGTCGTCGGTCAAGGCGCTGAACGCCAAAGACGGCAAGGTGCAGATCGCGCATGAAGCCATTGCCGATCTGGGCTGGCCGCCGATGACCATGTGGTTCGCGCTGCGCGATCCGTTGCCCCGGGATATCAAGATCGGCGACGCCGTTCGCTTTGAGCTGGTTCAGGCGCGAAAAGAAGCAGTGGGTGATCGTCAAGATCGGGCGCAAGTAAATTACTCGCCTGCGAAAGGAACAACATGAAATCATTCAGTCGACTTTTGATCACGCTGGCGCTCATCCTCGCCGGTGCGGCACCGCACCGGCTTCAACGGCAATAACGGTTCACAAAAGCCCCACCTGCGGCTGCTGCGAGAAGTATGTGGACTACCTGCGCGAGAACGGTTTTGCAGTCAAAGCCAGTGAATGAATCCGACATGGATGCCGTCAAGAAACGCTATGGAACGTCCCATGTCGCCAGTTGCCACACGGCACTTGTCAACGGCTATGTGGTCGAAGGCCATGTACCGGTCAGCGCCATCCGCAAGCTGCTCAAGGAGAAACCTTCCATCGTCGGCAGTCAGCGCACCCGGCATGCCGATGAACTCGCCGGGCATGGGCGAAATGAAGAAGGGGACGCTGACCATCTATGCCATACCGAAAGATGGCAAAGAGCCGTACGTGTTCTCAGTCGAGTAAGCCCTTCTGCAGGAACTCATCCCGCCGCACATCGCTTTCCGGATACGTGCAAATGGGTAATTACCCGCATTGAGCCCCGACGCTGCGCGGTGTTAAATGGGACAGTCAGCCAAAACCGTATCGCACACGGTCTGGCCGTTAGCCTTTGAGTTGGCTAATCAGAGATCCTCTAACCGATCGAGAAGGAGTTTTTTGAAATGGCAAACCATTACGGGACCAGCCTGGCTGCCAGCAACCCTAACATCGAGTTGGCCAAGCATATCCTGTCCCGGCTGTTCCGAAATTTCGACGGCAATATCCGTATCTGCCTTTGGGACGGCTCCGAAATACAGCTGGGCCGCGATCAGCCGGAATTCTCGCTGATCTTCCGCTCTTCGAAGGCTTTTCAGGACATGGTCTTGTCGCACCACCCGCTACGTGTGGTCGAATCCTACTTTCAAGGGCTCATCGACATCGACGGCGATCTCTACAGCGTGCTCAAGCTGCGTCACTATCTGGCTTCGCTGCATCTATCCCCTACCGAGAAGACCATCTTTGCGGCCAAGGCGCTGATGATCAAGCCGGACAATGCCGAGCCAAGTGGCGGTCGCAGGTGGGCAATGAACCTCCGGCAGAGACTGGGGTTGGAGCCCAGCAAAGAACTTAACCGTCACGCCATCGCATTCCACTATGACGTCTCCAACGACTTCTATGCACTGTGGCTGGACCAGCAGATGGTCTATTCCTGCGCCTATTACGAGGATGCCAGCCAGAGCCTGGAGCAGGCGCAATGCAACAAGCTGGATCATATCTGCCGCAAACTGCGGCTTGAAGCCCGGAGAACGGTTGCTCGACATAGGCTGTGGCTGGGGCGCGCTGATCTGCTGGGCTGCGGAACACTACGGTGTGAACGCACATGGCATCACCTTGAGCCAGCAGCAGTACCACCATGCCCAACGTACGATCAAACACCGCGGACTCGAACATAAGGTATCGGTCGAACTGATGGATTACCGCGACCTCAAGGACGAGGCCGAATACGACAAACTGGTGAGCGTAGGCATGTTCGAGCACGTAGGCCTGAAGAATCTGCCGACGTACTTTGACATGGCCAATCGGGTGCTCAAACCCGGTGGGCTGTTCCTGAACCACGGCATCACCAGCGACGAAGGCGGCTGGAAGAAAAGCATCGCAACCGAATTCATCAATCGCTATGTGTTTCCAGATGGTCAACTCGAAACCATCAGCACGGTACAGCGGATCATGGAAGACGCGAAGTTCGAGATACATGATGTCGAAGGGCTGCGGCTGCACTACGCGCTGACCTTGCGTGAATGGGTAAAGCGTCTCGAACAACACCATGACGAGGCAATGGAATATGTGCCCGAATCTGTCTACCGCATCTGGCGGTTCTATATGGCAGCCAGCGCCCAGCAGTTCGAAGAAGGCAGGAACGGCCTATATCAAATACTGGCTTCCAAACGCGCGCCTTTGGTCTACCCCGTCCCGCTCACGCGGCGCGATCTTTACCGCATCCCCGCTAACGACCGGGCGATGCAGGACATGCGTGACCATGTAGATTCTGGAATCCAATCGCAACACGCTCGATCAACCAACCAGTAGGAGGAAGACATGAAACTCAAGTCGACTCTGCTTGCCGCTACGCTGACAGCCTTCGCCGCCTCCGCCGCCCTTGCCGATGAAGATTACCCCGAGGATGAATACGTCTGGAAAGGCGAGGCCCAGACTCTGAAAACGCCGGAGAAAAAGCCAGCGAAGAAACGCCGTCACGCTGTGGCAAAGAAGATCGCCACGCCGGAAGCCGATGCTGACAGACAGGCAACTGCAAAAGACGCGGCAAAGGATGTCCAGGCCAAGGAAAAACGAGAAAAAGAAGGATGTGAAAAAACACTGTCATGCTAAAACGCTGCATGCGTGACCACCTCAATGACCGAGTGAAACCGCACCCTGCATCGCCGCACCGCCCTGTCTGAGTCCTACCGCGATCTTGCGCAAGGTGTATAAAGCAACTGTCCGCTGAAGATCGAAGGGCGAATGCCATGGCGAACCAAGCTACCGATCCAGTCCACAAGCCGCGTGGAGCGATGCAACCCCCACACGGTGCGATCTACACCTGCCCGATGCATCCCGAAATCAGGCAATCAACGCCTGGGGTTTGTCCCAAGTGCGGCATGGCGCTGGAGGAAGTGACGACGACCCAAACGGCAATGGGAATCGCCAGACCACTCCAATTCGGTACGGGTGCATGCTGTGCTGTTGCTCGCCATCTATTTTGGCGTGGTCGGTCTGATCTCCGGATTGGACTTCGCACTCGAACAGTTCGCCAGATTCTGGTATTTCATCGTGCCGCTTGCGCTTGGGTTTCGGCCTCCAGGTCGGCCTTTTCACACACCTCAAGCACCTCGTCGGACAGCATGGTGCGTCAGGCAAGGTGGTCGCGCTATCCGGCACGACCTCAACCGCTGCAATGGTTTCCTGCTGCGCCCATTACCTGGCCAACATCGTGCCCATTCTCGGAATCGCCGGCTTCCTTACCGTCGTCGCCGAATACGAGGTCGAGCTGTTCTGGCTGGGCTTGGCATTCAACGTCGCCGGTGTCCTGTACGTCCTGTCCAAAGTTGTGAGTGCCTCAAAGGAGCATCAGAAATGCTGAAGACACTATTGAGTAGCCTGACTATTGCAGCAACGTTGGCTGTTTCGTACGCACCTGACTGCGTTGCGACAGAACCAGGTGTATGCCCCGCAGATAAACAATGAGCACGGCATCAAGGTAACCGTCACTCTGCAAAACATCCAGAATGCAGCGCGTACATGGGCATTTGAAGTGACCTTGGAAACCCATAGCCAGTCCTTGAGTGATGACTTGTCCAAGTCATCCGTGCTCATGGCGGACGGCAAGCAATACACCCCGCTGAGTTGGGAAGGTGCGGCGCCGGGAGGGCATCACCGCAAGGGCCTGTTGCGCTTCAAGGCGATCGTACCGCGACCACAATCACTGGAACTGCAGATACGTTTGACAGGCGAAACCTCGCCTAGAAGTTTCAAGTGGCTGTTGAAATGAGCGGCCGTAGTTACGCCTGATCCGCCTACCGAAAGGAGCATGTCATGGCAACTGATCCTGTTTGCGGCATGACGGTATCCCCCGACAGCCGTCACCGCCATGTACATGGCGGACAAACTTATCTCTTTTGCAGTGCGAAGTGTCTGGCCAAGTTTCAGGCATCTCCGGCGAGTTATCTCGGCGCACACCTCGGCAACTGCCCCACAAGGCAGTGTGACCTACACCTGCCCGATGCACCCGGAGATCCGTCAGCCGTCACCCGGCAACTGCCCGAAATGCGGCATGACGCTGGAACCCGTTGAGCCTGTCATATCGAACGCCATCGAATACACCTGCCCCATGCATCCCGAGGTCGTGCGTAACGCACCGGGAAGTTGCCCCAAGTGCGGCATGGCGCTGGAGCCCCGCAACGCAGCAGCGGAAGACAACACCGAGTTGAACGACATGGCGCGCCGCTTCTGGGTGAGCACAGCACTGGCCATTCCGGTATTCGTCATGGCAATGATGTCCGACCTCGCTCCTCAATTCATACCCGACTTTGTTTCGATGGCCGCGCTGCAATGGATGGAGTTCGCGCTGGCCACGCCCGTCGTGCTGTGGGCTGGCTGGCCGATCTTTCAGCGTGGCTGGGCATCCGTCGTCAACCGCAGCCTCAACATGTTCAGCCTGATCGCGCTCGGCGTCGGCGTGGCATGGAGCTACAGCGTGGTGGCGATGCTGCTGCCGGGCATCTTCCCGCCGGCCATGCGCAGCATGGGCGAGACAGTGCCGGTGTATTTCGAGGCTGCAGCCGTGATCATGGCGCTGGTGCTGCTGGGCCAGGTGATGGAGTTGCGTGCACGCAGCCAGACGAGCGCCGCGATCAAACTGCTGCTGGGACTTGCCCCCAAGACCGCGCGCATCGTGCGCGGCGACGGCAGCGAGGAAGACATCCCTCTGGAACAGGTACGACCGAACGACATGCTGCGCGTGCGTCCCGGCGAGAAGGTGCCGGTGGACGGCGTGGTGCTGGAGGGCACAAGTGCACTGGACGAATCGATGGTCACGGGCGAGTCCATCTCGGTAGAGAAGACCGCAGGTGCCAGATTGATAGGCGCCACAGTGAACGGCACGGGCAGTTTGCTGATGCGCGCTGAACGAGTAGGTGCCGACACTCTGCTCGCACAGATCGTGCATATGGTGAGCGAAGCGCAGCGTTCGCGCGCACCGATACAGAGGTTGGCCGATGTCGCTGCGGGTTATTTCGTTCCTGCCGTAGTGCTGGTCGCACTTGCCACACTGGTAGTCTGGGGAGTCTTCGGACCTGAGCCTCGCCTGGCGCATGCCGTCGTCAACGCTGTGGCCGTGCTCATCATCGCCTGCCCTTGCGCACTGGGCCTGGCCACGCCGATGTCCATCATGGTCGGCACCGGACGCGGTGCAACGTCCGGCGTGCTGATCAAGAATGCAGAAGCGCTGGAAACCATGGAGAAGGTGAACACGCTGGTGGTGGACAAGACCGGCACGCTGACCGAAGGCAAACCGAAACTGACCTCGGTCATTCCGCTGGCCGGATTCGATGAGGGGGTCGTGCTGTGGCTGGCGGCCAGCCTGGAACGCGCCAGCGAACACCCGCTGGCAGCGGCCATCGTGAAGGGCGCACTAGATAAGAACATCATACTCAAACCGGTCAGCGAGTTCCGTTCGGTCACCGGCAAGGGTGTGACGGGCAATGTCGAAGGTCGAACGGTCGCGCTGGGTAACCTCTCGCTGCTCGAAGAATCACGTATCGACGCAGGCGACTTGCCCGCCCGCGCCGAGGCCTTGCGTAGCGACGGCCAGACCGTGATGCTGCTGGCGATCGACGGCAAGGCTGCAGGCTTAATCGGCGTGGCCGATCCGGTCAAGGACTCCACAGCAGAAGCGATCCGCGCCCTGCATGAAGAAGGGGTGCAGGTCATCATGCTCACTGGCGACAACCGCATCACGGCCGAAGCGGTGGCGAAAAAGCTGAGCATAGACCGCGTCGAGGCTGAAGTACTGCCAGAGCAGAAAGCTTCCATCGTCAAACAGTTGCAGGCGCAAGGTCGCATCGTCGCCATGGCGGGGGACGGCATCAACGACGCGCCTGCTTTGGCCCAGGCACAGGTGGGCATCGCCATGGGCACAGGCACAGACGTGGCGATGGAAAGCGCGGGCATCACGCTGATCAAAGGCGACCTGCGCGGCATCGTGCGTGCGCTGCGCCTTTCCCGCGCCACCATGAGCAACATCCGCCAGAACCTGTTCTTCGCCTTCATCTACAACGTGCTTGGCATCCCAATCGCGGCGGGGGTGCTCTACCCGTTCTTCGGGCTGTTGCTCTCCCCCATCATCGCAGCAGCAGCGATGAGCTTCAGCTCAGTGTCAGTGATCACCAATGCATTGCGATTACGCCGAGTTGGGCTTTAGCCGCGCGATCTGAGAGGAATAAACATGGATAAGAAAACAGCGCGGGCCAAGGACAAGACGGAACAGGTAATCGGCAAACAGGAATACCGCGAAACACTCCATGTCCTGCAGGTTGAGCTGGTCAAGCTTCAGAAGCACTTCATACACTGCAACGACAAGATACTGGTGCTGTTCGAAGGGCGTGACACCGCGGGCAAGGATGGTGTGATCAAGCGCATCACCCAGCACCTCAGTCCGCGGGAAACGCGCGTGGTCGCCTTGGGAAAGCCATCCGACCGCGATCGCGGCTCGTGGTACTTCCAGCGTTATGTTCCTCACCTACCCGCGGCACAGGAGTTCGTGCTGTTCAACCGCAGCTGGTACAACCGTGCCGGCGTGGAACGGGTGATGGGGTTCTGCAGCGAGGACGAATACGAGGAGTTCATGCAGAGCGTCCTGAAGTTCGAACATATGCTGGTTCACTCCGGCATCAGGCTGCTCAAGTATTACCTTGATATCAGCAACGAGGAACAACACAAGCGTCTCAAGGATCGCCGCAAGGATCCGCTGAAGCAATGGAAGACCAGTCCGATCGACAACCAAGCGACCAAGCTTTGGGATGTCTACAGCCTGGCGCGTAACGAGATGCTGGCCCGCACCCATAACCCTGTCGCGCCCTGGACCATTGTACGGGCGGATAACAAACGTCAGGCCAGGCTCAATCTCATCAAGGACCTGCTGACTCGCCTGCACTACCAGGACAAGGACGAAGCGGCCTTATTGATCGATCCGGAGATCGTCTTTCAATACGAGGAGGCCTATATCAAGAACGGCATGATCGCGCCGTAAGCTGATTGTGCCCGCCGGATGATTCACTTAGTATTGCCCGCAGGCCTAGGCTGCTTGAGCGCCAAGGCGAACAGCGTTCCCAACCATACTCGGGCGTCACTACAATAAATGCTAGAGACCGCACAATTCCTCAAGAGCCAGCTGGATTACATCTTCTTTGTCTATGGGCTGGCGTTCGTTGTCCTGGGTGTGGTCTGCTTTACCAGGCAGCGGTCGGCGCAGGACGTGCTGCCTTGGCAGTTGATGGGACTATTCGGCTTCACTCACGGACTGAACGAGTGGCTGGATCTGCTGGCGCTGACCACGGGCGACACCCCGCTCTTTTCCGTGTTGCGCCTGACAGTGATGGCGGCCTCCTTTGCCTTCCTGGTCGAGTTCGGACGGATCGCCTCCATCAAGCTGGGAAGACGGGCCGTAGGGCGCTGGATATTGCCGCTCCTGCTTCTTCTGGCACTGCTGCTGGGCAGCCTGCTGGGCGGCCCGGGCGGCTTGAATGCCGGTTTCCGATATGCGCTGGGACTGGTTGGCTGCCTCTGGGCCGCCTACGCCCTGTTCGCCAAGGCGGGTACGTTGAAAGGACTGCGGCGCCGCTGGCTGACGTCTGCCGGAATCGCCATGGTGTTGTATGGCCTTGCTGCCGGAGCAATCGTGCCAACAGCCAATGCGTTTCCGGCGAACTTTCTGAGTCACGAGAATTTCTTCACCGCCACAGGCGCACCCATACAGTTGTTTCGCGCTTTCTTCGCGTGCTGGATCACGCTCTCGGTCTGGGCCTATGAGCAAGGCAAGTATGAAGAATCGAACCTGATGAGGAAGCGCCGCTGGTACTTCCGCGCCACCGTTGCCGTGCTGGCCATGACCATAGGCTTGGGTTGGATGCTCACCAACAGTCTGGGGGCGCTCTATGAGGAAGACCTGCGTCGCGACCTCTCGGCCAGCACTTCACTGCTGGCTCAACGGCTCGAGGTCGATACCACGGTTACCCAAGGGTTGGCGACGGCGATGTCGACGTCCGCCGCTCTTGCCGGGATGCCCGGGACCGCCCCCGGTACGCTGCCGATGGTCAACCTGTTGGTGGACCGCTACAGTGCCGTCCATCCCGGACTCATCGCGTATGTGATGGACCGCGATGGAACGGTCATCACCGCCTCCAACCGCCACCTGCCTACGTCGCTCGTGGGAAAGAATTACAGCTTCCGTCCATACTTCCGGGATGCCCTCGCTGGAAGACCTGGTCGTTTCTTCGCCATCGGGGTCACCACCGGCGAAGCGGGCTTTTACGCCAGCGCGCCCATCCGCAATAACAGGAAAGAGATCACCGGCGTGGTCGTGGCAAAGCACACGCTTGATGCCGAAACAGTGGGACTGACGCACTTTCAGGATGCATTCCTGGTGGATGCAAATGGCGTCGTGCTGCTTTCCGGCATGAAGGATGCACCATACAGCTTGTGGCCCTTGCCGCCGGACCTGCTCCGGCAGACCCAGGCATCGCAGCAGTTCGCCGGGAAAACGGTCTCTGCTCTCAGCCAGCAGCGCTTCGAGAATGGCCAGTGGATCAACATCGCCGGCAGGAAGTTCCTAGCCGGTCGGCACATGATCGGACAGGAAGGCTGGTCCATCGTGCTGCTGAGACAGGGAAAGGCCTCATTGGTGAATCGCCTCTTCGGCATACTCCTGACACTGATGGTCAGCATCCTGATACTCACCTCGCTGCTGGCGCTGCAGCGCGAATTCGGCATCGAGATACTGCTGCACCAGAACCAGCGGCGACTGGAAGACCTTTCCCTCGAACTGGAGCGGCAGGCCACCACCGATACTCTGACGGGTGCATTGAACCGGCTGAAGTTCAACGACATCCTCAGCCAGGAGATCAAGCGTGCATTGCGCTACGAAACGCCGTTGTCACTCATCATGTATGACATCGATCACTTCAAGCGCGTGAACGATACCTATGGCCACCAGGCCGGAGATAGCGTGCTGGTACAGCTGACGCGTCTGGTGAAAGCTCATGTCCGGGAATCCGACAGCCTGGCCCGCTGGGGCGGCGAGGAGTTCATGATCGTGGCTCCGCAACTGAGCGGCAGCGAGGCGATGAAGCTTGCGGAGAAACTGCGCGAACTGGTCGAGACGACAGCGTTCACCGGTGTGGGCAGACTGAGCTGCAGTTTTGGTGTGGCGCAATTCAAACCGGATGACACTTCAGATACCTTGACGGGCCGCACAGATCAGGCCCTGTATCAGGCGAAGACCGGCGGCAGGAATCGGGTCGCAGTTGCCTGAACCTGCCCGACACGTAGCATAACCAGACGTCCAACCGACCTAAGCGCAGCGGCTCAACCGTAGCGATGGATCTCGATCGTGGTATGGACGATCTCCTCATGCTCGCACAGCATATCCCGCACCTGATCAGGGGTCAGGCTCTCGCTGCGCGTGGCGATGACGAGGGAGCAGGAATAGGCCTCCCTTCCGACACGCCAGACATGCAGGTCGACGAGCTGGGTGCCATCGGACTGCTCCAGCGTTTTGACGACTTCACGTATCTCGTCCACCACGGGGTGATCCATTTCCCTGTCGAGCAACACCTTGCCAGTATCGATGAGCAGTCCCCTCGCCCAGATCGCCACCAGTATCGCCCCGACGATACCCATCACCGGATCCAGCCACGACCATCCGTAGAGCAGGCCACCCGTGAGTGCGACGATGGCAAGTACGGATGTCGCCGCATCGGCGATGACGTGCCAATAGGCCGACTTCAGGTTCAGGTCATGATGGTGGTGGCCGTGATCATGATCGTGCGCATCATGGTCGTGGTCGTGGTTGTGGTTGTGATCATGTGCATGTCCAAGGATCATCGCGCAGACGATATTGACCACCAGGCCGACCACGGCGATGACGATCGCATCCCGATAATCGATCGGCTGCGGCGAGAACAGGCGCTCCACGGATCCAAAGACCATCATGGCGGCGACGCCCAGCAGGAAGATCGCACTGGCGAAACCGGCAAGGATCTCGATCTTCCAGGTGCCAAAGGCAAACCTCGGGTCGCTTGAATAACGGCGCGCGGCAGCGTAGGCAAAGGCGCTCAGCCCGATGGCGAAGGCATGAGAGCTCATGTGCCAGCCATCGGCCAGCAAGGCCATCGAGTTGAACCACCACCCTGCAACGATCTCCACCACCATCATGGCGGCGGTGATCCACATCACGACGCGCGTGCCACGCTCCGCGGCCGGATTGCCTGCATCAAACACGTGATGATGTGCCCATCTGGATTCGTTATAAGTATGCATGGTCATAGGATTTGACTGGGCAAAAACCTCAGCCGAGATATTCCTGCATATCCGAGCGGTATATCTGTACGTTGTCTCGGCCGACGGATTTCGCGTAGTACATGGCGTCATCCGCATTCTTGATGAGCCGTTTTTCCTCGTCACCGTGCTCAGGAAAGATAGAGATACCGGTGCTCGATGAGATGCTCAGGCTCAATCCAGCCAGTTCGAAAGGTTGATTGAGCGAGCAACGTATCTTTTCTGCGACCTCCAGCGCGTCGTGGCTCGTCTTGATCACAGGAAGCAGCACGACAAATTCATCTCCACCGATGCGCGCTACCGTATCCGATTCACGCAGACAATCACGGATGCGGCGCCCCACTTCTTTCAGCAACAGATCACCCACATGGTGGCCATGCGTATCGTTGATCGGTTTGAACCTATCCAGATCGATGAACATCAGTGCGAGCTGAAGATGGTCGCGCTTTGCAGTAGCAAGAGCCTGCTGCAGACGGTCAGTGAACAGCATGCGGTTCGGCAGGTCGGTAAGCGGGTCGTGATACGCGAGGTGCTGCACCTGTTCTTCCATCTCCTTGCGATCGGTGATGTCGTAGAACCAAGCCAGGACCGCCGGTTCGTTCTGGTACTCCAGCTGCATATAAGACGCCAACACCCATTTGGTCCTCTCGTGCTCGTTGCGGATGAGCAGTGAGACCAACCTGTTGGTGACACGCTCCCCCTTGTCGAGCTGTGCCCGCACGTCCTCATAATCCTGGGGATTCGCATAGTACTGTTCCGGATTCCTGCCTATCACCTCATCCGGCAAGGAGTCGATCAGCTCGGCATAACGCTGGTTGGCGAACACCACTTGTCCAGTCGCGCTGTTGGCAATACGCGCAGCGATCGGGCTGTTCTCCAGCATGAAGCGGAAACGCGACTCGCTGTCCTTCAACGCGATCTCGTCTTTCTTGCGCTCGGTGATGTCACGGATGATGCCGGTAAAGAACTGTCCACTGGCGCTCTTCCACTGTGCCAGTGATATCTCCAGCGAGAACTCGCTCCCATCCTTGCGTAGCCCTTCCAGCTCCATCGCTCCGTTACCGATGACGTGGGGCTTTCCTCCCGACAGCAGCAAGCGTATCCCCGCCCGGTGCCGCGAACGGTAGCGTAGCGGCATCAACACGGAGACCGGCTGACCGATGATCTCTTCCTCCGTATAGCCGAACATGACCTCCGCCCCCCGGTTCCAGCTCACGATGTATTCTTCGCTGTCTGCAGTGATGATGGCGTCGCTGGCCGTGTAGGCGACCGCGCGGTAGCGTGCCTCGCTTTCGCGCAGGGTATCTTCCGCGATCTTCTGATCGGTGATGTCTTGTACTGTACCCACAGAGCGAAGCACTGTTCCTTGGGCATCGAACTGCGTCTCGCAACGCTCATTGACGAACTTGACGCGTCCGTCTGCCATTCGCAGGCGATGGACGATATCGTAGGGCTCGCGATTGGCAAGCGAATCGGTGTAAGCCTTGTTCACACGCTCGCGGTCATCAGGGTGTATGGCGTTGAGGAACGCAGCATAGGATGCCCCAAACGTCGTCTTGTCGATCTCGAAGATGCGGTAGATCTCATCCGACCAGTACAGCTGGCTGCTCGTCAGATCCAGTTCCCAATTGCCGATATGGGCGCTGCGCTGGGCTTGATTCAGGCGCGCCTCGCTTTGGCGCAACACCCGTTCCTGCTCCTCAGCGTTGATGCGCAGGCGGAAATTGTCGTACAAGCTGCGTCCGACCCGGGCGGCGTTCGCTGCGATAAAAAACAGGAATAGCGCGACCATCGCTCCCATGGCTGGTGAGACCGCGCTGCCTTCCAGCCAGAAACGCACTGTCAGCGGTGCCAACGTAGGCACCAGGAATCCGAGCATGGACACCCGGTCCACCGCCAGCAAGGTGATGGCCCCGGCACTCATGCCGGCCAGAACGACGGCAAGAAACAGTTGATAGGTCAGATCTCCGGAAGGGAACAGTAACTCAGCAGCCATACCCCACGCGATACCGGTCGCGATGACGCCAATGCGAAAACGGAGTATCCAGAGGGCAGCAGTATTGGCCACATTGGGCGCACGACGTCGCCAAGCCACCGCAAGAGCGACCCGGGCCAGGAGGACGACACCCATCAAGGCGAGCCAGACCAGCAACTGACTCGGACTGATCACATTGCTTTGCACGCTAGCGAGAATCAGCGCCAACGAGGTGTTGATAATGATCGAGGATGGCAGACCGGAATAGAGCAGCTTGGTCTGCTCGACTAACAGTGCTGCAGTCTGTTTGTCACTGGCATGATCGGCGATGAGGTAGCGGCGCATCATGACTCATCTTCCCCCTGAGGCGAACACGCATCTTCAAACGAGCATGGTCGCTCCGACAACAGGATCGCGGAGTTGCACAGCTCGGATAGGTAAGGGTGCGCGGTCATTGACGTCCTGCCTGGTGCCAGTCGTAAGTATTGTGGTTAGTGTACGCGATATGGCATATCTGCCAAACAAACGGGGACGAATACCATTCCGGACGGTAGGCCATTGGAACTCGCCAGCACATGGTCAGATGCCCCCGATAGAGGGGGCGATTTGGACCAACAAGGGTCAATCGGGAACGCCCAGCGCCGTCTCAAATACGGGCTTGCGGGTGAGGAATTTCGACAGGGTGAAGGCGGCCGTCGGCTGCATGTTGATACAGATCATCTTGATGTTCACCGCCAGGCAAGTACGGGCCAACTGGTCCAGCCAGTCGTAATAGACATGATCGATGATCGGCAATCCGCTCAGGTCGAAATACAGGCGCGCCCCTTGCCCCTGCTGCACCTGCGCAACGATCTCCTGCATCAGGGCACCCTGATCCCGGATGTTCATGCTGCGTAGCGGCTCCAGCAGGTAATTGCCCTTGCCAATACGCGTCAGGTGCACGCCCGAAATGGCCATCAGTTCGCCTTCTGGCTGACCTGTATGCCCATGCGTGAGAACGCCTCTTTCAGTCCGTCAGACAGGCTGGCGCGGGTGGTCACGCCGCTCAGGTCGATGTTCAGGCTGACCAGCGCACGCGCTATCTCCGGGTGGATGCCGGTGATGATCGCATCGGAACCCATCAGCTGCACCGCCCGCACCATCTGGATCAGGTGATGCGAGACCTGTGAGTCGATGTTCTTCACGCCGGTGAGGTCCATCACCACTGCGCGCGCATGGTCCTTGGCGATGCGGTTAAGCAACGCCTCCATGACCAGCATGGTACGGCTGGAATCCAGCGTGCCGATGATGGGCAAGGTCAGCACTCCATCCCAGATCTCGGTGATTGGCGTAGAGGTCTCGCGCAGCTCCGCTTCCTGCGCCTTCAGCATATTTTCACGATCGCCCAGATAGGTGCGGAAGACCGCCATAATCAGTTCGTCAAAATGCTGTGCAAAGAACAGCAATACCGAACGCGATTGTGTGAACGCGATCCCGCTGTCGCGCTCAAGCGCAGAGATCAGGTTGTATTGCATCCGCTGCGCATAACGCACCACGTCTTCCACATTCCCGCCGCGTATCAGCATGCGTTGCGCGAGCCCCGTGAAGAAGGTCTCCAGTGCGTGGAATTGCGGCGAGGTGCGCTTGTGCGGATCTTTGGAATTCAGCAGCCCGGCTATCAAATTAACGAATTCGCTGCTCAGGTCGGTGACCTCATCTTCATCCATCAGCTTGTTGTCCGCGCAAAAGAACTCGCGTCCAGTTTCTTCAAGTTGCCCGGAAATGTTGCCTATCTTCAGACTGAACAACGCGGCCAGTTTTTCGCTGGATTCCTTCTTCTGCACCATTTCTTTCTCCTTGTTCATTCAACCTATAGTACAAACACAAATCGACTGATCATCCGAAATCCGCCCCATGATGTTGCCCAGGGTATAGGCAATCAACTGCGGATGCTGGTTGAACAAGCCGGCGAAATTGGCCCCGTCCCAGTTCCTGCGTATGCCGTCGCTGGCAGTGACGATAACGAATCTCTTGCCGAAATCCGTCTGCAGCATCGTCGCGGTGCGGTGCTCCCGCCCCAGTATCCCGGGTGCAAAAGCGATGTGCTGAACCTGCTCATGGTCGTACAGATGCGCATGCATGTCGCCCACACCGGACAGGTGCAGACTGAACTTTGCCAGGTCGATCTCCCCGGCAATGGCAACCGCGCCACGCGTGTTGATGAGTTGCCGATCCACCATCTCCAGTATCGTTTCCGGCGACTCGTAGCTGACCAGATGAGTCGCCAGATCGGCTGTCGCCGCCTGCGCCTCTTCGCCGTGCCCCAATCCATCCAGATGGAGCCAGCGCAACACCTTGCCCGCTCTTTGCAGGTATATCCGATCTCCGTTGTAGCGCTCGTCAGAGAGGGAACGCGAGAACAGGCCGAACTTGAAACCCGACTTCGCCTCTTTGTTCTCCTTGTCCAGATAGAAGCGGGTCAGCACCACCGTGCCACTCCACCTGTTCGGGTGATCTGGACGCACCTGCTGCGTGTAGATGTACGACTCGTCACTCAGGCGGCGGATTGCGCCCAACCCCTTGCCCAGCGTGCTGGCCGTCGAGTAACCATCCTCTTCGGCACTTGCCAGGTTGCTGATGCCCGGACCGAAGTCCAGCGAAAGCATGTCCAGTATCCGTCCGGGCTGTTGCCACAACTGCACCATCCCTCGCCCGCCGGCGTGCTTCACATTGTTGCTGACCAGTTCCGATGCCACCAGCAGCATGTTTTCCTGCTTGAGTTCGCTGACTTCCAGACGCTGGGTGATGGCGGAGAGTTTCGATCGCAGCAGGATCAGAGAGCTTTCGTTCTGTGTCGCACCATTGAATAATAGTTTGCAGTCTATCGCGCTATCGAAGATGTCAGGCACAAGTTTCCTTTGCCAGACAATTTGCTGTGCATTTCCGCGTATCGCCATTACATTTGCCAACCACTGCGCGTCCGCGACCACGATGCTTTGCGTCATAGAGCGCACTGTCGGCTTGATGGATAAAGTCTTCCAGCGTGGTATTGACCGGGGTTCGCGGATCGATGGTGGATATCCCGACGCTGACCTTGCCATCCATCTGCTGTATCACTTGTCTGGCCTTGCCGCACGCGGTGCGATGATCGGAGTAGATCATCAAGGCAAACTCATCCCCGCCGAAACGGAACGCGCAATCCACGTCTTCACGGATCACGCCGCGCAGAGTCTGAGCCATCTTGATCAGGTAGCTATCGCCATATTGATGCCCGTGCTGGTCGTTGATGTTCTTGAAATAATCCAGATCCAGCATCACGAGCGACAAGGAAGAACTTCTTTGGCGCATGGTGTGGCGAAATGCCTGGTCCAGTCTTTCGTCGAATGCCCGGCGGTTCGGCAACTCGGTCAACGGGTCGGTCTCTGCCTTATGGATGGAAACCTGCAGCTCAGCCTGGCGACTGAGCAGCTTCACCTGCAACTCTGCCAGCTCCTGCTCGGTGCGCTGACGGGTCTCCTGCAAATGACGCGCCATCGCCTCATTGCGTTGCGCCAGGATCTCCGGAGCGATGGACTCTGTAGATTTGCGAAGATAGTCACGCAATTGGTCGACGACGGACTTTTCGACAACCCCCGCTTGTGCGAACTCAAGTTCATTGTCGTACCAGTGAACTTGCAAACGATGATCCTTCAGTTGGATACAGACAGGGAAAGGCTGACCTCGACATGCACCTGCAGAGCGCAGACGTTGATTCAACTCCAGACTGGCGAGCGAAGCCTGAAAGGCGTTCCCTTTAAGGTGCCTTACGCTTTCCATGAGAAAGCAGACAAAATTCTGCAAATCGGGTTCGATTGCCAAATCCAGCCTAAGGAGTTCAACGGCTTCCACTGCACCCCACCAATGTTGATTTCGTCGGACTTTATAATGGACATGCAGAACGTGGTCAATGACAAAGAATATCTATATCTCTCATATGACCAGCATTTAACGAACATTTAACCAACATTCAATCTGAGCAGAATCCCCAGATTGAGAGCTATTTCCGAAGCTCCAGCATTGCGTTCCATGCGCGTGCTCGCTCAGAGTATCCTTCACTTGCGTCAGTTCCTGCCCGTCCGGATCAGTCCCGTCCCCAACGCCGGTCATCAGAATCGCGCTCACGCCCTCTTTGGCGTATCTTATCGAGGCCGGAAAAGCAGTAGGTCCAAGAATATTCACGCAAGCTGGATATGAGGAGGATAGCGATCATGCTAAACGAATTCATACACGAACCGCGCATTGCGTACTTCTCCATGGAACTCGCGCTACGCAGCGAGATCCCGACCTACGCCGGCGGCTTGGGCATACTCGCTGGCGATACCATGCACTCGGCTGCCGACCTTGAGCTGCCTATGGTGGCAGTCAGCCTGGTCAGCCATGCCGGCTACTTCCGCCAGGAGATCGACGCACAGGGCCGCCAACTGGAACATGCGGCGGTCTGGGATATCAAGCACTGGGCGCAACCCATCGATGCCAAGATCGCCGTGCAGATCGATGGCCGCACGGTCTGGATCGGCGCATGGCTTTACATACTCGAAGGTCATATGGGTGGCCGCCAGCCAGTGTTGTTGCTCGACACCGACCTGGATGAGAACAGCAGCGAAGACCGCGAGATCACCCACTACCTCTATGGTGGCGACAGCACGTACCGACTAAAGCAGGAAGTCGTGCTGGGCCTGGGCGGCGTGCGCCTTCTGCATGCGATCGGCTTCACAATCAAGCATTACCACATGAACGAAGGTCACTCCGCGCTGCTGGGGCTGGAACTGATGCTGCGTTACACCTATTCCGTTGAACATCTGCGGCCCGGCGACTCGCACTATGACCTGCCGCGCGTGCGCGACCTGTGCAGCTTCACCACCCACACCCCGGTCGAGGCCGGACATGACCGTTTTCCCTACGATCTGGTGCAGCGTGTGCTCGATGACAGCTTCGACCTGGAAACCATCAAGCGTCTGGCGGGCGAAGAGAGTCTCAACATGACAAGGCTGGCGCTTAACCTGAGCGAATACGTGAACGGCGTCGCCACCCGACATGCCGAAGTATCCAGCGCGATGTTCCCCGGCTACAAGGTGCATGCGATCACCAACGGCGTGCACCCCTATACCTGGGCGGCCGAAGGCTTTCGGCAACTTTACGATCATTACCTTCCCGGCTGGGTCCACGAACCGCAGTTGCTGATGCGTGCCGATTGCTGCATCCCCGATACCGCCATCCTGGAAGCGCATACCCAGGCAAAACAGCATCTCATCGAAAAAGTGCAATCACTTTGCGGCGTAGCACTTAAGGCCGACGTCCCTATCTTCGGCTTTGCGCGGCGCATGGCGGCATACAAGCGCCCGGATCTGCTGTTCTCGGACCTGGAGCGGCTGAAGATGATCGCACGCCGCTACCCGTTCCAGATCGTACTTGCCGGCAAGGCGCATCCGCGCGATGAGAACGGCAAGCAATTGATCGAACAACTGTGTGCGCACGCACATGCCCTTGCCGACACGATACCGGTGGTCTATCTGCCCGACTATGATCTGGCACTGGCCCAGACGCTGACTGCGGGAGCGGACGTGTGGCTCAACACGCCGCTGCCGCCGCTTGAAGCCTCGGGCACCAGCGGCATGAAAGCCGCCTTCAACGGCGTGCCCAACCTCTCGGTGCTCGACGGCTGGTGGGTCGAAGGCTGCCTCGAAGGCGTGACCGGCTGGGCAGATCGGCGATGCGGCCGGCATCGCCGACGGCAACGCACGCGTGCTGTACGACAAGCTGGAGACATGTGGTGCTGCCGCTGTATTACAGCCGCAGCGACGGCGGCTGGATCAAGGTGATGAAAGGAGCGATCAGCAAGAACGCCTCGTATTTCAACAGCCATCGCATGATGCGCCGCTATGCGACAGAGGCATACGCAAGGTGAGCATCACTGGCTAACACGACCATGCTTCGTACGATCAGATACGCGGAAAAGCCTGTAAATGCTACATGGCTGCTATTAACCCAAAGGCGACATTAAGGCCTTCGCGGAGTTCGCTCTTTCTTGGCGGTTTCTTTGAAAAGGCATGTGGAACGATATTTTGTGCCGCCGGTAGGCTCAATTACCGCTGCAAAATGTTTGGTTTCAGCGGATGCGCTGTGCAGCACCAAGTATGTTCTCTCTTTGATAAGAATCGGGCTAATGAATGTATATCGCCCTCTAAAAAAGACACTTTTTCCTTTTGAGAAGGAAACTCTGATTCCTGCATCATCAGCGTCTTGAGAAATCATCGGACAGCTACTGGAACTAGAAACACTTGGGTCAAATTGGCATGGAAAAATTTTCACTTCCGTAACGGTAGGTGGATTTCTTTGTTGCGGAGCTTCATTGCTATTGCCAAAGGCTACAAACAATACAGATCCGTAGATGTAGCTACCAACCCCATCATAAGAGAAAACGTGATCAGGAATGCCATCGTTGTCAAAATCAAAATCATCAAGACGGGTAGCGGGCATTCCGCTCGGAAGATGGAATGGCTCTTCAGAACCGCTTTTTTTGCCCAATTCCGTTACCAAATTCTTCTCAATGGAATAGTTGTAGTTATTCAGAAATTGGGTAGCAACTCGGCAGATTGCATTTGTACCATTCACTAACTTGAACTTGCCGTCGGCTAACGCCACCTTAGGCGATGCAGCAACGAATAATAAGAGACTCAAAATGGAGAGATATTTTCCTCTGCGAATATCCATGCGTACTCCTTTAATATTTTGACTGTCAGGCAACAAAGAACAACCGACCGCTATTGGCCGTTTTCGCCTGTACAACTTTATGGAATTGAACGTCCGGTCTTCGCTCGTAAGCTGCCTAGTCTATGCCTTGAATGATGACGATACGGCGAGCATAACTAATATAGCTACTGTTCCATAAAAGAGAATATTGGCAGCTTTAGTAGTCACCTTTCTTAGGCCACCAACATCGTCGCGCTTTGTAACTAAACTCCAAACAACGCCAGTTGTAAGAATTATCCCAAAACCTATAGCCCAAGGAATTATAAAAGTCATAAACGTTAGGTTTTGCCAAATATATTATTGATCAACGTCCAAGCTGGAGGATGTCTGAGACTGTCTCCTCTTGGCCGTTTTTGCCCTTGCTTCATCGTATCAGCGAATGACCGTTGTACATCCCGAGGCGGACATCACGAATTTTATCTTTTGTTCTTTTCACTAACTTTTCCAGTTTGTCCATTAACGACTACTGACTCGCTTTCGTTGCTCATAGGACCGAATACCGATTTGATAATGTAATAGCTCTCAGAGTCCGCATAGACTTGTTGCTGAAGTTTGCTATTACATTTTACCCAGCTACGTTCTGAAGCTGCTACTACGGCTTCTTGAGGTGTAACGCGAAACCCAGTGTGTGGTTGTTCATTCTGCGTTTTGATAGTTATTGGGCAAGTAGCTGGGATGTCCCCAATAAGCGTGAACTGCTCAGCAGCAGACGAAACAGTCGTCCAAACTGCACAAGCTAACCAGCCTAAAACAGTCCACGTGATTGGTTTCATGCTGCCCCTTTTCAGTGCTGAAACTCATAATTAGAGGACACCCTCGAACGGCGGCTAGTGGCCGCATAGCGACTGCGCTCATCATCATACTCAATGTCCGCTTTCCTAAACTGTAGCGCCATGATGAACTACAGTTGGTATGTCTTGGCAGTTCTTTAGCAAAGCATATTTGCCTTCGCACTTGCTAACCACCGATATCGGAAGTGATGTTTCTCCACCATCAACCGAAATGCGAATTTCTAGCTCTTGGTTCTCGAATGTCTGTAACTCTTTAATTAGGTGAGCGACAGTTTTACCGCAGCTTGTCCAATTTGGATTAATCATAGTCAAATACCTATCCTGAAATGTCTGATGCCCGAAACCACCAAGTTAATCTAGATTGCCGAATTGGGGGATACCTCTGACCGTCTGCTCCTGGCCGCATTCTGCCCTTTGTTGGTCATGACTGCCAACGACCCTCTCACCGTAATCGGTCATGCATCAATACTCAAAAGTGGGTTGATTACGCGAATGACTTTACCATGACCAAAGAAGTGCCCCTCCCACACGCGAAATTCGAAGCCTTGAGAAATACGACCTTGATTGCGTTCTGGCGCCAACAACCAAATGAGGGCTTTTTGGCTACCACCTGGGTAAGGAGGTTCACCCAGAAACTCATACATACCGTCGTTAAGTTCATCAGGTAGGCCGAAATCGTGCGGAAGCCTGCAGCCCTGCCATAGAGGTTGTTTGCGACCACCTTTCTCAGTGGGGAGTAGATATAACTCCACTTCCAGATCAGGATCACGGTTTGGCTTCTTGAACTCGCTCATGTCTTGATGCCGTATATTGAAGGGAGTGACTTACGAAAAGTAGAACCTAGAATTGAATGTCGCGAAATGGCCGTTTTCAGCCATCCCCACTTTACCGCATCTTCTCCACTGCCTCTTCCACCCGCTCCACCGCAATGATCTCCATGCCCTCGATCTTGTGCTTGGGCGCATTGGCTTTGGGGACGACGGCGTGAGTGAAGCCTAGTTTGGCGGCTTCTTTCAGGCGTTCCTGTCCGCGCTGTACCGGACGCACTTCACCCGCGAGGCCGACTTCGCCGAACACCACGAGCTTCTCCTGTAAAGGGCGGTTGCGCAGGCTGGAGACGATGGCGAGCAGCACGGCGAGGTCCGCGCCCGGCTCGGTGATCTTCACGCCGCCCACGGCGTTGATGAACACGTCCTGGTCGAAGCAGGCGATGCCTGCGTGGCGATGCAGCACGGCGAGCAGCATCGCCAGGCGGTTCTGCTCCAGGCCCAGTGACAAACGGCGCGGTGTGGGCGAATGAGAGTCGTCCAGCAGTGCCTGCACCTCAACCAGCAAAGGGCGCGTACCTTCCTGCGTGACCATGACGCAGGAGCCGGGCACTTGCGCACCATGCTGCGACAGGAACAACGCGGATGGGTTGCTCACTTCGCGCAAGCCTTTTTCGGTCATGGCGAACACGCCCAGCTCGTTCACCGCACCAAAGCGGTTCTTGAACGCGCGGATGAGGCGGAAGCTGGAATGAGTGTCGCCTTCGAAATACAGCACGGTATCGACGATGTGTTCCAGCACTCTGGGACCTGCCAGCGCACCTTCCTTGGTAACGTGGCCGACGAGGATGATGGTCACGCCGCAGCTCTTCGCCAGCCTTGTGAGTTGTGCTGCGCATTCGCGCACCTGCGCCACCGAGCCGGGTGCTGAGGTGAGCTGTTCGGAATACACGGTCTGGATGGAATCGATCACCACCACGTCGGGCTTTTCGTTGGCCACCGTGGCCTGGATCTTCTCCAGCTGGATCTCGGGCAGCAGGTGCACTTCGCGCGCATCCAGCGCCAGGCGTTTGGCGCGTAGCGCGATCTGCTGCGCCGACTCCTCGCCGCTGACGTAGAGAACTTTTCTGGTGGTAGAGAGATGCGCCAGCGCCTGCAACAGCAGGGTGGATTTGCCTATGCCGGGATCGCCGCCGATCAGCACCACGCCGCCCTCGACCAGGCCGCCACCCAGCACGCGATCGAACTCGGCGATGCCGGTCGGCGTACGCGACACTTCACTCGCTTCCACCTCGGCCAGTTGCTGCAACTTGCCCGATGCCGCCAGCGCGCTGTAGCGGTTCTTGCCCGCAGCCGGTGCCGCTTCGGCCACCGACTCCACCAGCGTGTTCCACTCGCCGCAATGCGGGCACTGGCCTTGCCATTTCGGGGATTGTCCGCCGCATTCGGTGCAGCTGTAGATCGTTTTTGCTTTTGCCATTTGTATCGGTTCTGCACATCAGGATGAAGGCGGGCAATCTACCAGCAATGCCCTCTGTGCACCACCGCACACAGCGGATGGAAACTCCTGCACGCGGCTGTGCTTCGCGCTACCATTTGCGCTCCACATACCTGAGTGAAAGGAGCGCGAAATGAGCGATTTTTCTGACGAAGGGATCAAGCAGGCGGCCAGCGCTGCCGTTGCGGAAGGCGAGCATATCCGCGAGCGGGTGCGCGATCTAACACTCTCCGCCATCAAGCAGCGCCGAATGGAAGCCAGCGAGGTCAAGAATGTGGTGAAGGCAATGACCGAGGGCATCACCCTGGGCCTGGACAAACGTGCGCACGACTCGAAGCAGGCGCTGAGCCAGGCCTATTCCGGCCTTGATGCCGCGCTGGTGAAATCGGCAGAGGCCTCTTATCTTGCCTTGAAGCAGCTCACCGAAAACGGCCAGGACTTCAGCCAGCATGACCTCAAGGCAGCCCTCGACAACCTGAAAAAAATCGAACACGACTTTCTCGACACGTTGAGCGAGGTAGCCAAGAAAAGCACCGGCCGAGCCAAGGCGGAACTCGAAGAACTGCTCATCCATGCCCGCCGCAACGGCACCGACACCGGGCGCCAGGTGGCCGATACCATGGCCGCGTTCTCGCAGCAGATGCACGGGGTGGCACACGACACCAAAGCGGCAGGCTCCGGTGTGGCGCACAAGCTGAGCTTGCGCTTCACCCAGCTGGCGGCCGGCATTCTGGAAGGGATCGCACAGGCGTTGCGCGACCGGAAGTAAGCCATGCTGCTGGAAACGGTAAGCGCCATGCGCGATCTGCCGCGCCTGCACGAGATCACCACCGTGATGATCCGTCACGGCTTCGGCGACGCGATGCGCCGCCTCGGCGTGATCTCGCTGCTGGAACGCGCCGGACAGGTGCTGCACCTGACCAAGGCTGAAGAGCGCCATGCAGCGCTGGAAACCCCGCAGCGCATCCGGCTGGCCTTTGAGGAGCTCGGTCCCACCTTCATCAAGCTGAGCCAGTTGCTGGCGACGCGGGCGGATGTATTCCCCCCGGAATGGATCGTGGAGTTCGAGAAGTTGCTGGACAGCGCCCCGCCGGTGCCGTTCGAAAGGCTACTGCCCACACTGGAAAAAGCGCTGGGGCACTCGCCGTTCGAACTGTTCCGTGATCTGGAGACCGAACCCAGCGGTTCGGCCTCTATCGCCCAGGTACACCGTGCCATGCTGCTCGATGGCACGCCGGTGGTGCTGAAGATCCGCCGCCCGGACATCCGTCCCAAGATCGAGGCCGACCTGCGCATCCTGCACCACATCGCAGTGCTGATCGAGTCCGAGATGCCCGAGATACGCCGCTACCAACCGGTGCAGATCGTCAAGGAGTTCGGCCGCTCCCTGCTGCGCGAACTCGATCTCGCCCTGGAAGCCCGCACCCAGGAACGCTTCCGCGAGAACTTCGCCCGCGATCCCCACATCGTCATCCCGCGCATCTACTGGGAATGGACCAGTCAGTCCATGAACGTGCAGCAATACGTCACCGGCATCGCGGGCAACAACCTGGCTGCCATCGACGCTGCGGGGCTGGACCGCAAACTGCTCGCGGCCCGTGGTGCGGATGCCGTGTTGAAGATGATCCTGATCGATGGCCATTTCCACGCCGACCCTCATCCCGGCAATGTGTTCTATCTTGCGGACAACCGTCTGGTGCTGCTCGATTTCGGCATGGTGGGCCGGCTCTCGGACCCGCGCCGCAACCAGATCGTGGATCTGCTCGTCTCACTCGCCCAGCATGATGAGCAGGGCATGCTGGATGTGCTGCTGGAATGGACCGAGGATAGCGACGTGGACGAGGCCAGGCTGTACCGCGATGTCAGCGAACTGGCGGCAGACTACGAATTCCGCGCACTCAAGGACATTCGTCTGGGTGATCTGCTTGGCGAAGTCACCGCCATCATGCGCGCGCATTCGATCCTGATGCCCGCCGATCTCACCCTGCTGTTCAAGACCTTGGTCACGCTGGAAGGCTTGGGACTGAAGCTCGATCCAGACTTCCACATGACCGATCACATCGAGCCGTTTCTCAAGCGCGTCTTGCGTCAGCGCTACCATCCATCCACGCTGTTCAAGCGTGGACGCCGCACTCTGCACGATGTGTTCTCGCTGGTCAGCGGCCTGCCGCGCGACGCGGCGCGCCTGTTGAAGGAAGCCCGCCGCGGCCGGCTGAAGATCGATCTCGACGTCAAGCGCCTCGACCACTTCGGGTATCAGATCGACCGCAGCACCAACCGCTTGACCATAGGCATCCTCACTGCAGCGCTCATCATCGGTTCTTCGATCGTCATGACGGTACAGGGCGGCCCCACCCTGTTTGGGCTACCAGCATTCGGATTGCTGGGCTTCGTGATCGCGTTCTTCAACAGCGTCTGGATCGTGCTGTCGATCTGGCGCGCAAAAGAATAGCGCGTTGCCTCTGCTGCGCTATTTGCTGTCGAAGGTGAAATTCTTTTCCCTGAACAGCCTGATGCAGGTATCCACCACCACCGCGTCATAAAGTACGCCGCGGTGCTTGATGATTTCATCCAATGCTGCGTTCAATCCCAACCCCGGTCGATATGGCCGGTTCGACGACATCGCCTCCACGACGTCAGCCACGGCCAGAATCTTCGCCTCGTGCTGGATCCGCTCCTCTTTCAGCTGTTGCGGATATCCCGAGCCATCCAGCCGTTCATGATGTTGCAGCACCATCTGTGCGATCGGCCACGGAAACTGGGCGTCCTTGATGATGTCGTATCCAGCCTGAGGGTGGGTCTTGACCAGCTCGAACTCCATCCGATTGAGCACCCCGGGCTTGCTGAGGATCTCTGCAGGGATGCTGACTTTACCCAGGTCATGGATAGTGGCTGCCAGGTAAAGTCCTCGGATCTTATTGTCGGACAACCCCATTTCCTGGGCCATGGCGCGGGCAAGAACGGCGACCCGCCGCTGGTGACCCGCAGTATAGGGGTCTCGTGCCTCGACCGTTGCGGCGATGGCCTCTATGGTCTGCATCAGGGTCTGCTCCAGCCTTTGCGCGCTGGCGAGACGCTCCCTCTCCCGCTCTTTGCGCTCGGTGACGTCGCGGCCGATTCCGCGGTATCCGCTGAAAACGCCTTGGGCATCGAACATGGGCGCGCCGCTGGTTTCCAGATAGACCAGCCGGCCATCATTGTGCAGGAACACATTCTCCAGCAACCGGAAATGCCTCTGCTCCGTGAAGGTAGTCCTTAGCCTCGCCTTGTCCTGCTCTCTCTCGTTTGGGGGCATCAGCTCGAACGGCGTCTTGCCGATGATCTCCTCGACGCTATAACCCAACAAGTCACGCACCTGCGGGCTGGAATACATGTAGACCCACTCGTCGTCGAGTTCCCATATCCAATCACTGGTGGATTCCACCAGCGCACGGAACTTCGCTTCGCTCTCCTGCAGCGCCTTCTCTGCCGTCTTGCGTGCGCGTGCGCTGCGCTCTGCCGCCAGCGCACGCTGAACTGCGGGCGCGAGACGCGCCAGACGGTCTTTCAGCACGTAATCCTTGGCACCCGCATGGATCAACTCCACCGCCTCGATGTCGGAGAGTGCGCCGGTGACCATGACCACCGGCACTTCCGGATGGTCGCGCCGCACGATCTCCAGCGCAGCCATGCCGTTGAAGTCGGGCAGCTTGTAGTCGGACATGATGATGTCCGGGTGGAACTCTTCAAGTGCGCGCACAAAGGCGTCCCGTGTCTCCACGCGTAGCGACGTGAAGGTGATCCCGGCCTTGCGCAGTTCGCGCTCCGCCAGTTCCGCATCGGTAGGCGTGTCCTCCAGCATCAGGACACGCAACTCCCGATTCAAGGCGCCATGGTCCATCGCTATTTCGCCCCCACTGGCGGGTGATTCACCAGTAGCCAGTACATGCCAAGTTCCGACACTGTCTTGGCGAACTCGTCGAACTCCACCGGCTTGCTGATATAGCTGTTGACGCCGAGCTGGTAACTCTCCGCCACGTCGCGATCCTCCTTGGAAGAGGTCAGCACCACTACAGGTATGGTGCGGGTGCGCTCGTCGTTCTTGACGCGACGCAACACCTCCATGCCATCCACCTTGGGCAGACGCAGGTCCAACAGGATGACCTTGGGCCCGTTCGCCACCTGGCGTCCGTTATACACTCCCGTAGCGAAGATGAAATCCAGCGCTTCCGCACCATCCTTCACCCATACCAGCTTGTTGGCGAAATTGCTGCGCTTCAGTGCCCTGATCGCCAGTTCAGCATCGGTCGGATTGTCCTCCACCAGCAGGATCTCCACTTCTTTCACCGTGTCATCCATGAGTTGCCTCCTTTGTCGGTAAAGCGAAATAAATCGTCGCGCCTTCGTTGATCTTGCCCTCTGCCCACACCCTACCGCCGTGGCGAGTGATGATGCGTTTGACGATGGCGAGCCCGATACCGGTGCCTTCGAATTCGGTCACGCCATGCAGACGCTGGAACACACCGAACAGCTTTCCTGCGTACTGCATGTCGAAACCTGCACCATTGTCCTGCACGTAATACACCGCATCCCCACCCTCGATGGAGCTCCCCACCTTGATCCTGGCTGGCTCCCGGTTGCGGCTAAACTTGATGGCGTTGGACAGCAGGTTGACGAACACCTGGTGCATCATAGCGCTGTCCCCTCTGGCCGGAGGAAGATGTTCGATCTCCAGCTGCAGCTTGTCCGCAGCAACAGTGGGGTGGAGTTCTTCAAACACCGTGTGCGCCATCTTCTCCATGTCGATCTCGGCAAGGGTGATCTCCGTCCGTCCAGTGCGCGAGAACTGCAGGATGTCGTCGATGAGTTGCCCCATCCGGCTGGTATTGTTGCGTACTACGTTGAGCAGCCGTTTGCCCTCGTCGTCCAGCTTGTCCCGGTAATCTTCCAGCAGAATGTTCGAGAAGCCATCGATGGCGCGCAAGGGTGTACGCAGATCGTGGGAGACCGAATAGGAAAATGCCTCCAGTTCCTTGTTGGCGGCTTCCAGTTCGGCGGTCCTCTCAGCCACCCGCTGTTCCAACTCATGGTTAAGCGCCTTGATCTCTGCCACTGCCCGCGCACGCTCGATACGGGTGCGCAGCACCACGATGCCGAAGGCCATATCCCCCGCCAGCTCTTCCAGCAGCCGTATCTCTTCCGGCGTGAAGGCATTGGGTATGGCGGCATAGATATTGAAGATGCCGAACACCTTCTCGTTTTCGTCCTTGAGCGGGAGAGAGATGCTGGAATGGTAGCCACGCTGCAGGGCCGCCTCGCGCCAAGGGGCCGCGTTGGGGTCAGTGCTGAAATCCTGGATGCTAACGCTCTCTCCGCTGCGGATCGCGGTGCCGCTGGGGCCATGCCCGCGCTCCGTATCCGCCCAGGTGAGCTTCGCCTGTACGAGGTAGCCGCTATTAGCACCAGCCCAGGAAACAATGCGGATGGTCTTGTCCGAATCATCTTCTGGATACCCCACCCAGGCCATGCGGTAACCGGCATCGTCGCAAACGATATGGCAGATGTCGTCCAGCAATGCCTGCTCGTCCTCGGCCCGCATCAAGGTCTGGTTGCAGTTGCTGATGGCACGCAACTCCCGGTTCAGCCGCCGCAACGCTTCTTCGTCCAGGACGCGCACGGTGATGTCGTGCACCGTGCCCACGGAACGCAAAGGCTTGCCATCTTCTGCGTAATACGTCTCGCATTTTTCGTTGACGTATTTGACACGCCCGTCCTCCATCTGCAAGCGATGCACGATGTCGTACGGGACTTTGTTGGCGACCGAGTCGGAATAGGCCTTGTTCACCATCTCGCGGTCGTCGGGATGGATCGCATTCAGAAAGGCGTCATAGGAAGCACCGAATTCCTTCGGATCGATCTCGAAGATGCGGAAGATCTCGTCCGACCAGGTCAGCACGTTGCTCACCAGGTCCAGCTCCCAGCTA
Organism: uncultured beta proteobacterium; assembly: GCA_963813255.1. Classification (GTDB taxonomy): domain Bacteria; phylum Pseudomonadota; class Gammaproteobacteria; order Burkholderiales; family Gallionellaceae; genus Sideroxyarcus. The sequence goes on along the minus strand of CAWEYD010000009.1, from coordinate 316,719 downwards.
CCCAGGTGGGCGATGCGCTGCGCCTCGGACAGGCCATGCTCGCTGCGCCTCAGTTGTTCGTCGGCCCGCTTGCGCCCGGTAATATCCATCACCACGCCCCGCACCCTGACGGCCGCACCGACCGCATCACGCACCAGTTCTCCGCGCGCCAACATCCATCCCCTGCTTCCGTCTTTCTGCACGGTCTCCAGTTCGAGTTCATAGGGAGTACCGGTTTCCACGGCATGAGCTATGGCGGTGCTCAATTTCTCCCAACTCTCCGGGGTGAAGAGTTTCGCGGACTCGGTGTAGAGCGGCGGCGGCAGTGCCGGATCGAAACCGTACATTTTGAAGAGCTCTTCCGACCAGAACACCTGATTGGTCGTGATATCCAGATACCAACTACCTACATGGGCGATGCGCTGTGCCTCTTTCAGCGCTTCCTCGCTTTGACGCAACACGAACTCCGCCTTCTTGCGTTCGGTGATGTCTCGCGCAGCAGCGAACACGCCCAGCACCTCGCCAGCCTCCCCTCGATAGACACTGGCGTTGTAGAGCACATCGGTAACGTGTCCATCTCGGTGACGCAGGGCCAATGGATAGTCGGTCACGTAACCTTGCTCGAAAACCTCCCGGTAACCCTTGCGCGCCTGCTCCGGTTCGGTGAAGTAATCGGAGAAATCCGTTCCAATCAATTCGGCACGACTCCTGCCGGTGACCTTCTCGGTCGCCTGGTTGACGTCGGTGATCTTGCCTTCCGCACTGATGGTCACCAGCGGATCCAGGCTCGCTTCGATCAGGCTGCGGTTGTAAACGCTGGCTTGATGCAGCCGTTCCTCCATGCGCTTCTTCTCGGTGATGTCGCGCGCAATGGTGGATATCCCGGTGATGGCGCCTGAAGCATCCCTGATCGGTGACAGGGTGAGCGCAACTTGGATCAGGGACCCGTCTTTGCATAGTCTTTCCGACTCGTGGTTTGCGACGGTCCCTCCCTTGCGTACTCTTTCCAGAATGCCGTGGATCTCGGCGTGGCGCGAAGGCGGTGCAAGTACCGTGATGGGCTTGCCGATGACTTCATCGGCGGTATAGCCATAGATCGCTTCAGCGCTTTTGTTCCAGCTGTTGATGATGCCGTCAGTCGTCTTGCCGATGATCGCATCGTTGGAGGATTCCACGATGGCAGCAAGCTGCGTGCGCGTGGCTTCTGCCCGCTTGCGCTCGGTTATGTCGCGCGCTGCGGCAAACACGCCCAGCACGTCTCCCGCCTCGTTGCGGTAGACGCTGGCGTTGTACAGCACGTCAGTAACATGGCCATCTCGATGACGCAGGGCAAGTGGATAGTCGGTGACGGCCCCTTGGGCGAAGACCTGCTGATAGCCTTCCCTTGCCTTGTCCGGCTCCGTGAAATAATCGGAGAAATCCATCCCCACCAGTTCTGCGCGGCTGTAGCCAGTGACTTTCTCTGTCGCCTGGTTGACGTCTGTGATCTTCCCTTCTGCGCTGATGGTCACCAACGGATCCAGGCTGGCTTCGACCAGACTTCTGGTATAACTCGACGCGGTTCGCAATTCCTGCGATATCCGACGGTTCTCGGCGAACTCTGCATCCAGCCGCTGGAAAGGGTCGCGCACGCTGGCCACGAACACAGCCCGATAGATGAACGCGTAGGCCACGATCTTGTACAGATGTCCAAGCAGATTGAATACATCGGCCACATCGGAATAGAGCGTGAAGCTCAGTTCGCTGAGGATGGTGATCACCGTTGCCGCGAACAGCCCTACTACATCGTCAGATTGCTGTCGCTTGGCCTGCTGATAGAACAACACGGCGGGGACCAGCAAGATCACGATGATCGCGTATTCCGCGCCGATCTTGAATGGCGTCAGCCCCTGCCCCGCGATAAAGGTACGAGGCCAAGCCTGTGGATGAACCAGTCCCGCCCAGACGATCAAGGCAGTGATGATCAGGCTGCCTGCCAGTAACCCATAGCGTGCACTCGAATTGGGAAACGGCCGCCATGGCCGCAGCGCCACCGCGAGCAACGCCAGCGCGGCAAACAAGCGTCCGGACAACCACAGGTTGATGGCTTTTTCCGGTCCGCTGGGAGTGATGAAATCGGGCATGCCCTTGAATGACAGCATGTGGGCGAAATCAATCAGGCCCACCGCAAGCAGCGCGCAGGCCAGGATCACGATGTTGCTCGGCCGCTCTATGGTGTAGGCGTTCCAAGCTACGCCGAACACCAGCATGGATATGACGATGGAGAAGGTCTCAGCGAATATGTGGACCGGCAGATAGCCCGCTATGCCCTGTACGGAGTAGAACGCGGGAGCCTGCCATACCATCATGAACAGCAGCGCCATCCCGCCCAACAACCAGGTCATGTGCCGCAATGTGGGGTTAGTGGACATGGTCGACCTCATGATCAGTATCAGCTAAATCAGCACAGAGTGGCGTTGATCGCCACGTGCCGCCTTCGATTACCTGCCCTCAAAATGCATATGCAAAACCTGCACCCAAGCCGGAGATCCTGGCGCCAGGTGCTGTGGGAATGTTAAGTCCGTCTCCGAAGTTGTAGCTGCCGTTCGCATCGTTGCGAATGACGGTGTACTGGCCATACAACTCCGCGCCTTCGGAAATGACATAACCGTAACGCAACGAATACTGGCTTGCACCAGTGTTCGAGGTGCCGGAGAGGTCGCCTGCCCGCGTGTACACCGCACCCAGATTGTGGTCGTCGAGGCGATATGAACCAGACAGACTCAAGGCACTGCGCGCCGTGCTGCCCGAGGCTGGAGTACCGTAGCTAAGGCGCTCATGGACCAACCCTAACCTGCCGGCACCAAGACGGTATGCGCCAATCAGCCTGATCCCCGTATCAATGCCGCTGATATTGGCACCCGCAAGTACCTTCATGTCCTGGTGGCGTTCATATGCCGCGGCCAAATACAGCGGCTCGAGGTCATAAGTGGTCGAGAACGACCACAACGCCGGATCAGCCGCGGCGGTCCTGGTGGCGGGGTCATCCACGCTGTAGGCCAGTTTTACCTGAACCTGCTGATACAGTGGACTCCAATATTGCAGCGAACTTTTCTGGCGGCGATGGAAACCGGTGGAGGAAACGCTGACATTGGCCACGACGGGATGGGTCACTGGAAAACTGGTCGCACCACCAACGCCGTTACCGATACTGCCCAGCAGACCGATAGGGCTGGCGATATGGGAATTGTCGAACAGTTCGACCTTGTCGTGCGCCTGACGGAACGGGGTGTCCCACACGCCCAAGAACAGCGTGCCGAACTCACCTTTGATGCCCAGATTTGAATTGCCCCACAGAGTGAAGAGACCGCCACCCCCGCCGGTCTCCGCGCCGTTGAGGTTGACGCGGGTGGCGAGCTGCCAGATGGCCTGCCGCCCGTCCCCCATGTCCTTGCTGCCGCGGATGCCGATGCGTGAGGCGTTGGATGCGAGGCGGCTGCGCGTGGAAGCGATCCCAACGCCCGGCTGGCTGGTGCTGACCGATTGCACGTCGGCATCCAGCTTGCCGAAGACCGAGATCTGGCTGTCGGCCATCGCTGGAACGCTTGTGATGCCCACCACCAATAAGCAGGCAGCAGCTGGGTTAAGAGCGTGACTAGCCTTTCTTACCGCCAAGTCCAGCATAGCTTTTCCCTTTCCAGTCCTGTTCAGCACTGCGCAAAGAGCAACCATCCACGTTGCCAAACATACCACCAAAGTTATGCACCCACCACAGGAAGTAGAAATCCGCGAGTGTGGGCACTCATACGGTAAAATGCCGCCATGTTGCGACTCACTGAAATCCGCCTCCCGCTCGACCATCCCGAAGATGATCTAAAAACCGCGATCCTGAAACGCCTGGGCATCGCCGCGCCCGATCTGCAGGGATATTCCCTGTTCCGGCGCGGTTATGACGCGCGCAAACGGAACGCTATCATTCTGGTTTATACCGTGGACGTGGAGGTAAGGAACGAAGCGGCGCTGCTCAGGAAGAACATCCCGCATGTCACGGCAGCGCCGGACATGAGTTATCACTTCGTCGCACAAGCGCCGCAAGGCCTGAACGAACGCCCCGTGGTCATCGGCACCGGCCCGTGCGGCATCTTTGCCGGCTTGCTACTCGCACAGATGGGCTTCCGCCCCATCATCCTGGAGCGCGGCAAGGAAGTGCGCGAGCGCACCAAAGACACCTGGGGCTTGTGGCGCAAGGGCAAGCTCGATCCCGAGTCCAACGTGCAGTTCGGTGAAGGAGGTGCCGGCACGTTCTCCGACGGCAAGCTGCATAGCCAGATCAAGGACCCGAAGTTCTACGGCCGCAAGGTACTCACCGAGTTCGTCAAGGCAGGCGCGCCGGAAGAGATCATGTACGTAAGCAAGCCGCACATCGGCACCTTCCGCCTGGTAGGTATGGTGGAAGAGATGCGCCACGAGATGGAACGACTGGGGGCGGAGATACGCTTCCAGAGCCGCGTGGCGGACATCGAGATCGAGAATGGGCAAGTTTGCGGCGTCGTACTTGCGAACGGCGAACGCATCGCAACCAACCATGTGGTACTCGCCGTCGGCCACAGCGCACGCGACACTTTCGAGATGCTGCACAAACGCGGCGTTTACATGGAGGCCAAGCCCTTCTCCATCGGATTCCGCATCGAGCATCCGCAATCGATCATCGACCGCGCGCGTTTAGGACCCAACGCGGGCAACCCGGTGTTGGGTGCTGCGGACTACAAGCTAGTGCACCACGCCAGCAACGGTCGCGCGGTGTACAGCTTCTGCATGTGCCCGGGCGGCACGGTGGTAGCGGCGACTTCCGAAGAAGGACGCGTAGTGACCAACGGCATGAGCCAGTATTCGCGCAACGAGCGCAACGCCAACAGCGGCATCGTGGTGGGCATCACGCCGGAAGACTACCCGGGCGACGTGCTGGCCGGAGTGGAGTTCCAGCGCCAATGGGAAGCGCGCGCATTCGAACTGGGCGGCAGGAGTTACGCTGCTCCGGCGCAGCGCGTCGGCGATTTTCTCGCCGGACGCCCATCGACAACGTTAGGCGAAGTCGCCCCTTCCTATACACCGGGCGTGACGCCGACAGACCTCTCCACCGCCCTTCCCGACTACGCCATCGCCGCGATACGCGAGGCGCTGCCCGCGTTCGAAAAACAGATCAAAGGCTTCGCCATGGAGGATGCCGTGCTGACCGGCGTGGAGACGCGCACCTCGTCACCCGTGCGCATCAAGCGCGGCGAGGATTTTCAGAGCATCAACATCAAGGGTTTGTATCCGGCTGGCGAAGGCGCAGGCTATGCGGGCGGGATATTGTCGGCAGCGGTGGACGGCATCGAAGTGGCCGAGGCCGTCGCGCTGGATATGGTCAAGGACTAGTGCAAAGTCTGATTGGCTGACATCGCCATGATGTCGGCCAACGCCGCATCGGCATCCACACGATCGAAGACATAGCGCTGATTGCAGAATTCGCAGTGCACTTCGATGTCGCCGCGTTCAGTGAATATGGCATCCACCTCGGCGCGGCCCAGCATGCGCAACATCTGCGCCACATTCTCGCGCGAACAGGTACAGCGGAACACCACAGCCTGCGCATCGAACAATCGGATGTCCTCTTCGTGGTACAGGCGATGCAGCAGTTCGCCGTCAGGCAAGGTCAGCAACTCTTCCGGTTTGACTGTATCGGCAATCTGCACCGCACGTCCCCAGGCATCGACATCCGTCGACTCGCCCTTTTCAGGTAGCTTCTGCAACAGCATGCCGGCAGCACTCTTTCCATCCGCTGCCAGCCACAAACGAGTTTCCAGTTGCTCTGAGCGAGTCATGTAGTTCTGCAATATCTCGGCGATGCTGTCGCCTTCCAGTGCGACGATACCCTGGTAAGCCCGATTGCCATCCTTGGGGTCAAGCGTGATGACGAAGCGACCGTCGCCGACCAGATCCTGCAGGGTACCGTGCGCCAACTCGCCCTCCCACTTCGCGGTGGCGCGCAGTTCCAGATCGCCAGAACACTCGACCACCAACAGTTTCACCGCGCCCTTGCCGTGTATCTGCAACACCATGGACCCTTTCAATTTGAGCGTCGCGGCGAGCAACACCGCAGCGGCACACAGTTCGCCCATCAGGTCGCGCAACACAGGAGGATAGTCATGGCGCTCGGTCACTGACTGCCAAGCCTCGTCGATACGCACGATCTCGCCGCGTATCGGCGCAAATTCAAACAGGAAGCGACGCAAGGAATCGGATGTGTTTTTCATGGCGCGCGATGATAACACGCACCCTCACTGCGATGCTTTAGCGGGACACAACAAACCGCCACGTTCCCGAGTGGCCGGATGGCTGGACAGATAATCCAGCACTTCATGCCCCTTTCCCGTATCGCCGACGGATTGCTCTTCCTTGTTGTCTTTTGCCGCGAGATGCGAGGCTTCCAGCTTGCCTAGTATGCTCGCCAGCAAACAAGGTGACAGCCCGTTGGCCGTCAACGTCCGCTCTGCATATTCATCCGCTTCGCGCTCCATGTCGCGCGAATACTTCGCCTGCATGATAATCGCGGGCGCGGTCGCCAGCAGCGAGCTCACATCGCCTACATACCAGGCCAGCACCAGCCCCACTACCGAACTCTGCAGCACCATGCGCATGGCATGCCGACGCTCGACGTGTCCGCGCTCGTGCGCCAGTACAGCGACGATCTCGTTGTCGTCCTGAGTCAATGCCACCAACTCGTCCAGCATCACGATGGTGCCATCCGGCAACGCGAAGGCGTTCGCCCCCATGGTCGGAGAGCTGCGGAACTCGATGTGGTATTGCAGTTGCGCGTCGGAGAGCGGTTTGAGCTTGGCGTAGGCCTCGCTCAATTCCTGCTTGCGCGCCGCACCCAGTTTGCTCGTCTGCAGCGTGAATCGATCCAGCGTCTCCAGCGTGGAGGCCCCCATCTTTTGCAGCGCCGCATCCGGCACGCGCATGGCAAGGGCTTCCGCCCCCCACGGCAACAGGTAACGGTAAGCTCCGGCGAAGAAGATGACGATTAATATGATCGACGCCAACGCCCAGGGCAGGCTGTGTTGCATGCCATCCAGCCAGTCCCTGCCGATACCGGCCTGTGCCAGCAACTTGTCCAGGCCCGCGTGGTCGGCAACCTCGCAATGCCCGCCCCCCGCATAAGTGAGCAGGCGTGGCGTACTGCCCAATCGCTCGGAGACATGCACCTCGCGCAACGGCCAACGCAACTCACCCATGCTGCCCCGCAACAGCAGGTCGTCGCCATCGACGGACAACTGAACCGCCCTGCTCGCAGCGGTCAGCCCGTCGAAATGGGCGGCAACTATCCGGGGGGATGCGTCAGAAGGAGGTGTCGACATCGAACATCTCTGCGACCTCTTCGCCCGCGGCAGTCGCCTGCCGCTGCTGATCGGCAATGAAATCGGACAGATCGCCATTGACCGCCACCCCCATGGCCTCAAGCTTGAGGCGAGCCATGCGTATCGCGGCGAACGGCGTGAACAATCCCAGCGTCAACACCACGCCGAGAAAATTGCTTACGCGCATCCACAGCAGGCGGCGTGCCGATACCTGACTGAAGAAACGATGCGCGCCCAACTCTGTGTTGCCCCACACCATATTCTGCATGTAGGCGCTGAACAGGCTGCTCACCATCAGCACGGACGCCAGCATGAGGAGAATGATGAACGGCCCTGCGGTGGTGAATCCGCTGATCAGGCTCTGCAATCCATTTCCCGTACCGGCCATCATCGCCAACGCGGGGAGCAACAGCAGTGTGCCGAGCAGCACGGCCAGCGCCGACAGATAGAGCAGATAGAAACCTCTCACCAGCGCGCCGAACTTGAACGCGGTGCTGCCGAAACGGCCGTTATCGAACTGGTATCGCATGATACGCTGGTGCGCCAGTGGGGCTAGCAGATAGAGGGTCAGAGCGGCCAACAGCGGGTAACCGAAGAAGGCACCGTATGCACCGCGCGCCTGTCCTGCAAAACCGAAACGCAGGCCGCGATAACTGCTGTTGTAAAGCTTGAAGCGCAATGAGCGCATCAGCAGCCACGGCATCACCAAAACCAGCAACAAGGCAACCACCACCCCCAACATCGGACTGAATTGGAACGAGAGGTTGTATGCAGCCAGCAAAGCAAACGCGATGAGGCGTCCCTTCAAGATCGCGGTGGGCGTGCCGTGATAGTCAAAACTGGCATCCGCCAGATGCGTGTTGCGGTAAAAGTACTGGAGTCGGCGTACCTTGGCCCACGCGCTGTAGATGCCCAAGGTGAGGATCGTCAGCAGCAGATTGACGATCCATATCCTGAAGTACTCCCAGCCCTTACCGGTAAACTCGAAATGTTGATTCTGCTGTGCTGACAGCTCTTGCATGGCCACCCCTTTGTTAACTTGTTATGTAGGTTCCATACCCTCCTCCCAGAGTGGCTTAACTGTAGCAGCCCGATGCCCGAAACGCCACCGCGGCAATGAAAAAGGGCAGCCGAAGCTGCCCTTGCGTGCATCTCTCAAAACGGGGTATCAATCATCCCAGTTCGGATAGTTGGGGATACGCACGGTGTCTTCTTCGAACACGCCCTTGTTGGCCTGGGTGTGGCACTTGTCGCACTGGCTCAACGATTTCACGTCCTTGTTGCCCTTGATCATCTTTTCAGGGATGTCATGGTGCTTGCGCTTGATGTAACGCACTTCGGTGATGCGCAACGGTGCCTCGACGCCCTCGGTGGAAACGGCGATCTTGCGAGCACGCTTCCAGTAAGACTTGTCTGCGGCATTTGCCATCACGTAGTCGTAGATAGATGCCAGCACATCCTTGTCCAGTTCGGCGTTCTCGCCGAAATGGTCAGCCAATGCTTTTTCATTGAGCAGTTTTTCCCACGATTTCGTCGGCAACAATCCAGGCTGATAGGCAAAGTGGCAAGAGCCGCACTCGTCCTTGTATTGCTTGTTTTCAACGGGCCGTACTTCTTTCTGGCGCAATGGATTGACGATGGCCTCGATCAAGTTCTCTTCAGCCGCGGCCACACCGCTCACCAGCAGCAAGCCCGCCAGCAATGCCGCAATCTTCGATTTCATTTGCATCTTCTCTCTCCTAATTTATTGAGCCAGCAAGAAAGTCAGGAAGTCTCCCTTTTCTTGCGCAGTACATTCACGGCCCCATGCGTCCTTGCAGTTACGCTTGAACCATTTCTCGATCTTCTTCTCGTCGGTGAAGCGCTCAGCGTTCACGCGCGCAGACATAGGCTCGATCACCTTCTTGGTCTTGTGGTGCTCGCCAGCCTTGGTGAGATCGGTGCCGTGGCAGGTGGCGCAGGAAACCTTGCCGTCTTCCCCGTCGACTTCCTTGGTCCAGTCCTTCTTGCCCTTGGCTCCATCGAACTTGGCAGCGCCTTCCGACTTGTACTTGGCCAGCAGGGCGTCGGTCGCGGGCGTGGCCGATGCCGACGAGGATGCGAACGCTGCAGCTACACACAACAATGCGAATATCTTCTTCATGATCTTTATCCTAATTTGTGGAATTGATTACCAAGTCAGTTTGATTGCAACCACCATACCGAGCGCACCCAGTTCCGCGATGCCCGCATGGCTGACCGGCACAGCGGACTTTGCCGACTTGTTCGTTGCATAAGCCATGAGCGCGGCGCCAGTCACACCCAGCAGAACGTGCAGATTGTCCGGGTCGGTGATGCCATCTTCCAGGTAGAAATCATCCCAGTGCGCCCACAGGCCGGTGGCGATGGTCGCTGCAGCCAGCGCAACGGTGGCCTTGGCCAGCTTGGCGTGCGTCCCGTTCGTTTCGCGGGGAGGCTGCTGGCTCACGGGCGGGCAATTGTGTTCGCATCCTTCGCCAGGTGCAGTGGCTGCCGTCGCAAACGCAGTCGCGATGGTCGCCAAGCCTAGGTACATGTGGGCATTGCTGCCGGACCACAAGGATGGCTCATATGGCTGCTGGGGCGCTGCCGCCACGGCCGGCGCCGCATCTTGCTTCTTCACCAGCACATCTGTTTCATTGGCTGCAAGCATGAACGCACCCGCGTTCTGCACATAGCTTTGCGAGGGCAAAGACAGGTCAAGCGCGTCTTGTTGCGCTTGACCAGCACCGGCCCAGGCGAGCAAGAGCGCGCCCACAGCCAGCATTCTGAATCGGTGATTTACTTGCATTGAGTTCTCCAGATAGACAGTTGCGTTAAAGAATTAGTGTTGCGAGGTACTTGGTGTAGCTATTTTCTTCATACCGGTCAGCATAGCCTTTACCAGACTCTCCTTGTGCTGGATGGTGCCCGCGACCACTCCCAGCAGATGCAACGGGATCAGCACCAAGGCGACATCCACGAAGAAATCGTGCGCATGACGGAAGAAATAACTAGTGTCGTCGCTCACTTGATTGGCCAGGAACAGCAGCGGGCCCTCGTAATCGATCACTGCCAAGGTCACCATACCGGACATGAAGATCGCCGCCAGCAACGCCAGCAGGCCAAACACCATCAAAGCTCCCGCCGGATTATGCCCGTAATAGTGCACCGGGTGACCGCTGCGCAGGGAACGTACATAAGCCACTGTCTCCTGCGGTGAAAAAATGAAAGATTTGAAGCGCGCGTATTGATTTCCCGCGAACCCCCAGAATACCCGGAACAGCAGGAGGGCGATCAGGAAATAGCCGATCAACACGTGCACATCGAGGATGCCTGCCTCAGCTGTCAGATAAGCCAGCACGAACCCCAACACCAACGACCAGTGGAACAGCCTGACCGGCACGTCCCACACCTTCACTTGCTCGATATCTTTTTCCATATTAATTCAGTCAGGTTCAAAAACGGCCGCGATTGTATAGCGATATTTCAAATTGCAAAGTTGACAGTATTCGCCACTTCAAGTAGCCGATGACAAATCGCGATCAGCGGCGACTCCGAGTCTACGCAAGAAGAAAAGTTCCATGAAATTTTGGCAGATATCACCCGGCATCAGTCTTGCCGCACCAGGACCGGAGGGCCATCTGCACGAGCGACTCTCCCGGCACAAGCGAGGAAGAGTCAGTTCCCCACCCCAGTGAACTTGTGCGCCTTGTCCGGGCCGTACAGTGCTTGCGCCAACAGTGCCTCAAAATCCTTCAGCGGGACAGGTTTGCTGAAATAATGGCCTTGGTAATTCGGACAACCGTTGCGCTGCAATATCTCCAGTTGCTCCCCGGTTTCCACGCCTTCCGCAATCACATTCAGGCCGAAGTTGCGCGCCATGTCGATGATGGTGCGCACGATCACCTCGTCGTTCTTGTCCACCACGATGTCGCGCACGAAGCTCTGGTCTATCTTGAGCTGATCGAGCGGCAGCATCTTGAGGTAAGACAGTGAAGAATAGCCTGTGCCAAAATCGTCCATAGACAATTTCACGCCCAGCTTCTTCAACGCGCCCATCTTGGCGATCGTGTCATTGAGGTCGACCAGAACCACACTTTCGGTCAATTCCAGTTTCAATCTGGAAGGGTCAAAGGCGAAGCGCTGCAGCATCGCCTCCACCTGCCCGACGAAATCCGACTGCCGGAACTGGCGCGCGCTGACGTTCACCGCCAGCTGCAATTGACGCGTCCCGGCATGCTGTGCCCAGACGTGCAGTTGCTGACAGGCTTCTTCCAGCACCCAGGCGCCTATGGTCAGGATCAGCCCTCCCTCCTCGGCGATCGGAATGAACTGCATGGGGGGCACGAAACCTTGTTCTGCATTGAACCATCGCAGCAGCGCTTCCGCGCCGGTGACACAAAACTGGTCATCAACCTGCAACTGGTAATAGAGCTGCAATTCCTGGCGGGCGAGCGCATGGCGTAACCTGCCCTCCAGCTTCGCGCGCTCTTCCACCGCGATCTGCATGGCAGACTCGAAGAATCGCACCATGTTGCGCCCGCCCTGTTTGGCCTGATACATGGCGGTGTCGGCACGCTTGAGCAGCTCCTCCAGCTTGGCATCCCTGCCGTGGAACAGGCATACGCCGATACTGACACCGGAATGATGCTCATAGTTGTTCAGCAGATAGGGTTCACCCAGCGTACCGACAATCTTTTCTGCGATGGTTTCCGCTTGGTTGGCGGAATGGATCGCGCTCTCGCCCAGTTCCTGCAGGATGACCACGAACTCGTCGCCGCCCAGACGCGCCACGGTGTCGCTCTCGCGCACGCAATGTTTCAGGCGGGCGGCCACCTCGACCAGCAACAGGTCGCCGATGTCGTGCCCCTGGGTGTCGTTGAGTGTCTTGAAGTTGTCCAGGTCCATGAACATCAGCGCACCGTGCGAACCGCTGCGTTGACTGACGGCCAATGCCTGATCGAGGCGATCCATCAACAGGCGGCGATTGGGCAGCTGCGTCAGCGTGTCAAAGAACGCCAGGCGGTGTATCTCCTCTTCGGCGCGCTTGCGTTCGCTGATGTCCATGAAGATCGCCACATAATGCGTGATCTGCCCAACCTCGTTGCGCACGGCCGTGATTGTCAGCCACTTCGGATAAAGCGAGCCATCCTTGCGCTTGTCCCACATCTCGCCCGACCACGAGCCGTTCTCGCGCAGGCTGTACCACATGGAACGGTAGAACTCCGCATCGTGCTTGCCGGACTTGAGGATATTGGGATTTTTGCCGACAGCCTCGCTTGCGCTGTAGCCGGTGAGTCTCTCGAAAGAGCGGTTGACGCTGATGATCTTCGCATTGGCGTCGGTGACGATGATCGCCTCCTGCGTCTCGAAAGCGATCGATGAGATGCGCAGCCTTTCCTCGGCCAGCTTGCGCTCGGTGATGTCCTGCACCGTTCCCAGAGACAGCATAGGCCTGCCTTTGCCGTCGTAGTGCGTGCTGCCGTACTCGCTCACCCATTTGATGCGTCCATCCGGGAACAGCAAACGATGCTCTATGGCATAGCTGCGCTGGTTGTCCACGGAATCCCTGAAACTGCGATCGACCAGTTCCCGGTCTTCCGGATGAACGCGCTGGAGGAATGCCTCGTATGAAGCCCCGAATTGTTCGGGGTCCATCTCGAAGATGTTGAATATCTCCTTCGACCAGACCAGTTTGTTGCTGTTCAGATCCAGTTGCCAGTGCCCCAGCTTGCCCAGCCGCTGCGCCTCTTCCAGCATGGTCTCGTGCAGCTTGGTCCGGGTTATGTCGGTACTGATCGCCACGTAATGGTGCGGCTTGGCGTGATCGTCGAGCAGCGGCACTATGGTGGTGTTCACCCAGTACAGGCTGCCATCCTTGGCACGATCGCACATCTCGCCGACCCACACTCCGCCTGCCTTGATGACGCGATACATGGCCCGGAAGAACTCGTCATCATGCGTGCCGGAATTCAGCAAGCGGGGGTTCTGTCCGATCAATTCCTCGCGGGCATAGCCGCTGGCGGCGCAGAACTTGTCGTTGACATAGGTGATCGCGCCACGCACGTCGGTGATGGACACGATGGCATGCTGATCGAGCGCGAATTTCTGCTGTTCCAATTCGTACAGCGCCTGGTGCAACTCCGCCTCGCGTTTCTCCTTGAGCAATTGAGAACGGGTCAGTCGCGTTCCGACGATCAGTGCCAGCCCCAGCACCAGGACGACCACCAACAGCGTTTTTTCGAACAACGGTGCATGCATGCGGGTCAGCCTGGCCACTTCCACATGCTTGATCAGTTTCCAGTGCAGCTCAGGAGCTCTGGTTTCGCCTCCTTCGCCAGTCGCCTGATCGGGTGACACGTCTCTATACAGCCACCAGTCGCCCGCCCCATCCTTGAAGTGCCCGGCATACGAACTTTGCATGGACTGCCACGCTTTCGGATAAAGCGTGGCCATGCTGCGCCGATGTGCCAACTGCGCGCCGAACTCGTCCGCCACCTGCTGGCTGTGCAGCCAATAACCCTGCTGGTCGACCAGCATCCATCCGGCATCCACGGAATTGGCGACACGCTCGATGCGTTCAAACAGATCGTCCGCTTCATAAGTCAGCACCACGATCCCGCGCGGGCGGCTACGCACATCGAAAACCCGCATCGCGGCCCGCATCACCGGATGCAGCGGCTGTTCGATGACACCGTCACTAACCTCCAGATCGAGCGGAGACAGGTAGATCGCCCCCTTGGCGAGCCGCATGGACTCATCAAAATAATAACGCTGCGCTTTGCTTTCCGTCCGGCTCGACGCCACCGCACGCGCATGCCCATGCTGCAGTTCCACCCGCAGCTGCTCCCGACCTTCTTCATCTATCCAGCGCACTTTGCTGTAGATGCGTTTGCTCTCGACAAAGGACATGAAATCCCGTTCTGCTTCTCGCAAATCGGCGGCAGCACCTGAATGCACGGCGCGATTCAACGCCTGAAGATTCGCGAGGAACGCCGTGTCGCGGCCCAGTGTGAGCAATGCCCGCTTCACGTTCTCGCTTGCGGCATGGATGTGGTCCTGCTCGTTCGCGGCCAGCACAGCCTCATCCTCGGCAGCGGTACTGATGTAGAAGATGACGGCCACGGCGCAAACGATCAGCGCGATGGGCAAGAATTGCCTCAACAGGCGTGGCAGGAATTCAGCAGCTGGTTTATTACCGGTATCGGTGGTCATGGTGTGTGTTTTTCACTCAGTTGCTGCTCAAACTGTTCCAGGGGCAGCGGCCTTCCGAACAGATTGCCCTGAAAACTGGCGCAGCCGTAACGATGCAGCAGGTTGAACTGTGTCTCAGTCTCTACCCCTTCGGCGATCACGTCCACCTCGAAATTCATGCCCAGATCGACCATCGTCATCACCATCACCATGTCCGCCTTGTTGGTAGTGATGTTGCGCACGAACGATTGGTCGATCTTGATCTGGTCCAGCGGCAGGCGTTTCAGGTAGGACAGGGAAGAATAGCCAGTCCCGAAATCGTCCAAGGAGAAGCTCACGCCCAAATCTTTCAACGCCTGCATCTTGGTCACGGTGTCGTCGATATTGTCCAGCACCAGGCTTTCGGTGAGTTCCAGTTTGAGCGACGTCGCGCTGATGCCATGCTGCGCCACCGCCTTTTTTACCTGCTCGACAAAATCCTGCTGACGGAATTGCCTGGCACTGACGTTGACCGCCAGCACCAGATCCCGGAACGCAGGCTTGTCCGTCCAGCGCTTGATCTGGGCGCAGGCCGTATCAAGCACCCATTCGCCTATGGGGACGATCAGCCCCGTCTCCTCCGCCAGCGGGATGAACTGCGCGGGCAGGACCAGGCCAAATTGCGGATGCTGCCAGCGCAGCAATACCTCGGCTCCCTGCGGGGTGCCGGCGGCGTTCACCTGAATCTGGTAATACAGCCTGAGTTGCTTCTGCTCCAGCGCGGCATGCAGGTCCGCCTCCAGCGCCGCGCGATCCTCGATGGCCGTCTGCATGTCCGGGTCAAAGAAACGTATCGCATTACGCCCAGAATCCTTCGCGCGATACATCGCCATGTCGGTCCACTTGAGCAATTGCTCCACGGTCTCGTCATGCCTGCGGAACACCGACACACCGATGCTGGACGTACAGTGGTGGACGATGGCCTCGTTACCCTGCATCAGCGAATACGGCTGCGCCAAGGCCGAACGTATCTTCTCCGCCACGGTCTCGGCCTGAGTGACCGCCTCGATTCGGTTCTCCGACAAGCCTTCCAGCATCACCACGAATTCGTCACCGCCGAAACGAGCCGCGCTATCTTGCTCGCGGATGCAGCCCAATATGCGGTTGGCCACAGCGACCAGCAGCTTGTCACCGACATCGTGTCCATGCAGGTCGTTCAGTTTCTTGAAATGGTCCAGATCGAGGAACAGCAACGCGCCATGGCGGTGGGTGCGCGCGCAGGCAAGCAGCGCCTTGCCCAGCCGGTCCAGCAACAGGCGGCGGTTGGGCAGCTTGGTGAGCGGGTCGTAGAAGGCCAGGTCGTGCATCTGCTCTTCCAGCTGCTTGCGCTCGGTGATGTCGTGAATGATGGAGAACAACAAGCGCCTGCCCTCCACCTCGACCGGGGAGGAATGGACCTCGACGGTGCGCAGTTCGCCATTGGCCAGCCGGTGCGGAAAGACAAAATAGTTGCGTTCCCGATGCTGCGCCCGCAGCCTTTCCTCCGCCACCTCCTGCGGAGGGAGGGTGCTGACCTGAGCGATGTTCATGGTCTTCATCTGGGCGATGGAATAGCCGTAAAAGCGTGCCGCGGCACGATTGGCGTTCACGATGTCGCCGCTGAGCGGCTCTACCAGCAGCATGGGGGACGCATGGTGCTCGAACATCTGGCGGAACCTGGCCTCGCTAGCCTGCAGATCCTGTGTGCGCTTTATCACCTTCTCTTCCAGCGAGGCATTGGTGCGCTGCAATTCGTCATCAAGCCGCTTGCGTTCGCGGTAGCTGATCTGCAGGTTGCGGTTGGTTCGCGCCAGGTAGACCAACGCGGACAATACGCCGAGCAGAAGCAGCAGAGCCCCGCCCAGCAGCGGCATGCCGTACTTGCGCACCACATCGCGCAGGTCGAATTGCTGCGCACGGTCGGGGTTCATCTTCAGACGCAGCATCACCGCCTCCACAGCCGCATAGTTGCCGGGCGGCGTGAAGCCGTAATAATTTCCGCTACGCGCCGCGGCATCGTCAGGTGCGATGCTCAGCAGCGCCAGCGTCACCTTCTTGACCAGTTTTTCCGGTACCTCCGGCATGGCCGAGAACGGCCATTCCGGATACAACCCGGTCGAAAGTTGCTGCGGGAAATCCTTGCGCGAATTCCTGTTCAGCACCTTCAGCTCGTCTGGCTTGATCTTGCCCTCGCGCACCATGTTCTCCAGCAGCCCGGTGCGCACGAAGCCGACATCCGCCTGTCCATCCAGCACCTCCTGCACCACCTTGTCCTGCGGCAACCCGGTGAAACGCACCTTGCTCACTTCGCCGATCTGGATGCCACGTTCGAACATGGCCCAGCGCTGAACCAGATAGGCGCCAAACGACTGTTCCCCGACCGCGGACACCACCTTGCCGCGTATGTCCTCCAGCCTGCTGATGTCCTTGCGATCGGCCCGCGCGACGATGACCCCGCCGAAACTATCGACCGGATGACCTTCCGCCAGGGGCATCAGCGTGGCCATAGCCGTCAGGCCATGTTCGGAACGCATCGTGACGTAATGCTCGGGATTGGTAAGCACAAAATGAAAACGATCTTGATCGATGGCCGCGTTGAGTTCCGGGAAGAACACGGGCTCCATGCTGAAGTGGTAGCCGCCAGCCACATGCGCGTTCAAATAGTCGGCTGTGGCCTGCCATTGCTGGCGTGTCTGTTCCAGGGGACGGAACGACAACACACCGATGCGTATCTCCTCCGCCGCCGAGGCATGCTGCATCCCCGCGGCCAGCAACGCGGCAAACAAAGCGCGAATGAAGATGTAGAACAAGCTGCGCACGAATATTCTTCCTTACATGAACTCACAACGATCTGATTCGGTCGCATCGCCTATGCGCGAACGATACCCCTTATCTTCCGGCAAGTCGTGATGCGCCCCGACGCCAAGTGCATTGTAAGTCAGATAACCCCATGAAAATCCACATTTACCCCACGTGTTTCCCATCGGAATGGCGATGCCTGGGCCGCTTGCGGCTATAATCGCGCCCTCAAATTTTTCGTATCGCACTCCGGAGCCATTCCTCATGTCCCATAACCTGTTCAACTCGCGCCAGACCTTCAAACTCGCCTCTGGCAAACAAGCCACGCTGTACTCTCTGCCCGCACTGGAAGCCGCAGGCGTCGGCAAGATCTCGCGCCTGCCCGTCTCCATCCGCATCGTGCTGGAGTCCGTGCTGCGCAACTGCGATGGCAAGAAGGTGACTGAACAGCATGTGCGCGAACTTGCCAACTGGCAGCCCAATGCCGCACGCACCGAGGAGATCCCCTTCGTCGTGGCGCGCATCGTGTTGCAGGACTTCACCGGCGTGCCGCTGCTGGCCGACCTCGCCGCGATGCGCGACGCCGCGGCCACACAGGGTTGCGACCCCAAGGTCATCGAGCCGCTGGTGCCGGTGAACCTGGTGGTAGACCACTCAGTGCAGGTGGACTACTACAACCGCCCCGACGCGCTGAAGCTCAACATGGAGCTGGAGTTCGAGCGCAACAACGAGCGCTACCGCTTCATGAAGTGGGGCATGCAGGCGTTCGACACCTTCAAGGTCGTGCCGCCCGGCATCGGCATCGTGCACCAGGTCAACCTGGAATACCTGGCGCGCGGCGTACTGCAGAAAGACGGCGTGACCTATCCTGACACTTTGGTTGGAACTGACTCTCACACCACCATGATCAACGGCATCGGCGTGGTCGGCTGGGGCGTAGGCGGCATCGAGGCCGAAGCGGGCATGCTGGGCCAGCCCGTGTATTTCCTGACGCCGGACGTGGTCGGCGTGCACCTCAAGGGCAAGCTGCGTGAAGGCGTGACCGCGACCGACCTGGTGCTGACCGTGACCGAACTGCTGCGCAAGCAGAAGGTCGTGGGCAAGTTCGTCGAGTTCTTCGGCGAAGGCACCGCCGCCCTCACCCTACCCGACCGCGCCACCATCGCCAACATGGCGCCGGAATACGGCGCGACCATGGGCTTCTTCCCGGTGGACGACGTGACCGTGGACTATATGCGCTACACCGGCCGCACCGATGACGAAGTGGATGCCTTTGCCTCCTATTTCAAGGCACAGGGCCTGTATGGCGTGCCCAAGGATGGCAGCATCGACTACAGCAGCGTGGTGGAACTCGACCTCGCCAGCATCGAGCCTTCGCTGGCAGGACCGAAGCGCCCGCAGGACCGCATCGCGTTGTCCAAGATGAAGGAGACGTTCAACACCCTGTTCAGCAAGCCCATCGCAGAGAACGGCTTCAACAAGCCAGCTGAAGAGCTGGGCAAGCGCTACACCACGGCCCTGCCCGACCGCAGCAACACCGTGTGCGTGCCGATCTCCGGCGGCGGCTCGCAAGACAACGCCAAATACCGCACCGAAATGGCGATGACGGATGAACACCCCACTGCCTCGGTGCGCTGCGAGACTCCAGACGAGATGCTGCCGCCCGTTGAGATCGGCCACGGCGACGTCCTGATCGCCGCCATCACCAGCTGCACCAACACCTCCAACCCCAGTGTGCTGCTGGCCGCGGGCCTTCTGGCGAAGAAGGCCGTGGCCAAGGGCCTGCGCGTGAAGCCGCACATCAAGACCTCGCTCGCGCCAGGATCGCGCGTGGTGACCGACTACCTGACCAATGCGGGCCTGCTAGAACCCTTGGCACAACTGGGCTTCAGCCTCGCCGGTTACGGTTGCACCACCTGCATCGGCAACTCCGGCCCGCTGGACGCGAAGCTGGAAGAAGCCATCGTCAAGAACGACCTGGTCGCCGCGGCCGTGCTGTCCGGCAACCGCAACTTCGAAGCGCGCATCCACGGCAACATCAAGGCCAACTTCCTCGCTTCTCCTCCATTGGTCGTGGCCTACGCCATCGCGGGCAAGATGAACGTCAACCTCGACACCGAGCCGCTGGGCACGGGCAAGGATGGCCAGCCGGTTTACCTGAAGGACATCTGGCCGAACAGCGCCGAAGTGCAGACCGTGATGAAGTACGCTGCCAACCCGGCCGTGTACCAGCGCCTGTACAGCGACCTGACCAAAGACCTGCCGCTGTGGAACGCCATCGCCGCACCAACAGGCGACCGCTACCAGTGGGACGACTCCACCTACATCGCCTGCCCGCCGTTCTTCGATGCCGCCACACCCAAGGTCGGCGACATCAAGGGAGCAAAGGCGCTGGCACTGTTGGGAGACTCGGTCACCACCGACCACATCAGCCCCGCCGGCAGCTTCAAGCCCACCACGCCCGCAGGCAAGTACCTGCAGGGCAAGGGCGTGGCGGTGAAGGACTTCAACAGCTACGGCGCACGCCGCGGCAACCATGAAGTGATGATGCGCGGCACCTTTGCCAACGTGCGCATCAAAAACCTGATGCTGCCGCTCAAGGAAGACGGCTCCCGCATCGAAGGCGGCTACACCCTGTACAAGGGCGAGCAGATGGCGATCTACGACGCCGCGATGAAGCACATCGCCGACGGCACCCCGACGGTGATCTTCGCAGGTGAGGAATACGGCACCGGCTCCAGCCGCGACTGGGCCGCGAAGGGCACACAGCTCTTGGGCGTAAAGGCCGTCATCGCCAAGAGCTACGAACGCATCCATCGCAGCAACCTGGTGGGCATGGGCGTGCTGCCGCTGCAATTCAAGGGTAGCGACAACCTCGCAGCACTCAACCTGACCGGCGACGAAACCTTCGACCTGGTCGGCATCAGCGACAACCTGAAGCCGCAACAGGACGTGACGCTGACCATCACGCGCAAGGATGGCAGCAAGCAAAACGTCACCCTGCTGTTGCGTATCGACACCCCGATCGAAGTGGACTACTACAAGAACGGCGGGATTCTGCCGTTCGTGTTGAAGGAACTAGTGAGCAAGGCGTAACGACGAAATCCTTGCCCGAACCTTGCTGAATGGACACCAGCCAGACATGAATCGGTTCAAGGAAATCGCATTTGTTCTTCTCCTGTGTGAATTAGCCGTTCCCGCTTGGGCTGCGCGTCCGTTCGTAACCGACGATGCGCGGCTGACCTCCGCTCAAAGCTGTCAACTCGAAAGCTGGATGCGCAACTATCCAGGCAGCCGGGAATGGTGGGCGCTGCCCGCCTGCAACCCGTACGGGAATTTCGAAGTCACTCTCGGGATCGGCACCGCGTCCAACGCCGGCCAAAGCACGACTCACGACTATGTGCTTCAGGCCAAGACCTTGTTCCGGCCTCTGGCGACGAACGATTGGGGATGGGGACTGGCGGCAGGTACGGTGCGTCATCCCGAGATCCATCCGGGCCCCAATCTGCTCGGCAACAGCTATTCCTATCTTCCGTTCTCGATATCGCTCAAGGACAACGAGATCGTGCTGCACGGTAATCTGGGCTGGCTCCGTGACCGCGCCACCAAGCAAGACAACATGACCTGGGGTATTGGGGGCGAGTTCAGGCTTGCCCCCAGATTCGTCGCCATAGCCGAGACTTTCGGTGACAACCGCAACCAGCCGTACTGGCAGCTTGGTGGTCGCTTCGCCGTCATTCCGGACCGGGTGCAGATCGACGCGACTATCGGACAACAGTTCTCCGGGCCGAGCGATGGACGCTGGTTATCGATAGGCTTGAGGTTGACGCCGGAGCATTTGTTCTAGCCTTGCCCGGATATCGCGGGCGTTGACTGATCAGCCAACGATCCCGGCATACCGATCGAAGTGGACTACCGCAAAAATGGCGGGATTCTGCCGTATGCAAGTATTAAAGGGGCCGGGCTCAAATTTCTCGCCGCCGAACTCCCGCTCGCCATCCCCAGCGCATAGGGCGCAATAACCAACGGGCCTTGCGCCGCATGTGCAACAAAAGAAGAAGCCTGCATTGTGCGGGCTTCTCTTTTTTGGATCGTGACATCCGATCTCTCCAAATACAGCACTAACAACTCGTTCAATTAGTGCCGACAAAATCCAACACGGCAGCCAGGACCTCGTCATCCCACGACCACATGAAGGAGTGGCCCATCTCGAGCATCTGCAATCTGGCCTTGGGAATATGCTTTGCCAGGTACTCACCGTGTGCCAGTGGAAGGCACGGATCATAGCGACCGTGGATCACCAATGTCGGAACAGCAATGCTCTTTACCGATTGAAGCCGGTCGGGTGACACCGCTACGGCAAAGGCGTGGTGGAAGCTTGCCGATGGGTCGGCAGTCCTTGCTGCGGCCAGGCGCAAAGCCTGCTCCACATCGGCTCGCGGATATGGCCGTTGTCCGCCATAAGTCACCGCCCAGCCATCGCTTGCACTGTTCATCATCTCGGCGGAGGTTTGGGGTGGATGCTGGCGCATGGACTCGATGAAATCGAGAAAACTCTTTTCCGGGGCAGGCAGAGAGAACTCGGCAGTGCTTTGTCCCATCGTCGCAGCCATGTACGGCCGGTGGTCGGCACTCGTGGAGATCAACACCAGTTTTTCGGCGATGCCGGGATGCCTGATGGTGACCAGTTGCGCGATATAACCGCCCATCGAAAGGCCGATGACGATGGGGTGTTCCGCCTTGTAGGCGTGAATCACGGCGATGGCATCTTCCGCGAGGGTGTCTAGATCGTAAGGGGCGCTCTGGTAGTCGACCTTGGAGGATTTACCCGTATCGCGATGGTCGTATCGAATCACATGGAAGCCGGCCGAAGCGAGCTGCTCGCAGAATCCGTCCGGCCAGAAGAGACCCTGATTCATCGCGCCCATTATCAATAACACAGGCGGGTTCTCCGGATTGCCGAAGGACTCGGTCCAGAGCGTCAGGCCATCTTTGGTATCTATGTATCGTTCCATACGTGACTCACCGGCAAAGTTCGGCGTGATGGTAATACCAAAATTCGGAGACTTCAGACTATTCAAGTTAGATGGAGCAACGCCGCTTGAAAACTACCGGGGACGGAGCCCAATTGTGCGCTGACCATCACGCGCAAGGGCATCGAGGCGCATCTCGAAGGAACCTACCTAGAATCCTGTATTGAGCGTTTGCTGGAGGGCGACTAGCATGGGGCCGTCTCGAAGCATGCGCTGAGCCTGAGTCACTGTCGGGCGAGTTAACGTACGACGAGGAGGAGCAGATGATCCACGCCTATGCTGTATCCGAACCCAAAGGCATACTCAAACCATTCGAGTACGACCCCGGCGAGTTGAAGCCGCATGAAGTGGAGATCGACGTCCACTACTGCGGCATCTGCCACAGCGACCTGAGCATCATCGACAACGAATGGGGCTTCAGCCAGTACCCTGTCGTCCCCGGGCACGAAGTGGTAGGACGAATCATCCAGATGGGAGATCAGGTCAAGGGGCTGGCAATTGGCCAGTACGTCGGCCTGGGCTGGCATTCTGGCTACTGTAACGAATGTGCGTCTTGCCGCGCCGGCGACCACAACCTATGTGCCGACGCCCAGGCCACCATCGTCGGGCATCACGGCGGCTTTGCCGACAAGGTGCGCGCAGCAGCGAACAGCGTCATTCCCATCCCTGACGGCATCGACCTCGAATCCGCAGGCCCGCTATTCTGTGGCGGCATCACCGTCTTCAATCCGCTGGTGCAGTTCGACGTCAAACCCACCGACAAGGTCGCGGTGATCGGCATCGGCGGTTTGGGGCACATGGCAGTGAAGTTCCTCAATGCCTGGGGGTGCGAAGTGACCGCCTTCACTTCGAGCGCAGCCAAGAAAGCGGAGGCGCTAAGCCTGGGGGCACACCACACACTGAACTCGCGCGACCAGAACGAGATCAAGGCGGCGGCACGCCGCTTCGACTTCATCATTTCCACGGTCAATGCCAAGCTGGACTGGAATCTCTATCTGAACACGTTGAAACCGCGCGGACGCCTGCACTTCGTCGGCGCGGTACTGGAGCCCCTCGACCTCAATGTGTTCTCGCTCATCGGTGCTCAGCTTGCTGTGTCTGGCTCTCCGGTGGGCAGCCCGGCCACGATCAGCAAGATGCTAGCTTTCGCCAACCTCCACGGCATCAAGCCGAAGGTAGAGAAATTCCGATTTGCGGACGTCAACCAGGCTATTGAAAGGCTGCGGAGCGGCGAGGCGCGCTACCGGGTCGTATTGTGCAAGTAACCGTCAAGATGCGTCACGCCCTCTAGATTTATAGAAAGCGAATATCGAAGAGGGCAGAAACGCCGCAAACAGCGACTGACTTGGGAGGGATGGCCATGTTCATATTTTTAGCTGTGGGTTTGTTTGCATTCGCTGCCGTGGCGGGAGCGACGATGGCCGTGATGCATGCTCTTGGCAAGACACCGCCTCCCGTCGCACTTGCTGCGCTGCACGGCGTGTTCGCCGCATCTGGCCTGGTGGTGCTGGTGCTGGCCCTATGGCCTCACTTCAGTGGGCACGCAGTCTGGGCATTTGGGCTTTTTGTGCTAGCGGCGTTGGGCGGTTTCACGCTGGCTTTGGGTTTCCATTGGCGCGGCAAGCCACTGCCAGGGGCACTCATTGCTGCGCACGGCGGGTTGGCACTGATTGCGTTCATGATCCTGTTTGCTGCCGCCATCGCACTGTGAGTTGAACACCATGCGCGGCCTCCGTGTCCTTGGGCATCCTCTGCATCCTGCCCTGGTGCATTTTCCCATCGCTTTATGGACGGCCTCGCTGGCAGCTGACGGCGCCATGATCGCCACGGGTGCTGCGTTCTGGGGCGCGGCAGCCTGGTGGTCCCTTGTGGCCGGCCTGGCGATGGCAGCCCTCGCAGCCACTGTCGGATTCGTGGATTACTCGCTGCTGGCGCCGAAGCACCCCGCGTTCCGCACGGCCACCGCCCACATGCTGGCAATGAGCCTCAGTGCAGTGTTCTTTTTTGTCAGCGCAATGTTGCGAGGTGGGCCTGACGCCGTTGCGGGATCGGGCGCGTTGGTTTGCTCTGGCCTCGGTTTTTTCTCGCTGATGGTTGGCGGTTGGCTCGGCGGCACACTGGTTTACCGCTTTGGCATAGCGGTGAAGGTGGTCGAAGAGCTGGATCAGCCAGCCCATGATGATTAGTGCGCTGAGGTAAACATCGGGCGCATACCCTCCTTAGCGTATATATCCAACCCGATTCAATGCGCTACACTTGCCGCACCCTGTACGAGCCGGATCACCATCCTATGCCGCAGACCCCGCATGTCGAACAGCACTTCCGTGCGTCGCAGACGATACGCGACATCGTCATCGGCATGGCGGACGGGCTGACCGTGCCGTTCGCACTAGCGGCTGGGCTGTCCGGTGCGGTTGCCTCCAGCCACATCATCACCACGGCGGGCATCGCGGAGATCGCCGCCGGTTCGGTGGCGATGGGTTTGGGCGGCTATCTCGCCGCACGCGGTGATGCCGAACATTACGCCAGCGAGGTGCGCCGCGAACGACAGGAAGTAAGAGCCTCGCCGGAGCAGGAGGCACAAGAGATTGTCGATGTGTTCAAGGCTTATGGCGTATCGGTGGAACAAAGCGCACCGGTGGTAGAGGCACTGCGCAGCAATCGCAAAGCCTGGGTACGCTTCATGATGCGCTTTGAACTCGGCCTGGAGCAGCCGGAACCTGGACGGGCCAAGCGCAGCGCAGCGACCATCGCCGGCGCCTACATCGCGGGCGGGATGATCCCGATCGCTCCCTACTTCATGACATCGCGCGTGGACGATGCGCTGACCGCCTCCATCGCCGTCACTCTATGCGCGCTGGCCTTGTTCGGTTTCATCAAGGGCGCCTACATAGGCACCTCACGCTGGCGCAGCGCGATCAACACCCTGCTGATCGGCGGCACTGCCGCGGCAGCCGCATTTGTTTTGGCCAGGGCGATCTCATAGAAGGAGGCATCATGACAACCAGACAAGAACGCGATTCCTTCGGCCCCATCGAGGTCCCCGCCGAACGGCTGTGGGGAGCGCAGACGCAGCGCTCGCTCGAACACTTCCATATCTCGACCGAGCGCATGCCGCAAGAGATCGTGCTGGCGCTGGCCGAGATCAAGCGCGCCTGCGCCGTGGTCAACCGCGACCTGGGTCTGCTGCCAGCAGAGAAGGCGCAGGCCATAGCTCAGGCGGCGGACGAGATCCTGGCCGGCAAGCATGCGCAGGAGTTTCCGCTGTCGGTATGGCAGACCGGCTCGGGCACGCAGAGCAACATGAACCTCAACGAGGTGCTGGCCAATCGCGCCTCCGAACTGCTGGGCGGCGAGCGCGGCATGAAGCGACTGGTGCATCCCAACGACGAGGTCAACCTCGGCCAGTCGTCCAACGACATCTTCCCCACCGCGATGCACGTGGCTGCCGTCAACGGCATGCTGCACAGGCTGCTGCCCGCATTGCGCACCCTGCGCGCCACGCTGCAACCAGAAGGCCGAGGAATTCGCCCCCATCGTCAAGATCGGCCGCACCCATCTGCAGGATGCGACACCGCTGACGCTGGGGCAGGAATTCTCGGGCTATGTGGCGCAGCTGGATCTTGCGGAATCGCTGATCACGGCTGCGCTCGCCCCGCTCTACCAGCTCGCGGTGGGCGGCACCGCCGTGGGCACCGGCCTCAACACCCATGCCGAATTCGGCGAGCGCGTCGCCGCCGAACTGGCGCAGCGCAGCGGCACTGCCTTTCTGCAGCGCACCCAACAAGTTCGCCGCGCTGGCCGCCCACGACGCGCTGGTGGCCGCGCACGGCGCGCTCAAGACGCT
The DNA here is from genome assembly GCA_963813255.1 of uncultured beta proteobacterium. GTDB lineage: Bacteria > Pseudomonadota > Gammaproteobacteria > Burkholderiales > Gallionellaceae > Sideroxyarcus. Next base: position 290,470 of record CAWEYD010000009.1, on the reverse strand, counting down.
GGCCGCCGCACTGATGAAGATCGCCAACGACGTGCGCTGGCTGGCCTCCGGCCCGCGCTCCGGGCTGGGCGAGATCAGCATCCCGGAGAACGAGCCGGGCAGCTCGATCATGCCGGGCAAGGTCAACCCGACCCAGTGCGAAGCGCTGACCATGCTGTGCTGCCAGGTGTTCGGCAACGACGTCGCCATCAACATCGGCGGCGCTTCCGGCAACTTCGAGCTGAACGTGTACAAGCCGCTGATCGCCCACAACTTCCTGCAGAGCGTGCGCCTGCTGGCCGACGGCATGGCGAGCTTCGAGGAGCATTGCGTGCGCGGCATCACGGCGAACCGCGAGCGCATCGAGGAGCTGATGGAACGCTCGCTGATGCTGGTGACCGCGCTGACCCCGCACATCGGCTACGACCGCGCCGCCGAGATCGCCAAGCGCGCGCACCATGACGGCAGCACGCTGAAGCAGGCGGCGCTGGCGCTGGGCTATGTCACGGCGGAGCAGTTCGATCTGTGGGTACGCGCGGAAGACATGACGGGTTCAAAACGCTCGGAATAGCGGCGGCCAATGTGACCTTCCATCCTTGTGCACGAACTGCCTCTTCCCGTCGCTGCCGAGGACGATCTTCAAGTCATCATCCAGAAAGGTAACCAGGTCGTCTCAGCTTGGGTCACGGCACCTCCAGCGATGATGGTTGATTGATAGTCAGGCGCACTTGTGCAGGAAGACATGGGCCGCTCGTTCACCGGCGACATACTTGTCACATTCGTAGCCCAAGGCGCGCAGGTCGATGCCGTGCAGCAGATATTCTCCGGTCCCGAGCAGGACCGGACGTATGGCAAGGTGCAATTCATCGACCAGCCCTGCGTTGAGGTACTGGCGTATGGTGGACACGCCGCCGCCAAGCCGGACATCGAGACTGCCTGCGGCCGCCTTCGCCTGTTCCAGCGCAGCATGTATGCCTTCGCTGACGAAGCGGAACTCCGTACCGCCTTTCATCTTGAGCGGCGCGCGCGGATGGTGCGTCAGCACGAAGACTGGCGTGTGGTACGGCGGCTCTTCACCCCACCAGCCCTTCCAGCTGTCGTCCGGCCACGGACCGCGGATGGGCCCGAACATGTTGCGCCCCAGTATCCACGCACCGATGTTGGCGAAGCCCTGTTCCGCGATGTAGTTGTCGATGCCGGTCTCGCCGCCCTCCTCGCCCTGCATCTGCCGCCACACGCGGGTGGGAAAGAACCATTCCATCAGCTCCATGCCGCGCACGCCGATGGGGTGCTCGAGGTCCTGGTCGGGTCCGGCACCGAATCCGTCGATGGAGATCGAAAAGCTCTGCACGCGGAGCTTGGGCATGGTCATCTCCTCAGGGCAGCAGCACGGTCGAGCCGGTCGTCTTGCGCGCTTCGAGGTCGCGGTGCGCCTGTGCCACCTCTTTCAGCGGATAGGCCTGGTTGATGTGTATCTTCACCTTGCCCGAAGTCACCGCGGCGAACAGATCTGCCGCGTTCTCTTCCATCTGTGCCCGTGTGGCGATGAAGGTGCCCAAGGTCGGCCGGGTGAGAAGCAGAGAACCCTTCTGCGCGAGCAGCGACGTGTCCATCGCCGGGACCGGTCCCGAGGAGGAGCCGAACAGCACCAGCAAGCCGCGCGGGCGCAGGCAGTCGAGGGACTTTATGTAGGTGTCCTTGCCGACTCCATCGTAGACCACGGGCAGCTTCTTGCCGCCCGTGATCTCCATAACGCGCGCCGGGAAATCTTCGCGGGTATAGACGATGGGATGGTGGCAGCCGTTGGCTTTGGCCAGCGCCGCCTTCTGGTCGCTGGACACGGTACCGATCACGGTCGCACCCAGCGACGCAGCCCATTGGCACACGAGCATGCCCACCCCGCCGGCCGCCGCATGGATGAGGATGGTGTCGCCCGGCCCGACCTTGTAGATGTCGCGGATGAGGTATCGCGCAGTCATACCGCGCAGCATCATGGCGGCCGCCATGCGGTCGGTGATGTCGTCCGGCAGTTTCACCACGCGATCCGACGCGATCAGCCGACTCTCCGCATAGGCGCCGATCTCCATGGGATAGGCCACTCTGTCGCCCGGCTTGAGATGCACGATGCCCTTACCCACCGACTCTACGGTACCGGCCGCGCTCATGCCGGGCACGAAAGGTAGCGGCAGCGGATACTCGCCGGTGCGGTGATAGACATCGACGAAGTTGAGCCCCACCGCCGTCTGCTTCAGCCGGATCTCACCCGGCCCCGGATCGCCGACTTCGATCTCTTCCCACTGCAGCACCTCGGGACCACCGGTCTTATGGATTCGAATCGCGTGGAACATGATGACCTCCTTTCTTCACATCTCCGCCAGTTTGCGCCGGTGGATGATCTTGCCTGCGACCATGAAGGTACCCTCGCCCTTGTAATGCAGGGTCTCCAGATGCTTGGGCGAAACCGCCACGTGCGCGCTGACGACTTCCCAGATGAAGAAGTTGTACTTGTCGACCAGGCGGTCGTCGACGAGCTTGCATTCGAAGTTGGCGTAACACTCGCGGATCAGCGGCGCGCCGACGATGTCCGCCGCGTCGGCGGTGAGTCCGAAGTGCTCGAACTTGTCGATGTCGGCGCCGGTGGTGGTGCCGATGCCGACGACCTCATCAGTCAGCGCCGTGGTCGGCACATTGATCACGCACTCGCGGCTGCGGCGCACCATGTCGAAACTGTGATTGGCGGATGAGATGATGCAACCGACCAGAGACGGCGAGAACTCCATCACCGTATGCCAGCCCATGGTCATGATGTTGCGCTTGCCTTTCCATGCCGAAGAGACCAGCACGATCGGGCCAGGCTCAAGATAGCGGCGCACTTTCTCTACCGGGAAATGCTCCTTGCGGAAAGATCGTTTCATGCAGTCTCCTTTCCGGGAGTGCAGAACCTGTCGGTCCATCGTCCAGCCTGGCCAGGCACTCACCGTAAACGGCGTGAGCACCGGAGGCAATACGCAAAATCAGGTAGAGCGGATTACAGCAGGCAGATCAAAGCAAGTCTTCTCATCGGAACCTTCTTCAGGCTGGTTTCTGTTCATCATCGATGCCGATGACCTGCGTGAGATAGTGTTCGATATTGCGCTCAGGGTGCTGCGGATAGTGCTCGGGCAGGCAGTCGATGCGCCGGATGCGGTCGAAGCGGAAGTTGCGGTATTCGTCGCGCAGTTCGCACCACGCGAGCAGGGTCCAGTGATCGCCCCAGCCCACCATGCCCAGCGGCCACAACGTGCGCTCGGATTCCTGCTCCTTCATGTCGCGGTAAAGGATCGTCACCTTGAGCCGCAGTTCGCACGCCTTGCGCAGCAGGCCGTGCGTCTCACGTTCCGGACGCTGGTAGTCCGGGATGCGGTATGGCAGGCGCGAGATCTCGTTAAGCATGGGCTGCGTAAGCACCGCGAGGATCTTGGCTTCCGCGCCCTTGGCTGCCTTGGCCAGTTCTGGATCGGTCCACGCCTGCACCATGCGGTTGCCTACCAGCAACGCGGTGACCTCCTCCATCTCGAACATCAGGGGGGGCAGGTCGAAACCTGCACGCAGGCGGTAACCCACACCCGCCTCGCCGTCGATGGGCACACCGGAGAGGATGAGCGCCTGGACGTCGCGGTACACCGTGCGCACGCCCACGCCGAGCTTCTCTGCCAGAGAATGCGCGGTCATCGCCGTGCGGCGACCCTGCAGCAGCGTGACCAACTGGAAGAGGCGCTCTGATTTGCGCACGATTAATGCCCTGGCTTTCTGCGCTTGGGTCTGGGCTGCGGCAATTCACGCGCGGTGGCCCGCACGATGTCGCACAGCCATTCCGCGTCTTCCCACTGGTCGGGCGTAATCAGCAGGTGCGGCCTTGCACCAGGATAGGGTGCGCCCTCGACCGCGTCGCCTAGCATGGCACGCCCAGCCTGGGTGGGCTTGAGGTAGAGCTGGTCGTCGCATACCAACCCGACCGGTTTACCGGCAAGGTAGAGGCAATATTCGCCGAACATCTTCCTGCCCGACGCCTCACCCAGCATGGAAAGCTGGTCGAGCAGGAAATCCATGGTGCCCTGGCCGGTCGCCATTATCGGGTCACCTCGTAGCTGCTCTGCACCATGCCGTTGCCTAACACCCAGGTCGACAGGTGCAGCAGTCTGATGTCCCGCTCCAGCCTGCCGAACAGCGGGATGCCGTCGCCGAGCATGACAGGGATCCGGGTGACGGTCATGTCGTCTATCAGGTCAGCGCGCAGGAAGCCCTGTATGGTCTTGCCTCCGTCCACATAGACGTGCCTTGCACCCAACTCCGCCAGTTGTGCGGCCAGTTCCTGGGGCGACGCCGACGAACCCCACACTCCTTCTGCGATCGGCTGCATCTGCTTCGCATAGCGGCTGCTCAACACCACCACGCGCTTGCCCTGGTACGGCCACTCGCCGAAAGTCAGCACCAGCTCGTATGTGTTGCGCCCCATCACCAGGGTATCGACCGAGGCATAGAAATCCTGGTAACCGGTATCTTCAGCCGGCGCCGGCCCATCGCTACCCGGCAACCAGTCCAGGCTGCCGTCCTTGCGCGCGATGAATCCATCGAGACTGCTTGCGATGAATACCGAAAACCGAATGCTCACGATGCTCCTTTGTTATCCTGCGACGATGTTGCGCGCTGCAGCGCCCGCAGCACCTGAACCAGCATCGCTACATGTTGCGCATGCTGCACGATCTCCGCTTCCGTCATGCCAGAGACAGGCTGTGCCAGCGTGAGGCATGCCGCATCCACCACTTGGGCGGACATCATCGTAACCGTTTCGCGCAGCGCGAGGTAGGCATGGGTCGCGCGCGGCGCGGCGTTAAGCAGCGCCACGGGCTTGTTCACGAAGGACTCGTTGCCCACCATCCAGTCCAGCGCATTCTTGATGACGGCACTGACGCCATGCGCGTATTCGGGGCTGGCGATGATGACGGCGTCCGCGGCGTTGATGGCCGCACGCAGCGCCGCGACGGCGGGCGGGTTGGGGAGCTCGATGTCCGGATTGAACAGCGGCAGCTCGCCCAGGCCGGCATACACCACCAGCCGGATATCCGCTGGCGCAAGACGCGCCGCTGCGCGCAGCAGGCGGGTGTTCTCAGATGCGGCGCGCAGACTGCCCGAGAGTGCGAGGATCTGCACCTTAGCCCCGTTGCATGACGTGCGCTTTGCTGCGACTGACCACCACGCTGTCTGCTGCCACCAGCGGCGCGCACGTCTCGCCCAGTTCCGGCATGAACTTCTCGCCTGCAGCCAGGGCTGCCTCCATGCTCGCCCAGTACACCATGTCCCACCATTCGCCGTCATCGGTCTCAGACAGGCTGCGGAAGCGGAAACCGGGCTGCACCTTCATCCAAGTGTTGATCTTTTCGTTAGCCTTGAGCCAGTCCGCAGCAGTCTTGCCGGGCTGCAGGCGGAAACGCACCAGTTCTATCGTGTCGGACATGTTTGTTCTCCTTGTTGGTTATGTCGAAAACCTCGACGGGAGAACTCTATGCCCCTGCTGCTGCCAACGTGGTGGCAGGAGTCTTCTTCTTGGTGGATTCACTTGAGGCGCATCTGCAGATTTTTGGGTCCCCCTGAAGCCGAATGGAATCAGACATCTGCTACCAACTCCTTCCTTGACATGCGCTGAAGAGATAGGCGACATTGCGACCTTAATGAATTGTTTTCTGAATTACGTTAGCTCCCATAAACCATAGGGCAATGCCTGTGAAAACGCTTGGAACACTGGATGAAAACAGACTTGCTTTAATTCCGCCAAGACACTGGCAAGCACATGAATTTTGCTTCTTCCTGCATGACAATCTCGTGCGACTTCTTATCGAGTACGAATCAAGCGGCGCACACAACTGGGTAACAGAGGCTTTTCATAAGGTGCTCGATGAACACGGTGTAAACGATGGTGAGATCGACATGCTCTCGTTTATGAAAGAGCGCAATCTGATTGAACCCTATAGGCACCACCTCGTCAGTCACCTGGTTCTTGCGCTAACAAGCGACATGCTTCACTTCCTGTATGAAGCGCTCATGTGCTTCGAGAAGAGAAAGTTTGCCGTCGCGTTTTCGCTATTGCGGAAGCCACTCAAGGAAAACCTTCTATTCTTGTCGTGGCTGCTAGGTAACGAAGCCGATTTCTTGGAGCGATTCGCTGCAAATAATCATAAAACGCTTAACGGGCTTGGAAAGGATCAACAAACATCAATTCTTGCCGCTGCAATCAAGAAGCTAGCCACATCCGATGCTTTCGACGCCGAGACTCTCAGAGACATCATCTTTTCTAAGACCGCGAGCTCTGGATTCGAGCCTGTGTGGCAACGTGCCACCCACCTGATAACGTCCCAAGGCGAACTCCTCAAGACCGAGGACTACACCATCAACTTCGTCTTCGAGCGTCCTGACGCCGACCACTATTTCGACCTCCTCTACGCGAAGCTTCCCTACTTGCTAATCTTCGTCACACAAGTAGCCCTCGAATGCTTCGGCTTGATCCTCAAGGTCAACGAGAAGACATTCAGCCATCTCGTGATAACAACCATGGGCTGTTATGAAGCTCTATTTCTTCGGGGCGGCGGGCAACCAATAGCGCGTATGCTAGACAAGAGCCTGAAGCCATTCCTGAAGTGCATCCACTGTGAGGCCCCCTTGCGCATCAACAAAAGTAACGCCGCGCATCTCTACTTGGCCGAACAAATGCACTGTAAGACCTGTGGCTTGATTTCGCAGGTTCCTCTCTATTGGCTGTTCTGCGTGGCCAAGATTTCAATAACGAAAGAAGAGGACTAACTTGCCCACTGGGATGTCCCCCAAAAAGATTCAAAGGGTGAAGAGATTCTTCTGCAATCGAGTAGTCCCGTTCGAAGGCTACGCCAATCTAGTAACGTCTAACATTTATCTCCATTTTCGACATCTTCCAGTTCCAACAGCAAGCGCAGACGGTCGTGCTTCGCCACGTCCTGCCAATGCCGCCCGGACAACGCACCTTCCATCGCCCACAGCAGGTTGAGGCTGGCCCCGTTCCAGACGCGTTTGACCTGCACGTAGGCGCGCACTGCACCCAGTTCGCGCAATTGCTCTATGGTATGGATGCCCGCCTGCGCCAGCATCTGCTGCGACTTGGGGCCGAGGTTGGGAAGGTCGGCGATGTTCATCTTTGCAGCATGAGGCGGGATCTGGCGTGACTGCATGTGATGCTCCCCAGGTCGATCATCGGCTCGCAGCAAGCTCCCATCTCGGAGCCGAACCGCGCACCTGCTAACTCGGCCGCTTCCATGCTCTCCCAGCAGAGCATGTCGATCCATTCCCCGTCCTCGGTCTCGGACAGACTGCGCATGCGGAAACCCGGCTGTGTCTTCAGCCATTCGTTGATCGTTTCGTTGGCGCCCAGCCATTCCGCAGCGGTCCTGCCCTGACGTAAACGAAACCGTACCAGCTCTACCATGTCGGACATATCTTCCCTTCTTTCGGCATCGGAATCCTGACGGACGCAGACTACACCCCACTGCTGACAGCGCGTTGTCAGCAGTGCAGGCCTACCTCATTCGTTCGGCGCGAACACCCGGAGCGCCAGTCTCCGGGCATGGTCGCGCAGGTCAGTTGGCCAGTTCTCGGTGTACGCGCCGAATTGCTCCGGCTGCCCGGCGAACAGCGCGCGCACGGCCTCTTCATGACCGGGCAGGTTGCCCGTCATCGCAGACATGAAGCGGTAGGCAGATTCCTGTGCCCGGCGCAGCCTGTCCTTGGTCTCGTTGGCCCGGCTGGCGGCTTCCACCAGTTTGCGCAGGGCGACCGAGGCCCCGCCCGGCTGTGCTGCCAGCCATTCCCAGTGGCGCGGCAGCAAGGTCACTTCGCGCGCCACGACCCCCAGCCTGGGACGGCCCGGGGTGCGTACAGTCTCTTCTGTCACCGCCACTTCCACCGTGGGTGGTTGCGGCAGGCGGGCCAGCACGGCTTTCAGCGTGCCGCGAAAATCCACTTCGATCGGCTCGCTGGTCAGGTCGTCAAAGATGAGGACGGCGGATTCCGCGTTCCGATCTAGCCATTGCTTGACCGCGGCGGCAACATCCTGGAGGCTCCCTGCGGCTATACACTGCGATCCACTGAAGGCGATGCAGGAAGAGATGGCGGGTCGGGTGGTATTCATGTGCGTGTCCTGCTGAATTGGTTACGACGCACATATTACCCGGATGATATTATCTGTCAATATTACCCGGGTAAATATCAAAAGAACGGAAAACCAGAGGGCAGCGTAGTGCCCGAAGCGAGCGCTCAGGCGGAAAACGGCAGGCAAGCCCATGAACGCTGCATAGCGCTCGGCCGCCTCGTTGAACGCGTGGCGCTCGCCCTTGCTCAGTGCGGTAAATGGATTTGCGGTGATTTCGACCGTGGATTTCCTGATGGTGCGTTTCCACGTGCCGACCACGCGCCCGTCGATGATGATGGTGGGGGCGAACACGCCGTTGCCGCCGAGGCAGACCTGTTCCGAGTGCGCCGCATCAAGCACCGCGCTGCGGTCCTTGTAGCCCAGCAGGTATTCGTCGAATCCAGGCAGTGCAAATGCACGCGGCACGTTCTTCGGCATAGCGATGTCTGGCGGCATCCAATAGGTCTGCTTGTTCACCGTCTCCTGATGCAGATGCGATCTGATCGCCTCGAACCCGGCGCGAGCCTCGGCCGCGCTCAAACCCGACCACCACATGAAATCCTGAACAGTGGCCGGGCCGCGGCTGGTGAAATAGCGCAGCGCCAATTCGGCTAGTGCTTCGTCGCGTGTCTTGTCTTGGGTAGGGGCGACCCATTCGTCGAGCAAGGCAAATGTTTGCTCTTTGCCGCTGACGGCCGCGAAGCAGATCAGACCATGCAGCGCTGCGTTCCACAGGATGTGATATCCGCGTTGGCCTGAAGTAGAGATACCCGCACTCTCCAGCGCCGCATGCATTTCGTCGCGGGTCTTTTGTTTGCCGCCGTGCAGGACTTTGAAGAAGATTTCGCGGCAACGCGCCAAGGTCTTGTCGTCCAGCTCGAGATTCCGCCGGCGGCGCGCACTGCCGGCGATGTTCCCGGGTGATGTCAGTGCCATGATCCAGCGCACATCCGCGGCCGCGACGAAGTGCAAGGTGCCGCGCATCGGCCAGGTGCGTACTATCCGGCGCTCGGCTATCGATCGCTCCACATCGGCATCAGTGGTGTTGGGCAGGCGCAGGCCGATGGACCATTTCGCGCCGGCATAGTCCTGCCCCTGTATCCCACCCATCCAGGCGAGCACCTGTTCCGGCGTATGGAAACGGCTTTGCGAGATTTGTTGGTTGTGCAAACGATGGAAGGCGATGTTCATGCGCGTCCTCGTTGGCACTTGGCGTCATTCGTCCTGCACGGCCCGATCGGGGAACAGCACGTCCGTGAAGCCGAATCTTGCCAGGTCGCGGATGCGCATGGGATAGAGGATGCCGTCGAGGTGGTCGCATTCGTGCTGCACCACGCGCGCGTGGAAGCCGCTCACCGTGCGGTCGATCAATGCGCCGTTCTCGTCGCGCCCCCGGTAACGCAGATGCGTGTAGCGCGGCACCAGGCCGCGCATGCCGGGCAGGCTGAGACACCCCTCCCAGTCTTCATCGGTCTCTTCAGACAAAGGGGTGATGTCGGGGTTGATGAGTACGGTATGCGGCACGGCATCCGCGTCAGGATAGCGCGCATTCTTTTCGACACCGAAGATGACCACGCGCAGGCCGACACCGATCTGCGGCGCGGCAAGACCTGCCCCGTTTAGCGCGCGCATGGTGTCGCGCATGTCCGCCAGCAGGGCATGCAACTCGCGGCTGCCGAAATTGCTCACCGGTTCTGCGCATTGCAGCAGGCGCGGATCGCCCATGCGCACGATCTCTCTAATCGACATCGCCTTCCACCAGGTATTCGAGTATATGCCGCACACGCACCATCGCCGGCTGGGCAACTGCGCCGACCTCATCCAGAGCAATCGATTGGGCACTGGTGCCGCGCCCAGCGGCATAGTTCACCACCACCGAAAGCGCGGCATAGTCCAGGCCGAGCTCGCGCGCCAGCGAGGCCTCGGGCATACCGGTCATGCCCACCATGTCTGCTCCGTCGCGCTCATAACGGTTGATCTCCGCTGCCGTTTCCAGACGCGGCCCCTGGATCGCTGCATACACGCCTGCATTCACGCAAGTCTCGCCTGCGCGCTGAGCGGCTTCCAGCAGGCTGCGACGCAGGCTTGCGCTGTACGGCCAGGTGAAATCGATGTGCGTGACCGATTGCTCACGGCCGTCGAAGAAGGTGAACGCTCGCCCGTAGGTATAGTCGATGATCTGGTCCGGCACGACTAGGGTGCCGGGTGTCAGGTCGGCACGGATGCCGCCGACCGATGACACGGCAACCACACGTTGTGCCCCCTGGTCGCGCAATGCCCACAGATTGGCGCGGTAGTTCACCTGATGCGGCGGGATGGTGTGACCGTAGCCGTGGCGCGCGAGGAACATCACCTCGTGCCCATTGATGGTGCCGAAAGTCATCGGCCCGGATGGCTCGCCATAGGGCGTGCGCAGGACCTGCCGGTGGGTGATCTTGAGATTGCCGAGTTGGTTGAGGCCAGTACCGCCGATGATTGCCAGCATATTATTTTTCCTTCACTGCGTAGATCGCGGGCAAGTTGCGCCACGCGCCGTGTATGTCCATGCCATAGCCGAACACGAATCGGTTCGGCAATTCCAGGCCGACAAAATCGGCCCGGATGGGTTTGCTCTTTCCATTGTCCTTGTCGGTGAACACCGCGCTGTAGAACTTGGTCGCACCCAGTTCCATCACGCGTTGTTTGATCGCGTGCAGCGTCTCGCCCTCGTCTAGGATGTCGTCCAGCACCAGCACGACGCGGCCAGCAACGTTCTCTCGCGGGGCGACCTTCCAGTGCAGCTTGCCGCCCTGCTTCTCGTTGCCGTAGCGCGTGACATGCAGGTAATCGAAGTCCAGCGGGAAATCCAGCCGCGGCAATAGTTGCCCGGTGAACACCACCGCACCGCCCATCACCGAGAGCACCAGCGGATGCTGGTCGGCCAGCGCCGCATCGATCTCCTTGGCCACGCGCCGCAATGCCAGCTGCACCTCGTCGTCACCGAACAACAGCTCGGCATCGGCCAGCACTGCACGCGCCTGGCTATCGCTCAGCATCACACCACCGTTTGCAGATAGGCGGCGAACTCGTCGCGCAGATCTTTGTGCTTGAGGCCGAACGCGACCTGCGCCTGCAGGTAACCCAGCTTCGAGCCGCAGTCGTAACGGATACCGTTGAAGCGGTAGGCCAGCAACTGTTCTTCCTTCATCAGTTCGGCAATGCCGTCGGTGAGCTGTATTTCGCCGCCCGCGCCGGGCTTGATGTTCTCCAGATGGTGGAAGACGCGCGGGGTCAGCACGTAACGCCCCACCACGGCCAGCGTGGAAGGCGCGACTTCCGGCTTGGGTTTCTCCACGATGCCGTGCACACGCTCGATATCCTTGTCCAGATTGGTGCTGCTGACGATGCCGTACTGCTTGGTGTGCGCACGCGGCACATCCTGCACGCCGAGGATGGAACACTGATGTTGGGCAAACACTTCCACCATCTGTTTGACGATGGGTGGCTCGCCGTCGATCAGGTCATCTGCCAGGATCACCGCGAACGGTTCATCCTGAATGACCGGCTGGGCACACAGTACGGCATGCCCCAGACCCAGCGGTTCGGCCTGGCGGATGTAGATACAGTTCACGTTCTTGGGGACCACCGATTGCACCACGCGCAGCAATTCGGTCTTGCCCTGTTCTTCCAGCGTCGCTTCCAGTTCGTAGGCCTTGTCGAAATGGTCCTCGATGGCGCGCTTGTTGCGACCGGTGATGAACACCATATCGGTAATACCCGCCGCCACGGCCTCTTCCACCGCATACTGGATGAGCGGCTTATCCACGACCGGCAACATCTCCTTGGCCGTGGCCTTGGTCGCGGGCAAGAAACGGCTGCCCATGCCGGCTACGGGAAAAACGGCTTTCGTGATCTTTTGTTTCATGATTATTCGTATTCTTTCAATTGTTCCAATAACTGCGGTTCGTCCCATATCGGGATGTTCAGTTCCCGCGCCTTGTCCAGCTTGCTGCCGGCTTCGGTACCCGCCACCACACAATCGGTCTTCTTCGACACCGAACCAGCGACTTTCGCACCTAGCGCTTCCAGACGCGATTTTGCCTCATCCCGGCTCAGGCTGGCGAGCGTTCCAGTGAGGACGAATGTCTTGCCGGACAGAGGCAGGATCTGTGTGCTCACACCTTCATGCTCGGTCCACTCCACGCCGAGTTCGCGCAGCCTGGACACCACCTCGATATTGTGCGGCTCATTGAAGAAATCGACGATGCTCTGTGCCACCACCAGCCCCACGTCAGGCACGGCCAGCAGCCGCTCGGTGTCGGCCTGCATGATGGCATCCAGTTTGCCGAAATGGCGCGCCAGATCCTTCGCCGTGCTTTCGCCCACGTGACGGATACCCAGCGCAAACAGGAAACGATTGAGCGTGGTGTGCCGGCTCTTCTCCAGCGCATCCACGATGTTCTGTGCGCTCTTCTCCGCCATGCGCTCCAGCGACGCCAGTGTCGCCACGTCCAGGCGATACAGGTCTGGCAGCGATCGGATGATATGCTCGTCCACCAGTTGCTCCACCAGTTTGTCGCCCAAACCCTCGACATCCATCGCACGCCGCCCGGCGAAATGCAGGATGGCCTGCTTGCGCTGCGCTGCACAGAACAGGCCGCCAGTACAACGGGCATCTGCCTCGCCCTCTTCGCGCACCACATGGCTGCCACATACGGGACAGGTCGTCGGCATCACGAAAGCCTTGGCGTTTGCAGGCCGGCGCTCTGGCAGCACACCCACCACTTCCGGGATCACGTCGCCCGCACGGCGCACGATCACCGTATCGCCGATATGCACGTCCTTGCGGCGGATCTCGCCTTCATTGTGCAGGGTGGCATTGGAAACCGTGGTGCCACCGACAAACACCGGCTCCAGTTTGGCGACCGGCGTGAGTTTGCCGGTGCGGCCGACCTGGATCTCGATGTCGCGCACCACCGTGAGTTGCTCTTCCGCCGGGAATTTATGCGCCACTGCCCAGCGCGGTTCGCGCGAGACGAAGCCCAATTCCTCCTGCAGTGCCAAGCTGTTGACCTTGTACACCACTCCATCGATGTCGAACGGCAGTGTGTCCCGCTGCGCCGCAATATGGCGATGGAATTCCGAAAGTGCCTCAGCACCATGCACTACGGCTCGCTCCTCGCATACCGGCAGCCCCAACAGCGCCAAGGCATCAAGGGCAGCACTGTGCGTGGCTGGCAGCGACCAGCCTCGCACTTCACCCAAACCGTAGGCGTAGAACGACAAAGGACGCTTCGCTGCCAGTGCGGGATCGAGCTGGCGGATGCTGCCCGCCGCACCATTACGTGGATTCACCAGCGTGGGCAACCCCTGCGCGCGCTGTTTCTCGTTGTAGCGGTTGAAGTCCCTGCGCGACATGTACACCTCGCCGCGCACTTCCAACACTTCTGCGTCACAGCCCTTGAGATGCAAAGGGATACAGTGGATGGTGCGAATATTCTGCGTCACATCTTCGCCGGTCTCGCCATCGCCACGCGTGGCAGCCTGCACCAGCACGCCATGTTCGTAACGCAGGTTGATGGCGAGACCGTCGAATTTGAGCTCACAGGAATATTCGATCTCGTCCGTCGTACCCAGGGCGTTCTTCACACGCGTATCAAAGTTGAGCGCACCGCTGGCTTCGGTGTCGGTCTCGGTGCGTATGGATAGCATGGGCACGGCGTGTTTCACCGGCGCAAAACCTTCCAGCACGCGGCCGGCCACGCGCTGAGTGGGCGAATCGGGTGTCAGCAATTCGGGATGTTGAGTTTCGAGGGCCTGCAGTTCGCGGAACAGCTTGTCGTATTCCGCATCGGGAATGGTCGGTGCATCCAGCACGTAATAGGCATGGTTATGCCGTTCGATCTCAGCGCGCAGTTGCGCGATGCGTTGTGCTGCATCCATCAGGAAAACAACCGGAGTGCAGACGCGCTGCCCGGCACGATGCCGCCCGCCAACATGCATTTTTCCACGGATACGACCTGGGCGCGGATCTGTGCAACAGCCCCCTTGCCGAGAGTGACGCGCTGATCGTCAACCATGGTGGCGCGCAATGCGGCTGCAAATGCCATCGCGTGTTGCGTCATTTCATCGAAACGCCGCACCGGCTCGTTCACACGCGGGATATCCAGCAACAAGGTCAGGCTGTTCACGCGCATCTGGTCGAGCGTGTGATGCTGGAACGGTGTGCCATCTGAGGCGCTCAGGGTGAACAGTGTGGCACCCGCCTCGTCGAATTGATGGAAAGTGCCGTCAGCCTGCAGACTCATGCCGGCTTGCTGCACCGCACGCGCGACTTCGCTGGCGAACAACACGCGCTCGCCGCCAGGCAGCAGATTGATGCCTATCATCTGGTCGACCTCGGCGCAGAATCTGTCCAGTTCGCGCGCATGCTCAAGCGCCGCATCCGCCGCCGGCAGCACGATATTAGCCTCCAGTTTGCGGCCGATGGCGCTCAGCAGTTCGCAAAAATCCGACAGCCGCGTGTCGCTGACCGCTCCGTCCCGGTCCACCAATTGGATGGCGATCTTGAACGTGCGGTAGGAGACTGGGCTTTCCGGGATGAGCCGTTCCCACACGCCACTGGCAGCATTGCAGCCGCACGAGTGTATGGTCTTGCCGTAATCGAAACGACGCTGCCAGAAACCGTCCAGCGCCTGGGCACTGAGCGGGAACTTGGGTGTCATGCTGACGATGTAGTCAGTCTTCTCGTCCAGTTGCGCGCAAGCCTCCTGAACAGGAGCGGCGATGAAATGCTCCGTTCGAGATTCGGCAACCGGGGTGTTAATGATTTGTGCAGGTCTGGATTCGCGCTGCGTTTTTGCGGGAGCTTCCTCGGCCTGGTCCGCGAACGCCTTGACCAGGCTGCGCCGATAGCGCCACTGCTGCCAATAGCCATAGCCGTAGACGGCGATGATCACGATCACGCCGATGCTCAACAGGCTGATTTGGAATTCACTCATGTCGTAACGCGCTGAGGGAGAGAATCTTGGGCCGCGATTATCGCAAGCGCCCCGGCAAATAGCTACACCAAAGGCAGCACACCTTCGCTCATCCCGATCTTGCCTATGTCGTGCAGATCCTTGACGAATTCGGCATCCTCATGCAATTGGGCAAGCGTCTTTGGATGATGGTGTCCGTGCATCTGTACCAGACGTGCCTTGCTCTGTGCGGTCATGTCCCACTTCAGTCCGGCGAGCAGCTCGTCGGCCGAGGTTGGCTTATTGCACACAAGCACCATATCGCAGCCGGCCTGCAGCGCCGCCTCGGCGCGTTGCACGATACCGCCTGCGACGGTCGCACCCTCCATGCTCAGGTCGTCGCTGAAGATGCATCCCTCGAAGCCCAGTTCACTGCGCAGAATGTCCTTCAGCCATACCTTGGAGAAGCCTGCTGGACGGGGATCGACCTTGGGATAGATGACATGCGCTGGCATCACTGCAGTAAGGCCGAAATTGACCATCTGCCGGAACGGGATCAGGTCGCTCAGTTCGATGTCGGTGTAGCTGCGCTCATCCACCGGGATCTCCAGATGCGAGTCGGCACCGACGTAGCCATGGCCCGGGAAGTGCTTGCCCACCGTAGGCATGCCGCCTTGCTTCAGACCCAGCAGCAGACTGTGCGCCAATTCGGCGATGGCTTGCGGCTCGGTATGGAAAGCGCGGTCACCAATCACACTGCTGGCCCCGTAATCGATGTCCAGCACCGGGGTGAAGCTGAAATCCACGCCACAGGCGCGCAGTTCCGAAGCCAGCACATAACCGACCTGCTGCGCCAGATGCTTGGCGCGTTTGGGGTGGGTGTCATAGATCTTGCCCAGTTCGCGCATCGGCGGGATCCGGGTAAAGCCGTCGCGAAAGCGCTGCACCCTGCCCCCTTCGTGGTCCACCGCGATAAGCAACGGCGGCGTACGCAGCGCACGAATGCTTGCGGTCAGTTCCGCAAGCTGGCCCGGGGACTCGTAATTGCGCGCGAACAGGATCACCCCACCAACCAAGGGATGACGCAGGCGTGCCTCGTCCTCTGCAGTCAGTTTCTTCCCCAACACATCCAGCATCACCGGACCATTGCCCATCAGCCTTCCCCTTCCAGAATCACGAATGCTACTGCCGTATCCCGCTCGTCGCTCAGGCTCAGGTGATGACGCACCACGCCGAGTCTGGACAGATGTGCAGAAAGTTCTTTGTCGAATATAAAAACCGGCTTGCCCAATTCGTCATGGGAAACCGTGATGCGCTGCAAGCTGACTGGATGACGCAAACCGTGCCCGGTGGCTTTGGCGAGCGCTTCCTTGGCCGCAAAGCGCTTGCTCAGGAAGCGTGCCGGATGGGCTTGGGTCGTGTACTCAGGTAGCTCTTGCGCACTTAAAATGCGCGCGGCAAACGCAGCACCGTGGCGCCCAATTGCGCCCTCGATGCGCGCCACAGTGACGATATCGGTACCGATGCCGAATATCATGCGACCAGCAAGGCCTTCATGTTCTTTACCGCCTGCTCCAGGCCGATGAACACCGCCTCGGAGATGATGGCGTGGCCGATGTTGAGTTCGGAGATGTTCGGGATCGCCACGATGGGGCGCACGTTGTGGTAGTTCAGTCCGTGTCCGGCGTTCACCTGCAACCCCAGCGCATGCGCATGCGATGCGGCACTTTGTATGCGCGCCAGTTCGCGTTCACGTGCCGGCACGCTGTCGGCATCGCCATACCTGCCGGTATGTATCTCCACTACCGGAGCACCTGCTCTCCAAGCCGCTTCCAATTGACGTTCGTTGGCGTCCACGAATAGCGAGACGCGGATACCTGCATCCAGGCAACGTTGCGTGGCGCTCTGCACCGCGTCGAAATGATTCACCACATCCAGCCCGCCTTCGGTGGTCAGTTCCTCGCGCCTTTCCGGCACCAGGCAGATGTCATGCGGCTGGATGCGCAATGCATTTTCGATCATCTCCTCAGTCACGGCGCACTCAAGATTCATGCGTGTCTGCAACATGCTGCGCAGTATTTCCACATCGGCATCCTGGATGTGGCGGCGGTCTTCGCGCAGGTGGATGGTGATGGCGTCAGCACCCGCCTCTTCGCAGATCAGGGCCGCGCGGACGACGTTGGGATAACGGGAGCCGCGTGCCTGGCGCAACGTGGCAACGTGGTCGATATTCAGTCCGAGTTTGATCATAGCTTCTGCAACTCCCTCATCAGTTCGCGTGTGTGCAAGGTCTTTCCGGCAAGGTGGTGGTCGAGCAGCATGCGCATCAGTTGCTTGCTCTGGCGCGCGCTGTTCACGTCCCGGTAATCGTCGGCAGCCATGTCCAGCAGCGTCTTGCCGGATACCGGCATGCCTTGCGCGGCATCCGCCGTTTCCGCTATCGCGCCGCGTTCCAGTATATAACGGTAATTCCGGGTCGGCACGATGGGCTGGCCGCTACCCGCCTCGGTTTCCAGCAGCAGCGCATAACCCAGCTCCTGCAGCAGGTGCTTCTCGAAGCAGCGCAGCGTGAACGCATGATCGTCTTCCTGCGCCAACCGTTGCAGGGTCTGCTGGTAATAGTCGAACAGATTTTCGTGCGGATCGTCGCGCGCCATCAGGTTGAGCAGCAATTCGTTCAGATAGAACCCGCACAACAGCGCCGTGCCCTGCAGCTGCGGCTGCCCGCCCTGCCATTCCGCACCGTGCAACGTGCGCAATTCGTGCTTGCCGAACCAGCTCAACAACAGCGGCTGGAAGTTCATCAGCAGCCCGCGCAACGCCGATCTCGGCCGCCGCGCTCCACGCGCCACCAGCGGCACGCGTCCATGCCGCCGACTGAACACCTCCAACACCAGACTGGTCTCGCGGAACGGGTAACTGTGCAGCACGAAGGCCGGTTCGTCCTGGATGCGTTGCTTGGAAGCTACGTTACTCATACCCCAGCGATTTCAGCATCTGCGCACTGTCCGCCCAGCCGCTGCGGACTTTGACGAACACCTCGAGGAACACTTTGCCGTCGAACAGCTTCTCCATGTCGAGGCGTGCCTGGGTGGCGATCTCTTTCAGCTTCTCGCCCTTGGTTCCGATGAGCATGGCCTTGTGCGCTTCCTTGTCCACCAGGATGGCGGCGTGAATGCGGCGCAGCTTGCCTTCCTGCTTGAATTGCTCGATCACCACGCTGACCGAGTACGGCAGCTCTTCGCCGGTGAAGCGGAACACCTTCTCGCGCAACAGCTCGGCGGCAAGGAAGCGCTCGTTGCGGTCGGTGATCTCGTCTTCGGCATACAGGTGCTCCCCCTCGGGCAGGAAAGGACGGATCGCATCCAGCAAGGTATCGAGTTGTTTGCCCAGCCTTGCACTGACCGGAACGATGGCGGCGAAGTGGCGCAGCGCGGATATTTTCTGGATGAACGGCAACAGTTCGTTCTTGTCTTCCAGCAAGTCCGCCTTGTTGATGACCAGGATCACCGGGCGGTCTTGCGGCAACAGTTCCAGCACCTGCTGGTCACGCTCGTCAAAGTGGCGCGCTTCCAGCACGAACAGCACCACGTTCACCTCGCGCAGGCTGCTGGTGACCACCCGGTTCATGCTGCGGTTCAGCGCATTGGTATGCTGCGTCTGGAACCCAGGCGTATCCACGAAGACGAATTGCGTCTTGTCTTCGGTGAGGATGCCGGTGATGCGGTGGCGCGTGGTCTGCGCCTTGCGCGAGGTGATGCTGATCTTTTGCCCGATCAGGTGATTGAGCAAGGTGGATTTGCCGACGTTGGGACGGCCGACGATGGCGATGAAGCCGCTGTGGAAGTTTTGAGATTCGCTCATGATTTTTCTTTGATTCGTTGATAGGCGCGCTCGGCGGCGACTTGTTCGGCGATGCGGCGGCTTGCCCCTTCGCCCCGGGTAGTCAGACCGAGCTGCGCGACCGCACAAGAGACGATGAACGTCTGCGCATGCGCCTCGCCCTTGATCTCAGTCACGCTGTATTGCGGCAGTGCGAGCTTGCGACCCTGCAGATGTTCCTGCAGCAAGGTCTTGGCATCCTTGCCCAGTGTTTGCAGGTCAGTCCGCGCGATGAAGGGCACGTACAAGCCCAACACCACTTTTTCCGCCGCCGCAAAATCCGCATCCAGCCACACCGCACCGAACAAGGCTTCCAGCGCATCGGCCAGAATCGAAGGACGGCGGTGGCCGGCACTCTTGCGCTCGCCCTCACCCAGCAATAGCTGCTCACCCAGATTCAGTTGTTGCGCCAGGATCGCCAGGGTCTGCTGGTTGACCAGATTGGAGCGCAGACGGGACAGGTCGCCTTCCGGCAAATCGGGATAGGTACTCGTAAAGATATTTGGCGATGGCGCAGTTCAACACGCTATCGCCGAGGAACTCCAGTCTCTCGTTATGCGCAGCACTGTAGCTGCGGTGAGTCAGTGCGCGCTGCAACAGTTGCGGCTGCGCGAACTGATGGCCGAGCTGCTTACTCAGTACTGCATGCTTCATCGGAAGCGATTATGAACTGCTTGGGTTGAAATCAATCACCAGACTGACATTACCAGCGACCGGTATCTTAACCTGGTAAGTTGCACTCAACGTCAACACCCCGCTGTCCTTG
Organism: uncultured beta proteobacterium; assembly: GCA_963813255.1. GTDB lineage: Bacteria > Pseudomonadota > Gammaproteobacteria > Burkholderiales > Gallionellaceae > Sideroxyarcus. The sequence continues at coordinate 270,714 of CAWEYD010000009.1, read as the reverse complement.
CTGATTTCGATATCTTCCGCAGCAAGTTCAGTGATGTAGTTAATGCCAGCGCGCTTAGAATAGGACTCTCTAATATCCTTGACCGAACCGGTCTGCATCGCAGGATCGCCAGAGATTGTCTGAAATATCTGCACAATCTGCGCATTGTGCACGTATGGTGGAACCAGCTTCATTCCCAGAATTGCAGCGAAGATCAATCCCGCCGCGATCATGATGAACCCGAAAAAACCGATGCCGCGCTGTTTATGTGCCAGTACTTTCATCTCCATTTCCTTTCCCGATGTCTGATGCCTAATTTATGGTAGTGCCAATTCGTTTCAATTCGCTGAAATTCATCCAGATGAAGAACGCCTTGCCCACGATCATCTCATCCGGCACGAACCCCCAGTAGCGACTATCGCGGCTGTTGTCGCGATTGTCGCCCATCATGAAGTAATGTCCAGACGGGACGGTGCAACGCATCTCCTGCTCACTATAACTGCACTGCTCACGCGCTGGAAACTCACTGACGTTAGCCAGATGTATCTGCGGCATTTCTGGATTGATCAACATGGCATGTTCCTGGCCGCCCAGCTTTTCCTGGTAACGCTCGGTATGCAAGAAGTTCAATCCGCTCTCGACGTAATTGTAGTCACCGTCACGTCGCTGAGTCTGTTCGACGCCGTTGATCCATAGTTTCTTATCGCGATAGACGATACTGTCGCCCGGCAACCCGATCACTCGCTTGATGTAATCGGTAGAAGGATCGTTCGGATAGTGGAACACCATCACGTCGCCGCGTTGCGGCTGGTTGACCTCGACGAATTTCTTGTTAACGATAGGCAGGCGCAAACCATAGGTGTAGCGATTGACCAGAATGAAATCGCCCACATGCAAGGTCGGGATCATCGAACCGGACGGAATCTTGAACGGCTCGACCACGAACGAGCGCAACACGAACACCGCCAGGATCACCGGAAAAAAGCTCTTGGAATACTCTACCCACCAGGGTTCTTTGGCCGCCACGACACGCCGGGTACGCAGCATGAAGTGCTCCAGCAGCCATATCCCCCCGGTCAACAGCAGCAGCACGAACATGATCAAGGCAAAGGTCATTTCTCTTCTAACTCCGCTTATTTATCGTCCACACGCAGGATAGCGAGGAAGGCTTCCTGCGGGATCTCCACGCTACCCACCTGCTTCATGCGCTTCTTGCCGGCCTTTTGTTTTTCCAGCAGCTTGCGCTTACGCGAAATGTCGCCGCCGTAACACTTGGCCAACACGTTCTTGCGCAGCGCTTTCACGTTCTCGCGCGAGATGATGTTGGCGCCGATGGCAGCCTGGATCGCCACATCGAACATCTGGCGCGGGATCAGTTCACGCATCTTGGCCGCCACTTCGCGCCCACGATACTGGCTGTTCGCGCGGTGCACGATGATGGACAGAGCATCCACCTTCTCGCCGTTGATCAGCATGTCCACCTTCACAACGTCCGCAGAGCGATATTCCTTGAACTCGTAATCCATCGAAGCATAGCCGCGCGATACCGACTTCAGCTTGTCAAAGAAATCCAGCACGATCTCGCCCATCGGCATCTCGTATTGCAGCAACACCTGTTTGCCGTGGTAACTCATGTCGATCTGCACGCCGCGTTTCTGCGTGCACAGCGTGATGACCGAACCCACGTATTCCTGCGGCATATAGAGGTTCACATGCACGATCGGTTCGCGTATCTCTTCGATCTTCGATACGTCAGGCAATTTGGACGGGTTGTCCACCATCAGCACTGTGCCGTCGCGTTGTACCACTTCATAGATCACCGTGGGCGCGGTCGTGATCAAGTCCATGTCGAACTCGCGCTCCAGCCTCTCCTGCACGATCTCCATGTGCAGCAAGCCTAGGAAGCCACAACGGAAGCCGAAACCCAAGGCCTGAGACACTTCCGGCTCATACTGCAGAGCCGCGTCGTTCAGCTTGAGCTTCTCCAGCGAGTCGCGCAGCGCTTCATACTGGTTGGATTCGACCGGGAACAGTCCGGCAAACACCTGTGGCTGCACTTCCTTGAACCCTGGCAAAGGGCTGCTGGCGGGTCTAGCCACGTGGGTGACGGTATCGCCCACCTTGGCATCCTTCAATTCCTTGATGCCGGCGATCACAAACCCTACTTGCCCTGCAGACAAGGTCTCGCGATTCTGAGACTTGGGAGTGAACACGCCGATATGTTCGGTCAGGTGCTGAGCACCGGTTGCCATGAACAAAATCTTGTCTTTGGGTTTGAGCGTACCGTTGACGATGCGCACCAGCATCACCACACCAACATAGTTATCAAACCAGGAGTCGATGATCAGCGCCTGCAACGGCGCGTCAACATCGCCTTTGGGCGCAGGCACCTTGGCGATCAGCGCTTCCAGCACGTCTTCCACGCCCACCCCAGTCTTGGCCGAACAGCGCACCGCATCCTGCGCACCTATACCGATCACATCCTCGATTTCGGCGATAGCGTTGTCCGGATTGGCGGAGGGCAGGTCGATCTTGTTCAGCACCGGCACAACTTCCACGCCCAGATCCAGCGCGGTGTAGCAATTGGCCACCGTCTGCGCTTCCACGCCCTGTGATGCATCCACCACCAGTAGCGCGCCTTCGCAGGCAGACAACGAGCGCGACACCTCATAGGAGAAGTCGACGTGCCCGGGCGTATCGATAAGGTTCAGGTTATAGACCTGCCCGTCGCGCGCCTTATAGCTCAGCGCTGCGGTCTGCGCCTTGATGGTGATACCACGCTCGCGCTCGATATCCATCGAGTCCAGCACCTGCTCTTCCATCTCGCGATCGGACAAACCGCCGCACAAATGGATGATGCGGTCCGCCAGTGTGGATTTACCGTGGTCGATGTGGGCGATGATGGAGAAATTACGGATATGCTGCATGGCTCAAAATGAAAAATCCCGTCAAAAGCGGCGGTTACGCAAGGCGCGAATTCTAGCCGATTTTGACGGGATTCGTTGCCAGACCTTGTGTATTACTTATCGTCCAGGCGGATGGGCACATAAACGGTGCCATCATTTCGCCGTACCAGCAGCGCGATGTTGCGGCCCTGCGGGACTTTCTTCAGCACCTCGTTGAATTGATCAGCGCTCCGTATCTCGATATTGCCGATGGCAAGGATCACGTCTCCGCGCTGCAACTCCCCCCGTGCCGCCGCTCCTTTTACATCCTCCACCAGCAAACCACCATCGACCTGCAGCTCGGCCTTCTGAGCGTCATTCAGCTCGCTTACGGCCAAACCCAGGCGATTTTCACTCTCTGATGCGATGCTCTTACCGGACTCCTTGCCACTGCGCTGGGCGGTGGTCATATCGTCCTGTATCTCGCCAACCATCAAATTAACGTCCAAGGTACTGCCCTTGCGCCATAGTTGCACCGGCACCTTGTTCCCCGGTTTGGTTGCAGCCACGATGCGCGGCAGGTCGGCAGAGCTGGCGATGGACTTACCATCGAACTTGAGAATGACGTCGCTGGGGCGTACCCCGGCCTTGTCCGCGGGCCCGGCCTTATCCACCCCAGAGATCAGCGCACCTGCCGCCTTGGACAAGCCAAAGGAATCGGCCAGTTCACGCGTGACTTCCTGAATACTGACGCCGATGCGACCGCGCGTAACCTTGCCGGTAGTGCGCAATTGATTCACCACATCCATCGCCACATCGATCGGGATAGAGAAGGACAGGCCCATATAACCACCGGATCGACTGTATATCTGGGAATTGATGCCGATCACCTCGCCCTTCATATTGAACAATGGTCCGCCGGAATTGCCGGGATTGATCGCCACATCGGTCTGAATAAAGGGCACGAAATTTTCCTGCGGCAGGGAGCGCCCCTTGGCGCTGACGATACCCGCAGTCACACTGCTGTCGAAGCCAAACGGAGAGCCGATGGCCAACACCCACTCACCGACCTTTAGCTGATCCGGGCTCCCCAGCACGACTTTGGGCAATCCCGCCGCTTCGATCTTGAGCAATGCCACGTCAGTGCGCTTGTCCGCACCGATCACCTTCGCCTTGAATTCGCGCTTGTCGGTCAAGCGCACGGTGATCTTGTCTGCACGATCCACAACGTGTGCGTTGGTCAAAATGTAGCCATCCGCACTGATGATGAAACCCGACCCCAAAGACTGCGACTCTTGCTCACGCGGCACTTGCGGCGCGAAACGACGGAAGAACTCATAGAAAGGATCGTTTTCGGGCAGATTGGGCATACCCTGGAACATTTGCGGAGTGCGCACAATCTGTGTGGTACTCACGTTAACCACTGCTGCCCCCTGTTTTTCCACCAAGTCGGTGAAATCCGGCAATTCTTTGGCGGACAGAGAATGAGTGAACAAACCTAGAACGACCAGCGTGAAAAATTGCTTAAGCATTTTCTCCCTCATTGAATTGAACATCAGGAATGGATACGTGTTGAAACGATAGATTGCACAACCGCTCTTGGGGTGTCGGCAGAAGATGAAATCTTTCCCCAGGCAAACCCTGCCAGCAAGCCCAACATAGAACCAATCAAGGCAGAACTGTCACGGCTGGCAGGCTCTCCAGCTAACGACGCACCGATCAATCCGCCCCCCAGAAGGAGCAAAAGAGGTAAGCCATATATCCGCCAGGAACTGCGCAGCAATACCCCATCGGGCAGCGACACATTGACCTCGTCGCCGACTTGCGCACTGGCCTGATTTCGAACCAGGAACGTACGCGGCTGGCTGCTGCAAAACATCTGAGACATCTTGCCGCTGCCGCAGCCACCCGCACTGCTGCAGTGTCCACAGCCGCCACCCAACGGGCTGATCTCGGCTTCCTCACCCCGGACACTCAGTACCACGGCGCGCATCTCCAGCATTTTATTCTCCAGCAAAGCGCACTGAGTCGGCCACCTGGATAACCGTACGTGGCGGCACTTCGCCAACCACGGTCACCATATGGTCACCGACCAGCCGGCTGTAGATATGCACCGCCCCCTGACTGGACAAGCCGGGGATCGTTGTCACTTCGCTGACTTTTTCAATGAATACGGAAATACCTGCCAGCCCGTCGGAATAGACGATATGTACAACGGGGAATTTCTTGTCCGAGATACTCCGGTGCATCTCGATAATCTTCTTGAATCCCGAGGGGATCGCATCGACTTGCCAACCACTCGGTGCGCTTTCGAAGCTTGCCTTGGGCTGAGGGGACATCTCTTCATGCTGTGTCGAGTGCACTGTGCCCGACTCATCCGGAACTATCCATTTGTGGTCGATGTTCCCGCCTATGCGCAGCTGTGAAAAGGCGTATTGCTCGATAACCCGTCCACGTTCATCCAACACCACGGCCTTGAGCAACAAACCGGACTCGCTGTGCGCCCACATTTTTCGGGAATATCTCAGGTTATCCTTGGGTTGGAAATAGACCGTGTGCGCATGAAATTCAGCAACCCTGTCCTCCTCGCCTTGCCTGATCAGATAGTTCTCTTTCAGCGTCTGTATCTGTTCCGGCAGCAGCGCCGGAAAGGTATGTTGCGCCCGGCGCTTCTCGATTCTGACCTTCTTGTCGCCCAGGTACAGCCACACTTTGTCATTATTACGTATGACTTCCCGCCTTAGTCCGTCCAGCCCCTCCAGGCGTTCGTGCTCGCCATCCTGATCAGAAATATGGGTGATGCGTGACATTTCGACACGCCCACCAGACTGATAGACGAAGACCCCACTGTAATTGGTCTGGTGCGCAGCGAACGCCATAGTACGCAACCACTCGGCATCCTCCAAAAAAGGGTCAGCGATAGCCGTGGCTGAACACAGCTGGAACAGAATGAATGCCGCCCCGATCTTTTGCGCTACGGCTCGCACTATTTTGCCGCCACGGTGTGAATATAAGAAGCGGCGCCCTGCACATCTGCACTAGGTGAAAACTCTTGGTGTGCCATCAGGTAATCATTAGCCTGAAAAGCGGCGGGCCGCACCGCATTGTTGTGTTGTACAGCCGCCAGCTGCGGCGCAGGCTCATTAGCCACCTGCATCGACAGCCAAGCCACCAGCGCCAACGCCATCACCGAAGCAACGGCGGACAGCGCATAGTGCCTGACCCTTTGGGGACTGCGGGTATGTGGCGCCAGGATGGTGGGTTCAGCCTGCAGGCGCTCGCGGAACGCTGGACTGATATCGCAGTGGATGTGTTCAGGCTGCCGCAAAGCATCGCCAATCAAGTGATAAAGAGCCCAGTCTTGGGTAGCTTGCGGATGACGTTTCAATTTATCGAAGAACAATTCCGCTTCGTCCTCGAACATCTCGCCATCCATCAAAACCGAAATTTCCTGTTTCATCTTTACCACCTCTTGTCTTCACTTGTTCCCAACAATGGCCGCAGGTTCGTTGCAACCACTTCACGCGCACGAAAGATACGCGACCTGACTGTGCCGATTGGGCAGTTCATCACCGCGGCGATCTCCTCATAGCTCAAGCCCTCGATTTCACGCAGGGTCAGCGCCGTGCGCAAATCCTCGGGCAGTTGTTGCAAGGATTCATTCACCACTGCCACTACTTGCTTGCTCATCAACTCGTTTTCCGGGGTCGCCACCTCGTGCAACAGAGCCGCATCCTCAAAATCCTCGGCCTCTTCGGTATCGAACGGCGTGCTGGTGGGCGCCCTGCGTCCCTGTGCCAGCAGGTGATTCTTGGCCGTATTGATACCGATGCGATACAGCCACGTATAGAACGCACTGTCACCGCGAAAGGCCGGCAACGCCCGATAGGCCTTAATGAACGCTTCCTGCGTCACATCTTCAGCCTCAGCCGCATTGCGCACAAAACGCGAGATCAACCTCCCCAAACGCCGCTGATATTTGGCCACCAGCAGTTCGAACGCGTGCTTATCGCCGCGTTGCGCGCGCTCCACCAACTGCTGATCGACCTCCCTATCACCCATTCCGTTTCCCGGTTTTATGAATATTGAACCACTGTACGTGGCTCGGCAGTATAACCGGACGGGTGCACAACGTCAGCCTGTGACCGTAACGCGCGGATGGACATTGCCCAAAACAATTAGTTCACTTTGCCACTAAAACAGCCCATTTTTGCTATAGACTTCCCACCGTTCACATTCAATTTCTGCAACGTGTTGCGCTTTGACACCCTCATCATAGGCAGCGGATTAGCCGGCTTATCTCTGGCTCTCAAGCTCGCGGATCAACAAAAAGTAGCCATCGTCACCAAGAAATCCTTGCTGGACGGAGCTAGCGCCTGGGCTCAAGGCGGCATCGCAGCGGTCCAAAGCCCTGACGACAGCCTGGATGAACACATTAACGATACTCTGACTGCCGGCGCCGGCCTGTGCGACCCCGTCACTACTCGCTTCGTCGTCGAGCGCGGTGCTTCAGCAGTTAACTGGTTAATTGAACAAGGAGTTCCATTCTCAAGGGATGGCAAGGGCAGCAACGACTTCCACCTCACCCGAGAGGGGGGGCACAGCCACCGCCGCATCATCCATGCCGCAGATGCGACCGGCAAGGCAGTACAGCAGACTCTGTCAGACAAGGTACGGGCACATCCAAACGTGACCGTGCTTGAGCACCACATCGCTATCGACCTGATTACTGGAAGAAAAATCGGAAAGTCCGATCTGCGTTGTCGAGGCGCTTATGTCTTGAATAGCGCCCAAGGGGAAGTGCTGACCATCGCATCCAGCAATACGGTTCTCGCAACAGGTGGCGCGGGAAAGGTCTATCTTTACACCACCAATCCCGACACAGCCACCGGCGACGGGATTGCGATGGGATGGCGCGCCGGCTGCCGCGTCGCCAATATGGAATTCATGCAGTTCCACCCGACCTGCCTTTATCACCCGCACGCCAAGTCGTTCCTCATCAGCGAAGCCGTACGCGGTGAAGGCGGGCTGCTGAAGTTACCTGATGGCACATGCTTCATGCCTTGGCATGATGAACGTGCCGAATTGGCGCCGCGTGATGTGGTAGCGCGCGCCATCGACTATGAGATGAAAAAGCGTGGATTGGATTGCGTCTATCTGGACATTTCGCACCAATCCGAAGCGTTTCTGCGGGAACACTTTCCCACCATCTACGGTCGTTGCTTGTCGCTGGGCATCGACATCGCCAAGCAACCGATCCCCGTGGTGCCCGCCATGCACTTCACCTGTGGCGGAGTGATGACGGATTTGTCCGCCCGCACCGATGTGGCGGACTTGTATGCTATTGGAGAAACCGCCTGCACTGGATTGCACGGGGCGAACCGGTTGGCCAGCAACTCGTTACTGGAGTGCCTGGTGTTCTCGGAGTCTGCCGCTCAGGACATTCTGGGAAAGCCGACTCGCACCATGGAAGCGCTGCCATCCTGGGATGAAAGCCGCGTGACTGACGCGGATGAGATGGTCGTAATCTCACACAACTGGGACGAGTTGCGCCGCTTCATGTGGGATTACGTCGGTATCGTGCGCACCACCAAGCGCCTGCAGCGTGCCCAACATCGTATACGTTTGCTACATGAGGAAATCAACGAGTACTACCGGAACTTCCATGTCAGTGCAGACTTACTGGAGCTGCGCAATCTGGTGTTAACCGCAGACCTCATTGTTCAAAGCGCTTTGTCACGCCATGAAAGTCGCGGGCTGCACTTCAGCAAGGACTACCCGCAAACCCTTCCCGAAGCGACACCGACCATCTTGTCGCCCCCCGCCTAAACTCAACGATTCCACCTCAAGGCAATACGAAAACGGCGAAACGCGTCACGGTTCATGCTGTCAGTCAACAGAACAAGACTCCTTCTTTGCCCCCCATCCTGTTTGACATTGAGCAATACCAGCAATGGCGTAACCACACCGCCCGCTCCAATGGTTCCGGTCATATGCTGGCCGTTGCGCTGAATCAGCGTGATTCCATTCTCGCTTTCCAGCCTAAATGCCACGCAAGATTTGGACAACCTCAACCTCACATCTCGCAAGCCCACAAACAAAAAGGACGTGACCACCAATAGGCCACCGGTGAAGCACCACTCAAGCGCGCAGGGAAGACGAAATATTGCGAATAGCAGCAACACACAAAGAAACGACAGTAACCAGAGATAATTACGGGATGGGCGCAGCGTGTAGTGACTTTGCATACCTGCGCCCATCGGGGATGGGCATCTTAAAACAAGATGGAGGAGATCAGCCCTATCACCACCAAAGCGATGATAGCCAGCAAGAAATATCCTCCACCACCTGCCCGCGCTGGCTCCACGCTGGGGGCACGTGATAATGTGGAAAGCTTTGCCACTGCTTGCGCACGTTGTACTGGTGCGCCACGATTTATCTCATCTACGCTCGGTCGCGCCATACGGAAGGTCTTGGACAGCTCTTCAACATCCTCACTGCTTGCCGTCAAAGCTGCCAAGCGCATAGTCGCTTCTGACGAATCAAACGATGACGACAAGCCCAACGTGGGAACAGATTTTGATTCGTCGTTCTCAACCAATGAAGTTACCGAAGCATCAGCCAAAGCGACATTCGGCGCAGACAGCGGCAGATCGGACGATACAGGAGTTGAGCGCGGCAACGAATCTCGGCAAGCACGCAGATCGTTCGCGAAATCCCGCGCATTCTGGTAACGCGCCTCCAGATCTTTGGCTAGCGCCTTGGCCACAATGAAATTCAACATCTCCGGCACCGCCGGATTCATACTGCTGGGCGGGGACGGAATGGCATTCAACGTCTGGTACATGATGGCATTGACATTCTCGCCCTGAAACGGCGCCTGCCCTGTCAGCATCTCGTACAGCATTACCCCCAAAGAGAAGATATCCGAACGTTGATCGGTAAGCTTGCCCATCACTTGCTCGGGGGACATATACTTCGGGGAACCCAGCACCATACCGGTCTGCGTACGCACTGCCGCAGAGGCCATACGTGCGATACCGAAGTCGGTAATCTTCACATGACCGTCGCGCACCACCATGATGTTGGAAGGTTTGATGTCGCGATGAACGATGCCATGCTCGTGAGCATAGGAAAGTCCAAAAGCGACCTGAGAAATGATATCTATGACCTGAGTGACGGGAAGTAGCTTGTTGTCGTTCAGGATGTCGCGAAGTTCACGCCCGTGCAGATATTCCATTGCGATGTAGGCGATATCTTCGCTACGCCCTACGTCGTAGATTGTCACGATATTCGGGTGGCTGAGGCGACCTGCCGCTTTGGCTTCCTGATAGAAACGCGCCTCGTACTCCTCGCGCTCTTCTTGTGCCAAGCTCAGATTGATGGTTTTGATTGCCACCTCGCGATCAATAAGAGGATCCCTTGCCTTGTAGACGACCCCCATCGCCCCTTGACCAAGTTCGCTGACAACCTCATAACGCCCGAGTTGGCTAATCATAGATCCTGCCGTAAAAAAATTTACTTACCTGACTTGCCTTTAACACTGCGGAACGCGGGTCCCCAAATCGGATGCCCAGCTTCTGCCGGTGACAATTCGAAATTCGGGTTGATGGCCAGCACCTTTCGGAAATAGTCTCTGCACAACTTCTCCCTTGAGGAGATGCAATGGATGAAAGCCAGATATTTATAGGCCATCAACTTGTCGTCCTTGTTGGCTATCTTCGTCTCCAACACACCTTGCAAGGCATTCATCGATGCAACGTAATTTCCTTCTTCGTACTCTTTGACACCGATATCCAACTTTTGCTCGGCAACATCCTTGCCGAAGAGGCGAATCCCTCCGCCGCCGTCATTGCAGGTACTCACCGTACCGCACCCCACCAAAACGAGCGCGCTCAAAGCAGCGATTTTCCAACGCACCAACATCTCCCTCTCCTGTTCGAACAGCTTATTTGAACCTATGCTTAATCGTTATTTTTGCGCCAGGCTTCGCCTTGATATCCTGCTTAAACGCAGGGAAAGTCGAATTCCTGATCTCCAGCTTGTGCGATCCAGCGACCACCTGCAACTCCAGCAAAGGTGGGCTCACACCTTGTTTCTTTCCATCCAGATAGACTTCGCCCCACGGCGCAACCACCAAACTGACCACTGCTGGGCCACCTGTTGTCTCTGCCAGCGTGCGCACTCGGGCACTTTGCTTGACACCTTGCACTTTCTTCTCGCCCTCAGCCACTGTCGGCGCCGGTGGAACCACAGGTGCAGAAATGGGGGCTACCGCCACCGGCACCTGGGCTACCGAAGAGGCCGCCAACTGCTTGACCTCAGGTGGAGCCGGTCGATGCGCCAACTTGTAAATGCCAAAGGTGATCACAAACAGGATAGCTACCGCCCCGCCAATGAAAGCCGCACGCTGCGGATTCGCGGCATTTCTGAACGTCTCAAGCCCGGACCTTTCCCATGCACTTACACGGCGGATAAGCTCATCCCAGTAATTTCTTGCCATTGCCAAGATACGATCGACCCCCTTCGCATTCTCCACACGTTGCTTAATAGAGGCACTACGCTGTGTCGAGGTAAAGTCTCCCGGATAACCTATGGCATAGACTTCGTGTTCGCGTACATGCTTGTCGGTGCGCGACCCCTGATAGTGGAACATGCCTGCATATTCTTGCGACAGGCGCGATACGGCATCGTAATAAGAGCGTGAAACAAGTATCTGCCCCGGATCGGCAAAACCCATCACTCGCTGTGCCACGTTGATGCCGTCACCGACGATGTTGGGCTGGCCGTTGATGTCCTTGACCAAACGGACCGGCCCGAGATTGATACCCATGCGCACCAGCAGAGGCGGCTCCATGCGCACACCTTCACTCAGCAAACTACTCCGCACGCTCAGCGCGGCCTGCAATGCATCTTCGATATCACCCAAAAAGCTGATTGCGGCACCGTCACCCGTATCCAGAATAATTCGGTCGCTGACCGGAACGTCGCGAATCGCAATAGACAGGAATGCGTTAAAACGCTCCTTCAGAGAAATCTGGCCCGCAACGGACTTCTTGGAATATTCGACGATATCCAAGAAAAAGACACTGCAAACAATGGTTTTGTTGCCCCGTAGTTCCATTTATCCAGTCCGAAGTCCCTGCCTATGTTGCACGGGTTGCACAACAACCCCACTTAACCCCGCGAATTCTAACGATTGTCAGGCATTCTAGCCAGTTCAATTTTTGCGTGAGCGCGCGCGGCGCGGTTTGTTCCGGCGGCCATCATCGACCACTTGTCTGGCCACGCCCGCTGGCAAGCCTACCCAATCCAATATCGCCCTGACTTCGACCTCGCCCAATTCGGCCATCATGCCGCGTTTTATACGCGGTGGCAGATTGATTATCCCGAAACGCACACGCATCAAACGACTCACCGGCAGCTCCAACGCCTCAAAGGTACGCCGCACCACACGGTTGCGGCCTTCTTTGAGCACCAGCCGATACCAGTGATTGAATCCTTCGCCACCTTCATCGCTGAGTTGCTCGAAACGAACCAGACCATCCTCCAGTTCGACACCCTGCTGGGTCACTTGGCGCATCTGCTCTGGCGTCATCTCCCCCTGTACTCGCACGGCGTACTCACGCTCCACCTCGAAGCGAGGGTGCATCAATCGATTGGCGAGTTCCCCAGAGGTAGTGAAGATGAGCAGTCCGCTGGTATTGAAATCCAGCCGCCCGATGGCGATCCATTTCTGCCCGCGCAGTTTCGGCAGGGCATCGAACACGCTGGCGCGCTCCTTCGGATCGTCGCGGCTGACGATCTCGCCTTCCTGCTTGTGGTACAGCAAGACGCGTGGCAGCGCTTGTTCGGCCTCCAGATGCAAGCGCACGACTCGGCCATCCACCTGCACCTTGTCGCCTTCGGAGACGCGCACTCCCAATGTCGCCACCGTGCCATTCACGGTCACCCGCCCGGCACTGATCCATTCTTCCATCTCGCGGCGCGAACCGATACCGGCTTGCGCCAGCACCTTCTGTAGTCGTTCCCCTTGCGGATTTACTTCGATTTGCCCGTTCATCCTGTCACCGCTCGTCTTTCCAGCACGGCTTGTGCCAATGTCCCGCTATCCACATGTTCCAACTCGCCCCCTACCGGCAATCCGCGTGCGATGCGCGATACCTTGATACCTTGCGCCCGCAGCAAGGTGGCAAGGTAATGCGCCGTCGCTTCGCCCTCGACAGTGAAGTTGGTCGCCAGGATCACCTCGCACGACAACTCCTGCGCTCGTTTAAGCAAGCGCTCCAGCGGCAATTCCCGCGCACCAACGCCATCCAGCGGCGATAGTCGCCCCATCAGCACGAAATACATGCCGCGATAGCACTGTGCCTGCTCCATCATCAGCAAGTCTGCAGGCATCTCCACTACGCACAGCGTATCCGCCTCACGCCGCGTCGAGCGGCACAAAACGCAGATCTCTTCTTCGGAAAAATTGTTGCACTTGCTGCAGTGCTTGACGTTCTCCACCGCATGATCGAGCGAGCGCGCCAGTTGCAGAGCTCCCTGCCGGTCGCGTTGCAACAGATGGTAAGCCATTCGCTGCGCCGATTTCGGACCTACGCCCGGCAAACAGCGCAATGCCTTGATCAGGTCTTCCAGCGTGGAAGGTGTATTCATCTAGAACGGTAGACTCATGCCCGGCGGCAGGTGCGCAGTGAACCCGCTCATGCGCTTCTGCGATGTCTCGGCGGCTTTCTTGTTGGCATCGTTCAGCGCGGCCACGATCAGATCTTCCAGCATCTCTTTGTCGTCCAGCACGCTTTGGTCCAGATTCACTCGACGCACTTCATGCGCACAGGTCATGATCACTTTGACCATGCCGGAACCGGACTGCCCCTCCACCTCGACGGTAGCCAGTTCTTCCTGCGCCTTCTTCATGTTCGCCTGCATCTGTTGCGCCTGCTTCATCAGCCCAGCCAAACCGCCCTTCATCATCTCCACATCCTCCGGTTATACAGGTCTGATCGACCCTTCGATTAATTGTGCCCCCAGGTGCGCTTGTGCTTCGCGCACGAAGGTATCTTGTTTGATGGCTTCTTCCGCCTGCTGTTGGCGTGTCTGCTTCTCATGCTGCTCGACCGCAGCCGGCGTCGCCACACTATTGGTAGCCCCTAGCTCCACGGCCAGTTTGATCGGCTTGGCGAAATAGTCGCTCAACGCGGCCTGCAGCTTGTCTTGCGCGATCTTGTTGCTTTGCAGATGTTTGTGCTGGGGCGCGAGGTTCAGCACCACACGTCCGTCCGAAAAACTCGCCAGCACACAGTTCTTCGCGAGTTCGCGCGCCATGCCTTGCAGATTGAGCTGCGACAGCAAGGTATTCCAGTCCAACTCTGCGCCAGTCGCTGCGCTCTGCACCGGAGCGAACTGCTTTGCGGGCATCGGTTCAGCGGCCACGTATGTCGTCACGCTCTGGGCTGTCGGCTTGGTTCGCGGTGCCGGCTGCCCGGCACTCGCTCCCGTGTTTTGCGGCGCAAAGGCCAGCATGCGCAACAACGTCATGGTGAAGCCGGCATATTCGTCCGGTGCCAGATCGATCTCGTTGCGCCCATGTATGGCGATCTGGTAATTCAGCTGTATCTCTTCGGGAGTGAACTGCTGCGCCAGCTCCAGCAAGCGCGCACGCTCCGGCTCGTCTTCTGCAATAGCCTGCGGTATGGTCTGCGCCAGCGCGATGCGATGCAGCAGCGTAGCCAAGTCCTGCAACGCCGCCTCGAACGCCACGCTGCGCATGGACATGTCGTCGGCGATGCGCAACAAGCCAGCACCGTCCCCGGCATCGCAGCGTCTGCAACAGGTCAAACAGATAGCCCTGATCGATCGCGCCCAGCATGGTGCGCACCAGCGCCTCGTCCACCTTGCCGGAAGAATAGGCGATGGCCTGATCCATCAGGCTCAATGCATCGCGCATGCTGCCCTGTGCGGCACGCGCCACCAGGTTCAGCGCCCCCATCTCGAACGGGATGTTCTCCTCGCCCAGCACGTATTGCAGATGGGTCAGGATCAGCGCAGGCGGCAGTTGCTTGAGATTGAACTGCAGGCAGCGCGACAGCACGGTGACCGGGATCTTCTGCGGGTCGGTGGTAGCAAGGATGAACTTCACATGCGACGGCGGCTCTTCCAGTGTCTTCAACATCGCGTTGAAGGCCGACTTCGACAGCATGTGCACTTCGTCGATGATGTACACCTTGAAACGCCCGCTGGTCGGCGCATACAGCGCGCTTTCCAGCAGCTCGCGCATGTTGTCGACCTGCGTGTTCGACGCCGCATCCAGCTCGATCAGGTCGACGAAGCGCCCGCTGTCGATCTCGGTGCAGGCACCGCACACGCCGCACGGCGTGGCCGTGATGCCGGATTCGCAATTCAGGGATTTGGCGAAGATGCGCGCGATGGTGGTCTTGCCCACGCCGCGCGTGCCGGTGAAGAGATAGGCATGGTGCAGGCGGTTCTGCGTGAGCGCGTTGGTCAGCGCCTGCACGACATGCTCCTGCCCCGCCAACTGGGCAAAGTTCCTCGGACGCCATTTGCGCGCTAGAACTGAAGTCGCTGACATAACGCCCTACCCTCCGCCTGTCGAGTGCAACACCCTCGATAAATAAGGAGGCGAGCCTTACCCCCGGCACTTGCAACGATTGGCTGTGGCTGCTTCCTTCCGGACCTGACCAGGTTCACCATGTCGCAATGCGGGGAGACCCGCCAATTCGTGAAATCTGAGTCTTGCGGGCGAATAGCCGCCCGAAAACAGGGCGCATGATAGTCGAAAAGCGGGGATAAATCCATGAAAGATGGCCGGGCGGCCACCTCCCTGCATTGTGCGCCAGCACTCGAGATAAAACCGCCGGGGGTTGCCCGGCAGCAAGTTACCTTTCTTGTCTTGCCAAGAAAAGTAACCAAAAGAAGTCGCCCCCGGTGCGCCGCCCCTTCGGGGTTCCCTGCGTTGCTCGACTGGTCAGGCGGCTGCGGAACTCGCGCTGCGCGCTCAGACAGTCCTCGCCGACAACCCCTGACCAGTCTCCGCTACTCGGCGGCGCACAGGGGAAGAAATTCAAAAAAGCCGAACCCCAAAACCAGCGAGGCGGGCAACGCCCGCCTCGCCAACAAAAAAAAAAGACGTGCGCAAAGCGCACACAAAACCGCCTTTGACTTACCTTCCCCTGTGCGCCGCCGAGTAGCGCAGGACAGCCGGGGGTAGTCCGACGAATATGTTTGAGCACGTGACCGCGCAGCGGGTCGTGCGAGTTTATGAGGAGGCCCGGCTGTTCGAGCAACGCAGGGAACCCCGAAGTGGGCGGCGCACCGGGGTCGCCTTCTTTTTGGTTACTTTTTCTTGGCGACGCAAGAAAAAGTGACTAGCTGTCGGGCTACCCCCGGCGGTTTTCGGATGTACACCTCATACGGCGCAATGCCTGTTGGTTATTGCGCCCTACGTGCTAGCGCTGTGGTCGGGTAGCGCAGCTCAACCATGACACTCGAGCGTTAGGGGTGGCCGCACTTAGATACGGAAAGTATGCAATGCCTCGGGAGTAGTAGGTGATCTCATTCGGGTTGGCGTCCGGGCCTTCGGGTTCGCCTCTTACGAATTCCCGATTCCAAGCTGACTGAAGCTTCGATTTGAGTGTTTCAATGTTTGATGACATGCGAAGCCATATCTGATCGCTACTGTTCTCGCTTTCGAAGGGATATGTGGGAACAAAGAGTTGAGTCGCTGGAATTCCGTAAAGAGTGGCAGTAATAGAAATGGTTGCGTGACGATCCTTGACTTTGACCAGCGCTCCCTTAGGAACAAGAATATCGGCTCCTTCACCAACAAGTTTTCGGTGGTCTTGGTCGTACCAAAGTCGGATGGAGCAATCGCGAAGGCGATCCAGAATCTCGTTGCTGACATGAGCCGAAGCCTGATCAGCTGCACCTGCAATCTGGCATAGACATCCACAAATGCAGATACCAAGTAAAACGATGCGTGAAAAGCTAACAAATTTAGACGACATATCACCCCCCCCTCACCGGTATCCCCGCAATCCTCCCCTTCCACTCCGCCGGCCCCGTCTCATGCACCGACCTCCCCTGAGTATCCACCGCCACGGTCACCGGCATGTCCTGCACCTCGAACTCGTAGATGGCCTCCATACCAAGGTCCGCGAAAGCAAGCACCTTCGAAGCCTTGATCGCCTTGGAAACCAGATAAGCGGCGCCACCCACCGCCATGAGATACACCGCCCTGTGTTTCTTGATGGCAGCGATCGCTTCGGGACCGCGCTCAGACTTGCCTATCATGCCGATGAGCCCGGTCTGTGCCAGCATGGTCTCGGTGAACTTGTCCATGCGCGTGGCGGTGGTGGGGCCGGCAGGGCCGACCACTTCGTCGCGCACCGGGTCGACCGGGCCGACGTAGTAGATGAAGCGGCCGTTGAAATCCACCGGCAGCTTCTCACCCTTCGCGAGCATATCCACCATGCGCTTGTGCGCCGCATCGCGTCCGGTCAGCAGCTTGCCCGACAGCAACAAGGTCTCGCCCGGCTGCCACTGAGCGATGTCCTCCCGTGTCACCGTGCCCAGATCCACGCGCCGAGCGTCCTCTGCCGGTTGCCACTGCACATCCGGATAATCCTCAAGTTGCGGAGGGGTGAAGGTCGCCACCCCGCTGCCGTCCAGTTCGAAATGCACATGCCGCGTCGCCGCGCAGTTGGGGATCATGGCGATCGGCTTGGAGGCCGCATGCGTCGGATAGTCCAGTATCTTTACATCCAGCACCGTGGTCAGACCGCCCAATCCCTGCGCGCCTATGCCCAGCGCATTCACTTTGTCGTAGATCTCGATGCGCAATTCTTCCAGATGGTTGCGAGGGCCGCGCGCCTTGAGTTCTGGCATATCGATGTGCTGCATCAGCGATTCCTTCGCCATCAGCACCGCCTTCTCGGCCGTGCCGCCGATACCGATGCCCAGCATCCCCGGTGGACACCAGCCAGCCCCCATGCCCGGCAACTGGCTGAGCACCCACTCCACCACGTCATCACCCGGATTGAGCATCGCCAGCTTGGACTTGTTCTCCGAGCCACCGCCCTTGGCCGCGACATCGACCTCCACCCTGTCGCCCGGAACGATCTCGAAATGCACCACCGCCGGCGTATTGTCGCCGGTGTTCTTGCGCTTGCCCGCGGGGTCGGACACGATGGAAGCGCGCAATACGTTGTCCGGGAAAAGATAGGCTTTGTGCACGCCGGCATTGACCATCTCGGTGACACTCATCGAAACATCCACCCAGCGCACATCCATGCCCACGCGCACAAATGCCACCACAATGCCGGTGTCCTGACAGATCGGGCGGTGTCCCTGCGCGCACATGCGAGAGTTGGAAAGTATCTGCGCCATCGCATCCCTGGCGGCAGGCGATTGCTCGCGGCGGTAGGCCTCGGCGAGCGCCTGCACAAAGTCCTGCGGGTGATAGTAGGAGATGAATTGCAGCGCGTCGGCGATGCTGTCGATGAAATCCTGCTGGCGGATGATGGTCATGGCGCTGCCTTGATGAATGAGGGCGAATTATCGGAGCGCAGGCGGGCAGCGTCAATTAACGGTTAGAATGCGCGCCTCTTTTCAAGGACTTCAACAGCATGGCGATTCAATGGTTCCCCGGCCACATGACCTCGGCGAAGAAGAAAGCCGCCGAGACCATGGCACGCATCGATGTCGTCATCGAGGTGCTGGACGCGCGCGTGCCAGAGGCGGGCAGCAACCCGATGATCCGCGAGTTGCGCCTGCATCGCCAGCGCCCTTGTCTCAAGGTGCTGAACAAGACTGACCTTGCCGACCCGGCGGCGACGCAAGCCTGGCTGGATTACTACAACAAGCAGGAAGGCGTGCATGCCGTGGCGCTCTCCTGCAAAAAGGCGGGCGATGCCGCGAAGATCCCCAAGCTGTGCCTGCCGCTCGCCCCGCATCGCGGCACCAGTCTCAAGCCTTTGCGCATCATGATCATGGGCATCCCCAACGTCGGCAAATCTACGCTGATGAACACTCTGCTCAAGCGCCGCGCGGCAGCAGTTGGCGACGAACCCGCCATCACCAAGAGCCAGCAGAGCTTCGACCTTAACGACCATACGACGTTAATCGACACGCCCGGGCTGATGTGGCCGAAGATCGAACATGACAGCGACGGCCTGATGCTCGCCGCGAGCCACAGCATCGGACGCAACGCCATCATCGACGAAGAGGTCGCTGCCTTCCTCGGCGACATCCTGCTGGCCCGTTATCCGAATCTACTTAAGCAACGCTACAAGTTCCCGCTTGAGGGCATGGACGGTGTGGCGCTCATCGAAGCCATCGCCCAACTGCGAGGCTACCGTATCCGCGGCAAGGAACTCGATCTGGAAAAGGCCGCAATGACCTTGCTGCAGGATTTCCGCAGTGGCGCGCTGGGGCGCATCAGTCTGGAGACTCCAGCCTCACGTGCAGCGATGCTGCAAACTGCAGCAGCTTTCCACCTATAATCCCCCGCATTCCGGTTCCTGACACCACCTGCATGCATTTATTGCGCCTCTCGTTGCTGATCGCCAGCCTGGCACTGACAGGTTGCAGCACCATCCATCTCAGCGCATATACCCAGGAGAAGGACCCGTTCGAGCCGTTCAACCGCAAGGTATACGCTTTCAACGACAGCATCGATCAGGCCGTCCTCAAGCCGGTCGCGCAGGTTTACGCCAAGACCATGCCGGTCCCGGCGAAGACGATGGTGAATAATTTCTTCTCCAATCTGGACGATGTGGTCGTCACCGCCAACGACCTGTTGCAGTTCAAGTTCGTGCAGGCATGCAGTGACGGCACCCGTTTCATGGTCAACAGCACCATCGGAGTCTTCGGCCTGCTGGACATAGCGGATCGACTTGAAAAACACGACGAGGATTTCGGCCAAACCCTGGGGTATTGGGGCCTCAACAGTGGACCGTACCTCGTGTTGCCGTTCTGGGGGCCAAGCTCGGTGCGCGATGGCGCAGGCCTCTATGGCGACACCTTTGTCAGCGTCATCAGCAACACCAAGCACGTTCCGACGCGCAACACGACATGGGCAGTCAAGTCGTTCAACACGCGTGTCAACCTGCTGGATCAGGAAAAGGTGATGGATGACGCGATCATCGACCGCTACAGCTTCCTGCGCGACGCATACCTGATGCACCGCCAGAACCTGGTCTATGACGGCAACCCGCCACGTAGGAAATACGATGAGGATGAGGAATAAAAAAACGGCGGGATGATCCCGCCGTTTTTGTTTGAACCGCTCAGCTTACTGCCCCGCGCGCAGCGCTTCGATGCGCTCTTCCAGTGGCGGGTGTGTCATGAACAACTTGGAGAAACCGCCGCCGCTGGAGATCGCCATCGCCGACATGTTCTGCGGCATGGCAGCCGCCTGTTCGTGGTTCGCCTTCAGGCGCTCCAGGGCAGCGATCATCTTCTGACGCCCCGCCAGGTTCGCTCCACCCGCATCGGCACGGAACTCGCGCTGACGCGAGAACCACATGACGATCATGCTGGCCAGGATGCCCAACACGATCTGGGCGACGATCTCGGCCACGAACGCGCCGATGCCGGGACCTTCGCGCGGATCGTTCTTCAGTACCACGCGGTCCACGAAATAGCCGAACAGCTTGGAGAAGAACACCACGAAAGTATTGACCACGCCCTGGATCAGCGCCAGCGTGACCATGTCACCGTTCGCCACGTGGCTCACTTCGTGCGCCAGCACGGCTTCAGCCTCATCGCGGCTCATGCTGTGCAGCAGGCCGGTGCTCACCGCCACCAGCGCGTTGTTGCGATTCCAGCCGGTGGCAAAGGCGTTAACGTCGGGCGCATCATAGATCGCCACCTCCGGCATGCCGATGCCGGCAGCCTGCGCCTGACGGCTTACGGTCTCCACCAGCCAGCGCTCGGTCGGGTCCTGCGGATTCTCGATGACCTGTGCGCCGACCGACATCTTGGCCATCCACTTGGACATCAGCAGCGAGATGATGGAACCGGCAAAACCAATCACCGCCGACATCACCAGCAAGGCGTTGAAATTGATGGCGCCGCTCGCATCCAGCCAGCGGTCCACGCCGAGGATGCGCAACGTGATGCTGATGACGGCCAGCACCGCGATGTTGGTCAGGATGAACAAAAAAATGCGTTTCATACAGCTCTCTCCATAAATAGATTCTTGGTGCGCGGTTTAATCGACACGCGGTTCGCTACATGGGGCGCATGTTCGATTTTTCAAGCGCAGACTCTGATTCAGATCGGACGAATAAGTTCGCTTGCCTATTCTCACTACCGAGAATAGCATTGTCCCACGGATTTTATCGGGATTGATCCATGGACACCCGCTACACCCATACCGCCGTCACCCTGCACTGGCTGATCGCCCTGCTGATCTTCGCCGCCTTCCCGCTGGGCCTGTACATGCACGACCTACCCCTGTCACCCCACAAGCTGCGGCTCTACAGCTACCACAAGTGGATAGGCGTCACCATATTCCTGCTGGCGGTGATGCGCCTATCATGGCGCGTCACCCACCGTCCGCCCCCCCTGCCCGATACCATGCCGGCTTGGGAAAGGTTCGCTGCCGAGGGCGTGCATTATCTGCTATACCTCCTGATCTTCATCATCCCTGTCAGCGGTTGGCTGATGAGTTCCGCCAAAGGCATGCAGACCGTATGGTTCGGCGTGCTGCCGCTGCCCGATCTGGTCGGCAAGGACAAGGAGTTGGGCGACTTGCTGCGCGAAGTACACGAGGCTCTCAATTTCGCGATGCTCGGCCTCCTGTTCGCCCATGTCGGCGCCGCGCTCAAGCATCACTTCATACAACACGACGACATACTGGCACGCATGATCCCTTACCTGCGGAGAAAGCCTTGAGAACATTAGTCATCCTGCCGCTGCTCCTGCTGACCACCTTGGCCGGTGCCGCCGAGTTCAAGGTGCTGCGCCCGCAACAAAGCAGTGTCAGTTTCGTCTCCAAACAGATGGGCGTGCCAGTCGATGGCGAGTTCAAGAAATTCACAGCCGACATCGTCCTCGATCCTGCAAAACCTGAGAAAGGCAAAGCGCGCATCGACATCGACCTGAGCAGTATCGACACCGGAAACAAGGAAGCGAACGAAGAGGTGATCGGCAAGAACTGGTTCGATGCCAAGACCTACCCTACCGCCAGCTTTGTCTCCACGGCGGTCAAATCGCTGGGACAGGGACGTTATACCGCGCAAGGCAAGCTGACAATCAAGGGCAAGACCCAAGACACCCAGGCCGACTTCACCATCGATCACAAAGCCGACCTGGTCACGCTGGCAGGATCGTTCATCCTCAAACGCCTGGCTTATGACATCGGTTCCGGCATCTGGAGCGATACCGACACGGTAGCCGATGAGGTACTGGTTCGTTTTCGTTTCGTCGTAGCACAGAAATAACCGCCCCATAAGGAGTGAAGTACCATGAACAAAAGTTTCATCTTCCTAATCGCTGCCCTGCTCATCATCCCCGCTTATGCGGCGGACAGCTACACCATCGACCCGACCCACACTTGGCCGATGTTCGAGGTGAACCATCTGGGCTACTCCACGCAACGCGGACGCTTCAACAAATCCAGCGGCAAGATCACACTGGACATCACCGCCAGAAAAGGCAGTGTGGACATCATCATCGACACCGACTCGCTCGACATGGGCTTCGCCAAATGGGACGAGCACATGAAATCGCAGGACTTCTTCTACGTGCAGCAGAACCCCACCATGCGTTTCACCTCGGACAAGCTGCTGTTCGATGGCGACAAGGTGGTCGGCGCTGAAGGCAAATTCACCTTGCTCGGTACCACGCGCCCGCTGACGCTCATCGTCAGTAACTTCCGCTGCGCCCCGCACCCCATAACCAGGAAGATGCACTGCGGCGCAGATGTCAGTGCCACCATCCAGCGCACGCAGTACGGCATGGCGAAATACGTGCCGCTGGTCGGCGACGAAGTCAAACTCATTATTCCCGTCGAAGCTGACATCGATTGAATCGAGCAACATGATAAAGGGCAAGCCGGTTGGCTTGCCCTTTGTCTTTGCGCGACCTATCTTCCCTGCCGTCAGAACCTGAACATCACCCGGAAGCCATATTCGGTGGTTTGGTTCTTCGGTTCTCGCAGGCTCACCAACGCCGGGCCAAGCGCATCCGTCATGACTTGGTACGTCACGTCAGAATCAGCAATGTTCCAGTAGTGAATGAACGGACCGAAGCCCCAGTCGCTCATCTCGTACATCATGTTCAAGCGCAGACCATACCCGCTGCGCTGCCGATTGGTGGTATCGGCGGCATTGACAAATCCGCCTTGCCCGATCAGATCGGAGAGCCTGGTCAGTTGCTCACCCCACAACAGATAATCAAACTCAACCGTCGTGGACAATACCGCCTGGTCCTTCATCTGCAAGCGATGGGTCACGCCCAGCGGCATGTAGTAATAGTTGCTCTCCCGGCGATAACCCGCCGAGCCGGTGCTGCTGTAGCCGCGCACGTCATTGAACAGGTAACGATAACCGAAGCCGATGTAGGGCGAGAGCACTACGCTGCTCACCTGTACATCCCTGCCTAGCAAGCCCCTGACTTCGTAATACCAGTCCGGCGCACCCGACTGTATCCCGGTGCCGACGTAATCGACCTTGCCATAGGCAAAGCGCACATCCTCCTTGAGAAACCAATCGTTCTTCAACTGCAACGTACCGGTGTGATTCAAGCCGAACTTGTCGCCCGTCATGGAGACATTGAGGGTGGGTTCTTCATACAAGTACGAAGAACCCGTCACGGAGAGTTCATTGCCGTTGCGGGTGTAAATGCTTGCGGGTTCCGCATGGCCGGCAACCGGTACGGCGCTGTTGGCGAGGATGAACAGTATTGTGCTGATGCGCTTAACCAAGGTTATGACTCCGATAAAGTGTCCGCCGGATGCCGGCCATCACCAATATGAGTGACCTTCATTCTAGCCTCGAATCAGCCTCCATCCGACAACTTTTGTCGCAGCTCAGACCACGAGAGTGTTAGACGAAGCACCCCCGTTCACCTCGCGAACATCCGAAGCGGACATCAGCGCCACACTCTTTACCTGAGCAAACACCTCCATACCAACTGCAAGCTGGAGAGCGGTCACAGCAGGACGCATCCATTCGACTTTTGCCCGCGGTGGCGGTAGCATCGCCGCCCATTTTTATCGGCCCGGTTTCAGGCCATCTCCCGCCCATGTCTGTTGAAACTCCCGCCCGCGCCTGCGGCATCGATTTCGGTACATCCAATTCCACGGCGGGCTGGCTGCGTCCCGGTCAGTCGCCCTTGTTGGCTCTGGAAGACGGCAAGCTCACCTTGCCCTCCGTGATCTTTTTCAATGCCGACGAAAACACCGTCAGCGTCGGCCGGGCCGGTCTCAACGAATATCTGGAAGGTTACGAAGGCCGCCTGATGCGCGCCTTGAAGAGCCTCCTGGGCAGCAGCTTGATGGAAGGCAAAACCGAGGTTCAGGGGCGCTCGAAGGCTTACATCGAATTGCTGACTCAGTTCATCGCCGAACTCAAGCAGCGCGCCGAAGCGGCGGCGGACAGGTCTTTCGACCAAGCCGTGTTTGGTCGACCTGTGTTTTTTGTGGACGACGATGAAGCTGCCGACCGCAAGGCCGAGGCAACCCTGGCCGCCATCGCCCGCGCCACCGGCTTCCGCGAGGTGAGTTTTCAGTATGAGCCCATCGCCGCGGCCTATCACTACGAACGCCAGATCGACCGCGAGGAACTGGTGCTGATCGCCGACATCGGCGGCGGCACCTCGGACTTTTCCCTGATCCGGCTCTCGCCGCAACGGGCTCGGGTCGCGGATCGGCGCGATGATCTGCTGGCCAACGGCGGCGTGCACATAGGCGGCACCAACTTCGACCAGCAGCTGAGTCTGGCCGGGGTAATGCCCCTGCTTGGCTATCGCAGCCGGCTCAAGCGCGGCATGGAAATACCCTCCAGCTACTACATGAACCTAGCCACCTGGCACACCATCAACCAAGCCTATACCCGCCGGACTTGGGCCGACCTGCAAGAGCTGTATCTGGACACCCAGGCGCCTGAAGCCTTGGACCGGCTGCTCAAGCTGATCCGCGAACGCGCCGGCCATTGGCTGGCGATGCAAGTGGAGGAAGCCAAGATCGCTTTGTCAGCCGGCGACAGCACCGTCCTGCATCTGGATCGGCTGGCGCCCAATCTGCGCCACACGCTGACCCGGATCGAGTTCGAACAGGCTTCGACGCAGTTAGTGGAGCGGATCGGTGCCACCCTGAGCGCTTTGCTGGCACAGGCCGGCGTGCATTGCGAGGCAGTGGATACGGTGTTTTTCACCGGCGGTGCCAGCGGCGTGCCGATGCTGCGCGAACGCATCGCCGCCCTGCTGCCCCAAGCACGGCGCATAGAAGGAGACTTGTTCGGCAGCATCGGCGCAGGCCTCGCGGTAGAGGCGCAACGTCGCTTCGGCTGACGACACTACCCAGCGACTGCTGCTCGGCCATAGCGGCCGGTGGCACCCAGATGGGCCAACGGCCGGTATGAAATCGACAACGGCCATGGGCGCGGGAATCATCCCGAACGGCAGCTTTCTCGAAACGCGACTGCGTGCTCTTAACCAAGGCCGTGATTTCGCGATTCTCACTAATAGATACTCTACTTTTGAATTCAAGTGCGCACGCTTCATCTGACGGCAAGTGGATTGCGGAAGGCCAGCATTAACAGACATCCTTGATCGCGTCCCTAAAACGGCCTGTTCACCCCGATCTGCATCATGTTGCGCTGATAAGAGAACAGGGAGATCGTGGAACTGTTGTCGATACGGGTCATCGAGAATGTGGGGATGAACCCCGCGAATTTCCAATCGCGCTTGGATACATCCAGCGTGACGGCTGTCAGCCAATCTCTGCGAGCCTGTTGAAAGAACGTGTCGAACACGTTGAACCGGCTGTATGACTTTCGCACGCTGACCCCATAGAGCAATCCCCAGGCAGCCTCGCTGCGATAACCCAGTGTTCCACCCCATGTATCGTGGTGCATCGTGGCGCTGGTCGTGTCGTCCTGCGTGAGGTCAAGCGCGCCCTCAAACAGGCTGGTTGTGTCAGGGGCGTAGCGCAATCTTGCTGTGGTGATGGCGACGGGCCCCGGCAACGAACCCGCCACATCGTAACCGTAGTGCTGCCACTCTGCGGAAAGCGCGACCTCCCAGTGCTGGTCCAGTTGTTTGCTGCCGTCCACAAACAAGCCTCCGGCATGGTTGTATGGCGCATTTCCCAGCCAGCGCTTGGCCAGACTGATACCCGCTCCGATGTCCCCCCCTTCAAACAGGTAACGAGGACCAAGCCTGGCGTAGGCAGTCGTATCGTCAAAGCGGCTCTTGCTGTAATCGCGCCGTATCAGATTGCCATTGCCCGCCAGGCGCCAACGTTCGGTGAGGCGCCAGCGTTTTTCGCCGTAAAGAAGCAGCAACGCGCCCATGCCACCGGTCTGTCTTGCGTCGCCGGACAAGATGAACGGCAGGCCTCCGATGTTGATGGTCTGTGCGCTGGTGGCCTGGTTCACGTTGCTGTCCGGCATCAGTGCAAAACTGAATCCGGCCTGCCAATTCCGCCGCAAGTTGATCTGATCGAGAAAGTCTTGAACGGTAGCGACAACGTCTGACGGCAATCCATCGGACAAGGCACGTTCAAAATGCTGAGTAGCTGCATCGTCATCGCCCAGCATGAAATAGGCGCGCGCCAATTCAAGCCGTACGCGCGGGATGGCTGGATGATCGACAAGAATCCTTTCGAAGCGGTCTATAGCATTCGCATAATTTCCCGCTTCCAGCGCGATCAAACCTCCGAGAAAAGCGGTCTCGACAGCGTCTGCGGCTGGGTTTCGGGCTATTTCCCGAAGCGCGAGTTCGGCTTCCTGCCATTTTCTCTGCGCCATGAGGCGATACACCGTATCAAACAACGATGCCTGGTCAATCTCCGGTTCGGCAGCGGCACACAAGCTCAAGACAAGTGGAAACAGCGCGAATATAAGGCGTCTCATGTGAAGTGGGGTGCCGATAGAAAGGGCGGAGATGCCCCCGCCCTTCGGAATGCAACGGTGCTAGCGTTTCGCACCGAACGAACCGATCACATTGGTTGTGCCTGCGTTCAAGGAAAGAGTGCCGGTGACTTCATTTGCACTCGGGCCATAGAACTTCCCGCTGGTTGTGCCAGTTACTCCAGCCGACACCGCCAGAGGATTGGCTGCGCCAACTGCAGGGCCTGCAAGTGTCGTCACCGATCCGGTGAAGGCATTGCCCACAAACGCACCGTTCACTGCAAGTGCGTTGAGATTTCCCGCCGGGAGCTGGGTGATGGAGTTTGTAACGGGCGTTGCGGCTACTGTGCCCGATATGCTCTTGGTCCCGAAGTTTGCCGCCAAATTGATCTGGCTATCCCCTTCATACAATTGCCCGGCTGCCGTGCCGACAATAGCCACTTTCCCTTTGTAGCTCGCAGAACCCATTACAGGCATTTGCGCAGCAGCGGTCGGGGCTGTCCCACCGGCAAACATCTGGATGACCAGTGGGCCTGCGGTAACCAAACCTCTCGCCCCTTTCTGCCACTGACCAAAGTTGGAATAGGTCAGACCGGAAGTGGGAGATGCGACTGTAGGAGCTACCAGATTTCCCCTGGCCTTGAACTTCACAGCCATCCCCGTGGCTGTCAGCCCCGTATATGCTGTAGGGGCACCAACCTGTGGCAATTGTTGAGTCAGAGGGCCACTGGTGGCGGTCGGGACAATGGAACCGAGGGGGCCGCCAGTTGCGCTCAGGCTGAGCGGATTGCCTGCGGCATCCAGCGGAACGGTCAGCGTGTAGGCTCCTGGCGCCAGCGCCGCGGGACCGGTCAACGCGACCAGATTGCCGTTAGAAAACGTTGCGTTGGCTTGCAGCGTGGCCGTATTGGTTGCTACAAGATTCGCCGCCATCGCGTTGGTGGCCAGTGCCAGACTGCTCAGCAGTACGATGTGTTTCAGCTGATTCTGGTTTGTCATGATGAACTCCTCTCAGAATGATCAATAGGGCGTCCTCACCTGAAATTGTTACAGCGTGTAATAAGTGCGCGACGCGAGTGCAGACGTTATTCCCTGCAATTGGTAGGGTAAATGAGCTCGTTTGGGTATTTGCGCCCTGCGCTGTGTAGTCATGGTGTGCGGGTAGTGCGAGATCAGAATTGAGTTTGGCGGTGCTGGCGTATAACTTCAAAAGGGTGGTCGACTGACGGGGAAGTCCTTATGGACGGCTTAGGGACGGAAAGCTGACGCCCTAAGAGGACAATGCAAAGGTCAGCTTCGGCCGAAAGCGGAAGGCCCCAACCCACCACTGAAGTTACGTTTTGGCACGGAGCAGAAATTATCTCCTTCAATCACTGCACCCGAAACTAGGCCTAGCTCAATGTCTCACCGTCCAACAGCGATTCAAGCTCATTAGCATTTGGGATAACTGCAAAAAAAACGCCCCTTTCAGGAGCGTTTTGATGACAACACTTTTCTCTTCTCTACCAGCCCGACTCACGCTCCGGCGTGGCGCTGATCTTGTGGATACTCAAGTCGGCACCGTTGAATTCTTCTTCCTGATCGAGGCGGATGCCGACGATCTTCTTCAGCACTCCGTAAACGATGAACCCGCCCACGAGCGCGATACCGATACCTATCAGTGTACCGATGAGTTGCGACATGAAGCTGATGCCCCCGATGCCACCAAACGCCTTTGCGCCGAAGATGCCTGCTGCGATGCCGCCCCACGCACCACACAGGCCGTGCAGCGGCCACACACCAAGCACGTCGTCGATCTTCCAGCGGTTCTGAGTGAGCGTGAACATCCACACGAACAGGCCGCCTGCCACACCGCCGGTCAGCAGCGCGCCTATGGGGTGCATCACATCCGATCCGGCGCACACGGCAACCAGGCCCGCGAGTGGGCCGTTATGCACGAAGCCGGGGTCGTTCTTGCCGGCCCACAGGGCAACCAGTATTCCGCCGACCATGGCCATCAGCGAGTTGACCGCGACCAGGCCGCTGATCTTGTCGATAGTCTGTGCTGACATCACATTGAAGCCGAACCAGCCCACGGTCAGCACCCACGCACCGAGTGCAAGGAAAGGGATGCTGGAGGGCGGGTGCGCGGAGATGCGGCCTTCCTTGTTGTAGCGGCCGTGGCGTGCGCCGAGCAGCAGCACCGCAGCCAAGGCGATCCAGCCGCCCACCGCGTGCACGACCACCGACCCGGCGAAGTCGTGGAATTCGGCACCGAAGCTGGCGTTCAGCCAGTCCTGCACGCCAAAGCGATGATTCCAGGCGATGCCCTCGAAGAAGGGATAGACGAAACCGACCAGCACGAAGGTCGCCGCAAGTTGCGGATTGAAGCGCGCCCGTTCTGCGATGCCGCCGGAAATGATGGCGGGAATGGCGGCGGCGAAGGTGAGCAGGAAGAAGAACT
This sequence comes from uncultured beta proteobacterium, assembly GCA_963813255.1. Classification (GTDB taxonomy): domain Bacteria; phylum Pseudomonadota; class Gammaproteobacteria; order Burkholderiales; family Gallionellaceae; genus Sideroxyarcus. The sequence goes on along the minus strand of CAWEYD010000009.1, from coordinate 241,306 downwards.
TCACCAGCTCGTAGCCGTTCTTCTGTGCCAGCGCTTCTGCACCGGTGAAGAAGTTGACGCCGTAGGCGATGCTGTAGCCGATGAAAAAATACGCGAGCGTCGAAATGGCGAAATCGGTGAGTATCTTCACCAGCGCATTCACCTGGTTCTTTTTGCGCACGGTGCCCAGTTCAAGAAAGGCAAAGCCGGCGTGCATCGCCAGCACCATGATGGCGCCCAACAGGATGAATAATGCATCGGTTCCGACCTTCAGGTTTTCCATGTGTTCTCCAATAAAGTGCAATCCGGCGAAACGTATGCAAGCCCTGTGCCAACAAGTGCGCGCCTTGATTTATAGAGGGATTTTGTTTTTCCGCGCATAGTCAGGGAAAGATAATTCCCCATCATAGTGCCCGCAACGCTATCGTGCACCATAACGATGCCTTATTTCGGTGCACCCCATGCGCCATTAAGCATCTTGTCCAGCCACAGCAATCCGACGATGGTTTTGCTGTCGTCGATCTTGCCTTGCCGTATCCACTCGATGGCTTCCGCCAGCGGAAGTTCGAATACTTCGAGGAACTCTCCGTCGTCCAGCTTGCTGCCCTCATGCTTCAGGCCTCGCGCAAGGAAGTATTCCATGCACTCGTCGGAATAGCCGATGCAGGGCCAAGAGGTGGTGAGATGTGTCCACTCGCTCGCCACATAGCCCGTCTCTTCCTGCAACTCGCGCTGCGCGCAAAGCAGAATATCTTCGACTTCGTCGATCTTGCCGGCGGGCAGTTCGATGAATTCGCGGTGCAGCGGATAGCGGTATTGGCGTTCCATCACCAGATTGCCGTTATCCAGCAGGGCCAGCACAGCGACCGCTCCGGGATGGGTGATGTATTCACGTGTGCTTCTGCTGCCGTCCGGCAACAGCACGTTGTCCTTGCGCACCTGGATGAAGTTGCCGTCGTATACCGCCGCTGTGTCGAGTTGTTTTTCGGTCAGATCCATTTTTCATCCCTACAAAAAAATACTCCCGCCGCAGCGGGAGTGATCGTTCATTGTTAAGCGTATCAATGCAGCAGCAGCGACTGTTGCACCGCGACCGCACACACCGACATCAAGGCGCCGGGCAGGATACCTAGTGCCAGTACGGCGAGGCCGTTGATGGAGATGAGCAGACCGCTGTCCGGCTGGATGTAGAGTTTCTCGTGGCTTTCCGGCGCATCGAAGTACATCAGCTTGACGATGCGCAGGTAGTAGAACGCGCCAATCAGCGAGAACAACACGGCGAAGACGACCAAGGTGAGGTGTCCCGCCTGCACTGCCGCATTCAGCACCGCGAACTTGGCGTAGAAGCCCACGGTAGGAGGAACGCCGGCCATGGAGAACATCAGCAACAGCATCATGAACGCGAGCCAAGGGCTGCGCTGGTTGAGTCCCTTGAAGTCGTTGAGGTTGTCGGCTTCGAAGCCCTCGCGCGACAGCAGCATGATCATGCCGAATCCGCCCAGGGTCATCAGCACGTAGATGATGGCGTAGAACATGGCGGAGCCGTAGCCTTCGATGCTGCCGCTCAGCACGCCGAGCAGCAGGAAGCCCATGTGGGCGATGGTCGAATAGGCGAACATGCGCTTGAGGTTGGTCTGCGCAATGGCGGTGATGTTACCCACGGCCATGGACAGCACAGCCAGCACCATCAGCATGCCTGACCAGTGGACCATCATCGGTTGCAGCGCGTCTACCAGGATGCGCATAACGAAGGCGAAGGCGGCCAGCTTGGGTGCGGAACCGATGAACATGGTCATCGCGGTCGGTGCGCCGTGATAGACGTCGGGCACCCACATGTGGAACGGAACCACGCCCAGCTTGAAGGCCAGACCGGCTACCAGGAACGCCAAGCCAAACACCAGCAGTTCAGTGTGCGGCGTACCGTAACGGATGACATTGGAGATCGTCTGCACGTCGAGCGAACCGGTCGCGCCGTAGATCATGGACATGCCATACAACAGGAACCCGGATGCCATCGCACCCAGGATGAAATACTTCATGGCGGATTCGGTGGCCACTGCGGAATCGCGTTGCAGCGCGACCATCGCATACAGGCTCAGCGCGAGCACTTCCAGTCCGATGTACAGCGTGACGAAGTTGCTGGCGGAGATCATCACCATCATGCCCAGCGTGGCGAACAGCACCAGTGCCAGGAATTCACCGGTGAACAGGCCGCGTGCAATCAGGTAGCTGCGCGAATACACCAGCATCATGGAGACTGCCAAATAGGTCAGCAGCTTGAGCACGTCGGACATCAGATCGTCCACGAACATGTTGTTGAACAGGTGGACGATACCGTTCTCGTGCGTGCCGACGGTGATCAGCGAGCAACCCAGCAGAGTCAGTTGCACCAGCAGATAGGTCAATGTCCTGGTCTGTCCGGGAATGAGCAGATCCACGATCAGGATCGCACTCAGCATGACGAGCAGGAATATCTCGGCGTATGCGGGGAATAAGGTGGCAAAGTAGTTCATGACTTCCTCTTAGATTTTGGAGCGTGCCAAGTGCACCAGCAGATCATTCACCGACGCATGCATGATGTCGCTCAAGGGCAGCGGGTACAGACCCATCACCAGCACGCTGATCGCCAGAATGACCATGACCAGGATCTCGCGTGCGCCGATGTCGTGCAGGTGTTTGACGTGGTCGTTAGCGACCGCACCGAAGATCACCCGCTTGTACATCCACAACGTGTAGGCCGCACCGAAGATCAGGGTGGAAGCTGCCGCGAAGGCATACCAGAAGTTGACCTTGATCGCGCCCAGGATGACCATGAATTCGCCAACGAATCCGCTGGTACCCGGCAAGCCGCTGTTGGCCATGGCGAACAACATGAAGAATGCGGCGAACACCGGCATGGTGTTGACCACACCGCCGTAGTCCACGATCTGGCGAGAATGCACACGGTCATACAGCACACCGATACACAGGAACAATGCGCCGGAGACAAAACCGTGCGAGATCATCTGCAACAGCGCGCCTTCCATGCCGTAGGCGTTGAAGAGGAACAAACCCAAGGTGACGAAACCCATGTGCGAGATGGAGGAGTAAGCCACCAGCTTCTTCATGTCAGCCTGAGTCAACGCGACCAAGCCGATGTACACCACTGCGATCAGCGACAGCGCGATCATCACGGGCGTGAGGGCATGGCTGGCATCAGGCGCGATGGGCATGGAGAAGCGGATGAAACCGTATGCACCCACCTTCAACATGATGGCGGCCAGCACCACCGAACCGCCTGTAGGCGCTTCGACGTGCGCATCAGGCAACCAGGTATGCACCGGGAACATCGGCACCTTCACCGCAAAGGCGAAGAAGAAGGCGATGAAGATCAGGATCTGTGCGGTCATCGGGATCGCCAGTTGGTGGTAATCCAGGATCTCGAAGCTGCCGCCCGAATGCAGGTACAGATAGAGCAAGGCAACCAGCATCAGCAGGGAGCCGAGCAAGGTGTAGAGGAAGAACTTGACTGCCGCATACACGCGGTTGGGACCGCCCCACACACCGATGATGATGAACATCGGGATCAGCATCGCTTCCCAGTACACGTAGAACAGCACCGCATCCAGCGAGGCGAACACGCCGTTGATCAGGCCGGACATGATGAGGAAGGAGGCCATGTATTGCGCGACACGCTTCTCGATCACCTGCCAGCCGGCGATCACCACCAGCACGGTGAAGAAGCTGTTGAGCAGCACGAACAATACGGAAATGCCATCTACGCCGAGGTGGTAGTGGATGTTGAAGTGGCTGATCCAGTTCTTCATCTCGACGAACTGCATGGCGCTAGTCATGCGATCGAAGCCGGTATACAGCGGTATCGTCACCAGGAAGCCCAGCACAGCGCCGACCAGCGCGATGATGCGCGCCAGCGGTGCATTGCGGTCGTTTCCTGTCGCCAGTACCACCAAGCCGAAGACGATGGGAAGCCAGATGGAGAGGCTTAACAATGGGTATCCGAAAATCATGCTTATTCCTTCAGTTCTTCTCTAGTGCTGCGTCATTAGAACCAGGTGCGTACTGTCAGCAACAGCGACACGCCGACGATCATCCAGAACGCGTAGTGATACACATAGCCGGTCTGGAAGCCGCGCAACACACCGGAAAACATCCCGACCACTTTCGCCGATCCGTTCACAAAGAAGCCGTCGATGATCTTCACGTCGCCGAACTTCCACAGGAAACGGCTGGTGCCGCGTGCACCACCGGCGAAGAACCAGTCGTTGAAACGGTCGAAGTAGTATTTCTGGTCGAGCACGGTGTAGATGAACTGGAACTTCTTCTGGATGAGCGCCGGAATCTCGGGACGCTTCAGGTAGAGGAACCAGGCCGATGCCACGCCCGAGACCGCCAGCCAGAACGGCAAGGTACTCATGCCATGCCATGCCATGGTCATCGCCCCTTCGAAATGCTCGTACATCTCGTGCATGGCCGGATGTTCGTCCGAGATGAAGATGGCATCGCCGAAATAGTTGCTATACACCAGAGGGCCGATGGTGAAGAAGCCGATCGCCACCGACGGGATAGCCAGCAATATCAGCGGCAGCGTGATCACCCATGAGGTCTCATGCGGCTTCTGGCCGGGTGCCAGACCGTGATGGTGGTCATGCGAGGTCTCCTCGTCATCATGGTCGCCCTGATGGTCGTGGTGGTTCTTGCCGAAGCGTTCCTCACCGTGGAACACCAAGAAATACATGCGGAAGGAATAGAAGGCGGTGACGAACACGCCGGCCACCACCGCAAAGTACGCGAAGCCGGAACCCGGGATATGGGTCAGCTGCACCGCCTCGATGATACTGTCCTTGGAATAGAAACCGGAGAAGAACGGCGTGCCGATCAGCGCCAGCGATCCGATCAGCGAGGTGATCCAGGTGATGGGCATGTACTTGCGCAGGCCGCCCATGTTGCGGATGTCCTGGTCATGGTGCATGGCGATGATGACCGAGCCCGCGGCAAGGAACAGCAGCGCCTTGAAGAAGGCGTGCGTCATCAGGTGGAAGATAGCGCCGGTGTAGGCCGAGGCGCCGAGTGCCACTGTCATGTAGCCCAGTTGCGACAGGGTGGAATACGCCACCACTCGCTTGATGTCGTTCTGGATGATGCCCAGGAAGCCCATGAACAGCGCGGTGATGGCACCAATGACCAGGATGAAGGACAGCGCAGTGTCGGACATCTCGAACAGCGGCGACATGCGCGCCACCATGAAGATACCGGCGGTCACCATGGTCGCCGCGTGGATCAGTGCGGAGATCGGCGTCGGGCCTTCCATCGAATCGGGCAGCCATACGTGCAGCGGGAACTGCGCGCTCTTGCCCATCGCGCCGATGAACAGCAGGATGCAGATCGCTGTGATCAGGTTCCACTCCACGCCGGGGATGGGCGCCAGATCATGCGCATAGTTGTGCGCGTTGGCAAACACCGACTGGTAGTCCAGCGTGCCGAAAACCATCAGCACCAAGCCTATGCCCAGCAGGAAGCCGAAGTCGCCCACGCGGTTGACCAAGAAGGCTTTCAGGTTGGCGTAGATCGCCGTCGGACGCGTGTACCAGAAGCCAATCAGCAGGTAGGAAACCAGGCCCACCGCTTCCCAGCCGAAGAACAGTTGCATGAAGTTGTTGGCCATCACCAGCATCAGCATGGAGAAGGTGAACAGCGAGATGTAGCTGAAGAAGCGCTGGTAACCGGCATCTTCTTCCATGTAACCGATGGTATAGATGTGAACCATCAGCGACACGAAGGTCACCACCAGCATCATCGTCACGGTCAGCTTGTCGATGAGGAAACCGACCTGGAAGCTGGTGTCGCCCGAGGTGAGCCAGGTATAGACCGGGCCGTTGAATGTGTTACCCGCCGCGACGTCCTGGAAGATCGCAAGCGAAGCCAGGAAGGAAACGGCAACCATCACGATGGTGATGCGATGCGACCAGGTCCGCCCGAGCAACTTGCCGAACAGTCCGGCAGCGATCGCCCCCAGCAGGGGAGCCAGCGGAACGATCAGATACAGACTATGCATATCCATGTGCATCAACCTTTCAATGAACCGAGATCATCCACGTTGATGGTGCGCAGATTGCGGAACAGCACCACCAGGATCGCCAGGCCGATGGCGGCTTCTGCCGCAGCGACCGTCAGGATGAAGAACACGAACACTTGACCCGCAGGGTCGTTCAGGTAATGCGAGAACGCGACGAAGTTGGTGTTCACCGCCAGCAGCATCAGTTCGATCGCCATCAACAGCACGATCAGGTTCTTGCGGTTCAGGAAGATGCCGACCACGCTGATGGCGAACAGCACCGCCCCCAGCACCAGAAAATGCGACAGACCCAGATTCAACATGCTCTCCCCCTTTGCTTTAATCTGCGGTATGACTGTTCGATACGACAGTCTCTTGCGCCACGCCCACCTTGTTCGCAGACGGAACGGAAACGATGCGCACGCGGTCTTCGCGCTTGACGTTGACTTGCTTGCTGATGTCCTGCGCCTTCGCATCGCGACGGCGGCGGAAGGTCAGCGCGATGGCGGACACCATCGCCACCAGCAGAAGTACTGCCGCCAGTTCGAACGGATACACGTAGGCGGTGTAGATCAGCCGGCCAAGTTCCTTGGTGTTGCTGTAATCGGCGGCGTGCTTGACGGCAGTCATTCCTGCCGAGGTGGCTTGGTCGCCCAGCACCCACACCATCTGCACCACGATCAGCGCGGCCAGCAACGCGCCTACGGGCAACCACTGCCAGAAGCCTTTACGCAGCTGTTCCAGATTGATGTCCAGCATCATCACCACAAACAGGAACAGCACCATCACTGCGCCGACATACACCAGCACCAGCGTGATGGCGAGGAACTCGGCTTCCAGCAACAGCCAGATGCCCGAGCTGCTAACGAAGGCCAGCACCAGGAACAGCACCGCATGCAGCGGGTTGCGCGCGGTGATCACGCGCAGCGCCGCGAACACGGTCACTGCGGCAAAGAAATAGAACAACACGGTCTCAAAGTTCATGTGGCTTCCTCTTCTTACCGATACTGGGCATCGGCAGCTCGATCCTTGGCGATCTGCGCTTCATGCTTGTCACCCACTGCCAGCAGCATGGGCTTGGTGTAATACAGGTCGCCGCGATTCTCGCCGTGGTATTCATAGACGCGAGTCTCGACGATGGCATCCACCGGGCAGGACTCTTCGCAGAAGCCGCAGAAGATGCACTTGGTCAGGTCGATGTCATATTGCGTGGTGCGGCGCGAACCGTCATCACGCTCCGCCACTTCGATCTTGATCGCCAAAGCCGGACAGACCGCTTCGCACAGTTTGCAAGCGATGCAGCGTTCCTCGCCGTTCGGATAGCGGCGCTGCGCGTGCAGGCCGCGGAAACGGTAACTCTGAGGTGTCTTTTCTTCCGGATACTCGATGGTGACGTGGCGTGCGAAAAAATACTTGCCGGTCACCGACATGCCCTTGAGCAATTCGAGCAGCAGGAAGCTCTTGAAGAATTTTGTGAGTTTATTCATGTTCTATCCTCGACCGCTTACCACAGCCAATACGATGTCTGCATCCACGCGGCAACCACCACCACCCACACCAGCGTGAGCGGGATGAACACCTTCCAGCCCAAGCGCATCAACTGGTCGTAGCGATAACGCGGGAAGGTCGCACGGAACCACAGGAAGATGAACAACATGGCGGACATCTTGCCCAGCATCCAGAACAGCCCTGGTACCAGGTCGGTCACAGCGCCCAGCACCGGCCAGCCGTGGAACGGGTTGAGCCAGCCACCGAGGAACATGACCGAGGTCAAGGCCGCGATCAGCATCATGTTGGCGTATTCGGCCAGGAAGAACAGCGCGAAGCCCATGCCGGAATATTCGGTGTGGAAGCCCGCAACGATCGCCGACTCGTCCTCTGCCAGGTCGAACGGAGCACGGTTGGTCTCCGCCACACCGGCAAGGAAATACACCACGAACATCGGGAACAGCGGAATCAAGTACCAGCCAAACACGCCAGTAAGCTTGAATCCGAACAAATCGATCCCATCCTGCTGACCGCGCACGATGTCGCCCAGGTTCATGCTCTGCGCTGCAAGCAGCACGCACACCAGTGCAAAACCCATGGCCAGTTCGTACGAGACGATCTGCGCAGCGGAACGCAAGGCGCCGAGGAAGGCGTACTTGGAGTTGGAAGCCCAGCCCGCGATGATGATGCCGTACACGCCGAGCGAGGTCATCGCCAGCAGGTACAAGAGGCCCGCATTCACGTTGGCCAAGGTCATGCCATCGCCGAACGGGATCACCGCCCATGCCGCCAGCGCGGGAGTCAACGCCATCACCGGAGCCCCGAGGAACAGGAACTTGTTGGACTTGCTCGGGATGATGACTTCCTTCATCAGCAGCTTGAGTCCGTCGGCGACCGGCTGCAGCAAGCCCCAGTAGCCCACGCGGTTCGGGCCCGGACGGACCTGCATGAAACCCAATATCTTGCGCTCTGCCAGCGTCAGGTAAGCTACACCGCCCATGATAGGCAGCACGATCACCAGAATCTTGATTGCGGTCCAGACCGGCAACCAGGCCGGTCCAAGCAAGTCCAGCCCTGCCTGTTGCAAGGTTTGCAGCAGTTCCATCATGCGCGCTCCACCGTGATCGTTCCAAACATCGCACCCAACACCGCAGTCGCCGCATGACCTGTCGCCACGCGCACCACGCCCTTGGGCAACCTATCGTCTGCCGCGCACATCAGCTTGACGCTGCCTGTGCCCTGACTGACTTTCACATTCATACCAGCCTTGACGCCGATATCGGTCAACTCTTCGCTGCGCATCCACACTTTGGGAGTGGCGCCATCGCTGGTTGCCTGCAGTGGTGCGGAACGGCGCACCACCGCATCGGTCGAGTAGATCGGCACGTCGCTCACGCGCTGCATGCCGCTCGCAGCCGGTGCCGCTTGCACTGCCACGCCGCTGATGGCGTTGTTCAGCTTGGCTGCGACATCCACACTCAGCGCTTCGTCACGTACCTGTTCCGAAGTGTCCTGAGCGAAACCGTCTACCTTGAGCAGGTTGCCCAGCACGCGCAACACCTTCCATGCGGGACGTGCTTCGCCCAGAGGTTTGACTGCACCCTTGAAGCTTTGCACGCGGCCTTCGCTGCTCACGAAAGTGCCTGAAGTCTCGGTGAAAGGCGCGATGGGCAGAAGCACATCGGCGTATTCAGTCGCATGGTGTTTATACGCGCTCATCGCGATCACCATGTCGGCAGCGCGCATCGCGGCGACGGCTTGCTGAGGATTGGCGCAATCCAGCTCCGCTTCCACGTTCAGCAACACATAGGCCTTGCGCGGTGCGGCCAGCATGGCGGCGGCATTCAATCCTTTTGCTCCCGGCGTGGCTTGCACCAGATGACCACCGACGCTGTTTGCCGCTTCACCGAGGAAGCCGAACTTGCCGTTGCTCAGTGTTGCGATCTGTTGCGCCAGCGCTTGCAGTTGCGCTGCCTGCGGATGCTGTTGTGCGAAGTTACCCAGCAGCACGGCGACGCGTTGACCGCTGGCCAAGCTCTTGGCGATGGCCGCTGCCTCGGCGTTGCCGGCTTGGGCCTTGCTGCTCTTCTCGGCATCCAGTGCCTGCGCCACTTGCGACAAGACGGACACCAGTGCGTCCGGCGCTGCGATGGCCTTGTGCGCCACCTTCATCAGCAGATCGTCGTCGGTGGCATGGATGATGTTGGCTTCTGCGCCATGCTTCACGGCCTGGCGGATACGCGCCGCCAGCAGCGGATGATCCTTGCGCAGGAAGCTGCCAACGATCAGCAGGCGGTCGGCGCGGCCGACGTCCGCAACGGACATGCCCAGCCACGGGGCACCTTGCTGCTTCCCGTCGGCGCTGAAATCGGACTGGCGCAGACGGAAATCCACGTTGTCGCTGCCGATACCGCGCATGAGTTTCTGCAGCAGGTAGAGTTCTTCCAGGGTCGAGTTCGCTGTGGCAAGTGCACCGACCTGCTCGGCACCCACGCCGCTGGCGATATGGCGCAGGCCATTCGCCGCGTACTCCAGCGCGACTTGCCATTCCACTTCCTGCCACTGGCCGTCCTGTTTGATCATCGGCTTGGTCAGGCGGTCGGCTGCATTCAGGCCCTCATACGCGAAGCGATCCTTGTCGGACAGCCAGCACTCGTTGATTTCTTCGTTCTCGATGGGCAACACGCGCAGTACGCGGTTGTTCTTGGTCTGCACCGCCAGGTTGGAGCCCAGGCTGTCGTGCGCGCTCACCGAACGGCGGCGCGACAGTTCCCAGGAACGTGCCTTGTAGCGGAACGGCTTGCTGGTCAGCGCGCCGACCGGGCACAGGTCGATCATATTGCCGGAGAGTTCGGAGTTCACCGTGCCGGAGACGAAGGACATGACCTCTGCGTGCTCGCCGCGGAAGGCCTGTCCCAGTTCCATTTGGCCGGCGATCTCGGCGCCGAAGCGCACGCAGCGCGTACAGTTGATGCAACGGCTCATCTCTTCTGCCGAGACCAGCGGGCCGAGGTCCTTGCTCAGCACCATGCGCTTCTCTTCCTGGTAGCGCGAATGCTCTCCGCCGTAGCCGACCGCGACGTCCTGCAGCATGCACTCGCCGCCCTGGTCGCAGATCGGGCAATCCAGCGGGTGGTTGACGAGCAGGAATTCCATCACGCCTTTTTGTGCCCTCACCGCCTGCTCGGAATGGGTGAACACCTTCATGCCTTCCGTCACAGGTGTGGCGCAAGCCGGCAACGGCTTGGGCGCTTTTTCCACCTGCACCAGACACATGCGGCAGTTGGCCGCGATGGATAGTTTCTTGTGGTAACAGAAATGCGGAATGGCGATACCAGCCTGGTGTGCGGCTTCGATCACGGTAGAACCGTTTTCCGTTTCGATGTGCTTGCCGTCAATTTCGATGTTGATCATTGCTCACCCGTCCGTCAGCCTTATACCAAGCAGCGCTTGTGCTCGATGTGATATTCGAATTCCTTGCGGTAATGCTTCAACATGCCTTGTACTGGCCATGCTGCCGCATCGCCCAAGGCGCAGATGGTGCGCCCCGCGATGTTGTTGCACAGGTCGAGCAGCAGATCCAGGTCTTCCGGCCTGCCCTCGCCCTTCTCGATACGGTGCACGATGCGATACAACCAACCGGTGCCTTCGCGGCACGGCGTGCACTGGCCACAGGACTCTTCAAAATAGAAGTAGGACAAGCGTTCCAGCGCACGCACCATGCAGGTGGTCTCATCCATCACGATGACCGCGCCCGAGCCAAGATACGAACCCGCCTTCTGGATGGAATCGAAATCCATGTTCACATCCATCATGATCTCGCCGGGCAGCACCGGCATCGACGACCCGCCGGGGATCACCGCCTTCAGCTTGTGGCCGTTGCGCACACCGCCCGCCATCTCCAGCAGGGTCTTGAATGGCGCCCCCATCGGCAACTCGAAATTGCCTGGATTGTTCACGTGGCCTGACACCGAGAACAGCTTGATGCCGCCGCTGTTAGGCACGCCCAGATCGGCGAACTTCTGCCCGCCGTTGTTGATGATGTAGGGGATGCTGGCGAACGTCTCGGTGTTGTTGATGGTGGTCGGCTTGCCATACAGGCCGAAGCTGGCGGGGAACGGCGGCTTGAAGCGCGGCTGCCCTTTCTTGCCCTCGATGGACTCCAGCAACGCGGTCTCTTCTCCGCACACGTATGCGCCGTAGCCCATATGGTTGTGCAGGTCGAACTCGAAATCGAAACCGAGGATGTTCTTGCCCAGATAGCCCGCCTTTCGTGCCTCCTCGCAAGCAGCTTCCATCACTTCGTAGGCTTCGAATATCTCGCCGTGCACATAGTTGTAACCGGCCTTCACGCCCATGGCGTAGGCAGCGATGGCCATGCCTTCGATCAGCATGTGCGGGTTGTAGCGCAAGATATCGCGATCCTTGCAGGTGCCCGGCTCGCCCTCGTCCGAGTTGCACACCAGATATTTCTCGCCCTGATAGTTGCGCGGCATGAAGCTCCACTTCAGGCCGGTGGGGAAACCCGCACCACCGCGGCCGCGCAGGCCGGATGCCTTCACTTCGGCGATGATCGCCTCGGACGACATCTTCTCGGTGAGCACCTTGCGCAAGGCTTGGTAGCCACCAGCTTTGACGTATTTGTCCAGATTAGCCAGCCCGTCTTGAGCCGTGGCCAGGATGATGTGTGCGCTCATGCCTGCCCCCTGTCCAGCTCTGCCAACATCTGGTCGATCTTCTCGTTGGTCAAACGACCACACATCCTTTTGTTGCTCACGGTGAGCAGTGGCGCATCCGCACAGGCACCCATGCATTCGCCTTCGCGCAGTCCGAACTTGCCGTCGGCAGTGACTTCACCCATCTTGATACCCAGCTTGTTCTCCAGGTAGGACACCGTATCGCCCGCACCGCACAAGGTGCAGGACAGGTTGGTGCACACCGTCAGGGTGTACTTGCCCATCGGCTTCAGGTTGTACATGTGATAGAAGGTCGCCACTTCATACACGGCCATCTGCGGCATGCCGAGGTAGACAGCGATGTCTGCCATATCTTCCGGGGCGATCCAACCCTTCTCGTCCTGCACGAAACGCAAGGCTGCCATCACAGCAGACTGACGCTGATCGGCGGGATATTTCTTCAGCTCTTTGTCGATGAGCGTGGTGATTTGTTGGGATAACATCAGCGGTCTATCTCCCCGAAAACGATGTCCTGCGTGCCGATGATAGCCACCACATCGGCGATCATGTGTCCGCGCGCCATCTCGTCCAGGCTAGACAGATGGGGGAACCCGGGTGCGCGTATCTTCATGCGGTAAGGTTTGTTCGCACCATCCGACACCAGATAGATGCCGAACTCACCCTTGGGATGCTCGACGGCGGAATACACCTCGCCGGCGGGCACATGGAAGCCTTCACTGAACAGCTTGAAGTGGTGAATCAGCTCTTCCATGTTCTGCTTCATGGCTTCACGTTTGGGCGGTGCGTACTTCAAGTTGTCCGACATCACCGGGCCCGGGTTCTTGCGCAGCCAGTCGATGCATTGCTTGATGATGCGGTTGGATTGGCGCATCTCTTCCACGCGTACCAGATAACGGTCGTAGCAGTCGCCCTCGACCCCGACCGGGATGTCGAAGTCCAGGCGGTCGTACACTTCGTACGGCTGCTTCTTGCGCAGATCCCACACCACGCCGGAGCCGCGCAGCATCGGGCCGGTGAAGCCCAGCGCCATAGCACGTTCCGGCGACACCACGCCGATGCCCACCGTGCGCTGTTTCCAGATGCGGTTGTCGGTCAGCAGCGTCTCGTACTCATCCACATAGCCGGGGAAACGGTTGGTGAAGTCCTCCAGGAAATCCAACAGCGAACCTTGACGATTCTCATTCAGTTTCTTGATCGCTGCTGCACTGCGAATCTTGCTTGGCTGATGCTGTGGCATCGTGTCGGGCAGGTCGCGGTAGACGCCGCCCGGACGGTAGTAGGCCGCGTGCATGCGCGCACCGGATACGGCCTCGTAAGCGTCCAGCAGGTCTTCGCGCTCGCGGAAGGTATAGAAGAACATGGTCATCGCGCCGAGGTCGATACCAGAAGCGCCGAGCCACAGCAGGTGATTCAGGATGCGCGTGATCTCGTCGTACATCACGCGGATGTATTGCGCGCGGATCGGCACTTCGATGCCGGCCAGTTTCTCGATCGCCATCACGTACGCATGTTCATTGACCATCATGGACACGTAGTCCAGACGATCCATGTAGGGAACAGCTTGCAGGAAGGTCTTGTGTTCAGCCAGCTTTTCGGTCGCACGGTGCAGCAGACCGATATGCGGGTCGGCCCGCTCGATCACCTCACCGTCCAACTCCAGAACCAAGCGCAACACACCGTGCGCCGATGGGTGCTGCGGACCGAAGTTCATGGTGTAGTTCTTGATTTCCGCCATAACGAGCTTTCTTTACGCGATTAGTGACGTCCGAAATTTTCTTCACGCACCGAGCGCGGGGTGATCTCGCGCGGCTCGATGGAAACCGGTTCATAGACCACGCGCTGCTGCGCAGCGTCGTAGCGCATCTCGACAGTCCCGGACAAGGGAAAGTCCTTGCGGAACGGATTCCCGACAAAACCGTAGTCGGTCAGGATGCGGCGCAAGTCAGGGTGGCCGACGAAGATGATGCCGTACAGATCGAACGCCTCGCGCTCGTACCAGTTTGCAGCCGGCCAGACAGCGATCAGCGAGTCCAGCATGGGCATGCCGTCGTCCTCAGCGAACACGCGCACTCGCAGACGGGAATTGTGCGTGATTGAGAGCAGGTGATAGACCGCGGCAAAACGGGGACCGGCATGCGGCTCATCGGCCAGATATCTTCCAGCGTCGGACGTCTCGCTACCGTAGGTGGAATAGTCCATACCACTCAGGTCGATCAGCTCTTCGAAGCGCAGGCCGGCGTCGTCGCGCAAGCGGGTGAACACGCCGAGCATGTCAGCCGCCCTCACCACCAGCGTCAGTTCGCCCAGACGCTCTTCCAGGCTCACCACCTTGTCGGCGAACGCTTCGAGCAGGTTTGATTTCAGTATATTGAGGTCGGTAGCCATGGTCAGGAGCGCGCGATGGTGTTGGTGCGTTTGATCTTGTTCTGCAGCTGGATGACGCCGTAGAGCAGCGCCTCAGCAGTCGGCGGACATCCCGGAACGTAGATATCAACCGGAACGATGCGGTCACAGCCGCGCACCACAGAATAGGAATAATGGTAGTAGCCGCCGCCGTTGGCACAGGAGCCCATGGAGATCACCCAGCGCGGCTCAGCCATCTGGTCGTACACCTTGCGCAAAGCCGGGGCCATCTTGTTGCACAGCGTGCCCGCCACGATCATCACATCGGACTGACGCGGACTGGGGCGGAAAGCACCCGCACCGAAACGGTCCAGATCATAGCGCGGCAGTGCCGCATGCATCATCTCCACCGCGCAGCAAGCGAGACCGAATGTCATCGGCCACAGCGAACCGGTCCGCGCATAGTTGATGATGGTATCGGCAGTCGTAGTGACGACGCCCTTTTCCAGTATGCCTTCTATTCCCATTCCAAGGCTCCTTTCATCCATTCATAGACAAAGCCAACCACAAGGATGACCAAAAATATCATCATGGAAACAAAACCGAAGGTTCCGATCTCCTTGAGTACGATCGCCCATGGGAACAGGAAGGCGATTTCGAGATCGAACAGGATGAACAGGATGGCGACGAGATAGAAGCGTACGTCGAATTTCATGCGCGCGTCTTCGAAAGCCTCGAAGCCGCATTCGTAAGGTGAAAGCTTCTTTTCGTCAGGACGATTGGGGCCGGCCAACATACCCAGCACCAACGGGGCAACCCCCATTACAAGAGCAATACCGATGAACAGCAACACCGGAAAATAATTTTCCAACATGTGTGAGACCCCCCCCTCTGTAAGCCCGCAATATAACGGAGCGCAAAGCGATGCTCTAGATATTTCTCGACCTTCGGCTCAATGGCCTCGGTTCTATTTTCAATTTGGTGCGGAGCAAGGGACTCGAACCCTCACGTCTTTAGGACACAGCCACCTCAAGGCTGCGCGTCTACCAATTCCGCCAACTCCGCATGTTTCTTGTTATTTTTATTTTGGTATTTCTTTTGCCTTGGAATCGGACGTGTCGACCACGGGCGCAACCGCATCCTTTTGCAGCGTATTCACATCCACCCTATCCATCACCCCCGCCTCGTGCGCAGGCTTGGCGTACAGATAGGTCAAAGCAAGACTGGTAATAAAGAAGATAGTCGCCGCCACCGCCGTGCTGCGGCTCAGAAAGTTCGCAGAGCCACTGGAACCGAACAGACTGCCAGCAGAACCGGAACCGAAGGCTGCGCCCATGTCGGCGCCTTTGCCATGCTGAATCAGAACCAGACCGATCAACACCACCGCAGTAATTACATGCACCACCCAGACTAACGTTTCCACTCTCTACCCCAGCTACAAAATTATTTTTGCGCAGCGCGACAAATCGCCACGAACTCTTCGGCCACCAAAGATGCGCCACCAATCAAACCACCGTCAATATCCGGCATCGCAAACAGTTCAGCCGCATTACCAGGCTTTACACTACCACCATAAAGCAGACGCAAACCTTGCGCCACCGCAGTATCCAGTTGCGCGACGCGCTGACGAATGAAGGCATGCACCGCTTGCGCCTGCTCGGGCGACGCCGTCTTGCCCGTACCGATCGCCCAGACCGGCTCATAAGCAACGACCGACTTGGCCACTGCCTGAGCGCCTGCATGATTGAGCACCGCATCCAGTTGACGTGCCACCACTTGCTCGGTCACGCCAGCTTCGCGCTCCGCCAGAGTTTCGCCCACGCAGAATATGGGTGTCAACCCCGCCTTGATCGCCGCATCGAACTTGGCCGCCACGACCTCATCGCCATCATGAAACAAAGCGCGTCGTTCCGAATGACCGATAATGACATAACGGCAGCCAAAATCATTCAACATGCCGGAAGCAACCTCACCAGTGTAGGCACCCTGCTCGTGTTGACTCAGATTTTGAGCCCCCCACGCAACATTACTTCCCTGCAACGCGGCCTGAGCCTGAGCTAAGTATGGATAAGGAACGCACACGCCACAATCCGCATCACGCAGTTCGCGCACACCCTCCAGCACACCTTCCAGCAACGCTTTGTTGCGTGCCAGATTGCCGTACATTTTCCAATTTCCAACCACTAGCTTTCGGCGCATCAGGCTATTCTTCCGACGTTTTGAAGGCGGCGATACTACCGATGAAAAGCCGAATGGTCAATCAATGCAACAGGACGAAATAGGCAACAGGTATTCGGCATGATGTGCCATCGCTCACTACGCCTGCGCCGCATTGGGATTGGGGGTGTTTGCTTTGTGTAATAATCATGTAACAAATGTCGTTTAGGATGCGCGTCGCTCAGAAACAGTACACATCACCAGTAACCAATGGAGAAAACAAGAATGAATAGACTAAACCATCTTCTGCGTAGCCTAGGTCTGTCCGCGGCGTTGCTGTCTGCTGGCTCGGCGTTCGCCACCGACATTACCGGCGCAGGCGCGACCTTTCCCTATCCGATTTACGCCAAATGGGCCGAAGCTTACAAAGCACAGACCGGCGCCGGCATGAATTACCAGTCCATCGGCTCTGGTGGCGGCATCAAACAGATCCAAGCCAAGACTGTCGATTTCGGTGCCTCTGACGCCCCATTGCACCCTGACGAGTTGGCAAAGAGCGGCCTCACACAGTTCCCAACCGTCATTGGTGGTGTCGTTCCTGTCATCAACCTCCAAGGATTTGCTCCAGGCCAATTAAAACTGGATAGCCAAGTATTGGCGGATATCTACCAAGGAAAGATCACCAAATGGAACGATCCGCGTATCGTTGCCGATAACGCCGGACTCGCAATGCCGGACAAGGCGATCACCGTCGTGCACCGCGCTGATGGCTCGGGTACTACTTTCATCTTTACCACCTATCTGTCGCAGGTCAGCGCTGCATGGAAAGCAGATGTTGGAGCAGACAAATCGGTGAAATGGCCCGTGGGCACGGGCGGCAAGGGCAACGAAGGCGTAGCTTCTTTCGTGCAGACGATCAAGAACTCCATCGGCTACGTGGAATACGCGTATGCCTTGCAGAACAAGATGAACTTTGTACAGCTGAAGAACCGTGATGGCCAGTTCGTCAAACCCGGCGACGACAGCTTCAAGGCTGCTGCTGCAAATGCAAAATGGAGCAAGGACAACGGCTTCTACGAGATTCTGACCAATGAACCCGGCAAGGCAAGCTGGCCGATCACTGGCGCCACCTTCGTGCTCATCCCGAAGTCCCCGGAGAAGATCGAGAACGCCAGGGAGGTGCTGAAGTTCTTCGATTGGGCCTACGCCAACGGCGACAAGATGGCTGCCGAGCTTGATTATGTGCCGCTGCCCAGCAAGCTGAAAGCGACCATTCACGATGCATGGAAAGAACAAGTAAAAGACGCATCCGGTAAAGCACTGTGGAAGTAAGCTGCGCGTTCTAAGCTATAATCGCGGGGGCATTTAACAACGCCCCCGCATTTTTTTCACACTCCATAATTGAACTATGTCGACCTTCCTACACGAAGCGCGCTTTAAACGACAAACCGTGCTGGACTTGCTGTTCCGCAATCTGACACGTCTTGCCGCATTCGCCGTGCTGGCGCTGCTTGCGGCGATTATCGGCTCGCTGATCGTAGGTAGCATGCCTGCCATTCACGCCTTCGGCTTCGGCTTCATCACCAGCCCCGAATGGGATCCCGTCAACGACCAATATGGTGCGTTGATCCCCATCGTCGGCACCCTGATCACTTCGGGCATCGCGCTATTGATCGCGATCCCTGTCAGCTTCGGCATTGCCATATTTTTGACCGAACTATCGCCCAACTGGCTGCGTCGCCCGCTGGGCATCGCAGTCGAGTTGCTGGCCGGGATTCCCAGCATCATCTACGGCATGTGGGGCTTGTTCGTGTTCGCCCCGCTGTTCGCCGACCATGTCGAGCCATGGCTCAACGACCATATCGGCCCCTTGCCCTTCATCGGCCCGTTCTTCTCTGGCCCACCGATGGGCATCGGCATGCTCACCGCTGGCATCATCCTGGCCATCATGGTCATTCCATTCATTGCCTCGGTGATGCGTGACGTGTTCGACGTCGTGCCTGCCATGCTCAAAGAATCGGCATACGGTCTGGGCGCAACCACTTGGGAAGTGATGTGGAAAGTGGTGCTTCCCTACACCAAGATCGGCGTGGTCGGCGGCATCATGCTCGGACTGGGACGCGCATTGGGCGAAACCATGGCGGTCACCTTTGTCATCGGTAACGCACACGAGCTCAACAAATCGCTGCTGATGCCCGGCAACAGCATCTCCTCCGCTCTTGCCAACGAATTCGCCGAGGCGGTAGGCGAGCTGTACACCTCCTCGCTCATCGAGCTTGGCCTGATCCTGTTCTTCATCACATTCGTCGTCCTCTCGCTCGCTCGCCTCATGCTGTACAAGCTGGCACAACGCGAAGGCCATGGAGCCTGACATGTTCGACCTTTACGCGCGTCGCCGCTTCATCAATGTAGTCAGCCTGACCGTCTCGGTGCTCGCCATGCTGTTCGGCCTATTCTGGCTGGGCTGGATACTGTGGACCTTGCTGGAAAACGGCCTGCCCGGCTTGGGCATGCACGTATTCACGCAGACTACCCCACCGCCCGGCAGCAGCGGCGGCTTGATCAACGCCATCGTCGGCAGCCTGATGATGGTCGCCATCGCAACCTTCATCGGTACCCCTATCGGCATCCTGGCCGGCACCTATCTGGCCGAGTTCGGCCAGCGCGGCTGGCTGGCCCCTGTCACGCGTTTCATCAATGACGTGCTGCTGTCCGCTCCTTCCATCGTGATCGGCCTCTTCGTGTATGAGATCTACGTGGTCAAGGTCGGGCACTTCTCCGGATGGGGCGGCGCGCTCGCACTCTCCATGCTGGTCATCCCTGTGGTCATCCGTACCACCGAGAACATGCTGCGCCTCATCCCCAACAGCCTGCGCGAGGCCGCTGCCGCCTTGGGCACGCCGCAATGGAAGATCATCAATTTCGTCACCTTGCGTGCGGCGCGCGCAGGCATCCTGACCGGCATCCTGCTGGCGGTCGCGCGCATCAGCGGCGAAACCGCTCCGCTGCTGTTCACCGCGCTGAACAACCAGTTCTGGAGCAGCAACATGAACCAGCCGATGGCCAACCTGCCGGTGGTCATCTTCCAATTCGCCATGAGCCCCTACGAGGATTGGCACAGCCTGGCCTGGGCAGGTGCGCTGCTGATCACCCTGAGCGTACTCGCGCTGAATATCGTGGCGCGCGTCATGTTCCGCCAAAACGCAACCAGTCACTAAGGACGAAAAGTAATGACCGTCGAACCCATCATCACCACGCCCAAGCTGATCGTGCGCGATCTAAATTTCTTCTATGGGGAATACCGCGCGCTGAAGGACATCAATCTGACGATTCCGGAAAAAATGGTCACCGCATTCATCGGCCCTTCTGGTTGCGGCAAATCCACCCTGTTGCGCACTTTCAACCGCATGTACCAGTTGTATCCCGCACAAAGCGCGACCGGAGAGGTACTGCTGGACGGACAGAATCTGCTCGACAAGAAGCAGGACCTGAACACCCTGCGCGCCAAGATCGGCATGGTTTTCCAGAAGCCGACCCCGTTCCCGATGTCCATCTACGACAACATTGCCTTCGGCGTGAAACTTTACGAACGCCTCAGCCGCAATGAGATGGACGAGCGCGTGGAATGGGCGCTGAAGAAAGCTGCGCTGTGGGGCGAAGTAAAGGACAAACTGAAACAGAGCGGAACCGGCCTCTCCGGCGGCCAGCAGCAACGCCTGTGCATCGCTCGCGCTATCGCCGTCAAACCGCAAGTGCTGTTGCTGGACGAGCCGACCTCCGCGCTCGATCCGATCTCCACTGCGCATATCGAGAAACTGATCGACGAGTTGAAGAAGGATTTCACCATTGTCATCGTGACCCACAACATGCAGCAGGCGGCGCGTATCTCCGATTTCACCGCCTACATGTACTTGGGCGACCTCATCGAATTCGGCGACACCAGCACGGTGTTCACCAATCCGAAGCGCAAAGAGACTGAAGACTACATCACAGGCAGGTTCGGTTGACCTGCTTGTGATATAGCGGCGCAGGCTAACATGAGCGTGGCGAATGTTAAGCCGCGAAGCGGCGGCCGCAGCCATTACATTACCGGTCGCTTTGGCTAAGCGATTGGTAATGTAGGGCGGAGACTTACTTCGCTCGGAACCTCCGTGTCACTGACTGTTTCGGCCACCCTTCCCCCAGCCGCACGAAAAAAAGCCCCACGAAATTTTCGTGGGGCTGAACCTTTGCTATAAGTTTTGGGAACCCATGCAAAGGGGAGGAGAACGTCTGTCAGGCTCGGCCAGCTTGCATTGCGTCGAATTCGGATGAGAGCATGCCGCCGAGGAGATGCCGAGGAGCCGCAACACTGCCACGCTTCCAGTGCAACGGACGAACGGAGGCCGTATCAAGCGCGTGCAGTGCAGGCAACATCGGCCAGTGCGGGTTGTGTAAATTGAAGCGCGGTGCGTTACCGGCAACATCATCGTGGGCGCTTAAGTAGGCATCCAACGTGCCTACGTCGCGCCAGTAGCCCTGCTCCTCATGCGACTGGATGCCCGGAACGCTATTTTTCGAAAAGTCATAGGCATGCACCTGGTGACTGCGTATCAGGCGCGGCAATATGTGCCCACCGAAATCCGTTTCGCCGTTGCGTACGGCGTGTTCCAGAGCCTCGACCAACACGTCAGTATTGAACAAGTAGTTGCCCATGGAAGCATAAGCACGTTCTGGGCAGGAAGGTATGGCGATAGGGGCTTCCGGCTTCTCCTGAAAATCCCATATCTCTCCATTGTGTCCAGCCGCAATGACGCCGAACGATGATGCCTGCTTGATTGGCACCTGCGTGGCCGCGATTGTGACATCGGCATCGCAATCGCTGTGGAACTGCACCATCTGGCGCACATCCATGCGATAGACGTGATCGGCGGCAAAAACAGCCACCATGTCAGGTGCATGCTGTTTGATCAGGTCGAGGTTCTGATGAACGGCATCGGCCGTGCCGCGGAACCCGCCATGCTCCTGTTGTGGCAACACGACGCGGACGAAACGCTCACGACTGTTGTGCGCAAGCTTCCAGTTGGCATCGATGTGCTTGACCAGAGATTCAGGCTTGTATTGGGCCAGCAGGTAGATGGATTCGATGCCGGAATTAACCAGATTGCTGAGTACGAAGTCCACGATCCGGAAACTGCCACCGAAAGGAAGAGCGGGTTTTGCGTGTGTTAGCGTCAGCGGACGGAGGCGAGTACCTTCTCCGCCTGCGAGGACTATTGCCAGAATCTTTTTCGGCACCGCCTTCATTTCGAATTTCATAGAGTCTCCCTTATTCAAAGTTAATTAGTGAATCTCCCGGCTGGCCGGCATGGAAACCATGCCACCACGCATCCTCGGAACAAGCATCACGTAATGTGAAATTGCTGGATCGTTGGAATTAATCTCTTAGAAACGTTGAAGCTATTGCTGGAATGCAAGCTGATTGCATGGGACGCATCTTAGCGACGCTGGTAAATGCTGCCTGTAGGTGGGGTACTGTATTCGACCATACCGCCCACTGTGTATTTGATGGTGGGGGAAGACCGTAGAAATGCTCGCTTTATCGAATTCCGAAATACCCGTAGGGCTTCCTCCAATCAAGAACAACTTCGCCGGGGGTAGCCCGGCAGCTAGTCACTTTTTCTTGTCTCGCCAAGAAAAAGTAACCCAAAAAAAGCGACCCCAATCCGCCACCTCTTCGAGGTTCCCTGCGTTGCTCGGCAGGTCAGGCTTCCTCATAAACTCGCACGATCCGCTACGCGGCCACGTGCTCAAACATATTCGTCAGAATTCCCTGCCCCGCCTCCGCTACTCGGTGGCGGAACAGGGGAATGCAAAGCAAAACAGTCAAAGGCAAAGCCAACCCCGAACCCGTAGGTGGGGCGCAAAGCGCCCACCTACCTTAAAAAAGACAGCGTGGACATTCATGTCCACACAAGACTACTTTTGAATCTCCATCCCCTGTGCGCCGCCGAGTAGCGGAAAACGGTCAGGAGTAGTCGGCGAGGACTGTCTGAGCGCGTAGCGCGAGTTCCGCAGCCGCCTGACCGTTTGAGCAACGCAGGGAACCGCGAAGCGGCGGCAAACCGGGGGTGAACCGGGGTGAGATAAATACTCAGGGAAAAACGAGATAAATGGTGGGAAGAAGTAAATTGAGGCGGGATTATATGGGATGGGAATAAAAATCAGTTGCAACAGATAAAACAAAAAAACAGCCGAAAAAATCAGCCTCCAGCAAAGTGTGCGTTGATAAGTTTCAAAACAGCCTGCTCATCACCTCTACCAATAGAACCACCACCATTCGTTAGCAAACGGCGAGCAACCATATTCTTGGTGCCAGTTTCATGATATTCAGCATACGGTTGGCCAAAACCAATAACTGCACTATCGCGATCTGATTGATGGGTAAGGCTAGCCAGCATATCGCCGTACCGGTCCATCAGCTTTCTATGGCCATCCTTGGGATAGCTTTTCACGGTGGAAGGTTTCCACGGTGCCCAGGTGGCGCCATTAGGATCGGTCTTTGTTTCAAATCGGTTGGATACGCGCCCCTCAAGCTCCATGCCTATAGCTTCCATCACTGGAGACATGTTCTGTCCTTGCCGAATCAATCGATTCAACAGGTCTTCAACGGGCTGTGAATGAATTTCTGTCTTGAACATCAGATCGGCTTCCTTATAAATGGAGGAAGTTCAGCATCAGGTTCGGCGTTACCTCTCAGGATTTTTGTAACAGATCCATCATCGCCAAACGTGACACTCGATAAGGTAACCCACTCGTCAAATTCGATTCCATTGTATTCGCCACCAGCATGAACGCGCTGGTGAAAGTGGCCTGAACTACACTCCTCGTTACGCAAGCGGCCTTCAATATAGATGCTTCCGTCAGGTTCCAAATATACAAAACAGACAATCATTTGATGCGCTCCAGCATGGCCGAGACCACTTTAGTCGCTTCCGGGAAGGCCTGCAATGCATCTATATATGTGGCGGTTCCGCCTCCATGAAGATATGAAAATATCTCAGAGAATGCCTCCTGCCGACCGGCAGCGCCGGATTGCAGCAGATAGCGCAACTGTTTCAGCGCATCATCTGGCATATTCTTATCCAACCATCCGCGAAGCACGACAGCGTCCTTGTCGTAGGCTACGACGAATTCCTGCGTCTCCGACAAGCGGTTGATCAAATCCCAGGCGTGACCGTATTCATGCCTCAATAGCTGCGCTGCGCGAGCTGTGCTGGTGGAGACATATTTACCCGCTTCCAATGCAGAGCTGGCAACAACGATCAGTCTATCCTGTACAAATAGGCCGCCTTCCAGTTCTTCCCATACCGTTCCCACATCATGCCCACGCGGATGCTTTCCAGCTAATCGTGGTAGTACATCCGTCAACTTGGGCGCGATGCGCAATTCATATCCTGCCGCCATCACAACAACCCGCACCGCCTCTGGAATTGAAGCCAGCGCCACGTCAACTGCATTGCGAAAATCTGCTGCCACTGGCTTGATCTCGACCGGATCGAGAGCTGCATTCCGCATCGGCGCAGGCAATCCATCGAGCTTGTTGCGTGTGACATCCAGCAGGTTCTGACCACGCGCCACACCAGGGTTATAGCCAAATCCAGGATCAATGCCGACTGGCACGCGCTCAACGACGCCGGTGCGCTTGTTCGTCCAATCTTTATACTGCACATCAGGCGCTATCTTGTTCAGTCGCTCGCCGTTGGGCGACATCCCCTTGTCGTAGCTAGCCTGGCTGATGCTCATTGCCCGGCAGCGGCAGCGCCAGCCATTTGGCGGGAAGTGAGTCTTCCAAAAGGCATCATCGACCGGAAGCGTCAAGTTATCCCAGGAACGATGCTGCTCTCTAACTCGTTCATCACGCCTGGTGATGTAGCGAATATAGGGGTGTGTTCCCCTATTGCGGTCGATACGCTGCCAAAGCCCAGCCGCGTAAGCCATTCGTGTATTGGTATCGAAAATAAGCTTGAGACGAGGCGGATCGAAGGTGGTAGTGACGATATCGCCAGTTGTTGGATCAGTAATGGCCTTTTTACCCCACCAACCCGCCTGTATCAGCAGTTCTTTGGCGTTTTTTGTCCAATCTTGACGGGAAGAATCCCCTTTTACAGAGCTTAAAATCCCGTCCCGCATGGCCTCCAGAATGTCCAGATTCGCCAGCCGCGACACCGTGAATTGATGTGCATGCTCTTCCTGCCACACATCCTGCCAGTTGAATGACTTGGTGAGTTGATCGCGCTGTTTCAGGTAAGCAACCGCCTCCTTTGGCGTCAGCTTGACCAGCCCAATGAGCGAACTATCTGCCATCGTTCGGCTCTATCCCGGCCTCACCGGCCACGCGCGCAGCGAATGCGGCTTTGGTCAGGCGTTTTGCCAGCGGAATCGGATTCAGCTTGGTAAGCAACGCTGGCAAACGTTCCATGAACTGTGCCGCCGTCTCGCCTTTTGCAACCGCCGCATCCATTTCAGATTGCAACGCAGCAGCGATAGGCTCCATGCTGGCCTGCCAATCCTGCATACCAAAGTCCACCAGGTCATCCAGATCGTCGCGAGGAGAACTTTCCGCAAATTCGGCAGAACCGCCAGTGCCGGGAACTTTATCAATCGGCGCAGGCGATTTAGTCTCAACCCACTCTCCGCCGTAAGTATCATGAATGTACTTCAGCGTCGGCTTGAACCCCATCTTGTAGATACGTTCATCGCGCTCCGCGGTGGTGTTGGCATCCTCTTCATCACCACACTTGCGCCACACCTGCGGCAGCGCGGCACCTGGGAAATTCCACTCGACCAGCCACTTCACCACCGTCGCATTGAAGCTCATACACACCAGATCGGCGTCAGCCTTGACGATATCGTCGCGCTGGCGGAAAGGGCAATTGCTCAGCTCGATCTGCCCGCGCACCCGCGTGATGAGATCACATCCTTCTTCCATGATGTCCAGGGTGGTCAAATCGCCGAGCCGCCCGAAGTCCTCGCCCAAACCGTGCGACAGATCCTTGTCGAGTCTGTCCAGGATGGGCTTGACGTGTTCCTCGCACCAGGCAGCAACCTCCGCTTCGCGCTCCCAGTCCGGCAGGTAGGCGAACTCAGATGTCCATCGGCCGCGCACTAGTGGCGTGTCCGGGTTCATGCGCGCCTCGATCAGGCCCATCGTCAGGTAAGCCCCGGCCGATTGCGATGGCACTACGTCCAGCTCCTCAGAGGCATCTTCGCCGTAGAAGGCGTAGGCATCGGCCACCCACTGCGCTTCGCCTTCGGCCGTCCATTCGATGCCACGGCGCAGGCACACGCGCCGGTACAGCCCTTGCTCGACCGCCTCGCGGAAGGTGATGCGGTGCACTACGCCCTTGCGCTTACCGGCGCGCACTTCCTGGATCAGTTCGTTGAACGGGTTGTCCTGCCCGTCGTGGGTAGAGAAGATGCGCACCTTGTCGCCCCACAGCAGCATGGCCATCGCGGCCTTGAGCAGCGCAGCGAGGTCGTTATGGAACGCCGCCTCGTCTATGACGATCACGCCCTGCTTGCCGCGCAGGTTGGTCGGGCGCGAGCTGAGCGCCACGATGCGGCGGCCAGTGGCGGGGAAGTCGATCTTGTAGGTTTTGATCTCCTTGTCGCCGTCGACGAAGATGCCTTCCTCGATCTCCGATGCAGCATAGTCGAATGCGCGCGCCCACATAGCGCATGCCTCGATGTACTCGAGCGCCATATCCTGCGTGGGGCCGATGTAGAACACGTTGGAGCTGAGTTCCTCGCGCGCCGCGATCAGCACGTCGTCTGCGGCCTCCCCCCACGTCCAACCCACTCGGCGCGACTTCTCGCCGATCTTCAGCGGGCTGTCGTCGGCGATCCAGCGCTGCTGATAGGGCAGTAAAACGGCTGGCGGTGCGTCTTTGCGCGCCGCATCGCTGGGGAGGTCGACCGGGATCGTCTTAGCCTGGGATACCAAGGATCTGGCTCCTGATCTCGTTGACGGCCGTAGCAGACAAGCCACCTTTCTTGGCGATCTTCTCGACGGCGGCAGCAGCGGTCTCTGCCTTTTCACGTACCTCCGCCTGCCATTGCTTCTGTTTCACCGTCGCATTCGAAAGGCGGGCTACCATCAGGCCGACATCCTTGATCGATGCGCCTTCCTCCATCTTGAGCAGGGTATCGAACGCCTTCTGCTGTACCAGTCTGATTAGGGCATCGTTCATCGCTCCGGCATCATCGGGGGCAGACTCGGAGATCGCCCGGGCCTGTTCGGTGGCCAGCTTCAGTGCATGCAGACGATTCTCGAATTCCTGCCCGTAGCGGTTGATGCTGGACTTTCCGATCTGGTAGCCACGCTTGGCCAGCTCCTGTTCCAGGAACTCATAACCGGAGAAATCGCCTTCCAGCAGCGCCTTATCCAGCCATTGCTTTACCTCGGCAGGAAGCTGTTTGATTTTTGAACGCGGAGGCATATCAGCCGGGCCAGTATTTCGTTGGGCGCGCGATTCCCGGGTCGCAGTCGACCGTATATTCGGCGATATCGGTTCCGTAACGCGTGAGGTCTGCAAACCAGTGTCCGGAGGGCTGCCTATCCAACTTCACCAACTCACGGTCGGAAAGGTAGTCCAGTGCACGGCGCACTTCCAGCGCAGTTGCATCCGGGAGCATGCCTTGCACAGTGGCCAGCACCAATTCCTCGGCGGCACCAATCGGGCTGGCTTTGTGCAGGGTAAGAATCACCCACCAGCGCATGTTCTCGCGCCGAACTTTTTCCTGGTCAATCATGTTTTGCCCCCTGTATTTGAACCACTTCGAGCTTGCTATACACCGCATCCAGCTTCGATTCGATAACCGTCTGACCGCGTATGTAATCCTCGCGCCGCACGTACTGCAGCGGCATGTCACGCTGGAATGTCAAAAAATCCTTCTCGAACTGGCGCAACTGCGCCTCGACCTTGGTATCGGCATCAGCGCGCTTGGTTGCGTCGGCATGAATAGCGCTGAAGCGCGCCTCCAGCAATGCCTTGAACTGCTTGACCAGAATCGTGCCGAACAGCCATACCAATCCGGCAAACACACCGATCAGCGATCCCAGCGCCATAATCAGTTCCCACAGATCAATTTGTACCTGCATGGCCGCCTTTCAATTTCTTGCGTTTTTCGTAATCGTCCCGGCAATCCACATCGCAGAAGCGACGGCCTCCGCCTGTGATATCTCCGCAGTTGTGGCAGCACCCTGTGTATTTCAGCGCGGTGTGGCGGCGTACCTCACCTATGGCATCGGACAATATCTCTGATTCGCGCTCAGTGGCGCGGTCTACCTGGTCCATGTTCAGTCCCTCAGATCCCAGTTACCCCAGCCACCGCCACCGATGAAGGCCGCAGGGGGAGATGGGACACCGCCCAGTGCGGATTCGACCGAACCGATCACCCCGAAATGCACGGCCTTTACGCTGAATATCGCCTGTCGCGCCTCCGCTCTGATCGCCCCGTAACCATTACGGAACCCGAGATAGAGGCCGGCATCCCCCCGGTAATCTAGAGCGAACAAGGGAAGCGGCTCGCGGATCACGAACGTCTCTATCTCGCCCGTCTGCGTATCGATTACCGAAGTCACGGTCTGCGGATGGTCATCTGCTGGCACCGCGCTGGACTCAATCACGTTCTTGTGCGGATCAGCCTGCACTGCGCCTGGCAGAGATACCTTGCGCTTTGCAGATAGGTCATAGGCCTTCACCGTGCCAGACTGGATAGGTATATCGGACTTAGCCTGTCCGGCCACCGCAGGCGCTGGCGTTGCCTGCGTCACCACCCCAATAGGAGCACGCTCCTGCTGCAGGCTGAACCACAACAGCACCGTCCCGGCCAACGCGGCTAAACCGAACAACACATTGGAAAAATTGCGCTTGAGCCAGTCCATCATTCCGCCTTGGGAGATCCGAACGATATGGCGCCGGTGGTGATCGCGCGCAATATCGAATTGCCCACGATCAGCAGGACGGAAAGCCAGGCGTACACATTGCCGGGCATGTGCGGTTGCAGCAGCGACATGCTGGCCTCCAGCGCGAACAGCGCAGAACAGACAGCATTGAAGTAATACGTGCGGGACTGCCACCACGGTTTTGATTCAGTCACCGTGGCTGGATTGATATCGGTCATGCGAGAGCTCCCTTTTCTGGGTTGAAAATCTTGTTCGCGGCGGGCAGGCCGGTATCCAGCCAATCCACCACATCGAAATTCGGGCACGTCTTGTCCGCATTGAGCTGGCAATGGCCGACCACCTTGGCCTGCGGATAGATCTCGCGCAGAGAATCGACCAGGCGGTCGAGCGCGTTCCACTGCTCTGGTGTGAACTTGTCGCGGCCGATCAGGCAAATGCCGATGCTGGTGGCGTTGTAGCCCTCTACGTGCGCGCCGATCTCATCGACGTGACGCCCGGTCTCAACGAAGCCGCGCGTGTAAACCACATAGTGGTAGCCGATTGAAGACAATCCAGGATTCAAGCGTGAGCGCCAGTTGGGCAGGCGTCTGAAGCCGCGCGCCTTGTGCCAACTGTCGATCTCCATCACGGGCGTGACATAGTTGCGGTCGCCTTGCTTGCCTGTGAACAGCGACTTGCCATTGGGCGAGTCGCTGCAATGGATGACGATGCGTTCGATATTCCTCATGCTTTCCTCCAAAGGATAGGGTTGAAGGCGCAGGTGTTTGTTTGGTGCGTGTAATAGCCGACAGACTTCTTATTGCACTGTCCGTGCTCGGGCATGTGCGGGTCAGTGTGGCGCGTCCAAAGGGCGCATGTGCCGCAGACAAATATCCCCTCTCCCGCTGGGAGAGGGTTAGGGTGAGGTCGCTCTTGTTGTGAGGTAGTCATGGCACGCGAGGTTACGCGCGCGCGGGGGGGTGGTTAAGGCGGAAGTGATTCCGGTAGAAATGAAAAGCCCCGCACTAGGCGGGGCTTGGGTTGGTGGTGTTAGATCACCAATTAGATTTTTTGCATGTTTCGTCTAAAAACGATAAGCGGCACCGACACTTAAGGCACTAGCTTTCATGGGAGATGAGGAACTGTCAAACTCGCCGAAATCTTGCCATTGCAAACGAATATCCAATTGATCGTTGATTTTATATAACCCGCCAAAGCCAAAAGCGAGAGTGTTCTTTGATTCACTCATGCCATTACAAGCAAAAGGGGAGGGGCATGTATTGACCACCAGTTCGCTTCTATTCGATGAATTACCTATTTTTCCAAAAACTGAAAAAGACGGACTCAATGGATAGATTCCAACAGCCGAAACGGATAGTGACCGCCTCTTCAAGGTGAACATTGGGCCGCCAAAATTCAATTCGGAGTCTGCAAACTTAGAATATCCAAGTTCTACGGCGACATGTTGGTTGAATTGATATCCAATCCCCAAGGAGAGAAAAACTGAACTGCCAGTTCTCTTGGTACCAGAAACACTGGGGGCATTGGTAAAGCTAGCGGGCCCCAATTCGCCATATACATATAGGTTTGATTCTGTTGCTGTGGCGCAAGCCGAGGTCGAGGAAATCACCCCAATTACCAAACTAATAACGATCCACATTTGCTTATTCATATCCGTCCTTTTCGGGTTAGAAATATCGACATCCATCCTGCTGCTACACGGGGATTTGTGCCCGTGTCTATTTTTGTTTACTCACACCCTTTGACGATTGCGCTGCCATAGATGCAGTGCCTTCGATGATCTTTTTTCCAGCGTCATCACTATTCTCGTAGTTGTCGAGCAAAGCTTTTTGGCGCGGGGTGAGTTTGGTTCCGGCGACATCATCCCCCCAGCCTGTCAGCAGCCATAACGGCTGTACCTTGTATAAGAAATACAGTTTTAAAAGTAGCTCTGCATCGGGTGCGCGCTCATTGCTCTCGTATCGAATTAGTGTGGTTCTACCGATCATCAATAGATCAGCAAATTCCTGCTGCGTCTGCTCGCCGCGCAATTTCTTGATGCGAGAGCCAATATCAACATCAATTTTATCGCCCATAACAAATACCCGAAAGGGTGCTTGACAATGTTCCCGAACGGGAACATTATTCACACCACATCACCAAACAACCAAACACAACACAGCGACAAATTAGACGGAGGCCGCCATGCGCATCATAAAATCGAATGACCTGAAACACTCCCTGCGCAAGCAGGGGTTCACCCTCAAATCCTTTGCTGCGACCAACCAGTTCAGCTACCGCGCTGTGTCTGACGTGTTTCGCGGCGTGCGCCGGGGCCATTACGGCGAAGGGCGCGACATTTACCTCAAGCTCGGCCTCGATCCCGAAGCCGAACAGATCGCCGCCTGATCATGAAAACCATCCAGCTCTACCGCGTCCGGCTTGCCCTGGGGATCGTCGCCGATTCCCTGCGCAAGCACCCGTTCTGTGTCTACGGCCCGGCGCTGCAGCGCAGCCGTTACGCCATGTCTAGCGCTGTTCCGCATCCGCGCGCCACTGGCGCAGCTGCGCTAAATGCTCTGTTGAGAGCGAATCGGTTTCCTCTGGATTGGCCAGAAATGAATCCAGCTTCTCAACAAACCGCTTCGCCTGAGCTGGCGGCATCGAAAAAATAAGCGATTCGACGGCGATATTGAGAATGCACAAATTATCGAAAGCCATATTCATGTTGCGCGCAAGCTTGCTGAATTCTTGTTCGGTCATCACGTGTCTTATCGTCAATTGCAATAGCTGCGCATTTTACGCAATAAAAACTGCTTTTACTGGTTCTAATCCGCGATTTGTTCTGACGCGCGCCATCAGGGGGGTGTTCTGATGCGCGGTAGAAATTGGAAACGCGTTCAGCCCAATAGCCTGCGCGATGCGCTGCGCCTGTGCAAAGACCATGCTTTGGAAAAGAAGCGCTACACGGTCGAAAGCATCTCCGATCTGATGTCAATCACACCTGACGTTCTTTACAAGTGGCTTTCAAATGGCCGCATGCCGGCAAACCACATCCACGCATACGAGCACATCTGCGGCATCAACCTGGTGACCCGCTGGCTGGCCGCCAGCACCGGCCACCTGATGATCCCAGCGCCCACCGGCCGCAATGCCTCAGCCCAGGACATGCAAACCCTGCAGGAAGTGCTGCATGCCGCAGCCGGACAACTGTTGCAGTTCTACAGCGGCAAGGCCGAGGCGGATGCGGTGCTCTCCGCCATCCAGCAGGGTATGGAAGGGCTCGCCTGGCACAAGGGAAACATCAAGAAGCATCTGCAACCAGAGTTTGAATTCAATCAGGAGTAAGCGATGAACATAACCGTATTGCTGACACGCTGCCGCTACCAAAAGCCTTTGGCGGTACTTGAGTCAGAACCATTCAACGGCTTGGAAATACGACCCGCCGAACTGCTGACTCTGGCACAGCAACTCGTAGCCATCGCTGACGCGGCAGAACGCGCAATGGACGAAAAGCACTGGAAGCCGACGCGCATTGAGATGAGGGGGTAAGCATGAGCAAAGAGTTTAACGAGGCAAAGCAGCGCGTCATTCACTTGGCGGGCGTGCTGCAAAAAGCCAACACGCCCCAGGAACTGCGCGCCTTGCTGTTGGCGGATACGCAGGCTCCGTATCACAGCTACGACATGATCGAGTTGCTTATGGCTGCTGAAAACATTGGCTGCGATGTAGCTGAACAACTGGCTGCGGCAATCGATGAGGTTGGTTTCATGGACGGAGAACAAGCATGAACAAAGACGACCGTAGTTCGGCAGAGAAAGTGCTCGTCCTGGTTGATGCGCTCGCTGGTTGCGTTGTGAATGGCGCATCTAACGGTTCTCTGGCCAAGAGCCTCGGGCTGACTCCAAGCACTGTCTGCGTGCTCATGAAAACAATCATCGACAGGGGTTGGGCGCGCAAGGACGAAAACACCGGCCTGTTCCACCCGACCGCCAAGATGGGCCAGGTGTTCGGCCGCGTGCTGGCCGACATCGATAAGGCTGAACAGAAGCTGGCTGAGATCAAACATAACTTCACACGTACTTAAGGGGAAAGAAAATGGCAAGGCAAGCGAATAGCAAAGAACTGAAGTCAACTGAATCAGGCTTCAACCCGGCCCGCCTGGACGAGGCCGATAAGGCAACGCAGGAACTGGTGGCATTCAACGCCCAACTGGACACCACGGTCCGCGCCGTGGCTGCCCAGGTCGGCTACCAATTGCCCGCAGACTGCACCGACCCAGAACTGATCCAGCGCGACATCAGCGCCAACATGCGCCGCAGCGTCGAAGCCTGCCTTGAGGTTGGGCGCGGGCTGGCGGTGCTGAAAGCGGCGTGCGGACACGGAAACTTCATGGCGCGGCTGGATGTGTTGGGTATTGATGTCTCAGTTGGCCGAAGGTTTATACAGGCGGCCTCAAAGTTTTCAAATCGCGCATCAACGCGCGTTTTGACCGATGCAATTGGCAGCCAAACCAAACTATTCGAGATGCTGGTGCTGGACGACGAGCGGCTGGAAGAGCTGGAACTTACCGGCCAAACCGGAGAGTTGCACCTGGACGAGATCGCCACCATGTCTGTTAAAGAGCTGCGCGCCGCGCTGCGTGACGCACGCGAAGAATCCAAGGCAGAGACCGATGCACTGAATGCCGTCATCAAGAAGAAGGACGAAAAGCTCAACTCGCTGGATAAGCAGCTGCACAAACTCCAGAACCGCGCCGGTGACTGGCACCCACGCGCAACAGAGATCGCCATCGAGACCACGCGCCACGCAGCCGGTGCACTTGAGTTTCTGGACAAGCTAGATGCTATGCGAGACGCCATCCTGACCGAGGAGTTCGGTGAAGAAGATCGTGATGCAGCCATCGAGGCAATGGCGGTTGTGTACTACGACGGCGTGAGTCAGGTCGCTGGCAAACTGGCCGAAGTGATGGCGGCCTGCGAAGAGGTGTTCATCGGCTACAAGGAGAAGGCCCGCCCGATACTGGACGTGGAAGCCTTCCAACCGAAGGCGGCGAAGTAAGGGGGCCGTCATGGCGATCAACGAGCCAGCCGCCCTTACGGTACAGGACGCCCTGCGCGATCTGGCGCAGCGGCTCGACGCTGCAGCGCATGGAGAGTGCACGGCCATGATCCGCGCCTTCGGCGAGATGTACGACTGGAGCTACAGCCGCGTATACCGCGCCCTAGGCAACATCGGCTGGAGTAGCGGCCGCAAGACGCGCTCCGACTGCGGCACCACATCGCAAGACATGGCCGTGCTCACCGATGTGTGCGCCACGCTCCGCATCGGCCAGCGCAAGAACGGCAAGGCCACCATGCACACGCCCACGGCCGTCTCCCTGCTGTCGCAGAACGGCCGCGAGATCACCGTCTCCAACAGCCGCGTCAACGCGCTGCTCAAGGCCAACCAGATGAATATGGCATCGCAGCGTCTGGACCGCGCCGCACAGTCCATGCGCTCGTTGCATCCCAACCATGTGCATCAGGTAGACCCATCGCTGTGCCTGATCTACTACATGCCGGACGGCAAGCAACGCATCATCCAGGAAGACGAGTTCTACAAGAACAAACTGGAGAACGTCGCCAAGCTGAAGCTAAAGGTGTGGCGCTACGTCCTCACCGACCATTTCAGCAACACCACCCTCGTACGCTACTACCAGGCCAAGGGAGAGACACAGGCCAACCTGTTCGACTTCCTGCTGTACTGCTGGGAAAAGCGCGAAGGCCGCGTGATGCACGGCGTGCCCAAGATGCTGTATTGGGACAAAGGCAGCGCCAACACGGCGGGCGCGATCAAGAACGCATTGATCGCCCTGCAAGTGAACGCGGAAGAACACAAAGCCAAGAACCCGCGCGCCAAGGGCAGCGTCGAGAACGGCAACAACCGTGTCGAGTGTCTGTTCGAGAGCCGCCTGATGTACGAGCCAGTCGAGAATGTTGATCAGCTCAATACCGCCGCCGAGGCTTGGTACAACGCCTACAACGCCGACGCCATCCCCAACTACGACGCACGCCTGCACCGCAAATACATGGCAGACCCACAGGCGCGTTACGCCCTGTGGCAGATGATCCGCCGCGATCAGCTGCGCATCCTGCCATCGGTCGAGATGTGCCGCCTGCTGCTCTCTGCCGACCCCATAGAGCGCAAGGTAGACGGCGAGCTAGTCATCAGCTTCAAGCATCCCTCCATCAAACAGCGCTTGCACTACGACGTCGGCCAAATCCCCGGCGTGTTCGTCGGCGCGATGGTCAAGGTATCTCCCCTGGTGTACGGCGAAAACCAAGTGCTGGTCACTGTCACGGACTACAAGAATGAAGAAACCACCCACATCGTTTCTCCTGTTGCTTCCGATGCTGGTGGCTTCCGCGCCGATGGTGCCGTGTACGGAGAGGAATACAAATCACGCCCCGATACCGTCATCGAGACGGCGGGCAAGGCCGCCGATCAGGCCGCCTATGCCGGACTCAACCAGGAAGAGATCGAAAAGGCCAAGAACAAGAACGCCGTCCCGTTTGGTGGCCTGGATGCTCACTCGCATCTGAAAGACGTCGCCGCGCCATCGTTCATGGATCGCCCAGGAGAACGCCTGAACGTGCCCAGCCCGGTGCACGTCGAGATCAAACCGCTCACCCATACCCAAGCCGCCATGCGCCTACGCAGCATGCTGGGCAGGGCTGTATCAGCGGATGAACGCGAGCGGCTGGCCGAGTGGTATCCATCCGGTGTGATGGAAGAGCAGCTGCAGGAAGCGTTGGATCGCCTGGAAGGAAAAGGGAAGTTCGCTGCACCGGCGCTGCGTCTGGTGGGCTGATGCTTCTTTTACCTGAAAAGTTAAAAGAAGAAATAAGAGAAGACCAAAGATTTATGGCCGGGGTGGAGCCCGGCCATAAGGGTGCCGCGAAAGCGGCTTTGCAACAACGTCAGGGAGATTGTAGCAATGAAACAAGAAATCCAAAAACGCAACGGGTCGGAGGTGCTCCATGCGTACCGCGACCGCACTTAAACAGGAGGCCCATTACATGCCGCTCAAACTCAAAGGCGTGCTTGCGCGCCTTGGTATCCGCCAGAACGAATGGGCCAATGCCATCAAACAGGAAGGCCGCGGCGTCGATGGCAAGCCGCTCTCGCTATCCGCTGCCACGCAGATCATGAATTGGGGCACCTGGCCAAAGCTGACCTCGGCGGAAAGCATCAAGCGCCAGACCGCAGAGCTACTGCGCCGCTACGACGTGGACGAGGTGGATATCGCCCAGGTGTGGGAAGTGGACGAAGCCGACTCGTCGCGCTGCGCCCACCCGGTCAACGTCCACCTCGGCCAGAAGCCTGCCCGCTTGTTATCTGAAATCGAACCATTGGAGATAGAAATGCTCAGCCCACACGCCAAGAAACACTTTGCAATCCTCCGCGATCCCTTCATCGACGACGTGCAAGGCCCGTCCGACGTGTTCCTCTCTGCCGATCAACGTTACATCCGCGAAGCCATGTTCAGCACCGCCAAGCACGGCGGCATGTTGGCCGTGGTGGGCGAATCCGGAGCGGGCAAGACCACCCTGCGCCGCGATCTGGTGGACCGCGTGCAGCGCGATGCTCAGCTCATCGTGCTGATCCAGCCGCGCCTGATCGACAAGGGCACCATGACGGCAGGCGGCATCTGCGAGGCCATCATCGGCGACCTGCGCGAAGGCGAGAAGATCCCGCGCAGCCTCGAAGCCAAGGCGCGCAAGGTTGAGCAGCTGCTCAAGGATTCCAGCCGCGCCGGCAACGTGCACTCCCTGGTGATCGAAGAAGCCCACGACCTCAGCATCCAGACCCTCAAATTCCTCAAGCGTTTCTGGGAACTGGAAGACGGCTACAAAAAGCTGCTCTCCATCATCCTCATCGGCCAGCCCGAGCTGAAGAACAAGCTGGACGAGCGCGTGCACTATGAAGCGCGCGAAGTGATTCGCCGCTGCGAGGTAGCCGAACTGGCCCCGCTGGACCGCAACCTGGAAGAGTACCTGACGCTCAAGTTCAAGCGCGTCGGCAAGGGGCTGGATGAACTCTTCGGCAAGGATGCCTATGACGCCATGCGCGCCCGCCTCACCCGCCAAAAGGGCGCAGGCAAGGCCGTCTCGATGGTGTACCCGTTGGTGGTGAACAACCTGGTGACCAGCGCCCTGAACCTTGCCGCCGAGATCGGTGCGGACAAGATCAGCGCCGACGTCATCAAGGAACTCTAAGGGAGAGCGCCATGATGAATCCTGACCACGCCCAGCGCATCCGCGCACAACAGCAACACGAATCAGACCAGGCCGCCATCGACGAGCTGGAACGGCGCAGCGCGCCGCTGCACTGGTCCGTCATCGCTGCGGTCCTCGCCATTAGCCTGGCTGCTGCAGTGGACGGGCTGACCAGCCACATCCAGCGCTACACCGCGCTGGCCGCGCAGGAAGAGGCGCTGATCCAGTGCCTCAACGGACGCATGCTTAAGCTGGGCGGCGCGTTCGTCCAGTGCCAGGTACGCGAGGTATCGCTGGTGGCGGAGGTGGATCATGAGTAACCGTATCCACAATGCCGAGTTGAGACGCGAGATCGCGGAGAGAGTGCGTATCTGTGCACGCTGGCTGCGTGTCAACGGCTTCGAGATCATTGCCATCACCGGCGGACTGATCCAGCCCCGCATCATCATCAAGCACAGCTCGAAACTGTGCAGCACGCTGGAGGGCGTGGTGCAGGCGTTCGAGCGCACCGCTGGAAACAGCGGCCGCTGGTACAGCTATGCAGTGCGCTTCAACTGCATGATTGAGTGGGACGAGCCGATGTTCTTTTCGCGGGAACAGATTTTTAACGCGAAATGGAAGGAATGGAAGGAAGGTGCAGTATGAACGAAGAACAATTCAAACTCGCCCAGTGGCTGGCAGAACAGGCCAGCGCCCTCGATGACAACAAGGCGATCCTGCCCGATCCGTTGCGTCACCAGGCCGTATGTTGTTCGCGCGACATGCATGCGTTGGCTACAGAGATCGCCGGAGACCGCGTCAATGAGATCTATGGCCAGGACGAGGAGCAATCATGAACGACCTGCTCATCACCCGCCTGCCAACCATCGTCAACACCGAGAAGATGAGCCTGGAAGAATTGCGCGCGCAGTACAAGCTACTGGAAGGTGACGCCATCTGCCAGGCGCAGCAGCTCAGTGAAGCCTGCGCCGCGTTGCATCGCATGAATGCCATCGTCCACGACTACAACGTGACGTTCGGTACGCTGTGCGACAGCTACGAAGCGGGAGACCAGGCAGCGATCCTGCTGATGGTGAAGAACCTGTCCGAGAAGCGCAGCGCGTTCAAAGAGAAAG
The DNA here is from genome assembly GCA_963813255.1 of uncultured beta proteobacterium. GTDB lineage: Bacteria > Pseudomonadota > Gammaproteobacteria > Burkholderiales > Gallionellaceae > Sideroxyarcus. Next base: position 203,285 of record CAWEYD010000009.1, on the reverse strand, counting down.
CGCAGGTGCACTGATGGCCGCCAAGAACTTCACCGTGTCGCACGGCGGCATCCGCATCAAGGTCAGGCTGCTGCCCACCGTGGACGACGTGCACCGCGAGCATCAAGCGGTTGCGCGCCGCTGCCACGACGGAAAGACCGTGTGCGCCTTCTTCCTCCCGGCGCAACGTGCAGCCCGCCACGTCGGCACTGTTGTGCTGCCGCTGCAGGGCAAGCTGCGCAAATACATCCCGCACGAAGTCACGCACGCCGTGATCCATGCGCTCAACGGCGTATTGAGCCACGACGACGAAGCCTGCTGCACCGCCATCGGCCGCATCAGCGCCAGCATCTTCAAGCGCATCGAGCTGGTTGGGGTGGCGGTATGAAAACCACCTGCCCATCCTGTGGTGCAGTCGCCAGCCTGGATGTGCTGATCGGGCACGAGGGCGCACGCGATGCCGTCATGGCCGCGCTGAAGCTGCCAGCGCAGCTTGGCAAGCTGCTCATCCAGTACGTCAGCCTGTTCCGCCCGGCCAGCCGCAACCTGTCGATGGACCGCCTCGCCCACCTGCTGGAAGAACTGCAGCCGATGATCGACGAAGGAAAGATCGAACGCGGCGGCCGCATCTGGAGCGCACCGCTTGAATACTGGAAGACCGCCCTGGAAGACATGGTGAACAAGCGCGACAAGCTCACCCTCCCGCTGAAATCGCACGGCTACCTGCTGGAGATCATCGTCGGCTACAGCAGCAAAGCCGAGGCCAAGGCAGAGACGCAGCGCGAAGCCAGTCGTTCCGGAAACACCCCGGTGGGCGGCGCCGCGCTCAAGCCTGTGGAGGAAGTGCTGGGCCCGCAGAAAAACAAACCACGCAGCCGAATACCTGACCACGTCCTTGAGGCCGCGAATCTGAAAGGAGGAAACAAAGATGGCAACCAGTGACCAGCTCTTAGCCCTGCTTAGCCATCACATCGGCAAAGGCAACGGCATCGGCGTCAAGGAAATCGCCACCAACCTTGGCGTGGACCAGCGCCAGACACGCAGGCTGGTAGACGAACTGCGCAGCGATGGCCATGCCGTCTGCGCCCATCCGACCACCGGTTACTACATCGCCGCGAATGCCGACGAGCTGGAGCACACCTGCGAATTCCTGCGCAGCCGCGCCCTGCACAGCCTCACCCTCGAATCCCGCCTCCGCAAGATCCCGCTGGTCGACCTGCTCGGCCAGCTCCACCTACCAACGTGATGGATATATGGAAATCGTCGTTGGACAAACCATTCGGATAACTAAATCAATATTTGATGACGGTGCAGATCATCACCCCCCCGGATGGCTTGCTATGCGTGGAGAAGAGATTGTAGTTCGCGAAATTAAAGGGAATGCATTAGCCGTATCTCATGTGGAAATAACAGACAGAGCTTTTTTAATTTACCCAGGCGAGTTTGAGCCGAATAACTAGGAGACCACCGTGGCAACCATGCAAGAAATCGAAACCAAGGCCAAGGCACATGCCGCAGCGCGCATATCCCTGGCCAGTCACGTGACGCTGCTCAATGCGGAGTTAGAGGCCGTCAAGCAGAAGCGCATGAAGAAATTGCGCGAGCTCGTGGCCACCGCCACCGCCACCGGCGACCAGCTGCTGGCGCTGGTGAGCGAATCTTCGGATCAGTTCAAAAAGCCCAAGTCGGCGGTGCTGCACGGCATCAAACTGGGCTTCAAGAAAGAGAAAGGCAAGATCAGCTTCGCCGACGAAGACCAGGTCATCAAACTGATCCGTAAGAATCTGCCTGACCTCGTCGACGTGCTGATCGTGACCACCGAGAAGCCATCCAAGGAAGCCATGAACAACCTGGAAGCCGGGCAGCTGAAGAAGATCGGCGTCACCGTCACCGCAGACAGCGACGTGGCCTTCATCAGCGATCCATCCAGCGACGTGGACAAGATCGTCAATGCCCTGCTCAAGAATGTAACGGAAGAGGTGGCAGCGTGAAGAACCATATCGAACAAATGAGAAAGGCAGCAGAAGACCTGCTGGCGCAGATCGATCTACAAACGGACTGCATGAGCAATCAGATTGACCGGGAAGCTCTCGATCAACACATGGATGCGCTGGAATCGGCTCTGGACTATGGGATTGGGAAGATGCCATTCAACGTCCAGGAACTGCGCCCCGAGGTGCTGGCCATCGCGCTGTTGATGGAAGCCCGTTTGCGCGAGAAGGATGCAGATAAAGGAACGACCTGGAAGAACATGGGGCGCCGCGATCTGTACGTCCAGGCAGCGACAAAGCTGATGCTGATAGAGCGCGCGCTGATTGTGGCCGATGGCACGGACGCAGGGCATGCCGTGGACCTCGCCAACTACTGCATGATGATTGCGGACGTCGCCGGCGCGCTGCAGAAACCAGAACCCGAAGCTCGCAACGAGAATGGCGGCGCCGGCTGGGCCGGGATAGACCACGTGCGCAGCGGTCCCGCCGAGGTCTCCCCGGATCGTATGCAGGGACTGGACGCCGCCCGAGCAAGGGGCGACGGAATCTACTGAGTTTCACCAACCGCCCAACGGGGCATAAACCAAGGAGAAGTAAATGATCAAACCATCAATTGGCCGTGTTGTTCTGGTACATCGTGGCACCTCAAACCAGCCTGAACCTGCTCTGGTCTGCTATGTGCATTCCGACAAGCTGATCAACGTAGGCGGCTTCGACTGCAACGGCATGCCGTTCTCCGCCACTTCCCTGCAATTGCTGCAAGACGACGATGCGCCCATCAACGACAAGTACTACGCCGAATGGATGCCGTACCAGAAGGCTCAGGCAGAGAAATCCGAAGGGAGCACCGCGGCTTAGAGTTTTCCGTGGTTCGTATCTACTGCCCAACGTTAACAATTTATCCACCAAAGAAGGAGCAACACATGAACCAAGCTGAACTGATCAACGCAATCGCCGCCAACATCAGCAACACAGGCACCAGCAAGGCCGCCATCAAGTTCGTCCTGGACGCACAGGCCGAAGTGGCGCAAGCCGAGCTGAAGCGTGGCAACGAAGTGACCCTGCCCGGCCTCGGCAAGCTGTTCGTGAAGGAGACCGCAGCACGCAAAGGCCGCAACCCGGCTACCGGCGCCGAGATCGACATCCCCGCCAAGAAAGCACCGAAGTTCAGCGCCGCCAAGGCACTGAAGGATGCAGTGAACGGTTAAACCCTCGCCTGCAGCCCGTTAGAGATAGCGGGCTGCGGGAGACGGTTTAACGGAGACGACATGGATATTTTTGTACCTGACGACGATTGGAATTCCCAGTGGGAATCAGTGGATGAATACGTGTCTGCATACGGATATGCGGAAGGTGAAGAGTTCAAGATGGTTCGATTGACTGTTGGCGCTTTCACCACCTACCGAATCGTAAAAGGCAAGCCAGTGCCTGTAGCTATAGCGTTTCCAGTAAAACTGGAATCTTAAATCGGGGGAGATATGGCAACCAGCATCGGCAATATGATCAAACGTATCGCAGGGCTAACAATCGGCGATGTGAGCGAGTGGGAGGGTACCTTCATCAGCGATATCGTCCATAGCACCAGCTGCGGCCGCGAGACTGAGCGCCTCTCCGCCAAGCAGGTCGAGATCATCGAGCGCATTTTCAACAAGCACTTCGCAGACTGACCATGTCCAAGCGCACCAACAAATACCCAGCCCGCTACGCCGAGCAGAAGCGCGAGATCCAGCTGATCAAGATCGCGCAGAAGCAACTCGGCATGGACGACCACACCTACCGTTCGGTGTTGTGGTCCGTGGCGCGAGTGAAGAGCAGCACGGAGCTGGACTTTGCAGGGCGTAAAAAGGTTTTGGAACACATGGAAGCATGCGGTTTCAAACGTACGAAGCCGCAGCCGCGCAAGGTGGCAGACGATCCGCAGAGCATGAAGATGCGCGCCCTGTGGCTGGAGCTGCATGCGGCGGGCAAGGTGCGCAATCCATCCGAGTCGGCCTTGGCCGCGTTCGTAAAACGGCAGACCGGGCGCGACGCGCTGCAATGGCTAAACACCCGCGAGGCATCCGCGGTGATAGAGGATCTGAAAAAATGGCTGGCACGTTGATATTGCTGGAAGACGTTGACGTGAAAGACCTGCCGCCATTCGCGCAGGAGCTGGTCGCGCTGATCGGGTTTGGCGGAACGGTCAGGCTGGTTGAACTGCGGCCCGGCATCCCGTTCTATGTGCCCTATGAGATGGAAGCGGAGCACTGGCTCGCCGTCGAGCTGGGCATGAAGCATGCCGAGGCACTGGTAGTTGCCTACCCTGGGCTGACGATCACGCCGCCGAACTGCAAGCTGGCGATGGTGAAGATCCGCCAGCGCCATATCCTCAAGAGCCGCCGCGTAGACGGCTACTCGCAAACCGAATCCGCCCTGCTGCACGGGGTGACCCCGCGTTGGATTCGCGAACTGGAATCCAGGGAGCCGGAAGAGGAACGGAATTTGAGGCTGTTCTAGCCGCTTGTTGAGTCACGATGTGATGATGGGTAGGTTTATGCAGTAGGGGCGCGCTACAGCGCTTTATAAATGCTTTTACGGCGAAGTTGGTATTGAGTTCTAGATGCGGTTTTGTATTTGTATTTGCGGCGGGCTGTGTTAGTTTGAAAAAATAGGAGCGTAAGAGGTCACTATGTCGATTGAATACAAAAGCAACATATATCCGAAAGGCATGACGGTAGAGGAGCTGCATCTGGAGCTTTCCAAAGCCATAGCAGCCGGATTGGGAAAAGTTGAGGTTGGAATTTCAAGTGGGGATGTTGGTGGTGAGTGCATCCAAATTAAATTCGAGGCAACCCCGCCCGGTAGAAATTATCCAGACACTCTTTGGCTGATGGACTATCAAGACTAGCCGACTGAACAGATTCACCATCCAGCCCCGCACTCGCGGGGCTTTTTGTTTCAAGGGGAACCCGTTCCGGCTTAACCGTCCCTGTATGCATCGCCAGAATGCGAGGCATGAACACATCCAAGCCCATTCAGATCTTCAAGCCCGGCAAGCATGTCGCGATGAGCGGTAAGTCGTTTGCCTTTTCCGAATCCGATCTCGCGGCTACGGTCGCAGCCTACGATCCGGCCAAGCACGAGGCGCCGCTGGTAATCGGTCACCCCAAGCATGACAAGCCGAGATTCGGTGGTGTGGGTGCGCTGAGCTATGCCGAAGGCATCATGGATGCTGAACCGAAAGATGTTTTGCCTGAATTCGCGGAATGGGTGGACAAGAAGATGTTCACCAGCGTTTCCGCATCTTTCTATGCCCCCGATGCTCCCAACAATCCCGTGCCAGGTGTCTATTACCTGCGCCACGTCGGCTTCCTCGGCGCGCAGCCGCCTGCGGTCAAAGGATTGAATCAGCACGGCCTCAGTTTCTCGGCTGATGAGCAAGGCGTGATCGAGTTCTCCGATGGTTATGACGACATGGCCATCGCCAAGCTGTTCCGCCGCCTGCGCGAATGGATCATCGGTACTTCGGGCACGGAATCCGCAGACAAGGTTTTGCCGGATTACGAGATCTCCAGCCTTGAGCAGTCTGCCACCAGAGAGATCCTTGAAGACCGCCAAGAAAAGACTGGCGCATTACCCGCGTTATTCGCAGAACCCAAACCGAAAGGAGATGAGATGTCCGCTGAAGAAAAAGCACGGCTCGCTGAACTGGAAGCCGAGAACACCAAGAACAAGGCCAAGCTGGCTGAGTTCGCCGAAGCCGAGAAGAAACGCAAATCCGATGTGCTGCATGCCGGGCATGTCGCTTTCGCCGAAGAGCTGGTCAAGGAAGGCAAGCTGCTGCCGATCCATAAGGATTCGACCGTAGCCACGCTGGACTTCATGGCCGGCCAGGAATCCGTCGTCGAATTCGGTGAAGGCGATGCCAGGAAGCCGCTGATCGAGGCGCATAAGGCGTTCTTGACGGCGCAGCCCAAGCAGGTCGAGTTCGGTGAAATCTCCGGCCGGCCCGGCAACGAGCTGGACGCCAACGATGCCTCCGCCGTGGCGGCCAAGGCTATCGAATTCCAGGAGGCGGAAGCCAAGGCCGGACGCACGGTGTCGGTGACGGCTGCCGTGGCGCACGTTACGGCCGGCAAGTAAACGATGGGGGCGACCCCGCAACATGGGCGGTGCACCTGAGGCCGCCCGCCTATTCAACGTTAGACGGGAGCAAACATGGAACGCGATATTCAGAGTTACACGGCAGGCGGCAGCGTTAACTCGCGCCGCTTCATCAAGATGGGCGCTGCGGATGGCCAGGCCATCCAGGCGACGGGCAGCGCGGCGACCATCATCGGTATTTCCGAGCAGGTGGTTGGTGCCAGCACCAGCAACGTCGCCGTTGCCGGTGACACGTTCGACGTGGTGAAGGGAGACCAGGCCTACCTGGAGCTAGGCGACACCGTAACGCGCGGCCAGTACCTGACCGCCGACGCGAACGGCAAGGGCATCCCTGCCGTGATCGTGGCGGGCACGCCGCTGTATGTCGGTGCCTACGCCGAGGAATCGGGTGTGGTGGGCGACCAGATCCTGGTGACCCTGATGCCGGTCGTCATCGCCAACGACACCGGCATCGTGACCGCGATCGTGACGATCAGCAGCGCCGAGCTGCTGGCCCTGAACGCAGTGCCGAAACAGCTGATCGCCGCACCCGGTGCGGGCAAGGCGCTGATCCTGGTGGATGCGCAGCTGGAGCTGCCCTATGCCACCACGGCATATGCCGGCATCGCTGCGGGCGAGGATCTGGAGATCCGCTACACGAACGGCGCTGGCCAGCTGGTAGCTACCGTCGAGACCACGGGCTTCCTGGATGCAGTTGCAACTGCGCACCGCCACGTCTACCCGGCATCGACGGCAGCCATCGTGCCGGCAGAGAACGCCGCGCTAGTGATGGATCTGGCCGTAGCCGAGATCACCACCGGGGATAGCCCGCTGAAGGTGCGGGTGCGTTATCGCGAGATCACGCTGGCGCTGTAACAACGCTCCCCTCTCTCCCGCTGCGGGAGAGAGCTGGAGAGAGGGTTTCATTCAATTACTCAGGAGATTCGACATGATGTTCAAAACAGGTATTTCTCAGTTGCATATCAAGATCGCGCTGGTGCTGTGCATCGGTATCGCACTGCTCACCTTCGGCGTTCCGCACGGCGATGCGGCTACCCTCGGCCTGGTTGCGCTGAACACCGCAGCGCCGTTCCCGGTGACGCCGCAGCTGCAGGCCATCTCGCTGGCTTACCGCAACAACACGCTGATCGCCGATCAGGTCTTGCCGCGTGTTCCAGTCGGTCTGCAAGCGTTCAAGTACATGTCCTACCCCAAGGGCCAGCTCATGACGCTTACTGAAACGCGGGTGAGTCGTAAAGGTCAGCCGAACGAAGTCGAGTTCACCGGTACGGAAGTAACAGCGTCGACCAACGATGAAGCACTGGACGATGGTGTGCCGATGAGCGACATCGAGCTGGCCGCCGCGCAGGGTCTTCCCGATCCGTTGGGTCAGGCTGTCGAGGGGCTGACTGACCTGATCTCCCTCAAGCGCGAAGTGCGCGCTGCAGATCTGGTGTTCGGCGCGGCGAACTACGCTGTAGGCAACAAGCTCACGACACTGGCTGGCAATACGTTGTGGAGCGACTTCGCTGCCGGCCATTCCGATCCAGTGAAAGACATCATGACCGGCCTGGACAGCTGCGTGATGCGTCCGAATGTGGCTGTGCTGGGTAACGCGGTGGCATCCACCCTGCGCCGCCACCCAGCCATCCTCAAGGCGTACAACGGCAATGCCGGCGACACCGGCATCGTCCCGCTGCAGTTCCTGGCTGACTTGTTCGACCTGGAAGAAGTGCTGGTCGGCCAAGGCTGGGTCAACACCGCCAAGAAAGGCCAGGCCGTAAGCCTGTCCCGCGTCTGGGGTAAAAACTGCGCGCTGATCTACCGCAACAAGCTGGCCAATACCCAGCGCGGTGCAACCTTTGGCCTCACCGCTCAATTTGGTCAGCGCATCGCCGGTTCCGAGTACGACAGCAAGATCGGTATGCGCGGTGGTCAGCGCGTGCGCGTCGGAGAGTCAGTCAAGGAACTGTTGATGGCCAACGATCTGGGCTATCTGATCACCGACTGCATCGCCTAAGCATACTTGAAGAGGGCATTGTGCCCGCGCGTGATCGCCCCCGCCGCAGGATAAAGCGGCGGGTTGCGGTGAGAAAAACTCAAAGGATCAACTGATGGAAGCAATCGAGCGGGAAATACAGGAAAAAGGACTGACTGCGCCGCGCATCACACCGGCAGACATCGAGGCGAATATCCTGCGTGAACACTACTTCACTGCAGCTGACGGTGTAAACGGAGAGATGTCTAATCGTCCAATACGTGGGACTGATTCTCCAGATGTGCCTGTGGTGTTGAGTTTGCTGACCTTCTGCGTCCTGGTACTGCGCAACGGTTTCACCGTAACCGGCGAAAGCGCCTGCGCCAGCCCGGAGAACTTCAACTCCGAACTGGGCCGCAAGATTGCCCGCACGAACGCGATCCAGAAGGTCTGGCCGCTGATGGGGTATGAACTTCGCAGCGAGCTGAGCGGGCGATGAGCTACGCCACCAAAGCCAGCATGATCTCTCGCATCGGCGAAAACGAGATCATCGCGCTCACCGACCGCAGCAATGCGGGGGTGGTCGACGACGCGGTGTTGGCCGCCGCGCTGGCTGAAACGGATGCCGAGATCGATCCGTACCTGATGTCGCGTTATTCGCTGCCGCTGGCCAGCGTGCCCAAGGTTATCACCGGGTTCGCTTGCGACATCACGCGCTATCGGCTGACCGGTGCGAACGTGAGCGAAACGGAGATCGTGCGCCTGCGCTACAAGGATGCGATTAAGTTCTTGGAGAGCGTGGCCAGCGGCAAGATCAGCCTCGGTTTGGATGCCCTGGGCGGCGCACCCGTTGAGCATGGTTCGGTGCAGGTATCCGCACCGAATCGTGTCTTTAGCGCGTCTTCGCTGGAAGGATTCTGAGCGTGCTTTCCGATCTGGTACTGGCCCGCATCACCTCGCAGGTCACCGGACTCGGCACGGTTGGGATCGCGGCGAATCTGTCGGCCATCGAGAAAGTCACGGTCACATTCCCCGCTGTTTTCGTGCTTCCCGCTGCCCGTCGTGGATCCGGAAACCGATATATGACTGGCGTAGTCGCCCAGAAGCGCGAGCAGGATGTGCAGATCGTGACGGCAGTGCGCAACATCAGCGGGGCGCGCGGCGACAAAGCGATCACGGATATCGAGCAGCTGTTCGGCCTAACGGACGATGCGGTGTTTGGTTGGAGTCCAACTGCCGACCATGACCCGCTGATGCTCAAGGAAGGCCATTTGTTGAGGATGCAAAACGGCGAATGCTGGTGGATCGATACCTACGGGACGTGGTTCGACCGTCGAGCTTAAATAGGAGAAACGACATGCAACAAGACGAATTCGAAGGACAAGGCGGCAGCTACCTGGTCGGCGCAGACGGAAAGCGCACCCGTGTGGAGGAGCCGACCGCAGGTTCGGTGCGCTCTCGCCACCCAGACGCACAGCCGAAGGCGAAAGCGGTCGATCTGGCGCAGATCCTCACCGGCACACCCGCTGAGGTAATCGCCGCACTGCCGACGCTGGATGCGGCGCAGCTTGCCGAGCTGGCCGCGCTGGAAGCGTCCGGCAAGAACCGGGTGAAGGTGCTGGACGCCATCGCCGCCGCACAAGCTCAATAAGGGAGACCTCATACCATGAAAGCACTCAAACAGATCTTGTGGGGCAAGCTGGAATCCACCTACGCCACCGACTCGGTTCCGCTCGGTACCACCGATGCTATCGTGGCGCAAAACGTAAAGCTGGAGCGACTTAAAGGTAAAGCGCAGAAGCGCTCCGGCATCCGCGCCAGTCTGGGATCAGTCGGTTACATCTATGTCGGAGAGCACCTGGGCATCTCTTTCGAGGTGGAAATGTTCGCGTCTGGCGTAGCCGGTACCGCTCCCGCCTACGGTTCGATCATGAAGGCGTGCGCGCAGTCTGAGGCCGTGGTTGCGGCAACCAGCGTGACCTATGCCGGCATCGATACCGCCGAGCAGTCCATGACCTTCTATTTCAACCGCGACGGCAAACTGCACAAGCTCACCGGAGCGCGCGGGGATGTCTCCACCGGCCTGTCTTCAGAGGGTATCCCGGTGTGGAAATACAGCTTCATCGGCCTCTACAACGGCCCTACCGATACAGCAATGAGCGCATCCACGCTGACGGCGTACAAGAAACCGCTGCCGATCTCATCCAAGAACACCACGGCATCGATCCACGGTTATGCCGGCTTGGTCTCCGCGTTCGACTTCGCCCTGGGCAACAAGAACACCTACCGTGACGACATCAATGGCGAGGGTGTGTACTTCACCGACCGCGCGGTGACCGGTAGTGTCACGCTGCAGGAAGTATCGGTGGCTACCAAAGACTGGGACGCGATCATTCTCAACGAGACGCTGGGTGCGGTCAGCATCACGCATGGATCTGTGGCCGGCAGCAAGGTCGGCATCTCCGGCACCAACGTGCAGATCATCGGCATCAGCGATGCTGACCTGGGCGGGATTCAGGGCGTCAAGCTCGATCTCGATTTCCAGGACTACGCCATCGTCTACAACTAAAGGCGGTTCCACGTAGTTTCAGAAGGGCGGCGCAATGCCGCCCTTTTTGTCGTCCAGCGGAACCGCTTCCGCCTTAACTCGCCCCGCGCGCGCGCGTATCTTGCCCACCATCGTAGTGAACCAATCAAAGTAGCGAACCAATCAAAAAGGATTTTGCATGTTTAAAACCACTGCAAGTGAGACATACCCGCACACCGTATCCGTACATCTGGCTGGCGAAGAGAAAGCGCGCGAGCTGCCGCTGATCTATCACCGGCTCAAGAATTCCGATATCGAGTCGCTGGAAAAGAAGAACCTGACCGACAAGGACTTCTCCCGCGCGGTCGTGGCTGGCTGGCCGGATAACGCGGTGGGTGATGAGAACGGCAACGCCCGCGCCTTCAGTAAGGAAGCGTTCGACGATGTGCTGGATTTGGCGCCGACACCAGTCCGCATCGTGCAGGAGTTCTACGCCAGCATCAGCGGGGCACGCGTAAAAAACTTGTAGCCGCCGCCCGTCACTGGGCAATAGGCGGCAAACAAGCACCAAACCCTGAGCAGGAAGCGCAGAACGAGGCGGATCGCAAAGCGTTCGGCTGCTGCGCTGCTGATATTGAAGAGAAGTCCGATGCCGAGTCCGATACGGAATTCGAGATCCACGCGGACAACCTGGAAAGCCTGATTGCATTCCAGGCCTGCAACAACCGGTGGCAATGGATGATGGTCGGCAACAAGGCAATCCGCATCGGACTCGATATGCCTGGCGTACGTCTGGTGCTCTGGGGGTTGAAACTCAAGGACGCAAGGCAGGTTTTTAACGACATCCGATTGATGGAAGACGCGGTGCTCGATGCGTTAGGTAAGGAAGAGGCTAAGGCTCATGTCTAACAACAACGTGGAATTCGGCATCATCCTCAAATCGAGCGGCGGGCAAACCGTCGTCGCCGATGCGAGGGCCGCTCAGGAAGGTCTGAGCGGTATCAAGTCCGAAGCCGACAAAGCCACCGCCAGCACCGACAAACTATCCGAAGGTATCAAAACGGTCGGCCAGTATGCCGTGGCGTATCTGGGGGTGTCGCAGTTCGCTAACTATGGCCGCGCGGTGATCGATGCGCAGGTGGCCCAGGACAAGTTTAACGCCACGATGGCTGTGGCTACAGGGTCGGCATCGGCAGCTGCTGCCGAATATGAGTACGTTCGCCAGATGTCGAACAGGCTCGGCCTGGAAGTCACCTCCACTGCAGATGCTTATGCCAGCTTCATCGCCGCGTCGCGCGGCACCTCGCTTGAGGGTGAAAAGGCACGCGCGGTGTTTGAGTCGGTCAGCAACGTATCGGCGCGGATGAGTCTCACCGTCGAGCAGAACCAGGGCGTGTTCCTGGCGCTCTCGCAGATGATGTCCAAGGGGGTAGTATCGGCGGAAGAATTCCGCCAACAACTTGGTGAGCGTCTGCCCATCGCCACTACGGCCGGTGCCAAGGCGCTGGGCGTGACCACGGCCGAGTTCGTCAACCTGCTAAATTCCGGCAAGCTGATGTCGGAAGACTTTCTGCCGAAGTTCGCGGTCGCGCTTAACCAGATGTCCGGTGGCAGCGGTCCCGTCGATAGCTTGCAGGCATCGCTCAATCGCCTGAGTAACTCCTTCACCACCCTACGCCAGGAGATCGCTCAACAGACGCCGATCAAGTTCGTCGTCGACGGTGCGAATGAGGTCATCTCCAACACGCACGCCGTAACCTCCGCGCTCACCGGCGTGACGGTTTCCGCAACCGTATACGGCTCATTGCGCATTGGCACGATGGCAATGGATGCGGTGGTGGGCATGCGCGCCAAATCGGCAGCGCTGATCGAAGAGCGCGCCGCCACACTGGCCGCTGCACAAGCTGATATGGCTCAGGCCGAAGCGGCGATGGTATCAGCCAGGGTGAACAACTCACTCGGGACGGCGCATGGGCAGGTTGCTGCAGCGGCCACGGCCCACGCGGCCGCGACCGCCCGCCTGGAGGCGGCACAGGCCGCCTCGGCAGTTAGCACCGGAATCGCCCGTAGTGCCTTGGCGATGGTGGGTGGCCCTATCGGTGCCATCACGCTGTTGCTGGGCGCTGGTGCAACGGCATGGGCGTTCTGGGGCAACTCCGCGAAGGATGCAGCCAGCCAGGCTGCCGATGCGGTGGCCAAGGCACGCCAGCACGCAATGGATATGGGATTGGCCGAAAAGGACGTACTCGAAACCGAGCGCAAGAAAGCCATCGCCGAACGCGACCGCTTGAAAGCGACAGGTGCCAGCACCGCCCAGATCAAGGCGCAAGACGATATCGCGTGGGAAATGAAGGCGGCTATCGAGACCATCGCTATCCGTGAGCGCAACCAGTCCCAGCAAGCCAAAGGCGACAACGAGGCCTGGACCAAACTGACCCAGACCAAAGCGCAGCAGCGCGAGGCGGAGATCGGCAACCTGAATGCCGAGTACTTGCGCAAGGTTGACGTACAGCGCATGGGCCAAGCCGAGATGCTGAAGCTGGCCGAGGAATACCGCGTCGGTTTGGCCAAGATCGACGACAAGTACAAAACCAAGCCAGCAGCCGGAGCCAACAAGAACCAGTCCGCCGTGGATGGTCTGGAAGGCGATGCCTTCAAGAAACAGATGGAGGCTATGGGCGTTTCGGCTGCGCAGATCAAGGTCTATGAGCTGGCTATGAACGGCGCAACGACGGCGCAGATCGCCAGTGCCCAAGCCGCTGCCGAGCAGATCGACAAGATCGAGGCGGAGAAACGGGCGCGTGAGGGATTGCTTAAGGCAACCGAGCAGCAGTTAAAGCTCGAATCCAGCCTGAACAGCGAGCGAGCTGGCTTGGAGGCTGTGAAGGCTGAGGTTCAACTAGCCAACCCGAGGCTGCAAGGCGATGCGCGCGTCGAGGCGGAGCGTGCGATGGCGCAAGCATCCGAGGATGCGAAATACCAGCTGCAGATCGAAGCGATGGCGCGCGAGAACGAACAGATGACCCAGCGTGGCCAGCTCACCGAACAGACCGCAGCGATCCAGGCGCAACGCATGGAGACACTGACCGAGCAGCATGAGCAAAGGAAGCTGCTGATCAAACAGAAATACATGACTGCTGAGCAGCAGTTCGACGCGATGACCTGGAGCCAGAAAGTCGGTACCGTGGCATCGAACATGGAAAAGATGACCCAGGTTTCCGCGACCAAGTCGCGTGCCATGTTCGAGATTAACAAAACCGCGGCCAGGGCTACTGCTCTGGTTAAAGGATATGAGGCGTGGACAAGTGCGTATGCGCATGGCGCAGTGTGGGGTGGCGCGTTCGGAGGATGGACGGAGCGGTTGATCGCCGAGGCCGACACCGCTGCTACCCTTTCGGCTATCAATAGTGCCCAGTTCGGTGGCGGCGGCGCCACCGCTGCCAGCGTAGGCGCAGGCGGCGGTATCCCCAGCCAGATGCCGCAAACGTCCACTCCGGTTTCTATGTCCGGTGGTTCGTCATCCCAGCAAGCGGCAGCAGTTCCCAACGTGACCATCCAGTTCACCCTGCAAGCGTTGGAGCCGAACAGCATCACCGATGAGACCCGCCGCAAGATCGCCGACAGCTTCGCACCTGTGATCCAGCAGGCATTCAACCGCAATGGGCAAGTCGCACAGGTGATGGTATGAGCAGAGAGCAGGTTCACGGCGAAGCTGGGATGCGAACGTCCGCGAATGCCATCGATCACCGAATATCCGGTCGATGTGTTTGCTTGGGCCGCAATGAGGTGATGGTGTGATGGTATGAACGAGCTCGATAAACCGATCATCGCCTGGGACAACCTGCTGCAGGTTTCAACGGTAGTCATCCCGGCTGGCACCATCAACCCGGATACGCCGCTTTCGCGCCTGTACGACGGCGACATGCTGCGGCCTTGCTATTTCACGCCGAACGGCGCCGGTCAGGTGATCATCGAAGTCACCCCGAGCCAGCCGATCAGCTGCGCGATCTTGGGATCGGCGCGCAACGATGCGGCTGGGTATATCGCCGGGGCTACCTCCGTCAGGTTAGATGCCTTGTCTGAGGTTGGTTATGGCGACCAGCCATATGGCCTGTATGGATATGGCGACCGCTACACCGAGACCGTGACGCACGATCTCACCGGCTCTCCAGCGAGCCGCATGCTGCGCTTCTGGCCTACCTGCACCAAGTTGACGATCACCTTTAGCGGTGTGGTTGGCCAGCTTTCTGTACCGCAACTGTTCGTTGGCAATGTGCTGGAGATGCCTTGGCTGGAACAAAACTACGACCCCTATAACGAGGCCATCAATTTCGCGGTATTCGAGGCGGAATCGGGGCGTGACTATTCTCGCTTGCGCTATCGCCGCGTCGAACTCGACCCGCAATGGTTAATGGTCGAGCGGGTGCTTTGGACTTCAGTTGACGCCTTCCGCGAGGGAGCGCTGGAGCTGCGCAAGCCATTCTGGTTCGCCTGGATGCCGAGCACAGCGCCGAGCGAGGTGTATCTGGTGAAACACGTCAACCCCTCCGCTCCATTCCCGATCAAGAGCGCAAAGCACCGTTCATTCGGATTGAAACTGAAAGAGGTGATCTGATGCGCAACGTCCCTTTTCTGATTCAGCGTGAGATCAACCGTATCGACATGGCCATCGATCCAGTGATGTTCGCCGACATCTACCATGTACGCGAGGGTGAAGATTCGCTGGCTACGGCATATCGTCTGCGCGGTCTTGGCGATGTGTCGCGTGCCGAAGACGTGGCGATCAGCTACGACAATACTGCCAAGGCGCTGTTGTTGAGCGAAGGTACGGCCCATGCGCTGGATACCGCAGGCGCCTTGCAGGCTGGAGTGGCGCTCTTGAGCTGGATCGTCAACGCCACCGATATCTACGACACAGATAACGTCCTGGGTTGGGAATGTCAGGCGACTATTGCCGGGCATTGCGTGCTGTCGACTCCGACCATTAAATCGGTCTATCTGCACCAGGGTTACAGATACGACTATCCAGATTCTGTTCGCGACAGAAGATTCAACTTCGTCGCGCAGTCCAGCAAAGTTGTCGATAGCATCTGTATCGGAATCGGCAATGTCGGCGGAAGTTTGCCTGCCGTTGTGACCTGCGAACTGATCGAGGTCGAGACCGGAGGCGCAGTTGGAAACCCAGCCTCGGCGACCATTGCTGCAGGTGCGGCCCACGCCAAGATCACCCTGGGCGGTGCGATGGCAGCGCGCCTGTTTGGCGGTCGCGAGTATGCGTTACGCGTCACTGTGACCGCTGCCAGTAATTGGCAGAGCTACGCCCTCGCATACAAGGCCACTGCCGCATGGCAATGCGCAATCACTTTGTCCGGTATATCCCAGGTGGCTGCCGACTGGGTGATACCTATCGCCAACCCGGCCACGGGGGCCGCGCTGGGTAAAGTGGCTCTAGGCGGCCAATACGAACACGCATTGACCGGAACGGTGGTGCGCAACCTGGACGTTGGAGTTCTTCCTGGTACAACCGGTGCGCTGGGGTGGTCGTCCAATGTTCCGCTGGGAACTAGCCTGACCCTAAGCGCGCTCTATGCCAGCAATGATCCTGCCGTTGCCGCAGAGACGACTACGGTTCCAGCGCACTGGACTCTGATCGCCGGGCCGTATTCGGACGGCATGACCGTTCCGGCATATCGGTTCTTTCGGGCTGTGTTCGCGCTTGCGTCAAACGTCGCGCGTGACGTATCTCCCCAGCTTGCCGACGTGTCTGTGATGTTCTCCGGCGCTCCTTTAACGCTGGGTACAGTCGCCGGGGCGGTGACCGACGCGAATGGGGCTCGTAAGATCACCGCGGTGCGTGCGTTAAATTCGGTATCGGCCTCTTCGCAATCGCTCGACCCTAAACTCAAGACCACGATGTTCGGCGAGATGACGCTGGAGCTGGCGCCGGAACCAGAGGTGATCGCGCTGGCGGGTATGAAGCTGCGCGGCATGCGCGTGGTGATAAGGGCCGGGATAAACGGCGTATCAAATACGATGCAGTTCTACTCCGGAATCATCCGCGATCTGGCCTATGGTGCTGGCCGCTACATCCTCACGCTGCACGATCCTGTGCAGATCGCCGACACCTCTATCCCCAACGTGCGTCATCCAGACTGGGATGCAGTCACAACATATATCCTGGGGGCGCTGGCTGTATCCGGGGACAAGGCATACCGCAGCCTGCAGAACGCCAACCTTAACCATGCGGTGACCGATGCCGCCTGGTGGGCGGAATACCCGTCCGTCTGGGTGCCGATGACTTATCTGGCCGGGACACACCTGGCCGACATCGCACTTGACCTGCTGACCAACCGCATCAACCTGGCCGACCGCTACATCGACGCCAACAGCTTCGAGGTCATCAAGACCCTACGTCCTACCCGCACCATCATCGCGGAACGCACCTTCGACAAACCTGCAAAGGCGCGCGAGCTGCTGGACGAATTGGCCTTGCTGCTTGAGGCGCAGTGGGTGATGCGCGAAGGCAGACTGGCGCTGCTAGCTGACCCCGCGCCGAGCGACCCGTATGTGGATACGCTCACCGCGCACGACATTAAGGAAGGTATCGAGTGGCGGCGGGGATTTGCCGACCTCAAGAATGAGGTGATGGTGCTGTCTGGCTATTCGCTCAGCGGCAGCAGCGAACAGTACAACCGTGGCCAAGCCGTCGTGGATGCACAGAGCGTGCAGGACTACCGCATGACCTCGATCCAGGAGGTCCGGGACAGGTTCGGCCTGGCCGCGGCAGAGCTGGCCAGCATCGCCTCGAACTACGTCGCCAAATGGAAAGATGGGCGGCGCCTGATCCGCTGCAATGCGTGGTTCGGCAAGCTGGCCATCGAGGCGGGGGATGTGATCCGCATCATTTCCGCCCAGCTCCCCGCATCTGAACCGCAGGACCTGAAATGCATGGTGGTGCAGTCGTCGCTGAACTGGGCGGCCATGACCAACCAGATAACTTTAATGGAGGTGTGATGTGTCGCTAATGACCGATTTTTTGAACCTGATTTTACCGGCAGCCGGCGAGCCCGGCTGGGGTGAGTGGTATCGAAATAACTTCAGCAAACTCAATACTGAGGCGAAGCGCGTAGCGGGGAAAGTGGACGCGCGGTTAAAGGACAACGGCGGGATCGACCTTGGCGGAATCGAACGCACAACGTGGCCGGCCGCTGGCGGCGCGACGGCTGGGCTAAACGACGTGCTGGCAAACGGGGCAGTTGGCTCATTACCTGCCGGTGCGACTAAATTCGAGGTACAGGATAGCTTGGGGAATTTGCTGTTATCGGTCGATAAGGCGACCGGAAAGATCACATCCAATGCTGGTTCTCTGATGTTGTCGGCCGACGTAAACCCGAAGCAAAACCGCCTTGGTATCCACGTTACTGCTGCTTCGTCGGCTGCGACAGGATTCACTTCTGCCCACAATGCAGCCGCGCACAACATGGGAACTGGCAATTTTGGCTACCACGGACTGGATGTAGCGCTTCCGGACAACACGCCTGCCGCAGATGTCATATTCCTGCACAAGCATGATGGCGTTGCGACTGGTTTGATCTGGGGGGTACGCACGAACGGTAAGATTTTCCTCACCATTAACGCCACGACCTATGAATCCACCGTTGCCTTAGGGGTGGAGGATTACACCGCAGCGTCCCACAGCTTCATGGTTCAGCGCGAAACGGCGAGTACTGCTGGGGTCATCCGCTTTGCTGTGAACGGCGAACAGAAAGGCGCCGATGTGGCGATACCCGCCGGTGCTCCTGCTACGGTGAGCAACACAGCGACCCTGTATCTGATGGGGTCCTCGACCAAGCGTGAAGCGTGCACCTTATACAGCGGTGGAGGGTTCTATAACCGCTTCCTGTCCATGACAGAGGAACACCTACGCCATCTAAATGGAGTGGCGTCGGCTGATAAAGGTGCTTTCAATACGGTGCTTAACGTTTCGACCTGCGTCAATGGTACTTTCGATACATTCACAGGAGCTAGCGCGAGTAGATTCAGTGCAACGAGCACATCAGCCTCTCTCAAGGGTTGCGGAACGGCTGATGAGATTTCATTCGTTTCTGGAAAAAACTACACCGTCGAGTTCACAGTAGATACGCTTACGGGCGGTGATTGTTTCTTCCAAGCAGCTGCGGCACTTGGATCTGGAGCAGTAGATCCGACGGCAACAAAGGTCGTCCTCGGTAAGAATGTCAGAACGTTCACGGCAGCACAGTCTACCGTTGGATTGATCTGGTTCTATACATCGGCGATTGCGGGACTCTCAACCAGCGGAATTACTGTGCGCGAGACAGGATCCACCGTTGAACTAAGCTCAATCCAAATCAACCAGGTACACGACCTTGGCGCATCCGATGCACACCTCAACTTCCCTGCATCCGGTGCGACGCTCAGCGGATTCAAGGAATCAGGTACCCATAGTTGGACTGTGCCCATCTCCGCGGATACGACGCTGACCAATATCGTCCCCGCTGGATATAAGTTGCGTGAGACAACTTTCCGTAATGCATCACTTGGTCCATTGTCGGTGCGCATTGGGACGACGAATGGAGGCACCGACGTATTAAGTCTGACCGCGCTGAACACGTCCGCTACATTCAATGGATTAAAGACCGTCACTATCAACCAGGCTTTCAACATGGCGGGTGCGCAGACGCTCTACATAACGTCGCCCGATTGGACTGGCGGTGGCACACCTCCAGTCCTGACCGCCACATTAGTTTATGACAAGGTGAGCTAAATGATCGCAATCGCTATCGCTGGCGGGATGACTGCATATGTGACGGAAAAGCGCGGTGGGCTGTACATCTACGACATCGTGGATGGGAGTGGAAATACGGTGGCCAGGAGCAGGTATGTATCGGTCTCTGCTGCGCCGTTCTCGCTCACCGCACAACAGGAGGCAGACTTTCTGGAGCTTACCGAAGCACCGATCAAGCCGGTGGCAGACGCAAGGGGTGAGAAGTGGGAGGAAATAAAGTCTGAGCGCACCGCAATCGAGCTGGGGGGCGTGCAGGTTGGCGGGAAGTGGTATCACACCGACGATTCCAGCCGGATCAAATATCTCGGCCTGTACAAGCTCGCAGAGCAGGCATTGGCATCAGGCGCTGTCGGTACGACAGTTCTGCAATATGGGGGCCAGAACATTCGCTGGAAGACGATGGACAAAACGTTTGTCGATATGACGGTGCAACGTGCGCAAGACGTGTACTTTGCGGTGTTCGGGCTAGATATGACGGCCTTTGCTGCCGCCGAGGCCCATAGGGTTGCAATGGAAGCATCTGCAGACCCGACGATATACGACTACTCGGCTGGCTGGCCGGGTACGTTCCCTGGATAACGATCATGCGTGCCGCCTTCTATAAAGGGACTCGTCCAGGACTGAAGGGGCAATACAACCGCATTGTCAGGTTATGGGAGCGCGGACCGTATAGCCACTGCGAACTGATCTTCTCTGACGGGATGTCCGCATCCAGCTCGTTCGAAGATGGAGGGGTGCGATTCAAGCGTATCGAGTTCGATCCTGCCCGGTGGGATTTCATTGAACTACCGTGGGCGGATGAACAAAAGGCCAGAGATTGGTTCGAGCGCAACAAGGGTAAAGCCTACGACCTGATGGGTAACGTGCGGTTCATCGCAGACCCGTTAGCAGATGGAAAGGATAAATGGTTCTGCAGTGAATCATTGGCGGAAGCGTTGGGTATAGAGGATTCATGGAGATACGGGCCGAACGCGCTAGCTGCTGTACTGAGGAGCATTTGCACGCTGCTGATGCAAACGGAACTTCCGCTAGTGGCGGGGTAATCATCTGTTGATATAGGTTTTTAGGTAGTAAAAGAGACGGTGCGACCGATAATGGTGCTGCAACACCCGAACCGGCCACCTTCCGCAGAATCAGCCTGCGTTCAGCTGAAGCACCGTACTGCTCGCGAGCAGCAGTGCCGAGGCTACCACGCGAGGTATGGCTTGATGGAAACGGTTAGATGCGGTAGCTGCGGAAGGATGTTGGCTAAGGCCGACTATGTCTGCATAGAGATAAAGTGCCCGCGCTGCGGCACATTGAATCAACTGAGGGCCGTGAGCCCCCAACCAGAGCGCCCTGGAGCGTCAGTCCGAAAGGAGACGTTCCATGCAAAGCAAGCAGCCGATCTTTAACAATTCGAACCACGTGAGCCTGGCTGGCGCAGATCTGCACCGAGGAGACTGCCTATCGGTGATCCCCGGCCTGCAGGGGTATTTCGATGCCATTGTGACTGATCCGCCGTATTCCAGCGGTGGCCAGTCCAAGGGTGATAGAGCCCGTTCTACGGGTGCCAAGTACCTCAACAATGGCTCTAGCCAGTATCCTGACTTTCTGGGCGATACGAAAGACCAGCGCTCATACCTGCATTGGTCTGCGCTGTGGATGGCCCTGTGCTACGACAAGCTAGCCGATGGTGGCCTGATGATCGTTTTCACCGACTGGCGTCAGCTCCCGGTAACGACCGATGCAATCCAGTCTGCCGGCTTCACCTGGCGCGGGGTTGGCGTATGGGATAAGACGGGGGGTGCGCGCCCGTACAAGGGCGGCTTCCGTGCCCAGACCGAGTTTTTCTGCTGGGGTTCCAAGGGGGCGCTGAAGGGAGAAAAGTACTCCCCCGGTCTATTCCGCGTTCCCCCGCTGGCCGGTGGCAAGTATCACCAGGTAGGCAAGCCACTGCCGTTGATGGAGGAGCTGGTTAATGCCTGCGGCCAGCGCATCCTGGACCCGTTCATGGGTTCCGGGACTACGGGATTGGCGGCTCTGGCCAAGGGTAAGGAGTTCACCGGCATCGAGGTGTGCGAGCATTACTTCCGGGGAATACCCCATCCCTTTGATGCGACCCAAAAAGATAAACCGCCCCTTCAGGCGGTTTATTTTGGCCGGGATGCTGTTTTACTCTGCGCAATTATGTTGCGGTTGGTAAAATTGTTTGGTGGTGTCATTTATCGCGCAATTCCGTGCGGTTTATCGCGCGCCGCTTCACGGGGGCGACTTCTTTTGGTTACTTTTCTTGGCAAGACAAGAAAAGTAACTTGCCGCCGGGCAACCCCCGGCAACCCTCTGCCGCAACACTACCGTGCTAGGATGCATGCCATCTATCACACGTCATACGGATTTCGCACATGCCTAGCGCAACAATCAAAATATTCCTAGTTCACGGAGATCCCAAACGACTCCGAACTGCGGAATTGTCAAACTGGACTGGCAAGGCAGTCGCCGGCCCCAGAAGTGAATTCGACGGTGTGCTATCCCGTGAAGAGTCAGATAGTTCGGGTGTCTATTTTCTAACCGGAGCAGATCCCGAATCTGGCAAACCAGCAATCTACGTAGGCGAGGCTGAAAATATTCGTGACCGAATCAAGGCTCACCTCGAAAAGGACTTTTGGAATCAGATCATCTTCTTTACTAGTAAAGATGAGAATTTAACCAAGGCGCACATACGCTATCTCGAAGGAAAATTAATCGACTTGGCACGCAAATCTGGGCGAGCCGTGGTGACAAATGGTCAAAGTAGTGGAGCGCGCCTACCAGAGTCAGACAGAGAGGATATGGAAATCTTCCTGGAGAAAATCAACCAATTATTACCGGTTCTTGGGATTGAATTGCTTGTGCCATCTGCTGCAAAAGCCGTAGGCGAGTCCGAACACAAGAAGTTGTTCTGCGAGATCAAGGGCATCAAAGCAGAGGGACATCTGGCTCCAAATGGTTTTGTAGTGCTTAAGGGTTCACAGGCTGTTTTAACTGATCGTGCGTCATCACAAAAATGGCCTTGGGCAATGAATATGCGACAACGTCTAAAAGACGAAGGTATATTGGAGACAAAAGGCGATGCTTTGGTTTTCACGAGTGATGCGGAGTTCACTAGCCCAAGTTCAGCGGCTGCAGTGATTCATGGCGGTCATGCGAATGGCCTTACTGCATGGAAAGACAAAAGTGGGAAGACTCTCAAGGAAATAGAATCCGTATAGCCTCGCCTCATTTCACCAGCCCGCATATAAAGCCGCGCAGGCCGGTGAATTCAAATTTAGCCCGCCACTTCCCTCACCACTCCCGCGATCCTCTCCGCCCACTGCTTCACCTGCACCCCATCCTCGCCTTCCACCATCACCCGCAACAACGGCTCCGTGCCGGATGGGCGCAGCAGCACCCGCCCCTTGCCATTCAGCGCCCGCTCCGCCTCCACCACCACCGCCTTTACGGGAGGGCGCTCCAATAGCTCAGCCGCTTTGCCCGTGACCTTCACGTTGATGAGAATCTGGGGATACATGTGCAGATCACCCGCGGCTTGAGCCAGCGTCTGCTGCTTCATGCGCAGTGCGTGCAACACCTGGAGTGCGGAGACGATGCCGTCGCCGGTGCTGTGCTTGTCCAAACAGATGATGTGGCCTGAGTTCTCGCCGCCGAGTTGCCAGCCCTTCTGTTGCAGCAGTTCCATCACATAACGGTCGCCCACTTTGGCGCGTGCAAAGGGAACCCCCAGCTTCTGCATGGCATGTTCGAACGCGAGGTTGGTCATCAAGGTACCGACCACACCGCCTTTCATCACACCTTCGGCGTGGCGATGCTTGGCGACGACATAAAGTAACTGGTCGCCGTCATAAAGCTTGCCTTCCGCATCCACCATGATGAGCCGGTCGCCATCACCATCCAGTGCGACGCCGATATCCGCCTTGTGCTCGACCACGGCCTTTTGCAGATTGGCCGGTTTGGTCGCACCGTATCCGTCGTTGATGTTCTTGCCGTTAGGTTCGGCACCGATGGCGACGACGTCGGCACCGAGTTCGTGGAACACGTGGCGCGCGATGTGGTAGGTCGCGCCGTGCGCGCTGTCCACCACGATCTTGAGGCCGCGCAGATTCATGTCGGCCGGGAAGGTGCTTTTGCAGAATTCGATATAGCGTCCAGCCGCATCGTCGATACGCTTCGCCTTGCCCAGCGCATCAGAGGAGTTAGTCAGCATCGGCTCGTCCAGCGCCGCCTCGATGGCGAGCTCTACCTCGTCCGGCAGTTTGGTGCCGCTGCCGGAGAAGAACTTGATGCCATTGTCATCGAACGGATTGTGCGAAGCGGAGATGACAACGCCCGCCTGCAAGCGCAGGGCGCGCGTCAGATAAGCCACCGCCGGCGTCGGAACGGGGCCGGCCAGATAGACATCAATGCCTGCCGCGATGAGTCCAGCCTCCAGCGCCGATTCCAGCATGTAGCCGGAGATGCGCGTGTCCTTGCCAATCAGCACCCCAGGGCGCTCACCCTGCGTATGCTCGGCACTTGCCAGCACCTTGCCTGCCGCATACCCCAAGTGCATCACGAATTGCGGCGTGATGGGGTGTTCACCCACACGTCCGCGCACACCGTCAGTCCCGAAATATTTTCTGCTCATATCATCCCCCGTTTACTGCATTCCAAATCTTCAGCGCATCCACTGTCTCGCGCACGTCATGCACGCGCACTATGGCGGCGCCACGCTGCACTGCCAGCAACGCCACCGCCACACTGGCGGCCAAGCGCCCATCCACTTCACGCCCGGTGATCGCTCCCAGCATGGATTTCCGCGACAAGCCCGCCAGAATGGGCACGCCTAGATCACTCAGCCTATCCAGGTGGCGCAACAGGTCGAGATTATGCTCGACCGTCTTGCCAAAACCAAACCCGGGATCAATCACGATGCGATTGCGGGAAATCCCTGCGGCCTCGGTTGCCGCGATGCGCTCGCGCAGGAAAGCGCTTACCTCGTCCACCACATCCCGATACACCGGACGTTGCTGCATGGACTGCGGCGTACCCTGTTTGTGCATGAGACACACTGCCGCATCGCTCTGCGCTGCTGCGTGTAGCGCGCCTTCTGCCAGTAATGCATTCACATCATTGACCATGCTCGCACCGGCACGGAGCGCAGCGTGCATCACTGATGGTTTGTAGGTGTCGATGGAGATTGGAACGGCAACGCCGCGCAGGCCTTCGATTACCGGCAGCACCCGATCCAGCTCCTCCTGCTCGCTAACCTGGGCAGCCCCGGGACGCGTAGATTCGCCGCCTATATCAAGGATATCCGCGCCATCTTCGACCAGTTGAAGTGCATGGTTAATGGCATCAGCAGTGGATGCGTGAAGGCCGCCGTCGGAAAAAGAATCCGGCGTGATATTGACGATGCCCATCACGAGGGGGCGCGCAAGATCGAATTGGAATTTGCCGCAATGCCACATATGAAAACGGGGGCGAACGCCCCCGTGGAAAGTTTGGTTAGACGCCTTCAGCTGGCTTATTGGTCGCTGTTGCCGTTGGTGTCTCATCCTTCGGCGGCTCGGGTGGTTGGCTACTCGCGCTGGGCTTGGGTGCGCGCGGTGGATTGCCTGCCATGATGTCGCCGATCTGCTCTGAGTCGATGGTTTCCCATTCCAGCAGGGCGGCGGTCATCGCTTCGACCTTGTCGCGGTTCTCCTGGAGCAGCTTGGTGGCCAATGCATATTGCTCGTCAAGGATGCGGCGTATCTCGGCATCCACCTTCTGCATGGTCGCTTCGGAGATGTTCTTGTGCGTGGTCACCGAGCGGCCAAGGAATACTTCGCCTTCGTTCTCCGCGTACACCATCGGCCCCAACACAGCGGACATGCCATAACGCGTGACCATATCGCGCGCCATCTGTGTCGCGCGCTCGAAATCGTTGGAGGCACCAGTCGAGATGTCGCCCGTGAAGAGTTCTTCAGCCACACGTCCGCCGAACAGCATGCAGATCTTGGCCAGCATCTGCTCGCGGTACAGGCTGTAGCGATCGATCTCGGGCAAGGACAGGGTGACGCCAAGAGCACGACCGCGCGGGATCACGCTCACCTTGTGCACCGGATCGCAACCCGGCAACAGGAAACCGATGATCGCGTGACCGGACTCATGGTACGCAGTCTTCTTCTTGTCCTCAGGCGTGATCACCATGGTCTTGCGCTCTGCGCCCATGAATATCTTGTCTTTGGCCGCTTCGAAATCGTCCATCTCGACAAAACGCTTGTTGCGGCGCGCCGCGAACAGGGCCGCTTCGTTCACCAGATTCGCGAGGTCAGCGCCGGACATGCCGGGCGTGCCACGCGCCAGAATGTCGGCCTTCACGTCAGGCGCCACCGGCACTTTGCGCATATGCACCATCAGAATCTGCTCGCGGCCACGGATGTCCGGCAACGGCACCACCACCTGCCGGTCAAAACGGCCCGGGCGCAACAGCGCAGGATCGAGCACATCAGGACGGTTGGTCGCGGCGATCACGATCACGCCGGAAGTTCCCTCGAAACCATCCATCTCCACCAGCAAGGCATTCAGTGTCTGCTCGCGCTCATCGTTGCCGCCGCCCAGACCCGCACCGCGCTGGCGACCGACCGCATCGATCTCGTCGATGAAGATGATGCAGGGAGAATTCTTCTTGGCCTGCTCGAACATGTCGCGCACGCGGGCTGCACCGACGCCGACGAACATCTCGACGAAATCGGAACCGGAGATGGAGAAGAATGGAACCTTGGCTTCACCCGCGATGGCCTTCGCCAGCAGCGTCTTACCCGTTCCCGGGCTGCCCACCATCAACACACCGCGCGGAATACGTCCGCCCAGACTCTGGAATTTGGTCGGGTCGCGCAGGAAGTCCACCAGTTCGGACACTTCCTCCTTGGCCTCGTCACAACCGGCAACATCGGCGAAGGTCACGCGCTCTTTGGCTTCATCCAGCAAGCGGGCCTTGCTCTTGCCGAACGAGAATGCGCCGCCGCCCTTGCCGCCCTGCATCTGGCGCATGAAGAAGATCCATACGCCGATCAGCAACAGCATGGGGAACCATGACACGAAGATACTCATCAGGAAGGACTGTTCTTCCTCAGGCTTGGCTTCGACCTTAACGCCATTCTTGAGCAGATCGGAGACCAGCCAGATGTCGCTAGGTGCAAAGGTAGTGACGCGTTTGCCGTCGGTGGTGGTCGCCTTCAGGGTGCGCCCTTCGATGATCACCTTGTCGATATGCCCGGCACGCACTTCTTCTAGGAATTGCGAATAATCCAGCTGCACCTGAGCAGATTGCTGCTGGCGCGCGTTGAACTGATTGAATACGGTCATCAGCACAAAAGCGACGACCAGCCAGATTCCGATACTCTTAAACAGATTATTCACACAGGCTCCTTACCGAGCGCAAAACGAAGTTGCATTAGACACCGTCCGCCATCATTTCTCAAGCTTGCCCAACCCCACCAGATACTGTTCGCTGCTGCGGTCGCGCGAGGCTTTAGGTTTGCGCGCAACCACTTTGGCGAAGTGGCTACGCATCAGTTTCAGGTAATCCTCGAAACCCACACCCTGGAACACTTTCACCACATACGATCCGCCCGACGCCAAGTGGTTGACCGCAAAGTCCAGCGCCAGTTCCGCCAGATGCATGGCGCGGGCCTGATCCGCCGAACTCACGCCGCTGATATTGGGTGCCATGTCGGAAATTACAAGACCGATCTGCCGCCCTTCCAGTTTTTCTTCGAGTTGCGCCAGTACGCTGTCCTCGCGGAAATCCCCCTGGATGAACTCCACGCGCGGCAACGGATGCAACGGCAGCAGGTCCAGCGCGATGATGCGCCCCTGTGGGCCAAGCTTCTGCGCCACCACCTGGCACCAGCCGCCGGGAGTCGCCCCCAGGTCCACCACCACCATGCCTGGTTTGATCAGATGGTCGCGTTCGTCGATCTCCAACAGCTTGTAAGCAGCACGTGAGCGGTAACCCTCCTTCTGCGCACGTTGCACAAAAGGGTCGTTCACATGCTCAAGCATCCATTGTTTGCTGGTTTTAGAAGCCTTCATCGTGTTCAGGTTACTGTAAAAATTGTTGAGCGAGATGAGCTGCAAGGCGCATGGCGCGCAGCGACCGAAACATACCTCACTGGTAGGTGAGGAAGCGAGCACCTTGCAACGCCGCAAATCGCTCGCTCAGCGATTTTGGCGGCAACCTGATAGAATCCGAGCCTTATATCAGGAAAGTCATTATGTTATCCATCTCAGTTTCGCAGCGCCTGGAACTCAAAGCGCGCGCCCATGCACTCAATCCCATCGTCATCATCGGCAACGCCGGGCTGACCCCTGCCGTTCTGGACGAGATCGAGCGCAGTTTGAAAAGCCACGACTTGTTGAAGATTCGCGTGATGAACGACGACCGCGAAGCGCGTGAAACCATGCTGCAAGAGATATGCGAACAATTGAAGGCCGGTCCCGTGCAGCATATCGGCAAGATACTGGTGGTGTATCGCCCGCTGGCCGTTCCCATCGCCAAAGCGCCCAAGCAACGCAAGGGCAAGACGCTCACCAAGAAACAATTGGGTAGCAAAAGCTAAATCCCCCGCCTCCAACCTCCCCCAAGGAGAGGTTGGAAGGTGTTAGATGTACTGCACCTCTACCACTTCATATTCCCTGACCCCGCCCGGGGCCTGCACTTCAGCGACATCGCCGCAGGACTTGCCAATCAATGCCCGTGCGATGGGTGACTTGATGGAAATCTTGCGGTGCTTGATGTCGGCTTCGTCCTCGCCGACGATCTGATAGGTCACCACGTCGCCATTCTTGGTGTCTTCCAGCACCACGGTCGAACCGAACACGCAGCGGCCATCCGCATTGAGCGTCTTGGGGTCGATGATCTGAGCGCTACCCAGCTTGAATTCCAGCTCGACGATACGGCCTTCGACAAAGGACTGGCGCTCCTTGGCTGCCTCGTATTCGGCGTTCTCGGACAAGTCGCCCTGTGCGCGGGCTTCCGAGATCGCGTTGATGACCGACGGCCTATCCACCGTCTTCAGGCGGTGCAATTCGTTGCGCAATAGCTCAGCGCCGTTCACTGTCAATGGAACCTTACTCATGCTGCCCTTCCCCTCTTCTATTTTTTCAAGCGACGATGCAGGGACTGCACGTCATAGACCTGCAACTCGGCCAGATGCTGCATACCGAGGCAGGCGGCACGCGCACCGGCGAGCGTGGTGTAATAAGTCACACGGCCTTGCAGCGCTGCATGGCGGATCGAATACGAATCGCGCATCACGGAAGGCCTGCTGTCCACTGTGTTGACGATGAGATTGATCTCGCCGTTCTTGATCATGTCCACGATGTGCGGGCGCCCTTCGGCTACCTTGTTCACCACGGTCACTTCCACACCAGCCGCCGAGATGACGGAGGCCGTGCCGCGCGTCGCCAGGATGGTGAAACCGAGCTGTTTCAAGGTCCGTGCCACTTCTGCCGCACCAGTCTTGTCTGCCTCGCGCACGCTGATGAACACCTTGCCGCTCTTCGGCAGCTTCACGCTGGCGGCGAGTTGCGACTTCACGAAAGCTTCGGCGAAAGTCTCGCCCACGCCCATCACTTCACCGGTGGATTTCATCTCGGGACCGAGGATGGTGTCTACGCCGGGAAACTTGATGAAGGGGAACACCGCTTCCTTCACCGAGTAATACGGCGGGATGATCTCTTTGGTCACGCCTTGCGAAGCCAAGGTCTGACCGGCCATGCAGCGCGCTGCAATCTTTGCCAGCGGCACGCCGGTGGCTTTCGACACATAAGGCACGGTGCGCGAAGCGCGCGGGATTCACTTCCAGCACGTAGACCGTCTCGCCCTGAATCGCGAATTGCACGTTCATCAAACCGACCACATTGAGCGATTTCGCCATCGCGATGGTCTGGCGGCGCAATTCGTCCTGCAGCTTGGCGGACAACGAGTACGGCGGCAGCGAGCAGGCCGAATCGCCGGAGTGTACGCCAGCCTCTTCGATGTGCTCCATGATGCCGCCGATGATGACCTGCTTGCCGTCGGACACCGCGTCCACGTCGACCTCGATCGCATCGTTGAGGAAGCGGTCTAGCAGGATAGGCATGCGCTCCGGATATGTCTTGGACATCTCCTCGGCGTCGCGCATGTAGCGCTCAAGGTCGGGCTGCGCATGGATGATCTCCATAGCGCGGCCGCCCAGCACATTGGAGGGCCTCATCACCAGCGGATAGCCGATCTCGGCTGCACCCGCGACCGCATCGGCCACGTTGCTGGCGGTGCGATTCGGCGGTTGCTTCAAATTCAATTCGCGCAGCATCGCCTGGAAGCGTGCACGGTCTTCGGCCATGTCGATCATGTCCGGTGTAGTGCCGATGATGGGCACGCCGTTCTTTTCCAGCCCGTGTGCCAGCTTCAACGGCGTCTGGCCGCCGTACTGCACGATCACGCCGATGGGCTTCTCCACCGCCACCACTTCCAGCACGTCTTCCAGCGTCAGCGGCTCGAAGTACAGGCGATCGGAAGTATCGTAGTCGGTCGAAACGGTCTCCGGGTTGCAGTTGACCATGATGGTCTCGTAACCGTCTTCGCGCATCGCCAGTGCGGCATGCACGCAGCAATAGTCGAACTCGATGCCCTGCCCGATGCGGTTCGGCCCGCCGCCCAGCACCATGATCTTCTTCTTGTCGGAAGGCTGCGACTCGCACTCTTCCTCGTAAGTCGAGTACATATAGGCGGTATTGGTCGAAAATTCTGCAGCGCAGGTATCGACGCGCTTGAACACTGGACGCACGCCCAGCGCGTGGCGGTAGGCGCGCACTGCGGCATCATCGGTACCCAGCAAAGCCGCCAAGCGCGCATCGGCGAAACCGCTGCGCTTCAACGTACGCAGGTGTTCTGCATCAAGGCTTTCCAGGGTACGGCCAGTCAAACCTTGTTCCTGACGGATCAGGTCGGCGATCTGCACCAGGAACCATGGGTCGATCTTGCTGATGGTGAACACTTCTTCCACGCTCAAGCCAAGGCGGAATGCGTCCGAGACCGCCCAGATGCGATCCGGACCGGGATTGCCGAGCTCGGCGCAAATCGCTTCACGGTCGCTGCCCTTGCTGTCTAGTCCGTTCACGCCCACTTCCAGACCGCGCAAGGCTTTCTGGAACGACTCCTGGAAGGTGCGGCCGATGGCCATCACCTCGCCCACGGACTTCATCTGCGTGGTCAGACGGTCATTGGCTTGCGGGAACTTCTCGAAGGCAAAACGCGGGATCTTGGTCACCACGTAATCGATGGTCGGCTCGAACGATGCCGGGGTCGCGCCGCCGGTAATGTCGTTCTTGAGTTCGTCCAGCGTGTAGCCCACGGCCAGCTTGGCCGCGACCTTCGCGATAGGGAAGCCGGTGGCCTTGGATGCCAATGCAGAGGAACGCGACACACGCGGATTCATCTCAATCACCACCATGCGCCCATCGTCCGGGTTGATGGAAAACTGCACGTTGGAACCGCCCGTCTCCACGCCGATCTCGCGCAGCACCGCCAGCGAGGCGTCGCGCAGGATCTGGTATTCCTTGTCGGTCAGCGTCTGTGCTGGGGCGACAGTGATGGAGTCGCCGGTATGCACGCCCATCGGGTCCAGGTTCTCGATGGAGCAGATGATGATGCAGTTGTCGTTGCGGTCGCGCACGACTTCCATCTCGTATTCTTTCCAGCCGAGCAGCGATTCCTCGATCAGCAACTCGCGCGTGGGCGAAGCTTCCAGACCGCGCTCGCAGATCTCGACGAACTCTTCGCGGTTGTAAGCGATACCGCCACCGGAACCGCCCATCGTGAACGACGGACGGATGATGGTCGGGAAGCCCATCACCTGCTGCACCTGCAGCGCTTCTTCCATGCTGTGCGCAATGGCGGAACGGGCCGAAGCCAGCCCGATGCGGGTCATCGCCTGCTTGAACTTCTCGCGATCTTCCGCCATGTCGATGGCGTCGCGCGATGCGCCGATCATCTCGACGTTGTATTTTTCCAGCACGCCGTGCTTGGCCAGAGTCGAGCGCGCAGTTCAGCGCGGTCTGCCCGCCCATGGTCGGCAGGATCGCATCCGGGCGTTCCTTGGCGATGATCTTCTCGACCATCTTCCAGGTGATCGGCTCGATGTAGGTCGCATCGGCCATGTTCGGGTCGGTCATGATGGTGGCCGGATTCGAGTTCACCAGGATGACGCGATAACCCTCCTCGCGCAGCGCCTTGCACGCCTGTGCACCGGAATAGTCGAATTCGCACGCCTGCCCGATGACGATAGGGCCGGCACCAATAATCAGAATGCTCTTAATGTCAGTACGCTTCGGCATTTACTTCTTCTCCATCATCGCCACGAAGCGATCAAACAAGGGGGACACATCGTGCGGCCCGGGGCTCGCCTCGGGGTGCCCCTGGAAACAGAACGCGGGTTTGTCAGTCAGCTCGAAGCCTTGCAGCGTGCCGTCGAACAGCGAGATATGCGTGACGCGCGCATTCTTCGGCAGCGTCGCCGCGTCCACCGCAAAACCGTGGTTCTGGCTGGTGATCATCACGCGCTTGGTCTGCGTATCCTGAACCGGGTGGTTCGCGCCGCGATGGCCGAACTTCATCTTCACGGTCTTGGCACCCACGGCCAGGCCCATGATCTGGTGGCCCAGACAGATGCCGTACAAGGGGATGCCGACTTCGATGAATTTCTTCGTCGCCGCAATCGCGTAGTCGCAAGGCTCGGGATCGCCGGGGCCGTTGGACAGGAACACGCCATCCGGCTTCATCGCCAGCACGTCGGCGGCACTGGTCTTGGCCGGCACCACGGTGATGCGGCAGCCGCGCTCGGCCAGCATGCGCAGGATGTTGCGCTTCACACCGAAGTCGTAGGCCACCACATGGAACTTGGCATCGGTGATGTCGCGGTAGCCCTCACCCAACGCCCACTCGCGCTGCTTCCATTCGTAAGGCTTGTCGCAGGTGACCACCTGCGCGAGATCCATCCCCGCCATGCTGGGGAATCCCCGCGCAGCCGCCAGCGCCGCTTCGACATCGGTGCCAGTGGCGATGCAACCGTTCTGAGCGCCCTTGGTGCGCAGGATGCGCGTCAGCTTGCGCGTATCGATGCCGGCGATAGCGACCACATTGTTGGCCTTGAGGTATTCGGGTAGAGACTGCGTGCTGCGGAAATTGCTTACCGTCTGCGACAGATCGCGGATGATGAGGCCGCTGGCGAACACCTGGCGCGACTCCACATCTTCCGGGTTACAGCCGACGTTACCGATATGCGGGTAGGTCAGCGTGACGATCTGCTTGCAATAGGACGGGTCGGTGAGGATCTCCTGATAGCCGGTGATGGAGGTGTTGAACACCACCTCGCCGACGCTGCTACCGGAGGCGCCGATGGCTGTTCCGCGAAACACTGTCCCATCGGCTAAAACTAAAATGGCAGGACTTGTTTGCGACACCGGATGCTCCCTTGAACTGGACATAAAGAAGCGGGACGAACCTTGTGTTCATCCCGCCTTTGAATTGGCGCGCATTATAGCCGAAGCGGGGGGCGGCATCAAACGCAAGCGCAGCCCTTGTGGCGACTGATGGTCGGCACCATGCGTATAATGCCGCGCCGCTGCGCCCCGCCTAACAGGCCATACTTGACCAACAACAGGATCCCAACATGTTCGAAGTGATTATTTTGGCCATAGCCCTCAGCATGGACGCCTTTGCCGTCTCCATCGGCCTGGGTTCCAAAGGCGACACCCGCGGACTAGGATTGAAGGCCGGCCTGTTCTTCGGCGGCTTCCAGGCATTGATGCCCTTCATCGGATACCTGGGCGGCGAGAGCGTACTAGGCTGGGTTCATGACTACGCACACTGGATCGCCTTCGGATTGCTGGCGCTGATCGGAGGGAAGATGCTCTACGAAGGTCTGCAGGAAGGCATCGAGGAAGACATCGCAACCATCACCAACAAGGTGATGCTGATGCTGTCCATCGCCACCAGCATCGACGCCATGGCCGCAGGTTTCAGCCTGACACTGCTGGACATCAACGCCTACCTGGCCTGCCTCATCATCGGCGTGACGACCTTTGCCTTCAGCTGGGCCGGTGTCGAGATCGGCAAACGCAGCGGCACCTGGCTGGAGAACAAGGCGGAGATATTCGGCGGGGTGGTGCTGATCCTGATCGGGATCAAGATGCTGATGCTATAGCGGCCTGATTGGAATCAATCAGTTTGCAGGGTTAGCGCAGCGTAACCCGTCGAATGGATAAACATTCGGCGCAATGCCGGTTGGTTATTCCCTTCAGACTCTGCCTTCATCCTTGAATCCGCCTTGCCTGTCATGGCAGCTATAATCAAAAAATGCGAAACATCCCGTTGATTGTCCTCGGCCTTACCTGCCCCCTGACCGCGTTCGCCGCCCGCCCATTCGTGACTGACGACGCTCGTCTGACAACCGCCGAAAGCTGCCAGCTTGAAAGCTGGGTGCGCAACTACCCCCAGAGCAACGAGGTTTGGGCGCTTCCAGCATGCAATCCATGGGGTAATTTCGAAATCACAGCCGGGGTCGGCCGAGCCACCTACGATCGGGGCACCTCGACCTCTGACTACGTCGTCCAGTTCAAGACACTCTTTCGCAAGCTTGAAACTAATCGATGGGGATGGGGCCTTGCAGTGGGTACAGTCCGCCATCCGGAAATTCATCCCGGCCCCAACTTGCTCGGCAACAGCTATGCCTATGCTCCAGTCTCGTACTCGTTCAACGATGACCAGGTCGTGATGCACACAAACGTTGGTTGGCTCAAGGACAGCGCAAGCGGAAAACACAACATGACTTGGGGCATCGGCGGTGAATTCAAAGTCACCCCTAGACTGCTCGCGATTGCAGAAGCGTTTGGCGACAATCACAACCAACCTTATTGTCAGGTTGGCGGGCGCTACACCATCATCCCGGACCGTGTGCAGATCGATGCCACATTCGGGCAGCAACATCTAGGCCCAGAAAGTGGACATTGGTTCTCTTTCGGGTTGCGGCTGACGCCAGACAGATTGTTTTGAACGGCAGCAAGGTACTGGAATCGATTCTTCCGCCCCCAGTCACTTCACCCCCCGGCACATCCTGCATATCGTACATCCCCGCCGTGTTGGCCTTGAGGAAGCGCCCAGCGCGAAGGTGGCGTTGCTAGCCTTGTGGGTTATCTCGATGCGTTCGCCAATGCCCGCACTGCACGGTATGGTTGCCGACGATGTCTCACTGAACGTCGAGACTGGAGCTTTACTTCACTCTCAGCGTGACCTGCACGCCACGCCGATCAAAGTCCAGCTTCCTACCTTATAGTTTTTTCCCGCACTGACTGCAGCTTGTAGCACCTGCGTCATTGCCAGTACCGCAGGACGGACAGGTCACCGACTTTTCAGCCTTGCGTGCACTGCCGGTCAATGCCTCGGTCAGCGCATCGGCCTGCCCCAGCACCGCCATGATCAGCCATATCGCACAGGCGATGATGGCGAGGATGAACAGCCAGTCGTAGATCTTTTGCAGCGTCCCGTCGAGCAACGCACCGAGCACCAGCAGGATGACCGAATACAGGGCGGAAACCACGATCAGCGTGACGACAGGCAAGATCAGGCTGTGCAAGGCGGTCCAGCGGCCACCCTGCTGCTGCCGCAGAATCATGGTCAGGCGCTGCCCCAGTAACCAGAAAACGACCAGCGCGGCCCCGTAGCCCAGAAAGCGCACTACCTGCGCCGCATTGAGCTTGCCGCTCACCAAGAAGGTTTTCGCAAAGAGGGGCATGGCACCAATCGCCGCGCCCAGCACTAGCGCAAGCACGATCACCGCCACATACCGCCCCACCCAGTTCATGTTCAACTGACTACCTGTCATTTACCGCTCCTTCGTGTGTGACTGCTATTGGTTCAATCCTTGAGCGCGAGCACGTCCTGCATGTCGTACAGCCCTGCCTTGTTGACTTGCAGGAAGCGCGCGGCGCGCAGTGCACCCAGCGCGAAGGTGGCTCGGCTGCTGGCCTTGTGCGTGATCTCGATGCGCTCGCCGATGCCGGCATACAGCACGGTGTGGTCACCGACGATGTCGCCGCCGCGCACGGTGGCAAAACCTATGGTGGAAGGATCGCGCTCGCCGGTCACGCCTTCGCGGCCATACACGGCGCACTGTTCCAGATCACGCCCCAAGGTCCGAGCGATCACTTCGCCCAGTCCCAGCGCGGTGCCGGAGGGCGCATCCACCTTGTGGCGGTGGTGCGCTTCGATGATCTCGATGTCGTAGCCATTGGCCAGCACGCGCGAGGCGGTCTCCAGCAGCTTGAACACCAGATTCACACCCACGCTCATGTTGGGTGCGAACACGATGCCGACGTCCTGCGCGGCAGCACCCAGTTTGGCTTTTTGCTGCGCATCGAAGCCGGTGGTGCCGATCACCATGTTCACCCCGAGTTTGCGGCAGATCTCCAGATGGCGCAGCGTGCCTTCGGGACGGGTGAAGTCGATCAGCGCATCCGCGCCTTGCAGGGCCGATCTCGATGTCAGCGGTGATCTTCACCCCCTCGGCCACCACGTTGCCCAACAGTGCGCTGCCGTCATGCTCCAGCGCGGCATGCAGCACCAGATCGTCGGCCTGAGCCACGCAATCCAGCAACACCTTGCCCATGCGTCCGCCGCATCCGGCGATAGCGATCCTAGTTTTTGCCATTGTTTTGCTCCTGAGCGGGAATAGCGGAAGGTGCCAGCGGCGTGGCGTCATCGATGCGCGCCAGCACGCCCTTTTCGAAATAGAGGGTCAGACGCTGGTTCTCCACCACCTTGCCATGCTGCTCCAGCCGATAGACGTAATCCCAGCGATCGGGGTGATAGATGTCGTTGACCAGCGGCGCACCGAGCACGGCCTTCACTTGCGCCTGCGTCATGCCGACTTTCAGCTTGGCGCGCATGTCCTGCGTGATCAGATTGCCCTGGCGTATCTCGATCTTGTGCGGAGTGAAGGTCGGCAGGTAGTTGGAGAAATTGCTGCACGAGGCGAGCAGCGCGGAAACGGAAATAAGCAGGAGGCGCATGTGGAATTTACTTGAGAGCGTTTACTAAAACAGGCGGCATCATACCTTAAGCGGCGATGCCCAATAACTCGGCGGCGTGCTTGCGCGTCGTCTCGGTGATCCGCACCCCACCCAGCATGCGCGCGATCTCCTCGATACGCTGTTCGCTGCCTAGAACCTGGATGTGGCTCAGCGTAGTGCCCTGTGCTACCGCCTTGCTCACCTGCCACTGATGATCGGCCTGAGCCGCCACTTGCGGCAAGTGGGTGACGCACAACACTTGATGGCGCTTGCCCAATTGTTTGAGCAGAGCGCCGACGATCTCAGCCACGCGCCCGCCGATACCGCTGTCCACTTCGTCGAAGATCAGGGTGGGCACGCTGGCAGCGCTGCTGGCGGCCACCTGAATCGCCAGACTGATGCGCGACAACTCGCCGCCGGAGGCCACTTTCGCCAGGCTGCGCAAAGGCGAGCCCGGATTGGCGGCCACCTGTAGCTCCACGTTTTCCAGGCCATGTGCGCCGCCTTCGGCCAGGGGCAACAATGCCACCGCGAACTGACCGCCCTGCATGGCCAGTGTCTGCATGGCAGCCGTGATCTCTTCGGAAAGCTTCTTGGCAGCCTTGGCGCGTGCCGCGCTCAGCTTCCTGGCGAATGCCAGATAATCCTCGCGCGCCGCCGCTTCCTGTTTGGCGAGCTCCGCCAGGTCGGCGCTGCCGCCCAGCTCATCCAGGCGCGCAACGATGACCGCCAGCGCTTGCGGCAGGTGCTCCGGCTTCACCCGGTATTTGCGCGCCGCTTCCATCACATCGGCGATGCGCTGCTCCTGCGCACGCAAGCGTTGCGGATCGGCATCCAGCTTCTCCTGGTAATGGCGCAGTGCATATACCGCCTCCTGCAATTCGTTCTGCGCACTCTCCAGTATGGTCAGGGTGTCCTGCAGCGATGCATCGAATTGCAGCCCGGCGTGCAGGCGCGAAACCAGCGCATTGAGCTGTGCCAGACAAGCGTTGTCCGCGTCGCTCAATACCTCCACGCCGAACTGCGCGGTCTCCAGCAAGTTCGCCGCATGCGACAGACGCGCATGGTCGGCCTGCAAGCTCTCCCACTCTTCCACCGTGAAGTTCAGCGTCTCCAGCTCGCGCCGCTGGAACGACAGCAACTCGCGTTCGGCAGCCACCGCTTCGGCATTCTGTTCCAATTGCACATGGCGGCGATGCAGGGCCTGCCAAGCCTGGTGGCGCTCAGCGACCTGCGCACTGTCCTTGCCCAGCCCTGCGTGACTATCCAGCAGCTCGCGCTGTGCATCGGCGCGCAACAACGACTGGTACGCATGCTGGCCGTGGATGTCCAGCAGATGGCTGCCGGCTTCGCGCATCTGCTGCAACGTCGCGCTGCTGCCGTTGATGAAACCACGGGAACGTCCGCCGGCATCCAGCGTGCGGCGCAGCAAACAGACACCCTCGTCGCCCTGCAACTCCTGTTCGTGCAACCAGGCCCCCAGTTGCGGCAGCGCAGTGATGTCGAATTCGGCCGATATCTCGGCGCGCTCGCAGCCGCTGCGCACCATGCCTGCTTCGCCGCGTTCGCCCAGTGCCAGCGACAGCGCGTCGATCAGGATGGACTTGCCCGCTCCGGTCTCCCCGGTCAGCGCGGTGAATCCGGATGAGAAATCGAGTTCGAGTGACTCGACGATGACGAAGTCGCGAATACTGAGGTACTTGAGCATGGATTCTCTAATGGCGCGCGGTCAAAGGGTCTGGTTCCAGAGCAGCTTTTCACGCAGGGTATGGTAGTAACTGTGCCCCTCGGGATGCAGCAGGTAAGCGGGCTGCGCATAGCGGGTGACGATGAGCTTGTCGTGCAGTTGCAGATCGTAATTGGTGTGGCTGTCGTAGCGCACGCAGATGTCGCCGGTGCGGTGCATCAGCAGTTCCAGCTCGGAAGTGCCTTTCACCACGATGGGGCGGTTGCTCAGGGAGTGCGGACAAACCGGCACCAGCTGCAGCACATCGAGGCTGGGGTGCAGGATCGGGCCACCGGCGGACAGGGCGTACGCGGTGGAACCGGTAGGCGTCGAGATAATAAGGCCGTCGGCGCGCTGGTTGTACAGGTATTCTCCGTCGATGCGCACCTCGAACTCGACCATGCTGCTGCTGTTGCTGCGGTGCACCACCACTTCATTGAAGGCCAGGCCACTGAATATCTCGACGTTGTCGCGCAATACCCTTGCCGACAGCAGCAAGCGCTGTTCGGTGACGAACTGGCCGTCCAGCATGGCCCCGATGCCGTCTATCATGGTGCCCATAGACAGGTCGGTCAGGAATCCCAGCCGCCCCTGATTGATGCCCGCGATCGGGATGCCGTGCGGCGCAAGGGTGCGCGCGATATTGAGCATGGTGCCGTCGCCGCCGATGACCACGGCGAGATCGACCGAGACCGCGATCTCGTCCAGGCTGAGCGCGGTAAAGGGGTGTTCAGCGAGGTACTCGGCAGAAACCTTGTCCACCACCACCTGCAACCCACGCTCGGCAAGAGAATCGCCAAGGCAACGCATGGGGACGGCAACGTCCGCTGACTTCTGCTTGCCGATGATCGCGACGGTCTGGAATGGGAATTTCATGGTGCGCGATTAAACCATATCGGCAGGGCAATCGCCACGCTACGACGCGGCGCGTTCGCCCCCCCTGTACCACACCGCGTAAAAGGCGGGCAGGAACAGTGGTTATCGGGTATT
The DNA here is from genome assembly GCA_963813255.1 of uncultured beta proteobacterium. Taxonomy (GTDB): domain Bacteria; phylum Pseudomonadota; class Gammaproteobacteria; order Burkholderiales; family Gallionellaceae; genus Sideroxyarcus. The sequence continues at coordinate 164,072 of CAWEYD010000009.1, read as the reverse complement.
TCATCGTAGCCGGCCCGATGACAAAACGGCCAAGAGCAAGGCCCGGATGGGGTGATAGAATCCGCCGCCATGTTGAACGAACGCGCACAGATACTGCTCAAGACCCTGGTGGAACGCTATATAAGCGACGGCCTGCCGGTCGGCTCGCGCGCCTTGCAGCAGTACTCCGGCCTGGAAGTCAGCCCTGCCACCATCCGCAACGTGATGGCCGATCTGGAGGCGATGGGCCTGGTCGCCAGTCCGCACACTTCTGCCGGGCGTGTGCCCACGGCTTTGGGCTACCGTCTGTTCATCGACACGCTGATGGTGGTACAGCCACTTTCAGAGGCGCGCGTGCAGCAGCTGGAAAGCCAGTTGCAGCCGAACAATCCGAGCCGCTTGCTGACTCAGGCATCCAATGTCCTGTCCGATCTCACCCAGTTCGCCGGGGTGGTCGCCACACCGAAGCGGTCCACCATCACCGTGCACCAGATCGAGTTCCTGCGCCTCTCGGAAAAACGCGTGCTGCTCATCATCGTGATGCCGGATGGCGAAGTGGAGAACCGCGTGCTGGTTACACACAAGGACTACAGCCAGGCACAGCTCACGGAAGCGGGAAACTTCCTGAGCCAGCATTATTCCGACCTGGGTTTCGGCGACATCCATCAACGCATGCAGAACGAACTCCGTCAGTTGCAGCACGACATGACCGCGCTGATGAGCGCGGCGATGGCCGCCAGCGACGAGGCCATCGCACGCAAGAACGAGGATTACGTCATCAGCGGCGAACGCAACCTGCTGCACATCAACGACCTCTCGGCCAACATGGACCAGTTGCGCAACCTGTTCAATGTGTTCGAACAGAAGACCGAGCTGCTGCAACTGCTGGATGCGGGACGCCATGCCCAAGGCGTGCACATCTTCGTCGGCAACGAATCCGGCCTGATCGGACTGGACGAATGCAGCGTGGTCAGCGCGCCCTATACGTCGAATGGGCAGATCATCGGCTCGCTCGCCGTGGTCGGCCCCAAGCGCATGAACTACGAGCGCGTGGTACCCATCGTGGACATCACCGCCAAACTGTTGAGCAACGCCCTCTCGCAACCCTGAACACGACATGCGCTATCTGACTGAGCCTACTCACGCCCACGGCACGCCGCAAAAGACCGGCATCCTGCTGGTCAACCTTGGCACACCGGACGCACCCACGCCGCAAGCCGTGCGCACCTACCTCAAGGAGTTCCTGAGCGATCCGCGCGTGGTGGAGATACCCAGACCGATCTGGTGGCTCATCCTCAACGGCATCATCCTCAACGTGCGGCCGAAGAAATCTGCCGCCAAGTACGCCAGCATCTGGCTGAAGGAAGGTTCGCCGCTGCGCGTCCATACTGAAAAACAAGCGGCCTTGTTGCAAGGCTTTCTGGGAGAGCGCACCAAAGAGCCGTTCGTGGTCGAGCACGCCATGCGCTATGGCAACCCGTCCATCCCCGACGTGCTGCGCAAGCTGAAGCAACAGAACTGCCAGCGCATCCTCGTGGTGCCGCTGTATCCGCAATACGCAGCCAGCACCACCGCTACGGTAAACGACATCGTGTTCGGCGAGCTGCAGCGGATGCGCAACGCACCCGCTCTGCGCACCATCAAGCACTTCCACGACCACGCCGGCTACATCAGGGCATTGGCCGCCAACATCAACGACTACTGGATGAAGAACGGCCGTCCGGAAAAGCTGCTGATGAGCTTCCACGGCCTGCCGCAATACACGCTGGACAAGGGCGACCCCTACCACTGCGAATGCCAGAAGACGGGACGGCTGCTGGCACAGGAACTGGGCTTGAAGCCGGAGCAATACGCCATCAGCTTCCAGTCACGTTTCGGCAAGGCTGCATGGCTGCAGCCCTACACCACCGCCACGCTCAAGGCTTGGGGCGCACAGAAGACCAAACGCGTGGACGTGGTCTGCCCCGGCTTCGTGGCCGACTGTCTTGAGACACTGGAAGAGATCGCTCAGGAAGGCCGTGAAGATTTCCAGCATGCGGGCGGCGGTGAATATCACTACATCCCCTGCCTCAATGCGCGCGACGACTGGATGCACGCGCTGACCGACATCGTGATGGACAATCTGCAAGGATGGCTGATCGAGCCGGATGCTGCAGAGCTGGAAGAAGGCCGCTTGCGCGCACTGGCAATGGGCGCAAAACGCTAGACTACAAGTACCTGGCCAGTATCACCGCCGCCTCCACGGCCCCGCCGGCGATTGGCGCCTCCGGCATGGGCTGATCCCAAAGCTGCTGCAGCGCCTCCGACAAATCGCCACGGATCAACTGCTCGCTCGTCACTTCGCGGCACACTCCGAATTCCTGTAGCCATTCGACCAGATACGGTTGCTCAGGCCATTCGCCGCGCGACACATACAGCACCGGCACGCTAGCGCAGGCTGCTTCGGCGAAGGTGCCGTATCCCGGCTTGGTCAGCACCGCATCGACGGATGCCAGGACATCGCTGAAACTCATGCCCAGCGATTCGAAGCCGACCATATCTTCACGCCCGACATGCCACGCCTGAGGAACCAGCCATCGCACGCCGGGAAGGCGCGGCCAATGTTCCAGCGACAGGCGATAGTCGATGCCGCCCATCGCCACCAGCACCAGCCGCTCCCCACCTTTCACCCCGCATTGCACCATGATCCGCCCCCGCTGATTGTGACCAAGTTGCGCGATGGATTCGATCTCTAGCGCGTTGCGCAAATCCGGCATGGGCATGGTCGGCCGCACTTTGAGGAAGGCTTCTGCGCTGTTGTATGCAGCCAGTATCTGATCATGGATAGCACGACTATCGGTATCGTCTGGTGCGTAATGGCGGTAGATGTCCGCCCAGTTCAGGCAGCACATCGCCACCGCAGGAACCTTCGCAGCCTGTGCAGCGGCCAGGGAAAGATAGGGTACATTGGCAAAGAGCAGGTCGGGTTGCAACGCGCGCATCTCGTCTGCTGCACGCGCCACTTTGTCTCCCCAATCCTTGTGATATTCACGATAGGCCGCTAGGCTGCGGGCCACATCCACTTCCACCGCATCGACCATTGCCATGCCGAAGTCCAGTGCCGCCGGGATATGCCTGAATTCGCAGTGAAAACGCTGTTTGAGAAAGGCAGTGGGGGCGGCGGAACGCAGGGTGATGCGCAGGCCGGGGATGCGCCGCGCCAGCTCGTTCACCACCGGGGCGGTCTGCGCGATGTGGCCGTAGCCATGCGCGGAAATATCGACCAGGAGATGCTTCAACTGGCGTCGCGCTGATACAGCTTGAAATTGTTCCGGCCGCTTTCCTTGGCCAGATACATGGCCTGATCCGCGCACTGGATCAGCGCCTCGGCATTTGCGGCATCGTCCGGATAGAGCGCACCACCGATGCTGAAACTGACGGTTCTTTCCACGCCAACCAGCAGATGCGGCCTGGACATCTCCTCCATGATCTTGCGCGCAACCAGTTCGATGTCCGCCGCGGATTCGATCTCCTCCAGCATGATCAGGAATTCATCGCCTCCCTGACGGCACAGCGTATCCGACTCGCGCACACATGCCTGCAACCTCCCGGCGACCGATTGCAGCAGCTGGTCGCCTGCCAGGTGACCGAGCGTATCGTTGATGGTTTTGAACCTGTCCAGGTCGAGGAACATCAACCCAACCTTGCTCTGGTTGCGATTAGCCATCACCAAGGCATGCTGCAAGCGATCCGCGAACAGGGCCCGGTTGGGCAACTTGGTCAATGAGTCGAAATGCGCCAGCATCTTGATGCGTTGCTCGTCCTCCTTGCGCTTGGTGATGTCAGAGAACAGGGAGATGTAATTGACGACCTGCCCCTTGGCGTTCTTGACCACGCCTATGGAGAGCCACTCCGGATATATCTCTCCGTTCTTGCGCCGGTTCCAGATCTCGCCCGACCATTTTCCCGTCGCCTCGATGGAAGTCCACATCAGTTTGTAGAACTCCGCCGTCTGTTTGCCGGAACTGAGCAGTTTCGGGTTCTTGCCGACCACCTCTGCCAGGGAATACTGGGTGATCTGCTCGAACGCCGGATTGGCCATGAGGATGTTCCTGTTGGCATCGGTGATGATGAGCGCTTCGCCGCTGTTTTCAAACATCTTGGCGAACAGCTCCAGGCGCTGATTGGCCTGTTCCAGGCTGTCCAGCAGGGAGTTGAAGGTGGATGCCATCTCGCCGATGTCCGGGTTGTTCTCGTCCACGTCGGCACGCCTGGACAAGTCGTTATTGCGCTGTATCTCGGACATCGCCAATTGCAGTTTCTTGATCGGCGTCGCGATGTTGCGCACCATCAGTTTGCGCACGATAAGGATGATGAGCAAAGACAGGAATATCTGGATCGCAAGGTGTCCGAGCCACAGGTTCTTCTTGAGCGCATCCAGCTCAGCTTCATCCTGCCCCAGGTCGATGACGACGCTGGCCGCACCGTTCACGCTGCCCGCCTTGGCTGCATGGCAGGACAAGCAATTCGTGCCGCGAAAGTTCTCCTGGGCGATGAAGGGTACAACCACGCGCAAGGCCGGAGGCTGGCCGGGCATCTCTATGCGCTGGAATGCCGTCTTGCCGCTTTCCAGCACGCTGCGGTCCAGCCCGTCCTGCGCCTGCTCCTCGGGCAAACCGGGCCCGAATTGCGCCACGACCGATTTGCCGCGCACGATGCGCAGTTCGCGCACACCTTCGGACTGGCGCATCTTTTCCAGCAGCAAAGTGCGGTTCGCCGGCTCGGCCACGGCACCGGTCAGCATCAGCAGGTTCATGCCGTTGATCAGGCCGTCCGCCGTTTCGTCGGCACGCTGCTCGGCATGGGCAAGGATCTGCCTCTCGAAACGTTCGACCACCCAGTTGGTCGAGATGACGAACAAGACGATCAGCGAACCCTGAATGAGGATATGCAGCTTTCCCCGCACTCCCAGTTGATGCCAGCGTTGCCGAATATATCGCGTCATCAGACTGTTATCGAAGGATTGTTGGGCGATGAATCAGAGTTTCAGGAAGTTGTCGCGGTAGTGGCGCATCTCGGCGATGGATTCGTAGATGTCCGCTAACGCCTCATGCTTGCCGTGCTTCTTCAGCGCGCTCGCCACTTCGGGCTTCCAGCGTTTCGCCAGTTCCTTGAGCGTGCTCACATCGAGATTGCGGTAATGGAAATATTCTTCCAGCTGGGGCATCCAGCGCGCCATGAAGCGACGGTCCTGGCAGATCGAATTGCCGCACATCGGCGAGGTGCGCACCGGCACATATTCCTTGAGGAACTCCAGCATCTGCGCTTCCACCATGGCTTCATCCAGCGTGGAGGCTTTCACCTTGTCGATGAGACCGGATTTGCCGTGGGTGGATTTGTTCCAGTTGTCCATGCCGTCCAGGATGATGTCCGGCTGATGCACCACCAGCACGGGCGCTTCGGCCACGGTATTGAGATCGCCGTCGGTGACCACCATCGCCACTTCGATGATGCGGTCTGTCTCGGGTACCAGCCCGGTCATTTCCATGTCGACCCAGATAAGGTAGTTTTGGTTTTGTGCCATAATCCGCCGCGCTTCTGATTGTTGTTCAAGTCACGCATTGTGGCACAGCCTCAGCTCATAAATCCATGATCTATCCGACGATGACCGCCACTTTCTTTTCTGCCATTTTTGTTTCCGCCCTGCTCTCGAACATGGCGATCAAGTTCTGGCTGGCTTACCGCCAGCTCGACCATGTCGCCGCGCATCGCGCCGAGGTCCCCGCCGCCTTCCGCGAGCAGATCGGCATCGCCGCACACCACAAGGCCGCCGATTACACCCGCGCCCTGCTCAAGCTGAGCGTGTTCACTGTCCTGTTCGATACCCTTGTGTTGCTGGCCTTCACCCTGGGCGGCGGTATCCAGTGGCTCAGCGACTGGTCCTCAGCCACTTTCGGCGGCGCGCTGGTGCAGGGCACAGCCACCATCGTCGCGGTGCTGTTGCTGCAATCCTTGCTGGAATCGCCGTTCGACCTCTACCGCACCTTCAACATCGAGGCGCGCTTCGGCTTCAACAAGATGACGCTCAAGCTATACCTGATCGATGCGCTGAAAAGCCTGTTGCTCGGCGCGGTGCTCGGCCTGCCGCTGCTGCTCGGCGTGTTGTGGATGATGGAACGCATGGGCGACCTGTGGTGGCTGTATGTATGGCTCGTATGGGTGGTGTTCAACCTGCTGCTATTGTTCATCTACCCCACTTACATCGCGCCGCTGTTCAACCAGTTTGAACCGCTGCAGGACGAAGCTCAGAAAGCGCGCATCGAGGCGCTGCTCAAGAGATGCGGTTTTTCCGTCAGCGGCCTGTTCGTGATGGACGGCAGCAAGCGCAGCACCCACGGCAACGCCTACTTCACCGGCTTCGGCAAGACCAAGCGCATCGTGTTCTTCGACACCCTGCTGGAACGACTTACACCGAACGAGGTCGATGCCGTGCTGGCGCACGAACTGGGACACTTCAAGCATCACCATGTGCTGAAACGCATCGCATTCACCTTCGCCGTCAGCCTGGGTTTCCTGTGGCTGCTGGCACAACTGCTGCATGCCGGCTGGTTCTATCAGGGCCTGGGCGTAGCCACCCAATCGACCGCAACCGCACTGCTACTGTTCTTCGCGGCGCTGCCTGTATTCACCTTCCTGCTGCACCCCATCGCCTCGGCCTATTCGCGCAAGCACGAATTCGAGGCGGATGCCTACGCCGCGCAGCAGACCGACGCAAACGAACTGGTGAACGCACTGGTCAAGCTGTATGCGGACAACGCCAAGACGCTGACACCCGATCCGGTGTACGCTACCTTCTACGAATCGCACCCGCCCGCACCGATACGCATCAGACATCTGCAGGAACTTGGAGCGCAGAAGTGAAAGCGGGTGCACAGCTGGCCGTGCAGGAACAGCATGACCTGGAGGCCTATCTCAACCGGCATTACTCAACACTAGCGAGGTGAATCATGGATACTACCGTCTGCGATTTGACCGATAAACACTGCAAACCCTGCGAAGGCGGCACGCAGCCGCTGAGCGAGAAGGAAGCGCGCGAACTGCTCAAGCAACTCGACGGCTGGGAGCTGAACGACAACCGCATCAGCAAGACCTTCGCCTTCAAGAACTATTACCAGACCATCGCTTTCGTCAACGCGGTAGCTTGGATGACGCACCGCGAAGACCATCACCCGGACATGGCCGTCGGCTACAACAAGTGCCGCATGGAATATTCCACCCACGCCATCGGCGGCCTGTCCGATAACGATTTCATCTGCGCCGCGAAAGTGGAAGCGCTGTTCAAACTTTGAGCGAAAAACTGCAGGGACAAATCATCGCCGCCTTCGGGCGCCACTACTTGGCGGAGCTGCCCGGAGGCGAGATCCTGGAGTGCGTGCCGCGCGGCAAGAAAAGCGAGGTCGCCTGCGGGGACCAGGTAACGGTGGAACGCACCAGCAATGACCAGGGGGTGATCGACAGCATCGCACCCCGCTCCACCCTGCTCTACCGCTCAGATGCTTTCAAGCAGAAGATCATCGCCGCCAACGTCACGCAGCTCATCATCGTCGTCGCTACCGAACCTTCGTTCAACGACGAACTGCTGGCGCGCTGTCTCCTTGCCGGACACGACCAGGGACTGGACATCCTCATCGTGCTGAATAAATGCGACCTGCCGCAGGTCGCAGCGGCACGCGCGCAGCTCGCCCCCTATGGCAAGATCGGCTACCGCGTGCTGGAGCTCTCCGCCAAGCAGGACGTGACGCCGCTACAGCCCTATCTGCAGGGCCACACCAGCGTGTTCGTCGGCCAATCCGGCATGGGCAAATCCACCCTCATCAACGCGCTCATCCCCGAAGCGCAAGCCGCCACGCGCGAGATCTCGACCGTGCTCGATTCCGGCAAGCACACCACCACCCACGCCAAGCTGTATCACCTAAACGCCGACAGCCACCTCATCGACTGCCCGGGCGTGCAGCTGTTCGGCCTGCACCATCTGGATTTTGCCGCGATAGAAAAAGGCTTCCCCGAATTCCAGCCCTACCTCGGTCAGTGCCGCTTCGCCAATTGCAGCCACTCGCACGAGCCGGACTGCGCGATACGCAAGGCCACCGCAGAAGGCAAGATTGACGAGCGGCGCCTGAAGTTGTTCCAGCAGATCACCGCGCACTAGTCAATTAATCAAATAATTCGGCTCCGGCACCTTTAGCTTGCCGACCGCGGCGCGCGCCATGACGTTCGGACTGGAGAACCCGCTCGCCACCCGCGTATGGACGGCGGCGAAGACCGGCACCAGCAAGGACATGCGTGACAACTGGTGCATAGGCTTTTCCAGCCGCTACACCGTCGGCGTGTGGGTGGGCAACTTCAACGGCGAGCCGATGCGCGATGTCTCCGGCGTGAGCGGTGCTGCGCCAGTGTGGCGCGACCTGATGGATTACCTGCATGCGGGCAATACCAGCCCATCGCCCATAACGCCGCTCGGCATCACTGCCCGGCAGATGCACTTCCCCCCCCCCGTCGAATCGCCGAGGACCGAATGGTTCCTAGTGGGTACCGAGACCGACGAGATCCGTCTGGTCAGCGCCAGCAACACCGGACAACAGACACGCTCAAAGATACTTTACCCGACCAATGGCACCGTGATCGCCATGGACCCGGACATCCCAGTCAGGCACCAGCGTGTGCAATTCAGCTCCAGAGGCGGTGAAGAAGTGGCGTGGCTGATCGATGGTGCGAACGTCGGCAGCGGGATGGATGTCGGCTGGACGCCGACCGGTGGACGGCACAGATTGGCGCTGACAGACTCTCAGGGAAACGAACTCGACTCGGTGACTTTTGAAGTCCGTGGGGCGTTAGCGCCTTGACCAGCGGGTTTCCAATTGCAGCTACTCGCACGAGCCGGACCGTCTCACTCCGACCCGCACGGTCGTTCAGCATTCCAGAAAACGTCAAGCCTCGTGATGACACTTGAGTTGGACAACGCTACTTGAATAATCTTTCTTTAAGTTCTTTTGACGTCAATCGCTTTGAGTTAACTCTAAGGTCAGTAATGTCGACGCTATTCAACTTGATAACCTTGTCTGTATAAGCATCCACCCCGGTCGTAAGGCTCTCAATTTGAGATTGAGTAAAGTTGACGCTGGCGGCCGAGACTGTCTTGGAATCCCAAGTCGCCAAGAATGGCGTGATATCAAAGGGGGCAATTGCGATAAGCTCTTTTTGGGCATAGTTGGAAGACTGAACGAACCGCTTTCCAGCACCATCAATGTAGGTAAATGCCGACTTAATGTCCCCAGCACTCTCTTGGTAGTCACTCGTTACAAGAGTTGAATACTTGACGTTTTGGTTATAGCTGACTTTATAACCGAGAGAAGCGTAAATCTTCCCGACCTCAAGAGCGTTCTTCTTTAACTCTCCGTCACTAAAAATGCTTGGTCCCTCCATCTTCCAGCGGTCATTGATAGCCACTTCAAGCAAGGATTTCTCTGATGTCGAGATCCCGAGCATGCCGAGGAATCCAACTTTCACAGCCTGGTCTTTCGTTAGCATGGTTCGGTAAACCGACTCCGTTAAATTTTGCGGCTTTAGGGTCTTTTTAATACTTTCTGGAAGTATGTTGAAGTATTGATCAACTTGACCGTCTTTATGAAATACCAGGCAACCCGCTAGCTCGAACGGGTTGACGGTAGCTTTTGAGATGACTAACTGAGAGTTTTTGTAGAATTCCAGCGCAGCCTTGTCATCAACAGGTACATTGACTTCTGCAGATGCGGATGTAACCAACAGCAGGCAATATGTGAACAACCAACTAACAGGTTGACGCATTGTCTTCTCCTCCCAAGTTGTCTAGCGCTCCAATATCGATTCAGCTCACTGAGAAAGAGGTGGATTTGCCGCGAGCCATGCTTCAATTAGTGCGTTGTGATCGCTATTCATAGCTTTCTGATGTTCTTGTCGAACTATATCCAGCCAACTTAGATTTCGTACATTAGCGGTGGGGTGTAGCTTTAGATACTGGTATCGACTTACGCCGACGACGCGTGCGGGGGCATCGCATGATGCAGTAGTTAAGGGCGGCGCTATCAGCGCCGCGTCGAGATCCGCGGGCTCTAGTGCTCGAGTCCCCCTGTGTTTCACTCCTTTGAGTACCGTAGTTACTCCGTCACGAAATCCATACGCCTCTTGCACACCATCTTTCGGCCTGAGATCCTCATAGACAATTCCTGCAACTGGAAACTGACCTCCAGATTGCTCGATCACTCTGTTAAATACGCGATGGGCACAAGCGAAGAGTGCCTCGCTTGGCTGAATCGCTTCACACGCGTTGAGTATCCACGCACTAAGCTTTGACTGTGATGGATTGAGTAGGATGACAAGGCCACGCTTAACGCTGCCCGGCTTGTCCTCGACCGAATAGATACAGCGTCGGGTCTCAAAACCGGCCCATCCTTGTACTGAAACCGGCGTACAGGTGCCCTCCATGTAGCGCGAGGCTTTGAGTGGCCTAGCAATTTCAGAAGCGAATGAAGCGATCTCTGAGTCGGATACTGCCAGAGCACAATTGCTGATGAACGCAAGAAGACTGAGGAAAGTGAGATAGCGCATTAAATAATATTCCTTCGATATTCAGAATGTCCGGCTCGCACGCTGTTTCGATTAGGTCCCGTCCATTGACTAGGCCACACTATGGACCTGCTGGTAACACATTGCGATTTGCTGCTCATCACTATGGACGTGCCGTGTGCCCATTCTCAGTGGGAGCAGGTCGCCTCTTCCAAAAGTATCAGGTAATTATTGACCGTCGCCCAAGAAGCAAAAGTAAAGACTAGCCCGATTAAGCATCCGATATCTCCGGCCAGAGCAAGTGCAAATCCCAAGGCTATCTGCAGGAGGATGACCCAAGCGATAAAGATAATGACTTGGTGGAGTGTTGCACAAAAATCGTAGCTCGGTAATTTAGAGCAAACCAAATACCATATGGTTAACAGAAACAGACTTAAGGCGAGAAGAACGACCGCCGCGATGAACAACGCCGACGCAAAAAGAGCGTTCATAGCTGCTACCAAGGGACCTGCAAGAACCGTCGGAGTCAAAACGGTGCATCCCGCGATGAAAAAAAGGAGTCCCGACGCGATTAAAGCCGCCATTGCAGCAGCGAGAAGCGCACCGCATAGGCTTCCCCAGCACCGCGGATCCCACCACTGACATCCACCACCACCTCCTCCATCTCCACCACAATTTTGAACATCAAAACCCCTCGTAGCCGATTCTGAACAGGCGCCACAAACCGCTGTGACCGACACTGAATGTGGGCCTGCAGAAGAATACTCATGAGATTGCGTGTCCGAGAAACTATTAGCGTTATTGGGAATCTGAGTCGAAATTTGGTAACCATCATCAAACATCCATTTAAGTTGGCAGCCAGCAGTTGCGGGCGAGACCGTGGCAGTAACAGTTATGATCGCGGTGTGGCTCGAATCAACACATCCTTTAACGGACAGACTCGCCAGAGTAATGGTTGGACACGGGCACTTTCGAACAGCGGCAACTGTGATTGGGATATCTTCACAGCCAGTAGGAATTACGATGTGGACCTTCGCCACATAAGAACCTAGGACGTATGCATGAGAACCAGTCCAGGCATTGTCAGGAGGCACAGTAAAAACCGGGCCCCACGTCCCGTCTCCAAAGTCCATTTGTGCAAGAACCTGAGGGCAACCGGGGACTGAAGTAGTGTTAACCTGAAACGTCACATTTCGCCTACCAAGAGAGTCGCAATCTCCTTCTATGACTGCCACGCTGACTGTAGGGCAACATTGACTACAGGGAATTTGCGTTAGTAACTGATCAGCTGGAACGCACTGAACAGCCGGATCTGCGCACTCGGCATGGGCCGTGATTGGGTAACTGGGATTTGAACATTCTAGACACCCGGCCATTTTGACTTCTTGGGCAGTAAAGGTGGTCTGCCATTGCCCTCCTACAACGGGGACATTTTGATGTTTCGCTGTACCCGGTCCGGTGCAATGGATAGAAACCGTTACAGCGTTACACAGAGGTGCACTGCCTGTGACATTACCTGTGACGGTGATTGAACTCAGCGATGCATCACCGGTCACGTTTTGGATCGTTATTGTGCAAGGCATGGAATTTCCTCCTCTGATACTGCAAGTATCTGAAGTGCATACATCATCCTGGTCAGAAGGACATGTATTTGTGTAGCTCGCATATAGAAGTTGGAGCGCTTACATTGACCGTTCGGCTTGAATTCAACAATACTGTTGATTGCCCATTTCCATCATCTAAAGGACGACTGAGTCTTCGGTAGAGTGTGCAATTTTTCAGGCATCCAACGTCAGAAGGGGAATGCTCTGCGCGGTTTAGCAGAAGAAGAAAACAAACGGGGCAGATTCTCATCTGCCCCGTTTTTCATTCAATAGTCCGTTGCACTTACCCGCCCCCCCCTACCCCAGCAGGTTCGCCACCGTCAGCAGCAGGAGCAGGATCAGCTGGAACACCAGCGCCCGCCAAACCAGGCCGATGGCACTTTGCATGTAATCGGCATCGGCCTCGTCGCCTATGCCCAGCTCGGGGCGGAACACGGGTTGCTGGTCCAGCAGGATGGTCTGCCCCAGCCTCACGCCCAGTGCGCCCGCGCCGCTGGCGAGGATGATGCCTGCTTCAGGGTCGAGCCAGCTGGCCGCCTGGTTGCGCCAGCAGTAGGCGGTGTCTTCGAAGTCGCCGACGATGGCGAAGGTGCTGGCGGTTAGGCGCAGCGGCAGCCATTCCATGACGTGGTAGGCCTGGCGGGCGAACACGCCGAAGTTGCCGTACTCCTCTTCGTCCTGTGTGCCCCAGAGCGTGTTCAGGAACAAGGCGAGGCGATAGAGGATGGCGCCGATCGGCCCCAAGCCCAGCATCATGAAGACGACGAACCAGAACACCACGCCGAACACGTTGCGGTGCGAGGCCAGCAGGGCCTGTTCGATGGTGACGCGCGCCACTTCCTCGCTGCTCAGGTCACGGCAGGACTTGCCGCACCAGGCGCTCAGCAGGTCGCGCGCCTTGTCCAGTTGTTCGTCGCGCAGCGCCTGGTGGATGTCGGTGTAGTAGTGGCTGAACTGGCGGAACCCCATGGTGAGGTAGAGCACCAGCACGCTGAACGCCCAGGCGAAGATGGGATGGGCCTTCAGCAGCAGGAAATGCAGGGAGGTGACCAGCACCAGCGGCAGCGCGATGGCCAGCAGCCAGGCGATGCGGCCGTGCTTCAGCCTGGCCTGCGTTGAAGTTGCGCTGGAAGAATTCCACATAGCCGGAAAGCCAGGTGTAGAGGTATTTGCGGGAAGACAGCGGATGGACTTGTTCCAGCAACAACGCGGCGATCAGGGAAAGCAGGCTCATGGCTTCAAAGTGGCATCAGACTCGGATAGGCAGAAAGATACCACAGGTCCCTCGCTCCAATAGAAGCGCGCCCATGAAAACCTATGGAAGCCTCGAAAACCGTCGCGAGCGGTTCGAGTGCAAGGCGCACGGAGCGCAGAAACCGGAGTGTACTCACGTACATGAGGATTTCGAGCACCGCGCAACGCAGCAATCGAACCGCGCAGTAGGTTTGCGAGGCTTCCTAAGCGATCATGCCGGCTGCCACGGTATTGTTGGTCGCCTCGTCGATGACGATGAAGCTGCCCGTCGCCCGGTCTATCCCGTAGCTGTCGAACACCAGCGGTTGCTGGATCTTGAGCGCCACGCGCGCGATGTCGTTCATGTTCAGCTTTTCCGCCGCGTGCTGATCCAGCGTGTTCACATCCACGCGGTAGTCGAGGCGCGAGAACAGGCACTTCGCCGTGCGCGTGGTGTGCTTGACCAGGTACTTGCGGTTCTTGTCCAGCGGCGTCTCCGACAGCCAGCACAGCATGGCCTCGAATTCCTTTTCCACCTTGGGCGGATGGGCGCTGCTCTTCACCAGCATGTCGCCGCGCGAGATGTCGATCTCGTCGGCCAGGGTGATGGTCACCGACTGCGGCGCAACGGCGGTCTGCAGATTGCCGTCATAAGTGACGATCTCCTTGACTGTCGTGGTGCGGCCGGACGGCAGCACGGTGACCTCGTCGCCCACCGACACCTCGCCCGCCTCGATACGCCCGGCGAAACCGCGGAAATCGTGATGCTCCTCGGTCTGCGGGCGGCATACCCACTGCACCGGGAAACGGAAGTCGCTGGTGTTCACGTCGTGACTGATCGAGACCGTCTCCAGCAGCTCCAGCAGAGTCGGGCCTATGTACCAGTCCAGGCTTTCGCCGCGATCCACCACCATGTCGCCGTTCAGCGCGGACAGCGGGATGCAGTGCACGTCGTGCAGATTCAGTTGCGCGGCGAATTTCTTGTACTCGCCGACGATCTCTTCGAAGCGCTGCTTCGAGTAATCCACCATGTCCATCTTGTTCACCGCCAGCACCACGTGCGGCACGCCGAGCAGGCTGGCCAGGTAGGAATGGCGCTTGGTCTGCGTCAGCACGCCCTTGCGCGCGTCGACCAGGATCACCGTGAGGTTCGCGGTGGAGGCCGCCGTCACCATGTTGCGCGTGTACTGCTCGTGTCCCGGCGTATCGCCGATGATGAACTTGCGCTTCGGCGTGGCGAAGTAGCGGTAGGCCACGTCGATGGTGATGCCCTGCTCGCGCTCGGCCTGCAGGCCGTCGGTGAGCAGGGACAGGTCGACCGCCGCCATGCCGCGTTTCTCGCTGGTTTTGGAGATGGCCGAGAACTGGTCCTCGAAGATGGATTTCGAATCGTGCAGCAGGCGGCCGATCAGCGTGCTCTTGCCGTCGTCCACGGAGCCTGCGGTGATGAAACGTAACAGTTGTGTGTTGTTGCTCATATTTGAACCCTCAAATTTTCCGCTTCGTCATTCCGGCGCAGGCCGGAATCCAGCGGTTCTATCCAACATGCCTTAAGGTCTTGTCCCGCGTTGCGGGAAATCTTCTTCTGACTGGATCCCGGCCTGCGCCGGGATGACGGTTAGAAGTAGCCTTCCTTCTTGCGCAGTTCCATGGATGCCTCGGAGGTCTGATCGTCCATGCGTGTCGCGCCGCGTTCGGTGATGCGTGTGGTGGCGGTCTCTTCGATGATCTGGTCCACCGTGAGCGCGGTCGATTCCACCGGCGCGGTGCAGGTCATGTCGCCCACGGTACGGAAACGCACCGACGCCACTTCCACCTTCTCGCCCGGCTTCGGCTGCACCAGGTGCGACACCGGGATGACGTTGCCGCCGCGGCGTATCACTTCGCGCTCGTGCGCGTAGTAGATGCTGGGGATGTGCAGCTTCTCGCGCCCGATGTATTGCCAGATGTCCATCTCGGTCCAGTTGCTGATCGGGAACACGCGGATGTTCTCGCCAGCATGCACGCGGGTGTTGTAGGTATCCCACAGCTCCGGGCGCTGGTTCTTCGGATCCCATTGGCCGAACTCGTCGCGGAACGAGAAGATGCGTTCCTTGGCGCGCGCCTTTTCTTCGTCGCGGCGCGCACCGCCCATGCAGGCGTCGAAGCCGAACTCGGCGATGGTCTCCAGCAGCGTCACCGACTGGAACGGATTGCGTGGCTTCTCCGGATCCTTGATGACGATGGTGCCGCGCTTGATGGAGTCCTCCAGCGAACGCACGATGAGCCGCTCGCCCAGGTCCTTCGCCAGCTTGTCGCGGCACTCGATCACTTCCGGGAAGTTGTGTTCGGTGTCGATGTGCACCAGCGGGAAGGGGAACTTCGCCGGACGGAACGCCTTCTCTGCCAAGCGCAGCATGACGATGGAATCCTTGCCGCCGGAGAACAGCAGCGCCGGATTTTTGCACTCCGCCGCGACCTCGCGCATGATGTGGATGGATTCGCTCTCCAGCGCGTCCAGATGGGTGAATGTATGTTTGCTCATGTTGTTCTCTACCAGTTTCATGTTGTACCTCGCTCTACCTCTATGCAGAGGCCTTCTGCTTCACATCGGTTTGCGACGCGATCTCGATGATGCGTTCGCGGCTAGCCTGCAAAGAACCGTGGCTTACATGCAAGCCGCATTCCTTGTTCTCGGGGTTTTGGTTACGGCTAACGTCGTGAGCTTCGCTCCCGACATTACCCTCCACCGAAACCCCGAAACCGTGGGCTACGCCCCCACCTTTAGGCCTGTGGCTTACGTGTAAGCCACATTCCTTGTTCTCGGGGTTTTCCCACCACCAGCGTCCGGCGCGGATGTCCTCGCCCGGTGTGACCGAACGCGTGCAAGGCGCGCAACCCAGACTGGGGTAAAACTGGTCGTGCAGCTTGTTGTAAGGCACATCGTACTGACGGATGTACGCCCACACGTCCTTATTGGTCCACTCCAGCAGCGGATTGAACTTCTGCAGGCCGTTGTCCGCATCGTAGGAGGAGACCTCCAGCGTGCCGCGCGTCACGGCCTGGTCGCGGCGCATGCCGGTGATCCACGCACCCTTGCCGACCAGGGCGCGGCGCAGCGGCTCCACCTTGCGCACGAAGCAGCAGCCCTTGCGGTTCTCCACGCTGTCGTAGAAGCCGTTGATGCCGTGCTGCGCGACATATTCCTCGACCAGCTTGCTGTCCGGGAAATAGACATGCAGCGGGATGGTGTATTGCTGCCCCACTTCCTGGATCAGGTCGTAGGTCTCTTTCGGCAGGCGCCCGGTGTCCAAGCTGAACATCGCGATATTCGGCTCATGTTTGGCGATGAGGTCGGTCAGCACCATGTCTTCCGCACCGAGGCTGTTGGCGAACACCACCGGCGAGAACTCGCGCACGGCCTGATGCAGCACGGCGATGGTCTGGTCGATCTTTTTCTGCAAATCACTCATGGTGCAACTCCTCTTTGTGTGCGGCGGAACAAGGGTAGATCCGTATCCACCGAAGCCTGGTAGCTCAGGGAAAAATCCGCGAAGCCAGACAGTGCGGCGCGTGCATCCTTGTCCTCGCGCACCGCAAATGCATCGAACCCGACGCGCTTCAGATAGAACAACTGGTCCTGTAAGACATCTCCCATCGCCCGCAGTTCGCCTTTGAACCCCAGCTGTTTGCGCAAGCGGTAAGCCAGGGTATAGCCGCGGCCGTCGGTGAACTTGTGGAAATCCACGCCGATCACCGGGAAGCGCTGCACGTCATCCGGTATGTCTTCCGCACGTTCGAAGCTGGCCAGCCACAGGCCCAGCTCCGGGCGTGCCTGCAGGGCTTCGTGCTGGCAGTTCCAGACGGGGAGCGGCACGATGACCTTGCCGGCAGGGACGGTGACAGCATCGGCCGTCTCGCCATCCTTGAGACGCAGCACGGTCCATTCATCCGTAACGAGTCCGTTATCTTTGATCAGCATCAGAACCTCGGCGAATAAAAAGGTGTGTCATATGGCGTCCCTTGCTGGATCAGCTCGTAATCCGGCAGCAACAACTTCTCGTCTTCCGGCACCGGTGTCGCGTACACATACTCGACGAACGGATCGATGCCGGTGCGGCGCACGGTGTCGATGAAACGCTCGTCCTCGTAACGCTCGCGCACGTACACCTGCAACAGGCGCTCGATCACGGTCGGTATCTGCGCGAAGGAGAACGAGCGCCCGATGATCTTGCCCACGCTGGCCGGGCTGCCCTTGGAACCGCCGAGGGTGACCTGGTACCACTCCTCGCCCGACTTATCGACACCAAGGATGCCGATATGGGCCACGTGGTGGTGGCTGCAGGCGTTCACGCAGCCCGATATGTTCAGGTCGATCTCGCCGATGTCCTGCAGGTAATCGACACTGTCGAAACGCTCGTCTATCGCCTTGGCCAGCGTGATGGAGCGCGCATTGGCCAAGGTGCAGAAATCGCCGCCGGGGCAGCAGATGATGTCGGTCAGCAGCCCGATGTTCGGCGTCGCGAAACCGTGCGTCTTGGCGGCTTCCCACACTGCGACGAGGTCGGACTGTCTGACATCGGCCAGCACCAGGTTCTGCGTGTGCGAGATGCGCAATTCGCCGAAGCTGTACTTGTCGGCCAAGTCCGCCGCCGCATCCATCTGCTCCGCCGTCGCATCGCCTGGCGCCATGCCCGTCTGCTTCAGCGAGAGCACCACCGCCGCATAGCCTGTGACCTTGTGCGGTTTCACATTGCGCTTCACCCAGTTGGCAAAGGCCTTGTTGCTTTGCTGCACGGCCGCGACCGCCGCATCCTGTTCCGGCAAGTCTTCATAGGCCGGTGCGGTGAAGAAGGCCGCGACGCGATCCAGTTCCGCCTGCGTGAGCGTGCTGGGGCCATCCTTGCTGAGCTTCCATTCCGCTTCCACCTGGCGGCGGAACTCGTCGATGCCGACAGCCTTCACCAGGATCTTGATGCGCGCCTTGTACAGGTTGTCGCGGCGACCGTACTCGTTATAGACGCGCACGATGGATTCGACATAGGTGATGATGTGCTGCCACGGCACGAATGCACTGATCTCCGTGCCGATGACCGGCGTGCGTCCCAAGCCGCCGCCGACCAGCACGCGGAAGCCGGTCTCGCCCTGCGCGTTCTTCACCACCTGCAGGCCGATATCGTTCACCTCGATCGCGGCACGGTCCTGAGCCGCTCCCGTGACCGAGAACTTGAACTTGCGCGGCAAGTAGGCGAACTCCGGATGGAAGCTGCTCCACTGGCGCAATAGCTCGGCATAAGGACGCGGGTCGATGAGCTCGTCACGTGCCACACCGGCGAACTCGTCGCTGGTGATGCTGCGTATGCAGTTGCCCGAGGTCTGGATAGCGTGCAATTCCACCGTAGCCAGCTCGCCCAGAATGTCCGGCGTGTCTTCCAGCTTGAGCCAGTTGAACTGGATGTTCTGGCGCGTAGTGAAGTGGCCGTAGCCCCGGTCGTACTTGCGCGCGATATGCGCGAACTTGCGCAGCTGAGCTGCACTTATCAAGCCATAGGGCGCAGCGAGACGCATCATGTAGGCGTGGATCTGCATGTACACGCCGTTCTGCAGGCGCAGCACGCGGAACTCGTCCTCCTTCAGCTCGCCGGACAACCTGCGGCGCACCTGGCCGCGGAACTGCGCGACGCGCTCCGCAACCAGCTGGTGATCGAAGCTATCGTAGCGATACATTTATTTATCCTCGGCCGGGTAGCTCTTGGACACCGGCAACAGCAACGCGGCAGCCAGCGGGAATTTCGCGCCGTAGGCCAGGATATGCGCCACGTCCGCATCTTCATCGTGACGCAAGGCTGCGCCGATGTAGGCATGCTCGCCTTCCTGTCCGACCACGACGCCGAGGCGTCCGCCGCAGCCGTTGAACCAGCTCACTTGCTTGGGTTTATTGGGTTTGTTCGCACTCATTCTGTCTCTCCTAACTCAAAACCATCTTGGTGCCGATGATCAGCAACATCGTCGCCAGGATCGGACGCAATACTTTCTCGGGCACTTTTGCGCTCAGATGGCTGCCGATATAGATACCGGGTATCGACCCCAGCAGCAGGCTGCCCAGCAGCACGAAATCCACCGTACCCAGCGCCATGTGGCCCAGACCAGCCACGGCGGTGAGCGGCACGGCATGCACAATGTCCGTCCCCACCACCTTCACCGCAGCCATGCGCGGATACAGGAACAGCAGCGCCACCGTGCCCAGCACCCCGGCGCCGATGGAAGAGATGGTCACCAGCGTACCAACGACAACGCCCGTGATGATGGTCGCGGCCGGCAGATGGCGGTGGTGCAGCTCGTACACCGTACCGTCGTCGCGCAGCGCGACCTTCCTGATCCAGTCCTTCAACAACAGCGCAGCGGCGGTCGCCAGCAGCGCAACGCTCAACACACTGGTCACCAGACCGCGCAGCGTCTTCTCATCCAGCGCGAGATATTTCAGCAACGCGATGGTGGCCAACGCAGCGGGAAAGCTGCCCAAACTCAACAGTCCCACCACCTTCCAGTCCACCGTGCCGTTACGGCCATGGACCCAGCCGCCCACCGACTTGGTCAGCGAGGCATACAACAGATCGGTACCGACCGCCGTGGCAGGCGAGACGCCGAAGAACAGTACCAGCAGCGGAGTCATCAACGACCCGCCGCCGACCCCGGTCACTCCGACGATCAACCCGACCAGAAAGCCGGAAACTGTATATAGCCAATCCATGATTGCCTCGCTTCACTTGAATGGGGCGCATTCTAGGTTGGCGGCTTTATATAGCTAAATACTTTTATGTTAGTATCTTATAACCTATTGCCATATACGGAGATGCCCATGAACCTGCAACAGTTGAGGTACCTGAACGAGATCGTGCGCTGCGGGCTGAACATCTCGGACGCCGCCAATGCGCTCTACACCTCACAGCCCGGCGTGAGCAAACAGATCAAGCTGCTGGAAGAAGAACTGGGTATCGACATCTTCGTACGTAACGGCAAACGCATCGTGGCCATCACCGAGCCGGGCAAGGCGGTGCTGGATATCGCCCAGCGTGTGCTGCACGAGACGGAGAACCTGAAACAGGTGGGGCAGGAATTCCGCACCCAGGACAGCGGCTCACTCAGCGTCGCCACCACCCACACCCAGGCGCGCTATGCGCTGCCGCGCGTGGTCAAGGAATTCACCCAGACCTATCCCAACGTCAAGCTAGGGCTGCACCAGGGCAGCCCGACGCAGATCGCCGAGCAAGTACTGAGCGGCGAGGTGGACATCGGCATCGCAACCGAGAGTCTGGCGCTATACGACGAACTGGTCACCCTACCCTGCTACGAATGGCACCACTGCGTGGTGGTGCCGCCCAAACATCCGCTGCTGCTGGAGAAGCGGCTGACGCTGAAGAAGCTGGCGCAATATCCCATCATCACCTACGACTTCGCCTTCACCGGACGCAACAAGATCAACCAGGCCTTCAGCGAAGCGGGCATAGAACCCAACATCGCGCTCACCGCCATCGACGCCGACGTGATCAAGACCTATGTGGAACTGGGGCTGGGGGTGGGCATCGTGGCGCAGATGGCTTTCATCCCTGACCGCGACCGCCACCTGCGCGCGATCGACGCCGGGCACCTGTTCCACCCCAGCACCACCCGCATCGCCATCCGCAAGAACCAGTACCTGCGCGGCTTCGGCTATCATTTCATCGAACTGTTCGCGCCGCATCTCACGCGCGACGTGGTATCGAAAGCATTGCACCTGACAACGTAGGAGACCGAACTTTGAATCAAACCATCCAGACCCAACATCGCCACCGCAGCATCCGCAGTTACACCGACGAACCGGTGAGCGACGTGATGCTGGACGCCATCATCGAAGCCGCCCATTGCGCGCCGACTTCGATGAACATGCAGGAGATCTCGCTGGTGGTGATACGCGATGCGGAACGCAGATCCAGGATCGCCAAGCTCGCAGGCGGGCAAGCCTGGGTGGCGCAGGCACCGGTGTTCATCGCCATCGTCGCCGACTTCCACAAGACCGACCTCGGCGTGCGCAAAGCGGGCAAGACACAGGTCATCCACGAGAGCATGGAAGGATTCGGCGCTGCCGCGGTGGATGCGGGCATCATGCTGGGCACCATGATCACTGCGGCCGAGTCGCTGGGCCTGGGCATCGTGCCCATCGGCGGCATCCGCCGCAGCCCGCAAGGCGTGATCGACCTGCTGCAGTTGCCGACGCTCACCTTCCCGCTGGTGGGGCTGTGCATAGGCCACATCGCCAAGGAGGCCCCGCAGAAACCGCGCCTCAACATCAGCACCTTCCGCCACGACGAACGCTACGACGCATCAGGCTATGCTGCCGCGATCGACGTCTACGATGAAACGCTGATGCGCTTCTGGAAAGATGTAGCGCACAGCGAAGGCATGCCGTGGTCGGAAGCCCTGGCCAGCCGCCTGCACTCTGTCTATTTTCCGCAGGTGAAACCGGTAGCCGCGATGCAGGGGTTGCTGAACGACAAATAACTGAAGAGGGTATGGGGGCCGAGTCTATTCGGTGCCGAATTTGGTTTCCACCAGGATGCCGATCTCTTTGAGGAAGGGCGTGGGAAGAATACCCCCGGCACAGACTATGATCGCATTATTTGGCATCTCGAGTATCTGCCCCTGATGTTCCAACGAAACCGTATCAGGAGTGACTGCTTTGACGTTCGATTTAAGCATCACTTTTAGCTTCCCCCGACCTTCCAGGTTCTGCAGCCGGTCTCGGTTCTTTTGCTTGCTTCGACCGAATGCTTCGCTGCGGTAAGAAAGCGTAACGGTCGTGCCAGACTCCTCCGCGATGGAGCACGCCGCCTCAAGTGCGCTGTCGCCCCCGCCCACCACAAGGACGTGCATATTTCGATATTGTTCAGGGTCGATCAGGCGGTAAACGACCTTGGGCAGATCTTCACCAGACACCCCCAGTTTACGCGGCGTACCACGACGACCGATGGCAAGCAGTACGGCACGGGTCTCATAAGACTGCCTGCTGGTTTTGACTATGAAGCCCTTGTCGGTCTTGGTGATCGTCTCCATGCGTTCGTTGTAATTGAGCTTCATGCCCGTCTTCCGAATGACGCCATCCCAGAATTCGAGCAGCTTCTCCTTGCTCACTTCTTTGAACTGCATCTCCCCGATGAGCGGCAATTTGACCGGCGCAGTCATGGCCACCTTGTTTCGCGGGTACTGAAAGATGGCGCCCCCCAGTGAACTCTCCTGCTCGAGCGTCACGTAGCGCAGTTTGCCTTCTATCGCCCCCAGCGTAGCGGCCAGGCCGGCTGGCCCCGCACCGATGATGACGACATCGAGCGCATTGGCGCCGCCCTTGAGTTTCTTGATGGAATTCATCGCCTGGGCGCCTTGCGCGGCCGACTTGCGGATCAGGCCCATCCCGCCCAGTTCCCCGGCAATGAAGATTCCCGGCACATTGGTTTCAAAGTTCGGGTCGACCTGCGGGATATCCATGCCCCGCTTTTCAGTGCCGAACACAAGACTGATGGCGCCGTGTGGGCATGCCGCCGCACAGGCGCCGTGGCCGATGCAATGGGTCGGGTCGACCAGATAGGCCTTCCCTCCAATCAGACCTATCGCCCCCTCAGGGCATGCGTGTACACAGCCACCAGCCCCCAGACACTTGCTGGTATCGATAAACGGGTGCAGCGAAGAAGGCTCAGTCAGCCCGGCCTCTATCGCCTCCTTTTGGGCGGCCAGCGCGGCTGCCGTATTACGATGTCGACTCCATAAGTGAAAGAGGATGATCACCAGCACAGGAAGCAAGTAGACCGCTATGGCCAAAGAACCAGAATATGACATGATATGCAAGCGATAAAATTTGGACTTCTGTAATAATATCAGTATTGAGTAAGCGGATAGACGATCAGTCGCCCTTAACACATCAAACAACGAATTTGGTTCGACAAAGCCCCGATGACCTCACCCGCCCCCGCCGCACCATTGGTAGATAGACGCAAGCCGAGACAAAAGAATCCAGCCCAAAGACTATGGCTGGACACTCTATTTGATCGTGATCACCCTGCTGATGATTGCCGGGTTCTTTATTTCACGTGACCATCTGTACAAACCCGGCGACAGCATAGGTTATAACATCGGATCTGGTGGGGGGCCTGATGATGCTGACCTTGTTGCTCTATCCGATACGCAAGCGGGTTGGCTTCATGAAGAACTGGATCATCCTGCCCAAATGGTTCAAATGGCACATGACTTTCGGCATACTTGGACCGGCACTCATCATGTTCCATTCCGCCTTTCAGTTGAGGTCGATCAATGCAAGCTGTTGCGTTGATCTGCATGATGCTGGTATCTGGAAGCGGGATCTTTGGACGCTTCTTCTACACCAAGATCCACTTCGGCCTTTATGGCAGGCAATGCATCGTATAAGCAACTGCAGGAAGACCTGGATGGATCTGGAGACATGAAGTCCATCTTCAGCTTTGCGCCTGCCATTCAACAACAACTCCTCGAATTTCGCGACTACGCGATGAAGTCTCCCTGCTCGCGAATCAAGAAGGAATTTCCTGACGATCGGCATGCGCGCAAAATTGCTGTCCATAAATTGACTCGGGAACTGGAAGACGGCATGTACGCAGATGCGCATGAGAAAGAAATGGAATGATGTGCAAATGAAGCGGTCTGGACGAACTCTTTATTACCAGAACATGAATTTTATCCAGTCGTATATTACTGCCGTTCGAGATCTCGCTCAATTTGGAACCTACGAAAAGCTGTTTCTCCCTGTGGCATATCTTTCATGTGCCCCTTGTATACATGCTGGTATTCAGCGCGATATGGCATGTGATCGCAGTACACAGGTATTGATAACGAACCATCATTCCCATCATGCAGACATCGATTAGAGCATTGGCTTTTTGCTTGGCTGTTCTGGGCTGCGTCACGCCCGCACATGCCGACTCGGTAAACGATTTATTGTTGCCGGGCGAGGTGATCCAGGGACATGTCAAATACGAGAGTGACTGCAGTAACTGCCACAAAGATTTCGACAAATCCGCACAGTCCGGGCTATGCAAAGACTGTCACAAGGAGATCGCGAAGGATGTCGCCGAGAAAAGGGGCTACCACGGCCTGATGAAGGATGAAAAGGAATGCAAGGAATGCCACACCGAACACCAGGGACGGAATGCGCGCATCGCAGTATTGAACACCATCAACTTCGACCACCTGGTCACCGGCTTCGAATTGAAGGGTGGCCACCTGAATGACAAGGTTCTCTGCAAGGACTGCCACTCTCCGCTGAAAAAATACCGGCGAGGCACCTACCAAATGCGTCGGCTGCCACGAGAGAGATCGACAAACACAAAGGTGGACTCGGGAACTGAGTGCGACGAAATGCCACGTGGAGAAGGACTGGAAGACTACCCATTTCGACCATGACAAGACGCATTTTGCGTTGCGCGGCAAACACGTGGATGTGAAATGCAAGAGTTGCCATCTCAATGAAAAATACAAGGACACTCCGCAACAGTGCAACGAGTGTCACAAGAAAGACGACAAACACAAAGGCAATTTCGGAATCAAGTGCGAAACCTGCCACACCGATCGAGAGCTGGAAAGAGATCCTGTTCGACCATGACAAGAAGACCAAATACCCGCTGCTCGGGAAACACCGTGAAGCGAAGTGCATCAGCTGTCACAAGGGTGACTTGTACAAGGAAAAGCTGCAGACCAAGTGCAACTCATGCCACCGAAAGGACGACAAACACAAGGGCAGCTTCGGGCCCAAGTGTGAAAGCTGCCACACCGAGCATGACTGGAAGGACGTTCTGTTCGATCATGACAAGAAAACCAAATTTCCCCTGCTGGGCAAGCATCATGGGGTCAAGTGCGGCAGTTGCCACAAGGGGGACTTGTATAAGGACAAGCTGAAAACCGACTGCTACTCTTGTCACAAGAAGGACGACAAACACAAGGATAGTTTTGGCCCCAAATGCGAAAGCTGCCACGTCGACCGGGGATGGAAAGAGATCCTGTTCGACCATGACAAGAAGACCAAATACCCGCTGCTCGGGAAACACCGCGAAGCCAAGTGTGTCAGCTGTCACAAAGGCGACCTGTATAAAGACAAGCTGAAGTCTGACTGCTACTCATGCCACCAGAAAGATGACAAACATGAAGGGCAGGAGGGCAAGAAATGCGAATCCTGCCATCATGAGCAATCATGGCAAAAAACCGAATTCGACCATCGGCTATCTCGCTTCCCGCTCACCGGAAAGCATCTATTAGCCGAATGCAAGAAATGCCATCTATCCGCGAAATTCAAGGACGCCAAATCGGACTGCTGGTCATGCCATGAGAAGCAGGATGTTCACAAGCGCACACTGGGAACAGACTGCGGATCTTGTCATAACACGCGCGACTGGAAAGACTGGGATTTTGACCACGATAAGACCAACTTTCAGTTGCAGGGAAAACACAAAGACATACGCTGTATCGAGTGCCACAAGACTCCCGTAAGCAAAAAAATAGTCCTGGCCGCCAGCTGCGTCAGCTGCCATGGCAAGGACGACAAGCACAATGGCGAGTTTGGGGACCAGTGTGAGCATTGCCATGTTGGACAATCATGGAAGTCGATCAAGGTCGGAAGCAAGAGCTGGATAAGAAAGTAACTACAGTTCAATAGGTTAGATAAGCTCGTCGGTGATTTTTACCGTTCGTACGGATTTCACCGGCAGACCGGCGGTGCTACACCGAACGCGATACTGAAATACACTGCGCCCCCAATAATATTCAAAACACGACTGCCTGCCGCTCAAAGAATAGCAGGCGGTCGAATAACGGGAGCAGCAAAATGGACAGAGCCGGCAATAAGTACATTCGAGCAGTAGTGTCGATCCTGATGGGCATGATGTTGTTCTTGCCCCTCGCCCAGGCAGAGCCGGCTGCGGATGCTCAACCGTTCGATCACGCGAAAACAGGATTCCTGCTTAGAGACGTACACACCACACTAAGGTGCGAGCAATGCCATGTGGACGGCATCTTCAAGAACACACCGAAAGATTGTGCGGGTTGCCACTCCATCGGCAGCCGTGTGGGCGCCTCCCCCAAACCGGTCAATCATGTCCAAACGACCCTGCCCTGCGACACCTGCCATACCAGCCCAACCAGTTTTCTGGTCAAGAACTTCAAACATCCCGGCATCACCAGCGGCTGCTCAACCTGCCACAACAGCCAGTCTTCGGGAGTCATGAGCAGGCCTGCGAACCACTTTCCCACGGCGTTGCCTTGTGAATCCTGTCATACCAATACCAATACTTTCACGAGTTGGCGTATGGACCACACCGGCATATTCTCCAATTGCGGATCATGTCATGGTGCAGCATCGCCATATGCCGGGATCGTGAAAGTACCTCCTATGCCGACGCAGCATATTCAAACAACGGCTGACTGCGGAACTTGCCACAACACTAGCTCGTTCCTGGGTGCGAGATTCAGCCACGCAGCAGTTGCAGCCGGTTCGTGCGATTCCTGCCATATGGGACAACAGCCTGGAGTGGTAGCCAAGCCGGCAGTCCACATCCCGACTCTGGGAGCCACGTGTGACGGTTGTCATACGACTGCCGTGTCCACGATGTCATTCCTGGGGGCGAGATTCAACCACACCGGAGTTGCCGTTGGATCCTGCGACTCCTGCCATATGGGGCAATATCCTGGAGTGATGGCCAAACCGGCGATCCACATCCCGACTTTGGGAGCCAAGTGTGATGGCTGCCATACCACTGCCGCGACCACAAAGTCATTCCTGGGCGTAACTTTCCACACGACGGGTCTTGTACCCACAAACATCTGTTCGAACTGCCACAGCGGACAATTCGCGGCGGCACGTGCCAAACCGGCAACTCACGTGATGACTTCTGCGCAATGCGATACGTGTCACGTAAACACCGCGAACTACACAACCTGGCTGGGAGCCACCTTTACTCACGCCAACCCACCGGGTGTCTGCGCGACCTGCCATAACGGCGTCACTGCAAGAGGCAAGCCCGTTTATCACGTGCCGACCACCTTGGCCTGCGATAACGGCGCCTGCCACACCCAAACCAATACGCTCAATTACACGACATTCCTGGGCGTTATCTATACCCATCCCGCACCCATAACCCAACGTTGTGATACTTGCCATAACGGGACGACGGCGAAAGGCAAGATGGCCAGCCATGTAGTGACTTCCGCGGATTGTGGCGTTTGCCACGTCAATACTGCCAACTACACGACATTCCTGGGGG
The DNA here is from genome assembly GCA_963813255.1 of uncultured beta proteobacterium. Lineage (GTDB taxonomy): Bacteria > Pseudomonadota > Gammaproteobacteria > Burkholderiales > Gallionellaceae > Sideroxyarcus. Next base: position 136,384 of record CAWEYD010000009.1, on the reverse strand, counting down.
CCGTCTATACCCATCCCACACCTGTAACCCAGCGTTGTGATTCTTGCCATAACGGGACGATTGCGAAGGGCAAGATGCCGAGTCATATAGTGACTTCCGCGGATTGTGGCGTTTGTCACGTCAATACCGCCAATTACACGACATTCCTTGGGGCGACTTATGTCCATAGTCCTGTCCCGGCAGCAGGTTCTTGCGGTACTTGCCATAACAATGTGACTGCCTTGGGTAAGCCCGCATGGCATATGGTTACCACCGGGACTTGTGATTCATGTCACCCCGGTGCTCTTGCCGCCATGTCATTCGTGGGCGGACAGGGAGCGCCGAATCACGCTGGATTTGCAGTCACCTCGTGTGCGACCGGCGCTTGCCACAACGGCACCAATGCAAAAGGAATGTCTCCAGGACACATTCCGACGGGTACGATCTCATGCGGATACTGCCATGCCCCGTTTGGAGGTGCTGTCACCACCTTCAATCCCGGAACCATGGGCAGCACGGGACATGCGGCGGTCACCTCCATACGCTGCTACTCTTGCCATAACGGCGCGTATACCTCGCAAGGATTGAATCAAGGCGGAGCTCTGGCGATGCCAGGCAATCACATTCCGTTGACGATCACCGGTGGCGTTGGCGGCTTGGAGTGTACAACCTGCCATATCAGCCCGGGATATAACACTGCAGGTGCGGCAGGTTGGCTGCCAGAGAAGATGAACCACAATGGAGCCTCGGGCATGGGAGCGCCGATATATTGCGTGACCTGCCACCTGTCTGGCACTGCCTACCTGGCGCCGGGAATAATTAAGAAGAGCCACAACGGTTCCAGCACCGCGAAGGATTGCTCGAGTGCAAGTTGCCACAAGCCATTGGGTAGATTCGGAATCCCTTACTCAAAATGGAACTAACCCGTTAGATTAATCTTAACCCTGAGCCGACGTAAAACAGTCGGCTCAGTTTTGTGTGGAATCAAGAATGCGGAATATTTTTAGCAGGCAAGTGCGTAAGACCATCGTGGCGCTTCTCACCCTGATGCTTATGGGCTTTTTACCCGGACTAGCCTCTGCCGAGATCATTGACGATATCAGCCTAAAGACAGATGCCAATGGCGAGGTCGATGCCACTATCAGATTCATCGTCCCAATCCACTATCAGAGGCATTTCCCGCAGCAGAAATCCATTTTCCTATCGATCTATTTCACGATACTGAATGACGTCCCGCCCGACCAGTGGCAGAACTACGAGTCGCACAGATCGCCCCCTTCTGATTCCATTTCGGGCTTTCTGGTAACGACACGTGATCTAAGTACTGGCCCCAGGGTCGAAATCCAATTTGTTCGGCCCGCGGAACACAAGGTGTACATAGGTAAAGATGGCCGCAGCCTTTTGATCCATATCAAGCCGGACAAACCGCAACAACAAGACGGCGAAGGCAAACCCGCAACCGGGCTGCCGATGGGGACAGCACCAACTACCGCACCAATTGCCATGGCAGCAACGACGGTTGCGGCGGAAGCTTTGGCCCTGCCAAGTCCCAGCGGGGCGGCAACTTCTGCGGCTACGACCGCAATCTCAATTCAGCCGGCATCCATTACACCTACTCAACCTCAATCGATGCCAGGCAAGGCCCCGTCCAGAACTGGCGTAGCGCAAGTTGGGGGCAAAGACGGGTTGCCTGCCTTCCCTGAAATCGAACAAGTTCCTCTGGAGGCCGTAAGTACCCAGCCATCCGAGAGCCTTTCCCTATCCGAACTGGTCAAGAAAACTAATAACCAGGCTGCCGTTTCGATGACCAAGGGGCGCGATGCAGTATCGGCTGGTCAAATGTTTGTGGCGATTGAAGCATTCAACGAAGTCCTCAACCTCCCCCCCAACAAATATTCACAAGCAGCACAAGTGTGGATCGGGATAGCCCGAGAGAAAACAGGCCAGCCGGCCAAAGCGATAGCAGAGTACCAGACCTATTTGAAACTCTATCCGAACGGATCTTTGGCACCTTGGGTCAATGGTCGGCTCGCGAAATTGAAGACAATTCAGCCTGCGCTATTCGCTGCAGCCCCCTCGCCATTACAGAACAAACCACAAAGCACGGAGTTCCAGACCACGGAATATGGCAGTCTCTCCATGTACTACTATCATGGGGCAAGCCAGACCGATACCATCGCAACTGTCGGCAACGTCACGACACCAACCTCACTGACGCGCACTGACCAGTCGTCAATAATCAGTAACATGAACGTGACTGCGCGCTCTTACAACAACGAGTTCGACAATCGCCTGGTATTTCAGGACTTCTTCGCCGCGAATTTGTTGCCGGGGCAAAAAAACAGGAATCGTCTGAACGCTGCCTATTTCGACGTAAAGAATCGAGTCAACGATTACTCGATACGCGTGGGTCGCCAATCCGCAATGGGTGGAGGGGTACTGGGAAGGTTTACCGGTATTACGGCGGGATATGGCTTTACTCCTAATTGGCGTGCAAACGTCGTGGGGGGGCAGTTGTCTGAAGAGACGAATGGTCCCAAACCCATTTTTTTTGGTGCCAGCTTGGACTTTGGCGTAACCAGCGCGGTAGGAGGTTCTTTGTATGCGATCAACCAGATAGTCTCGGGAATAGTCGATCGAAGAGCTGTCGGCGGCAACATGAGATATTTCAGTCAACAAGGAATGCTCATGACCATGCTCGATTACGATGTGCAGTTCAAGGAACTGAACATGTTCACCATACAAGGCACGCTGAATGGCGAATCGGGCACGGACTACAACCTCCTTCTGGATCGCCGGAAGATGCCCTCTCTCAGCATTAGCAGAAGTACCGTAAATGGCACTGCCGCCTCGATTGACACCTTGCTTCAAAATGGATGGACCAAGGATGATTTGATCTTGCTGGCAAAGCAACGCACCGCCGTCTCCAACCTGGCGCAGTTCGGGGTTACGGAGCGACTGGGTGAGAATTGGCAAGTGGGCATCGACCTCGCGATTTCAAACACCTCGGGCATGCAGCAAAGCGGGACGCAATTCACCGACGCCACAACAGGAATGGTCACAACCGGATTGGATGGCTTTGTACCGGGAGCTCCTGCCAGCGGCAATACATGGACCTTTTCCGAGAGATGGATAGGCAATAACATCATCTCCAGGAACGGCATGTCGATGGCAAGCCTGAGTTACACCAAGAACCAGCTCACGACCGGCAAGTCGTTACTGTTTAACGACAGGGAATATATCCAGGAACATTGGACACTTGATGGCACGTTGCGTCTGCTTTGGCAGACTGACAATTTCGGCGGCAAGCAAAGCACCACTTCACCAGTCTTTAAATTGGGATACCGACTGAAGAACAGCCTTACTTTAGAAACCGAATTCGGTCGTGACTGGACTAAAGCCACACCAAGCTCACTGCAATCCTCAAAATCAAGCCGCAGTTATTTTTCGGCCGGTTTCCGCTGGGATTTTTGACCCGTACTGACTTCATCGCGGCATTGCCAATGATGCCTCGCAAAAACTGCGACTGGAACATCAGCACCTGCTGGCGCGATATCGTTTCCCGCGGGTCAAACCGGAAGCGGCGAGGCAATGGTTGCTGAAGAAGCATGTGAAGCTCGCTCACCCTGAGGTCGCTGGGCAAACGCCCAACGCCGCTCAGGTCACATGCTGATTCTGCGGGCGGTCAGACACCGCGTTTGGCAAAGTCCTTGAGCCTGAAACCCAGCGCGAACAACACCGCGAAATAGACCAGCACACCGCCCACCACCAGCGCAGAGAGATGCAGAACGCGCGACCAGCCGTGGCTGGTCAGCCAGTGCTGCTCAGTGCCCATGCCGAACCACAATACAAGGCCCAGCGCCAACAGCGCGAGGCCTAGCTTGAAGCCGAACTGCAGCCATCCCGGTTCCGGCGTATAGATTCCGTGCTTGCGCAAGAAATGGAACAGGATGGCGGAGTTAAGGCAAGCGCCGAGTCCGATGGAAAGCGCCAACCCTGCGTGGTGCAGTTGCATGCCAAAAACAAACACTACGTTCATCGCTTGGGTAGCCAGCAGGGTGACGATTCCGATCTTCACCGGCGTTCTGATGTTTTGCCGCGCATAGAAGCCAGGCGCGAGTATCTTCACCAGGATCAAGCCTATCAGGCCGACGCTGTAACCCACCAAGGCGTTGCGCGACATAAGCACGTCGTGCGCCGTGAACTCGCCATACTGGAAAAGTGTGGCGAGCAGTGGCACTGCGATCAGCCCCAACGCCAGCGCCGCAGGCAAGGCCAACAAGAACGTGAGGCGCAATCCCCAGTCCAGCATCTTTGAATACTCGACAGTGTCATTGCTTGCATGCAGCTTGGAAAGCGACGGCAGCAAGATAGTGCCCAACGCAACGCCCAGTATGCCTGTAGGGAACTCCATCAGGCGGTCGGCGTAATAAAGCCACGACACACTGCCCACCACCAGGAACGATGCAAAGATGGTGTTGATGATGAGACTCAGTTGCGCGATGGACACCCCGAACACAGCCGGCCCCATCTGTCTGATGACGCGCCACATACCTTCGTCCTTCAGGCTGAAGCGGATGGTGGGCAGCATGCCGATCTTTTTCAGGAACGGGACCTGGAACGCCAATTGCACGAAGCCGGCGGCGAACCAGGCCCAAGCCAAACCGATGATGGGATGCTCGAAATGGGGCGCCAACCACAACGCGCCGCCTATCAGACAGATGTTCAACAAAACGGGGGCGAACGCAGGCACCCAGAACTTGTTGTAGGTATTGAGTATGCCCGCTGCCACTGCCACCAACGAGATGAAGAAGATGTAGGGCGAAGTGATGCGCAACATCTGCACCGTCAGATCGAACTTCTCCGCATCCTTGACGAAGCCCGGCGCAGTGAAATAGACGATGATGGGAGCGGCGATGATACCGATGAGCGTGACCACGAACAGCGCCAGCGCCAGCATGGTGGTGACATGATCCACCAGCAACTTGGTCTCGTCGTGCCCGCGCCGCTTGTTGTATTCGCCAAAGATCGGCACGAATGCCTGGGAGAACGCGCCTTCGGCAAACAGGCGCCGCAGCAGATTAGGCAGCCTGGTGGCGATGATATAAGCGTCGTTCACCATACCAGCACCGAAGATACGTGCGATCAACACATCCCGCACAAAGGCCAGAATGCGCGAAACCAGAGTCAGGCTACTGATCGAAGCCAGGGCTTTAAGCAGATTCATTGAATCCTTGAAATATGACGGGGCTACCTAAAGAGATGGTCGTTACCAGTTGTTGTGTTGCGACGAACGGCGTTCCATGCTGATCGTCGGGAATAGCCCGGTTGCCCCGGCATCCATCCGTTTGCGGCCGGCCCGTACGGTCAGCTGGTTGCCAGCCACGAATTGCCTGACCAGTTCAAAGGCGTGCGGATCGACCGTTTCAAGAGAGAAGCGCACTACAACGGAAGGTACCCCTTGTATCATCATCGGCCGCACGTAGGAAGAATAAACGATCCGACCATCTTTGCCGGTCGTCGATAACATGTCGCAGAGGCGCTCACCCCAGTTGGAGGGGCGAAACACTTCCCCGCCTTTGGTCACACCTTGAATAACAAATTCCGCGAGATCAGGAGAACGGTCTTTTTTATCTAGCATTTTGCTGATTTCCGTAGGTCAAAAAACGCGGCGAATTGTAACACTGCCCAACCGCCTGCCCGACACCGGATTGCCAGATGACGCTCAGGACCGGACTGCTCTGCAACCGGACGGATAGACCACCCGCCATCACCTCCCAAACTTGCTCCGCACAACGAGTTGCAGAACATCGGCTAATCTAATGCGTGGGCGGCACGGCATGGCTCAACTCCTGTTCGATTGATGTCGTCGGGCGATTCCAATTGGGCTCCGTCCCCAGTAGTTGCGAACAGAACGGCCATCAAGGACGCAAGACCACCGCCTAGCGAGTGGCCGGTGAAGCTGATGGCCGTCCCCGCTGGTGCGCTGGCTTTGACTTGCAGATAGTAATCCGCCGCTTGGCGCAGTTGGTCGGACAGGTTGCCGGCAGCCAGCGGGATATTGCCGTGTGTCCAGTCTAGCAGCCCCGGGCCAGTGCCTGCGAAGGAGATGACGACTTCATTTGGATTCGCAATGTTTTGAAAAGCTACGGCTTCAAAACCATCTGCACCTGTGAACTGTGGGTAGTCTGGATTATTTGGTACATGGAAATATTCAACCCAACCATCGGGTACTGGGAACCAATTGATTTGGGCGCGCGTTGTTTGATAAGCCCGACCTGCCATCACTGCGTATTCAATTGCGGTAGTCATGATTCTCTCCCTTTCAATTTGGTTGGTTTGCTACACAATCCTTAAGCATTATTTTTCGGTTGTCGGTTTCATTGGCAGAGGTGGCTTAGGACTACGATAGCGTTGCGAATTCCAGTCAGGGCAAAGTTGGCTTTCTGGCAATGCCTCCCGCATGATGGTTCTCGCTTCAGCAGAGATATTGCGACCTTGCATCTGCCCCTTAACTTGTTCAACGGTGTAGTACGACTTGAGCATTCTGGAGTCAGGTGTACTCATCAGATTTGAATGGACAAGTTCAGATGGAAACTCATCCAGTGGTATGCGCTTCCATTCCTCATTGACGTACTTGAAAAGCACATAAGGCGGATTAGGTCTTCCCCACTTGTTGTAGGAAATACACCCGGCTGGACTGGTGGCAAGGTAGGGAACACCACCTACTACATCCAGCAGCAGCGCGCCTAGACTGTTCGGTTCAGGTGTGTCTTGTCTGAATTCGGTTGTCCAATAAATCTTTTGTTTTGATTCGGGTAGAGCGAAGGTGATCGTTTCATCGAGCAATGCACGCTCGTGACTGTCGGGTGTGGGATAACCATCAAGATTAAAGTGGCGCTCGACGACCAGTACTCGACCATCATGCAATTGCACTTCTTCTTTCCACCCCTTTGAGTGACTGAATATCCCAGCGCATGCACTCATGCTCGCACCAAACATCAACAACATTGCGAGTTGGGTGAGACGCTTCATCATGCCATTTTGCTTGCTCATGCTGCAACCCTCCATTCAAGTTTCGCCGCATAGCCCGCATCATTCACTGCATCGCGGACACCCCATCGCATTTGCATGTTGCCGCCCATCACGACGTCGTTGCCGCCGAAACCGATGAGGGCGTCGTTGCCGTTTTCGCCGAAGATCACATCGTTGCCGCCGTCGCTGCCTACAAATTACATGGGGACGGAGCCCCATTTCTTTGCACACGCCAGCAACGGTATCCGTGCACGACGGCATGGCTCAACTCCCGTCCGACTGATGTCGTTCGATTGCCGCGCGTTGTCAGTGGCGGCGAGTTTGCTGACGCGTAGCCGTCTTTCGCCAGGCCGGCATAGGCTAGGGAAGGTCTGAATAAGTAACAGCCAATGAGAACGACGCGCGCACAATCTGCTGTGGATAGTCGAATTGGCCGGAAATTATTCTGGCAAGGATCATTTCGCCGACCATTCCGGTCGATTTTCTGCTCATCAGGCGCATCTTCCCTGCGGAAGTCGCAACAGATGATGTCGCGCCATGAACAGATTTGCCAGTGCCGCCACAACGAACAGGCGATTACCGTTCTTCACCATGCCGCGATAGCTGACCTTGGCAAAGCCAAAGATGCGCTTGATGATGAGAAAGGCATGTTCGACCTTGGCGCGCACGCTCGACTTCCTGCTGTTCTTCTCCCGTTCCCGTTCGCTGAGTCCCTTGTGGCGAAACCCTTTCTGGTTGGTGAAGTCACGAGCCTTCGGTGCAGCCTGGGCGATCAACTCCTTTTGGCTGGAATAGGCCGAGTCGCCGTACACACGACGCTCATTGCCGTGCAACAATTGCGGGATGGCGTGTTTGTCGTGCACGTTGGCGGGCGTGGCAACCACCGAGTGGATCAGCTTGGTCTTGCTGTCCACGCCGATGTGCGCCTTCATGCCGAAGTACCACTGGTTGCCTTTCTTGGTCTGGTGCATCTCCGGGTCGCGCGCCTTGTCCTGATTCTTGGTCGAGGACGGCGCATTGATGATCGTTGCGTCAACTATGGTGCCGGTCGATACCTTCAGCCCCTTGGTTTGCAGATGACGACCGACTTCCTCGAACAGGCGCTGCCCCATTCCGTGTTGTTCCAACAGGTGGCGGAACTTGCACACCGTAGTTTCGTCCGGCGCTCCCTCCCGCCCCAGATCGATGCCCACGAATTCGCGCATGGACAGGGAATCGTAGAGGGCTTCTTCCACCGCAGGGTCGGAGAGGTTGAACCAGTTCTGGAGAAAGTAGATGCGCAACATGCGCTCAAGGCCAACAGGCGGGCGTCCATTGCCTGCCTTCGGATAGATTGGCTCGATCAGCGCGCACAGGGCAGACCATGGCACCACCCGATCCATCTCGGACAGAAAGGCCGCGCGTCGCGTCGTCTTGGCGTACCGGTCAAAGCTGCCCGTGGAGAGCGTCATTTGTTTCATTGCGCGGTTCCGTTTGTTCGATCTTCGTTTCTGACTGCATGATACAAAATCGTTCAGGACTTAATCAGAGATTCCCTAGTGCTTGTTCGCGGTCGTGCGGCAGGATTTCGGTGAGTTTGGTCCGGGCGGCCAGGATCATGGGCGCAAACTAACCCGCTACACAGTCAGGGTCAATATGCCGAACGGCCTATATAAAATGTGAAAATACCGCCTGTTGGAGATCACGCCTTCTTCGATCACACCAGGGGTATGCGACAGGTGCAGGCAGCACCACACAGACCATCACCGGCCCGGCGCAAAAAACTGTTTGCAAAACCTTGAATGAGCCTCTAGAATGCGCGCCTTTCTAGAAAGCCGAATTCTCAAGGAGTCACCATGGCAAACACAGCACAAGCCAGAAAACGCGCAAAGCAAGCCGACAAGCAGCACGCGCACAACACCACTCTGCGTTCCGAATTGCGCACTGCGGTCAAGAAAGTCATCAAGGCGATCGAAGCTGGCGACAAGGCTGCTGCACAAGCCGTGTTCAACGCTTCCACCAGCGTTGTAGACTCCATCGCCGACAAGAAGATCATTCACAAGAATAAGGCTGCCCGTCATAAGAGCCGATTGTCCGCCGCTATCAAGGCGATGGCCTGATTTATTGCAGACGACCAGTCTGTGAAAAAAGGCCGACGAAGCTGTCGGCCTTTTTTGTTTGTTGTTCCAATTTAGCGATGTAACAAGACCGGAAAGCTTGCCATGTCACATTTGATGAACACTTACGCTCGGCAACCCGTCACCTTCACCCACGGTGAAGGTGCTTGGCTTTGGGACGTTAACGGCAAGCGCTACCTGGACGCCCTGTCCGGCATCGCCGTCAACACCCTGGGCCACGCCCACCCCAAGCTCACCGCTGCACTTACTGCGCAGATCGGCAAACTGATCCATACCTCCAACATCTACCAGGTGCGCGAGCAGGAACTGATCGCCGACAAGCTGTGCGAACTCTCCAAGATGCAGGAAGTGTTCCTGTGCAACTCCGGCTGCGAGGCGAACGAAGCCGCCATCAAGCTGGCACGCATGTACGGCAACCTGCGCGGCATCGACACCCCGACCATCATCGTGATGGAAAAAGCTTTCCATGGCCGGACGCTGGCCACCCTCTCCGCCACGGGCAACCGCAAGGTGCAGGCTGGCTTCGAGCCGCTGGTCAAAGGTTTCGTGCGCGTGCCTTATGACGACCTGGAAGCCATCCGGCAGGTCGCGCAACACACGCCCAATATCGTCGCCGTACTGGTCGAGCCGATCCAGGGCGAAGGCGGCATCCGCACGCCGGACATCAGCTACCTGCAAGGCCTGCGCAAGATCTGCGACGAGCACGAATGGCTGCTGATGCTGGATGAGGTGCAATGCGGCCTGGGTAGAACCGGCAAGTGGTTCGCGTTCCAACACGCAGGCATCATGCCGGATGTGATGACGTTGGCCAAAGGCCTGGGCTCCGGCGTACCTGTCGGCGCCTGTCTGACTGCGGGCAAGGCGGCCGGCACGTTCAAGCCCGGCAACCACGGCTCCACCTTCGGCGGCAACCCGCTGGCCTCTACCGCTGCGCTGACCACGCTGAACATCATGGAGCAGGACAAGCTGCTCGCTCACGCCGACAAGCTGGGCACATGGCTCAAGCAGCAGTTCCAGACGCGCCTCGGCAGCACGAAGGGCGTCGTCACCGTGCGTGGGCAAGGACTGATGCTGGGCATCGAACTCGACAAGCCGTGCGGCGAGCTGGTCGGCAAGGCGCTGGAAAAAGGCCTGCTCATCAACGTCACTGCCGACAGCGTGATCCGCTTGTTGCCCCCCTCATCTTCTCGGAAGCAGAAGCACAACAGTTGCTGGATATCCTGTGCCCGCTGGTCACGGAATTCCTGGCACAGGAGTGAGTTATGAGCAGCAAACCCATCAAGCATTTCCTGCAATTCAAGGACCTCTCCCGCGACGAACTGGAATACCTGTTCGAGCGCACCCGCGTCATCAAGGAACGTTTCAAGCGCTATGAGAAATACTGGCCGCTGGAAGACCGCACGCTGGTGATGATCTTCGAGAAAGCCAGCACGCGTACACGTCTGTCGTTCGAGGCCGGCATGCACCAGCTCGGCGGCTCGGCCATCTACCTCAACACGCGCGACTCTCAGCTGGGACGCGGTGAGCCGGTGGAAGATGCGGGGCAAGTCATCTCGCGCATGAGCGACATCGTGATGATCCGCACCTTCGAGCAGGACATCATCGAGCGTTTCGCCCGCAACTCGCGCGTACCGGTGATCAACGGCCTGACCAACGAGTACCACCCCTGCCAGGTGCTTGCCGACATCTACACCTACGTCGAGCATCGCGGCTCGATCAAGGGCAAGACCGTGGCGTGGATCGGCGACTCCAACAATATGTGCAACACCTGGCTGCAGGCCGCGGAGATTCTGGACTTCAACGTGCATGTCTCCACACCGCCCGGCTATGAAGTCGAACCGGAACGCGCAGGCTTGTTCGGCGAAGACCACTACGAGGAATTCGCCGACCCGATGGAAGCCGCACACGGCGCCGATCTGGTGACCACCGACGTGTGGACGTCGATGGGATGGGAGGCCGAGAACGAAGAGCGCATGAAGGACTTCGCCGACTGGCAGGTGGACAGCGACATGATGCGCGTCGCCGCCAAGGATGCGCTGTTCATGCACTGCCTGCCGGCCCATCGCGGCGAGGAAGTCGCGGCGGAAGTCATCGACGGGGCACAGTCCGTGGTGTGGGATGAGGCGGAGAATCGTTTGCACGTACAAAAGGCCCTGATGGAATACCTGTTGCTGGGCAAGATCGACAAATAGGTAGGTCGGGTTAGGCCGCATGGACGGTACGTGCGTTGTTGGGGTAAAAGCCCCTTACAACCACGGCCTACCCCTTGCGGGTGTAACCCGACAATGAAAAACCGTTGGGTTACGCCGCTGCGCGGCTAACCCAACCTACAAGTGAGAAAAACGCAATGAGCGAAATCAAGAAAGTCGTCCTCGCCTACTCCGGCGGATTGGATACCTCGGTCATCCTGAAATGGCTGCAGGACACTTACAAGTGCGAAGTCGTGACCTTCACCGCTGACTTGGGCCAAGGCGAAGAGCTGGAACCTGCCCGCCAGAAGGCGCTGAAGTTCGGCATCAAGCCCGAGAACATCTTCATCGACGACCTGCGCGAAGAGTTCGTGCGCGATTTCGTGTTCCCGATGTTCCGCGCCAACACCGTCTACGAAGGCGAATACCTGCTGGGCACCTCCATTGCGCGCCCGCTGATTGCCAAGCGCCTGATCGACATCGTCAACAGGACCGACGCTGACGCCATTTCTCACGGCGCGACTGGCAAGGGTAACGACCAGGTGCGTTTCGAACTGGGCGCTTATGCGCTGAAGCCCGGCATCAAGATCATCGCGCCGTGGCGCGAGTGGGATCTGCTGAGCCGCGAGAAGCTCCTGACCTACGCCGAAAAGCACGGCATCCCCATCGAGATGAAACACAAGCAAGGCGGCTCGCCCTACTCCATGGACGCCAACCTGCTGCACATCAGCTTTGAAGGCCGCCATCTGGAAGACCCCGCAGCCGAAGCCGAAGAGAGCATGTGGCGCTGGACCGTGTCGCCGGAGAAAGCACCGGATGCTCCGGAATACCTCGACATCGAGTTCGCCAACGGCGACATCGTTGGGCTGAACGGCACCAAGATGTCCCCGGCTCAGGTGCTGACCAAGCTGAACGAACTGGGCGGCAAGCACGGCATCGGCCGCCTCGACCTGGTAGAGAACCGCTACGTCGGCATGAAGTCGCGCGGCTGCTACGAGACCCCCGGCGGCACCATCATGCTGAAGGCGCACCGCGCCATCGAGTCCATCACGCTGGACCGCGAAGTGGCACACCTCAAGGATGACCTCATGCCGCGCTACGCCAGCATGATCTATAACGGCTACTGGTGGAGCCCGGAGCGCAAGGCGCTGCAGGTGCTGATCGACCATACCCAACAGACAGTCAACGGCTGGGTGCGCGTCAAGCTGTACAAGGGCAACGTGATCGTCGTCGGCCGCGATTCCAAGACCGACTCACTGTTCGACCCCACCATCGCCACTTTCGAAGACGACAAGGGCGCTTACGACCAGAAGGATGCAGGCGGCTTCATCAAGCTGAACGCCCTGCGCCTGCGCATCGCGGCGAACCTGAAGAGCAGGAAGTAAAGCTTTCGTCTTAAGGAGGCGGCATGCTGCACGAACTGAGCGGTGACATCCTGTTGAGCGGCGCCAAGGCCATAGTGCAAGGCGTCGCCCCCAACGATGACTTCCTGCACGGCCTCGCGCTGCAACTGCGCGAGCGCATGCCGGCGATGTACAAGGACTTCCGCCATTTCTGCCAGACGCAGCATCCCAAGTCCGGCGAGCTGTGGACCTGGATGAGCGCCGATGGCCGTTACCTCGTCAATCTATTCACGCAGGAAGCTGCTTACGCTCACGGCAGCAAACCCGGGCATGCCTCGCTCAGCCATGTGAACCATACGTTACATGCCCTGCGTAACTTCGCACAAAAAGAGAAAGTCGCCAGCCTCGCGTTACCCCGCCTTTCCTGCGGCATCAACGGACTGGACTGGAACGATGTGAAGCCGCTGATCGAGAAACATCTCGGCGACCTCAGCATTCCGGTTTATGTGTATGCGAATTACCAAAAAGGCGTGAAAGCCAACGAACCCCCGAAATAATCAATCCCAAAGGAACTCAGCATGTCAGACAGAATCGATAACGTCAGCGTCGGTAAAAAATCCAATGTGTTCTTCGACGGCAAGTGCGTATCGCACTCGGTGTTCTTTCCCGATGGATCGCGCAAGACTGTGGGTGTGGTGCTCCCCAACAGCAAGCTGACCTTCAACGTTGGCGTGCCGGAACTGATGGAGATCACTGCAGGCACATGTTCAGTGAAGATCGCTGGCGAATCGGCATTCAAGACCTACGCCGCCGGCAGCAGTTTCAAAGTAGCAGAGAACAGCAGCTTCGACATCCACACCGGCGCAGACGCTGTCGATTACGTTTGCAGCTTTGGCTCCTGATTCAAACTTGAAGGAATAACCATGCCCTCTTTCGACATCGTTTCCGAAGTAGAAAAGACCGAAGTCAAGAACGCGGTCGAGCAGACCAACAAGGAAGTCAGCACGCGCTTCGATTTCAAGGGCAGTGACGCCCGCGTCGAGCAGGCCGAACTGGTGCTCACCGTGTACGCCGACAACGAGTTCCAGATGAATCAGGTGCAGGAGATACTCAACGGCAAACTGACCAAGCGCGGCGTGGATATCAAATGCCTGGAGATCAGCGACAAGATCGAAAAAGTCAGCGGCAACAAAGTGAAGCGCAATTGCACTGTCAAAGTGGGTGTAGAGATCGAATTGGCGAAGAAGATCGTCAAGCACATCAAGGACAGCAAGTTGAAGGTGCAAGCCAGTATCCAGGGCGACACCGTGCGCGTCACCGGCAAGAACCGCGACGACCTGCAGGACGCCATCGCCTTCGTCAAGAAGACGATCACCGACTTCCCCCTGCAATATCAGAACTTCCGCGATTGAAGCGCGCACCTCGTTTTTTCTGTGCCGGCCTGCTGGCCTTGTGTCTGACGCACAAGGCCAGCGCTGCTGACCTGTCCTACCCTGAACTCGTCATCGATGACGTGAAGCACGTCGTCACCGCCCCTGCGCGCTGGGAAGAAGCGGAGTGGCGGCAGGCGGGCTGGACATCGCTCGCAGTGCTGGGCACCGCCGTGGTGATCGACCGCCCCTGGTGCGACGAGATGCGCCGTCATGCGGGTAACGATCCCTTCCTCAAACAAGTCGAGCGTTTTGGCTCGGAGTACGCACCGGTCGTACTGGGTGGTTTCTACCTGGCAGGCGTTGCCACCGACAACAAGAACTCGGTTGAAGTCGCACAGGATGGCCTGGCAGCCAGCATCATCGCCAGCGGCTTGATCTCCCCAGCCATCAAGCTGGTAGTAGGCCGCAGCCGCCCGCGCAACAACGTCGGCATCGCCCACTTCCAGCCCTTCAGCGATCCCAACGCCTCCTTTCCCTCCGGCCACACCACCGAGGCGTTCGCGCTGGCTGCAGTCATCGCCGATCACTATGAAGAAGCTTGGGTGGATTACACCGCCTATTCGGTCGCAGGACTGGTCGGCCTCGCGCGTACCTACCATCAAGCGCACTTCGCTTCGGACGTGCTGCTCGGGGCGACCATAGGCACACTGGTCGGCAAGAGCGTGGTCGCCCACAACGCCGGCTTGCGTACAGGGAAGTTGGTATTGCTACCTGACTTTTCCAGAGGTCTAATCGGCGTACGCATCGCCGGGAGTTTCTGACATGAAATCCGTACTCGTCCCGCTCGCCCAAGGCAGCGAAGATCTCGAAGCCGTCACTGTCCTCAACATCCTGCGCCGCGCCGGCATCGAAGCCGTCAGCGCCAGTCTGGACGGTCAGCCAATACGCGGCAGCCGCGGCACCATGCTGATCCCGGACACCTCGCTGGATGAGGCGGTCAAGCGCAGTTTCGACATGGTGGTGCTGCCCGGCGGCCAGCCCGGCACCAACAATCTCAAGGCCGATGCGCGCATCATCAAGCTGGTGCAACGCATGGCGGCGGAAGATCGCTATGTGGCTGCCGTCTGTGCCGCGCCTTCGGTGCTGGCGACAGCTGGCCTGCTCGACGGCAAGCGCGCCACCAGCTTCCCCGGTTCGCTGGATGCCTTCCCCAAGGTTTCTCGCCAGGCACAGGCGGTGGTCGAGGACGGCAAGCTCATCACTTCGCGCGGCCCCGGCACAGCGATGGATTTCGCACTGACGCTGGTGGAACGTCTGGCAGGAAAAGCCAAGCGCAACGAGGTCGAGGCCGGCCTGGTACGTTGACCGGCACCCGTGCTATCAATGGGTTAGCACACCACCGCCGAAGCACTTCCCATCCCGTATTTTTTTGGTTAGGATGCCGCCCAGTCCAGTTGTACTTCCAAGCGGAATAGACCGCATCAATAACAAAATACTTAAATAAACGAGGACCCAACATGAGCGAACATATCCGTTATGTCACCGATGCCACTTTCACTGCCGAGGTACTGCAATCGCCGTTGCCCGTGCTGGTGGACTACTGGGCAGAATGGTGCGGCCCTTGCCGTATGATCGCCCCGATCCTGGATGAAGTCTCCAAGGAATATGCCGGACGCCTGAACGTCGCCAAGCTGAACGTGGACGAGAACCAGCAAACGCCGCAGAAATACGGTGTGCGCGGCATCCCGACACTGATGTTGTTCAAGAACGGCAACATCGAAGCAACCAAAGTCGGCGCGTTGTCCAAGTCGCAACTCACCGCTTTCATTGACAGCCACATCTGAACCCTTTAGTCTGCCGCCCGTAACTGTTCTGTTTCGTCCTGAAACTCAGTCAATCAAAACAAGTTAAAGACAAGTACAGCAGTCCGGTGCGGCATATCCTGCAAATCCGGTAATACTTCCCAAGCTCATCACAACCCAGCGCCATCGCGCCCCATCCTGACTATGCATCTATCCGACCTCAAGACAAAACACATCACCGAACTGGTGGAAATGGCCACCGCCAACCAGATCGACAATGCCAATCGCATGCGCAAGCAGGACTTGATCTTCGCGTTGCTGAAGAATCAGGCGAAGAAAGGCGAGAGCATCTTCGGAGAGGGCACGCTGGAAGTGTTGCCGGATGGCTTCGGCTTCTTGCGCTCGCCTGACACCTCGTATCTGGCGGGCCCTGACGATATCTACGTCAGCCCCAGCCAGGTGCGCCGTTTCAATCTGCATACCGGCGATTCGATCGAGGGCGAAATCCGCACCCCGAAAGAAGGCGAACGTTATGTGGCGCTGGTCAAGGTGGACAAGGTCAACGGGGAACCACCCGAGAACGCCAAGAACAAGATCCTGTTCGAGAACCTGACGCCGCTGTTCCCGACACAACAGATCTGCCTGGAACGCGACATCCGCGCCGAAGAGAACATCACTGGCCGCATCATCGACATCGTCGCCCCCATCGGCAAGGGACAGCGCGGCCTGCTGGTCGCATCGCCCAAGTCCGGTAAGACGGTGATGCTGCAGCATATCGCGCACTCCATCGCCTCGAACAACCCGGACGCAATCCTGATCGTGCTGCTGATCGACGAACGCCCCGAGGAAGTGACCGAAATGAGCCGCACCGTGCGCGGCGAAGTGGTCGCCTCCACCTTCGACGAGCCGGCCACGCGCCACGTGCAGGTCGCCGAAATGGTGCTGGAAAAGGCCAAGCGCCTGGTCGAACACAAGAAGGACGTGGTCATCCTGCTCGATTCCATCACCCGCCTGGCGCGTGCCTACAACACGGTGATCCCTTCTTCCGGCAAGGTGCTGACCGGCGGTGTGGACGCCAACGCCCTGCAACGCCCCAAGCGCTTCTTTGGTGCCGCGCGCAACATCGAGGAAGGCGGTTCGCTGACCATCATCGCCACCGCGCTGGTGGATACCGGCAGCCGTATGGACGACGTGATCTATGAAGAGTTCAAGGGTACCGGCAACATGGAGATCCACCTGGATCGCCGTATGGCCGAAAAGCGCATCTACCCTGCGATCAACGTCAACCGTTCCGGCACCCGCAAGGAAGAGCTGCTGATCAAGGCAGACCTGCTGCAACGTATCTGGGTGCTGCGCAAGCTGTTGTATCCAATGGACGAGCTGGAAGCGATGGAATTCTTGTTGGACAAGGTCAAGGCCACCAAGAACAACGCCGAGTTCTTCGACTCGATGAAACGGTAAAACCGCCCCCTCCAGCGAAGTTAGTGATGTGCAACAACAAAAAGCCGACTTTGTGTCGGCTTTTTGTTGCTCTTCGGGCCTGTTGAGCTTGACATCCCCCCCCCCCCCCTCGCTTAGAGTTCCTGCGCTTTGTGTTTTTTGAGCACGTTACATCTCTGTGAGGGCGCGCCTATGCAATATTTCGTATTGAAGGAAGTTACATGCGATGTAAATGGCAATGATGTTAAGACCGAGTATTTTGTTATCGATGCAGATGGCAACAAGATCGCTGGGCCATGCAGCCTTAAGGACGCTATCGAGATAGCCAGATATTTAAATGAGCTTAATACTGAAGACGAAGAAAGAATCGCTCTCGAACAACTCAAGCTTGATATTGATCTTGAGAAAGTAAAAGCTGCGGTAGCCGCCCACCAATCTACCCTCACCCCAAGTTAACGATTCCCCCTCCTCCTTAATCTAAGCATCCGCAGAAAAAGAAGATCACACCATGTCAAACAACGAAATCGATCAAATGATCCGTCAAAAGCGCATCTACTTTGTTGGTGAGAAATTGCCAGCCGACTGGTATGAGGCATTTCGCATGTGGTTACCCTTGGCAGAGGCTGGCGATGCCAAAGCTCAATACAACATCGGGCGCTGCTATAACAACGGGGATGGCGTAGATAAGGACGCAAAAAAAGCATTGGAATGGTACTTGAAAGCGGCAGCACAAGGTGATCCACGCGCTCACAACAATATTGCCTTGTGGTACGAAGATGCAAAAGATGATGCTCAAGCTGCAACGTGGCGAGCAAAAGCCGCAGAGTTAGGCGAACCTCGGGCGCTTTACGCATCAGGATACAGGTTGCTTGAGTCTGGTCAAACAGAAAAAGCTAGGGAATATTTCCAGCGAGCTGCTAATGAAGGAAATGAATGGGGTGCAATTGGACTTATTGCATGCGACCTAAAAATCCTCATCTCACACGGCGAAGAAGAGCTCTCATCCTCATACGTTGCGCCTGTCGTAAACGGGAATGGCGGAGGAACTCGAACGAGCTCCTTCAAGATACCCACAGTTGTGTTTACGGTGAAAAATAATTCATCTATGCCAGCAGATGTAACTCTACGGCTTCAGACATACGATTTTGACAACCCTGATAAGCGTATCGGTGACGATCAGGAATTGCGGCTCCCGCTTCTTCAACCGGAACAGGAAAGCGAAGTGATTAATAAAGTTTTTCACGCTGAAAAACAAAAAACGCGAATCTATTTGGTAGGATATTCCATCAAAAATAGTCAGCTTAAAGAATCCTTTCAGCTCCCCAATAGAATTTTGGCTTGGGAATGGGAGCCGAAGAAGAGCGGCTGTTTTGTCCTAACCGCCTGTTATGAAGATTACGATGCGCCGACCGTTTTCGCATTCAGGCAATTTCGCGACAAGCACCTGCAAAGATATTGGCTGGGGAAGAAGTTCATCACTTGGTACTACAGCCAAGGCCCGAAGATGGCCGCCTTCATCAGCGACAAGCCAAGAATGAAAAATATCCTTCGAGCGGTCTTTAATCAACTCGTAAAGATACTGCCGCGTTAACTTCGCATTGCCTATTCGAATCGTTTAAAACTTCACATAAGCGGGCATACCTTGAAAGAACTGATGAACAAAATTCCGATGGTGCATCCCTCTGATGATGGTCGCCTAGAGGGTATCCGAGCAAAAATGGGCTGGCTGTTAGCAGAAGATCGAGTCCGGGAAATTTGTAAGGCAAGTCGAAATGCCACCACGATTTGGGATCAGTTGAGGAATATGTATGGTTGCTTAGGCTCAAGGTCTCCCAAGCAATGGGCAGATGGGATGAATCAAATTATTTCTGTTCTAAACACCCTCCCCGAGGGTTGTTCCGAAGCAGACCTTCGGACAGCATTTGGAATCTAGTGGCTCAAGGCCACCAAGAACAACGCCGAGTTCTTCGACTCCATGCGCCGTTAAGACCAGAAAAAAGGGTTTTGACGGACTGGCAGGTTTATGTATAATGCGCGGCTCTGAAAATCCACATTTCAGTGGAGGCTAACCTTTAGGTTATGCCGTAACTAAAAACCGCATCAAGCGAGGTCCTTATGTACGCAGTAATCAAAACCGGTGGCAAACAATATCGTGTTGTCGAAGGTGAAACCCTGAAGATCGAATCCGTTGCCGGCGACGTTGGCGGCGCTATCGTTTTGGACAAAGTGCTGATGGTTGGCAATGGTGACAAGGTCTCCGTTGGCAAGCCTCTGCTGAGCGGTGCTACCGTGAAGGCGACTATCATCGCCAACGGTCGCCACGACAAAGTGACCATCTTCAAGATGCGCCGTCGTAAGCACTATCAAAAGCATCAAGGTCATCGTCAAAACTACACTGAGATCCGCATCGACGGAATCTCGGCTTAATTCTGAAGGAGCTGCAACATGGCATCGAAAAAAGGCGGGGGTAGTACCAGTAACGGCCGCGACTCACACTCAAAACGACTGGGCGTTAAGAGTTACGGCGGCGAACTGATCAGCGCAGGTAGCATCATCGTGCGTCAGCGTGGTACACAAGTTCACGCAGGCGACAACGTCGGCATGGGCAAGGATCACACCCTGTTCGCCAAGATCACCGGCAAGGTGGTGTTTGCGATCAAGGGCGCTGCAAAGCGCAAGACAGTCAGCATCGTAGCTGCTTAAGCACACAAGCAGTTAGAATGAGCCCTATCGCAAGGTAGGGCTTTTTTATTTCCGGTCAGCCATCATGAAATTCATCGACGAATCAAAAATTGAAGTCATCGCCGGCAACGGCGGTAACGGCGCGGCCAGCTTTCGGCACGAGAAATATATCGAAAAGGGCGGCCCGGACGGCGGTGACGGCGGACGTGGCGGCAGCGTGATCGCGATCGCCGACCGCAACATCAATACGCTGGTGGATTACCGCTTCGCGCGCATGCACCGCGCCAAGAACGGCGAATCCGGGCGCGGCGCCGACTGTTACGGCAAGGGCGCGGACGATGTCATCCTGCGCATGCCGGTGGGCACGGTCATCACCGACATCAACAGCGGCCAGGTCATCGCCGACCTCACTCATGATGGCGAAAGAGTCATGCTCGCCAAGGGTGGAGCTGGCGGCTTGGGCAACCTGCATTTCAAATCCAGCACCAACCGCACGCCGCGCCAATGCACGCCGGGCGAAGAAGGTGAGCGCCGCGAACTGCAACTGGAACTGAAGGTGCTGGCCGATGTCGGCCTGCTCGGCATGCCCAATGCGGGCAAATCCACGTTCATCCGCTCCGTATCCGCTGCACGCCCCAAGGTGGCCGACTACCCCTTCACCACCCTGCATCCCAACCTCGGCGTGGTGCGCGTCTCGGAAGAGAAGAGCTTCGTCATCGCCGACATTCCCGGCCTGATCGAGGGCGCTGCGGAAGGTGCCGGCCTCGGACACCAGTTCCTGCGCCATCTGGCACGCACCCGCCTGTTGCTGCATCTGGTCGACATCGCGCCGATGTATGAGGGCGTCGATCCGGTGCATGAGGCGCATGCCATCCTGAACGAGCTGAAGAAATACGACGAGGACTTGTACAACAAGCCGCGCTGGCTGGTATTGAACAAGCTGGACCTGCTGCAGGACCGCGATGAAAAGGTCGCCGCCTTCCTCAAGGAGTTCGGCGAGGACACGCGCTACTTCACCATCTCCGCCATCAACGGCGAAGGCTGCAAGGAACTGACCTACGCCATCATGGAACATCTGAACCAGGTCGCGGCACAGGAGCAGGATGCCATCGCCGAAAGCGCGCAAGAGACCGAGATCGATATTCACGACCCGTTAGTATGAAAACCGTTCTAACCGAATCCAAACGCATCGTCGTCAAAGTCGGCAGCAGCCTGGTCACCAATCAGGGCACGGGACTGGATAACCGTGCTCTCAGCAATTGGGCGCAACAGATCGCTACCCTGCGCGCACGTGGATGCGAAGTGGTGCTGGTGTCGTCCGGCGCCATCGCCGAAGGCATGCAACGCCTGGGCTGGAAACAGCGCCCCAGCGCGGTGCACGAATTGCAGGCAGCAGCAGCGGTCGGACAGATGGGTCTGGTGCAGGTATATGAGAGCTGCTTCCGCCAGCATCAGATCCATGCGGCACAGGTGTTGCTGACCCACGCCGACCTCGCCGACCGCGAACGCTATCTGAACGCCCGCTCCACCTTGCGCACCCTGCTCACGCTGGGCGTGATCCCCATCATCAACGAGAACGACACCGTGGTCACCGACGAGATCAAGTTCGGCGACAACGACACCTTGGGTGCGCTGGTCGCCAACCTGATCGAAGCCGATGCCCTGATCATCCTCACCGACCAGGTCGGCCTGTTCACCGCCGACCCGCGCAAAGACGCCAGCGCAACGCTCATCAGCGAGGCACAGGCTGGCGACGCCAAAGCTGGAATTGATGGCAGGCGGCGCAGGCAGCCACATCGGACGCGGCGGCATGATCACCAAGGTGCTTGCCGCCAAACGTGCGGCACGCAGCGGCGCCCACACCGTCATCGCCTCAGGTCACGAACGCGACGTGCTGCCGCGCCTGCTGCAGGGCGAATCCATCGGCACGCTGCTCACTGCCAGCTCGCTGGCGCTGGATGCGCGCAAACAGTGGCTCGCCGACCATCTGCAAGTCAGCGGCAAGATATCGCTGGATGCCGGGCGCGGTGCGCGCCCTGCGCAACGAAGGCAAGAGCCTGCTGCCCATCGGCGTCACGCAGGTCAGCGGCGAATTCCAGCGCGGCGCTGTCGTCGCCGTGCTCGACACCGATGGGCAAGACATCGCGCGCGGCCTCATCAACTACAGCGCCGCCGAAGCGCGCCGCATCGCAGGCAAGGCCAGCGGCGAGATCGAGAACATCCTCGGTTACGTCGATGAGCCGGAGTTGATACACAGAGACAATCTAGTTCTGCTGTAAAACAGCAGAACTAGATCACGTAGCAGTGGCCGTAGTCACAATCTGGTATTGCTGTAATACAGCAATACCAGATTGCGGTGAAGACTAACCTTCAGGTCATGTCGGAACCACAATTTCCTAAGCCACACCACGCACCAACGCTGCCAGCTTCGCCAGCCCAGACTCCGCCTGCACCTCGCTGGCATGGCTGAAATTGAGCCGCAGTTGACCGCAGCTCCCCATTTCCACAGGCATAAACGGCTCTCCGGGCATGAAGGCGACGCCTGCCTCGATTGCCTTGGGCAAAAGCAAACGGGTATCGATGCGACGGTTGAGCGTGAGCCAGTAGAACAATCCGCCAGGTGGCGTCTGCCAACTGGCAAGATCGCCGAAATGGCGACGTAGAGCGACCTCGAACGCATCGCGGCGCAGTCGGTAGCGTTCGGCCAGCTCATGCAAACGCTGTTCGCGTGCCGGATCATTCAACTGCTGCAACACCAGCCACTGGCTGACACGGTTGCTGTGCAAGTCCGCCGCCTGCTTGAGGCGGGTCAGGAAAGGCAGCAACTCCGGCGAGGCAACGAGATAGCCCAGACGCAGTCCCGGCGCCAGACTCTTTGAGAACGATCCCTGATAGATCCACGGAGCACGCTGCAATCGGGCACATACCGGCGTGCGCTCGCAAGCGTCATACACCAGGTCGCGATAGGGATCATCCTCGAACAGAGGCATATTCGCAGCATCGCAAGCAGCGGCCAGCGCATCGCGCTGGGCGGCATCGAGACAGCGGCCGCTGGGATTCTGGAAAGTGGGGATGGCATAGGCGAAAGCAGGTTGCTCGCGCTGCAACGTTGGCACATCCAGCGCATCCGCATCGTAAGCAACGAAGCGCGCACCGAAGAACCGGAACACCTGCAACGCAGCCAGATAGGTCGGCGACTCCACCGCCACTGCCGTGCCGGGATCGATGAACAGCTTGGCGACGAGATCGATACCCTGCTGCGAACCGGACAGGATCAGCACCTGCTCGGCGCTGCATTTCAAGCCACGGTCGTGCAGGTCTTCGGCGACCCGCTGGCGCAGTTCCCACTCGCCTTCGCTGGGACCGTATTGCAGAACGTCCTGCGGCATCTCGTCCAGACTGAATTGCGGAAAGCTGTCGGCCGCTGGCAGACCGCCCGCGAAGGAGATCATGCCCGGACGATTGACGACGGCCAGGATCTCGCGAATCGGCGACGCGTGCAGATCGTTCGTGCGCGAAGAAAAACGGGGGGTTGGGTGCGGCGATAAGGCATTCATAGCAAGTCATCCATATACGTCAACAGAGTTGACCTATAGACAGTCTAGCGGCGTCGCGACTACCATGTCAACATGGTTGACCTAAATCCCAATGCCGACACGATAGCCGCCACGTCGCGTGAAGACGCATTGCGCCTCGCCATCGAGCAGTTCTATTTCGGTTACCGCGCCTTCACCGCCCCGCCCGACCGCATCCTCGACCAGCGCGGCCTGGGACGCGTACATCACCGCATCCTCTATTTCGTCGGTCGCAACCCGCAGATCTCGGTCAACACCCTGCTCACGCTGCTCAGCGTCAGCAAGCAGGCACTCAACGCGCCTTTGCGCCAGTTGATCGAGATGAAACTGGTCGCGATGGATACCGCCGAACACGACCGCCGCGTGCGCCAACTATCGCTCACTGCCAGCGGCAGCAAGCTGGAAGCACAGCTTACCGGCACGCAGATGAAACAACTGCAGACGGTATTCGAGCAGGTAGGTGCCGACGCCGAAACCGGCTGGCACCAGGTGATGTGCTGCCTGGCCGAAATAGCCTAGCGCCCCGCCCCGGCCTGATACCACCCTGCGCTGCGCTTCACCAGATACACCACGCTCAACATCACCGGTACCTCGATCAACACGCCGACCACGGTCGCAAGCGCCGCGCCGGATTCGAAGCCGAACAGGCTGATAGCAGCAGCCACGGCCAACTCGAAGAAGTTGCTGGCACCGATCAAGGCCGACGGACCCGCCACACAATGCGCTTCACCGAAGCGGCGATTCAGCCAGTAAGCAAGGCCGGAGACGAAGTACACCTGGATGGTGATCGGCACAGCAAGCATGAGGATGATGAGCGGCTGCGCGACGATGGCCTTGCCCTGGAAGGCGAACAGCAGCACCAGCGTCAGCAGCAGCGCCAGGATGGAGATCGGGTTCAGCACCTCCAGTACCTTGTGCAGCGCTGCCTGTCCGCCACGCGCCAGCAGGTATTTACGCCACAGCTGTGCAAGCAGCACGGGAACGATGATGTAGAGCACCACCGACACGATCAGCGTGTCCCACGGCACGATGATGGACGAGATGCCCAGCAACAGCGCCACCAATGGCGCAAAGGCGAACACCATGATGGTGTCGTTGAGCGCGACCTGGCTCAGGGTGAACAAGGGTTCGCCGTTCACCAGACGGCTCCACACGAACACCATCGCGGTGCAGGGTGCAGCGGCGAGCAGGATCAGCCCCGCGATGTAGCTGTCGATCTGTTCGGCTGGCAGATATGGTGCAAACAATTGGCGTATGAACAGCCAGCCCAGCAGGGCCATGGTGAACGGCTTGACCGCCCAGTTAATGAACAGCGTGATGCCAAAGCCGCGCCAGTGTTTGCGCACCTCGCGCAAGGCGTAGAAATCGATGCGCAACAGCATGGGGATGATCATCACCCAGATCAGCAGGCCGACCGGGAGGTTGACCTTGGCGATCTCCAGCGACCCCAGCCAGTGAAACGGTGCAGGGATGAACTCGCCCAGCACCACGCCGACGATGATGCACAGGAAGACCCACAGGGTCAGGTATCGTTCGAATAGATTCATGACTTTCTCCTTATGCGTCCTCAGAAACAATACGCGCAGCAATTTCTGCGGCCTTGCTGGTGTATTTTTCGCAGCGCTCCCACAGGCGATCTCTGCTGAACGCCGTCTGCCCTTCCGGCGTGTTGAGGTCGCAGCCCAACAATACGTGGCAGTCGCGAGCGCCGAATTCCCGCTCAAACTCCCGAACAAGACGCTGAGTAGCGGTGTATGTTGGCTGAACAGATTGGCTGGCTTCGGCACGGCCAAGAGAAAGACTGACACCCATCATTGCGCCAGTGAGAGCGCCGCAGGTGCCGCACGTTCGCGCCATGCCACTGCAAAACGCCGTTGCCACCTTGGGTAGAAGATCCGACTCGATGCCCTGTGCTTTGGCAAGGGCAAGGACTACACTCTCTGCGCAATATAGCCCGGAGGAGAAGGATTCCTCGGCGGCCTCACGAACGTCAGAAACAAACTTCGATTCCATATCTATCTCCTGTTTGCCAGATCAATGTATCGGACGCTTACCCAACGCTTTTCCCGGCTTCTGGATCGGTGAGCCGACGCAGACGTTCTACGCCGACCGGCTCTTCCATAAGCAACGGAACGACTGCATAACGTTGCGCGTGCTGGCTGGCGACCAGGTTGATTTCGCGCAGCTCGTTCGCGGCCCGTTGCCGCAGCAGCGATGATGTCGCGGAGGCCGCGGCCACGCTGGTATTGATGATCCATGCCCACGGCTCGATGCCGGCCCGGCGCAAGTCGGCCTGCAGGTTTGCGGCCTCCAGCACCGGCGTGGTCTCTGCCAATGTCGCGATCAGCACCTTGGTCTGCTTGCTGTCCTGCAACTGCATCATCGGCGTGGTGTAATGCATCCCCGTTTTTGCCCATCTGGCGCGTGATCTCGCGGTGATACGCCCCGGTCGCGTCCAGCAGCAACAGCGTGTGCCCGGTGGGGGCCGTATCCATCACCACAAATTTCCTGCCCGCCTCGCGGATGATGCGGGAGAACGCCTGGAATACCGCGATCTCCTCGGTGCAAGGTGAACGCAGGTCTTCTTCCAGCAGCGCCCGGCCTTGCGCATCGAGCTGCGCGCCCTTGGTGTCCAGCACATGCTGGCGATAGCGCTCGGTTTCGGCATGAGGATCGATGCGGCTCACCGTCAGGTTGTCGAGAGAGCCGCTCAGCGTCTCGGTCAGATGTGCGGCGGGGTCGGAAGTGGTGAGATGCACCGGCAAGCCACGGTGCGCCAGTTCCACGGCGATGGCGGCCGCCAGGGTGGTCTTGCCGACGCCGCCCTTGCCCATCAGCATCACCAAACCACGCCCGTCTGCCGCAATGCCATCCACCAGTTCCGACAGGCTCGGCTCGTCCAGCTCGATGGGCGCATCAATTTCAATCTGCGTTTGTGGCACTGTATCCACCAGCAGTTGGTGCAGCGCATCCAGCCCGACGAGGTTGAACGGCTTGAGCATGACCTGGTCGCTGGGCAGCGCCTTCAACACTTCCGGAATGGCGCCGAGCGCAGTCTGCTCGCGTTCGTGGATCGCGGCTGCCAGCGGGTCGCTTGCCGTTTCGGTGTGGGGCAAAATGCCGTTGATGACCAAGTACTGCTGCTGCAAGCCAATGGCAGCAAGCTCTTCATGGGTGCGAGCGACTTCGCGCAAGGTCGCCTGCTGGGCGCGCGCGACCAGGATCAGGCGGGTGCGGCTGCCATCGGCCAGCGCCTCGACAGCGGCCCTGTATTGTTCGCGCTGCTTTTCCAGACCAGCCAACGGACCGAGACACGAGGCATCGCCTTTGCCTTGCTCAAGGAAACTGCTCCATGCACCGGGTAGTTGCAGCAGACGAATGGTGTGACCAGTAGGCGCAGTGTCGAAGATGATGTGATCGTACTGTGCGTTCAGCGCAGTGTCCGTCAACAGCGAGGTGAACTCATCGAAAGCTGCAATCTCGGTAGTGCACGCACCGGACAATGATTCTTCGATGCCATCCACGACATCGTCGGGTAGCACCCCGCGCACCGGATCGACCAGCCGGTCACGGTATGCCTGCGCAGCGGCCTGCGGGTCGATTTCCAGCGCGGAGAGATTCGATACGGCGGGAATCGCCGTTATCTGGTTACCGATAGTGATGCCGAACACCTGACCGACATTGGAGGCCGGATCGGTGCTGACCAGCAGCACGCGTTTTCCGTCTTCTGCCAACCGGATCGAGGTGGCACAAGCGATAGAGGTCTTGCCTACTCCACCTTTTCCGGTGAAGAACAAGAAACGTGGCGGCTGTTCAAGGAATTTCACGGTTGACTCCTATTGCGTTATCCGCAGCATTTTGCGGCGGGTTTCTCAGCGGTCGATGGCGCCGGGTTGCAGCATGGGCTTTGCTTGGCAGCAGTGTCCGGCGTAGCGGCTCCGACAAAACGTTCGGCAAGATCCAAGATGGCGCGCGCCGGAGTGTCTTTGACCATCTGCGCCAGGTCCACCGCACGGCGCATATCCGCGTTGCTGACACCTAGCTTGCGCGCCTGGTCGTAATGGTATTTGAAACACGGTTCGCAGTTTGCGCCGATAGCCGCGCCGATCGCAACCAGCTCCGCAACCTGCCCGGTAAAGAGCGACGGTGCGGCAGCTATGCCCAGCCACTCGGTCAGCTCATTGCGATCGGGATAGCGGCCGGACAGAACGACCTCTCCATCCAGCAGGATCAGCGGCAATCCGTCCTGCCCCGAAGTTTCCAGAAAGCGTTTGACCGCCGCATTTTCGGCGAAGGCCAGCGGTTGTTGGGCCAGATTGAAGCGCTCGATCTGCGCGCCGTTCTGTTTGGCCCAATCCACGTCTGCCGCAAAGACAACCAATGCCTGATCGACATCGACGCCGCACACGCCCGTGCTGCAGCACAGCGCCGGATCGAACACTTGCAGTTTCTTCATCACGATCTCCTTAGTCTTGAATACGGCCGATCTCGGCGAGCTTGTCTTTCAGAACGAGCTTGTCCAGTTTTTCGATGGGCAAGCTCAGGAACAACTGGATGCGTCGCGCCAACTGCTCGGCGGCTTTCTTGAAGGCCGCGCGCCGCGCTTCGTCGCCTTCGACGTGTGCGGGGTCAGGGATGCCCCAGTGCGCTGTGGCCGGATGCCCCAGCCACAGCGGGCAGGTTTCGCCCGCCGCGTTGTCGCACACGGTGAAGATGAAGTCGAATTCCGGCGCACCGGGCAAGGCGAACTCGTCCCAGCTTTTGCTGCGCAGGCCTTCAGTGCTGTAGCCCTGCCCCTGCAGCCATTCCAGCGCGCCCGGATTCACCTTACCCGCAGGCTTGCTGCCAGCGCTGTATGCCTTGAACTTGCCTTTGCCCAGATTGTTGAACAGCACCTCGCCCAGGATGCTGCGCGCGGAATTGCCGGTGCACAGGATAAGTACGTTGTATTGTTTTTCATTCATTTCAATCTTTCTCTTTCTTCGTTATCAACATTTCTTACTCGGAGTCTTGCAGGCCTCCGTATTTCCACCGCAGCAGTTCTCGGTCAGGTAATCCACCATGCCGTTCATCACCACAAAGTTGGCAGCGTAGTAGATGAAGCGGCCATCCTGCCTGCTCTCCACCAGCCCGGCATGGCTGAGCGTCTTGAAGTGGAACGACAGCGTGGCTGGCGACACCTTCAGTTTTTCGGCGATCTGCCCGGCCGCCAGCCCTTCCGGGCCGCAGCTCACCAGCAGCCGGTAGATCGCCAGCCGCGTCGGTTGCGCCAGTGCCGCCAATGCCTTCACGACCTGAGTCGGTTTCATCATTTCCACTATTCCATTATCAAACGATTATCGAAATGTTCGAGAGCGATTAAACCAGAAAGCCTCGCGCCCCGCAAGACCACCAAAACATCAATAGAAACGGAACGAGTAGAACAGGTCCAGCGCATCCTCGGCGGTGCCGGTACGGGTGACGATGGTGAAGCGCGGAGTCAGCGTATAGGTGAACTTGGTCACCCCGGCCACATCGGACAGGCCATGCTCGTAGCTCAGGTAGGCGCGCGCATTCAGCCGTTTTCCCACCGTCACCACCTGACTCTTCAGCGGATCTCCGCTCTCTTTCTGGCGCAACGACAGTTCATCCACACCGACTGCACGGCCAAGCTGCCCGGCGGACTGGCCGCCCAGGATGTTGCCGGCGGCAGCCAGCAACAGCGAGGTGTCGATCCCGCTGCTGTCCGGCACCCGCCCCAGTACGATCCACGAAAGTTTTTCCGCATCCGGCACCGTTGGGGTGGACACCAGACGCACCGTCGGGCGACGCACGGTGCCGGTCACTTCCACCCCGGCCTCCACGCTCAGGCCCTTGCGTAAGGCGAGGATGTTCAAGCCTGGATCATCCAGCGGCCCCTGGAAATTCACCATGCCGCGCTCCACCTGCAGACGCTGGCCGTAGGCATCGAACAGCGCATCCTGTGCAGCGATGATGCCGGTCACACTCAAAGGCTCACCGGGCTCGCCATGTACATCGAGCTTGCCTGCCAGCCTCGCTTCCAGACCGGAGGCGCGTATATAAAAGTGATCGCCCAGATCCAGCGTGGCGTCCTCGGCACTGGGCGGGCCTGCGCGGCTGGCCGACTCCTGACCGACGATCTGCACGTCATTGGACCAGCGCGGACGATCGCTGACCGGCTGGTTGATAAGTCCGGCATCGGCACGGATACTGCCGCCCAGCATCAGCATATGGTTGGCATAGCGTGCATACCCACTGCCAGAAGCGATGATCCAGCGGTCGGCACGTTGTGCCAGCGGCATGCGCTCGGCGGTGATCTGCAGATCGCCGCTGCCGCCTTCCAGATCGATACGGCCACTCGCGCTCAACTGCCCGGCGACACCCGGCAACTTGTAGCCGCTCAGCAAATTGTCGCGGGGTGGTGCCTGGTAGGGCGCGCTGAACACCATGCGATCAAGCTGCAGTGCATCCGGTGCAAAGCGCAGCGCGAGCTGCCCCTGCTCCAGCCGCACCCCCTGATCCAGCAAGGCGATGCTCAGCGCCTCGCCTTGGGCCGAACCTTGCAGGCGCGGAGACAGGAAGGAACCCTTCAGGTCTGCGTCCAGCTTCAGGCGTCCTCCGCTCTGCAGGTTGCCGTCGATCATGGGCCCCAGCCAGGACAGATCATCCGAATTCAGATGCAGGTGTCCGGAAAGCGGCGCTTCCGGCAAGATCGTCCAGCCGCCATCCCGCTGCGTGAGCGGGATACTCGCCTGTGCAGCCACTTCACCTAGATGCTCGCCGCTCATATCCAGTCGTGCGTCCAGTCGATCGTTCTCTGCGCGCAACGACATTTGCATATCACGCAGGCCGAGGCGCAACCCAGTGCCGCCATCAATCACCCAGTCGCCGCCCTCGCGCTGCACCTGCATCATTCCCAGCCAATGCTCGCCTGCCGTCACATCCCAAGAGCCACCAAAGTGCATGGAATCGAAGGCCTCCGGTTTGTCGCGCTGCATGTTCACCGCGCGCACGTTGAGTCCGTTGAAATTCCCGGCGCTGTGCCAACGTTGCGGCGTCCATTGCGTATCAGAGAATTGGATCTGCCCCCCGCTTACGGCCAGCTTCGCCATACCGAGATGCAGTGAATCTTTGGTCAGAGTCAGCGGCGCTGCGGACACCAGGTGGAACGGCAACACACCGCTTGCATCCATCTGGTCGAGCGCCCCCTGCCACTGCAGCGCTTGCCAGCCCTGCGCCGCATCGCTGAAACCACCGCTCGCGCTCGCGTTCAAGTCGCCTAGCACTTCATCACCCTGAGCGATACGTGCGAATACGCTCACCATGTGCTGGGCACGGCTGCCGTGCAACTCGATGTTGGCTTGCGGTACAGTCAGCGCGCTCGCGTTGCGGTAGCCTGTCATGCCGATCTGCGCATCCATGCCCCGTTCACTCAGCGCACCTGACGCAGCCAGCTGGTCCAGGTGCTGGCCAGAGATCATCAACCCTTTGCCGACTACCGAGAACCCCAGTTCCGGCGCGGCCACGCCGGTGGAAAGATTGGCCCGCCCCACCAGCTGCCCTCCCAAACCGCCGCCCAGTTGCGCCAGGTTCGGCGCATTCAACTCCATCTGCAAGTGATCTGCGTCGGTGCCATGCGCCACATCCAGGTTGAGACGGTTGTCGCCCAACAGCACTTCTGCCTTGCCTGTCACTTGCCGCACTCCGGTGAAATCGACATGTCCGCTGCCGTGGATCTCGTGCTGCGCGAAGCGGCTATTAGACAGGTCGAATTGCAGGGCACCTGACGCTTCCGGCAACAACGTGCCGGATACTTCCAGTGCTGCATTCAAATCTGTCGGCGGCGAGGTGGTGAATTCCGCGAGATTCAGCCTTTGCAGTTGGCTGACCATACGGAAAGTACGGCGGCGATCCAGGGCCAGTTGACCATGCCCGCTCAGCACGGTCTCGCCGCGCGACAGACGGAAGCTGGACAACTCAACCTGAGTGCCTCTGCGGTCGAGTTCGCCCTGCAATGCCAGTTGCCCGTCGCTAAGCGCCAGCACCACATGTTGCCGGGCACCAACACTATCGAAAGAGACATCACCCTGCAGGCGAGTGCTGGGCAGGCGGCTGTCCAATACCGACGGATCGAGTTCGCTCACCTTCAGTTGCGCGCTGCCTTTCTCACTGCGTGTTCGCCAAGCCAGCGTACCGACGATATGACCGTCATTCGGAAAACTGGCATCCAGTTGCTGGATCTGCCATTGCGCTTCCGACAAGCGCAGGCGTGCAGTCAAACCAAGCAGCGGCAAACCGTTCCGGTCAAGCGGTGCTGCGCGTGGATTGTGCACTTGCAGCGCCCCTTCCAGTACATCGCCTTTCGTGCCATGCAGTTCAATGCTGCCCGCCAACCTGGCAGGCGGAATTCCATCCGACAACCACTGGGCATCAAGCCCGTTGAAGGTGAGCTGTGCCTTGGTCACTGCGACTGTAGCGAGAGGGGCGAGTTGCGCTGCACCTTCCATGCTCATGCCAGCTCCCTGGCCAGACAGGTTCAGGTCGACGTGTTGCAGGTCGCCGCCGACATCGGCCGTGAACCGCATCGTCTCACCTCGTCCGGCCAGCTGCATGGGCGCATCCAGCGTGGCATTCGCTTTCAGTACAAAGGGCTTTTGCATCCCGATCTGGCTCGTGCCGACGAGCTCGCCGTAGGGAAGTCTGACATGCACGACCTGCAGTTGGTGGCTTTGCGCATCGCTGATGAAGCGCGCCTCGATGTCGTCCGCCACCAGGTCTGGCGCAGCCCCTTCCTTGCTGAACAGCCGCAGTGAGCCGATGCTCATCTGCAGCACGCTCACATCAAGGGGCAGGCGCAGGTTGTCGGGCAAAGTGACTGGCTGGTCCGAGGGCAGCGACAGCACATCGACTTGCTGCGCAGTCAGCTGCAACACGTTCACCTTGCCGCGCAACAGAACTATGGGCTGCCAGTGCAGTTGCGCACCGCTCACGGTGATGCGCCAGCCATCGCCGCGCAGCACGAAGTGTTGCATGCCGAATGATTCCAGCAGGGAGCCGCTCACATCTTTCGCGCTGAAATCCCCTCCGGTGCGCCGCTCAAGCACGCCGGTCAACCACTGCAGGCCGGAGGTGGTGGCGACCAGCCAACCTCCGCCCGCGACCAGCACCACACAGGGAGTCAACAGCCATAGCAGCCAATTGTTGCGGCGCGACAGTCGGAAGCGGGGGCTCGCCATCAGAACGCCACCGCGATTGAAAAATGCACGCGCGAACTCGGTTCACCTTTGCCGCGTGCAAGGTCCAGTGCCAGAGGTCCCACCGGGCTGTGCCAACGCGCCCCCAGACCATAGCCCAGCGACAGGCGCAGCGTGGGCACCGTATCGGCCGCGCCCCCCGCATCGCAGAACAGAGCCGCCCCAAAATTGTTGAACCAGTGGGTGTACTCAAGGCTGGTCGTCGTCATCACCCGTCCGCCCACCACCGCGTTGCCCTCGATGAAACCCAGACTCTGGTAGGCGAAACCACGCACGGTCTGCGTACCGCCCACACGGAACAGATATTCCTGCGGGATCCCGAGACGGGTGGTGGAAGCGGTATAACCGCCCTCGATGCGCAACGAGACCACATCGCTCTCGCCTAGCGGGATCCACGCCTGATGGCGCACATAGCTGCGCACAAAATCCTGGTCCGACGCCAGCGACTTGCTCGCCCCACCTATCCGTACCTCGGTCAATTCACCAGCCATGGGCGACATGGGATTATCCACCGCGCGGCGATACCAGTGCCAATCCAGCACCAGCGCCTGGTCGGTTTCGCGGATGCCGCCGAAAGGCAAGCGCCGCTCCTGCTGCCAGTTGAGGCCGATGCCGGTTTCGATACCGAACTGCGTGCGGCTGCGAGTCACGCCGAATTTGTCACGACGTGTCTCCAACCCCTGAATCTGCGTCTTCTCGCCGCTGCCTTTCCATGACAGACGATAACCGAGCGGATTGGGCGGTGTATCGATTCCTGCCGAAAGAGTCTGCCGGTTCTGCTCCGCGACCAGCGCGCTGTTCAGCGTCCATGCCTGATTCAGGAGGTTGTAACTCTGATAGTTGGCCTCGTTGCGTACGCCGTTGTTGGTGCTGTAGCCGATACCCAAGGCTATCTTGCGCGATTGCGCTTCGACGATCTGCACTTTGACCGGCGCCGTCACGGCAGTGCTATCACTACCAGCGGCACGGTCCTTTTCCAGGGCAGTGTCGAAATTGACGATCACCGAGCCGAATTGCGGCAAATTCTGCAACTCATTCTGAAAGGACAGCAACAACTCGCGCTGGTAAGGCTGCCCGCGACTGAAGGTGGCGTGACGGCTGACTAAGAGTTCGTCGTAGCGCTCCAGACCATGTACCTGCAAGTCACCGAACAGGAAGCGCGGCCCTGAGTCCACCACCACATGCAGGCGAGCGCCGGCTTTGGCCACATCCACTTGGGCTGAGCTCTCTACAAGACGGGCTGCGGCGTAATCCCTGCGCGCCACCTGCTCCAGCAGGTCGGCCTTGGCCTCATCCCAGGCGCTCGCCCTGAAAGGCTTATCCGGCTGCAACATCCAGGCAGCGCGCAGTTGTTGCACACGTTCGCTGCGCGTCGTTTCCTGCAACGCCAGGTCGCCGCGAAACTCGATATTCACTTCGGTCACTACGGTGCGCGGCCCGGGAATCACTTCCAGTTCCAGTACCCCCGCACTCGAAACTGCACGCAACGTCACTTTGCCGGAGAAATACCCCTCCGTCGCCAGCAACTCGGGAATTTCCCGCTGCGCCTTGCGCATGAAGACCGCGCGCTCGCTCTCAGTCTTGAGCAACTCGTCGGGCAGGACAAAATATCTGGAGATCGCCTCGCGCACGTCATCCGGCGCGATCAGATGGACGGGCGGGATGCTGCTCCCTTTGGCTTCTGCCCAAAGCGGGTGCAGCACCAGGCAGACAGTAAGCAGCAGCCCCCAACTGCCCAGCCGCGTCCGAACAGCACTAGTCATTGGTGCCAGACAGCAGACAGCACATTGTTGTTTTCTCGATTGCCACGTCACCTACCTGCGATATATATGGTGTTGATTGTATGAAAATGTCCGGTGTGATGCGAGCGCCAGACGGCACATTCGCCAGAACCCGGGGAAAACCTTCCGTGCTAGCATAGCGCCGGATCTTTAACGCACCTATTTTGCACATCATGCCTATCCAGCCCACGTCTTTCATCGGCCTCGCCGTGCTCGCCATCTTCAGTTTCGGCATGCTGCTCATCATCCTCGAAGCCAAGTTGCACATTGACAAGTTCAAGCCGGCTTTGTTCATGCTGACGTCATTTTTATTGATCGGCCTCTACTACTGGATGTCCGGCGGCGACCCGCAGCGCTTCGAGCATTTCGCCGAGATGCAGAAAGAGAACAAGGTCGAGCTGTTCTCGCTGATCGCCTTCATGGCCTTCATGTGGATGATCGTGGAGATACTGGCCGAGCGCGGCGTCTTCAGCACATTGAACAGCTATCTCATCGCCAGGGGACTGGGTGCCACGCAGATGTTCTGGGCCACCGGCGCGTTGGCAGCGTTGCTGTCGCCGTTCATCAACAACATCACCACCGCGATGATCTTCGGCAAGTCCATCAAGGAGATCTCGCGCAACCAGCAATACACCCACATCGCCATGTGCAACCTGATCATCGCCTCCAATTCCGGCGTGTGGTTCCTGGGCACCGCCACCAGCCTGATGGTAGTGCTGGCGGGCAAGATCAGCATCCTGGGCCTGCTCGCACTGATGCCCGCAGGCATCATAGGCTGGGCAGCCAGCGCCGCCGTGCTGCAAACGTTCTACCTGGAAAAACTGGACGGCGAGCTGATCGATACCACGCCGAACGACGCGAGTATCAAACATGGCGGCTGGGGCATGGTGTTCTTCGCGGTGCTCGCGGTCAGTGCTGCCGTAGTCATGAACATCGTGCTGCACATCGACATCGAATACGCCATCGGCATGGGCCTGAGCATACTGGGACTATACGCCTGGCACTTGAAGCGCCGCGGTTCCGACGTAAAACTGCTGGCACAACTGCAAAAGGTGGAATGGAACACGCTGTTGTTCTTCATCGGCATCATCAGCGGCGTGGCCGCCCTCAACCACGTCGGCTGGCTGACCTACATCTCGCGGCTGTTCGAAGTGCTGTCACCCACCACGGTGAACGTGCTGCTGGGCGTCATCTCCGGCGTTCTGGATAACGTACCCGTGGAAGCCGCGGCGCTGATGTCCAGCCCGAATCTGACCGACTCGCAATGGGCGCTCAACGCCCTGATGGTCGGCATCGGCGGCAGCCTGACGGTGATCGGATCGGCGGCTGGTGTGATGGTGATGTCCATCGACAAGAGCTACAGCTTCGGCACCCACCTGAAGTTCCTGCCCGCCATTCTCACCAACTTCTTCGTGTCGCTGGGCGTTTGGTACATGCAATTCGAGATGCTGGGCTGGCACGCCTGAGCAAGCACAGCGATGTTCATCGAGCTCATCATCCTGGTCGTGCTGGTTGCCGTTGTCGTGATCGCGTTGCGCCCGCCAGGGCAATAACAGAGACGGTAAATCGAGGACTGACTGGAAGGGCTGGTTCTTATAACCTTGACCATGAGCACATGAATGCCCACGCCCGCCTTGAACACCTGGTCAAGGCAGCCCCAACTGCTCAACCTTTGGAGTTCAGCCCAACCAACAGCAGATTGAAAAAGGTTGGCGAACCCAACCTTTTCTTTGAATCAAGAGTTGCTAGCTGACGTGATGGACAAAATCGACCCTGCGGTTCTCATGCCAGCACTTCTCTTCATGGCATACGAGCCGTGGCTTCTGATCGCCATAACTGACGACTTTGATTTGGGCGGCAGGGATACCCAATAACTCAAGGTTTCTCTGAACGGCCTTTGCGCGTTCGTTTCCCAATGCAAGGTTATATTCATTACTTCCACGTTCATCGGCATTCCCATCCACTTCGATGACGTCATTGCTATGCTGTTTCAAGAACTCAGCCTGCTGCACGATGATCTCTCGATATTCTGGTTTGACCTCATATTTGTCGAATTCGAAATAGACGCTCTCCTTCTGCAACAATCTTTCCGTGGCTTCCAGACTTCTTGTTGAGCCAGTGGTTTCAGCGTTTGCGCCCCCCACCGAAGAATTTGTAGCTGCAAAACTGTTTACTGATGCGGCTGCTGGACTACCCGGCTCACCCGACTGGGAGGCTTGGGGCGAGCTAGTCTTTGGAGAAGAGGCACATGCTACGATCAGAAGGGAAGCAAAGACAATTACGATTTTTTTCATGACAAATCTCCTGTTAATGGATTGAGACTCAGTGAAGCAATGGCTTAAACGAATTGCAGCCAATTAAGTTTACATAAATACATATTAAATAAATGTGAAAACGGGACATATAATTCGCAAAAGGCGGAATGACCACACCAGGGAGACATGAATTGGGCAAGCGAAACAAGAATCAACTCTCACTTCAAGTACTCAAGAAATTCCGAATAATCTACGGCTCCATACGTCAACAATTTCGGGATGTAGAACAAACCTGCGGAATCACAGGATCTCAATTGTGGATACTGCAGGAGGTGGCAAGGACTCCTGATATCGGGGTTTCCTCACTGGCTGAGCGATTGTCTATTCACCAGTCGACCTGTAGTCAACTTGTTGAAAAGCTGGTTGCTCGCAAACTGATAAATAAAGAACGAAGCAAAGAAGATCAACGACGAGTCGGACTATGTCTGACTGAAGAGGCTTCGAAAATTCTGAAAAACGCACCGGGACCCGCAGAAGGAATACTGCCAGAAGCTCTCCAGGCATTGCCTGAGTCCGCACTGCTTGCTTTAGATAAATCCCTGATTGAGGTTATCAGTCAGTTACGTAGTAAGGATGACAAGCTCGCCGATAAGCCGTTGGCGGATCTGTGAGGTAGCAGTTATAGACTGCATTCCATTGTGGTGGCGGATATTCACTGACAGACAGCCCAGCCACCGTCCATGTATGCGAAATATCTCTCTATTGGCCGAATAGCGGACACGTTACTGAGGTCCGCTTTCACTAAATCGAGCCTACTGTTTTGGCTTCCTCGTCCGGGAAAGGCCAGACTGGCTCGGGTGGGGCCAATGCAGCTTTCCTGGCTGCAGCCTCTGCCTTCTTTAGCGCTGCCGCAGCTTTACGGGCTGCAGCCTCCTCCTGTGCGATCAACTTCGCTTGAGCTGCCGCCGCTCGGCGTGCTTCAGCTTCTGCCTTCCTGGCAGCTGCCAGTTCCTGTGCTGCCAACTTGGCCTGCTCCGCTGCCAGCTTTCTTGCTGCTGCGGCCTCTTGCGCCGCGATCTTCGTGGCCTCGGCCTCGGCTTTCTTGATCAACGCAGCTTCCAGTGCAGCCTGCTTTCTGGCTTCTGCCTCTGCTTTCCTCTCGGCTGCAGCTTGCTCTGCTGCGACCTTGCGTGCTTCAGCCTCTGCCTTCTTTGCCGCTGCCGCTTCTTGGGCAGCTTGCTTCCTAGCCTCAGTTTCGGCTTTCTTTGCAGCAGCGGCCTGTTGTGCAGCCAGCTTGCGCGCTTCGGCTTCGGCTTTCATCAATGCGGCGGCTTCTGCTGCTACCTTGGCTTTTGCCTCTGCTTCGGCCTTCTTGGCCTCTGCTTGAGCCTTCTTCAGCGCGACAGCCTCCGCTGCTGCTTGTTTCTTTGCCTCTGCCTCGGCTTTTTTGGCGGCGGCAGCTTGCTGTGCGGCAAGCTTTTTGGCTTCGGCTTCAGCTTTCTTCAAGGCAGCGGCTTCTTCTGCAGCCTTCTTCTTTGCTTCAGCTTCCGCTTTTTTTGCTGCCGCTGTCTGTTGTGCGGCCAACTTGCGTGCTTCGGCTTCGGCTTTTTTCAAAGCTGCGGCTTCTGCTGCCGCCAGTCTCTTAGCCTCTGCTTCCGCTTTCTTCAGGGCAGCAGCTTCTTCGGCAGCCTTCTTCTTGGCCTCGGCCTGGGCTTTTTTCAGCGCCGCAGCTTCTTCAGCCGCTTTTTTCCTGGCTTCTGCCTTTGCCAATTTGGCTGCAGCCGCTTCCTGGGCTCGCTGCCTTGCTTGTTCTATCGCCAGTTGTTTGGCAGCCGCGGCCTCTTGTGCAGCCTGGATTCTGGCGACCCTGGCCGCCTCTGCATCCGCGCGTGCTTTTTCACCCGCTTCGTTGGCGGCGTGCATTTCCTGTTTGGCTATCTCTTGATTTTCAACAGCGGCCTCATAAGCGGCCCGTGCCTTGTTCGCTGCGT
Organism: uncultured beta proteobacterium; assembly: GCA_963813255.1. Lineage (GTDB taxonomy): Bacteria > Pseudomonadota > Gammaproteobacteria > Burkholderiales > Gallionellaceae > Sideroxyarcus. The sequence goes on along the minus strand of CAWEYD010000009.1, from coordinate 97,568 downwards.
CCTCTTTTTGTGCAGCGATGATCTGCCTGGCTTCCAGTGCCTGTCTGGCTTCTGCTGCTGCCTGATTAGCTGCAAGCATCAATTTGTTGGCGAGGGTCAGAGTCTTTTCTGCTGCCGCCGCATTCTTTGCGGTTCGTATCTCGTTGGGTGTCAATTTGACCTTCTTCACCTCTGACATCTAAATCTCCTCAATTAATGCGTTAACCAGATCAGAAAAATTACAGCATGGGATAGCAGACCAACTTCATCCAATCAGGAATTGCTCACCCATGCGCTTATAGTTTCTCATGGCTCGTCATGTTGAGCGTGGGGCATGAGTCACATTTTTATCCAAGATACAGAACGACCGTTCTGCTGTCAATTAAGCGCAATTATTCCTGCCTCAAACTGCGCCACTCAGGTGCAGGACATTCATTTCGGTGGACTGGAAAGACCCAGCACGTGCCATTTTGAACGGTCTAGACTCATTCTTGGGCCAAATAAAAAAGGGGCTGTTTAGCCCCTTTCCCGAATCAACTCAAACAAATCAGCCGCGCCGACTATGCCGAACTGTGCGTGTTTCGGGACCTTCCATCCAACGTTTGATGCGATTGGCATCACCCACGCGGGTGCGCTTGCCCCAGGAATCCAGCAGCACGATGACCACTGGACGGTTGGATATCTTCGCCTGCATCACCAAGCAACGCCCAGCCTCGCTGATGTAACCGGTCTTGCTCAGGCCAATGTCCCAGGAAGCGTTGCGCACCAACGGGTTGGTGTTGTTGAAATGCAGCGCGTGGCGGGATGAAACCTGGACGGTGTGGGAGTGCGAAGTAGTGCAGCGCTGAATCTCCTCGTAGCCCTGCGCCGCCTTCACCATCTTTACCAGATCCTGTGCCGTCGAAACGTTGCTGCTATGCAAGCCGGTCGGGTCGTCGAACTGCGTGGAGTTCATACCCAGTTCGCGGGCCTTGGCGTTCATCATCGTCAGCATGACTTGGGTGCCCCCCGGATAGGTACGCGCCAGTGCGGCAGCCGCAGTATTCTCTGAAGCCATCAGCGCCAACTTCAGCAGTTCACCTCGAGTCAGCGTCATACCGTTGCGCATGCGCGAACGGGTGCCTTTGTAATGGTCGCGATCCTGCGCACTGATGGTGATCGGCTCGTCCAGCGGCAGGCGTGCATCCAGCACCACCATGGCTGTCATCAGCTTGGTGATCGAAGCGATCGGCACCACGTTGTCGATGTTCTTGGCATACAAAGGACGCTGCGTCTGCTCGTCGTAGATCAAGGCGATAGCCGAACCCAATCTGGGCGTAGCCGTTCTGGTGAACGCAGTGAACTCGTCACCCTGATCGAACGAGGCGACGTATTCATTGCCAGCAGCCTGCGCGCATAGCGCATAGCCCGACAACAGCACAGCAATAAATGTGTTACGCATGATTTTCCCTGAGTATTGCTATGAAACGGGACGCAGAATACCCCAAAAAACCCAAAATAATCAATGATTGTTGCAAATTTACTAACGCTCTTCCTGCTGCTGCAGCGCCCACATCTGGGCATACACGCCTTGCTGCATCAGCAATTCGCGGTGGGTGCCATGCTCGATGATGCGCCCTTTGTCCATCACCAGTATCTGCTGCGCATCCACCACGGTGGAGAGCCGGTGCGCGATGACCAGCGTGGTGCGGTTCTTCGCGATGTGGCGCAACTCGTCCTGTATCGCCTTTTCCGACTTGGAATCCAGTGCCGACGTCGCTTCGTCGAAGATGAGTAACGCGGGATTCTTCAGAATGGCACGCGCAATGGCTACGCGCTGCTTCTCGCCGCCGGAGAGTTTCAGCCCGCGCTCGCCCACCATTGAGTCGTAACCCTGCGGCAGCGATTCGATGAAGTGGTGGATATGCGCCGACTGAGCCGCCGCGATCACCTCGTCGCGCGAGGCATCCGGACGACCATATGCGATGTTGTAATAGATGGTGTCGTTGAACAGCACCGTATCCTGCGGCACGATGCCGATGGCCGCCCGCAGGCTGCTTTGCGTCACACTGCGGATATCCTGCCCGTCTACCGAAATGCTGCCGGAGTCCACATCGTAAAATCTGAACAGCAGCCGCGACAAGGTGGATTTGCCCGCCCCGCTCGCCCCCACCACCGCCAGTGTATGCCCGCTCGGTATCTCGAAGCTGACCTCATGCAAGATTTGCCGCGCGGGGTCGTAGGAAAAGCTCACCTTGTCGAAGCGCACAGCCGCCCTGTCCAGCTGTAGCGGCTGCGCGTCCGGCGCATCCTCCACCTCGCGGTGCTCGTCCAGCAGGCGGAACATCTTTTCCATATCGGCCAGCGCGTTCTTGATCTCGCGGTAAACAAAGCCCAGGAAATGCAACGGCATGTAGAGTTGCAGCATGAACACGTTGACCAGCACCAGATCGCCAATGGTCATCGTGCCCTTCACCACCCCATCCGCTGCCAACAGCATGAGCAGCGTGACGCCGACGGCGATGATGATGCTCTGCCCGGCGTTGAGCGCAGCCAGCGAGGTCTGGTTGCGCACTGCCGACACCTCCCAGTGCTGCATCTGGTCGTCGTAACGCTGCACCTCGTAACGCTCGTTGCCGAAGTACTTCACCGTCTCGTAATTGATCAGGCTGTCGATAGCACGCGTATTGGCCTTGGAGTCCATATCGTTCATGGTGCGGCGGAACACCATGCGCCATTCGGTGACGACCAGCGTGAACACGACGTAAAGAACCAATGTAGCGAAAGTGATGATGGCGAACCACGGGTTGTATTTGACGAACAGGATGGCCGCTACCAGCCCGATCTCCAGCAGCGTCGGCAGGATATTGAACAGCAGGAAGGTAAGCAGGAAGCTGATGCCGCGCGTGCCGCGCTCGATGTCCCGCGACACGCCGCCCGTCTGCCGCTCCAGATGAAAACGCAGGCTCAGACTGTGCAGATGCTCGAACACCTGCAACGCCACGCGCCGGATGGCGCGCTGCGTGACCTTGGCGAACAGCGCATCGCGCAACTCGCCGAACAGGGTGCTGAACAAACGCAGCAAACCGTAGCCTATGATGAGGAACACCGGCAGCACCAGCATCGCCTGCGGCTTGCCCATCTCATCCACGATCGCCTTGAGTGCCAGCGGCACGACCACGTTGGCCAGCTTGGCCAGCACCAGCAGCACGATCACCGCGACAAGGCGTCCTTTGAATTCGAGCAGATAGGGAACCAGGCTGCGTATCACGCGCCAGTCGGTGCGAGTGGGGGTGGAAGACGATGAAGAATGTGAGTGCAGCATGTCGTAGTCAGTCTGGTGAACGTGGCCGCATTATAGCCGCATCGACTAGCGCTCCTGGGAGATGCCCAGCGCCCCGACAAACAACCGGATCAATATGTAACTGACGCGCGCCAACAACAGGGTCCATGGCCGCAAGCCAAGATGCTCCACCCGCTGCCCGCCGGACTTGATGGCGCGCAACAGGCTGGTGCGCAGCGCGCCTGCGAATGGTGGATTGCGCACCACGAGGTTCGCTTCACGCGCCAGCAACAGACTGAACGGCTCCAGATTGGAGGAGCCCACGGTCGCCCATACACCGTCCACCACACCGACCTTGGCATGCAGATAACTATCGCGATATTCGTAGATCTCGATGCCCGCCTTCAGCAGCTGTCCATACAACGCCAGCGTGGCGTAATGCTGCATGGGATATTCCACCTTGCCCTGCAACAGCAACACCACACGCACGCCCCTCTTCGCCGCGTCCTTCAGCGCCTGGCGAAATGCGCGCCCCGGCAGGAAATACGCATTGGCGATGATGATCTCGCGCTGCGCCTGTTCAATCGCTTGCAGATAGGCATGTTCGATGTCATGCCGGTGGCGCAAGGTGTCGCGCAACAGCAACTGTACGGACGCAGTGCTGGCTTTCTTGGGCGCACGGTGCAAGCGCGCGCGCCACCTGCCGATGCGTTTGCGCAAGGTCACCCATTTGATCTTTTCCCACAGTTGCCGAGTCTCGTCCTGCACCTCCTGCGCGAGCGGACCCTGAATCCTCACCGCATAATCCAGCCTGGGCGAATCGAAGTCTTCATTGGTCGGAATGTCGTTGATGATGTTGATGCCGCTGACGAAAGCTACTTCGCCATCCATCACCGCCATCTTGCGATGCATGCGGTAAAGGCGACGCTTCCGGCTTCGGCTCAGCGTAAAAGGGGATATCTCGCGCCTGAACCATTGCACATCGACACCCGCATGGCGCATCTCATCCACCCACTCCTGCGGGAGCTCCGACGAGCCGAAACCGTCCAGCAGCAGATGCACAGCCACACCGCGCAAGGCCGCGCGCTGCAGGGCTTGCGACACCATGCGCCCGGTCTCGTCCGCAGCGAAGATATAGGTTTCCAGATAGACGGAATGCTGCGCGGCATCGATGCTCGCGCACAATAGCGGAAAGAAACGCGTGCCGTTTCTCAGCAACATCAGTTTGTTGGGGCCGATCTGGAACGCGTGATTCATACTATTTTCAGCTCTGCCAGCAGCGCCGCGTGATCAGACATTCGCCGTCCACCATGCACCTGACTATCCACTACCTCAAAACCGCGCACGTAGATGCGGTCCAGTTTGAACATCGGAAACGCAGATGGATAACTGCGCGCTGGCTTGCCCTGATCTAGAAGAAACACATCATGCACTTGCAGGCCGCTGGCCAACCCCGTGCTCAACTCGTTTCGCCAATCGTTGAAATCTCCGGCTATGATCACAGGTTCATCCGGCCTCACCTCGCTCTGCACCAGCCCGATCAGGTCATGCATTTGCGCCCGTCGTCCCTTGGCGAACAAACCGAAGTGCACGCAAAAACAATGAATAGCGCGGCCGTGCAGATCGATCTCGCAATGCAGTACCCCACGCTGCTCGAAACGGTGCGCAGAAACATCACTGTTGCGCGTCTGCACAATGGGAAAGCGACTGAGAATGGCATTGCCGTGATGCCCTTCGTCGTACACCGCATTCATGCCGTAAGCGTGGTGCTCCCAGAACTCGTCGGCTAGGTACTCGTGCTGTGGCGCAGCCGGATAATCGCTATGGCGCTGCGGATGGCGCAAGTGCTCCCCTTGCACCTCCTGCAGGAACACGATGTCGGCATCCAGTTCGCGCAAGCGCTCTCTCAGCTCATTGATCACCAAACGGCGATTGAACTGCGAGAAACCCTTATGGATGTTGTAGGTGGCGATGTTGATCTGCCCGCTGGTCGCCGCTCGTCCGGATGGCAGCAGCGCCGGTTCATCTCCGCCTCGCCTGCGGTCGTGAAATGCGGCTCCGACGTGACCTGAAGGCGTGTCTTCGCCCAAATCCGGGAGATTCTGGTTATTCACTGTGCAGCTCCTTGCACGTTGGTCTGCCCGTAATACTACCGCACAGGCCTGGCCTCAGTATCTACGCATTACCGATACCTCGCGTCGGCAAGTTGATCTGCTTGGCGAAGTCCAACATGCGCTGGATGGGTTGCACCGCACGCGGGATGATGACCGGATCGACATGGATCTCGTTCTTTCCGGTTTCCAGCACTTCGGCCAGATTGAGCAGGCCGTTCATCGCCATCCACGGGCAATGGCTGCAGCTGGTGCAGTTCGCTCCCGCTCCCGCGGTAGGCGCTTCGAGAAAGACCTTGTCCGGGCACAGGGCGCGCATCTTGTGCAGGATGCCGTTGTCGGTGGCGACGATGAATTCCTTGGCATCGGATTTCTGCGCAGCCTTGATGAGTTGCGTGGTGGAGCCAACCACGTCGGCCAGCTTGACCACGGCGCGCGGCGATTCGGGATGCACCAGCACGAGCGCACCCGGGTGCTTTGCCTTGAGCTCCTGCAACTCCTTGGCCTTGTATTCGTCGTGCACGATGCAGGAACCCTGCCACAGCAGCATGTCGGCACCGGTCTGCTCCTGCACGTAGCTGCCGAGGTGGCGGTCCGGCGCCCACAGGATCTTCTTGCCCTGTTCCTTGAGGTGCTTGACCACCGGCAAGGCAATGGAACTGGTCACCATCCAATCGGCGCGAGCCTTCACTGCCGCACTGGTGTTGGCATATACGACCACGGTCCGATCCGGGTGCGCATCGCAGAAGGCGGCGAATTCGTCCGCTGGGCATCCCAGATCGAGCGAACATTCCGCCTCGAGGTCGGGCATCAGCACACGTTTTTCCGGATTCAGTATCTTCGCGGTCTCGCCCATGAAACGCACGCCTGCCACCACGATGGTCCTGGCTGGATGCTGGTGGCCGAAATTGGCCATGTCCAGCGAATCGGAGACTATCCCCCCAGTCTGTTCAGCCAGATCCTGCAGGTCGGGATGCACGTAGTAATGGGACACCAGCACCGCATCCTGCTCTTTCAGCATGCGCTTGATGCGCGCGATCAGCTCAGCCTTCTGCTCAGGCGCCGGTTCCTGTGGACGCTTGGCCCAAGCATGGGCGGTGCTGCAGCCCGCATGCGCAGCATCTGGATGGTCGTAAGCGATGGAGATGACGTTCTCAGCCATGTTGTATACGTTCCGGTAATTGCAGTATCGCCGCGCGGTTGCTGGGCGAGAAGACTTTATCAGCCGCCTCTTTCCACGGCAGCCACTGATAGCTCAAGTGTTCGCGCGGCGAGACTTGGACGGCGACTTGCCGAGGAAGTTGCAGTCCGAACACGTGTTCGGTGTTATGGGTGGTGCCCGGGGGGTAACGGTGCATCCACTTGGGATAGATGTCGTACACGTTCTGCTGCTGCCAGTCGGCAAGCACATAACGCGTCGCATCCAGTCCGGTCTCCTCGGCCACCTCGCGGATGGCGGTCTCGCGAAGGGTCTCGTCGCCGTCACGGCTGCCGGTCACCGATTGCCAATAGCCGGGATAGTCAGCGCGTTCCAGCAACAGGACGTCCAGTGCGGACGTGTAGATGACGATGAGTGCGGAGACCGGCTGTTTGTATTGCTGCATCAGGCAAAGAACACCCAGAACGGCTTGCCCTGTATCTTCCAGTATGCAACCGTGGCCTCAAGTATCTCTTTCAGCATCTCGTCGCTTGCTTCTTCGTCGCGCAGCAGCAACACGTAGCCCGCTGCAGGACGCCATGAAAGGTCGCCCAGCGCATCGACCAGTGCATCCCAGTTGTGTCCGAACCAGTCCGGTGCATCGATCGCGTGCGCCAGTTCTGCCAGCATTTCCCCCTTGCCATGCGCATCGGCAAGGTTAGCTTCAAACAGGGCGAACCCGCAGTCCTCCACACTCGCCCGCAGGTCATCCAGCGGACAATTGAGAAGATACACACCGGCCTCGTCGACTTTCTTCAAACGTTTGCACAGATCGCTCATCTGTCGCCCTCCCTGATGCGCTTAAAGGATCGGTAGTGGTCGCCGGTGTAGTAACACTCCGGCACGACGCCGCACACGATGCGCCGCGCACCGCGATTGTGTGCACCAGGTGTCGGCACCGTGTACTCGTGGTAATAGCCGCGCGCCTGTTGCGGAAGGACGTGTTCGTAATTGCCGAACACGACACCGTCGCGCGGATAGGGGAAGGGGCCGCCACGCTTGATGAGCTGCAGGGTGTCGTGCGCTTCTGGCGGCAGTTCGGCGACAGAGATGGTCGTGACGGCGGCGGCATCATGCGGGTGATGATGGCCGCGCGCCTGTGCGAACGGCAGGCACAGCAGCAAGCCGACCAACAGCCACCACTGTGCTTGTGTAACGCGCCGCATGTTATTCCTTGGTCACTTCCACGGTGGTCTGCACCTGCTTGCGCAAATGGATGTGCAGTTCGCGCAATTGCTTCTCGTCCACCGCAGACGGAGCTTGCGTCAGCAGACATTGCGCGCGCTGGGTCTTGGGGAAGGCGATCACGTCGCGGATGGACTCGGCTCCGGTCATCATGGTGACGATGCGATCCAGGCCGAAGGCCAGGCCGCCGTGTGGAGGCGCGCCGTATTGCAGCGCGTCGAGCAGGAAGCCGAACTTGAGCTGCGCTTCTTCCGCGCCGATGTTGAGCGCACGGAACACCTTGCTCTGCACTTCCTCCTTGTGGATACGCACCGAACCGCCGCCGATCTCCCAGCCGTTCAAGGCCAAGTCGTAGGCCTTGGCCAGACACTTGCCGGGATCGGTCTCCAGGAATTCCAGATGCTCGTCCTTGGGCGAAGTGAACGGATGGTGGCAAGCCGTCCAGCGCTTGTCTTCGTCGTCGTACTCGAACATCGGGAAGTCCACGACCCACAGCGGTTCCCATGCCTTGCCGTTGGTGTAGCCCTTCTCGTGGCCGATCTTGCTGCGCAACGCGCCCAGTGCGTCGTTGACGATCTTGGTCTTGTCCGCGCCGAAGAAGATGATGTCGCCGTTCTGTGCACCGGTGCGCTGGATGATGGTCTTCAGTGCAGCTTCGTGCAGGTTCTTCACGATGGGCGACTGCAGGCCGGTCTCGTTCAGCTGCGTCACGTCGTTGACCTTGATGTAGGCCAGACCCTTGGCGCCATAGATGCCGACGAACTTGGTGTACTCGTCGATCTCGCCGCGCGAGAACGCGCCGCCGTTCGGCACGCGCAATGCCGCCACACGGCCGGTGTCGGAGTTCGCCACGCCGGCGAACACCTTGAACGCCACGTCCTTCACCGCATCGGTGACTTCGGTGATCTCCAGCGTCACGCGCAGGTCTGGCTTGTCCGAACCGAAACGCGCCATCGCTTCCGTATGGGTCATGCGCGGGAAGGGATTGGGCAGTGCTACGTTCAGCACTTCCTTGAACACGGTGCGGATCATGTCTTCCGTGAGATTCATGATCTGCTCTTCGGTGAGGAAGGAGGTCTCGATATCCACCTGGGTGAACTCAGGCTGACGGTCGGCGCGCAGGTCCTCGTCGCGGAAGCATTTGGTGATCTGGTAGTAACGGTCGAAGCCGGCCACCATCAACATCTGCTTGAATAGCTGCGGCGACTGCGGCAGCGCAAAGAACTCGCCCGCATGCACGCGCGACGGCACCAGGTAGTCGCGTGCGCCTTCCGGCGTGGACTTGGTCAGCATCGGTGTCTCAATGTCGATGAAGCCCTTGTCGTCGAGGAAGCGACGGAAGGCACGCGCGGTCTTGTAGCGCAGCATCATGTTGTGCTGCATCTGCGGACGACGCAGGTCGATCACGCGGTGGGTCAGGCGCACGTTCTCGGACAGGTTCTCGTCGTCCAGCTGGAATGGCGGCGTGACGGAAACGTTCAGCACTTCGATCTCAAGACACAGCAGCTCGATCTCGCCGCTGGGGATGTTCTTGTTCTCGGTACCTTCAGGACGGCGGCGTACGCGCCCGGTGACCTTGAGCACGAATTCGTTGCGCACCGATTCCGCGATCTTGAACATCTCGGCGCGATCCGGGTCGCACACGACCTGTGCCAGGCCTTCGCGGTCGCGCAGGTCGATGAAGATCACACCGCCATGGTCGCGGCGGCGGTGTGCCCAGCCGCACAGGGTTACGGTCTGGCCGAGATTGGAAACGTTGAGTTGCCCGCAGTAATGAGTTCGCATATTGAGATAGTGAAACAGAAGATTACAAAAGAATAACGCTTAATTGGATCGAGCAAGCTTGGCGGCTGTCTCCGGTGTGGTCACCACCCCCATCGAGATGATGGCTTTGAAAGCCGTATCCACACTGATATCCAGCTCGATAGTCTCGGATTTCTTAACGTAGAAGTAGAAACCGTTCACCGGACTTGGCGTGGTCGGCACGAACACGCCCACGTATTCGTCGTCCCCCAACTCGCGCGTCACCTCTCCCGGCACGCTGGTCTGGAATGCCAGCGACCAGGCATCGGGGTGCGGATAACGCACCAGCAGAACTTTGCCGAAAGCGCTGCCGCTTTCCGAGAGCAGCGTATCGCTAACCTGCTTGACGCTGTTGTAGATAGCGTTGACGAAGGGAATACGGCGCAACATGCCATCCCAATAAGTCAGCAGGCGCTGACCGAACACGTTACGCACCAGCAGACCGGTGCTCAACACCACCAGCACCGTCAGTATGACACCCAGGCCGGGGATGTGGATGCCGAGCAATTCATCCGGGTGCCAGTGCGTCGGCAGCAGGGTCAGCGTCCTGTCCAGCGTGCCGATGATGAGGTTGAGCACCCACAGGGTGATACCCAGCGGCACCCACACTAGCAAGCCGGTGAGCAGATATTTCTTCACGAATGCGTACCCGCAGCAGGGCAAGTGGCACAGCCGGAAGGCTCGCACTTGGCCGGCCCGTTCTTGAAGTCGGTCACGTAATAGCCGTTACCCTTGAGCTGGAAACCCGCCGCGCTGATCTGCTTGGCGAACGTCTCCTTGCCGCATTCCGGGCAAACGGTCAGCGGCGCATCGCTGAATTTCTGCATCACGTCTTTTTGCGTGCCGCAGCCGCTGCATCGGTATTCGTAAATAGGCATGATTCACTCCTGAATTCGGAAAGGCGCACATTATACATTAGCCACCTTGGACTCGCGCCACTCGCCGGACGCCAGGCCGGACAGCGTCCAGGTACCGATGGCGTAGCGGATCAGGCGTAGGGTGGGGAGTCCCACGGCGGCCGTCATGCGACGCACCTGGCGGTTCCTGCCCTCGCGTATGGAGAGCTGCAACCAGCTCGTGGGGATCTCTTTGCGAAAGCGGACCGGGGGATCGCGCAGCCATAGATCGGCAGGCTCTTCCATCAGCCGAGCTTCGGCTGGCAGGGTCATCCCATCCTTGAGCTGCACGCCGCGCCGCAATTGCTGCAGTGCAGCCTCGTCCGCCACGCCTTCGACCTGCGCCCAGTAGGTCTTGGCCAGCTTATGCTTGGGATCGGTGATACGGTGCTGCAGCCTGCCGTCGTCAGTGAGCAACAGCAGCCCTTCGCTGTCGGTGTCCAGCCTTCCGGCGGGATAAACATCGGGAACGGCGATATAATCGGCCAGCGTCGGATGCATCCCGTCACGGCTGAACTGGCAGATCACCCCATAGGGTTTGTTGAACAGCAGGATGCGACTCATCTCATTTTTTCCATTAACAAAATCTTCACTCCGCGAACAGACATGACGACCCAAAAAATTGTTTACACCTTGACCGATGAAGCGCCGAGACTGGCAACCTACTCTTTGCTTCCGATTGTTCAGGCCTTTACCAAGGCTGCCGGCATCGCCGTTGAGACCAGAGACATCTCCCTTGCAGGACGCATACTTGCGAACTTCCCGGAAAATCTGAATGCTGACCAGAAGATCGCGGACGAACTGACCGAACTGGGCGAGCTGACGCTGAAACCGGAAGCCAATATCATCAAGCTGCCTAATGTTAGCGCATCGGCCCCGCAGTTGAAGGCTGCTATCAAGGAATTGCAGTCCCAGGGATACAAAGTCCCCGACTATCCAGAAGATCCGAAGACGGATGCCGAGAAGGAGATCAAAGCGCGTTACGGCAAGGTGCTCGGCAGCGCCGTGAATCCGGTGCTGCGCGAAGGCAACTCTGACCGCCGCGCCGCCGCCTCGGTCAAGCAATACGCGCGCAAGAACCCGCACAAGATGGGTGCCTGGAGCGCCGATTCCAAGACGCATGTGGCGCACATGAACGACAAGGACTTCTACGGCAGCGAAAGATCCGTCACAGTTGCCGAGGCAGGCAGCTTCAGGATCGAATTTGTCGGTCAGGACGGCAATGTGACCGTACTCAAGGACAAGACCCCTCTCAAGGCGGGCGAAATCATCGACGCTTGTGTCATGAGCCGGCGCGCCCTGCGCGATTTCTACGAGGCGCAAATGCAGGACGCGAAGCAGCAAGGCGTGTTGCTGTCCCTGCACCTGAAGGCCACCATGATGAAGATCTCCGACCCCATCATGTTCGGTCACGCCGTCACGGTTTACTTCAAGGACGTGTTCGACAAGCACGCAGTACTTATCAAGGAACTGGGCGTCAACGTGAATAACGGTCTGGGCGACCTGCTCGCAAAGATCGCCGGATTGCCCGAAGCCAAGCGCGCCGAAATCGAAGCCGACATCCAGGCTTGCTACAAATCCAGACCGGAACTGGCGATGGTCAATTCCGACAAGGGCATCACCAACCTGCATGTGCCGAGCGACATCATCGTCGACGCCTCCATGCCTGCGATGATCCGCGATTCCGGCAAGATGTGGGGCACGGACGGCAAGCTGCACGACACCAAGGCGATGATCCCCGACCGTTGCTATGCGCGCATCTATCAGGTAGTCATCGACGACTGCAAGAAGCACGGCGCTTTCGATCCCAAGACCATGGGCTCTGTGCCCAACGTCGGCCTGATGGCACAACAGGCGGAAGAGTACGGCTCGCACGACAAGACCTTCGAAGTTCCCGCAAACGGCAAGGTGCGTGCGGTGGATGAGTCCGGCAAGACCTTGCTGGAACAGGATGTAGAACAGGGTGACATCTTCCGCATGTGCCAGGCGAAAGATGCGCCGATCCAGGACTGGGTCAAGCTGGCTGTTGCGCGCGCACGCCTGAGCAACACGCCTGCTGTGTTCTGGCTGGACAAGAACCGCGCGCACGATGCGCAGATCATCCGGAAAGTGGAACGCTACCTGAAGGATCACGACACCAGCGGCCTCGACATCCGCGTCATGACACCGGAAGAAGCGATCCAGCTCTCGCTGGATCGCATCCGTGCAGGCAAGGACACCATCTCCGTCACCGGCAACGTGTTGCGCGACTACCTCACCGACCTGTTCCCTATCCTCGAACTGGGCACCAGCGCCAAGATGCTGTCCATCGTGCCGCTGATGAATGGCGGCGGACTGTTCGAGACTGGCGCAGGCGGTTCGGCACCCAAACATGTGCAGCAGTTCCAGGAAGAAGGCTATCTGCGCTGGGATTCGCTGGGCGAGTTCCTGGCACTGGGCGTGTCGCTGGAACATCTGGCACAGACCTTCGGGAACGACAAGGCGCAGGTGCTGGCGGATACGCTGGATCAGGCCAACGGCAAGATCCTGGACAACAACAAGTCACCCGCCCGCAAGGTCGGCGAGTTGGATAACCGGGGCAGCCACTTCTTCCTCGCGTTGTACTGGGCACAGGCTTTGGCCGCACAGACCAAGGACAAAGAATTGCAGGCGCGTTTCGCCCCGCTAGCCAAGGCATTGACGGACAACGAAGCAAAGATCAATGAAGAATTGATTGCGGCACAGGGCAAGCCGGTCGATATGGGCGGCTATTACCACCCGGATTTCGACAAGACATCGAAAGCGATGCGTCCGAGCGCGACGTTCAATGCTGCGTTGAACGCCATTTGAGTATCAGGTGCGCCCTGTTGGGCGCACAAACAAAAAGCCCGCCACTTTCGTGGCGGGCTTTTTGTTACACCTCAAACAGGGATTAGCCCGCTTGGATGTTGGAGGCTTGCTTGCCCTTAGGACCTTGAACAACTTCGAAGGTCACTTTCTGGCCTTCTTTGAGCGACTTGAAACCGCTCATGTTGATCGCGGAGAAGTGCGCGAACAGATCTTCGCTGCCATCATCCGGAGTGATAAAACCGAAACCTTTAGCGTCGTTGAACCACTTCACAGTACCGTTTGCCATGCTATTACTTCCTTACAAAAAATACGGGTGGATGCCCGTCGAATTGTTTGAAATCCAAGACCGCACATGGCAAAACCAGTACTGCAGATACTTTGATCCAAACACCCGGACGCTTTTTACCCCACGATAACTGACACCGTCAAGCGCTAATTGAAATTATTTTCGAAACGCACTTGAAAAAGCCGTGGCAATCGTCAAATATGCATCAAAGAGCAACGCAAAAACGACCGCGATGACAACCAAGAAAGAAAGTGTTTTACTACTGGAACGCGGCAAAACAAAACCGCCGAAACTGTACAAAGTCATGCTGCTGAATGACGATTTCACCACGATGGAATTCGTGATCGAAGTGCTGCAGGTGTTTTTTGCGATGAGCACGGAACAGGCCACGCAAATCATGCTCAAAGTCCACAATGAAGGTTCTGCGGTGTGCGGCCTGTACCCCAGGGACATCGCCGAAACCAAAGTCAATCAAGTAATCGGATACGCAGTACAACATGGGCATCCCTTACGGTGTCACATGGAGGAGAATTAAAATGATCGCGCAAGAATTGGAAGTCAGCCTGCATCTCGCCTTCGTCGAAGCGCGCCAGAAGCGTCACGAGTTCATCACCGTCGAGCACCTGCTGCTGGCGATGCTGGACAACCCTTCCGCCGCGCACGTGCTGCGTGCCTGCGGTGCAGACATCGAAGAGCTGCGCGCGGTGCTGGCGCAGCACATCGAAACTCATACACCGACCGTGCCGGGAACAGGCGAAGTTGATACACAACCCACCGTCGGTTTCCAGCGCGTCATCCAGCGCGCCATCCTGCATGTGCAATCCACCAACAAGAAGGAAGTGAACGGCGCCAACATACTGGTGGCCATGTTCGGTGAAAAAGAATCGCATGCGGTGTATTTCCTCAACCAGCGCGCCATCACCCGTCTCGACGTGGTGAACTACATCGCGCACGGCATCAACAAGACGGTCGAAGCACAACCGGCCACACACAAGACTGCGCCCGAAAACGAGGCGGAGCAGGAGCAGAACGGTGAAGGCGCACTCGCGAACTACACGCTGGATCTCAACGCGCATGCACTGGCCGGAAAGATCGACCCGCTCATCGGACGCGACAACGAACTGGAGCGCGTAATACAGACCCTCTGCCGCCGCCGCAAGAACAATCCGCTGCTGGTGGGTGAAGCCGGTGTAGGCAAGACCGCCATCGCCGAGGGACTGGCGCGCCGCATCGTCGAGGAAGACGTGCCGGACATTCTGAAAGACGCGCAGGTCTATGCGCTGGACATGGGTTCATTGCTGGCCGGCACCAAGTATCGCGGCGATTTCGAGCAACGCCTGAAAGCAGTGCTGAAAGAGCTTGAAGACGCTCCGAACTCCGTGCTTTTCATCGATGAGATCCACACACTGATCGGCGCAGGAGCTGCTTCCGGCGGCACCATGGATGCCTCCAACCTGCTCAAGCCTGCCTTGTCCAGCGGCCTATTGAAGTGCATAGGCGCGACCACCTATCAGGAATATCGCGGCATCTTCGAGAAAGATTCCGCACTGTCGCGCCGCTTCCAGAAGATCGACGTACCTGAGCCTTCGGTGGAGCAGACGATTGAGATACTGAAGGGTCTTAAGTCGCGCTTCGAGGAGCACCACAGCATCAAGTTCAGCGCTGCCGCCATCACTAGCGCGGCCGAACTTTCCGCGCGCTATATCAACGACCGCCATCTGCCGGACAAGGCTATCGACGTGCTGGACGAAGCGGGTGCTGCACAACGCATCCTGCCGAAATCGAAACAGAAGAAGATCGTGGGAAAGCACGAGATCGAGGAGATCATCGCCAAGATCGCCCGCATCCCCGCACGCACCGTGTCGCATGACGACCGCAACGCGCTGAAGAACCTGGACCGCGATCTCAAGGCCACGGTATTCGGCCAGGACAAGGCCATCGACGCGCTGGCCCGCGCCATCAAAATGTCGCGCAGCGGCCTCGGCAACCCGCAGAAACCCATAGGCAGCTTCCTGTTTTCCGGCCCCACGGGTGTGGGCAAGACCGAGGTGGCACGCCAGCTCGCCTACGCAATGGGCATGCCGATACACCGTTTCGACATGTCCGAATACATGGAACGCCACGCCGTGTCGCGCCTGATCGGCGCACCTCCCGGCTACGTCGGTTTCGACCAGGGTGGCCTGCTCACCGAAGCCATCACCAAGCAGCCGCATTGCGTGCTGCTGCTGGACGAGATCGAAAAAGCGCACCCGGACATCTACAACATCCTGCTGCAGGTGATGGATCACGGCACGCTCACCGATAACAACGGGCGCAAGGCCGACTTCCGCAATGTGGTCATCATCATGACCACCAATGCAGGTGCGGAAGCGCTGAACAAGACGCAGATGGGCTTCACCAAGGCGACTGCGGTCGGCGATGAGATGGCCGACATCAAGCGCCTGTTCACACCCGAGTTCCGCAACCGTCTGGACGCCATCGTCTCCTTCGCGCCGCTGTCGAAGGAAGTCATCCTGCGTGTGGTGGACAAGTTCCTCATGCAACTGGAGGAACAGCTGCACGAGAAGAAGGTGGATGCAATCTTCACCGACGCACTCAAGGATCACCTGGCCGAACACGGCTTCGACCCGCTGATGGGCGCCCGCCCGATGGCGCGCCTGATCCAGGACACCATACGCTCGGCGCTGGCCGATGAACTGCTGTTCGGCAAGCTGGCGAATGGCGGCAAGGTCACCGTGGATGTGAAGGACGGCAAGGTGGGGCTTGAGTTTGAGGAAGAAGAAGTGGCTGCCTAAATCGGACTCCCAACATGGAAGAATTTACGTGCCAAAATTGCGGTAAGAAATCCAAAGCACATGGAGATATTCCGCCTCTTTTACGCCTTCCACTTTTACTGATCCTCTTTTTCATACCTTCCAACAAGGTTTGTCCTGAATGTGCCTCACAGCTTAGTCTTATCGGAGGCATACTTTTTCCCATTAGCATTCTTGGAGTCTTGGTGCTTTCCGGAATGCTATGGGGGAAATTATTTGGCTAGCGCAGTGTGCCACTGGCAGCACGCGTAGGGCGCAATAGCCAACGAGCATTGCGCCGCATGTAAACCATCCGGCGGAATACCCGGCGCTATTCCACCCTACAAAAGCGAATGACTTCTTCAACTAATTATCGCGGGCGCTTCGCCCCCTCCCCCACCGGCCCGCTCCACTTCGGCTCGCTCGTCGCCGCCGTCGGCAGTTATCTCGACGCAAAACATCATCGCGGCACCTGGCTGGTGCGCATGGAAGACTTGGATACGCCGCGTTGTGTGCAGGGCGCGGCGGAGGACATTCTGCGCACGCTGGAGGCGTTCGGTTTGCATAGCGATGAGCCCGTCATTTACCAGAGCCAACGCACTGCGGCTTATGACGAGGCATTGCACCAGCTGCAAACCAGCGTTGCTGTCTATCCGTGCTGTTGCACGCGCAAGGAGATTGCGGATTCTGCGTTGCACGGCATAGAGGGGCCGGTTTATCCGGGCACTTGCCGTCATGGCACCCCCGCAGGGCGCGAGGGAAGGGCATGGCGGGTGCGCACTAACCTCAAGCTCCTTCCCCCTTGCAGGGGGAAGGCTGGGATGGGGGTAGAACAGTGTGAAATCCAAACTTCTACCCCCACCCTAACCCTCCCCCTGCA
Organism: uncultured beta proteobacterium; assembly: GCA_963813255.1. Lineage (GTDB taxonomy): Bacteria > Pseudomonadota > Gammaproteobacteria > Burkholderiales > Gallionellaceae > Sideroxyarcus. The sequence continues at coordinate 80,347 of CAWEYD010000009.1, read as the reverse complement.
AGGGGGAGGGGATGACGCAGTTGAGTTCGACGACGCGCTGCAAGGGCATATCGCCCAGCATCTTGAAAGCGAGATCGGCGACTTCGTGGTGAAGCGCGCCGACGGGCTGTTTGCCTACCAGCTCGCGGTGGTGGTGGACGATGCGTTCCAAGGCATCACGCATATCGTGCGCGGTGCCGACCTGCTCAACTCAACTCCGCGCCAGATCCACCTGCAACGGCTGCTCGGCTTGCCCACGCCGCATTACATGCACTTGCCTGTTGCCGTGAATGAGGCGGGAGAGAAGCTGAGCAAGCAGACGCTGGCGGCGCCGGTGGATGGTTCACAAGCTGTGGCGACGTTGCTGCACGTGCTGGATTTCCTGCAGCAGCGACCACCGGCCAACCTGGCTGGCAGCGATGTCAGAACGGTACTGGATTGGGCGATTCAGAATTGGGATGCAACCAGATTGCGGGGTATCCAGACGCTCCCCGCCCCCGTCATTCCGGCGCAGGCCGGAATCCAGTAATTCAAAATGCTTTTTGTTTTACCCCACTGGATTCCGGCCTGCGCCGGAATGACGAATCACTTCTGGTCTTCTTCGCTCTTGCTGTCGTTTTGCTTCTGGTTCCTGCGATGTTTGATGTACTCGCGGATCGCCGGGATGAACGAGATGAAGATGATGACCAGGATCATCAAGGTCAGGTTGTTCTTGATGATGGGGATATTGCCGAAGAAATAACCCGCCAGCGTCAGGCTGCCTATCCAAGCCACGCTGCCCAGCGCGCTGAACATCACGAACAGGCGGTAACTCATAGTGCCGATGCCCGCCACGAACGGGGCGAAGGTACGGATGATGGGCAGGAAGCGCGCAAAGATGATGGTCTTGCCGCCGTGCTTGGCAAAGAACGCGTGGGTCTTTTCCAGATGTTCGTGCTTGATGAAGCGCGGGCTGGCCTTATTGAGCAGGCGCAAGCCGAGCAGGCGACCGACCCAGTAGTTGGTGTTGTCGCCGCAGAAGGCAGCCAATACCAGCAACGGCATCAGGATATGCAGTTCCAGCGAACCCATGCCGCACAGCGCACCCGTCACGAACAGCAGCGAATCGCCCGGCAGGAAGGGGGCGACGACCAACCCAGTCTCGGCGAAGATGATGGCGAACAGGATGGCGTAGATCCACAGGCCATATTCCTGCACCAGTGCCAGCAGGTGGGCGTCCAGATGCAGGACGATGTCGATGAAAGTAGCGAGAATTTCCATGATGACTTTCTAACTCTCACTCACCCCCTCTCCCATTTCCCCTCTCCTCAATCCTCTCCCGCAAGCGGGAGAGGAGGCAAACGAGAAAGGCAATCTTTAATTCATGCGGGCGAGGGAGTGGGTTCGGAGGTTATTAAGGAAGGACTTCTTCGGCTTCGGTCTTTTCCGGCTTGATGAAGTCTTCGCGCGACACGCCGAACATCATCAGCAAGGGGCTGGCGACCAGCACCGAGGAATAGATACTGAACAGGATGCCGATGGTCAGCGCCAGCGCGAAGTAATGCAGCGTCTCGCCGCCCAGGAACAGCATGGAGGTGACCATCATCTGGGTACAGCCGTGGGTGATGATGGTGCGCGACATGGTGCGGGTGATGGCGTTGTCGATGATCTCGTTGACCTCGGTCTTGCGCATCTTGCGGAAGTTCTCGCGGATCCGGTCGAACACCACCACCGATTCGTTCACCGAGTAGCCCAGCACGGCCAGCACCGCCGCCAGCACCGAGAGCGAGAACTCCCACTGGAAGAAGGCGAAGAAGCCCAGGATGATGACCACGTCGTGCAGGTTGGCGATGATCGCCGCCACGCCGAACTTCCATTCGAAGCGCAGCCACAGATAGCCGACGATGCCCAGTGACACCAGCAACAGCGCCATCGCGCCGTTCTCCACCAGGTCCTTGCCGACCTGCGGGCCGACGAACTCGACGCGGCGCAACTCGACCGTGGCGTCCTGTGCCTTCAAGGACTCCAGCACTTGCTCGGAAAGCTTGGCGCCGAGCTTGTTCTGTTTGAGCGGCACCTGGATCAGCACATCCTTGCTGGAACCGAAGTTCTGCACCAGCGCGTCGTGCAGGCCGATAGTGCCCAGCTGTCCGCGCACCTTGTCCAGATCGGCCGATTGCGAGTAATGCACTTCCATGACCGTGCCGCCGGTGAAGTCCACCCCGAAGTTAAGGCCCTTGGTGGCGAGGAAGAACACCGCCAGCAGGAAGGTCACCAGCGAGATGCTGGTGGTCACCTTCCCGTAGCTCATGAACGGGATGTCTTTTTTGATCTTGAAGAATTCCATGTCGTTTCCCCTTCTTAACCGATGGCGACTTTGTTGAGACGCGCCTTGCGGCCATAGATCAGATTGACCAGTGCGCGCGATACCAGCACCGCGCTGAAGATCGAAGTCAGGATGCCCAGACACAGCACCACGGCAAAACCCTTCACCGGCCCGGAGCCGAACATGAACAAGGCGATACCCACGATCAACGCGGTGATGTTGGAGTCCAGGATGGTGGCGAAGGCGTTGTCATAGCCAGCATGGATCGCAGCCTGCGGCGGCACACCGTTGCGCAACTCCTCGCGGATGCGCTCGTTGATCAGCACGTTGGAGTCGATCGCCATACCCAGTGTCAACGCGATACCCGCCATGCCCGGCAGCGTGAGCGTGGCCTGCAGCATGGACAGCAAAGCGACCAGCAACAGCAGGTTCGCGCCCAGCGCCAGCACGGATACGCCGCCGAACATCAGGTAATAGGCGATCATGAATACCGCGATGGCGATGTAGCCGATCTTGGTGGAGTCAAAACCGCGCTTGATGTTGTCCGCGCCCAGGCTGGGGCCGACCGTGCGCTCCTCGATGATCTCCATCGGCGCCGCCAGGGCACCGGCACGCAACAGCAACGCGGTGTCCTGCGCTTCGACGGTGTCCATACGGCCGCTGATCTGCACGCGGCCGCCGCCGATCTCTTCGCGTATCACCGGTGCTGTGACCACCTCACCCCTGCCCTTTTCGAACAGGATGATGGCCATGCGCTTGCCGACGTTCTCGCGCGTCGCTTCCTTGAACTTGCGTGCGCCCACCGCATCCAGATTGATGTGCACGGCAGGTTCGTTGTTGCGGCTATCGAAGCCGGGCTGCGCGTCGTTGATGCGCTCGCCGGTCAGGATCACGCTCTTCTTCACCAGCAACGGCGTACCGTCGCGCTCCTTGAATATCTCGGTGCCGAACGGCGCGACCGCGCCAGCGCCGATCTGGTGTTCGTCATCCACCAGACGCACTTCCAGGGTCGCGGTGCGGCCCAGGATATCCTTGGCGCGCGCCGTGTCCTGCACGCCGGGCAACTGCACCACCACGCGGTCCACCCCCTGTTGCTGGATCACAGGCTCAGCCACGCCCAGTTCGTTCACACGGTTGCGCAAGGTCACCAGGTTCTGCTGCACCGCCGATTCCTGGATGCGCTTCTGCTCCTGCTGCTTGAGCCTGGCCTCCAGCAGAAATTCGCCGGCGACGTCGCGCTCAGCGAACTCCAGACCGGCAAAATGTTGCCTCAGTTCGATCTCGCCTTTGCTGCGCGCTGCTGCATCGCGGAACTTGGTGGTGATCACGCTGCCGTCGCGGCTGACGCCGGTATAAACGATGTTCGCTTCACGCAAAGTGCTGCGAAAATCGCTGGTGGCTGACTCCAGTGCCTTGTCCAGCGCGGCCTTCATGTCCACCTGCATCAGGAAGTGCACGCCGCCGCGCAAGTCCAGACCGAGATACATGGGCGAAGCAAAATTGGCCAGCCACTGTGGCGAGCGCGACAGCAGGTTCAGCGCCACCACATAGTCTTCGCCCAGCTGCGCATGCAGCACATCCTTTGCCTTTAGCTGCGTATCGGTATCGGCAAAGCGCGCCTTGACGCTGTTCGCATCCAGCGACAGCGCTTCCGGCGCGATCTGCGCAGCCTGCAACGCTTCTTGCACGCGCTGCAACAGAGCCGTATCCGCTTTCAGATTGGAACGCAGCGGCAACACTTGCACTGCGGGAGACTCGCCATACAGGTTGGGCAATGCGTACAGCAAGCCTACGACGAGCGTGCACAAGATCAGCAGATATTTCCAGAGCGGATAGCGGTTCATTACAGCACCTTGCTTACAGCGTTAGAGGAAGAGAGGATCAGAGGGACTTGATCGTGCCTTTGGGCAGTACGTTCTGGATCGCGGCTTTTTGCACCTGCACGACGACGTTGGCGGCGATCTCGACGTCCACGTTGTCCTCGCCGACCTTGTTCACCTTGCCCAGGATGCCGCCGATGGTCACGATCTCATCGCCTTTTTGCAGCGCTTCCATCAAAGCTTTGTGTTCCTTGGCGCGCTTTTGCTGCGGACGCAGGATGAGGAAATAGAACACGGCCAACAATGCGATCAAAGGCAGGAATTCCATGAAACCGCCGCCCTGAGGGGCTGCTGTGCCTTCTGCATATGCATTGCCGATAAACAATTCGCTGATCGAAATCATCTGATTACTCTCCAAAATGAATGACAAAAAATAAAGGCGCGCATTCTAGCATGAAGGCCTTACGACGCCTCGCCCCGCTGCCGTGCCTCGCGGAAAGCAGCCTGGAACTCGGCATAGCGACCCGCCTCGATGGCCGCGCGGATGTCGCGCATCAGTTCCTGGTAGTAGTGCAGGTTGTGGATGGTATTGAGGCGCGCGCCGAGTATCTCGCCCAGGCGGTGCAGGTGGTGCAGGTAAGCGCGGCTGAAATTGCGGCAGGTGTAGCAGGTGCAGCGCTCGTCCAGCGGGCGCGTATCCATGCGGTATTGCGCGTTCTTGATGCGCACGTCGCCGAAGCGGGTGAACAGGTGGCCGTTGCGCGCATTGCGCGTCGGCATCACGCAGTCGAACATGTCGATGCCCTCGCCCACCGCCGCCACCAGGTCCTCCGGCGTACCCACGCCCATCAGGTAGCGCGGCTTGTCCTGCGGCAGTTGCGGCGCGGTGTGCTTGAGGATGCGCAGCATGTCCTCCTTGGGCTCGCCCACCGACAGGCCGCCGATGGCGTAGCCGTCGAAGCCGATATTGGTCAGCCCCGCCAGCGATTCGTCGCGCAGGTGCTCGTGCATGCCGCCCTGCACGATGCCGAACAGCGCATTGGGGTTGCCCTCATGCGCTTTTTTGCTGCGCTCCGCCCAGCCCAGGCTGAGGCGCATGGATACCCCGGCGACCTGCTCGTCTGCGGGATACGGCGTGCATTCGTCGAAGATCATCACGATGTCTGAATTGAGCACCTTCTGGATGCGCATGGATTCTTCGGGCGACAGGAAGCATTTGTCGCCGTTCACCGGCGACCTGAACTCCACCCCGCCGCCGGTGATCTTGCGCAACTCGCCCAGGCTGAACACCTGGAAGCCGCCGGAGTCGGTGAGGATGGGACCGTCCCAACCCATGAATTTGTGCAGGCCGCCATGCGCCGCGATCACTTCCAGCCCCGGACGCAGCCACAGGTGGAAAGTGTTGCCGAGCACGATGTGCGCGCCGATGTCGTGCAGTTCCTGCGGCGACATCGCCTTGACCGTGCCGTAAGTGCCGACCGGCATGAAGGCCGGCGTCTCGACCTTGCCGTGCGCCAGTTCCACGGTGCCGCGCCGTGCGGCGCCTGAAGTATTGTGTAATGTGAATTTCATTGTTCTCTCTCGATCAGCATCGCATCGCCATAACTGAAGAAGCGATATTCCTTTGCCACCGCATGACGATATGCGGCGAGCATCCTGTCCATGCCGCCAAAGGCGCACACCAGCATCAGCAGCGTGGAGCGCGGCAAGTGGAAGTTGGTGAGCAGCACTTCCACCACCTTGAAGCGATAGCCCGGGGTGATGAAGATGCGCGTCTCGCCGGAGCCAGCTTTCAGGTCCCCGCCCGCCGCCGCACTCTCCAGCGCGCGCAGGCTGGTGGTGCCCACGGCGACCACGCGCCCGCCGTTCGCCTTGGCCTGTTTGATGGCATCCACCGTGGCTTGCGGCACGGTATAACGTTCGCTGTGCATGGCGTGGTCTGCCACGTTCTCGGCGCGCACCGGCTGGAACGTACCTGCCCCGACATGCAGGGTGACATAGGCGATGTTCACCCCCTTGGCCCGCAAGGTGTCCAGCATGGCCTGGTCGAAGTGCAGCCCCGCCGTAGGTGCCGCGACCGCGCCCTGCTCGCGCGCGAACACGGTCTGGTAGCGCTCGTCGTCCTCGGCATCGGCGGCGTGCGTGATGTAGGGTGGCAACGGCAGCTTGCCGTAGCGCTCCAGCACGGCATCCACCGTATCCGCACCCTCGAAGCGCAGATGGAAGAACTCGCCCTCGCGCCCCAGCATGGTCACCTCGACAGCATCAGCCAGCACAAATTGGCTGCCCGGCTTGGGCGTCTTGCTGGCGCGCACCTGGGCCAGCACCTCATGCTCGCCCAGCACGCGCTCGACCATCACCTCGACTTGGCCGCCGGTCGCTTTCTTGCCGAACAGGCGCGCCTTCAACACGCGGGTGTCGTTCAACACCAGGAGGTCATGCTCGCGCAACGACTGCGGCAGCTCGGCGAACGCGCCGTCTTCGAAGGCCTCCTTGCCGATGCGCAGCAAGCGGCTGGCGCCGCGCCGCTCGGGCGGGTGCTGGGCGATCAGTCGCTCTGGCAGCTCGAAGTCGAAATTGTCGGTACGCATAACAGGCCAAATACCCTGGCAAAAATAAAGGCGCGCATTGTAGTTGATGAACCACACCGTTTCATGGATAATTCGCGCCCTTCCCATGCCGGACCCAAACCGCACAAGCGGTTGAGTCAGCCTGAATCCGGGGCAAATTGGGAAATACACTCTTGCCGGGGTGATGGAACTGGTAGACGTGCCGGACTCAAAATCCGGTGCCTGAAAGGGCGTGGGGGTTCGATTCCCCCCCCCGGCACCAAGACAAAGATTTCCAAGAACTACTGGAAACCAATACAGCCGAGCCTTTTAACGGTTTGGCTGCTTCTTTTTTCAAGCTCGAAAATTTCTGGAATGGTCTGTTTGGGGCTACGGTTAGCCACAGTTTGCACAGCCTTATGGCGTCCGAGTAGGTGATGCGAGCGCAAATTTCAGCCGGCCACTTTGGGACAGGCTATACAACGAACTGCTGTGTCACCTCTAGCTTTTGGATCAACTTACCCAAGTCTCTCTTGAACGCTGTGTGATTCTTAAGAATCTTCCTAGCATAATCCACGTAACTCCATCCTCGGGATTGAGCTTGCGAACTATGTGAGATTGCGGCCAGCTCATCTAGTTTTTGCTTGATGAACACGTCTGATTCCAAGCTCGCATGTAACATCGCCTCAAATACCGGACCATCCTCATTTTCTAAAAACGCAAGGCCACTTGGTTTCCCATTAATGTAACTGATCAATTCAGTCGCACGAAGCTCTGCTTTTACCAGCTTCATATACATATCAACATTTGCAGTCTTTAGAACCAACAACGTTGCCAAGACAAATGGTTCAACATGCTCACCATCTTTCACCGTCCTCCAAAAGACAGCCAATTTCGAGAAAGCATGCTCCTGATCTCTTAGCCGCATATCAAAAGCTGTACTTAAAGCAATAAAGGCCTTCAAGAAATGTCCGGCCTCATCATGATCTCTATTCGCACGAAGAAATTCTTCACCAAACCCAAATACAGACATAAGGTGAGCAGGGTACATTTCAGGATTCGGATCGGGCAGTGTGTACCTAAAGTCTACAAACCGCCGCAGGTACCGATGGGCATCTGTTCCGGAGCCGTAGACAGTGCGAATTGATTCGGTCAATTGACTTCTATCGATTGCCAAAACAAACGCAATGCCGTCAACATTAAAGATGTGCTTTATTCTCTCAAGCAATGCGAGTCCATAAGTTGGACGGCATCTATCCAACTCATCAATCATGAAAACCAAGGGTAATTTCTTCCCGTGATCACGAAGTGTTTTAACTACATCTGACAACGTACTTTTGAAATCATCTAAAGTGTTTTTGTCTGCATCATATTCGTCAAACTTGTCTTTTATAGCTTGTTCGATCGCTTCGCTGGCGGACTCCTCCGCAAACTCCTCCCCATTAAGTAAACCCGCTGTAAGCAGCTTTGCTGCAATTGGGAGAGTTCGCTTCGCAACCTGAATTCCTGATTTCTTCAAGCGACCTGATAAGTCCTGCAATAACTTTGTGGCTTTCCCTGAGCCATCATCAAGCTCCGCTACTGCCTTACCTATTTCGGTTACGAACGGGATAAGCGGGTCTTCAGAAAAATCGCTTTCCCACGCATTAAATGAAATGCACGAATAGTTTTGGTCTTTCAAATGCTGAAACCACATTCGAAGAAAAGTAGTCTTCCCATGCCCCCATCCTGCCTCCACCGTTAAGGTTAATGGCTCATCAAGATCAGCCAGGAAGCGAGTAAGTATCTCTGCATGTTGCCCCCTTCCAAGCTTATCGTTCGCATATGGATTACCCACGGGAACTTCAACAATTGAATGTTTAAGCTTCATATCTTCCCCTCTTATGTGCTGAATGCTCGTTTATCAACATAACACACCACCAAAGCCGGACACGCCATCACGACGCTGCCGGGGAACCGCTATACCCCCGACACCAAACAAAATTCACTTTAGTTCGTCCGCTTGTCAACGCAATGAAATGCAGCCGCGTTGTTGCTCCCGACACGAGTAGTGTCATAAACGTTTATCAACTACTAAAACTGGAGCTACAAATGAAACTGCTTTCCACTCTGATCGCTGCCGTTTTCGCTGCTGTTTCCTTCTCCGCTGTTGCCGCTGAAGGCGCTGCTCCTGCAGCCGCTGCCGCTGCTCCTGCTGCCATGGCTGCTCCTGCCAAGGCTGAAGCAGCCAAGCCCGCCAAGAAGTCCGGCAAGAAATCCGGCAAGAAGCACAGCAAGAAGAAGGCTGCTGCTGCCGCTGCCCAGTAATATTGTAGTGACCGAAGAAGGCAGGGGGCGACCCCTGCCTTTTTTTTCGTTTAAAATCGCACCATGATCTGGAAACCACATGCCACCGTCGCCGCCGTCCTCGAACAGGATGGCAAGTTCTTACTGGTGGAAGAACATACCCCGCAAGGCCTGCTGTTCAATCAACCCGCTGGGCACTGGGAACCGAATGAAACGTTACCCGCTGGTGCCGCGCGCGAACTGCTGGAAGAGTCAGCCTACGATTTCGAGCCTGAGTTCCTGGTCGGCGTCTATCGCTGGCATTCGACGACCTCCAATGCCACTTACCTGCGCTTCGCTTTTGGCGGACGCATCTTAGCCCACCATCCGGAGCGCGCGCTGGACAAAGGCATCGTGCGCGCCGTATGGATGACGCCGGACGAGATCCGCACCACGCAGGCACGCCACCGCAGCCCGCTGATCCTGCGCTGTGTGGAAGACTATCTCGCAGGCAAGCGTTATCCGCTGGACCTGATCACCCACTATGAATAGCGTGGCAGCCCACGCCCCTCTCTCTAACTCTCTCCCGCAAGCGGGAGAGAGGACAAACGTGAAGGGCAATCTTAAATCCCGGCGTTGCGTCGTCGTCGGCATGTCCGGCGGCGTGGATTCCTCCGTCACCGCGCTGCTGCTGAAACAGCAAGGCTACGAGGTCATCGGCCTGTTCATGAAGAACTGGGAGGACGATGACGACAGCGAATACTGCTCCTCGCGCCAGGACCTGATCGATGCCGTGTCGGTGGCAGACACCATTGGCATCCCCATCGAGGCGGTGAACTTCGCCAAAGAATACAAGGACCGCGTGTTCAGCTATTTCCTGCGCGAATACGAAGCCGGACGCACGCCGAATCCGGACATCCTGTGCAACTCGGAGATCAAGTTCAAGGCCTTCCTGGACCATGCCATCCGCCTGGGTGCGGACGCCATCGCCACCGGGCATTATGCTGATGTGCGCGAAGTCGACGGATCGTTCCAGCTGCTCAAAGCCAAGGACGACAGCAAGGACCAGAGCTATTTCCTGCACCGCCTGAACCAGCAGCAACTGAGCAAGGCGATGTTTCCGCTGGGACAACTGCTCAAGTCGCAGGTACGCGACATCGCGCGCGAACACCATCTTTCGAACCATGCGAAGAAGGACAGCACCGGCATCTGCTTCATCGGCGAGCGCCCGTTCCGCGAGTTCCTCACGCAGTACCTGCCCACCAAACCCGGCGACATGGTCACGCCGGAAGGCAAGGTGGTGGGGCAGCATGTGGGTTTGTCGTTCTACACATTCGGACAGCGTCAGGGACTAGGCATCGGCGGTTCGCGCGAAACGACGGGTGAGCCGTGGTTCGTCGCAGGCAAAGACATGCAACGCAACCGCCTGATCGTAGTGCAGGGACACGACCACCCCTTGCTGCTCAACCCTCAACTGGATGCGCTGGAGATGCACTGGATCAGCGGTCAGGCGCCTGACACCGCACGCGGCTATGCCGCAAAGACCCGCTATCGCCAGCAGGATGCGGCTTGCCACATCTCGCTCGGAACGGAAGGCACGACCCATTTCACCTTCGACGAAGCGCAATGGGCGGTCACGCCCGGCCAGTCCGTCGTGGTGTATGACGGCGAAGTCTGCCTGGGCGGCGGCATCATCAAGTAATTCGACAACAAGTAATCCAAAAGGAATCACCATGCCCGACAGCCTGAGCCCCGAGGTCATCCGTTTGCTGCTGGTTTTCGCTGCCACCCTCGCAGCGCACTTCCTCGCACGGCGTTTACTGCAACACGCAGAGAAGATTGCAGCTCGCACCAACAACATCTGGGACGACTCGCTGCTGGAAGCGGGGCGCAAGCCGCTGCCCGTGGTGATCTGGCTGGCCGGCATCTCCTTCGCCCTGCACCTTGTCCATCGCCAGACCGGCGAGCAGATGCTCGAATACATCGCCCCCGCGCGCAACATCGGGGTCGTAGTCTGCATCGCGTGGTTCCTGTTCAAACTGATACGCGAACTTGCAGACAATGTGGTGGCCGCGCGCACCCAAAACGGTGAAGAAGTGGATCGCACCACGGTGGACGGCCTCTCCAAGGTGTCGCGCATCGTGGTGATCGTGGTCGCCGTCCTGGCCGTGATGCAGACGCTTGGATTCAGCATCTCAGGCGTGCTGGCTTTCGGCGGCATGGGCGGTATCGCTGTGGGTTTCGCCGCCAAAGACCTGCTGGCGAACTTCTTCGGCGGCCTGATGATCCACCTGGATCGCCCGTTCAACGTGGGCGAGACGGTCCGTTCGCCAGACAAACAGATAGAGGGCAAGGTGGAACAGATAGGGTGGCGCCAGACCGTGATCCGCTCTCCGAACATGACGCCGATCTATGTGCCGAACTCCTTGTTCACCTCCATCGTGGTGGAGAATCCGTCGCGCATGTCACACCGACGCATCCGCGAAGTCATCGGCCTGCGTTACGACGACCTGGACAAGATGAGCGCCATCGTCGAAGAAGTGAAGCTCATGTTGCAGAGCCATCCGGGGATAGACGCCGAACACGCCGTGATCGTCGCCTTCGATCAATTCGCCGACTCCTCGCTCAACTTCATCATTCAGGCCTTCAGTCTGGCCACCGAGGCGCCACGCTTCCACGCCATAAAACAAGAGATACTGCTGCAGGTCTCCGCCATCGTCGCCAAGCACGGCGCCGAGTTCGCCTACCCCACACGCACGCTGTACCTGAACCAGACTCCGGCCTGACGTCGTATCTGGGCTGGATTCCGGCCTTCGCCGGAATGACGAGGGTATGGATTGTTAGGAGTGATGTGCCACTCGCCGTGCCCGTTGGCGCGCTTTCACGTAAAATGCGCGCCTGAAACTTTTCCAGCTTACACATCATGACTCTCTCGGCACTCACCGCACTTTCCCCTCTCGACGGACGCTACCACGGCAAAGTCGATGCCCTGCGCAACCATTTCAGCGAGTTCGGCCTGATCCGTTACCGCGTATTGATCGAGATCGAATGGCTCAAGGCGCTGAGCGCCGAAGCCAGGATCAAGGAACTGCCGCCGTTCTCGGTCGCGACCATCGCGCAGCTCGACCAGCTCGCCGCGCAGTTCTCCGAGGCGGATGCCGAGCAGATCAAGACCATCGAACGCCGCACCAACCATGACGTGAAGGCCATCGAATACTGGCTGCGCGAGAAACTGGCCAGCAATCCGGAGACTGCCAAGGCGCTGGAATTCATCCACTTCGCCTGCACCTCGGAGGACATCAACAACCTGAGCCACGCGCTGATGCTAAGTCATGCACGCCGCGAAGTGATGCTGCCCGCGCTGCACGGCATCATTGACAAGTTGACTGCCATCGCTCACCTGCATGCCGACCTGCCCATGCTGTGCCGCACCCACGGCCAGACCGCCACGCCCAGCACGCTGGGCAAGGAAATGGCCAACGTGGTGTATCGCCTGCGCCGTGCCCATGCACGGATCGCCGCAGTAGAAGTGCTGGGCAAGATCAACGGCGCCGTGGGCAACTACAACGCGCACCTGTCGGCCTACCCGGAGGTGGATTGGGAAAGCTTCTCCAAGCGTTTCGTCGAAGCGCACGGCCTGACCTTCAATCCCTACACCATCCAGATCGAGCCGCACGATTGCATGGCAGAACTGTACGACGCCTATGCGCGCGCCAACACCATCCTGATCGACCTGAACCGCGACATCTGGGGCTACATCTCGCTCGGCTTCTTTAAACAGAAGGTTGTGGCAGGCGAAGTCGGCTCCTCCACCATGCCGCACAAGGTGAACCCGATCGACTTCGAGAACTCTGAAGGCAACCTCGGCCTGGCCAACGCCTTGCTGAAGCACCTTTCCGAGAAGCTGCCTATCTCGCGCTGGCAGCGCGACCTCACCGACTCCACCGTGTTGCGCAACATGGGCGTGGCACTGGGCTATACCTTGCTGGCTTACGAATCCTGCCTGAAAGGGCTGAACAAGCTGGAAGCCAACCCGCAACGTCTGGCGGAAGACCTCAACAACAGCTGGGAAGTGCTGGCCGAACCGATCCAGACCGTGATGCGCCGCTACAACATCGAGAACGCCTACGACAAGCTGAAGGAACTTACGCGCGGCAAGGGTGGCATCAACCGCGAAAGCCTGGCGGCCTTCATCCAGACTCTGGACATCCCCGACAGCGAGAAGCAGCGCCTGCAGGCGCTGAGTCCGGAGACCTATACCGGCAAAGCAGCGGAGCTTGCCAAGCGCATCTGATCTTTCGCAACCGTCCAAACAAAAGCCCCGCCGAAGCGGGGCTTTTGTTTTCGACTGGCAGCTCTCAACGATGGAACGCCGCCACACCAGAGATCGTACTGGTGCCGTTCTGCAGTCCGTACGACATCGCAGCCCCGATCGCCCCTGCCCCGCTGAACTTGCCGACCACGGTTCCGCCCAGAGTGGTACCGCAAGCAGTACCGCCAGTACAAGTCACTGTCAAATGCGACGTGCTGGCGGCCGGTTCCAGGCTGGAAGCATAGAACACTGTCTTCTGGATGATGGGGACGTTGGTTCCTGCTGCGTTCAAAGTTGCACCCGCCACCGTTGCATTCACCCCCAGATTCACTGTTTGCGCAGTGAAATTGGCTGAGAGCGTTGCCGAATTCAACGTTCCGACAGTGCCGAGGTTATCCGTTGGCGTCGTCCCTCCTGCATGGGTGTAGGTATAGGTGCCAGTCGTAGGCAAGGTCGTGGCCGCAGTCGCCACCGGTTCGGCGATCCAGTGCATGCTCCCCGTCAGCGTCACGGGGGTAACTACACCGGTCTGACGATCGGTGGAGTTGACCGTGCCACCGGCCCAGCGGCCCCAACTGATGCCGCTCACCGCATCCGTACCGAAATCGGTCAACGTGCTGGTATTGCGGGCCAAGGTCATCGAGCTGCCACCGGAATTCTGGCTGATGAACTGAGTGTCGAACTGGGTCAGGTTGCCTGTTGCATCCTGCGTCATGCGGGTAGGGTTGTTGGCGTAGAAACCCAGCACCGGCTGCGGCGCGGGCGCAAACACATCGTAAGCGGAGAACGACACATAACGGTGTGATGTGGCGGTGCTGACCGCTGTGCCAGTGAAAGCCGCCACGCCGTTGATGCTCTCAAAGGTCGGCGTCGCGCCGCTGAGCTGACCGTTCAGACTGAAGCTCATGATTGCGCCAGTCAGCCCCGTGCCCGTAAGCTGGCCGTTGATGGTGCTGCTGGGACTGATGACGTTGGCGGCCGATCCGTCCACGGTAACGGTCAGCAGCCCAGAGCCACTACCATTATTGAAGGTCGATGCGCGAAAGGCCGCTCCGCCTATCCCCTGCCCACTGCCCAAAGCCGCCTCCTGGCCGGTCACGGTTTGTGCTTTCCAGGCGTGCACGACAGGCGTCGTTGCCGTGCTCGCGATACTGACATCTAGATTGATACCCACTGTCTGTTTATCAAAATTCAAGGTCAGTGCAGTCGTGCCCTGCACCGTTCCTCCCACACCTGCGCCGTTGTTCACCTGCCCGCCATTGAACGTGTAGCTCGCTGTGCCGACCAAGGCTTGTGGCAGATACAGAGGACCAGCCTCGGGCCCCGTGATCCAGAAGAGCGGCGTCGTAGCAGCGGGGAACGTGGCGTTAAAGGATTGTGTGACCGAACCCGCGATCCAGTTGCCGTAATAGATCCCGCTGGTCGCCACTTGGCCAGATGCCGTGGCAGTACAGGTCGGGCAGTTCACCGTGGTGTTATAGGAAAAGGTGCTGGATGCCGCTCCGCTTGAGCTGCCGAAGCCGGTCAGCACGTTGCCTGCCAAGGTGGCTGAGTTGACGGATTGGCCTCCACTCAAGCCGGACGCCACCATCGTCACGCCGGTAGGCGCAGCAGTGCCGTTCGTCACCGCCGTGTTCGTATTCCCCGTCCAGTTCCGCGTCATTGCGACAACGCCAGCCACATCGCTGCCTGCAATCTGTGCATTGTTGAACAGGTCGTAGGTCAGCAGGATGCCCGCGTAGTTCTGACCGGTGAAATCGCCCGTCACCGTGCCCGAACAGGTGGCGCACGTCACCGGAGTACCCACGCCGTGTGTCACCGTTGGTGTAGTGTTGAACACGCCTCCCGATATCGGTGCGCTGGCGACAGTGGCCCCCCACTGCTCGTTGCCCGGCATGGTGATGCCGAGGGTCGCGCTCGCAAGCATGGTCACGAAGTTTGCCGTGACCGTGGCGCTCGTCAGGGTACCCGTCAGACCGGTGCTCATGCTGGCGGGAGCCGTCGCGCCGTCAGCGTGGTAAGTAAAGGTTCCCGCCATCGCCCCCACCACGGTGGAGCCAGACAGATAAGTCGTGTCCAGATAGCCTTGCGGGCCATACATCCAGTAGTCCTGAGCTGCCGAGTTCTTGCCGCCCAGCTGATACGACTGCGTATTCTGCTCTCCGGTATAGCCGGTCCACGCGCCATACTGGATGCCAGTGGTGGCATAGGCTGGGGCATTGGCGCTGGTCGCGGTGCCACCGGTTATCGTTAATATCGAGGTATAGGCCGAACCCCCGCCGATATCGCGGAAAGTCATGGATGACAGCGCGCCGCTTGTTGATGCCCCCCCCGCCGCGCCCGTGACATACACCAGATCGGTTGGCCTTGCCTGCATGCCGGAAGAGGTGAAGGAAGAGCCAAATCCGAACTGGCCTCCCGCCGTCTCCACGGCAATGAGGTTGGCGGTGTAGGCTGCGGCAGGGGCGACGCTGGGCGGCGTGGCGGTATCGAATGCCACCATGCCTTGCACCAGATTGCTGACAGGCAGGCCTGCGCTCACGGTTGGCCAGATGTCGTAGCCTAGGCCGGCACTGGCGGCCGCTACGCCAGCGAAACTACCCCCTACATTGGCACTGTAACCTCCCGCGGCGGCACATGTGCCGGTGCAAGCGACCGTGGGAACGTAGGCGTTGCCGCCGAAACCGCCCACCGTGTCGATGGGCATGTTGTTCGCGGTGACCGCATAGGTACCCGCCATGCTGCCCCCAGGCATGGTCAGGTTGAGTGCAACATTCACCAGCTGGCTGGTGAAGTTTGCGCTTAAGGTCGCGCTGTTCAGCGTACCAAGGTTACCAGCGGCATCGAACGGAGTCGTGTTTCCGGCCTTAGTGTAAGTGGTAGTTCCCACCAGCGATTGCACGTAGCCCGAGGCTGGCGTCAGTAACACCGCCCACAGGCTGTTGGACGGCGTCAACGCGAACGGCGCAACCGGATTCGTCGCAGCGAGATCCGTCACGGTCACCGTGGCGCCTACCCACCGCCCCGCATAGATACTGTTGTCTGCCAGTTTGAAGGTATTGGCTGCTATGCCGCCGCTCCACTTGACGTCCGCGTTGGCAATCGAGGTCGTCGGCGATGACCGAACGGGCTGCACCTGGAATGATGTGCTGCGCATCTCCACCAGATTGCCGGAGCCATCCAGCACGAACTGGGTGTTGGCCTGCTGTGAATTGGTTGACTCGTGCGCCATGTGGTAACCACCAGTTACCGTTGCCGGCATCGCTAGGTGGCCCATGAAGTTGCCGCTCGCCACAGCCGGATTGTTGTAGGCCGCGATGGGTGCATTGGTTGATACCGTGGCAGCATTTGCGGTGACTATTGCCAATTGGTCAGTGACAGTTGTAAGCGCTGAACCTGCTGCAATAGAGGCACTGTTGGCAAGCCCGGCCTGGGTTTGCGCGGCACCTGCCGCCGTCCCAGCAGAGTTGGCCAGACTGACTGCACTCGCTACCGCAGTGTTCGCTGCTGTTTGTGCCGTTTGGGCATTGGCCAATCTAGTGGCCAATGTACCTAACGCCGCTTGCGCAATGGCCTGTTCGGATTGTGCGATCACGAGTTGATCTTGAGCGATCTTCATTTGCGCGGCGGCTCCGGTCAGGTCGCCCGCTGACTGCAAAGAGGCGGCCTGCGTAGCAGCCGCCTGTGCTGCTTGTGCCGCCAAACTGGCCGCAGATGCCGCAGCCTGCGCGGTACTCAGCAACGCCGCAGCACCGCTTTGGGCGGTAGTGATGGCGGCATTCTGAGCCGACACTGAACTTAAGGTGCTATTTGCCGTGGCCACGTCGCTGTTGGCGCTACCCAGCGCTGTACTCGCCGCTGCTTGGGCACTGGTCAGAGCGGTAGTTTGCGTGGCTACCGTTGCGGCGTTGGTCTGCACCAGGGCGTTGGCGGCTTGCACAAGTGCATTGGCACCAGTCGTCGCGGTATTGATCACGTTGTTTGCCGTTACTGCCGTGGTGTCGGCAAAGGTGCCGTTCGTGTTAATCGCGGTATTTGCTGCATTGGCCTGAGTGGCGGCAAGCGCTGCTGCCTGCGCAGCTGTTGTTGCCGCTGCTGTCGCATCGACGACTGGCAGTGCTACCGCGTTGGCAACTAGCGGATCGGCAACCGAGATCGCATTGCTGGCAGTCGTAATGACCGATGTCGCTGTAGTCGTACCCACCGTGGCAATGGCCAACAGCGTTGTCTTTGCGCTTGCTGCGGCAGCAACAGCTGCAGCGGCAGTCTGGGCCGCTGTCAGCGCTGCGTCTGCTGCTGTTTTTGCCTGGGTGGAATAAATGCCATTTTGCACAGACACGACGCTGCCGCCCGAAGCCACCGTTTGCTCGGTAGCGTTCAAGGTCAATGCACCGCTCGATGCTGTCACCGGCAGCACCGTCTGTGGTGCTGGCACCGCGACAGCGGCCGTTTCAATTGTGCTTTCAGGTGCGGCAGGTGAAGTGGTGACTGTTGTTGTTACGCTTGGCACGAGTTTGGTGTTATCCACCACAGCCGTTTCACGGATGGGTTCAGGAGCAGGAGCCTTTTCGCCAGGCGCTTCTGCAGGCTGCTGCCCGGTTCCTGCGGCCCCTTTTGCCTCTTTGGGCGCGGCTTGCTGGGTTTTTCCACCGCCCTCCTCCTTGCCTTCCTTGGCGACTTTCACTTCTCGCGGTGCGACTGCTACGGTAAAGATGGTGGTGTTGATCGGTTGCAGCTGGGGAATCTGGTTCAGCCCGCCTGCGAATCCCATCTGGTTGGGCAATACGTTAATCGTGCCTCTATTGGTGGTCAGCGTGGTCTCACCGAGATTGACCTTGCTATACGCGCCAGCCATCGCACCGGGAATATTGGCAGGCAAATACATGGTCTCATGGTCGGTGCCGCGTATGCCGATGGTGGCTGCTGGCGTATTGATCCGATAGTCCTTCTTGTTCACGCGACCGATCAGACCGGTGACGGCACGAAAACCGCCTTTGAACAGCGAGAAGAAACTGCTCTCGGGCTGGCCTGCCTTACCCGTGAATTTGAAACTGTCGAATTTGAGCTGGGTATCCGGGCGCACCGCGATGAAACCGCCGTCCTGCATCCTGACCTGTGCCGAAGCGTTCCGTGCCGTGCTGACGGTATCACCTTCATTTACTGGCTCGCCTTTTTGCATGGCATGGCTCACACCCTTCGCCGTTGTGAGGCTGACCTGCCCGTTCACGAATTGCACATAACCCGCCGTCGCTGCCCAGGTTGCACCTTGGTGCAACATCAACACAACCACGCTCGAAAGACCTAATAGCAGTTTGCTGTTTTTCATGTTGCACCTCTTCGAAGCAGAGTTTAACTACTTGAAATCACGGCGCAGGAGAACCGAGATTTCCGTGCGTTCAAAACTGTAGATGGCGATGTTCGACTGGTTGCGCGACACCGTCAGTTGGGGGCGCACCGTCCAATCTTTGTCCCAATGCCAGCTTGCTCCCGCGTTCCCATCCCACATGGTGTCGTTGCGCGTGGTCAGGAATGCGATGTTCTCCTTGTTGTATTTGCCGCGCTGCACGCCGATACCAGCGAAGCAATCCCATGCCTCGTTCAACGTGACTTGGGTGCCTACGCGCAATCCAACCAGTGCCTTGTTGCCGTCTGGGCGACCACCACTCGGATTGAGCGGAGTGACTGCCGCGACGGCTGCCTCGCGACCGCCAAAAAGGCTGCCGAACACCGCTGACTTGCCATCCGCCATGACATGCAGCCAACTCTCACCGAACAAGGCCAGGTTGTGGTCCTGCGTTTCCATGCCGCTCGTGACAAAGCGGTTTTGCGTGTACTGACCAAACAGCGTCATCTGGTCACTGGGGCCAACGGGATGCCGCCATTCGGCGGTAAGTCCGCTGGTGTCGCGATTGGGATCGCTCTTGGATCCCAGCCGATACTGGTCACCAATGACCCCCAAACGGAACACTTCGCCCTCATAGTTGTAGAAAGCGCCGCCATGTGCGGCAAGGTCGAGGAAA
This sequence comes from uncultured beta proteobacterium, assembly GCA_963813255.1. Taxonomy (GTDB): domain Bacteria; phylum Pseudomonadota; class Gammaproteobacteria; order Burkholderiales; family Gallionellaceae; genus Sideroxyarcus. Next base: position 61,097 of record CAWEYD010000009.1, on the reverse strand, counting down.
TTGAACTGGTTGTGACCGGGATAGCCGCGAAGACGCAGATCCGCCCCCGCATACAAACCAAAGTCGGCATTGAGCAGATGATTCACCTCTGCACCAGCCGCAAAACTGCCGTAGCCATCTGCTGTCTTCAGACTGCTTTGATTGAGGGTGAATACCAGATTTCCAAATGCCGGGACCGGGATCTGTGCCTGGCTGGTCGCGCCGTTGATATTGCTGTCGTAACCCAGCGCTTCCTCAAAATATCCGGTGAAGCGCGTTCTCTCAGCTTGTTCGCGAGAACTGATCGCATCCAGGTATTTCTGGATGGTGAGGCGCGCCTCTGGCGGAGGATTCTGTTTCATCACCGACTCAAACTCGGTCTTGGCTCGCGCCAGATCGCCCAGTTGATAATAGGCCCGCGCCATGTCCAGGCGTGCTCCAGCGAAATTCGGATCGACTGCCAACACACGCTCGAAGGCCAGTGTCGCCTTATCCGGCTTGCCGCTGTCCAAAGCAGCGATTCCCAGCAGGTAGTCAAAACGTTTTTCGCCAGACCGCTCAAACTCTGACGGCTGTAACAACATGTATGCATCTGCAGGCTTACCCGCCCTCATCAACGCCTCAGCATCGCTCAACAGCTTTTCACGCGCCGCAAGTTCTGCCGTCCGTTTGGCCCTCGCTTCAGCTTCAGCGCGAACTTTCACTTCTTGCCCAGCCTTGGCACGTTCCGCCTCTGCCCTGGCAGCTTCTTCGCGAGCCGCATTGCGCTTGGCCTGCTCCATTTCCAGCTGTATCAGTTCAGGAGACTTCTGTCCCTCTAAAGCAGCGATTCGATTGGAGACCCTAAATGACTTGGCGTGTGAGGTCTCCAGGGTTACCAAGCCACTTAACACCAGCGTCGCAAGACATGCCACTTTGATGTGTTTCATTTATGCCCCCTGAATCCATATTTGATGTATCACGACAAGGAAACCGTAGTGCACCCCCATCTCACACCATGCGCCAGCCTCACCGCAAACTCTGTGCGGCAGCCCACATAGCCGTGACGGCTGCCACGGAGAGGAATTGAATTGATTGGAGATCAGAAATATTTTGACGCGTAAGCGTGCCAACACGGGCAAGCCGCCTGACAAACCCAGCGCAAGATGCGACACCCAGAGCTGTTTCATTCGTGCTCCCATGAAACATCGGCTGGGAAATCTTCCACCCAGCGACTTCACACTACTCTTGCGAACCTCCAATAGTCAACACAACTGAAGGTCGACCCTTACCGCAAAAGGCATGCCACACGCAATAAGCAGGCTAGTTCGGGAAGGCCGAACGATAGACAGGGGAATTGACGGATTACGCGGCTTGTACCGGGATGTGCGCGCGCTGCGCGATGATGCTGTTGTGCTCGTCCACGTAAACGAGGGTGGGATGGTATTTCTGCAATTCCAGTTCGGAATAGATGGAGAAAGCGGCGATGATGAGGATGTCGCCGGGAGCTGCCTTATGTGCCGCTGCGCCATTTACCGAGATGGTGCGCGAACCACGTTCGGCGCGGATGGCATAGGTACTGAAACGTTCACCGTTGGTGACGTTATAGATGTCGATGGCCTGATATTCCTTAATGCCAGAGGCATCCAGCAGGTCGTCGTCGATGGCGCACGAACCCTCGTAATGCAGCTCGGACTGCGTCACTCGCACGCGGTGCAACTTGGCCTGTAACATGGTTCTCTGCATGGTCATCTCCTCCGTCCCCGTACTGCGAGGGGCGCGCATTATAAACGTCTGTGACTTAAAGACAAACTTCGAGATTGTCGATCAGACGAGTCTTGCCCAGACGCGCCGCCGCCAGCACCACCAGCCTGCGCTCGCCCTTGGCAGGAACACCCAGCCCAGCCTGGCTACGCACGGCCACGTACTCCGCTTGCCAACCGCGCTTGGCGAGTTCCGCCTTGGCTGCCTCTTCCAGACTGGCGTAAGCGGTCTCGCCATCCTTCAGGCTATCTCTCAAATTCCGCAGCATCTGACTCAGAAAAACCGCTTCAGTTCGCTCACTGGCAGATAAATATTGATTACGCGAAGAAAGTGCCAGCCCATCGGCAGCGCGCATGGTCTCCGCGCCGACTATCTCGATAGGCAGGTTGAACTGGGAAACCATCTGCCGAATGATGGCAAGCTGCTGGTAGTCTTTTTTGCCGAAGATGGCGACCTGCGGCTGCACCAGATTGAACAGTTTCAGCACCACCGTCGCCATGCCGCGAAAATGTCCGGGACGGAATGCGCCGCATAACTCGTCGGCGACAGGTGGCGGTTCGACAAAGATGGTTTGCTGCTCGGCATACATCTCGGGGACAGCCGGTGCGAAAACTACGTCCGCAAACCCTTGCAGCTTGGCGCAATCTGCTTCCAAGGTGCGCGGATATTTGTCGAAATCCTCGTTGGGGCCGAACTGCAAGGGATTGACGAAGATGCTCACCACGACGCATTTACCGTTCTCGCGCGCGATGCGCACCAGATCGAGATGCCCCTCGTGCAGGTTGCCCATGGTGGGAACGAACGCGATGGCCTGTTCGTTGGACAGGCGAGAACGTAATTCAGAAACAGTGTGTATGAGTTGCATCAGAGAGTTTGCTCCGGTTCAGGGAAATGACCTGATAAGATATTCGAGCCAGCCCCCTTTGATTCTTATTTTCTAAATTTCACGGCAATTTACAATTTCACTGGCAGCCGAATTGGAATCAACAAATTCGATGTCTTGCTTAAATTGCACTTTGATTTGTCCCTGATATCCCAAATCCGCCCCTGTAACTGATGGAAAGACTCTCAAGTACTTAACAATCCAGCCGTTGTTCAGGGAAGTCCCAATCCCAAATATTTCCTTTTGCAACCACCTGATGAGCTCCAGGGGAAAGATGAATCGCGACGTAACCCTTGTTTAACAATTTCCCAACCGACTTTCCATCAACGAACATTTCTGGCCCACCTACTTGGGCGACATTGTTGAATGGACGGTAAATATATAAAAGGGCGCTGTCAGAGGCAGGGCTAGCTAACTTCTTAAACATGGGGCCACTAGCTGAACAGCCCCAAAGAGCCGTACTAATCGTCAATAAATAAATCCAGAGCGCCTTTCTATACCTCATATCCCCATGTCTCCTATTATTTCGACTGGAATATTTTCAAAAACTATGCTCTTGGGCCGGAAACGTCCCCGCCTTCACTTCGGCGACGTAGTTCGCGACGGCCTGGGCGATCGAGGTCGCGCCGGGCATGTAGTCTTTTACGAATCGTGCCTTCTTGCCGGGATAGATGCCCAGCATGTCGTGCAGCACCAGCACCTGGCCCGAGCACCCAGCACCGGCTCCGATGCCGATGGTCGGGATGGAGAGATGCTCCGTGATGGTCGAGGCCAGTGCGGCGGGCACGGCTTCCATGACCAACATCCCTGCCCCGGCCTGCTGCAGGGCAAGCGCATCCTCACGCAAGCGCTGGGCGGCCGCGTCGTCTTTACCCTGCACCTTGTAACCGCCGAGTTGGTTGACTGATTGCGGCGTGAGGCCGATGTGTCCACATACTGGGATGCCGCGCGAGGTGAGGAAATGCACGGTTTCGATCATCTCCGCACCACCCTCAAGCTTGACCATCTGCGCACCGGCCACCATCAGTTGTGCCGCATAGGAGAAGGTCTCGCGCGGGCTGACCTGCGACGTGCCGAACGGCATGTCGGCGACGATGAACACCTGCTTCGCGCCCCGCGCCACACATTCAGTGTGATAAACCATATCGGTCATGCTCACGGGCAGCGTGCTCTCATGCCCCTGCAACACCATGCCAAGCGAATCGCCGATCAGCAGTACATCCACACCATTTGCCTCCAGCAGTGCGGCGAAGCTGGCATCGTAACAAGTCAACACGGCGATCTTCTCGCCCTTGTTGCGCATGGTCTGCAGATTGCTCAAAGTAGTACGCATATGCCTCAGTCACCTACGTTCAAGTATTCCTTCTGTCCGCGCATCCTGCCGATACGATCGAGCAGCAGGCGGAAGTCATCTTCATTATCCACAAAATTCAGGCGTTCGCTATTCACCACCAGCACGGGCGCCGCCTCATAGTGGTGGAAGAACTCGCCGTAACTGTCCGACAATCGCGTAAGGTAATCGTCCTGGATGGTGCGTTCATAACCGTGACCGCGTCGCCGCACGCGCTCGAGCAGCGCATCGGTGGATGCCTGCAGATAAATCACCAGGTCAGGCGCAGGCGCTTGTGGTGCAAGGCTTTGATAGATGGATTGATAAAGCGTGTGCTCTTCATCGCTCAAGTTAAGTCGCGCGAACAGCGCGTCTTTCTCAAACAGATAATCCGAGACAGTGCGGGTACGGAACATATCCATCTGCGCCAGATCGCGCACCTCATTGATGCGCTGGAACAGGAAAAACAATTGCGTGGGCAGGGCATAACGCGAGGTGTCTTCGTAAAAACGCGCAAGGAAAGGATTCTCTTGCGGCTTTTCCAGCAAGGTCTGCGCCTCGGCGTGATCGGCCAGGCGTTTAGCCAAGCTGGTCTTGCCCGCACCTATCGGCCCTTCAACCACCACATAACGGAATTTACTCAACGACATCGTCCAGCCGCTTTAGCATTTGTCCCGCGCAGTTCCGCGCCGCCACGGCCGCAGGACCTATACCCGGAATGACGCAGTCCGGAGCGATCTCAAGCAAAGGCCGCAACACGAAGGCGCGCAGGTGCATCTGCGGATGCGGGATGGTCAATCCGTGCTCGTAATGGACTATATCGTCATAGAGCAACACATCCAGGTCCAATGTGCGCGGTGCATTGCAGAACTCGCGCGTGCGCCCGCATTCATGCTCCAGCGCCAGCAGCGCATCCAGCAAGGCGCGGGGTGGCAATTCCGTTTCCAGTTGAGCCACCGCATTGATGAAATCAGGCTGTTCCAGAAAACCCACAGGTGCGCTGCGATACAGCGAGGAGTGCCGCACCACACGCGTCTGCGGCAGATTGCCCAACGCATCCAGCGCGTGTGACACTTGTGCAACCGGATCAGCCAGATTGCTGCCTAGCCCGATGAAGGCTGCGTGCTTCATCAATCGGATTGCGCAGCTGCGCCAGGTTTCTTGGTACGGCGGCGGCGTTTCTTGGGGCCGCCCCTGTCGGGCAACAACATCTCGGCGCGACGCTCATCGCTGGCATGCTGATACTCCTCCCACCACGTCCCCAACTCGGCATCCGCTTCGCCGCTCTGGCAACGCAACAGCAGGAAATCATAGGCGGCGCGGAAGCGCGGCAGCGCCAACAGGCGCAGCGGGCGCTGTCCGCCGCGCTGCTCGAAGCGCGGTTGCAGCAGCCACAACTCTTGCATCACCGTGTCGTAACGACGCGGGATGGCAAGTTGCGCGCGCTGCCTGTCCAGCACCTCGTCCATCGCCGCATGCATCGCCGCGACCGGCTTCTCGCCAGCCTCCTGCTTGGCTTTCCATGCTGCCAACACTTCGTGCCACAACAAGGCGGCGAACAGGAAGGCCGGCGAAGTGGGCTTGTCCTCGGCGATGCGCTGGTCGGTATTCTGCAGCGCCAGCATGACGAACTTCTCGCCCATGGGCTGTTCCAAAATCACGTCCAGCATCGGCAGCATGCCGTGGTGCAGATGCATGGCGCGCAGCTTCTTGACGCATTCCAGCGCGTGACCAGACAGCAATAGCTTGAGCATCTCGTCGAACAAGCGCGCCTCAGGCACATTGCTCAACAGCTCCTTCATCTTGAAGATCGGGGCGGCTGTGGCTTGATCCAGTTTCATGCCCAGCTTGGCGGAGAGCCGCACCGCACGCAGCATGCGCACCGGGTCTTCACGGTAGCGAACTTCCGGGTCGCCGATCATGCGCAAGGTGTTAGCACGGATGTCGGCATAGCCGTTGTGGTAATCGAATATCTCCTGCGTGCTCGGATCGTAGAACAGCGCGTTGGCAGTGAAATCGCGCCGCGCTGCATCCTGCTCCTGATCACCGAACTCATTGTCGCGCAGGATGCGCCCATGCTCGTCGGTCTCGGCATCTTCGGCCTCTATAGCACGACGGAAGGTGGATACCTCCACCGTCTCCTCGCCGAACATGACATGCACCAAGCGAAAGCGCCGCCCGATGATGCGAGCACGGCGAAACACGCGTTTTACTTCTTCCGGTGTGGCATCGGTCGCCACATCGAAGTCCTTGGGGTCGCGGTCCAGCAGCAGGTCGCGTACCGCGCCGCCGACCACGAAGGCCTGAAAGCCGGCTGCCTGCAGCCCGTCTGTCACGCGTTTTGCGCCATAGCTGATGCCGTCGTGACTGACCTTGTGCTCCTCAAAAGGGATCACACGCGCAGCACCCACTACGCGCACTGGAGCAGCTTTACCGAACACCCGCTTGAATAATCTTTTTATCATCGCTCAGAAAAGTTTAAGTCGCCGCGAGGACTGCGGCGACAGGCGGAATTATACACTGCGCTCCCAAAGCTCTCGCTCAACGCAGGGAAATGACCGACCAGCCTTGCTTCTCCGCATGTGCACGCAGAGTCGCATCCGGATCCACCGCCACCGGATGTTTCACCTTGGACAGCAAGGGCAGGTCGTTCAGCGAGTCGCTGTAGAACCAGGTACGCTCAAAACTGCCCCAAGTCCAGCCGCGTTCGGACAACCAGCTTTCCATGCGCACCACCTTGCCATCGCGAAAGCTCGGCACCCCAGCCACGCGCCCGGTAAATTCGCCATTCACCTGTTCAGGATCGGTGGCGATCAGATGCTCCACCCCGAATTCGCGCGCGATGGGCGCGGTCACGAAGCTGTTGGTGGCAGTGACGATCACGCACACATCACCTGCCGTTCTGTGTTTCGCCACCAGGTCGCGCGCCGCCTGCCCCATCATCGGCCGCACTTTGCGCCGCATGAATTCCTCGTGCCATGTATCGAGCACCTTGCGCGCATGGCGCGACAGGGGCTTGAGCTGGAAATCCAGGAATTCAGCGATGTTCAGCGTGCCTGCCTTATATTGCTCGTAGAACGCTAGGTTCTTCGCCTCGAACAACTCGCGGTCGAGCACGCCCTGATCGACCAGAAACTGCGACCACTCGAAGTCGCTGTCACCGCTCAACAAGGTATTGTCCAGATCAAATAAAGCAAGATTCACCATGACTCCCCAAATCAAAAAACAAGGCCTGCATCGCTGCAGGCCTCATCAGGCTCTTCAAACTACTACACCAAAATGATCGAGCTCGATCAGAAATGCGTACCCACCTGGATAGCGGCGACCATCTCTTTCTTGCCTGCTGCGGCCAGAGAAAAGTCGGCACTCAACACCTTGAGATTCAATCCCAAACCGATGGAAGGAAGACCCGCATAGTTGCCAGCCAGGTCATGACGGTAGCCGACACGCACTTGCGCCCAACCCTTGGCGTCAAACTCCGCTCCCAGACGCACGAACCGCGATTCCTTAGTAAATCCGGCAACCAATGCCTTGTTCTTGATCACATCCACATCGACCGTGCCGGTGAACCAGCCCGTACCGTACGCTCCACCCGCAGTGACTTGCGGAGCGATATCGATGGTATTGCCCAATGCAGTCTTGATTGTTTTCGGGAACAGATTCCTCACCACTACGCCAGTTTTAATGACGTTTCCCTTATCGCTTGTGTACTGCTTGGACGCTCCCAAATCAAGATTGAAAGCGGAAACAGTCTTCTGGTTGCCGCTTGTCGAAGTAGCGCTGGCATTGCCCGACTGTGCACCCGAAGCCATATCGAACGAGGTGATCTTCATGAATTTGGGAGTGAGGCCCAGATCGATACCAGCCCAATCGTCGATATGACGTGCAGCTGTCACACCAACTTCACCGATCACAACGCCGCGGATCTTGAAGTCCGAAGTCAAGCCATTGATCTGACCACCAGGACCAACTTGACCAGCAGCTGCGTTGCAGGCACCTGGATTTGCCGGGGCACAGGCAGCCAAATTATTCGCAAGCGTACTGATGAGTGCTTGGTCGCCGTTTGCGTAATTGAACACACCGCCAAATTCAGCCTTCGCATCGAGTTTCAAGGCAAAAGCAAAGTTCGGTTTAGGCAAAGCCAGAAAAGCGCCGCCGTATATGGAACCCATCAGCGATTTATTACTGACTGAGCTCATGGAATTACTGAAATTTGTCAGGGCAGTTGAAGCCTGCAGCGCGTTTGCCTGAGTCGGAGTCACTTGGAAAGCGGCCATCGCATTGTTCAATGCGGTCGCGTTGATATTCAAAGTATCGAGATTATTCTTCAAATCGCCTTCGTCCAACAAACGGAACGAGAATGGCGCTTCCAGCGCAAATTTCTCCTTGGGCAATCCGGCCAAAGCGGATGGGTTTTGATAAACGGCATTCAGGCCGTTGGCAGCTGCAACACCCGCACCACCCATACCAATGGATCGCGGATCAAATGTCCCATCCTGAGAATACGCGGACGACATGGCGCCCAGCAATGCCACAAACAAGATACGTTTCTTCATCACATCCCCTTTTCTTTTAATGAAAATATTGATCCACAGAATAACCCGCGCATTCTACTGAAAATCGACGATCCGGACACAACCCCACACTAAATGTCTAAATAATGAAACAGATGCGCTAAGACCCCGCCCATCTTTCAACCTGCATCACCTCCTTCAGCAACGGCACGGATGCCGCGCGCTGCAGGCGCAGACAATGCTCATCCAGCGCATTCAATGTCTCCAGCAAGGCGGGCAGATCGCGACGGCCGTGCCTCAACAGATAGGTGGTCACTTCGTTCGGCAACTCGAAGCCGCGTGCCTGTGCATGCCGCTGTAGGGCTTGTGCTTTTTCCGCATCGTTCAAGGCATGCACCTGATACACCAGACCCCAGCCCAGACGGGTACGCAGGTCGTCGCGCAACCGCAGGAACGCCGGCGCCTGGCTGCCGCTCACCAGCAACAGTCCACCGCACTCGCGCATGCGGTTGTATAGCGCGAACAGATCGATTTGCGCCGCGTCATCCAGCTTTTCCACATCGTCCACCGCCACCGCCTGCGCGGCTTGCGGCACCTCGCCGCAGACATAGACCGCCTCCTGCCCTGCTGCCCGCGCCTGTCCGATCACGGCCTGCAACAGATGGCTCTTGCCGCTGCCCGTCTCGCCCCACACATACAGGCAGCGTTCGCCCTGCGTTGCCTCCAGGGCTTGGCGCAGCGCGGCAAGCAACTCCACGTTGCGTCCGCCAACAAAGTCTTTCAGCGTGGGTATCCACTCCGGGGCGATGCCCAATAACAATTGCGTCATAGCTTGTGGTACATCGCGCTGGACAGGTAGCGAATGCGCGCATGGCGCAGCACGACCAGAAGAATGGCGGCCAGCGGCAATGCCAGCAGCACACCGAAGAAGCCGAATAGTTGCCCGAAGGCGAGCAAGGCAAAGATCACTGCCAGCGGATGCAGGCCGATACGTTTTCCGACCAACCAGGGCGTGACCACCATCCCCTCCAGCAATTGCCCCGCTACGAACACCGCCCAAACCAGTACCACATCGCTGAACAAAGTGAACTGCATCGCCGCCGCCAGGCTCGCCAGCAACAGGCCTAGCAGCATGCCAAGGTAAGGCACGAACACCAGCATCCCGGCGATGATGCCTATGGGCAGGGAGAACTCGAGGCCGACCAGCCACAAAGACAGCACGTAGAACACGCTCATCAGCAGCATCACGGCGACCTGTCCGCGCAGGAATTCGGCCAGCACGCGATCCACCTCACACGCGATCTCTGTCGCTTTGCCATGCCAATGGCGCGGTATGAGTCCGTTCACGCGCGCCAGCAATCCGTCCCAGTCGCGCAGCAAATAGAACATCACTACCGGGATCAGCAACAGATTGACCAGTTGCGCAATGAGCGCCCCGCCGCCCGCCCCCAGCCAGGGCAACAGTTTCGCCGCCAACCCGCCCGCACTTTGCCAGCGGCTTAACAGCGCCTCTTTCAACGCGGGACTGCTCCATTCGAAGCTTGTGCCCAACCATTGTTGCAGCTGTGGCAGCAGACGGCTGCGTGCCGCGTCCAGCCATTCCGGAACTCGCGCGACCAGCAAAGCCAACTCCTTCTCCAGCAAAGGCAACATGATCAACAGCAGCACCACGCACAGCAGTAGCAGGCCGGACATCACCAGCACCACCGCCAGCGTGCGCGGCACTTTCCAGCCGCACAATCGCCCCACCAGCGGATTGCAGATATAGGCCAAGATCGCCGCCGCCACAAAGGGCGCCAGGATAGGGCCAAGCAGGTACAGCAGGGCAAGAAGAACTGCTGCGACAGCCAGCCATTGCATGGCAACAGAGCGGGATACGGTCATTTCGGGTAAAATTCGCGCTGAAAACGAACGTAAGTGAGTTTGTATAAAGACGTGCGGCACTTTACCTTTTAGAAAGCGAGAACTCAACTTGAGCACTACTCCCAACAGCCTTTCCTACCGCGATGCAGGTGTCGACATCGACGCTGGCGACCAACTGGTCGAGAACATCAAGCCCTTTGCCAAGCGCACCATGCGCCCCGAGGTCCTGTCAGGCATCGGCGGTTTCGGCGGCCTGGTAGAGATCTCCAAGAAGTACAAGGAACCGGTACTGGTGTCCGGCACTGACGGCGTGGGTACCAAGCTCAAACTGGCTTTTGAATTGAACCGCCACGACACCGTCGGTATCGACTTGGTGGCGATGAGTGTGAACGACATCCTGGTGCAGGGTGCCGAGCCATTGTTCTTCCTCGACTACTTCGCCTGCGGCAAGCTGAACGTGCCTGCCGCCACTGAAGTCATCAAGGGCATCGCAGCCGGCTGCGAACAGTCCGGCTGCGCACTGATCGGCGGCGAGACCGCCGAGATGCCGGGCATGTACCCAGTGGGCGAATACGATCTCGCGGGCTTTGCGGTCGGCGTAGTGGAAAAATCCAGAATCATCACCGGCGAACACATCAAAGCTGGTGACGTGGTGCTGGGCCTGGCCTCCAACGGCGCGCACTCCAACGGCTACTCGCTGGTGCGCAAGATCATCGAACGCAGCAAGCCAGATCTGAACGCCAAGTTCGACGGCGAGCGCTCGCTGGCCGACTGCATCATGGCGCCCACCCGCTTGTACGTGAAACCGATGCTGGCACTGATGCAGAACATCACCGTCAAAGGCATGGCGCACATCACCGGCGGCGGCATCACCGAGAACGTACCGCGCGTGTTGCCAGCCAACGTGGTTGCCGATATCGACAGCAAGACCTGGCAGATGCCCAAACTTTTTGAATGGCTAAGAGTAGGCGGCAACGTCGAGGCACAGGAGATGTTCCGCACTTTCAACTGCGGCATCGGCATGGTAGTGATCGTCAGCGCGCAGGATGCGGATGCGGCGATCAAGCAGTTGCAGGCTGCCGGCGAGACCGTGTCGCGCATTGGCGTCATCCGCGCCCGCAACGGCGACGAACACCAGACACAAGTGCGCTAAACCGGACCATCCGCGGATTTCACAGAACAGATACGTACAGGTCAACTTGGCTGCCAGATTGGCCGCCGTTGTTTTCAATGAGGCCATTCCGCCGCAAACCTGCGCGTATCCGTGTAAAGGAACAACTGATCTGAATTCGGACACACATTGAAAAGAATCATCATTCTCATCTCCGGTCGCGGCAGCAACATGCAGGCGCTGCTGCAAGCCAAACTGCCCTGCCAGATCGTGGCGGTCATCAGCAACCGTGCGGATGCTGCGGGGCTGGAGTTCGCCAAGATGCACGGCGTCGCCACTGCGGTGATATCGCACCGCGACCACGCCGACCGCGAGAGTTTCGATGCTGCACTATCCGCCGAGATCGACCGCCATCAGGCCGACCTGGTGGTGCTGGCAGGATTCATGCGCATCCTCTCTGCCGCGTTCGTCAATCACTATGCAGGCCGCATCATCAACATCCATCCTTCGCTGCTGCCCGCCTACGCCGGCGTGAATACGCATGAGCGAGCGCTGCAGGATGGCGTGAAGGTCCACGGCTGTACCGTGCACTTCGTCACCGCCAAGCTGGATCACGGGCCCATCATCATCCAGGCCGCCGTGCCGGTGCTCAATGACGACACGCCGCAGGCTCTGGAAGCACGCGTGCTGCGCGAAGAACATCGCATCTATCCTCAGGCTGTGCGCTGGCTATGCAGCGAGCAGGTATGGCTAGATGCACAGGGACGCGTCGCCACTGACCGCCTGAGCCCGGTCGGCACGACATTGATCTCGCCAGGACTGGATTAATCATGCGCGCGCTCCTCGCACTGCTGCTCTGCTGCCTTTCCACTCCGCTATGGGCGGAGGTCCCCAGCCGCATCGAAGCCAGCTATGACGTGCTGAGCAAAGGGATCAGATTCGCCGTGGTCAAGGAAGTCTTCGTCCGCAACGATGACCACTACCGCATCGAAAGCGTGACGAAGCCGGTCGGCCTGTTGGCGCTGTTCCAGCCGGAGACCATCGTCGTCACCAGCGAGGGCGAGATTGGCGACGAGGGGCTGCGTCCCTACAAGTTCACCCACCAGCGCGTGCGCGATAGCGCCAAGAACAACTCTGCGGAATTCGATTGGGCCGCTGGCGAATTGACCCTGCGCGACCAGTCGGGCATACGCCAGCTTCCTCTGCCTTTTGGTACACAGGATCGACTAAGTGTGATGTACCAGTTCGTAGTGTTTCCACCGCACGGGCGTCTGGAGATCAAGTTCAACATGACCAATGGCAGCAAGCTGGAAGCCTACCGCTACCAGTTGCATCCCGAACAAACCGTTGAAGTCCCTTTCGGCTCCCTGAGAAGTTACTACCTCTATACCCTGCCGCAAAAGACTCTCTGGAAGTCAGAGATCTGGCTGGCCGTTGATCACAGCTACATGCCCTGCAAGATGGTGCTGACGGAAGACAGTGGCGACAAGGTAGTACAGGTCCTCACCGCCCTGAACATCGTACCGTGACCGCATTGCTGTCCACTCCATCGCGCCGCATCGCCTTTGCCATCGCCGTATCGCTGCTGTTACATGGCTGGTTCATCTGGGGGCCTAGCATCCGGTTGCCTGGACATACATCCTCGCTGCCTCCTCTCATGGCGAAGCTGCAGCCCTTGCCTTCCGCACCATCCAAGCCGCGGCACAGCGTGAAACGGCACAGCCCGCCCCTTCCCTTGCCCGAAGTGCGGGAAGCTGCCCCAACCGCAACCGAAGTCCCGCCTGCCACCAACACGGCCATGGACGTCGCTGCCAGTGCGGTGATTCCAGCAACCACTGATGCCCCCAGTGCAGTATCACCCGCTGCGACCTTGGCATCAGAGCACACAGTCAAGGTGGAACGGCCGCTGCTCCCACGTCGCGCACAGCTGACCTTTGTCGTGAACAAAGGCACCAGCAATTTCCAGATAGGCGAAGCGATACACACTATGGAGATCGAAGACGGTCACTACGTGCTGCAGTCCGTCACCAAAACAGTGGGCATGGCCAGACTGTTCAAGAACTATCAGCTCACGCAATACAGCAGTGGCAGCTACACGCCGCAACAGGGATTGCAGCCGGAACATTTCTTTGAGGAGCGTGCCGAACAAGCCGGCGCTCAGCGCACCACCGTGGACTTCGACCACGCCGCGCAACGTGCACACTTCTCGCAGGGAGTCGATGCTGTATTACCACCAGACACGCAGGATATCCTGAGCGTCATGTACCAGTTCCCGCCGCTGGCGAACACCGAGATCGTCGCAGTCTCCGTGAGCAACAGCAGGAAGATCGAGCGTTATGAGTTCGAGATCACGACCAACGAGGAGATCGAAACCGCGCTCGGCAAACTGCAGACCGTACACCTGCGCAAACTGCACCGGCCCAACGAAGATGGACTGGAAATCTGGCTGGCTCAGGAATATCGTCTGTTTCCGGTGAAGATACGTATCATCGAAAGAAACGGCGATATCTCCGGCGAGATCATCATCACCGACATCCGCGTCGAAGACGCACCACAGGAAACCACCCAAAATGCTACTAACTGAATATCGCCTCGACCTCGTCATACAAGCCCTGCGCACCGCCCTGAAAATGGAACATCCGGCAGATGCAGTGTTGCGCCATTTCTTCCAAGAGGAGCGCATCGGTTCGAACGAGCGCTCGCTGGTGGCTGAAACGCTGTTCGGCGTGTTACGCCATCGCCTGCTGCTTGACCACGGCTGCACCCTGGACAAGGGGCAGGCTACCGCGCGCCGCATGGCCCTGTCGTATTGGGTCAAGTTCGGCGGCTACAACCTGCGCGAGCTGGAACCGCTGCTCAAAGCCAAGGAAAAGGAATGGCTGGGCAGCGTCAAGGCCATACGTGCGGAAGACCTGCCGCTTTCGATACAGGCCGAATTGCCGGAATGGGTAGTCGAAAAACTGCGCGTGCAGCACAGCGATGCCGAGATCCTTGAACTGGGACGCTCCATGCAAAACGGCGCCCCGCTCGACCTGCGCGTGAACACGATGCTCGCCGGCCGCAACGAAGTGCTGCAGGCTCTGCAAGCCGAAGGCATGGATGCGCAAGCCACGCCCTACTCCCCCATGGGCATCCGCCTCAAATACAAGCCCGCGCTGAACAGACATGCGCTTTTCCTCACCGGCAAATTCGAGGTACAGGACGAAGGCAGCCAGTTGCTGGGAATGCTGCTGGCACCGAAACGCAACGACATGGTGGTGGACTTTTGCGCGGGTGCTGGAGGCAAGACGCTGATGCTGGGTGCGATGATGAATTCGCAGGGACGTCTGTACGCGTGGGACATTTCCGAGAAGCGCCTCACCAATCTGAAGCCGCGCCTGAAACGTTCCGGTCTTTCCAACGTGCAGCCGCAACTCATAGCGCACGAAAACGACAACAAGGTGAAGCGCCTGGCCGGCAAGATCGACCGCGTGCTGGTGGATGCACCGTGCAGCGGACTCGGCACACTACGCCGCAACCCCGACCTGAAATTCCGCCAATCGCCGCAGAGCGTGGCCGAATTGAACGAGAAACAGACCTCGATCCTGAATGCAGCAGCGCGCCTGCTCAAGCAGGGTGGGCGTCTGGTGTATGCCACTTGCAGCATCCTGCATGAAGAGAACCAGGGCATCGTGGAAGCATTCCTCGCCGCCCACCCGGATTTCACCCTGGTGCCGGCAGGCGACGTATTGCGGCAGCAGCACATTGCGCTTGCGATGGGCGACTACCTGCAACTCTCTCCGCAACTGCACAACACCGATGGCTTCTTCGCGGCGGTGCTGGAACGCCACAGGCTAACTGTGCAACCTACAACAGACCCATCATCACCAGCGCAATGAACACGGCAAACAAGGCGAAGTGACTGATGCCTTCGATGGCGTTGGTCTCGCTTCGTGGATAAGTCGCCTTCCATTAATTCACAACACGCACATCCTAATGTTGCGTGGAGTGATCATTTCTTTGTAGCGAACTCTCGAAAACCAACTGGCATTTTTGCTCGACTGTTTTGTCATGTACCGCAGTAAAACCAAAACCATTCCACTGATAAACCATCACGAAAGATGGCAAGCTCTTCTGTACCCCCGTCAGGAATGAGCCACCTGAATGAAGCGCACACAACACATCACCACCTCCATGGTGGACAGGAATTACGTCGATCAATGGAAAAGCCAAGCCTGAGCCTCGCCAAAGTGGTTGTATCCCATTTTTACCCACGCGATATACATGCGGCCTAAGTCCTACCGTTCGATCAAGATCAGAATAAAGCTCCAGCAGCAATAGCAAGATTTGCGATCCGTCTGCCAAACGATAGGTTGCGACGCGACGTAGCGGCAAGTTGTGTAATTCGTATAACCTGTCTTTTCCTTTCGCCTGAAGATCAACCGTGGTTGATGTGCCGGTTTCGTTTGTATCACTGATGGAAATCGCAAAACCACCGACTTGAAGTTGCGTAGGTGTTTTCTTGGCAGGCGCACATCCACTCGGCGTATTTAGAGTCGGGGCAGCCACTATCTCTTGAAGTGCCGCACTCCCATTGCCTCTTGTTGAGCGAAAGCCGTTGCAGGTAAGTGATGATGTGCCATTACAGGCAATCAAAGCCCCAGTGTGCGTGCTGGGATATTTCTGGTCAAAAATGTGATTACCTAAAGAGAACCAAACTGGGTGACCTACCACACAATCCACGGGTTGGATGACATGAGGGTGACTTCCCACCACCATGTCTGCGCCATGTTCGACCAACCACTGCGCTTCGTCACGCTGCGTTTGACTTACCCATGGCGTGAGCTCCTGCCCCCAATGAATATAGACGATGACCCAGTCTGCGCCAGACGTTGCCAGTTCAAGCGCTTGCGCCACGCGTGGGGAAGGAATGTCATCTTCCCCTTCCTTTGCGTTGGCAATTCGATTGATAAAAACCAAACCATAACGAACACCGTTACTGGAAACGAAATAGGGCGATTCCGGTAACGCCGCACCAACCAAATCTGCAGTTCGCAATGCGCGGCGCGTATTCTCCAAACCAGTTTCGCCCTGATCCAATGCGTGATTATTGGCAAGGCTCAGATGAGTGAAGCCGGCTTCGGAAAAATACTTGAGGCGATCAGCCGGAAAGGAGAAACAATAGTCTGACGGCTTCAAACATGACTCGCTGTCGCTCGCCACAACGCCTTCGAGATTACCAACTTGCACAGTCGCGCTGGGCATACTCGACAACACATCGTTCCACGGCGAGTTGTCACGCAGAGACATTTCAGTCTGTACCAGCCGCCCAAGATTAATGTCGCCGACAAATATCAAATCGAACTTGGCAGGCTCGTCTTGTCCGTAGCAAGCGCTAGCCAAGGCCAGCCATAGCAACAAAGCCCGCGCTTTACGCAAAATACTCACTTCTGCAAATTGGGGCAGCCCATGTGTTTGCCGACAAAGAAGGGTTGTATCCATGCCGGACGCGATGTCTGTTCTTCAGACTGCCGCCACTCGTCATCTGTCAAAGGATGGCCGCTCGCAAATTCGTAATAACTGTATACGGACCCTCGCACAAGCTCACGTTTGCCATGGAACGGAACGATCTGATCCCATTCCGCAGGCTTGCCAACCGCGACCTCCAACGATGCCCCTGGCGCGTGCGCAACATCCGCAATCTTGGATATTGGATCAGGCTCAGCCAATCCATAGCCACCGACTTGGACGGATTTCATCAACAAGAAATCATGCTCCACCAGTCCGCCCACATTCTCGATTGTTTTGTATTCTTCATCGCTGAGAGTCTTACCTTGTACCAGCTTTGTTGCCATAGTCCGGAATCGCCCGACAAGCAAGCGGGTATTGGCGAGTTGCGCAATAACTCCGCGATGCAGTTCTTGTGTGGCTGCATCTTTTGGCCAAGCCACAGCTGTGGTGTTCAGCGTGGCGATTAACTTGGCGTATAAGTTTTCGATAGTTTGGAATGTTTGCGGATCAGGCTCCACATAACCGCGAGGTGGGGGCAAAACCAAAGGTTCAAAACTGAAACCTCCTTGCCCACCTTCAGCTGCCGACTGGTCGTTAACCAAGACTGTGGTATGACGCAATGTTGCCCATGAAGCCAAACCGGTCTGTAATCGTTTCGCCGACCATAGCTCTTTTGACGAAACATCCAATGCGCGCAAACTTAATGCGTCCGTTTCAACAATCCTTGAGTCCCATTGCTGCGCCAACCCGCTGAGCCACAAATCGTAAAGAGATGAATCTTCATTCGTTGTTTGAGCACCCATTTCAAGCCGCAATTTATCCAATCGCTTTTCCAGACGAGGATAACGAGTCAGCTCGTTAGCCAAACTCTGCTTGGCATAAGCGCTTCCGAATACGAATGCAATATCCAAACCGGAGGGCATCACTCGATACTCTTCACCCAATGGTTCAGCCTCACCAACATGAGAAGTAGTGTTGTAGAACGTCTCATTATCTCTAGCCCACGATAGCGGAAACAGGCTGGGTTTATCGAGCGGCTTTTGTACATTGCGAGAGAGCGCAATAGGCACATCCTTCCATGCAACGGGTGCACGAGGCGCAGCGATGAATGGGCGATACGCATCAATCCATATTTTGGCCTGTTGTTGCACCGAAGCAGGAAGTTCAGTAATAAGTTTTGCCTCATCCGCAGTCAGATGCACCGAAGTCAGATAACGCATCGCAGCAAAATAGCGGCGATTTTCTTCCGTCTTAACGTAATGCCCTCGAGGTCTGAATTGGTTATAGCTGACTGGCTCACCCAGCAAATCAGCTTGCGCTGCCGATGAGCCTGCCAATACATCCGCTGCCTCCTTGACCACATCTGGCCCAGCAAGACTCATGGGATCGAGTATATGTGCAGCCACGCTAAACACCTTGGCTAAGCGATGTGGTGCTTTGTTTTGCGAATATATCTTGTTGGTTTCAGCCACTACTTTTTGAAAAGACGGAATAGCCTGGTAACGCTCATTAAGAATAAAGACCGACTCGAAGGCCGCGCCAAAATTTTCCCAAAAAAGATCGGAGGTGATCAGATATGGTCGCTTCGGGTATGAGCCACAATTACCATAGTTTTCCTCGTCATACAGTCTAAACAGTTGATCTCCGTAGTTAGCTGATCGAAGCACCCCTCCATTTTTCGAATACAACTTCAGCTCATCCGCCTGCTCAATGAACATCCATGCATTGAGCACATCACCCAACGGCACATCAGTGGGAATATATTCCAATTGCTGTGCCTTGCCTGTTGCCTGTGTGACACCAACAACACCCTTGCCGTCCGCGGTGGAACTGGGCGTAGAAATAAACTGAATTTCGCCTGCAACATTCTTCTCAACACCCGACTTGCGATTTAGATAAATCAGCCCAGCTTCACCTTTTCGCCACTGAAAGAATCCAGTGCCATTCGGTGTATAAGTCAACGAACCGCCACATAACAGCCGTTCGTTCCACACTAGTTTCTGTGGATCAGTCCAATCATCCTTGTGATAATTATCATCAAAATTATTTGAGAAATAGAGTTCTGCGTAACAACTCTGCTCATCCTGAATTAGTAGCGTATTGCCCGAGCCATGGAAACTTGCAGGGAGTGCACTGGGGAGCGTGAACTGGTTTCCCTTGCTGTTTGATTCGCTTTTCTCTGCCGGCGGCATGAGCGCAGGAGTTGGCCCAGCCAATGTGTATGGACTATCACCGCTTTCGCGTATGGTTCTGGTTTCCCATTTTCCATTTGTTGCTTGCGCGCCAAAATATAGACGATATTCCGCCGCCTTCGATTTAGTCAGATAGGAAGCCTCAAAACGTTGCCGGGAAAAAACCAATCTGCGTATCGGCACGCTAGCGCGATACAACACTGCGGGGCGCCATTCTTTGGCATCGTGGGCTAGGCGAACGATTTGCCAGTCATTTCCCAGATGCGTTGTGGCATACAACCATTCACCACGCGGATGCCACGCAATAGCGCCGACCTTAACGTCGGTAGGTATAGGTACGCTAGCCGTTATTCGATTATCTGAAAAATTCCAGAACCGCAGTATTTGTGATTTAGCGGTACGCACCAACACTGCCGCAACAGGGTTGCTTGGAGAGACATCTGTATCCAGCACGCTTTCAGCTGCGCTGAGTTGCAGCACCCGCGGCGCGTCAGGAGAAGGCTGAAGGTACAGTTCGTTATCCTCCCCTGCGTATGCAATCAAGGGAAGGCATGTGTAAAGTGAAATCACCGCCCCCACTGCAGCTGACCTAAAAACGGAACTGCTGGTGAGACGGGCCAAATCTTTCATCTCTATTTCACCGTCACAAAATGTCACTTACCTCCTCCGCTGCTTCTTAGCTTTGCTCAGAGCAGACCCATCATCACCAGCGCAATGAACACGGCGAACAAGGCGAAGTGACTGATGCCTTCGATGGCGTTGGTCTCGCCGTCGTGCAGGTTGTTCATCACGGAAACGAAGGTGAGCAGCAACATCCCGGCTTGCAGCGGCGTGAGCGCCATCACGATGCGTTCGCCGCTGAACAGCGCGATGGCTTCGATCACTGGCAAGGTGAGCAGCACAGTGGCCAGTGATGCACCGAGCGCGATGTTGACGGTGGTCTGCATGCGGTTCTGCCGTGCGGCCTTGAGCGCGGTGAGTATCTCGGGGCTGGCGGAGATCAGCGCCACCAGCACGGCGGGGATGGCCTTGGGCAGGCTGCTGCCGGAAAGTCCTGCATCTAGCAGCACCGACAATATCTCTGAGAGCAGACCAACCAGCACGATGGCACCGATCAGGATGCCGACATGCAGTGCATTCGGGCTGTGCGCCTCGTCGTGCGCCTCCTCATCGGTCTCGCTGGAATACTCAAAGAAGTTGCGATGTTCCACGGTCTGCAAACGCAGGAAGGCCAGGTACATCACCGCCATAGTGCACACCGAGAAGGCCGAGTAGAGCTGCCACTGTGCATCGGGCACGAAGTCCGGAATGAACATGCCGATGCCGATGGCCACCAGCAACATGGCGATGAACGAGTTGGCCGAATCCACGTTGTATTTCGCGCTGCCGTGCTTGAGTCCGCCGACGATCGCAGCCAGACCGAGGATGCCGTTGATATCGAACATCACCGCAGCGAACACCGTGTCGCGCGCCAATGTCGGGTTCGGGTTGCCCTGCAACAGCACGACCAGGATCACCACTTCCACCGACACCGCAGCGAGCGTCAGGATCAGCGTGCCGTAAGGCTCGCCCAGACGCATCGCCAGCACTTCGGCATGGTGGGCGATGCGGAAGGCAACGCCGATGATGGCCGCCAGGATCACCAGCAGCAGCCCCCACAGGGTGGCGCCGCCATGTTCGACGGCACCGTGTTCGAGCGCAAAACCCAGACCGAGCACGATCAGGGCAATGGCGATAGGATATTCGGATTTGAGATATTTCATGGTTGTACCTTCAGTTGAAATCGATTTCGCAATAGACCACTTCGACCACCACCAGCTCTTCCACGCCGTCCGGCAGCGGCAGCATGACGGTGTCATCCGCGCGCGCCTTGAGCAGCACGCGCGCCAGCGGCGACACCCAGCTGATGTGTCCCTTGCCCGCGTTCGCTTCGTCGATGCCGACGATGCTGTAGGTGCGCTCGACACCGTCCTCATGGCACACCGTCACCGTCGCACCGAAGAACACCTGCTCGCAGCCCTGGCGTTGCGCCGGGTCGATCACGTCGGAGTTCTCCAGCCGCTTGGCGAGGAAACGCAGGCGGCGGTCGATCTCGCGCAGGCGTTTCTTGCCGTAGATGTAATCGCCGTTCTCGGAACGATCGCCGTTGCCTGCCGCCCACGAGACGGTCTGCACCAGCGCGGGACGCTCCACGTCCAGCAGATGCATGTATTCGTCCTTCAGACGGCGATAGCCCGACGGGGTCATGTAGTTCTTGGTACCAGACGGGAGCGCGGGCAACGTCAATTCATCGTCGTCGGCGTCATCGTTCTCGCGGGTGAATGCTTTGCTCATCTGGAATGGGTAATCGAAAGGTCTATCTGAAGGATTCGTGCGGCACGCATCAATCCTGCTTGCGCTCCATTGGAGACTGCTCACATCTCAGGGGGCATTTTACCAACAAATTCCCGTCCGCTTTGGCAGGCGTCTAGCGACGCCCTGACAACAAGCCGGCGAAATGACGGTTCTCCCGCTGCAGATCGTGGAAGGCGACGGCTTGGGACACGGTGCTTTTCAGCACATATTCGCGCCAAGGTTTGCTGACGTAGCTGTATATCTCCGAGCGGTTGATCGCGTTGACCAGCGTTTCCCTGTCGGCCTGTCCCGACAGCAGGATGCGCGCCGCATCCGGCTGCATCTGGCGCAGAGCTTCCAGAAAGTGCAGTCCATCCATCTCCGGCATCAGGTAGTCGGAGATGACCACATCGAAGCTGAGCTGTTTGGCGATCTCCAATGCCCGCAGCGGCGAAGTCTCGGTGTATACCCTGTAGCGAAAATCGAAACTGCCCACCTTGAATTCCTGGTTTGTCTCATGCAGCAGCACCATATGCAGGTCTTCGAAGCGGTCGCGCGCGGTCAGGTCGCGTACCACGGCGTTGAGCGCGTACTGTTCGTCGTCGACCACCAGCACCTGATACAGCTTGTTTGGATCGCGCGCCCTTTGCCAGCCGATCTGCTTGCGGCATATCTCGGCGAGTCGGCGGTTCTCCAGCAAGGTGGTGTTGTGCGCCAAGGCCTGTGCCAGTGTCACGACCAGCTCCGTCTTGTCCCAGGGCTTGGCGATGAAGCGATAGATGTGCATCTCATTGATCGAGCCGACCACTGCATCGAAGTCGGCTTCTCCGCTCAGGACCACGCGCGCGGCATCCGGCTGCAGCTTGTCGAACTGTCGCAGGAACTGGATGCCGTCCATCCCTGGCATCTTGTAATCGACGATGACCAGATCGAAGGCCTCGCTCTTGCACCGTTCCAGCGCCTCCGCCGGACTGCTGAAAGTCTCTATCTGATACGTTTCCTGCAATTCCCGCCGCAGCGCGTTCAGCACATTGGTTTCGTCATCGACTATCAGTATGCGGTACATGGGGATGCTCCTACGTATTCCGGGTTTTCAACCTGAGCAGATCGGCGAGAAAGCGGTTGTCCAGTTCAAGTTCTCGATGCGCCAGCGCGCGGTCTATCGCAATGCGCAATTCGTAATCACGCCACGGCTTGCCGACGAAATAGCCGACGTTGGCCTTGTTCACCGCCTCAACCAGCACCTCCATATCGGCCGCACCGCTGATCAGGATGCGCACCGCATCGGGCTGCAATTCCCTGAACATCTGCAGGAACTCGATGCCATCCATCTCGGGCATCGCATAGTCGCAGATCACTATATCGTACTGCTGCTCGTGCGCCTCCTGGAGAGCAGCATCGACATGCTCGAAACACTGCACCTCCAGCTGGTACATGCCAAACGCCCCGTGAATATAGGATTCGTTCAGCTCGCGCTGCAGCGCCTGCAGCATGAGCAGGTCATCGTCCACGATCATCAGCCGGTAGTTCAGCTTGCGCTTGAGTTGGTGATGAAGGCCGAAGCGCTCCAAGTACTGTCTGGCCAGATCACGGTTCTCGCTGCGCAACTCATACTGCCTGAGCACTTGCCATAATGCGCTTTTCAGGTCGTACGCCTGCCACGGCTTGGCAATGAAGGCATCTATATGCGCCTCGTTGATCGCCCGCATCAGCTCGTGCATGTCCGGATACCCGCTCAGTATGATTCTCGCTGCCTCGGGCTGGATCTCGCCAAACGCCTTGAGGAAATCGATGCCGCTCATTCCCGACATGCGGTTATCGGCGACCACCAGGTCGAAATACCCATCCGGTTCTCCTGCGCGCTGCAGTGCGGCGACCGGCGACGTGAACGCCTCGATCTCCAGACTTTTGTGGCCGACGAATGGCTCGCTCAGTAACTCACGCCGCAGGGCGCCCAGTACGAACTCATCATCATCGAGCAGCAGGATACGGTAGGTATTCACTTCGTCTGCCTAGATGGAATGGGTAAAGATGGCCAGTTGTTCGCCTTCAGATCTCTCGAACTCCTTGATCTCGCGAATATGACCCGCGTTCAGCACCGTGTCCTTGAGCAGCAACGGCATGCCGCTGCTGGCCACCACGTCACGGGTCAGCAGCACCCCTTCGTGCAGCTGGTCGCTGGACAACTGGAACTCGGCCTCGACATGGGCAGCCTGACTGACATAGGCAACCATCTCGCTGAACACATCGACCACAGCCGGATCATAGGTCGTGCCACGACCATAGATGATCTGGTTGAGCGCCTGTGCCGGCGTCAACTTGTCGCGCTCGATCAGCCCCGATTGCAGCGACTCGTAATCGCTGGCTACCAGCAGGATGCGCGCTCCCAGCGGAATGTCGGATGCACGCAGACCGAGCGGATTGCCGACCCCATCGTAATGTTCGCGATGGCAACGTATCAGCTGGGCCGCCTCGGCCAATGGCGCCAATCCCATCAATATCGCTGCCGCTCGCAGCGGATGTTTGTCGAACTCGATACGGTCGCCATTCTTCAATTCCGCATAGGGCTGGTCCAGCAAGCGATCCGGCAGACCGATCTTGCCGATGTGGTGCAGCATCGCGGCGGTTTCGATATTCTGGGTCTCAGTATCCTGCAGGCGCATCTTGTGCGCCATATTGCGGCACAGCTGGGCCACGCGGCGCGAGTGTCCTGCCATCCTGCCCCGGCGCAGCTCCACCAGATTGGCGAAGACCTGGACGCTGGCGAAGTAGTCTTTCTTCAGCTGCTCCAGCGCGTCACGCAACTCTTCGGTACGCTGGCGCACCTTGTCTTCCAGCGTAGTGTTGAGCGACTTCAATTCCTCGTTCTGGCGCAAAGTCAGCGCTTCCAGTCGTTTCTTCTCGGCCAGCAGGTGCTTGCGCTCCAGCGCGTCGCGCACGATCAGCACGATATCGTTGTCGTCCCACGGCTTGGAAATGTAGCGATAGATCTCGCCGCGATTGATCGCCGCGATGGTGGAGCTCATGTCCGAATAACCCGTCAGCAGGATACGCACCACGTCCGGCCATTTGCTGCGCATCTGCTCCAACAGTTCGGCGCCGGTCATCTGCGGCATGCGCATGTCGGAGATCACCAGATCGACTGCTTCCTTCTCCAGCAGGGCAAGGGCTTCCGGGCCGTTCTTTGCCGTCAGGATGTTATAGCCGAGCGGCTGGAACAAACGCTTCAGCGCGGAGAGGATGTTGGCCTCGTCGTCGATGAACAACAATGTGGACGTCGTGCCCGATGCTGCCTCAATGCTTGCGGTTTGGTTCATGCATTCTCCTTATTGATGTCCGGCTGCACCGGCAGGATTACGCGAAAGGTGGTACCTAGTCCAACTTCGCTTTGCACTTCGATCCTGCCATGGTGTTTTTCCACTATTTTGAATGAAACAGCAAGCCCCAGTCCCGTCCCTTTGCCCACCGGCTTGGTGGTGAAGAACGGATCGAACAGGCGCGGGATGTTTTCCGGCGGAATGCCCATACCTGTATCGGTCAACTCGATCCATACATGGTCGCCTTCATGTCCGGTGCGTATCGTGATCTTGCCATGCGCCTCGATGGCTTGTGCGGCATTCACCAACAGGTTCATGAACACCTGGTTGAGTTGCGAAGGCAGGCAGTAGATCCTCGGCAGGGTGCCATATTCCTTGACCAAATCGCATTTGTATTTGAGCTCGTTGCGCAGCATGTTCAGCGTGGACTCCATCCCCTTGTGCACGTCTGCCCACAGCCACTGATCCTCGCTCTCCGCGTGGGAAAAATCCCTCAGGTCTAAAACGATCTCCTTTACCCGTTCCAGTCCCTGGTGCGACTCGGCGATCAGCAATTTCGTGTCCTCACGGACGATGTCGAGTCTTGTCCGTTCTTTGAGCTGGAGCAGCTCTTGAGTCAGCGGATGATCGGCCCCCATGAGCGCCTCGGCCTCCACGTATTTGTCCAGCACGAGGAAAATGTCCTCCACATACCTTTCCAGCGTGCCGAGGTTGGAGCCTACATAGCCGATCGGGTTGTTGATCTCATGCGCCACCCCTGCCGCCAGCAGGCCAATGGCCGCCATCTTCTCGGATTGCAGCAACTGCAGTTGCGCCTGCTCCAGCCGCTTGTTCGATTCGATCAACTGCGCATTGATGCCCGAGACATGTTCGTATTGCGCCACCAGCTGTTCCTCAAGCTGCTTGCGCTCGGTTATATCGATCACCGCACCGAGCATGGAGAGCGGACTGCCGTCGGCATCCCTCCTCACGCGTGCCTTGCTCTCCAGCCAACGTGCACTGCCATCAGGTCGGATGATGCGATAGACGGCGCGGTAGTCCGCATTCATGGTTTGCACCTGCCGAATGTCCGCTGCGGCCTGATTGCGGTCCTCGGGATGGACGCGTTCCAGCCATTCCGGGTAAGTCAGCGGGTGGGCGGTAGAAGGCAGGCCGAAGATACTGAAATAACTGTCCGAACACTGCGCGACGTTGGATACCAGATCCCATTCCCAGGTGCCCACCGAGGCCACGATCTGCGCCAGCTGCAGACGTTCCTCGCTCAAACGTAGCAGCTCCTCGGCCCGCCTGCGCTCGGCCTCATGACTGAAATGGTCCAGTGCATAGTTGATATCCGCCGACATGTCGGTGAGCAGGTTGCGCACTTCCGCATCGAAGGCTTGCGCCGTCCCGGCATACAAGGACAAGGCGCCGACCACCACACCGTCCCGGCATAGCGGCAATGCTGCCGAGCTATACCACCCCAGTGCCGCGCCGCGCTCGCGCCACGGCGCGGTCAGCGGTGAACCCAGGAAATCCTGGCACCAGTAGGGCTGGTTTTCGCGCAGCGCAGTGCCGGTCGGTCCCTGTCCATAGGGGCTGTCCGCATCCAACGATATCTTGATGTCGCGCAGGTATTCCTCCGCCCCCTCGCCACTGCTGGCCACCCGGACCACCATGTGTGAATTAGGGTCGATCAAACCTACCCAGGCCATCTTGAGACGGCCGACCTCAACTGCGGTCTGGCATATCTCGGTGAACAGTTCGCGCTCGTTCTTGCTGCGCACGACGACCTGATCGAAACGGCTCAAAGCCGCATACAGCAGATTCAGGCGCTCTATCTTGGCCTCATATTGTTTACGTTCGGTGATGTCGCGGAGGATGCAAGTGACGTGCAGTTCACTGCCGATGTGCATGGTGGACAAGGACAGTTCGACCGGGAATTCGCTGTTGTCCTTGCGTTTCGCCGTGAGCTGGAAGGTCTTCCCCGTTATCGTTCCGTTCCCGCTTTGTATGGCCTGCTGCACGGACTCCAGCGCCTGCTTGCGGCCGTTTTCCGGGCTAATCAGTTCATACAGATTGCCGCCTATAGCCTCGGCCGTTGGATAGCCGAACATCTCCTCGGCCTTGGGGTTCCACAGATAGACAGCGCCATCGGGCCTGGAGCAGATGATGGCATCGTTGGCAGTGGCCATGATCGCGTGATAACGCGGCTCAAATTCCCGCAACTCCTGCTCGACCTTCTTGCGGGCGCGTATGCCGTGTTCCAGTGTAAGAGCGCCCTGCACGGCGGAGACCAGACGGCGCAGGCGATCCTTCAGCACGTAATCCTTGGCGCCCATCTTGAGCAGATCGACCGCATCGTCGTCGCGCAACACGCCGGTGACCATGATCACGGGAATCTCGGGGTGAGTCTGGCGCACGATCTGCAGGGCGGACCGCCCGTCGAAACTGGGCAGCGTATAGTCGCAAAGCACGACATCCGGCTTGAACTCATCCAGGGCCTGAATGAAAGACTCACGTGTCTCGACGCGCAGCAACTCGATGCCCTTCCAAGCAGCCTCAAGTTCTGCCCGAATCAGCGCGCTGTCATCTTGGCTATCTTCAAGATTGAGAACGCGTAGCTTCTCCATCTTTGGGTTTGCATCAGACTCGCTCATCTTCCGCCCCTGATCACTGCAGCCGGTCTGCAGTGGCTTGATTCTAGCGCAGAATACGCCTGCGAGAAGGCTCAATAAGGCCTATATATCCCTCGAATCTCGCCTGACGAAAAACAAAAAGGCCACCGCGTGGTGGCCCTTCCTTTACGTTGCTGAATGAATGCCAGTCAAAATGGAATGTCGTCGTCGAAATTATCGAAGTTGCTCTTGGCCGCGGGTGCTGCGGCAGGCCTTGCTGCGGGTGCGCTGCGTGCCGGTGCCTGCGATTGGTTCTCCACCACCTCGAAGCTGCCTGCGCCGCCGGCCTTGCCGCCCAGCATCTGCATCTCGTTGACGATGATCTCGGTGGTGTAGCGGTCCTTGCCGGTTTCCTTGTCCTGCCACTTGCGAGTCTGGATCTTGCCTTCGATGTAGACCTGCGAACCCTTCTTCAGGTATTCGCCTGCCACTTCGGCCAAGCGACGATAGAACACCAGGTTATGCCACTCGGTCTTTTCCTGCTTCTCGCCGCTCTTGTCCTTCCAGTTCTCGGAAGTCGCCAGCGTGGCGTTGGTCACGGCCTCGCCGTTGGTCATGTAACGGGTCTCCGGGTCCTTGCCCAGACGTCCCACCAGGATCACTTTATTCACCGACATGTCATACCCCCTTCAAAGTTGTTACGTTTTTCACGACTGCCCCCTCGCCCTCTTGGGGAGAGGGTTGGGGAGAGGGCCGCACTAGATTCTCAACTGATTCTTCGTCGAAGCCGCTCATCTCCACCTTGAGACAGGCGATCTGCTCGTTACCCACGACCAGCACTTCGCGTACACCGCGCAATTGTGCCAGAGACTGCCGCAACTTGCCCGCCGCTTCTTCATCCATCTCTGGCAGGTGATACATCTTGGTCATCAGCGCCTGTGGCGCACGCATGCTGGAGGCCACCAGCAGCCACAGCAGCAGCATGAACACCGCAAACACCAGCACCGCGTTGCCGCCAAAGAACTGCATCAACAGGCCGCCCATGGCCGAGCCGAAGAACGCGCCCAGGAACTGCACGCTGCTGAACACGCCCATCGCCGTACCCTTGGCGGCCAGCGGCGCGATTTTGCTGACGATGGAAGGCTGCGTCGCTTCCAGCACGTTGAACGCCGTGAAGAACACCAGCAGCGACAGCGCCACGCCCCACACGCTGCTCTGCAGGAACAGGATGCCCAGCTGCGCCACAGCAGCCAATCCAATCGCGATCATGAACACCTGCTTCATCTTCGCTTTCTTCTCCGCGATGATGATGGGCGGCACCATGAGCGCGAAGGCGATGAGCATCACCGGCAGATACACCTGCCACTGGTGCTGCGCATCCAGCCCGTCAGCGCGCAGGATGAACGGCACCTGCATGAACACCGACATCAGGATGGCGTGCAGGGTGAACACGCCGAAGTCCATGCGTAACAGGTCCTTGTTGCGTAGCACTTCTTTCAGCTTGCCGGTGTTGGCTTCGGTATCGGAGTGGAAGCGCGTGATGCGCGGGTTCGGGATGAACCACAGCACCATCGCGATGGAAACGAAAGCCAGCACACCGGTCAACTCGAAGATGCCGGACATGCCGATGTGCTTGTAAAGGATTGGCGACAGCACCATGGAGAGCGAGAACGTCACGCCTATGGTCATGCCGATCAGCGCCATCGCCTTGGTGCGATGCTCCTCGCGCGTCAGGTCCGCGGTCAGCGCCATCACCGCCGCATTGATCGCCCCCGCGCCCTGGATCACGCGCCCCGCGATGATCCAGTAGATGTCATCCGCCGATGCCGCGATGAAGCTGCCCGCCGCGAACAGCAGCAAGCCAGCGACGATGATCGGCTTGCGCCCGTAACGGTCGGACAGCCACCCGGCGGGAATCTGCAATATCGCCTGCGTCAGCCCATAGGCACCGAGCGCCACGCCGATGAGGAAATGACTCTCCCCGCCCGGCAGCTTTTCGGCATACAAGGCGAAGATCGGCAGGATGATGAACAGGCCCAGCATGCGCAGGCCATAGATACTCGCCAAGCCAATGCTGGCGCGGCGTTCGAAGGGGGTCATTGCGGAATCTGAAGCGGACATGAAGCTAAAACGGACAATTTTCGGAAGGGGCGTATCTTATCAGGTCGGGCTATGCGCCCGATAGCCAGCCAATGCAGTGGGGTTGTGGAACTCGAGACTAGGGAAGCGCGGCCTGTGGCCAATTGCTATTGGCCTCTCGCACAAGAAAGCTTTGCCGTCATAGCTTTGACTTCCCGGTTATGGCATCAATATAAATCAACCCTTTCGTTTGGGCGGCCTTGATTTTTCGGTCAAGCATTTCCGTGAAATCAATCATGCCCTCAAGCACAAGAATGAGATCGCCACCATCTATGAAGACTGTCTTGATGGCCTTCCCTGCTACAAGCGAAGTAACGACATGCTCGCTAAATCCATGGATTGAAAAGAAGAGTCCGCGTCCATACATCTTGCCCTCGATCTTGCCGGCAAACTGATAAACAGCCTCATTGGCCATGGCCTTCTCCTGCCACTTCGCTTCAATGATGTAATGCTCGCCGTCGTACTTTACTGAGCCGTCAATTTGCTCGCCATTCACACGATATGGCTCGGTAACATCGAGCGAAACGAGCTTTGACAGAGACTGCAAAATTTCTTCGAGCTCATAGCCGCGCTTCGCACCAGACACTTCTCCCTGCAGAAGCGCAATGAATCTGGCTTTAAGGTTGGGTAGTGTCGCTGTAGGCGCCTTTGCCGCTGTCTCCTTGCGCTCGCGCTCTTTGCGTTGCTCTTGAATCTTGTGGTCGCGTATCTCTTGAAGTTGTTTCAGGTGAGTGATTGCACTTTCAGCCTCAACTCTATTGAGTTTCTTGAGTTTATCGAAGTAATAGGAGTCGAAGTGCGTCCAATTGATTAGCGATTGAAGCATCGCCCGGAACTGGCCAAGACCCTCATCTGGTTTCTGACTGAGATGGCGGAACATCGCATCGACGATCGCGTAGCGATGCATCGTCCTATGATCACCTATAGCTTGGAGGTCACTCTTAGTGCAGCTGTTGTTCGTAAAAAAGGCAACGATGTCATCCTTGGGCCATAGGAGCTTTAGGACACATTCGCGCATGGCCAGTTTAATATCGTTCGGGAAGGTCATAGGCTGTAATATTGAAAACGTCCTCTGAAACGCCATTTCGCTGGATTCTACGGAAGTGACAGTAGTGCGGCAAGGGTCTAAATCCCCGTGAACAGCAGATCAAGGGCCGCGATGATTTCGTCGCGCTTATTCTTTAACGATGTGACTTTATCGCCCAATGCGCGGCTCGAAACTCCCGCCAATTCGGCAGTGGACATGACGACTGCCACACCTTTGATCTTGAATTGGGGGTTGAGATGTTTGGCAGCCAGCGTCATTTCATCTGCGACGACCAGTGGTACAACAACTCGCGTGGATAGCATATCCAGCAGATCGGCTTGAACATCCAGCAGGAACGGGATGCTATCGCGCGTATCGGCATTCGGATTCAGATAGACATCGAACTGCGCCATCAGAACCGCCGCAGTCCGTCGCTGAATGTGCCGCGCGATTCGATGCGGCGATTGTATTCATCCAGAGCGCCTTTGTTCTCTGCCAGCCACTGATCGCGTTGGGCTTGGCGAACGATCTCGGCCAGATGTTGCTCCAGCGTCTGCGAAAGGTTGATGTTGAGTTGCTTGGCCTGCTGCAACAGGTCGGCATTGATACTGAGGTTGGCCGATTTCTTGGGGCCGGCCAGATTGAATGTGATGTTTCCCATTGCGTTCACCTGCACTGTTAATGCGCATAATCTACGCGCATGAGATTATGCGCGTCAAGGAATGCGTTTTTTTCGCACCACCCATACCCACACTACATGTTTCCCGGTTTGGGAACGCACCCGTTTTCGCGTATATTGGCGAGTCGTTTTTCTCACTCGCTGCCCCACATGGAACAAATCAAGATACGCGGTGCCCGCACCCACAACCTGAAGAACATCAGCCTCGATCTGCCGCGCAATCAGCTGGTGGTGATCACCGGTCTGTCCGGTTCGGGCAAGTCCTCACTCGCTTTCGATACGCTGTATGCCGAGGGGCAGCGGCGCTATGTAGAGTCGCTTTCCGCTTATGCGCGGCAGTTCCTGCAGTTGATGGAGAAGCCGGATGTGGACCTGATCGAGGGGCTCTCCCCCGCCATCGCCATCGAGCAGAAGGCCACTTCGCATAACCCGCGTTCCACTGTGGGTACGGTCACCGAGATCCACGATTATCTGCGCCTGCTGTTTGCGCGCGCAGGCGATCCGTATTGTCCGCAGCACGACATCGTGTTGCAGGCGCAGTCGGTGGGGCAGATGGTGGATTCGGTGCTGGCGCTGCCGGAAGGTACGAAGGTGATGATCCTGTCGCCCATCGTGGTGGAGCGCAAAGGCGAGCAACTGGAACTGTTCGACGAGCTGCGTGCGCAGGGCTTCGTGCGCCTGCGCGTGAACGGCAAGGTGTGCGAGATGGAGAACCTGCCCAAGCTGGCGAAGAACCAGAAGCACACCATCGAGATCGTGGTGGACCGGCTGAAGGTGGCACCGGACATCAAGCAGCGTCTGGCGGAGTCGTTCGAGACGGCATTGCGCCACGCCGATGGGCGCGCGCTGGCGGTGGAGATGGATACGGGCAAGGAGCATCTGTTCTCGGCCAAGTTCGCCTGCCCCATCTGCAATTATTCGCTGCAGGAGCTGGAGCCGCGTCTGTTCTCGTTCAACAGCCCGATGGGCGCCTGCCCCAAGTGCGACGGCCTGGGCGTGATCAGTTTCTTCGATCCTGAGCGCATCGTGGCTTTCCCCTCGCTCTCCTTGAGCGCCGGCGCGATCAAGGGCTGGGACAAGCGCAACCAGTTCTACTTCCAGATGCTGGACAGTCTGGCGAAGCATTACGACTTCGATCTGGAGCAATCCTTCGAGAGCCTGCCGGAGAAGATACAGAAGGTGGTGCTGTATGGCAGCGGGCGCGAGGAGATCGCCTTCACCTACCTGAACGAGCGCGGCAAGAAGGTGCTGCGCGAGGAGACCTTCGAAGGCATCGTGAACAACCTGGAGCGGCGCTACAACGAGACCGAGTCGCCCACGGTGCGCGAAGAGCTGGCGAAGTATCTCAACGGCTGTACCTGCCCGGACTGCAAAGGCACGCGCCTGCGCGAGGAAGCGCGCCATGTGCGCGTGGCCGACCGCGCCATCTTTGAATTGAGCGCGTTGCCGCTGAAGCAGGCACTGACTTTTTTCCAGGGCGTGACGCTGCCCGGCAACAAGCAGGCCATCGCCGAGAAGATCGTGCTGGAGATCGCCAGCCGCCTGACCTTCCTCAACAACGTGGGTCTGGATTACCTGTCGCTGGATCGCTCGGCCGAGACGCTCTCCGGCGGCGAGGCGCAGCGTATCCGTCTGGCTTCGCAGATCGGCTCCGGCCTGACAGGCGTGATGTACGTGCTGGACGAACCTTCCATCGGCCTGCACCAGCGCGACAACGACCGCCTGCTGGATACGCTGAAGCGCCTGCGCGACATGGGCAACAGCGTGATCGTGGTGGAGCATGACGAGGACGCGATCCTGACTGCGGACTATGTGGTGGATATGGGTCCGGGAGCTGGCGAGCATGGTGGCGAGGTGGTGGCGCAAGGCACGCCCAAGGAAGTATGTGCCAACCCGCAATCGCTCACCGGCGACTACCTCTCCGGCCGGCGCCGCATCGAACCGCCGACGCAGTATCGCAAGCCGGACCCGGAACGCCGCCTGAAGATCATCGGCGCTTCCGGCAACAACCTGAAAGACGTGACGCTCGACCTGCCGGTGGGATTGCTCACCTGCATCGCGGGCGTGTCCGGCTCGGGTAAGTCCACACTCATCAACGACACGCTGTACAACGCAGTGGCGCAGCATCTGTATGGCAGCAGTGCCGAGCCTGCACCCTATGCCGAGATCGAGGGGCTGGAGTTCTTCGACAAGGTCATCAACGTGGACCAGTCGCCCATCGGGCGCACGCCGCGTTCCAATCCGGCGACCTACACCGGTCTGTTCACGCCGATACGCGACCTGTTCGCCAGCGTGCCGACCTCGCGCGAGCGCGGCTACGGGCCGGGACGCTTCTCCTTCAACGTGAAGGGCGGCCGCTGCGAGTCCTGCCAGGGCGACGGCGTGATCAAGGTGGAGATGCACTTCCTGCCGGACGTGTACGTGCCCTGCGACGTGTGCCACGGCCACCGCTACAACCGCGAGACGCTGGAGGTGCACTACAAGGGCAAGAACATCCACGAGGTGCTGAACATGACGGTGGAGCAGGCGCACGAGTTCTTCGAGCCTGTGCCTCTTATCGCGCGCAAGCTGAAGACGCTGCTCGACGTGGGTCTGGGTTACATCACGCTGGGCCAGAGTGCGACCACGCTCTCCGGCGGCGAGGCGCAGCGTGTGAAACTGTCGCTGGAGCTTTCCAAAGCGCGACACCGGCCGCACGCTGTACATCCTGGACGAGCCGACCACCGGCCTGCACTTCCACGACATCGCCATGCTGCTGAAGGTCATCCACACGCTGCGCGACCAGGGCAACACGCTGGTGGTCATCGAGCACAACCTGGACGTGATCAAGACCGCTGACTGGGTCATCGACCTGGGGCCGGAAGGCGGCGACGGCGGCGGCCGTATCGTGGCGCAAGGTTCGCCCAAGGACGTCGCAGCGAATCCGGAAAGCGTGACCGGGCCTTATCTGCAGAAGCTGCTGGCCAAATGATGAAGCGCCTGCTCCTGTGCTTGCTGCATGACTGCCGCTCTGACTGCGCAGGCGCTCGACTTCGATGTGAACGAGATGGTGGCAGCCCATAACCGCTGGCGCGCAGCCGTGGGTGCCCCGCCGCTCACCTACTCCACCAAGCTCGCCGCCTCGGCTCAGGAATGGGCGAACACGCTGAAGAAGAACAATCATTGCGACATGCAGCACAGCGCAGCCAAAGACTACGGCGAGAACCTGTACTGGGGCAGCGCGCTGGAATGGTCGGACGGCAAACGCGAGGTGCAGCAGGTCAGGCCCAAGACCGTAGTGGACGACTGGGCCAGCGAGCGCGAGGACTACGACTACGCCACCAACAGCTGCGCCAAGGGCAAGGCGTGCGGCCATTACACACAGGTCGTGTGGCGCACGACGACGACCGTCGGCTGCGCCATTGCAGTCTGCGAGGATACGAGCGAGCAGGTCTGGGTCTGCCATTATCAGCCGTCGGGCAACTGGGTTGGACAGAAACCCTACTGATCTCTGCCCCCAACCAACTCCTCAATTCCTCCTGCTTAACGCTCACGCATGAACATTGCGCTGTAGCGGGAGCGAATCTCTGAACACCCTTGATGGGTGCCGCACTACCGCAAGCTGGGGTGACCACCTGATTGCCCCGATTGTCTGGCTATTGTCTGATGTAGGTCCGGTTACTCCAGCAAATCAACCAGGGAGATTGCTCATGAACATCAAGCTTGTGCTCGTCTTTTTCTTTTTGTTGGCTTGTGCCCAGGCCTATGGCGCGGACGGCAACATAACCATCAACTCCCCCGCAAACGGCGCCACAGTCAGTGCCCACGACAAAGTTCCACTGAGCTACGAAGCGATGCTGGGCAAGAACGGGGACCATATGCATCTCTATGTCGACGGCAATCGCGTTGATATCCTGCGCCAGGCAAAAGCAACCACCGATCTCGATGTGTTACCTCCCGGGAAGCACCATATCTGCCTGGAAGTGAATACCAAGGGACATGTATCCACCGGCGTGGAAAGCTGTGTTGATGTGACCGCGAAATGAGCTTCGCGCAAAACCTGAGTTATGCCACAGTACAGGTCGTGCATAACCTCGGGGCTGTGGCGACGGTGAGCGGTTCACTGGCGGCATTGTGTTTGCGTGACCTTGTTGTACGCAGAAGGCTGGCGTATCTCGCGCTGGGCGGCTGGCTGACCCAAGCCGCGAGCGGAGCCACATTCGGCATGGTCAGCTATTACTACTATCATCAGTTTCCCGACATTTCCGGCATCGCCATCTACGCGCTGGGTATCAAGATGATCTGCGCGACGTCAGGCATCTTGTTGCTGGCGACATATCTGTGGAAAGGCTCGCGCTGGACAGATCAGGGGAAGAACAAAGTCTGGCTTTCGTCGGCCGCTCTCGCTGTTACGGCGCTTTCTGCAGCCGCATTCCTGCGCTGGTTTGCCTGAACAAAAAAGCAAAGCCGGAACAAGTCCGGCTTTGCTTATTCTTGCTTGCAGCGAAGCTTACTCGCCTGCTACTTCTACCGGCTGTGCCTCTGCAGGACGGTCCATCAGTTCAACCAGAGCCATCGGAGCGTTGTCGCCCTTGCGGAAGCCGAACTTCAGGATGCGCGAGTAGCCGCCATTGCGAGCTGCGTAGCGCGGGCCGAGTTCGTCGAACAGCTTGCTGACGATCTCGCGGTCACGCAGACGGGCGAACGCCAAACGGCGATTAGCCAGGCTGGGGTTCTTGCCCAGAGTCAGGATAGGTTCTGCAACGCGACGCAGCTCCTTGGCCTTCGGCAGGGTAGTCTTGATGACTTCGTGACGCAGCAGCGAAACGGTCATGTTGCGCAACATAGCCAAACGGTGGCTGCTGGTGCGATTGAGTTTTCTAAGTCCTAAACGGTGACGCATGATTTTCCTCTCTTGCTTTCGACCTGGCGCTAGCCAAGCGAGCTCTATTTCTCGGCCACTGCCGTCCAGTTTTCCAGCTTCATGCCCAGCGACAGGTCATGTTCGGCCAGCACTTGCTTGATCTCGTTGAGCGACTTGCGACCCAGATTCGGGGTGCGCAACAGATCTGCTTCGGTGTACTGAATCAGATCGCCGATGTAATGGATGCTCTGTGCCTAGGTCGCGGTGACATTGGCCGCGACGGCGACGCCGGATGCGTTCGGGGCGGGAGAGCGCCCGATGATCGTCGGCGGGGTCGTGTCCGGCCCGACCGTCGTCTCGAACACGACGTCGACGAGGTAGTTGGACGACCCGAACGTGGTGGTCGGGTAGACGCCGCCGCCGCCGTACTGGTACACACCGTTCGGCCCGTCTACCCCGCCCTGCAGCGCGTGCAGGGGTGGGCTGTCGACGCCGGCGGTGGCGAACGAGGTGCCGGTGGCGTAGTGGCCGACGGTGGTGTGATACGAGGCGACGTACGTGGTGTCGGCATCGATCGCGATGGGCGAGTCGAAGATGGCCTCCTGCCAGCCGGTGCTCGGATTCGCCGGAGAACGTGACGGTTCCCAGGTTCGCCCCGGCGGTCGACCAGAGGGTGCCGGTGTGGGTGCCCGTGTTGCCGGCGGTCTTGTAGAAGCGGATCCCGGTGATGAAGCCCGCGACATCGGATCGGAACTTGACGCCGAGCTCGACGGCGCCGGTGTCGTTCTCCTCGGTTCCGGTCACCGACGGCCCGAAGATCGAGCACGGGCAGACCTGCGCCGCGACGGTCGAAGCGTCACGCTGGCCGCCGTGCCGATGTTGGCCGCGTCGTCGACGGCGCGCGCCTGCGCCGTCACCGGGCCGTTGGATGCGCTGAAGGTGTAGGTCCAGTCCGTCGTGCCGGTGGCGCGGGCCCAGGTCGTGCCGCCGTCGGTCGAGACCTCGACCGCGGCGACGAGGCCGCCGGTGTCGGCGGCGGTGCCGGAGATCGTGACGTTGCCGCCCGGGACGGTCGCGCCGCCCGTCGGGTCGGTGATGGTCGCGGTGGGCGCTGTCGTGTCGAGCGCACCGCCCGGCGACCAGGCCGGCCTGGAGCGTCGCGGGCTGGGCGCCCATGTCGGAGAGGATGTTGACCGTGGCCTGCTGCATCCGCGGGTCCTCGGTCGACGACGCCGCGATCGTGGGTGTCGTCCAGGCCCCACGACCACTGGACCGTGCCGGCGCCGAAGACGAGCGCGCCGCTCGGGGCGCGGTACAGGCTCATCCTGTGGTTCTTGCCGGCGGCCGTGCGTGTCGGACAACGTGATCCGGCCGGGCGGATAGGAGCTGGCGTACGCCGCCTGCTCCCAGTCGATCTCGTAGCCGAGCGTGTCCGGCGGTCAGCGTCGTCGCGCCGGTCATGCCGGTGTTGCGCCAGAAGCGCAGGCCGGTGGCGGAGGCCGGGACCTCGATGGCGGTCGTCGTGTCGCCCCAGCTGATCTGGCCGCTCAGCGCGTTCTCGGGCTGCCCGCCGTCGTGGCCCGGTCTGGTTCTGCCGCCAGAGGCCGGTCCAGCGTGTCCGGGTCGGGATCGCAGTCGAAGTTCGCCGGCGCAGTCGTAGTGCTCGGAGCCCTGGGCGTCGCCCTCCTTGTACGAGACGAGCGTCCGGTAGTCGGTGCTCGCCGCCGTCGGCCGTGCTCGGCTCCCAGCGGGTCTTCCAGTAGATCTCGTTGCCGCTGAAGAAGGCGAGGTTCGACGCCGGCGTCGCGGGCCGCCTCCACGTTCGCGCGCTGCCCGGCCGACCAGTACTCGTCGTGGCCGACCGACAGGAAGGCCTTGTGCTCGAGGATCTCCGCGCCGCGCCGAGTCGGAGTCGACGTCGGTGAAGTAGCTGACGTCGTAGCCGTTGCGCTCGAGCCAGCGCAGCATCGGGTACTCGGCATTGAAGAGCCAGTCCTCGGTCGGCGCGTCGCGCGTCGTGAACGGGCGGTTGTAGCTGACCTTGTGGGCGTGCCCGGGCCCGTCGTAGAGGCTGTAGCCGCCGTAGCGGTTGTACGCCTGCCAGGTCGTGTCCGAGGTCTGGAACAGCAGATCGGAGTCGCCGTCGTCGTCGCGGACGATGAACGGCGATGTGGCTGGCGAGGTCGCCGCCGACGTCCTCGCGTACAGGCCGAGCGATGTAGATGCCCGAGACCGCGTCCGTCGGGACGCTCCACGATGCCGACACGCCCCAGTTGCCGCAGTCGACGAGGTTGTCGGGGAGCGTCCCGCCGGTCACCAGGCAGCTCGGGTTGCGTCTGCGGCAGCGTCGCCGACGGCTCGATCGTCGCGACCTTGCGCGCGCCGTCGCCGCCGTACTAGCCGAGCCGGTAGATGTCGATCCGGTAGTCCGTCGCCGGCGTGTCGATCTTGAACTCGACCGTCCCGCCCTGGTCGACGCTGATGTCCGTCGCGAAGCCCTGGATGCTCGAGTCGCCGGCACCGGCGACCTCCCACTCGGAGGGAGGGTTGCCGGGCAGCGCGTTCTCGGTGACGATCTCGTTCGGGACGGGGTCTGCGGCCGCGCGCCGGTCTGGACGAAGAGGAAGACGAGAACGAGGAACGCCGCTGCGCCCGCGAGCAGCCCCTTCTCGAGCCAAGCGAAAGTCGACTTCCTGTCGACGTACGCCGCAGTTGTCCGCACCGCAGAATCCCCCTAACGGGCGGAACATACTACGCGAGCGTCAACTGGTCAATCCGTATTTTCTCACGTCCATTCGTCAGTATTTTCCGCGGCACCTGTCATTGCGCGTAGCCTTCGTCACGAGAAATCCGGATCGCATTCATTTGCCTAACAATTATTCGTCACGCGAAGGCGTACGCGACGTCGAGAGTCGCTGAGCACTCGTTCGCAGTCCTCGCCGACGATAGTCGTCGACCGAGCCGGCAATTGATACGTACCATTGTTGCCCGCAGATCGGCGGACACGACGACACGTGAGCCTTACCCCGGCGTCCGCCCAGCGCCGGGACGAGCTCGTCAGCGTCAACGGAGCCGGTAGATAGCCCCGGCGGCGGGCCTCCTTGACCCACCGAGACGCCGCGCTGATCGTGACGTGGTTGAGTGCCGCTAGCGCCTTGATCGGAGCCCGCTCTCCGTTCTCGACGAGGGTGACGTACTGCTCCGCGACGAGCTGGTAGTGCCGGTCACCGAGGCCGCGTGCGGTCTTCCTGCAGCTCGCAGAGCTCTTACGGCGGCGGTCGCATCTCCCTTCCGGCCCGCAATCGACGCTCGCGCGTGCTCGACGAGGACGGCGTACCGCTTGCCGACGTCAGCGCATCATCTCGGGCCGAAGACTCTCCTTCTTGGCCGTCGGCGCGATGCGGAGCTTGAGCACGTCGCCCTCCCCCGTCCAGTCCCGAAGAGCATACGAAGCCGCATCCCGTTGACCGTGGAAGTGGCCCACACGCCACCGGTCTTCGCGTCGCGTTCGAGCGTGATCTCGGGAACGCCGTCTTCCGGAATATCGACGCTGTTCGCCACCCGTCACCCGCCTTGCGGATAGTTTTTGTTCCGGGAATAGCAAATTGCATAAAAATCATAATCGGCAATAGCCTCTCGAACAAGCCTGCGTGGACGGCGTCTCGATCAAGGGACGCGAGGAGACGGGCAACGTCCAGGTACTCCCTTGTCGCCTTACCGTGGCCCGAGGGAGAGGCCGCGGACAGCGACGAGGAGTTGGCGGTCGCGCGCTCTCGGGGAGCATGACGGTGCCGCGTGCGCGGAGCGCCTCGACCCGCGGATCGAGGCGCTCCAGCTGTGATCGGCCGCAGCTCAGGCGGGGATGCCGGGGGGGCCGAGGATCTCCATCCCGTATTCGGCTGCGACCGCGGTCAGCTCCTCCGCGGTGGGCGGCTGGACGGACGCCGGCGGGAGCGTGAGGGCCTGAGCCGGCTCCGACATCGCGCGAATGAAGTCGGCGAAGGGGGCGGGCTCGGTGACCATGAGGAAGCGGGTCTCGGGCGCGGTGACGACGAAGGTGTGCGGGATGTCGCGCGGCCCGTAGACGAACGATCCTGCCGGAGCCACGACCACCTCGCCGCCGACCCACAGCGTGAGCTCGCCTTCGATCACGTAGAACCACTCGTCCTCGTTGTGGTGGACGTGCAGCGGTGAGCCGCTGCCCTCGGGCCAGCGGAACTCCAGCACGGCGAGCTGACCGTTCGTCGTCTCCGCCGCCGCCTTGATCGTGCCCAGGGCACCGAGGAACCAGCGGGCATCGCCTTCCCCGGGCTGCAGCGCGATCGGGGCGACGGACTGTGTCGAGGTGGTGCTCATGTCGAATCTCCTTTCATTGCACAATTATGTACTATGGAATTCGGACGATACACACCTCCACGGAATCTGTCAAGATTGATTGCACAACCATGGATAACCAAAGCAAGCCGAAGCGCAAGTACGAGCTCAAGCAGCGCGCCGACGAGATGGCCGCCACGCGCCGGCGGATCACCGAAGCAGCCGTCGAGCTGCACGGGACGGTCGGGCCGGCCCGCACGACCGTAAGCGCCGTCGCCGAGCGGGCAGGCGTGCAGCGTCACACCGTCTACCGCCACTTCCCCACCGAAGCCGACCTGTTCGGCGCGTGCTCGTCCCATTACATGACCGCACACCCCTGGCCGGACCCCGAGCCCTGGCGCGCGATCGGCAACCCGCAGCAGAGGCTCGCGCAGGCGCTGGACGAGCTCTACGCCTACTACGAGCGCACCGAGCCGATGTGGAGCAACGTCCTCCGGGACGCCGAGCTCGTCGACGCCGTCCGCTCCGCCCTCGTGCCCCTGCGGGCCTACCTGGCCGAGGCGACCGAGATCCTGGCGACCGGCTGGCACACCCGCGGACGCAGACGACGCGTGCTCGACGCCGCGCTGTCCCACGCCGTCGACTTCCACACCTGGCGCTCGCTCACGGCGAACGACCGCATCACCCGAGCCGAGGCGGCCGAGCTCGCCGCGGCGCTCGTCGTAAGCGCAGCCGCTCGGCAACCTGGTATGACTGCCTGAGTGCGACGCCTCTCCCGATCCCGCCAGGAGACCGGATCGTTGCCGATCGAGCGGAGCGACGACTGAGATGGCGGAGCACCGCAGCGCAGAGGAGCTGGCGGCAGGGCTGGACGGGATCCGCAGCTCCCCGGCTGGACGGGGCACGGTCGAGCTGATCGTTCGGCGGCCGGCGGAGAGCGAGCGCGAGGTGCTCGACGAGGCCGAGCTCGACGTCGACAACGGGCTCGTCGGCGACCGCTGGCGGGACGGATCGGCCAACCCGGAAGCCCAGGTGACGATCATGAACGCGCGCACGATCGAGCTGATCGCCGGTGGCCGCGAGCGCTGGCCGCTCGCCGGCGACCAGCTCTACGTCGATCTCGACCTCGGCGTCGAGAACCTCCCGCCCGGAACCAGGCTCGCCGTCGGCGGCGCCGTGCTCGAGATCACCGCAGAGCCGCACACGGGCTGTGCGAAGTTCAGCGCCCGCTTCGGCAGCGACGCGATCCGCTTCGTGAACGGCGCCGACGGCAGGCCCATGCGCCTGCGCGGCGTCAACGCGCGCGTCGTGGAGGGCGGCACCGTCGCCCGCGGCGACACGATCGCCAAGCTCTGAGGCCGCTCCCTCTGCCGGCGCTTCGAAGCCGCCACTCCGCCGAGAGGCGCTACGGCCGCGCCAGCGCCGCACGCCCGGCGAACACGGCGTCGGGCCACTCGGCCTCGATGCGCAGCAGCCGGTTCCACTTGGCGGTGCGCTCCGACCGCATCGTGGAGCCGACCTTGATCTGGCCGGTGCGCCAGCCGACGGCGAGGTCGGCGAGCCAGGCGTCCTCCGTCTCGCCGGAGCGGGCCGAGAGCACCGTCGCGTAGCCGGCCTTCCTCGCGATCTCGACCACCCGCAGCGCGTCGGAGAGCGTGCCGACCTGGTTCGGCTTCACGAGCACCGCGTTGGCGACACCCGCCCGGATGCCCGCCCGCAGGCGCTCGGGGGACGTGGCGAAGAGGTCGTCGCCGAGCAGCTGGATGCGGTCGGCGAGTCGGCCGGTGACGAGGCCCCAACCCTCACCGTCGTCCTCGCCGAGCGCGTCCTCGATCGAGACGATCGGATACTCCTCGCTCCACGCCGCCATCTCCTCCACCAGCTCGGCGGCCCGCAGCGACCTCCCCTCCCGTGCCAGGACGTACCCGCCCGGGGCGACGAGCTGCGTAGCGGCGACGTCGACGGCGATCGCCGCCTCCGCGCCGGGGGCCAGCCCGCTGCGCTCGATCCCGGCGACGAGCAGGTCGAGCGCAGCACGATTGGAGGGGAGGGGAGCTGCAAGGCCCCCTTCGTCGGCGACGAGCGCCACCTGGTGGCCGTGTCGGCGGAGCTCCTCCGCCGTCGCCGCACGCACGCGCCCTGCCCATTCGACCGCTTCGCCGAAGCTCGAGGCGCCGACGGGAACGACCAGGAAATCCTGCACGTCGAGCAGGCCGCCCGCGTGGGCGCCGCCCGAGATCACGTTCACCATCGGCAACGGCAGCAGCGGCTGCTCGCCCGGAGCGAGTGCCTGCCACAGGGGCAAGTCGCGCGCGCGAGCCGCAGCAAGCGCGCAGGCGACCGACGCGGCGAGCACGGCGTTCGCCCCCAGGCGGCGCAGGTTCGCCGTGCCGTCGAGCGCCCGCATCGCCGCGTCGAGGCCCTTCTGATCCGAGGCCTCGCGACCCAGCAGCGCCGGGCCGATCTCGTCGCGCAGGGCGGCGACGGCGCGCCGCACGCCCCTGCCGCCGTAGCGCTCGCCCCCGTCCCGGCGCTCGTGCGCCTCGTGGGCGCCGGTCGAGGCGCCCGAGGGGACGATCGCCTCGCCCTCCGCGCCTCCCTCGAGGCGCACGATGCAGCCGACGGTGGGCGTCCCGCGCGAGTCGAGCGCCTCCCAGCCGAGCACCCGCTCGATCACACCCACGACCACAGCCCCCGCTCGGGCGCTCGCAGCAGCACGATCCCCACGTCCCGAGCCCGCTCGCGCGACGACGTGTCGAAGAACTGCGCAGGCGACTTGCCGTCCGTCCGCGCCAGGATCAGGCACGCGGTGTGCGCCGTCACCGACGCGCGGTCGCCGGCGAAGCCCTCGCCCGCAGCGGCGTCGTACGCGGCCAGGAACCCCTCGCCGAGCCGCTGCAGCTCTTCCGTCAGCAACGGCCAGCGGACGGCGCTGAGCACCACGAACGAGAGGAAGAAGGCGAGGTCGAAGACCGGATTGCCGTAGTGCGCCACCTCGAAGTCGAGCACCCAGCGTCCCGGCGGGCCCACGAGCATGTTCTTCTTCGCATAATCGCCGTGCACGAGACACCGGCGCACCGCCCGCAGCTCCGTGAGTCGCGGGGCGATCTCGGCCGCCAGCT
The DNA here is from genome assembly GCA_963813255.1 of uncultured beta proteobacterium. GTDB lineage: Bacteria > Pseudomonadota > Gammaproteobacteria > Burkholderiales > Gallionellaceae > Sideroxyarcus. The sequence continues at coordinate 17,620 of CAWEYD010000009.1, read as the reverse complement.
CGGGACGGCGTTCCATCGTCGTCTCCAGGAACGGCCGCAGCCGCAACTGCTCGAACGCCTCGAAGTCGTCGAAGACGCGGGCCGTCTCACGGCTGCCGGCCGTCGCCTCGTGCCAGCGGCCGAGGGTCGAGCCGGCCCAGCGGCCCGCCTCGGCATGGACGCGCCCCTCGCCGATCTCCGCCTGCCAGTTGCGCGCTCCGGTCGGCAGCAGCTCCATCACCATCACGTGCTGCTCCGGATCGGCGTCCAGCACCCGTGGCACCGATCCAGGCGTCAGATCGGCGCAGAGCCGCATCGCGGCCACCTCCGTCTCGGTGCGCCGCTGCGTCGCCAGCCACTCGTCCGGCACGCGCAGCCGCTCGAGCGCCTGCTTGACGACGACGGCCAGGCCCGACACCGGGTCGCGCACCGCAATCACCGCCGCCGACACCCCGCCCGCCAGCTCCTCCGCCGTGATCGCCGGATCGAGCGTCGCCAGTCCGCGGTACGCGATGTACGCAGCTGCGTTTCCCTCGTTCAGCTCGAACGGCATGCCGCGAACCTATAACTACGGCGTGGAGGGCGACCTGCTGACCGGCGAGGACGGGCTCTCGCGCTGCTCCTGGTGCGGCGGCGACCCGCTCTACGTGAGCTACCACGACCGGGAATGGGGCCGGCCGCTGAGAGGCGACGACAGGGTCTTCGAGCTGCTCACCCTGGAGGGGTTCCAGGCAGGGCTGGCGTGGATCACCATCCTGCGCAAGCGGGAAGGCTTCCGCCTGGCGTTCGCGGGCTTCGCGCTGGAGCGCGTGGCTGCGTTCGGCGAGCCCGACGTGGAGCGGCTGCTCGCCGACGAGGGCATCGTGCGGCACCGCGGCAAGATCGAGGCGGCGATCGGGAACGCCCGGGCGGCGCTCGAGCTGCCCGGGGGGCTGTCCGAGCTCGTCTGGTCGTTCGCGCCGCCGCCGCGCACGCGGAGGCCACGATCGTTCGCGGAGGTCCCGGCGGTCACGCCCGAGTCGACGGGGTTGTCGAGGGAGCTGAAGCGTCGCGGCTTCCGCTTCGTCGGCCCGACGACCGTCTACGCATTCATGCAATCCGCCGGCCTGGTCGACGACCACCTCGCCGGCTGCGCATTGGCGGAACATCGGTAGAAGACCCCCGGCAGGCTCAGTGGAGCCTCCGATTCGGACAACCCCTGCCCGGGCGACACTGGAGCGGAATCCGACACCACAGAGGAGGTGTCTCGTGACACGTGTCCCGATCCCGCACCGGAAGCCGCGCACCCTGCACGAGCGGCTGCTCGCCCGCTTCGACTCGGTCCGGCACGACATCGACCGGCGCTGGAGGCGGCTCCACCAGAGGCGGCGGCACCGCGCCGCGCACGCCCGCCTGCAGAAGCTCTTCCTGCAGCTCGGGCAGAGGCCACATCTGCATGCCGGTCTCGTGCTCGAGCGGGCGCATCACCCACACCTGCGGCACGCCCACACGAAGAGGTAGGCCGAGCTCACCCCTCGCTCCTAGGAACCCACCTCGACCTCGACGCTCTCCAGAACCACTCCGTCGGCGTGCGGAGCGGCGAGGTCCAGTGCCGACTGCTGCCTCGACCTCCGCGCCCTCGGCGGCGGTGCCGCGCGCCGCGTCGTCGAAGTGCTCACGGAAGTGCTCCGGGGTGAAGTGCGAGAGCGCCCCCAGGTGGACGCGGACCCGCTTCACGCGCCCGCCGCCCTCGGCGTCGGCAACCTCCAGGATCTTCGCCATCACGTCGTCCATCAGGGCCTTCTCGTGCATCCCTACCTCTCTCCCAGCTCCACCAGAACGGCCTCGGCAACCGAGTCCAGCACGTCCTCGACCGCAGGCGTGATCGGGTCGCCCATCCCGAACGCCGCACCCTCGACTCCGATCACGACGACACGCCGCGGCGCCCGCCCGAGCGCCCGCCCGACTCGAGCGCATCGGGCACCGAGAACGCATGTGTCGACGCGAGCCCGAGGTCGCGGGGCAGCGGGCCTGCGCCCGCTTCGACGCGGTGCACCGTGCCCGCGGCCGCACCGGACGAGACGGCGTCCACGATCACGACCAGGTCGAGCCCCGCCCAGGCGTCGAGCAGCCTGGTCGGCTCGTCGTCGCAGTCGAGCAGCGTGGCCCCGACGGAGCGCAACCGATCGGCGACGAGTGGGCCCACGGCGTCATCGCCGCGGTAGCGGCTGCCCAGGCACGCGGCCGCTCTCACCCGCGCACGACCTCGAGCTCGAGGAAGTGCGTGGCGCAGGAGATGCACGGGTCGTAGTTGCGGATCGTCTGCTCGCAACGGTGCGCGAGCTCGTCGTCGGACAGGTGCACCGACTGCTTGACGACGCCGACCAGATCCTCCTCGATCGTCTTCTGGTTCTGCGAGGTCGGCGGCACGATCTTCGCGTCGAGGATCGCACCCACATCGTCGATTTCGTACCGGTGCCAGCAGATCCCGCGAGGCGCCTCGCTGCAGCCGTGCCCCGAGCCGGCGCGCGGGATCGCCTCCACGCCGGGTGGGTCGGGCGGCTCGTACTGCGCGATGATGCGCAGGGCCTCGTCCGCGGCGTAGACGGTCTCGACGGCGCGCACGACGATGCTGCGAAACGGGTTGCGGCACACATCGCCGAGACCCACCTCGGCAGCGAGTTCCCGCGCGAGCGGGGACAGCTCCCGCTGGTTGAGCGCGTAGCGTGCGAGCGGGCCGACGAGGTAGTTGCCGACGCCCTCGAGCGTCGAATGCAGCGCGTTCGAACGCTCCACGTGCGTCTCGGTGAAGTGCTGCTCGTACTCGGAGACCGCGATGTCGAGCCCGGTGCTCGTGACGATTCGGCCCCGCTCGATCGCGTACTCGCCCGGCTGCCGCAACGCCACGAAGGCGTAATCCTGCTCGAAGTCCGGGAACTCGAAGCCGGCCACGAAGCGCGTGAACTCGACGGCCGCGCCGCGCGCCCACTCCAGCTCCGGCACGAGCGACGCCAGCTCGGCCCTCGAGGGTGCCCTGTACATCCCGCCGACGCGCAGGTTGACGGGATGCACCTCGCGGCCGCCGACCACGCGCATCACCTCGTTGCCCGCCTTCTTCAAGCGCAGCGCCATCTCGACGATGTCGCGCCGGTCGCGCGCCGAGCTCGACGGCGCCGTCGTAGCCGAGGAAGTCGGGAGCGTGCAGCATCGCCGTGTGCAGCACGTGGCTCTCGATCCACTCGCCGCAGTAGATGAGGCGGCGAAGCAGGCGCACCTGCTCGGGCAGCTCGATCCCGCAGACCGCCTCCATCGCGTTGCACGCGCTCGCGATGTACGCGATCGGGCAGATGCCGCAGATGCGGGCCGTGATGTCGGGCGCCTCCGTGAACTGGCGACCGCGCAGAAGCGCCTCGAAGAAGCGCGGCGGCTCGAAGATCTTGAACTGCACCTCCTCCACCTCGTCTCCGCGAAGACGCACGAGCATTGCACCCTCGCCCTCCACGCGGGCCAGGTAGTCGGTGCGGATCTCCCGCGTCGTGCGCTCGTCACTCATGCTTCAGGCTCGCCTCCCGGAACTCCTCGGCGTTGGCGTTGAACGTTCGCAATGCGCGCACGATGCCGTCGTCGCCGACACCGAGCACCTTCCATTGCGCCGTGAGCGCCGGCAGGTTGGGGCTTTCCATGGGGCCGAAGCAGCCGTAGCAGCCGCGGTTGTAGGAAGGGCAGATGGCGTTGCAGCCGGCGTGCGTCACCGGTCCCAGGCACGGCGTCCCGTGGGCCACCATCACGCAGGTCGTGCCCCGCGCCTTGCACTCGAAGCAGACGCTCGTCGAGGCGAGGTGCGGGCGGCGACCGTGCAGGAGTGCAAGCACCGTCTCGACGAGCTGCTCCTTCGAGATCGGACAGCCGCGCAGCTCCAGGTCGACGGTGACGTGGTCGGCGATCGGCGTCGACGTCTCGAGCGTCGAGATGTACTCGGGGCTCGCGTAGACGATCGGAATCCACTCCTTCACGTCGGCGAAGTTGCGCAGCGCCTGGATGCCCCCCGAGGTCGCGCAGGCGCCGATCGTGACGAGCAGCCCGGACTGCTCGCGGATCTGCTGGATGCGCTCCACGTGGTGCGCTGTCGTGACCGATCCCTCTACCAGCGAGATGTCGTAGGGGCCTTCCACCTCCGCGCTCGTGGCCTCGGGGAAGTAGGCGATCTCCAGCGCGCCGGCGATCGCGAGCAACTCGTCCTCGCAGTCGAGCAGCGAGAGCTGGCAGCCGTCGCAGGAGGAGAACTTCCAGACGGCGAGCTTCGGCCTGGTCGCGACCGTCACAGCTCCCTCACCTCCATCAGGGCTTCCATCTCGTCGTAACGGAACACGGGGCCGTCGCGACAGATCAGCACAGGGCCGAGTTGGCAGTGTCCGCAGTGCCCGAGCCCGCACCGCATGTTGCGCTCCATCGACACGTGGATCCGATCCTTGGGGACGCCGCGCTCGAGCAACGCCTTCGCGGTGAACGTCATCATGATCTCCGGGCCGACGACGAGCACGGTCGCGTTGCCGGGATCGAAAGCGGCGGCGGGGATCAGGCGCGGCACGACGCCGACGCGCCCGTGCCACTCGTCGACGGCGCTGTCGACGGTCACCCCCACCTCGACGTCGAAGCGTCCGCGCCAGTCCTCGAGCTCGCGCACGTAGAGCAGGTCGTCCGGCGTGCGAGCGCCGACGAGCAGGCAGAACGACCCGTAGTCGTCGCGGTGGGCGAGCGCGTGGTAGATGGCCGGCCGCACGGGGGCGAGACCGATCCCACCGGCCACGATCACGAGGTCGCCGCCACGCGCCTGCTCCAGCGGCCAGCACGTCCCGAAGGGGCCGCGCACCCCGATCACATCGCCGGGTGTGGTCGCGCAGAGCGCGCGAGTGATCGGTCCGACGGCGCGGATCGTGTGGACGAGCTCGCCTCCCGGCTCGGGAGCGGCGCTCGTCGAGATCGGCACCTCGCCCACGCCGAACGCGTAGAGCATGTTGAACTGGCCGGGCGCGGGGACGATCGCCGCGCCCAGCGGCTCGAGCAGCAGCGTCCACGTGTCGGCCGTCTCAGGAGCGCGCGAGACGACGCGATATGGCTCGGGCGCCATCGCGCCGCGCGCGGGGGGCTCAGCTGTCGGCGCCGTGGCCATAGACGTCCAGGAGCAGGGTGCGCGTCTGCTGGAGGCGGTCGATCATCACCTGGGCGAACCGCTGTAGGAGCTCGAAGCCGAGCGCATGATCGGCGTCGCACTTTCCGCGCAGGCACGCGCCGTCGAAGGCGACGACGCCCGCGTCCTCGACGGCGCGCGCGTCGAAGTGCCACGTGTAGGGCGGGAACAGCCACGACCAGCCGAGCACCTCGCCGGGCTCGACCGTCTCGATCGTGACATCGCCCCGGCCGGGGACGTGGGCCGTGAGGGCAACCCGTCCGCGCCGGACGAGGTAGAAGGTGTCGGCGGCCTCGCCCTCGCGAAAGAGGCGCTCGCCCTTGAAGAAGGCGGCGTTCTGCGCGCAGCCCACGATCAGCTGCAGCTGCTCGGGATCGAGGCCGGCGAAGACCGGGCTCTCGGTGACGATCTCGTCAAGCGTTTGCATGATCGACCTCTCCGTCGGTCGCCCGGATCGCGGCCAGTTCCTCCGTCACGTCGATCCCGACCGGGCACCAGGTGATGCAGCGGCCGCAGCCGACGCACCCCGACGTGCCGAACTGGTCGACCCAGGTTCCGAACTTGTGGGTGAGCCACTGGCGGTAGCGGGCCCGCGAGGAGGGGCGAATGGCGCCGCCGTGGATGTGCGAGTAGTCGACGGAGTAGCAGGAGTCCCAGTGGCGCCACCGCTCGGCGGCACCGTCCTCGAGCACGTTCACGTCCTCGACGGAAGTGCAGAAGCAGGTCGGGCACACGAGGGTGCAGTTGCCGCAGGTGAGGCAGCGCTCGCCCGCGTCGGCGAAGCGAGGGTGGTTCACGTTGCGCGCCAGCAGGTCGCGCAAGTCGGTCGACGCGACGGCTCGTCCCATCTTTCCCGCCGCCTCGTCGGTGACCCGCAGCGCAGCATCGACGTCGTGCGGCGTCGCCTCCCTGCCGCCCAGGCCGGCCAGCACCTCGGCGCCGCGCTCCGAGCCCGCCTCCACGAGGAAGCGGTGCTCCCCGTCGAGCAACTCGGTGAGTGCGAGGTCGTACCCGCGCTCGGCGCGCGGGCCTGTCTCCATGGAGACGCAGAAACAGGTGCCCCCGGGCGTGCCGCAGTTGACCGCGACGAGGAAGGCGCCCTCGCGGCGGGCCGCGTAGTCTCGGTCGACGAAGGTGCCCTCGAGGAAGACGCGGTCCTGCACTGCGATCGCGTGGAGGTCGCACGAGCGCACGCCGAGCAGGGCGAACGGCCGCTCCGGCGGCGGCTCCTCGACGATCTCGGGCGGCTCGCCGTCTCGCTTGCGCGCCTGCCAGAGGCGCACGCGCGCGGGCATCAGATAGCGCTTCCACGACTGCGGGCCGACCGGATAGCCGAAGCGGGCCTCGTCGTCGCGCCGCTCGAGCCGATAGGTGGCGGCCTCCTGGATCTCCGTCCAGCCGGCGGGAAGCTCGCCGGCCGACGTGATCTCCTCGTAGACGATGGCGCCTTCCCGGCGGGTAGGCCCGATCACCTGGTACCCGCGGTCGCACAACGCCTGCACGAGAGCGTCCAGGCCGTCGAGGCCGATCGTTGCGCGGGGTTGGCCTGTCAGAGCGTGATCCTCATGGCACCAGCATCAGCGTGGATTCTCGCGCGCACCCTGTCATCGGTACAGCCTCCCTCGGACGGTACGGGAATGCCGCAGTCACGTCCGCGGCCCACCCGTTGCGGAACCGGGCGAGACCGGGCAGCCTTGGGCAGTGGCGCCAATCGACGAGATGGTGCGGAGGCGCCTGCGCGTGCGCGGGGTGGTGCAGGGCGTGGGCTTCCGGCCGTTCGTCCACCGGCTCTCCACGCGGCACGGGCTGACCGGGTTCGTGCTGAACGACGCCGACGGCGTGCTGATCGAGGCTCAGGGGAGCACGTCCTCACTCGACGCGCTCGCGTCGGCGCTCGTCTCCGAGGCGCCCGCGCTGGCGCGCGTCGACGAAGTCGTCGCCGTCCCGTGCCCGGTGCAGGCGGAGCGCGGCTTCGCGATCGTCGCGAGCCGCGAGGGACGTCTCGGCCCGCCGACGCCGATCCCGCCGGACGCCGCCACCTGCGAGGACTGCGTACGAGAACTCTTCGACCCGGCCGACCGCCGCTTCCGCTACCCGTTCGTCAACTGCACGAACTGCGGCCCGCGGTTCACGATCGTCACGGCCGTCCCCTACGACCGCCCGAGCACGACGATGGCGGGCTTCCCGCTGTGTGCGGCGTGCCGGCGGGAGTACGAGGACCCGTCGAACCGCCGCTTCCATGCCGAGCCGACCGCGTGCCCCGACTGCGGGCCGGCGTTGTCGATGCCTCTCGGGGAGGCGGTGGGGTTGCTGCGGTCGGGGCGCGTCGTGGCCGTGAAGGGACTCGGCGGCTATCACCTCGCCTGCGACGCGACGGACGAGGAGGCGGTGGCGCGCCTGCGCTCGCGCAAGCTTCGCGAGCAGAAGCCGCTCGCGGTGATGACCGCTGACCCAGCCCTGCTGGGCGACCTCACCTGCGAGGAGTCGGTGCTGCTCCACGGCCCTGCCCGGCCGATCGTGCTCGTGCGCCGCCGCGCCGACGCACCGCTGGCGACGTCGATTGCGCCGGGGTCGCCGTGGGTCGGGCTGCTGCTTCCCTACACCCCCTTGCACCACCTGCTCTGCCACGACGTCGGCAGGCCTCTCGTGATGACGAGCGGGAACCGTTCCGACGAGCCGATCGCGATCGACGACGAGGACGCGAAACGCCGCCTGGACGGGATCGCTGACGCCTTCCTCTCTCACGACAGGGCGATCCACCGCCGCTGCGAGGACTCCGTCGTCCGCGTCGCGTTCCCGTTGCGGCGCTCCCGCGGTTACGCCCCCGGCGGCCTGCCCCTCCCGGTCGCGGCGGGCGCCCCGATCGTGGCCGTCGGCGCGGAGCTGAAGAGCACGTTCTGCGTGGCGCGGAAGGCCGAGGCGTTCCTCTCGCCCCACCTCGGCGACCTGGACGACGAGGCCGCCTTCGGCGCCTTCCGCACCGACCTGGCGCTCTACCTGGACATGCTCGGGATCGAGCCTGCCGCCGTGGCCTGCGACCTCCACCCCGAGTACCTGGCGACCAAGTGGGCGTGGCAGCAGGGCCTGCCCGTGCTCGAGGTGCAGCACCACCATGCGCATGCCGCGGCCTGCCTGGCCGAGCACGGTGAGTCGGGGCCGGCGCTCGCGGTGGTGCTCGACGGCACCGGGTTCGGCACCGACGGAACTCTGTGGGGCGGCGAGCTCCTCCGCTGCGACCTCGCCGGGTTCGAGCGCCTCGCGCATCTCGAGCCCGTGCCGCTGCCCGGAGGGGAGGCGGCGATCCGCGAGCCGTGGCGCATGGCCGCCGCCTATCTGGAGCGGGCCGGGCGGCCGGTGCCGTTCGAGCGCTGGCCACTCGTGCGGGAGAGCCTGAAGGTGAACGCGCCACCGTCGTCGGGAGCGGGGCGTCTGTTCGACGCCGTCGCGGCCCTGATCGGCGTGCGCGAGCAGGTCAGCTACGAGGGCCAGGCGGCGATCGAGCTGGAGCACCTCGCCGGCATGGTTGCGGCAGAGCCCTACGCGTGCCGCACGGCCGGCGGGACGATCGTCGGCGCCGACCTCGTCGCCCACGCGCACGACGACCTCGCCGCCGGCCGGCCGCGGGCCGAGATCGCGGCCGCCTTCCACGAAGGGGTCGCCGCGGCCTTCGCCGCCGCGTGCCTGGAGGTGCGCTCACCGGGCACGGTCGTGCTCTCGGGCGGCAGCTTCCAGAACCTACGTCTCGCCGGGTCGCTCCGCAGCCTGCTCGAACGAGCGGGGCTTCGCGTACTCTCGCACCGTCTCGTCCCCCCGAACGACGGCGGCGTCAGTTACGGTCAGGCTGCCGTCGCAGCAGCGAGGTTGTCACGATGTGCCTAGGGATCCCCGGACAGGTGATCGAGCTGGTCGACCGCGAGGCAGGGCTCGCGAAGGTCGACATCTCGGGCGTGCGCCGGGACGTCAGCGTGGCGCTCGTGGACGACCCCGCCGATCCCCTCGAGCTGGGCGACTGGGTGCTGATCCACGTCGGCTTCGCGCTGGCGCGGATCGACGAGGACGACGCGCGCGAGACGCTGGCACTGCTCGAGCGCGGAGCCGAGCTGCAGCGGGAGCTCGACGAGCTGAGGCAGGGGTCGGTGTGAGCGGGCTCGCCCCGGGGCGCTGCGTCACCTGCTCGGACGAGGCGGTCGAGGCCGAGGTCGTCTCGACGGACGGCCCGGAGGCCGTGGTCACGGTGGCCGGTACGGAGGACCGCGTGGCGATCGACCTCGTCCTGGACGCCGTGCCCGGCGACCTGCTGCTCTGCCACGCCGGCATCGCGCTCGAGCGCCTCCGGCATGCAGCCGGAGGGCAGGTGGCTCCGAGCCACGATGTCTCGGCTGCCGAGGCACGCCGAGAGTCAGGGCCCGGCGTGAAGTACGTCGACGAGTATCGCTCGGCAGAGCTGGCGCGAGGGCTCGCAGCCGAGATCGCCTCGCTCGTGCGCCCCGGGGAGACGGTGCGGATCATGGAGGTGTGCGGTGGCCACACCCACGCCATCTACCGGCACGGGCTGGAAGACCTCTTGCCGCCAGAGGTCGAGCTCGTCCATGGTCCCGGTTGTCCCGTGTGCGTGATCCCGATGGGCCGCGTCGACGACGCGATCGCGCTTGCCGAGCAGGACGGTGTCACGCTCGCCACCTTCGGCGACATGCTCCGCGTTCCCGGCGGGCGCGGCTCACTGCTCGAGGCCAAGGCGCGCGGCGCCGACGTGCGCATGGTGTACTCCCCGCTCGACGCGCTCGCGCTCGCCGCCAGGCTGCCCGACCGCCGCGTGGTCTTCTTCGCGATCGGCTTCGAGACGACCGCTCCCGCCACCGCGGTGACGCTGCTTCGCGCCCGCGCACAGGAGGCGCCGAACTTCGCCGTCTTCTGCAACCACGTCACGATCGAGCCGCCCCTGCGCGCGATCCTCGAGACGCCGGGGCTGCGTGTCGACGCATTCGTCGGCCCCGGCCACGTCTCCACCGTGATCGGCACGGACGCCTATCGCTTCATCCCCGAGGAGTACGGGCGACCGGTCGTTGTGTCGGCATTCGAGCCGGTCGACCTGCTGCAGGCAATGGCCATGCTGCTGCGCCAGCGCTCCGAGGGCCGCTGCGAGGTCGAGAACCAGTACACGAGGGTGGTCCGGCCCGAGGGCAACGCCAGGGCACTCGCCGCGATCGAGGAGACGATGGAGCTGCGGGCGGACTTCGAGTGGCGCGGGCTCGGCGCGCTGCCCCGCAGCGCGCTCCGCATCCGGCCGGCTTTCGCCGCCTGGGATGCCGAGTGTCTCTACGCGCTTCCGGCGCGCGCGCATCGAGGATCCCAAGGCGTGCCGCTGCGGCGAGGTGCTGACGGGCCAGATCAAGCCCTGGGAGTGCGGGGTCTTCGGGACGGCGTGCACGCCGGAGCGCCCGCTCGGCACCTGCATGGTCTCGAGCGAAGGCGCCTGCGCGGCGTTCTATGCCTACGGCCGCCAGCGACGCCCCGCGGAGGAGCCGGTTGGCGCGTCGTAGGCGGCCGCTCGTGCGCGACGAGCTCGTCACGCTCGCGCACGGGGCCGGCGGCAAGCGACCCGGGACCTCGTCGAAGGGCTGTTCCTGGAGGAGCTCGGGAACGACGCGCTCGCACCCCTCGCCGACGCGGCGGTGGTCGCGGCGGACGCCGGCCGCCTCGCACTCACGACGGACGCGTACGTCGTGCACCCGCTCGAGTTTCCCGGCGGCGACATCGGCGAGCTGTCGGTCAACGGCACCGTGAACGACCTGGCCATGGTGGGCGCGCGACCGCTGTGGCTGACCGCGGGGCTCGTGATCGAGGAAGGGTTTCCCGTCGCGCGCCTGCGCCGCATCGCCGCCTCGATGGGCGCGGCGGCGCGGGCGGCGGGAGTCGCGATCGCCGCGGGCGACACGAAGGTCGTGGAGCGCGGCAAGGCGGATGGCCTCTACATCGTGACGAGCGGTGTCGGATCGCTGCCGGACGGCGTCCGGCTCGGCCCGGAGCGCGTGCGGGGCGGTGACGCCGTCCTGCTCTCCGGCACGCTCGCAGATCACGGCATGGCCGTGATGGTCGCGCGCGGCGACCTTCAGCTCGAGGCCGAGATCGAGAGCGACACCGCGCCGGTCCACGAGCTCGCCGCCGCGCTCGCGACGCTCGGTGACGGGCTCCGCTGGATGCGAGACCCGACCCGGGGAGGGCTCGCCACCGCGCTCAACGAGCTGGCAGGCGCCTCGGACCTGGCGGTGGCACTGGATGAGGCGGCGCTCCCGGTGCGCCCCGCCGTGAACGCGGCCTGCGAGATCCTCGGCATTGACCCGCTCTACGTCGCGAACGAGGGCAAGCTGATCGCCGTTGTGGCGCAGGACCGGGCCGGCGCCGCGCTCGCCGCGCTCCGCGCTCATCCGCTCGGCCGCGACGCCGCGATCGTCGGCGAGGTGCGCGCCGAGCCGCAGGGCCTCGTCCTGCTCGACACCGCGCTCGGCGGCACCCGGATCGTCGACATGCTCGTCGGCGATCCGCTGCCGAGGATCTGCTAGCCCCCGCAGGTCGGGAACCGGTGGGGAAGGCGCAGGCTGTTCTCTACGTACCCGCGGCGGCGACGAGGTCGGCGCCACGCTCGGCGACCATCACGGTCGGCCAGTTCGTGTGCCCGCGGGGCAGCCGCGGGATCACGGACGCGTCGATCACCCGCAAGCGCGCAATCCCCCGCACCCGCAACTCCGGGTCGACGACCGCCCCCTCGTCCAGGCCGAGCCGACACGTGCCGACGGGGTGGTAGAGCGTCTGGCTGCGCGCCCGCAGATGCGCGACGAGCGCATCGTCGTCCTGCGCCGCCGACCCGGGCAGGAACTCGTCCTCCACGAACTGGGCGAGCGGCTCCGTGGCGGCGATCCGCCGCGCGAGCCGGATCCCCTCGAGCAGCACGCGAATGTCGTCTCCGTCACCCTCCGTCAGGTAGCGCGGGTCGATCACGGGGGCCGCAAGCGGGTCGGCGGAGCGCAGCCGCACCTCGCCGCTGCTTCGGGGCTGCAGCAGGATCGACGCGATCGTGAAGCCGTGGGCGGAAGGCTTCTGCAGCCCCTCCTCCTCGAAGAGCACGGGCGCGAAGAGGAGCTCCAGGTCGGGAGCCGCGAGAGCCGGATCCGTCTTCACGAACGCCACCGCCTCGGCGACGTTCGAGGAGAGCGGCCCACGACCGCCGAGGAGCCAGCGCACGAGATTCGGAAGCGACTCGGCACTGTACAACGTGTCGGCGCCCCGCGTCCGCACGAGGATCCCGTTCGCGAGATGGTCGAGGAGGTTCTGCCCCACCCCGGAGAGCGGGTGCACCACGCCGATGCCGTGCCGCTCGAGCTCGTCGCGCGGGCCGATGCCGGAGAGCAGCAGGAGCTGGGGCGTGTTCACGGCACCCGCCGCGAGGATCACCTCCCGTCCCGCCGGCGCCTCCTCCTCTCCCCCCTCGGCCACGTAGGCGACGCCGACCGCAGCACCGTCCTCGAGCAGGACGCGCGTCACCCGGCAGCCCGTGACGATCGTGAGATTGGGCCGCCGGCGGGCGGGCTTCAGATATCCGTCGGCGACGGAGAAACGGCGCCCGTTGAGCTGCGACACGGGTACGAGGCCGGCGCCCTCGGTGTCATCGCCGTTCAGGTCGGCCGAGCGTCGGATGCCGCCTGCGACGGCGGCGTCGACGAACGCCTCGGTCAGCGGTGACGGCTGCCGCAGCCGGGCGAGCGGGAACGAGCCGAGGCTGCGCTCGTAGGCGCGGGCGACATCGTCCCAGGCCCAGCCCGGCACGGCCCAGGCGGCCTGGTCTGCAGGGTGCCCGCGCAGCACCATCATCGCGTTGATCGCAGCCGAGCCGCCCAGCACCTTGCCTCGGGGAAACACGATCTCCCGGCCGTCGAGCGCCGCCTGCGGCGCGGTGTCGTAGCCCCAGTCGACGTTCGAGCGGTAGAGCTTGGAGAACGCAGCCGGAATCCGGATTTCGAGCTTGCCGCCCTTCGGGTCCCGCCTCCAGCAGGAGCACGCTCACGTCGGGGTCCTCGGTCAGCCGCGCCGCGAGCACGCATCCTGCGGTGCCCGCCCCGACGATCACGTAGTCGTGCACACCGCCCATCGTAGGGCCGTGCCGCAGCCGCGGGACGGCTCCGTAGTCGGCCGTATGGCGACGCGGAGAATTGCCCGATGCCCGGAGCGGAGAGATGCACGACGATCCAGGCGTGAAGGCCCTGGTTGCCGCGTTGGCGGTATCGACGCTGCTCGCCGCGGGCGGCGCGGGCGGCGCGGGCGCGGATGCGTTGCTGCCGCTCGAGCCGTGCACGCTCTCGGGCACAGCCGGTGCGCTCTGCGGCACGCTGCGCGTGTGGGAGGACCGTGACGCGCGGGCCGGCAGGCAGATCGACCTGCGTGTGGCCGTCATTCGCGCCACTCGGCGGTCAGCCACGCGTGTGCCGCTCTTCTATCTCGCGGGCGGCCCGGGCGGCGCGGCGTCGGCCAGCGGAGCCTTCGCAGCGAGCGTCTTCAGGCAGCGGAACCTGACCCAGGATCTGGTCTTCGTCGACCAGCGCGGCACCGGCGCCTCCCACCCGCTCACGTGCCCTCCGGCTCCCCGCAGCAGGCGGCGTCGGCCACCCAGGATGCCGTCGCCGCGTATGTCCGCGCGTGCCTGGCGGCACTCGACGGCGACCCCCGCTTCTACACGACCGCCGTCGCGATGGACGACCTGGACGACGTGCGCGCGGCGCTCGGCTATGCGCGGGTCGATCTCTACGGCGGCTCCTACGGTGCGACGGCGCACTGCAGACCTACCTGGCCCGCCACGGCGACCGCGTGCGGGCGGCGATCATGGACGGAGGAAGCCTGGTCGACGTCCCCCTGTTCGAGCTCTGGGCCGCCAACGCGCAGCGGGCCGTCGACCTGATCTTCGCGCGCTGCTCGGCGTCGCGGGCGTGCGCGGGAGCACGTTCCCTCGCCCGGCGCCGACCTGCACGCGCTGCTCGCGAGGCTGCAGCGCAAGCCGCAGGTCGTGAAGCTCGGGGCGGCCGGCAGCGTCCGGATGACACGGGAGCTCGCCGGCACGGTGATCCAGCAGCTGTCCCGCTCCCCTCGAAGGCGCGGCCCAGCTGCCACTCGCCGTGCACCGAGGGGCACGCGGCGACCTGTCGCTGCTGGCGAGCACCTACATGGCGCAGGTGGCCCCTCAGCAGGCCGTGACCCGCCTCGTCATGTTCTGGTCGATCGTGTGCAGCGAGCCGTGGGCGCGCTTCGAGTCGGCGACGGCCGCCCGCCTCGGCAAGGGCAGCTACCTCGGCCCGACCCGGATCGCCGACGCGAAGAGCTTCGCCGCCGTCTGCGCCCATGTCCCCCGCGGCGTCGTGCCGGCGGACGCGGGTACGCGCGTCCGCTCGAACGTCCCGGTGCTCGTGCTCGTCGGGGGCGCAGATCCGCAGGATCCGCTCCGCAACGTCGCCGGCATCGAGCGGACGATGCCGAACGCCCGCGTCGTCGTCGCCCGCGGCATGGGACACGGAGTCGTGCAGGACACGTGCATCGCTCGGCTCGCCAACCGCTTTCTCGCCCGCGGCACTGCGACAGGACTGGACACGGCCTGTGCCGGCCGTGTCGACCTGCCGGCGTTCGTGCTGCGGTAGGCGGCGAGCCGGCGGGCCCGCAGCAGGCGGACGCACGCCGGCGCTACGGCGGCGTGCCTCCCAGGCCTGCAGGAAGCCCGCCTTGCCACGGCGCACGAGCTCGGCGGGGTCGAGCTGGAGCAGCGAGTCGGGATACGTCTCGGCCGAGAAGTCTCCATCTCGTACCAGCCGTCGAAGCCGCCCGCCTCGAGGGCGCCGAAGATCGCCGGCAGGTCCATCACTCCCTCGCCGGGAAGCGCACGGTCGTCCCAGCCGCGGGTCGGGTCGCGCCAGTCGTTTACGTGCACGGCCGGGAAGCGGTGCGCCTGGGTGCGGACGTGGTCGAGCACGTCCGGCGTGTCCCAGAGGTGCCACGTGTCGAAGATCACCCCCATCGGCAGGCCGACCTCCTCGACGAGGTCGACTGCATCCGGGATCGTGTCCACCATCGTGAAGTCGTCGCGCGCCGAGGCATGGATCGGCTCGAGCGCGACGCGAACGCCCACCTCCCGGGCCGTGCGGGCGACCTCCCGCAGGCCCTCGACGACGATCGCACGTGCCTCCTGCGGGTCGCGGTCGCCCACCGGCCCTGTCAGGCACAGAACCACCTCCGGCTCGAACGGGGCGAGCCGCCGCACCGAGGCGCAGAGGGATGCCACCCGCTCCTCCGGGTCGTCGGGTCCCGGAAACGGCGGCAGCGGCAGCACCGAGAGCCCCGTCGGCAGGCAGATCGTGGCCTTCAGGCCCGACTCCCGCAGCCTCGCCAGCGACTCCCCGTCGCGGCCCTCGGGCAGCTTCGCCTCGGCGATGCCGATCCCGGCGGAGCCGCCCGCGGCATAGGCGGCCAGGGTCCTCCTCGAAGGAGAGGAGCATCGTGCTGAACTCGGAGACGGAGAAGCGAGGCTGACTCATGTCGGTGGTTCCGCTCAGCGCAGCGGCTTGAGGTGCGTGAACGGCTCGTAGTCGGGCAGCTGATCCCAGGCGAGCTTCTCGTCGGCGGCCGGCACGTAGCGCGGCTCGAGCCCAGTTCCTTCAGGATGATGTTCCGCGCCATGCGGGATCGCCGACCGTCTTGTAGAACGCCAGGTGGCGGTTGAAGCCCTGCCGGCCAAAGCCGCAGTCGGTCGACAGATCAGCTTGTCGGCCGGGATGTGCTTCAGGCAGCGGCGGATGCGTTCCGCGATCACATCGGGGAAGTCGGCTTGCAGGGTGCGATGGCTGATCACCCCGACCGCGATCTTCTTCTTCAGCGAGTCCTTGTACGACTCGAACAGCGGCAGTTCCCTGAAGTTGTTCTCGGTGGCCTCGATCGTCCACACGTCGCCCTTGAGCCGTTCGAGGTAGATCTCGATCGAGTTGGCGTAGGACTCGTCCGCTGAACACCTTCTGCATGTTGGGATTGCCCCAGCAGGTGTGGATCCAGACCTCGACGTCGTCCAGCCCCTCCACCTCGCGATTGAAGGCGTCGACCAGGAAGTCGAGAACTCCTTCTGGTCCGGGTTGTAGCGAGCCATGAAGTGCAGCGTCGGCTCCTCGACCTGGATCACCTTGCAGCCGGACGGCGGCCAGCTGGCGCAGCTCGCGGTTCATCGCCTCGGCCATGTCCCAGATCAGCTGCTTCTTGTCGTCCAGGTCGTAGTTGCGGCGTGTGGCTGTCCAGGAAGAACGCCAGCACCTGGGCGGAGCAGGTGCCGAACTTCACCGGCTTGCCGGCGGCCGCCGCGGCCTGCTGCGCGATGCGCCAGATCTTGGCGTACTCCAGCGGGTTCTTCGGATCGTGCTCGACCTTGCCGACCACGCGCGGCCAGCGCCACGTCTTGTAGATCGAGTCGAGCATCGTGCCGACCGGGTAGGAGAGCAGCGGCGAGCGGGTCTTCTCGGTCTGCAGTTCCTCGTGCTCGAAGCCCTTCCACCGCTGCAGCGGGTAGTGGTGCCACGAGCGGCCCGCCACGTCCTCGTCCAGGTGGTAATCGCCGGTGGTGAGGATGTCCAGGCCGGCGCGCGCCTGGTCGGAGACGACGATCGCGTGCGCGTCGGTGAACTGCTCGCGGAACCACGGGTCCATCATGGCGGTGTCGAGCGGCCGGCCCCACAGGTTCACGGTGTACCAGCGCGGACGCGGCCAGGAGCCGGTCACGGTCGCAGGGAGCATCAGGTCTTTGGTCGCCGTGAACACATCGGCCTCCTTGCGGGGGTGGTGGAAGGACCGGTCAGGCCGACCGGGCGGTGAAGAGCGGCGCGCCGGCCGCCGAGACCAGCGCGTCGCCGTCGGAGTCGAACAGGTGCAGGCGGCTGCGCACCATGTCACGCCGACCGTCGTTTCGGCCTCGACCTCGAGAGCCGGGTCGACGAGGGCCTTGACGAGGCGGTCGCCGAGGACTCGAGGTCGACGACGGTCTCGCCGCCGAGCGGCTCCGTCGTCACGACGCGCGTGGCGATGCCGCCGTCGGCGGCGATGCCGATGTCCTCCGGCCGCACGCCGAGGAGGCACTGCGCGCCGTCCTGCACGGTGCTGCGCAGGGCGGCGGCCGCGCTCTCGACCAGGGTCGCGGCGAACCCCGGGCCGCGCACCTCGAGCGCGCCGCCCTGCCAGGCGGCCGTCACGCGCAGGAAGTTCATCGTGAAGCGAGCCGACGACGGTCGCCACGAAACGGTTCGCCGGGCGGTGGTAGATGTCCTCGGGGACGGCGACCTGCTGGAGCACCCCCTGGCGCAGCACCATGATCCGGTCGGCCATGCTCATCGCCTCGACCTGGTCGTGCGTCACGTAGACGACCGTGCGGCCGAGGTCACGCTGCAGGCGCTTCAGCTCCGTGCG
>CAWEYD010000008.1:0-280347 GCA_963813255.1 uncultured beta proteobacterium | reverse complement strand
GGTCGCCCCACACGATGCGGTCGCCCCAGACGATGCGGTCGCCCCACACGATGCGGTCGCCCCACACGATGCGGTCGCCCCAGACGATGCGGTCGCCCCAGACGATGCGGTCGCCCCAGACGATCCGGTCGCCCCACACGATCCGGTCGCCCCACACGATGCGGTCGCCCCAGACGATGCGGTCGCCCCAGACGATCCGGTCGCCCCAGACGATGCGGTCGCCCCAGACGATGCGGTCGCCCCAGACAATCCGGTCGCCCCAGACGATCCGGTCGCCCCAGACGATGCGGTCGCCCCAGACGATGCGGTCACCCCAGACGATGCGGTCGCCCCAGACGATGCGGTCGCCCCAGACGATGCGGTCGCCCCAGACGATGCGGTCGCCCCAGACGATCCGGTCACCCCAGACGATCCGGTCGCCCCACACGATCCGCGCCGCCCGCGTCGTCTCGTCCTCGCGCCAGAACGCGATCCCCGCTCGGCGTCACCGTCTCGCCGGCAATCGTCACGTCGTCGTTCGTCTTCGGCCCGAGCACCGCGATCCGCACCGACGTCGATCGCGTTCACGCTCCCCGCGCCGCACGCCGATCAGCCCCGCCTCCGGGATGAACGTCGCGCCCAACTGCAGCGCCGCCTTCACCTTCACCGGGTCCAGCCTCGGGTTCGCCTGCAGCACCAGCGCCGCCACCCCCGACACCACCGCCGCCGACATGCTCGTCCCGCTCATCTGCATGTAGGCCGCGTCGCCCGCCCCCGCCTGCGTGCAGCCCGGGATACTCGCGCGATGATCGCCGTCCCCGGCGCCTCCAGCGACACGATCTTGTTGCCCGGCGCCACCACGTCCGGCTTCAGCACGTAGTCGAACATCGTCGGCCCGCGCGAGCTGTAGGTCGCCACCACGTCGTCCGACCGGAACGACGTCCCCTTCGTGTTCAGCGCGCCCACCGTGATCGCGTAGGGCGAGTTGCCCGGCGAGTCGATGCCGCCCAGCACCAGCCGGCCGTCCTCGGTCTTGCCCACGTTGCCCGCCGCCGCCACCACCACGATGCCGTTCGACGACCGCGCGCTTCACCGCCTGGCACAGCGGGTCGTCGTCGGCCGATTCGAACACCGGGTGGCCCAGCGACAGGTTGATGATCCGGATGTTGAACCGCTTGCGGTTGCTCGATCGCCCAGTCGATGGCCGTCGATCACGTCGCTCACCGTGCCCGTGCCCGCCGCGTCGAGCACCTTCAGGTTGACCAGGTGCGCGCCCGGGCGCCACGCCCGCTGTAGCCCGGCGCCATGGCCGGGTCGGCGCGCGCCCGCGCCGCGATGATGCCCGCCACGTGCGTGCCGTGGCCGAACGCGTCCGCGCCCGTGCCGTCGCCCGGGTGAAGTCCACGCTGGCGACGATGCGGCTCGCGGATCGCGGGCAGGCTGGCGATGCCCGAGTCGATCAGCGCGATGCCGACGCCGCGGCCGTCGTAGCCCTTCAGCCCCTCGAGGCCGCGCCACACCTGGTCGGCCCCGATCGCCTCGCCGGTCACCGCCATCGTCCCGTGCACGGCCACGTCGCCCGACAGGTGCGCCACCCCCTCGTCGGCGGTCATCGCCTCCAGCGTGTCCGGCGTTGACCTCGCAGCACGGCGCCGTCGGCCAGCCACCGCTTGGGCGCCACGCCGTGCCGCGCGGCCAGCGCCGCGATCTCGTCGCGGCTGCCCGTCACGATCACGTCCACCGTGCGCCCGGGCGCGGGTGGACAGGTGCTGCTCGAGGTCGGCCGACAACCGGGCGCGGTGCCCGTCCCCGGCGGACGCGAGGCCGGCGGTGAACACGAGGAGCGGCAAAGCCCGCGAGGACCGAGCGCCACGAGAGCCTTGCACCAGGGCGAGTGAACATACTTCCTCCAGGACGAACTACCAGCGGCCGGGACTAGGACGTCAACACACCAAGCGGCCCGGCAGTCGCGGGCCGGCCGGACGGCGGCGCCGGCGCCGGCCACGTATTCCAGGTCACGAATCGACTCGAGGAGGACACGCTGCGAACCCATGCGCGTCCGCACCGTGCGGAGGCGCCCCTGGCGAATCCAGTAGTAGACGGTGCGCCTGGAAACGCCGAGCATCTGCATCGCCTGTTCGATCAGCACGCTCCGGCCCGGTTCGACGATGGGCAGCGGCGGCCGTGAGATGCGGTGATACTCCACGCAGAAACCTCCACCCCCTGGGAAGGCAAGCGCCACGCCACCCGTCCCTTCCTCCGCCGCCATCGTCTAAGTGGTTGCGCGGGCGCGAGTTGTTGCACTAGGATGCTGTCGCGTCGGGGGCAGCCTTCCGCGGCCGATCGGCCAACGGGTTGGCCACTGTCCGGGTTGCACGAACGGCAAGCCGGGATGGCGGGACGCGCACGGGGACCGTGCAGGATTTGCACACGAAATACGAGGTCCGGCAATCATTCCAACCTGACGGGCGCCGCGGCGGCGGCGGCAGGCGACCGGCCAATCCATTGGCCTGGAGGACAAGAAATTGACCGCTTCCAGACGTCCGCGCCCGTCCCCGATGCCCGTTTTCGTCGTGGCGCTGGCGGTGCTGCTGCCGCTCGCGGCCGCCTGCCGCCGCGACCAGGCGCCGCCGCGCGGCCTCCAAGCCGGCCCCGAAGACGCTGGTGTCCACCATCCGCGCCGAGCCGCGCACCTTCAACCGCCACGCCGGCCGCGACTCGGTCACCGAGACTGTTCACGCACCTCACGCAGGCGCGGCTGGTGCGGATCGACCGCCGCACGCAGGAACTGGAGCCGTGGCTGGCCGAATCGTGGACGGCGTCGCCCGACGGCCTCACCTACACGCTCACGCTGCGCCGCGGCGTCGACCTTCTCGGACGGCACGCCGTTCACGTCCGCCGACGTCCTCTTCTCCTTCCAGGCGGTCTACGACGAGAAGACGGGCAGCTTCCTCGCGCGACTCGCTGCGGGTCGGCGGCAAGCCGCTGGCGGTCACGGCGCCCGACGCGGCCACGGTGGTCGTCACGTTCCCGTCGCCGTTCGGCCCCGGCGTCCGGCTGCTCGACAACCTGCCGATCCTGCCGCGGCACAAGCTCGAAGCGGCGCTGGCCGCGGGCACGCTGACGAAGGCGTGGGACGTCGCCACGCCGCCCGGCGAGATGCCGGGCCTCGGGCCGTTCGTCCTCGAGTCGTACCAGCCGGGACAGCGGCTGGTCTTCGCGCGCAACCCGCGCTACTGGCGGACCGGACGCGGCGGGCGCCCGGCTGCCGGTGCTCGACAGGCTGACGCTCGAGATCGTGCCCGACCAGAACGCCGAGGTGCTGGCGCTGCAGACGGGGCAGATCGACTTCACGCAGACCGAGCTGCGGCCCGAGGACTACGCGACGATCAAGCGGGCCGCCGACGCGGGCAAGGTGTCGATCGTGGACCTCGGGGTCGGCCTCGACGCCGACGCGTTCTGGCTGAACCTGCGCGGCGGCCGGCCGGCCCCGAAGGCGCGGCCGTGGCTGCTGCGCGGCGAGCTGCGGCGCGCCATCTCGCACGCGGTCGATCGCCAGGCGTTCGCCGACACGGTCTTCCTGGGCGCGGCGGTGCCGGTCTACGGGCCCGATCACGCCCGGGCAACCAGCGCTGGTACGCCCCCGACCGCCGCACGCCGAGCTACGACGTCGCCGAGGCGAAGCGGCTGCTGGCCGGCCTCGGCCTGGCCGACCGGCAACGGCGACGGCATGCTGGAGGACCGGTCGGGCGCCCGGCGCGGCTTCACCGTGCTCACGCAGAAGGGCAACACGTCGCTCGAGCGGGGCGCCGCGTTCCTGCGCCGAGGAGCTGAAGAAGGTGGGCCTCGCCGTGGACGTGGCGCCGCTCGAGGTCGGCGCGGTCATCGACCGCGTCGAGCGCGGCGACTACGAGGCGGTCTACTATGCAGTTCCTCGTCACCGACCTCGACCCGGCGCTCAACCTGGACCTCTGGCTCAGCTCGGGCGGCGCGCACGTCTGGAACCCGGCGCAGGCGACGCCGGCCACGCCGTGGGAGCGCGAGATCGACCAGCTGATGGCCCGGCAGGTGGCCACGCTCGATCACGCGCAGCGCAAGGCGCTGTTCGACCAGGTGCAGCGCATCATCGGCCGCGAGCTGCCGATGATCCAGTTCGCGGCGCCGCGCATCTACATCGCCACCAGCACGCGCGTGGTGAACGCGACGCCGGCGCTGCTGCGGCCGGCGATCCTCTGGAACGCGGACCCGCTGGCCTACGCTAGCCCGGAGCTCACTTGGGTGTCGATTCGCTCCGGTCGACCGGGGCTGAAGCCCGCGCTCATGGGGCGCCGTTATCAACCGAAGTGAGCGCCGGACGAGGAGCGGCTGGTGCTGCACTACCTGGCGAGGCGCCTGGTTGCCGCGGCGCTGCTCGTGGCCGTCGTGTCGTCGGGCGCGCTGCTGCTCACGCGGCTGGCGCCGGGCGACTTCGCCTCCGACTGTTCGGCGCCGGCGCCAACGCCGAGCACGTGGCGCGCGAGCGGGCCCGCTACGGCCTCGACCAGCCGATCGGCTCGGCAGTACGTCGCGTCTGGCTGGGCGCGCGGCCCGCCTCGATTTCGGCGCCTCGCTCCTCTACCGCCGCCCGGTCCTCGAGCTGGTCGGCCAGCGCGCGGCCAACACCGCCTGCCTCGCGCTGGTCGCCGCTCGCTGCTCGCCACCGCTCGTCGGCCTCCCGCTGGGCGTCGTCATCGGCAGCCGCCGCCGGCGGGTGCTGCCCGGCGCTCATCCGCGGCGTGCTCGCTCGTCCTGCTGTCGCTGCCGTCGCTGCTCACGTCGCTGCGTGCTTCGTGCTGATCGCCGCGCGCACCGGGTGGTTCCCGATCGGCGGGATGAGACCGTCGGCGCGTGGGACGCGGGCGTGGTGGCCGGGCTGGCCGACCTGGCGTGGCACCTGCCGCTGCCGGCGCTGGCGCATCGCGCTGCCGCTCGCGGCGACGATCGAGCGGGTGCAGTCGCAGGCGATGGCGCGAGACGCTGGCCGAGCCGTTCATCGCTCGCCGCGCTGGCGCGCGGCGTGCCGGCGCGGCCGGCTGGTGTGGCGCGACGCGCTGCGCCCGTCGCCTCGGCCCGGTCGCCTCGATCTACGGGTTCATCGTCGGCAGCCTGCTCAGCGGGTCGTTCGTCGTGGAGATCGTGACGGCGTGGCCCGGCCTCGGCCGGCTGATGTACGACGCGCTGCGCGCGCGCGACCTGTACCTGGTGGCCGGGTGCGCCGCCGCCGGCTCGCTGTTCCTGGCGGCGGGCAGCCTGCTGTCCGACCTGGTGCTGGCCTGGGCCGACCCGCGGCTGCGCGAGGGCCGCGACCGCGCCGGCGGAGGCGCAGGGATGAAGCGGCTGGCGGCGGCCTGCCTGGCGTGCATCGCGCTCGTGGCGGCGGCGGCGCCGTGGCTGGCGCCGCACGATCCCGCGCGCACGTTCCGCGGCTTCCTCTACGCGCCGCCGATGCGGCCGCGCGTCGATCGACGCCGAGGGACGCTGGCAGCGGCCGTTCGTCTACCCGCTGCGGCTGGTCGAGCCGGCTCGAGCAGCGGTACGAGGAAGACGTACGCGGCGCGTCCCGCTGCGTGTTCTTCTCGGGCGGCCGCCTGGTGCGCGTCGGCGGA
The DNA here is from genome assembly GCA_963813255.1 of uncultured beta proteobacterium. Lineage (GTDB taxonomy): Bacteria > Pseudomonadota > Gammaproteobacteria > Burkholderiales > Gallionellaceae > Sideroxyarcus. The sequence continues at coordinate 274,723 of CAWEYD010000008.1, read as the reverse complement.
CGAGACGCGGCGGGCCGTGGCTGCCGCTCGGCGCCGACAGCTTCGGGCCGCGACGTGCTGGCGCGCGCTGCTGCTCGGCGCGCGCACGTCGCTCGGCGTGGCGCTGGTCGCCACGCTGGCCGCGCTCGCTCATCGGGGTGCTGGTCGGCGGGCTCGCCGGCTATGCGCGGCGGCGCGGTCGACGACGGCGCTCGATGCGCGCTGGCCGAGTTCGTGCTGGTGCTGCCGGCCATCTACGTCGTGCTCGCGCTGCGCGCCGGCGCTGCCGCTCGTGCTGCCGGCGTCGACGGTCTTCCTGCTGATGGCCGGCATCTTCGCGCGGTCGGGTGGCCGTGCGTCGCGCGCGCGGTGCGGGCCATCGTCGCGGCCGAGCGCACGCGCGACTACGCGGCGGCGGCCGTGTCGCTCGGCGCCGGCCACGCGCGCGTGCTGTTCGGCCACCTGCTGCCGGCCTGCCGCGGCGTGCTGGCCGTGCAGGCCATCGCTGCTGCTGCCCGGCTTCATCCTCGCCGAGGCCACGCTGTCGTTCGTCGGCCTCGGGTTCCCCGACGCCGTCGCCGAGCTGGGGCTCGATGCTGCACGAGGCGCAGCAACGTCAACGCGATTGCCGAGCTTCCCGTGGACGCTCGCGCCCGCCGCGGCCATCTTCGCCGTCACGCTCGCGGCGAACCTCCTGATCGAAGACCGCGGCGGGCACGGTGGCGAATCTGGTCGCGCATGAGCGTGCAAGTCGCGCGCGGCCGCCGTCTCGGTGGCGTCCAACTCCTGCCTCGTCGTGCTGAAGCTGGCCGTCGGCCTCCTGTCCGGGTCGGTGAGCATCGTGTCCGAGGCGATCCACTCGGCCAACGACCTGCTGGCCGCCGTGATCGCCTGGGTCTCGGTGCGGACGTCCGACAAGGCGGCCGACGCCGAGCACCCGTACGGCCACGGCAAGATCGAGGGGATCTCGGGCGCGGTCGAAGCCGCGCTGATCGTCGTCGCCGCCATCTGGATCGTCGTCGAGGCGGTGAAGAAGATCCTGCACGGCGGCGAGGTCGAGCACCTGGGCGTCGGGCACGGCGGTGATGGTCGTCTCGGTCGTCGTCAACATCGTCGTGTCGCGCCACCTGTTCAGGGTGGCGAAGCAGGAGGACTCGCTGGCGCTCGAGGCCGACGCGCACCACCTGTCCACCGACGTCTACACCTCGCTGGGCGTCGCCGTCGGGCTGGCCGTCGTGTGGGGCTGCGCGCACGTCACCGGCGGATCGACGGCCCTCGACATCGTCGATCCGATCGTCGCCATCGCGGTCGCGCTGTTCATCCTGAAGATCGGCGTCGACCTGACGAAGAACGCGGTCGGCCACCTGCTCGACCGGACGCTGGCCGACGCGAGAACTCGAGACGATCCACGCCATCCTCCGGCGGCAGCCGGCGGTGCTCGAGTGGCACGGCCTGCGGACGCGCAAGTCGGGCAGCCAGCGCGTACGTGGACGTGCACGTGACGCTGCGCGGCGACGAGACGCTGGCGGAGGCCCACGCTACGGCGCGGGCCATCGAGGACGAGATTGGCCGGGCGCTGCCGCCCGCCCACGCGGTCGTCCACGTGGACCCGCTCTCGGCGCTGCCGGCCGACAGCGACAGACGATCGAGGTCGGGAAGGTGGAGCCGGACGGTCGAACGCAGAAGACAGACGACGTACGATAGAACCGTGGTGGCCGATTCAACGGAGACGCGCATGAACCTGCACGGGATCTTTCCGCCGATTGCCACGCCGTTCACAGACGACGAGATCGATCTGGCCGGGATGAAGGCCAACGTCACGCGCTGGATGAAGACCGGGCTGGCCGGCGTGCTGGTGCTCGGGTCGAACGGCGAGGCGCCGATGCTCGACGCCGACGAGTCGTTCCGGGTGGCGTCGGCGGTGCGCGACGTGCGTGCCGGCCGGCAAGACGCTGATCGTCGGCGCGGGCGAGGAATCGACGCGCAGCACGATTGCCGCGGTCAAGCGCGCGGCCTCGGCGGGCGCCGACGTCGTGCTCGTCCGGACGCCCTGCTACTTCAAGAACCAGATGACGACGGACCTGTTCGTCCGGCACTTCACGGCGGTGGCCGACGCCTCGCCGGTGCCGGTGCTGCCGTACAACGTGCCGGGGCTCACCGGCGTGAAGATGGCGGCCGAGGCGGTGGCCAGGCTGGCGCCGCACCCGAACATCCCCGGCGTGAAGGACTCGAGCGGCGACCTCACGCAGATCGCGCGACCTCGTGGCGCTCACGCCGCCCGACTTCAAGGTGCTCGTCGGGCTCGGCCCCGACGCTCTATGCCGAGCCTGTGCGTCGGCGCGATCGGCGGCATCGTCGCGGCGGCGTGCGTCATGCCGGAGCTGATGGTGCAGCTCTACGAGCTACGCGCGCGCGGGGCGGCACGCCGAGGCCCTCGCGCTGCAGCGCCGGATCACGCCGCTCGCCAAGTCGGTGACCTCGTCGTTCGGCGTCGCCGGGCCTGAAGGCGGCGATGGAGCTGGCCGGGCTACGTCGGCGGCGTGCCGCGCCGGCCGCTGCCCGCCGGCGACACCCGCCATGATCGAGACGATCCGGGCGCAGTTCGCCGCGCTGCAGGTGTAGCGCAGGCAAGACGGCAGGCGGGCTGCCGGGGTATCCTTGTCGGCATATGAGCACGCTTCCCTCGTCCGAACGCCTCCTCCTGGGCCCGGGCCCGAGCATGATCTCGCCGCGCGTGATGCGCGCCATGGCCGCGCCGGTGCTCGGCCACCTCGACCCCGACCTGCTGGCGATGATGGACGAGACGCGCGAGCAGTTGCGCCGCCTCTTCCGCGCCCCGCAGGGATCGTTCGCCTTCGCGGTGTCGGGCACCGGCACGTCGGGGCTCGAGGCCGCCGTCGCCAACCTCGTGCAGGACGGCACGCGCGTGCTGGCCGTGGTGACGGGCTACTTCGGCGACCGGCTGGCGCAGGTGTGCCAGCGCGTACGGCGGTCGCGTGACGCGCCTCGAGGTCGAGTGGGGGCGGGCGTGCGACCCGGGCGCGTCCGCGAGGCGCTGGCCCGCGAGGGCGCCGACCTCGTGTGCGTCGTGCACGCGGAGACCTCGACCGGCGTGCGCAACCCGGTGGAGGAGATCGCCGCGCGTCGCGCACGAGGCAGGCGCGCTCGTCCTCGTGGACGCCGTCACGTCGCTCGGCGGCCACCCGCTCGAGATGGAACGCTGGGGGATCGACGCGGCGTACAGCTGCACGCAGAAGTGCGTCGGCGCGCCGTCGGGCCTCGCGCCCGTCGCGTTCGCGCCGCCGGCGCTCGCGCGCCGCGTCGAGCTGCCGCAGCTTCTACCTCGACCTCGGCCTGCTCGAGGACTACTGGGTGCGCCGCAAGTACCACCACACGATCTCGGCGTCGCTCGTCTACGCGCTCCACGAGGCGCTGATCGCGATCGACGAGGAAGGGCTCGAGGCGCGGTGGGCGCAGGCACGAGCGCCACCACCTGGTGCTCGGTCGCGCCGGGCTCGACGCGATGGGACTGTCGCTGCTGCCGCCCGAGGGCGAGCGGCTGTGGACGCTGAACGCCGTGCGCGTGCCGGACGGGCGTGGACGAGGCGCGCGCGCGACAGCGACCTGCTCGGCGCGCTTCAACATGGAGGTCGGCGCCGGGCTCGGCCCGCTGGCCGGGAAGATCTGGCGCGTCGGCCTCATGGGCCACAGCTCGTCGCCGCAGGCGATCCTGCTGTTCCTCGGCGCCCTCGAGAGCGTGCTGGCCGCGCAGGGGCACCGGCTGCCGCCGGGCGCGGGGACCGGCGGCGGCCCTCGCGGCGATGGGCGGCTCGAGCGCCGATGGGGAAGGCTGGTCGCAGGTCGTTCGCGCGGCGCCGCGGCGCTGCGCGGCGCGGCGTTTCTCGGCTACGTTACCTGACCTGCCCGACGTGACGGCGCTGGCGGCCGCCAACCCGGCCACCACCGCGTTCATCGAGCTGCGGGCCGACGAGGCGCGCGCGCGCGGCGAGCAGCCGCGCCGCGTGCAGCGGTGGGTGCCGTACAGCCGCGATCGCCGGGTCGCTCAAGCGCGCGGTGCTCGTCGCCGAGGACAGCGCGTTCTGGCAGCACGACGGGATCGACGTCGAGCAGATCAAGGAGTCGCTGCGAGCGCGACCTCCAGAAGGGGACGTTCAGCCGCGGCGGCAGCACCATCACGCAGCAGCTCGCGAAGAACCTCTACCTCTCGCCGTCGAAGAACCCCGTCCGCAAGCTGCGCGAGCTGCTGATCGCGCGGCGCCTCGAGGCGTCGCTCAGCAAGACGCCGCATCTTCGAGATCTACCTGAACGTCATCGAGTGGGGCGACGGCATCTACGGCGCCGAGGCGGCCGCGCGGACCTACTTCAAGAAGCCGGCGTCGGCGCTCGACCGCGGACGAAGTCGGCGCTGCTGGCCGCGTGCATCATGAACCCGCGCATCATGAACCCCGCGCACCCGACGCCGCGGCTCGCCGCGGCGGCAGAAGCTGATCCTCGGGCGGATGGGCGTCGTCACGCCGCCGCCCGACACCGCCGCGCCGCCCGCGCAGCCGCCCATCGACAAGGCCGTGCTGCAGGACGAGCCGGGCCAGCCGATTAAGTGAGCGAACGGGCCGTGCCGCTGCTGAGCTGTTGGCTTACCGCTCACCTTGACACCTTCGCGAGGCGGGCGCTATAGTCGCGGCCGCTCCCCGGCCCTCCCTGAACACAAGTTCCCGACGTTCGTATGCCGACTCGACGGGCGCGCGCATGATCAACTACACCGAGCGCATCAGCCTGCTGATGCGCGATATCGTCGCGCGCGTGCCCGCGCTCTGCCGTACATCAACCCGGACGAACTGCTCGTCTTCGCCAGGTACGGACGCCGCGGCGCGGCAGGCGCGTTCGCCACCTGCCACTGCGTCTGCACTGCCGCCCACCGAGCCGGGCTACTACTACTGGCGTGATCGGCAGACCGGCCGGATCACGCGGCGTTCGCGCTGGTTCGTCACCCGCTCGCCGCTCGTCTACCTGGCCGGCCGCCGCGTGCAGTACCTGATCTCGTTCGCCCTGCCGCGCTTCTGCGACCAGGTCGCTCGCCGGGTCGCGGAAGGAGCGGTACTACGCCGGCGTCGACGGGATGGATGGCGAAGCTCGACACGATGGTCCACGAGCTGTATCACATCGACCCGCAGGCGGACGGGATCCGGCGCGTCGAGCGGTGCGACGGCGGCGCGGCCGCCGGCTCGCACGGGCGGAACTTCCTCGAGGACGTGTCGGACCATGGTCCACGAGTACCTCGCGAGCGGTCCCGACCCGGACCTGTACGACTTCCTCCGCTACGACTTCGCCGACGCTCGACGCCCGCTTCGGCGGCGTGCTCGGCACGACCTTCCGCACCTTCCCCTCGTTCCCGCAGCGCTACATCGACGTGCTGCCCCCGTCCATGCAGCCGGAGACGCCGTCGGCGGTCCGGATCCAGACGCTGAAGACGCCGGCCACGCCCACCCGCTACACCGACCAGGACCTGGTGACGCGCCAGTTCCTCGACCGCGCCACCCGCCGAATCGCGAGGCGCGAGACCCGGCGCGATCGCGACACGCTCCGGTTGATCGAGCGCCCCCACGCCGGCGGGGTGGACCGCGCCGCGGCCACGCAGCGCCGATAACCCGTTCTCTCCTCGCCATTTACCGCTGCCGGACGGTTGACAGTCGGGGTTGCCGTCGGTCACAATACGTTTCGGTATGCAGCACACGCTGCTCCTCAACGCATCCTACGAGCCGTTGAAGGTGGTGCCTTGGCGCAAGGCCATCACCTTGTGGTGCCAGGGGAAGGTTGAGATCATCTCGGTCTACGACCGGGAAGTCCGCGTCCGTCTCGATCAGCTTCAAGCTCCCGTCGGTCATCCGGCTGCTGCGCTACGTGCGCATGAAGCGCCGGTTCGACTACGTGCCGTTCTCCCGCGCCAACATCTACGCGCGCGACGAGTACTCGTGCCAGTCCTGCGGCCGCACGCTGCCCGCCGGCGAGCTCACGTTCGACCACGTCATGCCGGTCGCGCAGGGCGGCCGCAAGGACTGGGAGAACATCGTCACCTGCTGCGTCGCTGCAACCGGCGGAAGGGCGGGCGCACGCCCGAGGAGGCCGGCATGCGGCTGGTCGCGCCCGCGAGGCCGCACTCGGCGCCGGCAATTCGCATCACGATCGGGCTGCGCAACGCCCCCGACAGCTGGCGCGACTACCTCTACTGGAACGTGGAGCTGGACGACACGTAATCTCGACGTGTCGGTCGGTCTTCGACCTGCCCGTGCGCTCGACAGGGCCGCAGGTCGCCAGCCGCAAGGCGCAGCCCGCTTCCGCGATCGGTTATCCTGCTGTCCGATGGCTATCCCCGACATGCTGGACGCGCGCGTGGTGCCCCCGCGCGCCTTCGAAGGCGGACGTGTCGTCGTCGAGGCCGGCTCGGCGTCGTTCCCCGTCGACGCGCTTCCCGGCGTGCGGGTCGGCGACGTCCGGGCGCGCCTGGCGTCCGCCTCGTCGCGCCGCCTCGTGTTCGTCGTGCCGCCAGGGGTCGAAGGGCCGCGCGCCGATCGAGGTCGGGTGACGACGAGGAGCCGGTCGGCTTCGTCGAGGTCGGCCGGCGCGATCGCGACCGGGCCTCCACCAGGTGGACGGCCCCGCCTTCGACGCCGCGGGCAACCTCTACGTCACCGTCTCAGGGCACGCGCGGCCAGCGCGTCCCGGTCTCGATCTTCAAGGTGACGCCGGACGGCACGCAGCGACCCGCTCGCGTCGGGCATCGTCAACGCCACCTCGCTGGCCTTCGACCCGTTCGGCGACCTCTGCGTCAGCAGCCGGTTCGACGGCACGGTCTACCGCGTGAAGGCGCGACGGCACGGTGGAGAAGATCGCGTCGGACCTCGGCGTCGCGTGCGGCCTCGCGTTCACGCCGGACGGGACGATGTACGTCGGCGACCGGAGCGGCACGCTGTTTCGCGTGAACGCGGCCGGGCGCGTCATCCCGTTCGCGACGCTGCCGCCGAGCGTCGCCGCCTTCCACCTCGCGATCGGTCCCGACGAGGCCGTGTACGTGAGCGGCGCCGACGCTGTCCACCTCCGACGTCATCTATCGGGTGGACCACCGGGGCGAGGTCAGCGTCGTTCGCCGAGCGGTTCGGACGACCGCAGGGGCTGGCCGTGGACGGCGCGGGCGCGCTGCACGTCGCCGAGGCGCTGGCGGGCGCCAGCGGCGTCTACCGGGTGCGGCCCGACGGGCGCGCGAGCTGATGGTGTCGGGCGACGGGCGTGATCGGCGCTGGCCTTCCACCCCGTCGCGCGGCGTCGCCGTCTCGTCGGGACGAGACGCGTGTACCGGTTCGACGACCGTGGTGAGCGAGCCGCGTTCTGCGACAGTGCATTCCCGACAGGTAGAGTGCCCGCTTGCGCGTGACCGCGACCGTTGCCGCGGGGCGGCGGCCTGCGACCGGCGGCAGGAGGCATTCTGCAGCTCTTTCAACGCAAACCGATCCGGGACCTGCTGGTCGACAGCGACAGGCCCGACGCGCTCAAGCGCGTGCTCGGCGCCGGCGACCTGATCATGCTGGCGATTGGCGCCGTCATCGGCGCCGGGATCTTCGGCGCCATCGGCACGGCGGCCGCCGGCCAGATCGGCCCGAACGGCGAGGTCATCCGCGTGGGCGCGGGGCCGGCGCTCGTGTTCTCGTTCCTGCTGCTCGGCGGCGCCTGCGCGCTGGCGGCGCTGTGCTATGCCGAGCTGGCGGCGATGATTCCGCAGGCGGGCAGCGCCTACGCGTACTCGTACGCGACGCTCGGCGAGCTGGTCGCGTGGATCATCGGCTGGGACCTGATCCTCGAGTACGCGGTCGGCAACGTGGCCGTCGCGATCTCGTGGGGCGACTACTTCACGACGCTGCTGCGCGGCTTCGGCCTGCGTCCTGCCCACGTGGACCACCACCGGCTACCGCACGGCCCTGCTCAGCTCGGACCCCGCCGTGCACGGCCTGCTGCAGACCGCGCCGACGCATTGCCGGCATCCCGATCCTGGTCAACATCCCGGCGTTCGCGATCGTGATGGCGATCACCTGGCTGCTGCTGCGCGGCGCCCGCGAGAGCACCACGGCCAACAACATCATGGTCGGGATCAAGCTCGCGGTGCTGGCGCTGTTCATCGGCGTCGGCGCGTTCCACCTGAAGAGCGCGAACTACCACCCGTTCGCGCCGAACGGCTTCACCGGCATCCACCAGGGCGCCGCGATTGTCTTCTTCGCGTACATCGGGTTCGACGCCATCTCCACCGCGGCCGAGGAAACGAAGAACCCGCAGCGCAACCTGCCGATCGGCATCCTCGGCGGCCTGGCGATCTGCACCTTCATCTACGTGATCGTCGGCTTCGTCCTGACCGGCATGGTGCCCTACCAGCAGCTCGCCGTGGCCGACCCGCTCGCGCGGGCGCTGGAACTCGCCGGCCTGACGACGGTCGGGTGGGTCGTGGCGCTCGGCGCGGCGGTCTCGATGGCCGCGGTCCTGCTGGTCTTCCAGTACGGCCAGCCGCGCATCTTCTTCTCGATGGCGCGCGACGGCCTGCTTCCGCAGTGGGCGGCGCGCGTCCATCCCGTGCACCGCACGCCCTACGTCACGACGCTGCTGACGGGCGTCGTGGTGGCCCTCGCGTCGGGCGTCGGCGACGCGGCCGAAACCTACGACCTCACCAACATCGGGACGCTCTTCGCGTTCGTGCTCGTGTGCGTCGGTGTCCTCGTGCTTCGCTACACGGAGCCCGAGCGTCACCGGCCCTTCCGGGTCCCGCTGGTCTGGCCGGTCACGCTGCTCGGCGCGGCCGCGTGCCTGTTCATCATGAAGGGGCTCCCGACGTCGGCCTGGGAGCGGTTCGGGATTCTGGCTGGCCATCGGCCTCGTCCTCTACTTCGCCTACGGGATTCGTCACAGCAAGCTGAGGGCCGGCAACAAGTAGGAGGAACGGGACCATGACGTACTACGGCGGATCCGACCTGGCGCGCAGCTTCCGCATCGTCCGCAAGAACACGCTCGCGATTGCCGCGGACATCCCCGAAGAGCAGTACGACTTCCGGCCGTCGCCGGGGTGCCGCAGCGCCCGCGAGATTCTCGCGCACGTCCTCGTGTCGTCGCAGGGCGGCTACCGCGGTCACGCGGTCCGGAAGATCACGACGTTCATCGGCGTCGATTTCCCCGCCCTGATCCGGGAGCGGCAGGAGCAGGAGCGTCAGCTCGCGTCGGCGTCGAAGGCCGACCTCATCGCGCAGTTGCACGACGATGGGGAGAAGTGGGGCGCGTACCTGGACGCGGTGACCGAGGAGGAACTCGGCGTCGTCATCACGTTCCCGGAACCGGCGGAGCCGCGCACCAAGAGCCGGTTCGAGATGCTCCTGAGCGCCAAGGAGCACGAGATGCACCACCGCGCGCAGTTGATGGTGTTCGAGCGGCTGCTCGGCCTCGTCCCGCACCTCACGCGCGAACGCGAAGCCCGGATGGCCAGGCCGCCGGCGCGCTGACCTCTCCGGCGGACGCGGGGGCGCCCAGCGGCGTCGCACGGGGCGCCCCATCACGCCTTAACATCCTTGACATCTGTTTGCGTAGTCTTAACCGCCGGCATCCGCCCGGATCGGCCACACTCTCGTCTAAGCTCACATCACATGGTCCCGACCGTGTCAACGCGACCATGTCCAGGAGGATGACAACGATGCGTGTCTGTACTGAAGCTCGCGGCGCTCGGGGTGGTGATGGCCGGCACCGTCGTCGCCGGCCAGGGCGACGCCACCAAGGTCATGGCCGATGCCCGCCAGGCACTGGGCGGGGCCAGGAAGCTCGAGGCCCTGAAGACCCTCGCGGCCACGGGCCGCACCGTTCGGACGATGCCGAACGGCAACACGATGGAGGGCGACTTCGAGATGGCGCTGGAGCTGCCCGACAAGTTCGTGCGCCGCGACGTGATGGCGGCCATGGGCAACATGAGCGTCTACCGGCTCTCGGGATTCAACGGGGACGGCCTGATCAGCGAGACCGACACGCCGCCCGCGCTCTCGACCGGCAACGTCGTGATGCACGTTCGCATGGCGAGTTCCGGCGGCGACCCGGCCACGATGACGCCCGAGCAGAAGGAAGCCGCGCGGCAGGCGGCCGTGCAGGCGGCCAAGCGCGACTTCACGCGCCTCGCGCTCGGCATGCTCGTCACGCTGCCGTCCTGTCCCCTCGCGTTCACGCACGGGGGCACCGCCGAATCGCCGGACGGGACCGCGGACATCATCGACGTGAAGGGGGAGGGCATCGCGGCGCGCCTCTTCATCGACAGCAAGACCCACCTCCCGCTCATGCTCAGCTGGATGGACAAGGAGCCCCTGCGCGGGTCGTCCGGCAGGTTGGCGGCCCGGGGCGCTGCACCCGCCGGCGGTGGCGGCGGCAACGCGATGATGTGGGCGGCAGCGGGGCTTCACGACGGCCGGCGCGCCGGGCGGCCAGGGTGCGAAGCCGCCGGCGCAGCAGACGCCCGAAGAGCGCGAGAAGTTGAGAAGCAGCGGACCGAACAGGTGAAGGAAGCCGAGGCCAAGCGGCGGACGGTCGAGTTCCGCGTTCTTCTACGCCGACTACCAGGAGGTGGACGGCATCATGCTGCCGCACCGCATCCAGTCGTCGGTGGACGGCAAGCCGACCGAGGAGATCAGCCTCGAGAAGGTGAAGGTGAACCAGAAGATCGACCCGAAGCGGTTCACGGTGTCCAAGTAGTCTTCGTCGAGGAGCAGTCGCGTGTTGCGCACACCGGTCCTTCATCTCTGCCTGCTGGCCGCTCATCGTGGCGTTGGCCGGCTGACACGCCCGTCAGCGCCCAGGACGCGCCGCGTCGGGCGCGCCTGCTCGTCACCGTGCTCGACCAGACGGGCGCCGTCCTCCCGAATGCGCCCGTCACCGTGTCGCGGCAGGACGCGGCCGCGGCGCGCCGGCCCGCCGCCGACGGTGTCGACGGCGGCCAGCGGCGTCGCCGTCTTCGACGACCTCGAACCGGCGCGCTACGAGATCAAGGCGTCGTTTCCCGGGCTTCCAGACGGTGATCCTGCGCGACGTGCGCCTGCGCGCCGGCGACAACCGGCGGACGCTGACGCTGCCGCTCGAGAAGCTCGACGAGGCGGTGACGATCACGCGCGACAAGCAGAGCGTCGGCGCTCGACGCGCGCGGGTCGGCGTTCAGCACGATCCTGACGCGCGAGCAGATCGAGTCGCTCCCCGACGATCCCGACGAGATGGAAGCAGGCGCTCAAGGCGATGGCGCCGCCCGGGCGCCACCATCCGGGTGGACGGCTTCACCGGCGGCAAACTGCCGCCGAAGTCCCAGATCCGGTCGATCCGGCTCCCGCGCATGGACATGTATCGCCGCGCAGAACCACGGCGGCATGGGCGGCGCGCACTTCATCGACATCATGACGATGCCGGGCGCCGGCCCGACGCGCGGCAGCATGGACTTCAACTTCCTCGACGACGCGCTGAACGCCAGGAACGCGATGACGCCCGAGAAGGGCGACGAGCAGCTGCAGCAGTACAGCTTCTCGCTCTCCGGCACCATCAAGCCGAACAAGACCGTCGTACTCGCTGTCGGCCGGCGGCGCCGCGCAGTACTTCTCGTCGAACGTGTACGCGATCCTGCCCGACGGCACGCGGCTACGCGCGAGGCCGCTGCGCCAGCCGCAGGACCGGCTGAACCTGTTCGGCCGCGTCGACCACATGATCACGAAGGACCGCGTCGCTGCGGGCCAGCTTCGACTTCAACGCCGCCAAGTCGGAGCAACCTCGGCGTGGGCGACTTCAACCTGCCCGAGCGCAGCTACACCAGCACGTCGCGCGAACAGCATGCTGCGCCTGTCGGAGAACGGCCCGCTCGGGCGGCGGTTCTTCTGGGAGTCGCGCCTGCAGGTGCGCTGGATCGAACACCGAGCAGACGTCCGACCTCCAGGCGCGCACGATCCGCGTGAACGACGCGTTCACGAGCGGCGGCGCGCAGGTGCGCGGCGGGCGGACGGACACGACGTTCGAGCTGGCGTCCGACCTCGACTACGTGCGCGGCAACCACTCGTGGCGGACCGGCCTGCTGTTCGAAGGCGGCCGCTACCGCTCCGACGACACGTCGAACTACCTCGGCACGTACACGTTCGCCAGCCTGGCCGACTACGACGCGGGCAAGCCGTCGACCTTCACCCAGCGGATCGGCGACCCGGACGTCGGCTACTAGCAGCGTCCAGGCCGGCCGCGTACGTGCAGGACGACTGGCGCGTGGCGCGCAGCCTGCTGGTCTCGGCCGGCGTGCGCTACGGGTGGCGAGACGCACGTGGGGGACGCGTGGAACCTGTCGCCGCGCGTCAGCGCCGCCTGGTCGCCGTTCAAGAACGGGCAGCTTCACCGTGCGCGGCCAACTACGGCTACTTCTACGACTGGATTGCCGGCGACATCTACAAGCAGACGCTGCTGGTGGACGGCTACCGCCAGCGCGAGTTCAACATCAGCAACCCGTCGTACCCGAACCCGGGGCTCGTCGGCACCTCGCCGCCGACCAACCAGTACCTGTGGTCCGACGGCCTGGTGCTGCCCTCGGCGCAGCGCGCTCAACGTCGGCGTCGACCGGGCGGTGACGCCGAACAGCCGGATCAGCGTCAACTACAACTACGGGTGGGGCAGCCAGCCTGCTGCGTCCGCGCAACCTGAACGCGCCGGTGACCGGCGTGCGGCCCGACCCGGCGTTCGCCAACGTCCTGGAACTCGTGTCGGACGCCGAGTCGAGGACGCACACCGTGAACGTCGGGTGGAACATCAGCCGGTTCAACTGGCACCGGACGTTCGCCTTCCTCAACTACACGTGGTCGAAGAGCGACACGAACACCGCCGGGCGCGTTCACGCTGCTGCCCGGCGGGGACAACCTCGCGCTGGAGTGGGGGCCCGCGAACGGCGATGCCCGGCACCGCTTCAGCGCGTCGCTGAGCAGCTCGCCGATCCGCGACCTCAGCGTGTCGCTGAACTTCGGCGCCCGGACCGCGACGCCCTACACCATCACGACGGGGCGTGACGACAACGAGGACGGGATGTTCAACGACCGCCCGGCCGGCACGACCCGCAACTCGGCGCGTGGCGCGGACAACATCGATCTCGGCGGCCGGCCTGGCCTACGCGTGGGGGTTCGGGCCGCCGCGGCAGGCTGGCGGCGGGGGCGGACAGCAGGTGGTGGTGGCGATGGGCGGCGGGGGAGGCGGCGGCATCGCCACCTCGTTCAGCGGCGGGGCCGTCGGACAAACGCTACCGCCTGGAGTTCTACATCGCGGGCCAGAACCTGCTGAACCGCGTGAACTACACGAGCTACAGCGGCGTGCTGACCTCTCCGCTGTTCGGCCAGCCGATTGCCGCGGCGCAGGCGCGGCGGCTGCAGGTGGGGGCGCGGTTCGGGTTCTGAGTCCTACTCGCTCCTCCAGATCAGTTCGGCGAGCGCCTTGCGCGGGCGCTCGGCGGGCGCCTGGTCGGCCGGGTAGCCGAGCGGTGTGAACGCCAGCGGCTCGAAGCCCTCCGGCAGGTCGAAGACGGAGCGCGCGACGGCCGGATCGAACGCCGCAATCCAGCACGTGCCCAGGCCGAGCGCGGCGGCGGCGAGGACCATGTGGTCCATCGCGATCGTGGCGTCCACCTCGGCGTAGTTCTTCCCGTCGCGCCGCACCCAGCCCTCGCGGGGCACCGCGCAGACGCCGATCACGATCGGCGCCTGGCAGAACCAGTCGCGGTGATAGAGCTTCCCGAGGTCGCCCTGGCAGTCGCCGGTCTCGCGAACGAGCAGGCGGAACGGCTGCAGGTTCGCGGCCGTCGGCGCGATCTGCGCGGCGTGCAGGACCTTGCGCAGCTTGTCTTCCTCCACCGGGCGATTGGAGTAGGCGCGAACGCTGTATCGGTTTTCGATGAGTTCGAAGAAATCCACGGGACCTCCGCGGGGGCAGGAGCCTCCAGACACGCTACCTTCACGGGCCTGCGGGGGTCAAGCGGCGGACGGCCGGCAGCCGTGATACCCTGTGCGCACGCAGCCAGGCACGCGTCACCGGGAAGTCCGCCATGTCGTCTTCGCGGAAGGCCATCGTCGCCACGCTCGTCGTGCTCCTCTCGGCCGTCGCGTCCGGGCCAGCGGTGCATGCCTCGCCGCAGAATCCCGACCCTCCCCGCTGGCTCCTCTCGATGTTCTCCTGGCTGGCGGCCGTGAACACCCACACGCCCGGGCAGATCGACGCGGCGATTGGCGCCGGCGCCGGCATGCGCCTGGCGGACGTCGAAGACGTGCTCACCGACGTCCTCGCGCTCCGCGAGCGCCTGCACGCCTTCGACTCGGTCGATGCGGCCTCGTCTGCAGCGCGCCCGGGCGTGATCACGTACCGGGGGCGCGAGTTCACCGTGCCCCAACTGCGGCGGTTCATGGGGATGAAGGAGGGCGACCTGGCGACGGCGGGCGTGAACCGGCTGCTCCGGCGGGCGGCCGTCTACCACGCCGACCTTGCGGTGCTCTCGTCGGGCGAAGGCGCGGCGGCGGGCGCGGCCGCGCGCCCGGGGCGATCGTCGGTCGTGATCGGCGACGGCCAGCAGGTACGGACCTCCACCTCCACGATCCATTGGGCGGCGGGCCGGAGGCTGCTGGACAGCCTGCGCCCGGGGCCCGCCCGCGATCCGCTCGCGCTGGCGTGGTATGCGGCCGGCGGCGCGACGCTGCAGGCGCAGCGGCTGCTCACCGAGGCGGACGATCACCTGTCGCGCGCGCGGCAGATCTTCCCCGACGACGCGCAACTGCTCTTCCAGGGGGCGTGCGTGCTGGAGACGCTGGCCGCGCCCGCGGTCCAGGCCGCGCTGGGCGCCCAACGGGGGCTGCTGCGATCGGCCGGCGCATCGCGCATGGTGCCAAACCGGCCCTCGGCACGATCGCTGCTCGATCGCGCGGAGCAGTTGTTCCGCCGCGCGCTCCAGCAAGACGGGGCGTTGGTCGAGGCTCGCGTGCGCCTGGCGCGGCTGACGGCCGGCCGCGGGCAGCACGCCGAGGCGATCGACCTGCTGAACCAGGCGCTTGCCGCGGCGCCCCCTGACGACGTGCGATACCTGGCCCTGATGACCCTCGGGGACGAGCGGCTCGCGATCGGCCGCCGCGCGGAGGCGGCGGCGCGCTACGAGGACGCGGCGCGGCTCTTCCCGACCGCCCAGTCGCCGCTGCTCGCGCTGGCGCTGGTCGCCAGGGAATCGGGAGACCGCGTCGCGGCCGCGGCGGCGCTCGACCGCCTGGCCGGACTTCCCGCCGAACCCGAGAACCGCGTCGATCCGTCGTGGGGCTACTACGTGATGCAGGGGCGGGACGCCAACGAGCTGCTGGAGCGCCTCCGCTTGCTGGCGCAACAGGACCTGCCATGACGTCACGAGTCCTGGCGGCCGTTGGCGTTGCCGTCCTCTGCGCGGCCGGGGGACCCGCGGGGCAGCAGGCGCCCACCTTCTCGTCGCGCGTGGAAGCCGTGCGGGTGGACGTCCTCGTGACCGAGGGTGCCCGCCCGGTCCGCGGCCTGAAACCGTCCGACTTCGAGGTGACCGACAACGGCGTCCTCCAGCAGGTGGACCTCGCGGCGTTCGACGAGATCCCGCTGAACGTCGTGCTCGCGCTCGACGTGAGCGGCAGCATGGTCGGCGAGCCGCTCGCCGAGTTGAAGGCCGCCGGGAGTGCGGTCGTGGACCATCTCGCCCGCGACGACCGCGCGGCGCTGGTCACCTTCAGCCACATGGTGGAGGTCCGGAGCAAGCTGACGGGCGACCGGCCCGCGGTGCTGGCGGCGCTCGATGCGTCGTGGTCCGGCGGCGAAACGTCGCTGGTGGACGCCGCGCAGGCGGCGATGGTGCTCGGCGAGTCGGACGTCGGCCGCGCGCTCGTCGTCCTCTTCTCCGACGGCGTGGACACCACGAGTTGGCTGGCGCCCGCCGCCGTCATCCGCGGCGCGCGGCGGACCGACGCGGTGGTCTACGGGGTGTCGGCGCCCGGAACGGGGACCACGCCGAAGTTCCTCGAGGATCTGTGTGACACGACCGGCGGGCGGCTGCTGGAGGTGAAGTCCGGCGACCGGCTCACCTCCGCGCTGCTGCAGGTGCTCCAGGAGTTCCGGCAGCGCTACGTGATCAGCTACACGCCGCGAGGCGTGTCACGCGACGGCTGGCACACGCTGAAGGTGCGCGTGAAGACCCGTGGCGCGCTGGTCAGGGCCCGGCCGGGATACCTCGCGGGGCCGGGGTCATGAGGACGACCGCGGCCGTGGCGGTTGTTGCGTGCCTGTGCCTGGCCGCGCCGCCCGGTCGCGGGGATGAAGGCCCGCGCCACGCCGAACCGGCGGCCGCGCAGCAGGGGCCGCAGCGGGACTGGTTCGAGGAACTCGACACCTGGCTCTCGGCGGTCGATGCGTCACGAGTTCGGCACCGCGGACGCGGCGGCACAGGCCATCGCGCCCTGGACCAGGGACCGCTTGACGCGGATGCTCGCCGACATCCTCGACCTCCGGAAGTGGATGGCCGTGTACCGCCAGCGCAGGAGCGCGGAAATCCGGTTCGCTCTCCGGCGGCTGCAGCCGGGCGAGATCGAGCAGCTGTTCCGCATCACCGAGGAGGAACGCCTCGCGGCGAACCTCGACCGCGTGCTTCGACGCGGGGCCGTGCTGCACGCGGACATCGGCCGGTTCGCGGGTGACCTGCCGGAGCCGCCTGGCGTGAAGGAGATCATCGTCAGGCTGTCGGACGCCAGGCAGGCCTCGATCGGCCCGGGGACAATACACTGGCGGTTCGGACGGGATGTCGTGGCTGCGCTTGGTGAGGACCCGGCCGCGTCTCGATTCGTGCCTGCGTGGTACCTGGCGACGGGCGGCGTACATGCAGTCGGACCGGCTGCTCACGCGGTCGGACGAGCACTTGGCCTACGCGCGCATTGTCGCGCCCGACGAACCCGACATCCTCTTCGCGAGCGCGTGCGCGGTCGAAACGCTGGCCTCGCGCCGGGTGCAGAACGAGCTGGCCGGCGTCGCGCTGCCGGCGGGACACACGTTCGAGCGAAGGCCCGTGCGGGAGCTGGAGGATCGAAGCGATCGCATTGTTCCGAAAGGCGCTCGCTGCGCGACCCTTCACGGCGCGAGGCCCGGGTGCGGATGGCGCGCCTGCTCGGCGCGCGAGGCCGTCACGACGAGGCGCTCGCCGAGCTCCGGCAGGCGCTTCGGGGGCCGAGCCTCACCCACCCTCGACTACTTCGCGTGGCTCTTCACGGGTGACGAGGAACTGGCGCTCGGCCGGCGCGAGGCGGCGACGGCGGCGTACGAGCGAGCCGCGGCGCTGGTCGGCGACACCGCCTCCGCGCCCGTCGTCGCGCTGGCGCGCCTCGCCCGCGAGTACGGCGACCGCGCGGCGCTCGCGAAGGCGCTCGACCGGTGGTGGGCACAGCCTGCCGACAGCCTCGACCCCTGGTCGCTGTACTACTTCATGCAGGGCGGTGACGTCGACGCCCGGATGGACCAGCTCTACGCGCTGGCCGGTCGGAGGGCCCGATGAGCGCTCGCGCGGCAGTGGCCGCGACGGTTGTTGCGTGCCTGTGCATGGCCGCGCCGCCCGGTCGCGGGTCTGAAGACCCGCGCCACGCCGAACCGGCGGCCGCGCGTCAGCAGCCGACGTTCAAGGCTGGCGTCGAGGCCGTTCGCGTGGACGTGCTCGTCACCGACGGCGGCCGGCCGGTCGTCGGCCTCGGGCCCGACGACTTCGAACTCCTCGACAACGGCGTGGTCCAGCACGTGGACCTGGTGGACGCGGTCCAAATCCCGCTCAACGTGGTGTTCGTGTTCGACCTGAGCGCCAGCGTCGCGGGCGAGCCGCTGGCGCACCTCAAGGCCGCCAGCCGGGCGGCCGTCGGCAGCCTGCGACCCGACGACCGGGTGGGCGTGGTTGGCTTCGCCAGCTCGGTCCGCCTGGGTTCGGCCCTCACCCGCGACCGCGACCAGGTGCTCGCGGTCATCGACGGGGCGTCGCCGGGCGGCGACACGTCGCTGGTGGACGCCACCTTTGCCGGCCTCATGATCGCCGAGTCCGAGCCTGGCCGCTCCCTCGCCCTCGTGTTCAGCGACGGGCTCGACACGACGAGCTGGCTGGCGCCCGAGACGGCGACCGGGATCGCGCGGCGCACGGGGGTCGTGGTGTACGGCGTGTCGGCAGGCGCGGTCGGGAAGCCTGCCTATCTTTCCGACCTCGCCGCCGCCACCGGCGGGCGGCTGCTCGAGATCGAGACCACGAAGAACCTGCAGATGACCTTCCTCCAGATCCTCGACGAGTTCCGGCACCGCTACGTCCTTGCCTTCTCGCCGCGCGGCGTCCCGTCTTCCGAATGGCACACCCTGCAGGTGCGGCTCAAATCGAAGCGCGCCACGATCAAGGCGCGGCCCGGCTACTTCGCCGAGAAGCCGAACGCGCCGGCACGCTGACGACACCCCCGCCGTCATTGACGCTGGCCGAAGCCGGCAGGACGATGCTTGCTTCTGCCGTGCCCGAGCGGAGCCGGAGGCTGCGCCCGGCCCCCAGGTTGGTCCAGTGAAGTCGACCGATGGAGGAGCCATGGTTCGCAAGGTGTGTTTGTGGACGTTCGTGTGGTTGACGCTCGTCCCCGCGCTGTCGTTCGCGCAGCAGACGGGGACGATCAGCGGGAAGGTCATCGACTCCGGCGGCCTCGTGCTGCCCGGCGTCACCGTCGAAGCGCGATCGGCAGTCGCTGCCGACGCCCCGCGTGACCGTGACGGGCGGCAACGGCGAGTACCGGCTTCCCGCGCTTCAGCCGGGCAACTACACGCTGACGTTCGAGCTGTCGGGCATGAACAAGGTGACCAAGGCAGGTCATGGTGCAGCTCGCCCAGGACACCGTGGTCGACGTCGACGATGAGCGTGCCAGGGCGTCGACCGAGACCGTGACGGTCACGGCGGAGATCGTTCCCGTCATCGAGAAGGACTCGACCGCCCTCAAGAGCGGCGTGTCGACCGAGACGATCCAGTCGGTCCCGGTCGGCCAGGAGTACCGCGACCTGATCAAGCTGATTCCCGGCGTGCAGTACACGCAGGACACGACCCGCGGTCCGAGCGCCGGCGGCAGCGGCCAGGACAACGTGTACAAGTTCGACGGCGTCAACGTCACGCTGCCGCTGTTCGGCACGCTGTCGGCCGAGCCGGCCTCGCACGACATCGCGCAGGTGACGACCATCAAGGGCGGCGCCAAGGCGGTGGACTTCGACCGCGCCGGCGGCTTCTCGGTGGACTCGGTCAGCAAGTCGGGCACGAGCCGAGTTCTCGGGCATGCTGAGCTACCAGTTCCAGAACAGCGCGCATGGCGGCCGCGCTGACCAGCGGCAGCGCCTCGCAGTACGACCAGGACCGCACCTGGCTGACGCGCGAACCTCGGCGGTCCGGTCATCAAGAACAAGGTGTACTTCTACGGCGTCGTACTACCGGCCGACGCGGACGCGCGCAGAACGCCTCGAACCTCTACGGCGACGCTGCCCGACTACGAGAGCACCCGCAACGAGGGCTTCGGCAAGCTGACGATCACGCCCGATCAGCCAGGTGCTGCTGAACGTCAGCTACCGCTACTCGCACCGCCTCGACAAGGGCGACACGTTCGGGTCAGAACGTCGACGGCGACGACGGGGAGCGGCAACGAGGCGTGGCAGAAGATCGGGATCGCCGAAGGGTCGTGGGTCATCAACGCGCGCAGCTTCGCGACCTTCAAGTACACGCACTTCGAGAACCCGACGCAGAGCCGTCCGGACAACGTGGCCGACGTCGCGATCGACACGGCCATCGGGCACGAGGCTCGACTCGAACAACCTCGACAAGATCGGCCTGTTCGACGGTGCCGACGCCCGGTGGCCGGCGCGGCCGCCTACAACGCGTTCGTCCAGCCGCTGATCGACCGCTACGGCTACACGCTGAACGGCGTGAAGACGGGCGGCGGCATCGGTCGGGCTACGCCACGCTGTTCGACAAGGACGACTTCTATCCGCGACCAGGCGCAGGTCGCCTACAACCTCACCCTCGGTTCCGACATCCGGCACGACATCCACGCCGGGCATCCAGTGGTACGTGGACTCCGAGGACCTGATTCGCAGCTCGAACGGCTGGGGCTCGATTACGGTGCCCGGCGGCCGCCTGGCCGAGCACCGGCATCAACGGCATCCCGGCGTACTACGTCGCGCGAGTTCCAGCAGCAGTCCACCGGGGCCGTCCCGCCGATTCACTCCGAGTACCAGTCGCTGAACATCGAGGTCAACGACACCATCAACTTCAACAACCTGTCGTTCAACGTCGGCCTGCTCATGAGCTACGACAAGCTCTACGGCCAGGGGCTCAAGGAGGACTCGTCCACGATCTCCGGCTACGTCGCAGGCCGACGGGAACCAGTACCAGATGTACAAGATCCCGTTCGGCAAGACGCTGCAGCCGCGCGTGGGCGCGACCTGGTCGTACAACGGCAAGGACACCGTCTACGCGAGCTTCGCGCGCTACATCCCGGCGGCCAGCTCGCTGCCGCGCGCCGCGTCGTGGGCGCGCAACCTGGCCGTCACGATCAACGCGCTACTTCGACGCCAACGGCGTGCTCTACGGCGTGCAGAACCTGGCCGGCTCGTCGCGGCAAGCTGTTCGTGCCCGACATGACGCCGCGCCGGACCGACGAGTACCTGGTCGGCACGGCCAAGCAGTTCGAGAACGGCGTCACGCGGCGCGGGCCTACTACCGCTACCGCCAGGGCTCGCACTTCTGGGAGGACACCAACAACGACGCGCGGGTCGGCTTCAACCCGCCGCCGGACATCCCGCGGACGCTCTACATCCCGGACCTCGCCGCCCAGCTGAAGCAGATCGGCAACGGCTCCACCTACGTCATCGCCGAACTCGACGGCGCCTACACCGAGTACCACGAGGCGACGGTCGAGGCCGAGTGGCGGACCAGGAAGTCGTTCGTGCGCGGCGTCGTACACCTGGAGCCGCTACCGCGGCAACTTCGACCAGGACAACACGACCGACGGGCAACGACGCGAACATCTTCATCGGGTCGTCGAACATCGGCGACGATGCCGGGCGGCAGTTGTGGAACTTCAGGGACGGCATCGCTGCGCGGCGATCGTCCCCTGTCGCTGAAGCTCTACGGCTACTACCAGCTGCCCTGGTGGGCGTCGGTCGGCGCGTACGCGATCGTGCAGTCGGGCCAGCCGTGGGAGATGTGGAGCTACGAGCCCTACATCGCGCTGACCACGAGCACGAACGACTCGGCGCGCTACGCCGAGCCGGCCGGGTCGCGCCGGACGCCGACAGCACTACCAGCTCGACCTCGAACTACACGCAGGACTTCAGGCTGCGAGCAGCGGCTACCGGTTCCAGGTGGCCGATGGACCTGTTCAACGTCTTCAACAAGCAGACCGGCTACAACATCGAGCCGCGGGTCCACAACTCGACTGTTCGGCACAGCCGCGGTCGCTACTACGACCCGCGGCGCGTGCAGATCGCGGCGCGGTTCCAGTTCTAGGCAGGGACGAGGGACGAGGGATTAGGGACGAGGGATTGGGGACGAGGGTCTCGGGGACGAGGGACGAGGGAAGACGATCCCCTCGCCCCTCGATCCTCGCTGCCTGGCCTTATCGCTGGAACAGCTTCTCGCGGGCGATGAGGTCGCGGGTCGTCGCGTCGGCGCCGCGGCGGGCGCGGGCGATGCGCGTCGAGGCGTCCGGCTCGTTCAGCAGCACGCTCACCTGCGCGCGCTTGAAGAGCGCCATCGGGTACTCGGGATGCGACGGTGGCACGCGGTCGAGCGCGTCGCGGGCCTCGGCGAACCGGCGGGCGTCGAGGTAGAGCAGCGCCCAGCTCGAAGTCGTGCGGAAGCCGGACGGGCTCGAGCGCGCGCGCCCGCTCGAAGGCCTCGATCGCCGGCGCCGTCCGGCCGAGGCCCATCTCCAGTTCCCCGAGCCCGACCAGTTCGCCGGCGGTCGGCTGCGCGCAGCGCGTAGACCTTCTGCCGCAACGCCACCGCCTCGTCCATCCGCCCCTGGCGCTCCCGGAGCCTGCGCCAGCGCCTCGAGCGCCGGCAGCGCGGTCCGGCGACTGCGGCGACCGACCTGCTCGAGCAGCGGCACCGCCGATTCCCACTTGGGCCCCTTGCGCCAGGTGCAGGGCCGAGGTAGACGCGGACGTCCGGTGACGTCGGCGAGATCTCCGCGGCGCGCCTGAACATCTCCATCGGCCTTCGCGTCGTGGCCGAGCGTCGAGTGCGCGGTCGCCAGCCGCAGCGCCGCGTCGAGGTTGTGCGGGTCGGCTGCCAGAATCCGCTCGAAGAGCGGGATGGCCTCCGCGTAGCTGCTCCGTCGACGAACAGACCCGACGCCTGCTCGATCACGTCGAACAGGCCGCATCATGTCGGCGGGCCGCGGCGCGTCCTTGCGCACCACGGGCGCCGCGCTCGCGCTGACGTACCCGAGGCTCGCCAGCGCCTTCTGCGCCTGCGCGTCGAGGTTCGCCGGCGGACGCGGTGTCGGCGGGCGACGGGATCGGGTAGTCGCGCAGCGCGGCCGGCGCGTGTGGCCGCGCTGCGATCGTCGGCGGCCAGGTCGCGCGTCTCGCCGCGGGTCGGCGACGCACGTCGTACATCTCGACGCGCCCCGCGAGGATCGACTTGTGGCGGCCGTCGACCGCCATCACCTGCGGCTGCCAGCCGTACTCGAGGAACGGCTTCATCGCCTCGCCCACCACGACCTCCGAGCCGCGGCTTCCGGAGGCTGTGCGCCGCGTCGAGACCCGCCCAGTCGAGCAGCGTGTGGAAGACGCGGCGCGTGCTCACCGGCGCGTCGCTCACGGCCGCCGGCACACCCGGCCCGGCGATCGACCAGCGGCACGAGCATGGTGGACTGGTAGACGAGGTTGCCGTGCAGCGCTTCGCCGTGATCGCCGAGTCCCTCGCCGTGGTCGCCGGCCACGACGATGGCGATCGGTCCGCGCGCGTGCCCGCTCGAACGCCGCGACCAGCCGCCCGAGTCTGCTCGTCCATCGACGCCACCTCGCCCAGGTACGGCTTGCCCGGCGAACCGCGATGCGGTAACGGCTCGGGCGGCGTGTAGGGAGCGTGAGGATCGAAGTAGTGGACCCAGAGGAACAGCGGCCGTCTCCCGGCCCCGGCGAGGTACGACAGCGCGGCGTCCGTCGTGGCCTTGGCGACGCGCTCGGCGCCGCCCGGCGGGCAGCGTGTCGTCGTAGACGTCGAAGCCGCGCGCGAGGCCGAAGCGCCGGGCGAGGATGAACGACGACACGAACGCCGCGGTGCGGTAGCCGGCCTGGCGCAGGCGCTCGGCGACCAGCGGCTGCGTGGCGGCGAGCGGCCGCGCGTTCTCGTGCACGCCGTGGCAGGCCGGGTACACGCCGGTCATCATCGACACGTGGGACGGCAGCGTCTCGGGGACCGTCGCGTACGCCTGGCGGAACCGCGTGCCGCGCGCGGCCACGGCGCCCACCAATCAACTCTGGAATGATAGTCGGTTCTATACCCTCGCCAAGCCTTATGCCATGCCATTTTTGGCGTAATGCGCATACCAAGGTATAGATAATATATAGGCCGTATTTCAGATTGTTCAGCACGCCCCCCTCTGTTAAATTTCGTGCCCGCTTCACGAGAATTTAGCAGGACACGGCGGGCAGTGTTCGATGCTCACGGCAAACGCACGCAGATGCGATAACAAGCAAGAGGCAATAACAAAAACATTTATCAGGGGAGCTGCGGTGGCTGCAAAAGTAGCGCGTAAGACTCGTATCGTCGGCGTCGATCCCCAGGACTTTAGTCCCAGCCTGTTGCGCATCCAGTCGCAACCGACCTCACCGTTCGCCCGCGCCATGCTGCACCTGCTGCTGATCCTGCTGTTCGCCCTCATCCTGTGGGCAGCTTTCGGCAAGCTCGATGTCGTGGCCACCGGCGAAGGCAAGCTTATCCCTCAGACCTACCTCAAGATCGTGCAACCCGCGAGCAGGGCATGGTGCGCGATGCTCTCCATTATGGGGTATTTCAGAAACGGGAATGGCCGTGAGAAGGCAGCATTGGAATTATTGAATTCAACAGAAACGCCGAATGGGCGACTGGTCAACACAACTACACAACGAAGGTAAACCATGGCTAAAGCTACACCCGCAGAAAACACGACAGCCCCAACCAAACAAACCAAAGGTGACGGGCAGGCACCCGGCCGCGTCATCAGCGATCCCAAAGATGTTGCCCAACTGGTGATGATGCGCATTGATCATGTTAACTCCAGGAAAGACGAACTTACCATCGCCGTCAAAGCACTGGCTGACACCGCCAAGCAGCTTGTCAGCGTCTATGCCAAGCAACAGGTGCAGATCGCCAAGCTGTCGAAGAAGGTAGAAGAGTTAGAGAAGGCGAGCGCAAAGTAAGTGGCGGCAGAGACTGATGCGCGAGTTCCGAATTCAAGACGATGAACGTATGGAATTAAGTGATGAAGGGGTAATGAGAATTGATTCGAAGCCGACTCCTTTTGCTTTGTGCCAAGCGGTGAATGAAGTGGTGAGGAGAATGGTGGCGTGATTAATCACATTAGAAGAAATCCAATCAAAATATTTTTGATTGGATTGTTGTCAATTATTTCGGGGCTAAATTACTTTGGATTCTGCTTTCGAAATGCTCATATTCTTTCAGACAAGGAAAAAACAGAAATTGTGGTGACCGAGAT
Organism: uncultured beta proteobacterium; assembly: GCA_963813255.1. Classification (GTDB taxonomy): domain Bacteria; phylum Pseudomonadota; class Gammaproteobacteria; order Burkholderiales; family Gallionellaceae; genus Sideroxyarcus. The sequence continues at coordinate 249,923 of CAWEYD010000008.1, read as the reverse complement.
TGTGGCAATACAAGCAGCGATTAACAGAAGAGACGATTTAGGAGAGCTAATTCCTTATCGTGATACGAGTGAATTTATTTCGCTTAATCCGAAATGCTGTGTAATTGATACCTACTACAGATCAAGTGGTGGGGAAGGTGTTGATACAAGTTGCTGGGATCGTCTGACGGGCCTTAAGTCATCAATTGTGGGCGTTAAATATCTTGCACGATATCGCGGAAGAAATGGGGCTATACAGACCAAATTTAGTGAGGCATTTCCCGGTATAAGTAACTGCGGTCAAGTAGTTTGGAAATTGAGTTAATCCAAAAACATTTAGTGAGGGAGTAACAGAATGAGCTTACCAACTGCCGAAGAGATAACAAATCTTTACCTGTATGGCACCAAAACTGTCCCCGACCTTGAAAGTGACAGCCGCATTCGACCTGCACCACTTCCGACACCAACAACTACAAGTGTCGATGTAAATGAGTACATGGGAACAACAGGCCCTGGCCGGTTTGCATCTCCCGCATTTTTTGAAGTTGTAAAGCAATTCTTTTCGCCTACGTCATCTGGCTTGGCTCCTGGTATTTACACCAAACAGGATCTATTTACCGAATTTGGCATTAGTCAGGGTTGGGTTGGTATCCAACAGTCACAATACAATGACAATTGCGATGATTATTTGGCTCGAGCCTACATATGGGAATCAACGGCATTTCAGATTGATGGTAGAGCGCGTTTTGTTGTTAACGCAAATGGCGAACGATATATTGAAAATTTTGGAATTATTCCTTACTCGACTACGGGCACGGAAAACTTCGATTTTTCATCGAGCTCCATCTCTACATGGTTGGTTAATCTTGCCCTGGAACCACGTGTTGATCCTTCTCGGATTGGTCGTACAGTGGTCATATCTTTTGACGGCAGCAGAGTTTTGCAGCCCAAATTTACTGCTACGGATTATCTCAATGCAGCTTCAGCGACGGTGCAACCTATTCCGCTTCCTGTAGCTTTGGCTGATCTTGCTGCAAGTGCTTCTGAATTTACAAATCGCTTATTTCAAAATGGGTCGACAGCGTTTATTGACTCGCAAGGTCGTCCTATCTGGTATGGGACTCAGGGTGGAGAAGGGCTATCCGCCGAATCGGTTGACCTCTCGCCACTTTTTTCTGCGCAGGGATACACAAGTGCAGACGGTGTTCGGCTGATTGCTGGTCCCGGTAATGACAATCTATACGGCGCTGCGGTTGGTGACTACCTTGACGGCGGAGTGGGCAACGATACTCTCGACGGACGCATGGGAGCCGACACGATGGCAGGCGGTGCAGGTGATGACACCTACATCGTGGATAACACAGGTGATGACATCGTTGAGAAGGCCAATGAAGGCACTGACCTTGTTAAAAGTAACGTCACCTACACCCTGTCTGATAATGTCGAGAACCTTACACTCACCGGCAGTGATGCGATCAACGGTACAGGCAACGCACTGGGCAACATCATCATCGGTAATGGTGAAACTAACACACTAATTGGTGGAGGCGGGGCAGACAAAATTACAGGCGGAAGAGGCAACGACATTCTGAAGGGCGGCGCTGGCTTCGACACCTATGTCTACAAAACCGGCGACGGCTCCGACACGATCACCGACACAGACGGCTGCATCAACTACGACAACACCAACCTCTCCGGTGGTGCCCGTAAGAAAAACAGCAACGGCCCCTATCGCAGCAAGGATGGTAAATACACTTACAACTGGGCTGGTGCAGGATCAGACCTCACCATCAACGGGACTATCACCGTTAAGAATTTCAATAACGGAAACTTGGGAATTAGCCTCGGTGAGGAGGACGAACCTACCCCGCCTTTCACCGACACACAGAACGTCGTCTGCCCCCTGGTCCTGGATCTTGATGGCAACGGTGTGGCGATCACTACGCCTGAGAAAGGCGTTTACTTTGATCAAAACGGAGACGGCCTAGCTGAAAGGTCCGCCTGGATCAGCGCCAGCGACGGCTTGCTCGTGCGCGATCGAAACGGCGACGGAAAGATCACTACCGGCGATGAGCTTATCGGCGATCAGACGCGCATGAAAAACGGCGGATGGAACCATAATGGCTTCGACGTCCTGGCCGAATACGACGACAACCACGACGGCAAGATTGACGCACAGGATGCGATCTGGAGTGAACTTCAGGTCTGGCGCGACGCCAACAGCGACGGCATCTCCCAAGCAGAGGAGCTGCACGCGCTCTCCGACTTCAATATACAGTCTTTCGACGTTGCCTACAGCCAGCCAGGCGGGCCGCGCACGTACGCAAGCGGGCATTACACCAAGACCGACGGTAGCACGGCCAACACCGTGGATGATCCCCTGTTTGCAACCATCTCGTGGGACACACAACCTGCTGAACTGCTCCCTGTTCCGGACGATATTTCGCAACTGCCTGGCCTTCGTGGTTACGGCAAAGTGACTGATCTCCAACAGGCGATGGTGAAGGACACGAGTGGCGCGCTCCGGGCCTTGGTCGAAGAGTTTTCCGCTGAGCCGACGCAGGCAGGACGCGAAGCACTGTTGACACAGATACTGTTCAAGTGGACCAACAGCGAAAACATTGATCCCCACAGCCGGGATAACAAACACTATTGGGGGCATTATGACGCTCGCAAACTCAGTGTCCTCGAGCAATTCAATGGCAGAGGACTGTATCAGCCTAAGGCGGATTCCGGGCAGGTGGAAACCGACCCGCTGCCGGAGGCGATTCCGCTGCTGGAAAAGGCCTACGACGGCCTGTTCCAAAGGATGTACACCGAACTTATGGTGCAGACACATCTGAAGGGCCTCGTTGACGAGATCACCTTCACTTGGGACGCTTCAACGGGAGAAATGCAGGCGGATGCCTCACAGGCGGTGGCTGACATTGCGGCAGCTCATGCCGCTAACGCCACCGCAGGTGCCGCATTGGCGGGGGAATTCGCGCGGGTACTGTTTAGTTCAGGTCGATTTGGTGCATCCGCCCAAATGCAGATCGCGAATCAACTCAGCCATCTGGGTTCGGATGTGGCAGAAGCGGTAAACGCGGTAGCGGAAAGTATTCCGGGTGTGTGGCTTTCCGGGACTTCGGGCAACGATGTGTTGAATGGGATGGTCGGGAGGGACTCTCTTTCGGGTGGCGCTGGTAACGACACCCTGCGTGGAGGCTACGGCGCCGACTATCTTGCGGGCGAAGCAGGCAACGATACTCTGCGAGGAGACGTTGGGAACGATTCGTTGTTCGGTGGGGATGGTAACGATACGCTAATCGGAGGATATGGCAACGATACGCTGGATGGCGGCAGCGGTAACGACATCTATATTTTTGACAAGGGAGATGGTCAGGATCATATCGTTGGCGCGGTGGGGCCCACCACCGAGTTCGATGTTGTCGAATTCGGTGCGCAGATACTTCCCTCAGATGTTGTCGTTTCACGCAATTTGGATAGTCTTACGCTGACGATGCAAGGAACCACAGACAGTCTCACCGTGAGTTCCTATTTCGCGGACCAGACTGGGCTTCAGGTGGACGAGTTTCGATTTGCCGATGGAACGACCTGGAATTTTGAGATGATCAAATCCATGCTGCCGCCGATAGCGACAGCTGGGGGTGACCTTCTCTATGGGTTCAATACGGATGATTCGATTGACGGGCTAAGTGGCAACGATGTTATCCATGGCTTGGGGGGCAACGACACGCTGTTTGGTGGCAGCGGCCACGACACACTCGCAGGCGGAACTGGCAACGATACCCTAGACGGTGGAGCCGGGAATGATACGTTGAACGGAGGCAGCCAAAGTGACTCGAATCATTATGGCTACTACTACGACGGCAACGGTAACGACACCTATCTATTTGGAAGGGGGGCTGGCCAGGATACGGTCATTGACTACGACACAACAGCGGGCAATACCGACACCATTCAGATTGCGGCAGACGTGTTGCCTGCAGATCTGGCGGTTACGCGTGATTCAAAGCATCTGTATCTGAGTATCACCAATTTAGATGGCACGACGGATCGGCTGACCTTGCAGAACTGGTTCATTGGAGATGCCTACAAGATTGAGCAAGTGGTGTTCGCAGATGGGACGGTGTGGAATGTGGCAACTCTCTTCGAGCTTGCCAATGTACCGACCGAAAACGCAGACTATATAGATGGCACGGCCGGTAATGACTCCATCAACGGGGTGGGTGGAAATGATCAAATCAACGGTCAAGGTGGTAACGACACGCTGGATGGGGGAGCTGGTAATGACGTGCTGATGGGTGATGCGGGTGACGACACATTGTTGGGTAGTGAAGGCAACGACACGCTGGCGGGCGGTTCCGGAAACGACATGCTGGATGGCGGCGCTGGTAATGATGTGCTGTATGGTGGCAGATGGAGTGATAACTACAGCAGCAATGGTAACGACACTTATCTATTTGGACGAGGTTCGGGTCAGGATATCGTCATTGATTACGACACGACGGCGGGCAACCTCGACAGCATTCAAATTGCGGCAGACGTGTTGCCAACAGACGTAGCAGTTACACGCGATCAATTTCACCTGTACCTGAGCATCAGCAATCCAGATGGCACGACTGACCGGCTGACCGTGCAGAACTGGTTCTATGAGGATGCCTACAAAGTTGAGCAAGTGGTGTTCTCGGACGGCACGGTGTGGGATGCGGTGTCGCTGACAGGCATGGTAAATGTGCCGACAGAAGGTGCAGATACGCTGTATGGAACTAGTGGTGATGACGTCATCAATGGATTAGGCGGAGATGACGCATTGTTTGGTTACACGGGCAACGACACGCTGGATGGGGGCGCTGGTAATGATGTGCTGATGGGTGATGGGGGTGACGACACACTGGATGGTGGCGCTGGCAATGATGTGCTGTATGGTGGCAGCAATAACTGGAGTGATTACTACAGTAGCAATGGTAACGACACTTATCTATTTGGACGAGGTTCGGGTCAGGATATCGTCATTGATTACGACACGACGGCGGGCAACCTCGACAGCATTCAAATTGCGGCAGACGTGTTGCCAACAGACGTAGCAGTTACACGCGATCAATTTCACCTGTACCTGAGCATCAGCAATCCAGATGGCACGACTGACCGGCTGACCGTGCAGAACTGGTTCTATGAGGATGCCTACAAAGTTGAGCAAGTGGTGTTCTCGGACGGCACGGTGTGGGATGCGGTGTCGTTGACAGGTATTGCAAATGCACCGACAGAAGGTGCAGATACGCTGTATGGAACTAGTGGTGATGATGTCATCAATGGATTGGGCGGGGATGACACATTGTTCGGTTACGCAGGAAACGACACACTGGATGGGGGGGCTGGTAATGATGTGCTGATGGGTGATGCGGGCGACGATACGTTAACCGGTGGTGCGGGTAACGATGTGCTTAACGGCGGGATGGGAAACGACACCTACAACTTCACACTGGGCGATGGCTCAGACACCATCGTCGATAGCGGTGCGGGCAATATACTTAACATTGACGGTAGTTATTGGGCTACGAACTGGCAATGGACGTGGACGTTGTCTGGGTGGCAGTATGGGCCTGTGACGCAGCAGTACAGTGTCTCTGCTTCCGATGTGACTGATTTCAGCTATGACGGAGCAGGTGGTGAGATTACGATGAATCTGTCCAGTGGAGACAGTATCGGCATTGGGAACGGCGCATCGGCACAGATGAGCGTTGACACAGTGAATTTCGCTGATGGGACTTCGATGGATATGTCCCAGCTATTGGGCCAGTTCGGTGCCACCATCCAAGCCTCAGATGATGGCGCCACGTTGAACGGATTGTATAGGTATTCCAACTGGATGACAGGGGGGCTGGGTAACGATGTGCTGGTCGGAGGGAACTTAAGCGACACGCTGGACGGTGGCGCGGGTGATGATGTGCTCTACGGCGGCGCAGGCGATGATACGTTGATCGGCGGTTTGGGTAACGATGTCCTCAACGGTGAGGATGGCAATAATACGCTGGACGGCGGTGCAGGTAACGACTTGCTCAATGGAGGTTCCGGCAACGATATATTGACTGGCGGCTTGGGTAATGACGTGCTCAGTGGCGGAGCCGGCAACGATACTTACAATTTCACCTTGGGGGATGGCTCAGACATCATCGTAGATAGCGGCGCGGGCAATACGCTTAACATCGACGGTAGTTATTTGGTGACGAATTGGCAATGGACTTGGACTTCGTTGTCCGGGTGGCAGTATGGGCCTGTGACGCAACAGTACAATGTTTCTGCTTCCGATGTGACTGGTTTCAGTTATGACGGAGCGGGTGGTGAGATCACGATGAATCTGTCTAGTGGAGACAGCATCGGCATTGGGAACGGCGCATCGGCACAGATGAGCGTTGATACGGTGAATTTTGCTGATGGCACTTCCATAGATTCACTGCAACGCTTGGCGCAGTACGGCGCCACCATTCAATCGCCCGCAACGGGCGGCGCCTTGTACGGTTTGTACGAGTACTCCAACACGATGATTGGCAACGGTGGTAACGATGTGCTGATCGGAGGGAATGTAAACGATGCCTTGGATGGCGGTGCGGGCGATGATACGTTGAGCGGGAATGCGGGCGACGATACGCTGAATGGCGGTAATGGTAATGATTTTCTGTTCGGGCGTGTGGGTAATGACACGTTGGATGGAGGTGCGGGCAACGACCTTCTACGGGGCGGGGCGGGCGATGACATATATGTCTTTGGCTATGGCAGCGGTCAGGATGTGATCGTGGATGGCGAGGGGATGGACACAATCCAATTTGCACCAGACATCAGCCAGTCCGATCTGCAGTTCCAAAAGGATGGTGTGGATTTGCGTATCACCATCGTCAACGGTGCGGATAGCCTCACCATCAAGGATTGGTTTGTTGGAACCAGCAGCGTCAATGCCCTGCAATTCACCGACAGATGGGGCGGACAGATGCCGCCTGTCGATTTGATTACCATTGGTATGGATCTGGCGGCACAAACGGCCGTGGGCACGGTTGACGGCGAAACGATGTTGGGCAGTATCTACAACGACTCTCTGCAAGGTGCTGGCGGCAACGATACGCTGATCGGCGGAGCGGGGAGTGACACGTATGTATTCAATTCCGGCGATGGAGCAGACCAGATATACGAGCTGACCGGAAATGACACCATCGTTTTCGGTGCAGACATCACGCCGGACATGCTGATATTGGACATGCAGGCGGTGAGTGCTTGGGCTGCCTGGCAGCCGAGCGTATTTCCCGACCCCAATGCTGATTTGCTGGCCAACGAAGATCAGCGTCAATTGTTGAACATCCAGATTGGAAACCAAGGTGATGCGATTCAGGTAATGTCTGGCAAAGGCGCGATCGAGAATCTTGTTTTTGCTGATGGCTCTAGCTATACATGGCAACAGCTGGCGGCAATGCAGGGAGTGGTCAGCGTTACAGATAGCAATGATCAGGCTTGGCAGCAGATGAATTGGAATCCGGTTACAGGTTACACGTTAGGTGCCTGGACGGCGCCGCATCGTACCTTGGATGGGATGGGCGCAGCCGCTGATTTCAATGGTGGTGTCGGTAATGACACTGTGCTGGGAGGAGTGCGCGACGATGTGTACCGCTTTAATCTTGGCGATGGGCAGGACGTAATTGCCGATCTGGGCGGGAGTAACGCAATTATTTTCGGCGCAGATGTTGCAGTGTCCGATGTTTCCTGGAGCTACGACCCGACGAGTGCTACGCCGTTCGTGCTGAATGTGGGCTTCAACGGCGATTCTGTTGCCATTCTCAATGGCGAGTTTGGTGCTATCCAGTCGTTCAATTTTGCCGATGGCACAGTGTTGAGTTTTGATCAGTTGATTGCCGCTCAAGGTGGCATTACCTTGGCAGCGCCAACGACGGCTGACCAGGGCATTTTCATGCCATACAACTATGGTGCGAATAACCTGATTGTTGGGGGAGATGGGGCGGACACGATTTCCGTGAATGGCAATTCGAACAACCTGATCGTGGGTGGCATGGGCAACGATACGATTGATGCAAGCGGGTGGAGCATCAATGAGAACATCATGTTGTTCAATGAGGGGGATGGACAAGATACGGTTAACCTGGGGCCATATACCCAGCCTGCCACAGTGATGTTCGGCGCAGGCGTTGATCCTTCTAGCATAGGCGTCACGGTGTACGACCGTACGGGGTGGGGCGGGCATCAACAGGACATGCTTATTAGTTATGGCAATCAGGGTGATTCCGTATTTATAAATGGTTCCATTCCCGATCCGGGTGAGGGTGGGGGGAACAATCCGGCTGTGCGGGTGAAATTTGCCGACGGCACAGAATGGAGTTACGCAGATCTGCTCGCACACACTGGTGCGGGTTTACTACCCGATACCATTGGACAACGCATCGTTGTCGATCCGACTAATCCGGTGCTGGTTGGCGGTTCTGGCAACGATACTTTCGTGATTGGCAATCAGCCAGTCGAATATCTGGTTGTAGACAGCGGTGCGAACGCCGTGGAATTAGGGTGGGCTCTTCCCTCTTTGCAAGGCAATAACAGTATTGCCGATCAGACCACTTTGCAGAGTACGCCTTGGTCTTTTCAAACACCTCCAGTAGTGGATGTTGCAAGTTACCATTTGACGTATGAAGGTGGTGCTTTACTTGTGCGATTCAGCAATGGAGTCTCTTTGCGGATTGATGGCTTCGATCCGAATGATCCGCTGAATTCCACCTCAATCAAGCAGTTCAATTTTGCAGATGGTTCTGTCTTGAGCGTGGAGCAGTTGTTGGCACAGGGATTTGATATCGCAGGATCCACTGAAGGGGCGGACAGCATCAATGGAACTGCACTCAATGATCGAATTCAAGGGCTAGGTGGGGACGACACGATCACGGGGGGGGCAGGCAGCGATGTATTAGCTGGTGGCACTGGTAATGACACCTATATTTACAACCGTGGCGATGGTGCTGATGTGATTGTGGATCACGTGGGCTATTGGGATGGGCAGCGCTACGTACTCGAAAATAACGTGCTGCAACTTGGTGCAGGTATTGATGTGGTTTCAGTCGCAGTCAAACTAGATCCGTACAACGGTCAGGTTTATCTGGACTTGGGTGGTGGGGACAGTGTCAATATCGGCACTGCCAACGATTTGGCGGTGCAGGCCGTGCAATTTGGTGATGGAACGGTGTGGGATGGGCAGGCGTTGGTGGGCAGTATGTCGATTGCGGCGAACCCCAATACAGTTGCAGACTCGGCACTTCCATTGGTAGAGGGGGCGGCACTTACGTATACCGCAACACTTGCGGATGGGACCGCGTTGCCCTCATGGCTGACTTTTGATTCCGCTACGCAGTCATTTAGCGGTATCCCCTCCAATTGGGATGTCGGTGCGATTAATCTCAGAATCAATACTGCTGATGGATATGGTAATAACTTGTCGCGCGATTTCGTTTTGAATGTGCAGAACGTTAACGATGCGCCTACAGTCGAGGAGGCATCTGATATAGCAACTTTGCAAGACGCCCCATTCAACTTTGCCATTCCAGCAGGGACGTTCAACGATGTGGACTTCATTCACGGCGACAGCCTGACCTACGTTGCAACGCTGGCTGACGGCTCTGCCTTGCCTTCCTGGCTGACGTTTGATACGGCAACGCAGACATTCAGTGGCACATCGACCAAAGGGGACGTAGGTACTCTAAGTGTCTCCGTTACCGCTACCGATACTGGTGGTTTGAGTGCGACCTCTGTTTTTAATCTGGATGTGTATAGATTGAATACAGCACCTGTCGCCGTATCCGACATGGTTGCCGTAACGGAAAGCGACGGTATTTCCACCATTGCTGTTGCCGATTTGCTTGCCAACGATGTCGAGCATGATGTCGGCGACAGCTTAAGCTTGGTTGGCTTCGACATATTTACTGCGCAGGGCAATTCCGTTATACAAGACGCCAACGGCAACTTGGTGCTCGGCATTCGCAACAACTATCAATCGCTGGGGGCTGGGCAAACTGTAACCGACAGCTTTAGCTACACGGTCTCAGACACGGCAGGTGTGACATCTACCGCCACGGTAGATGTCACTATCAGCGGCGTTAACGATGCCCCAGTCATGGCAACTGCCATTGCAGATTATCAAGTGAACAATGGTACCCCGCTTAGCCTTACTATTCCGGATGGTACTTTCACCGACGTCGATAGCGGCGAAATACTGACTTATAGCGTTGCTCTGGCGGATGGATCACCATTGCCTGCATGGCTAACCTTCGATGCGGCGACGCAGACCTTCAGCGGCACCACTGACGGCTGTGATGGGGGTTCACTCAATGTATCGGTGATCGCTACAGATACTGGTGGGCTCTCTGCCACCGCCAGTTTCGTATTGACCGTGACTGGCGGACAGATCAATCTGGCTCCGGTTGCAGTGGATAACATGATTGCGATGATGGATGGAGATGGTGCAGTCGTTATCACTCAAGCACAATTGCTGGCTAATGATAGCGACCCGAATGCGTGTGACACTCCGAGTGTAGTTGGATTCGATGCCGTTACGGCACAGGGTAATGCAGTCACGCAGGATGCCAACGGCAACCTCATGCTCGACATCGGCAACAACTACCAATCGCTGGGTGCAGGGCAGACCGCGACGGACAGCTTCACCTATACCATCACCGATGATGCGGGCGCTACAGCTACGGGGACAGTCACCGCAACCATTATTGGCGTGAACGATGCACCCGTTACGGCAACTCCCATCACAGGTCAGCAAACGGATGAAGATGCTGCATTCAGCTTCACCGTCCCGGCCAATACCTTCACAGACATCGACAACCGCGATGTGCTGACTTACAGCGCAACGCTGGCGGATGGCAGCGAATTGCCGTCCTGGCTCACCTTCGACGCAGCAAGCCAGACCTTCAGCGGCATACCTGGCAATTGGGATGTGGGCAACTACAGCATCACAGTGACCGCAACCGACACCGGCGGCCTCTCCGCAAGCTCCACCTTTGCAGTTGACGTCGCCAACGTTAACGATGCGCCGACAGTAAGCATGGCCTTGGTCGATCAGACTACGCTGGAAGACGCACCGTTCAGCTTCTCCGTTCCGGCGGGAACATTCGACGACGTCGACTTCATCCATGGCGATAGCCTCACTTACACCGTTGCCCTGGCCGATGGCTCGGCACTGCCATCTTGGCTCACCTTCGATGCCGCAACGCAAACCTTCAGCGGCACCCCGGATAACTGGGATGTGGGCACTCTCAGTGTGCGGGTGACCGCGACCGATCAGGCCGGAGCTAGTGTCGCCACCACGTTCGCACTGGATGTGCAGAACGTCAACGACACCCCGACTGCCAATGCCGACACGGGTAATGCAACTGAGGACAGCGGTGCAGTGCTGCTGGATGCCGCGAGCCTATTGGCCAACGACACCGACCCTGATTTCATCCATGGCGACGTGCTGAACATCGTTGGCGTCTCGCAAGCCGTCTCCGGCGCAGCGGTGTCCCTGGTGAACGGTGGTGTGCAATACGACATTGGCACCTTGTACCAGTCTCTGGCACAAGGCCAGACCGCGACCGACACCTTCAGCTATACCATCTCTGACACCGCAGGGGCCACCAGCACCGCGACCGTCACCATGACCATCACTGGAGTGAATGATGGTCCGGTCACGGCAGACGATGCGGCGAGCGTACAGGAAGACTTGGCCCAGACAGCCACGGGCAACGTGCTGGCGAATGACAGCGATGTCGATCAAGGTACCGTCCTTGCAGTTGCCAACGCCGGCACCCTGCAAGGTAACTACGGTAGCTTGGTACTCAATACTGACGGCAGTTACAGCTACATACTGGACAACACTTCTCTCGCCGTTCAGTCGTTGGCACAAGGCCAAGTAGTCACCGAGACCTTCGCCTACCAGGCGACCGACGGCATCGCCAGCGCACCGGCAATGCTCACTGTGTCTATCACCGGTACTAACGATGCACCGGTGACCACAGTGGATACAGCAATGGTTCAGGAGGATGTCATTGTCACGGCAACGGGCAATGTACTTACCAACGACACCGACATCGATCAAGGCACCGTGCTCACCGTGGCGAATGCTGGCGTGTTCGCCGGCCAGTTCGGCCAGCTCACGCTCAATGCCGACGGCAGCTACACCTACGCCTTGGACAACGCCTCGCTGGGTGTCCAGTCGCTGGCCGAAGGTCAGGTGGTCACCGAGACCTTCGCGTACCAGGCGACCGATGGCATCACCTCGACGCCATCCACACTGACCGTCACCATCACCGGCACCAATGATGCGCCAGTAACGACAGTCGATACGGCAGCGGTTCAGGAAGATCTCAGCATCAGCGCGAGCGGCAACGTCCTGGCGAACGACAGTGATGTCGATCAAGGCACCGTGCTCACGGTGGCGAATGCGGGTGTGTTTGCCGGCCAGTACGGTCAGCTCACCCTCAATGTTGATGGCAGCTACACCTACGCATTGGATAACGCCTCGCCGGGAGTTCAGAGCTTGGCTGAGGGTCAAGTCGTCACCGAGATCTTTACGTACCAAGCCACTGACGGACTGGTCAGCACACCATCCACACTGACTGTCACCATCACCGGCACCAACGATGCGCCAGTGACGACAGTGGATACGGCGGCAGTGCAGGAAGACCTCAGCGTAACCGCCAGCGGCAACGTGCTGTCTAACGACACAGATGTCGATCAAGGCACAGTCCTCAGCGTAGCGAATGCGGGTGTGTTTGCCGGCCAGTACGGTCAGCTCACCCTCAATGTTGATGGCAGCTACAGCTACGCCCTCGACAACGCGTCACTGGGTGTCCAGTCGCTGGCCGAAGGGCAAGTGGTTACCGAGACCTTCGCGTATCAAGCGACCGATGGCATCACCTCGACGCCATCCACACTGACCGTCACCATCACCGGCACCAATGACGCACCGGTCACGACAGTGGATACGGCAGCGGTACAGGAAGATCTCAGCATAACCGCCAGCGGCAACGTGCTGTCTAACGACACAGATGTCGATCAAGGCACGGTGCTGCAAGTGGCCAATGCCGGTGTGTTCGCAGGCCAGTACGGTACGCTCACCCTCAATGCCGACGGCAGCTACACCTACGCGCTGGACAACGCCTCACTGGGTGTCCAGAGCTTGGCCGAAGGCCAAGTGGTCACCGAGACCTTCGCGTATCAAGCGACCGATGGCATCACCTCGACGCCATCCACACTGACCGTCACCATCACCGGCACCAACGACGCCCCGGTGACCACGGTGGATACCGCAGCGGTGCAGGAAGATCTCAGCATCAGCGCGACCGGCAACGTCCTGGCCAACGACACCGACGTGGATCAAGGCACAGTCCTCAGCGTAGCGAACGCCGGCGTGTTCGTGGGCCAGTTTGGCACACTCACCCTTAATGCCGACGGCAGCTACACCTACGCGCTGGACAACGCCTCGCTGGGTGTCCAGAGCTTGGCTGAAGGTCAAGTCGTTACCGAGACCTTCGCCTACCAGGCGACCGATGGCATCACCTCGACGCCATCCACACTGACCGTCACCATCACCGGCACCAACGATGCACCGGTCACGACTGTGGATACAGCTGCGGTGCAGGAAGACCTCAGCATCACCGCGAGCGGCAACGTGCTGGCCAACGACACGGACGTGGATCAAGGCACCGTACTCACCGTGGCGAATGCTGGCGTGTTCGCTGGCCAGTTTGGCACGCTCACCCTCAATGCCGACGGCAGCTACACCTATGTTCTGGACAACGCGTCACTGGGTGTCCAGAGCTTGGCAGAAGGGCAGGTGGTCACCGAGAGCTTCGCGTATCAAGCGACTGATGGCATCACTTCGACGCCGTCCACACTCACTGTCACTATCACCGGCACCAACGATGCACCGGTAGTCGCTGTTCCGTTGCAGGACACAAGCACACTGGAAGACCAACCATTCGTCTTCCAAGTGCCTGCAGGCACCTTCACCGACATCGACCAGGGCGACGTACTGACCTACCACGCTACTTTGGCCGATGGCTCTGTATTGCCCAGCTGGCTCAAGTTCGACGCAACCACGCTTACCTTCAGCGGTATCCCATCGAATTGGGATGTGGGTGTGTTCAACGTGTCTGTCACTGCCACTGATAAGCTCGGCCTCACGGCGACCGACACCTTCTCACTCGACGTGCAGAACGTCAATGACGCCCCCGTCGTTGCCAACCACTTGGCCGACCAGCATGTCGACAAGGAGAAGCGCTTCAGTATCGCCATACCGGCCAACACTTTCGACGACTGGGACATCGTCCACGGCGACAGCCTCAGCTACACCGCGACCTTGGCCAACGGTGACAAACTGCCGAAGTGGCTCAAGTTCGATGCCGCCACCCGTACCTTCAGCGGCAAGGCAGAGGGATCAGGCAATTGGGACATCCTGCTGACCGCCACCGACCAAGCCGGCGCCAGCGTCTCGCAAGTCTTCAACCTGAGTGCAGGAAATGACCATCATGAGCAACATCACGATGACCATAAGCTGCCTGTCGATACTACCCAGGACGAGATAGTCATCAGCAGCACGGTGAACGACATCATCCATACGAGTAACGGATCCGACACTGTCGTTTTCCAGCGCGGCGACGGGCAAGACACCCTCTACGGCGGTATCGGCACCGACAATACGCTCGTTCTGGCAGGTGGGATCAAGACGTCCGACATCGCCTTGTCCAAGGTGGGCAGCGACCTGATCCTTGAACTCGGTTCCACTTCGACAGGCCAGGCGGCTGACCAGATCACCCTCAGAAACTGGTACGACACCAGTGCCAACTACAAGAGTGTGCTGAACCTGGATGTCATCTCCGAGGCGGTATCCGACTTCGATAAGAAGTCAGGACACAAGGGCTGCGAGTATTCGATCGACCAGTTCGATTTCACCGCCGTGGTCAACGCGTTCGACCAAGCCTGTGGCACTAGCGCAACCTACCAGCACTGGAATGCCACCAACAGCCTGACAGTGGCTCATCTGGATGACACTAGTGACAGCTCATTGGGTAGCAGTGCGTTCCAGGATGTGAATATCAGCAGCCTGCTTGCGGCTGGACAGCCTGCTAACCAGAACCTCAGCAGTGCACAGTTGAACACGCAAACGCCATTACAGAAACAAGTAATGGGTGTATAGAGGCACAGTGAAGCGGGGCATCGAAAGGTGATGCCCCGCGACAATGTGATGCGGGGAAGTCCGGACTCTGTCGAGTCATATGCCGTTGCTTCGGCGAAGGATGCATGCACCCTTCGCGTGATGTCGCTGAGTACCCCACCAATCAACTCTGGAATGCCAGTCGGGTCTATATCCTTGCCAGGCCCTATGCCATGCGCTTTCCAGCGTAATACGCATAGCCAGGTATAGATATATATAGGCTGTATTTCAGATTGTTCAGCACGACCCCCTCTGTTAAATTTCGTGCCCGCTTCACGCGAATTTAGCAGGGCACGCCGGGCAGTGTTCGATGCTCACGGCAAACGCACGCAGATGCGATAACAACAAGATGCAATAACAAAAACATTTATCAGGGGAGTACTTCAGTGGCTGCAAAAGAATCGCGTAAGGCCCGTATCGTCGGCGTCGATCCTCAAGACTTCAGTCCCAGCCTGTTGCGTATCCAGTCGCAACCTCCGGCACCGTTCGCCCGTGCCATGCTGCACCTGCTGCTGATCCTGCTGTTCGCACTCATCCTGTGGGCAGCCTTCGGCAAACTCGATGTCGTGGCCACTGCCGAAGGCAAACTCATTCCGCAGACCTACCTCAAGATCGTGCAACCCTTCGAGCAAGGCATGGTGCGCGAGATCCTCGTGTCAGAGGGCGAACAGGTCAAAGCCGGACAGATCCTCATGCGGCTCGACACCACCCTGTCCGATGCCGACGGCAAAGCCATCAACGCCGACTACCTCGGCAAACAGATCACCCTGCGCCGCATCGATGCCGAACTTGCCGACCGGGAATTCAAACGCGAAGCGGATGACCCCGAAGACCTCTACAATGAAGCACTCGCCCAATACCGCGCCAACCGTCTTGCCTACCAAAGCGCACTCGCCGAAGAACACAGCGTCCACGACAAAGCCCAGAGTGATCTCGCCGCCGCCCAGCAAGCCCGCACCAAACTCACTCAGATCCTGCCGCACTATCGCGAACAAGCCACAGGCCTATGCCGACCTCGCCAAGGATGGCTACGTCAGCAAACTCGCCGCCACCGACAAACAGCGCGAACATATCGAAAAAGAACAAGACCTCAAGACCCAGAACCACATCATCAGCCAGCGCCCAAGCCACACTCACCTCATCCAGCCGCAAACTCGAACAGATCAGCGCCGACTACCGCCAGAAGCTCCAGGCCGAACGCGCCGACAACAGCGACAAGCTCGACAAGACCCAAGCCGAAGTCACCAAACAGCAATACCGCAACGGCCTGCTCGAACTCAAAGCCCCGCAGGACGGCATCATCAAAGACCTCGCCACCCACACCATCGGCACCGTCATCAGCCCCGGCACCATCCTCATGACCCTCGTGCCCAAGGACGAAATCCTCAGAGCCGAAGTGTGGGTCTCCAACGAAGACGTCGGCTTCATCCACCTGGGCGAACCCACCAAGATCAAGTTCGCCTCCTACCAGTTCCAGAAATACGGCATGGTCGATGGCAAGGTCGCCCACCTATCTGCCGACGCCACCGACAACACCCAGCAAGGTGCCGGCCAATCCGCACCACCGCCCAGCTCCAAATCCCCGAACGGACAACCCTTCTCCTACCGCGCACTGGTCGACCTCAAAGCACAAGAACTCATCGTCGATGGCGTCAAGCCATGCCTTGAGTCCCGGCATGCAAGTCACGGCAGAGATACACCTTGGCACTCGAACCATCCTCGAATACCTGCTGTCGCCGGTGATGGGGGCGTTTCAGGAGGCGGGGAGAGAGGAGATGATATCAACCGTTCGTGCTGCGCCTGTCGAAGCATGAATGGCTACAGCAAAGCCTGATTTGGATTGAAACACCGAACAACCAACGTACCTACTAACTGAAATTGACGGAGAACCACATGACACAAGCAACGCCCGCAGAAAAGCCAAACGCCCCAGCAAAGCAAACCAAAGTCAACGGACAAACCAAACCCGGTCGTGTCATCAGCGACCCCAAGGATGTCGCCCAACTGGTGATGATGCGCATAGACAACGTCAACTCCAAGAAAGACGAACTCACCATCGCCGTCAAAGCACTGGCCGACACCGCCAAGCAACTCGTCAGCGTCTATGCCAAACAACAGGCACAGATCGAAAAGCTGGCGAAGAAGGTGGAAGAGCTGGAAAAGGCGGGCGGCAAATAAGCCAAGGAATAGCATGCTGACACTATGGGCGGTGATCGAATATCTGCGAATTTGCATCCAGCGCATCATGAAGCGCTGGATGTGCAAGCGCGGGCCATCGCCTCGTAGCCAGCAAACCATCCGCACGATTGAAAAACCTGAGCGCCGTAATTCCCAACACAAACCCGAATGGCTCAAGCAAGAAATCATTCGCCTCAAGGCCCTCATGCCTCAAGCCGGATGCCGCACCATTTCCGACATCTGCAACAGGCGCTATGCCGCCAGCAGCCACATCACCGTCGGCAAAACCTGCGTGCATCGAATCCTTCAGCGCCACCAGTACGAAATTCAGATTCTGAGTCGCAAGCTCAAACACACAATCCCCCGGCCCGTAGCGCGCAACCTCATCTGGGGACTTGACCTCACCGGCAAGACCGACACGCACGGCAAACTGCATTCCCTGCTCGGCATCATCGACCACGGAAGCAGGGCATTGCTGCACCTGCAAGCGCTACAAAACAAAACGACCAGCACCATACTAGCCCGCATCGATGAAGTCATTCGTAGCCATGGCAAACCCAAGATCATTCGTACCGACAACGAAGGCATGTTCAGATCCCCCGCCTTCGGAAAAGCTCTCGAACAACTCGGCATCCGCCACCAACTAACCGACCCCGGCTGCCCTTGGCAAAACGGCAGGATCGAACGCCTGTTCGGCACACTCAAAGAAAAGTTGGACCAACGCATTTACTCCCCTCTACCTTTGGGAGAGGGGCTGGGGGTGAGGGAACAACTCAATCGCGACCTGAACACATTCCAGCATTGGTACAACCAAGTGCGACCACACCAGAACCTTGATGGCAGAACCCCGGCAGAAGCATGGAGCGGCATCAACCCATACACCAAACCACCCAAGCAAGAACACTGGTTCGAAGCATGGGATGGGCTGCTGACTGGATACCACCTGAGGTACTAGCGAACCTGGATAAAACAGAAAAGCAGAGTAATCCAGTCAACGACAACACTGTCCGCGATGAGGCACGCCTGAAGCGTGAAATGGACAGATGAACGACAAAGAAATGAGTCGCGAGAACAGGAAGAACTAGTTAACGAAGCGAGCGACAGCGGCAAATACTGACAGGAGACGCGAAAAAAATGAAGAACTCGCTACAAAAATTGGTACGGCGGACAGGCGGACGGGGCAACCACCAGCAACCTCTACACCCTCAACATCGCCGACAGCGGCAATGCAGCTCCGAATGTTGGTGCGGCATGTGACGTTTGGCTTGAGCGAGAGAAATTCGAAGCGGCGAACGATGCACGATATGAAGTTGAAAGGAGGGTGGCGTAATGGGCTTCGTTATTCTTGTTGCGATGGGGTTGTATTTGTTGCTCTCGCTCGGAGTGGTGGGATGGGCGATCAACCATGCAAAGAAGAACAATAAAAGCACCATCCGCTGGGGCTTGAGTGCGGCACTGGTGATGTATCTGATTCCGTTCTGGGACTGGATACCGACCGTGGTTGCGCACAAATATTATTGTGAGAAGGAGGCGGGGTTCTGGGTATATAAAACACTGGATCAGTGGAAGGTTGAGAATCCGGGGGTGATAGAGACGCTGGTTTATAACAAGAGCATGCCACCTGTTCAAACATCGTATGGTCCAGCAGCTGTCTTGAATCAAAGATTCATATATCTTTTTAGATACGAAGGCCCATTCCAATTTAATAGATGGCGGATGGAAACAGAAATAAGGGATAGCAGGAATGGTGATGTGATTGCTCGTGAAATTGGATTTTCGACATCCCAAGAGCGACGACAAGCAGGATGGTCAGGCTGGAAATTTTGGCTGGATAACGAAAAATGCAGTATCGAGAACCACAGAGATCAAGGGTCATTTGACAAGATTATCTCGGAGCTTGAAGGAGCAAAGAAATGAACACGATTTCATCATTATTTCAACAGGCCCAACTCGCCGAAGCCGCATATGCCAATTTTTTTGATAAAACCGGCAATTTGGTAACAACAGACGCTGGTGTAAAAGCAGCCCTTATCACCTCCGGTTTTTCCATCGATCCAAACAATCCCACTCAATCTACCCAAGCCACCGCCTTCGTTAACGACTGGAGCGTAATCAGCCAGCAGCCTGATACAGAAAACGGCTTCTCCGCAACGCTCTTCAAAAACAAATCTGGCGCATACAGCCTCGCCATCCGCGGCTCGACCCCGGCGCAAGGCTTCAAAGACTTCATTGATGACACAAAGCTAATATCCAGCGATGGCATTGCAGTCAAGCAAGTAGTCGATCTCTACAACTACTGGCAAAGCCTCACCCACACAGGCGCGTACCCCGTAGCCAAACTGACGGCCATGGCGGTGGAGAGCGCCATCCTCACCTTGTTCGGTGGAACATGGGCAACGATTCCACAGTCGGCCTTGGAATACATTCTGGGTGTTGGTATTCCGTATGACCCACTGAGCGCACCTTCCGATGTCGCGCGCGCCTTCTTCACTGCTGGTGGTTACATTGTCGATAACGGCATGGTGTACAAACTCGAACCGGACATTTCCACCAACATCTATACCGACAGCCGTCGCTTTGGCACTAATGTTTCCGGCCTATCCAGCGTCACTGTTGATGGACACAGCCTGGGTGGACACTTGGCGATGGCCTTCTCGCGCCTATTCCCGAGTGCGACCAACAGCGTGACTGCGGTGAATGGCTTGGGCTTCAAGATTGGCGATGCCAACATCAATAGTCTGTTTACACAGTTGGGTGGCGCGTCTGCATTCGACGCCAGCAAAATCCAAAACGTGTACGGCATCGCCGGAGCTGAATTCGCCGCAATGAACAACGGCATACTCCAACAGCCGGGCGGATGGGACGGCATCTACATCGAGAGCGCCACCCTGCCAGTGGGCGTGGCATTGGGGCACGGCGCAGGCCAGATGACCGACTCCCTTTCTGTCTATAACCTCATTGCCCAACTTGACCCAACATTTGAAACGGCCAGCGCAGCGAACATCGGCAAGATCACCGAGATACTCAAGGCTAGCAGCAACGTAGCCGCCAACAGTCTCGAATCGGCAGTGACTGCATTAGGCAAACTATTCAACGTCCCCAGCGCCGTGGTAAGTGGCAGCGCCTTCGATGGATTTGGTCGCGACAAACTCTACGTCGCCCTCAAAGACATCAAGACCGCATTCGAGAGCTGCTACAGCAGTGTGAACATCGTGCCACTGGATGCCACCACCATCGCCTCGAACGCACAGGCCGACATCGCCTACCGCTACGCCCTCAAAGAACTGAATCCCTTCGCCGTAATCGGCGCCGACTACAGCAGCTTCAACACCCAGGGCGAACTCGATCTTTCCACCGACTACATCACCGACCGTGCAGCAATGCTAAGCGCCATGATCGAGCGCAACATCGCAGACGGCACCACCATCAGCGGCGACATCCTCTACCGCGATGCCGATCACAAAATCACCCTGCGGCCCAGCAAACCGTTTGTTGATGATTACGCCATGCAGCAAGTTCTTTTTGGCTCCGACATCAACACCGCTCCCGAAACACTCACTGGCGGGGACAACCACGACCACCTCTACGGCCTGGGCGGCAAAGACGCCCTGAACGGAGGCGGCGGCGACGACAAGCTCTACGGCGGACGCGGCAACGACACATTAGAAGGCGGCGCAGGCAGCGACACCTACGTCTATATCAAAGGCGACGGCAAAGACACCATCACCGACCCATCGTCAGCCTCAGGACAAGACGGCATCAACGCCATCTACCTCGACACCACCCAACTCACCGGCACCGGCGAACACTTCACCCTGGGCGCAGGCAACACCAAAATCTGGACAGTCAACGGCGGCGAAACCGTCTACACCCTCGACACCGCCAAGGCCACCCTCACCATCAGCGGCAGTGCGCTGGGCGGTGGAGACAACCAGATCGTTCTCGACAACATCGCCAGCGTCCAGGACGCACAAGACCGCTTCGGCATCAACCTGACCGACCCGACCGCACTCGCCATCACCGAACAAAACACCAATCCCTATCTCGATTCCCTGTACAGCGCCACCAACGCCATCGGCAACATTCTCGAAAGCGGCGGCAAACGCATCAACCTGGCCTTCACCCAGCCCCTCAGCGCCACCGACAAAGTCACCCTCGTCATCGACGCCATCAGCGGCATGGCACAGGACTACATCAAGCTCGTCACCGGCGACCAGGTGCTCGGCTTCACCGGCGGCAGCGTCACCCTCAACCCGGTTGACGGGCAGAGCTTCATGAGTCTTTCGCTGCTGGAACAAGGCGACCTCACCGCCAACGCCAACGTCACCTTCAAAGCCGTCATCGAAAGCACCGACGCCAATGGCGTCGTCACCACCACCACCAGCAACCTCTACACCCTCGACATCCAAAATGTTGGACAGGCAGCCGACCCGGTCATTACAACCTACAACAACGGCACCGATGCAGCTGAATGGCTGATCGGAGGCGGCGAAGTGAACGCCATGGGCGGGGACGACATCGTTCTGGGCTGTTCCGATAACGAACTGTACCCACAAGACATCCTGCAAGGCGGCGACGGCAACGACACCGTCTTCAGCAACGACACCCGCATCACCACCCAGGCCGCCATCGACAATGGCAATACCGACACGGCCACCGGCGCAACTGGATTGGAATGGCTGGCCGGCAACGCGGGGGACGATGTCCTGATTGCCGGAGCCAACAACGACGTACTGGCAGGCGGTGCTGGCAACGACCTGCTCATCGCCGGGGCCGGGGACGACTATGTGCAGGGCGACATGGAATTCAACTACGACCCCAACACCTTCGGTCTCTACTACCCCGTAAGTGTGGCGGTGAATGGCGGCTCAACCGATTTCTACGCCCCCAACATCGACATGGACCCTGCGGGCAGCGGCAACGACACCATCTATGCCGGCGACGGCAACGACCACATCTGGGCGGGGCAGGGCGACGACGTTGCCTACGGCGAGGCCGGAGACGACACAATAGGCGGGGACAACGGCAACGACATCCTGCTGGGCGGAGACGGGGCAGACAAGATCGCGGGCGGCAATGCGGATGGCAGTGCAGACAGCGGGGCGGGGGCGGACTTTCTGGATGGGGGCACGGGCGACGACACATTGTGGGGGCAGGACGGCAACGACAGCCTGTTCGGCGGTGCGGGCAACGACACCCTCCACGGCGACAACTATATGTCGACCATCAACATAGGCGACGACTACCTGGATGGAGAAGACGGCGCTGACACGCTATTCGGCGACGGCGGCAACGACACGTTGATGGGCGGAGCTGGCGACGATGCGCTACGCGGCGGCGAAGGCAACGACTATCTGGATGGAGAAGATGGCGCGGACAAGCTTTGGGGCAACGGCGGCAACGACACGATATTTGGCGGCACCGGCGACGACACCCTCAGCGGCGACAACGGCGACGGAACAGGCGCAGAAGGCGACGACTACCTGGACGGCGGAGATGGCGCAGACAAACTCTGGGGCAACGGCGGCAACGACACCTTGTTTGGCGGCACCGGCGACGACACCCTCAGCGGCGACAACGGCGACGGAACGGGGGCGGAAGGCGACGACTACCTGGACGGCGAAGACGGCGCGGACAAACTCTGGGGCAACGGCGGCAACGACACGCTGTTCGGCGGCACCGGCGACGACATCCTCAACGGCGACAACGGTACCGGAGCCGGCACCCAGGGCGACGACTACCTGGACGGCGGGGACGGCAACGACCAACTCTACGGCGAAGGCGGCAACAACACCTTGTTCGGCGGCGCAGGCGATGACCAGCTCTACGCCGGAAATGGCACCAACTACCTCGATGGCGAAGACGGCAACGACACCCTCGCCACCACCGGTAACGGCAGCACCCTGTTCGGCGGTGCGGGCGACGACAACCTCAGCGCAAGCGGCGGCGACAGCTACCTGGACGGCGGCGCAGGCAACGACACCGTCATTGCCAGCGGCGGCAACAACACCCTGTTTGCCGGGGCCGGCGACGACACACTTTCTGCGGGCGGCGGCAACAACTACCTGGACGGCGGCGATGGAACCAACACCCTTATCGCAGTCGGCGGCAACAACACCCTGTTCGGCGGGGCCGGCGACGACACACTTTCTGCGGGCGGCGGCAACAACTACCTGGACGGCGGCGATGGAACCAACACCCTCATCGCAGTCGGCGGCAACAACACCCTGTTCGCCGGGTCCGGTGACGACAACCTCTCTGCTGCTGGCGGTAACAACTACCTCGATGGCGGCGACGGCGCAAACATCCTCGCGGCCGATGGCGGATTCAACGAATTGTTCACTGGATCGGGCAACGACACCCTCTCCGCCGCAGGCGGCAACAACTACCTCGACGGCGGCGATGGCAGTGACACACTCATCGCCGACCAGGGCGGTGGCAACACCCTGTTCGCCGGAGCAGGCGACGACATCCTCTCCGCATCGGACGGCGGCAACTACCTGGATGGCGGCGACGGCAACGACCAACTGATTGCAGGCGGGGGCGGCAATCAATTGGCCGGTGGCGCAGGCGACGACAACATGACCGCACGCGGCATCGGCAATACCCTCGACGGCGGCGACGGCGCGGATACTCTCATGGTTGACGGCAGCGACAACACCCTCTTGGGCGGCGCGGGCGACGACATCCTGTATACCTATGGCGGAGGCGGCGGCAATACTCTCGACGGCGGCGACGGTCGCGACTACTACGTCTTCGACGCCGGCTTCGGCACCGACCACATCGCGGACTCTGGCGCGGGCGGCAACACCGTGCGATTCAATTTCAGCTTTGCCGATTCCGGTGTCGTGCTTGGCATCGGTTCGCTAATGCTCAGCTTTGCCAATGGCGACGTGCTGCACATCGACGGCTTCGACCCCGCAGACCCGATCAACACCTGCTCCATCGACACCTTCACATTTACCGACCGCACATTCACCCTGCAAGATCTACTGGATGTTGCCACTACCGACATCACCGGCACATTGGGTGACGACGTGCTGCAAGGCACGTTGCTGGGTGAACACATCTATGCCCTGGGCGGGAACGACACCGTAAATGGCAGTATGGGTAACGACACCATAGATGGTGGCAACGGCGTAGACACGATGGCCGGTGGTGTGGGCGATGATACTTACGTTGTAGACAACACCGGAGACCTAATTGTCGAAAACGCCAACGAAGGACTGGATACCGTACAAAGCAGCACGGACTACACGCTGAGCGACAATGTAGAGAACCTGGTTCTTACGGGGACGGTTGCATTCGAGAATTACGGTACGGGCAATGCGCAGGACAACGTCATCACCGGCAACGGCAACCGCGATCACATGTACGGGGAGGATGGCAACGATACGCTCATCGGAAACGGGGGAAGCGATTACCTTGACGGCGGCACCGGTGCGGACACCCTCATCGGCGGCACAGGCAACGACACCTACATCGTAGACAACAGCAGCGACGTCGTCACCGAAAACGCCAATGAAGGTTCTGATAGCGTATTGAGCTATATCAGTTACACCCTCGGCAATCATGTGGAGGAGCTCGACCTTCTGGGTACGGCCAACATCGATGGCACCGGCAATGAGCTTAACAACCTTCTCGCTGGAAACACTGCCGACAATGTATTGCAGGGTGGCGCAGGTAACGACATCCTGATCGGCTGGGGTGGCAGCGACACCCTGATGGGCGGCGTGGGCGACGATTGGTACAGCGTGCTAACGGCCACCGACACCGTGATTGAATACGCCGGCGAGGGCACTGACACGGTCAATACCACCGTCAGCTACGCCCTTACCGATAATGTCGAGAACCTCATTCTCAACCAGGTGCAAGCAGCCATCAATGGAACGGGCAACGCACTGGACAACACCATCACCGGCAACAACTACGCCAACGTGTTGGACGGAGGCGCGGGGGCAGACACCCTGATTGGCGGCTATGGCGACGATACCTATATCGTGGATAACGCAGGTGACCAGGTAATCGAAAGCGAGATCGGGCAGACAGTGGAAACCCCTTATGGCAGAGCTGTGATGGCTGACACCGATATTGTCAAGGCATCTGTATCTTTCGCCCTTGGCGCCAATCTCGAAAATCTCGATCTTACTGGTACAAACAACATCGACGGCACGGGCAATGAACTCGACAACGTCATCAACGGCAACGATGGCTCGAATGTCCTATCGGGCGGTGCGGGCAACGACAGGCTGGACGGTGGGGCCGGCGCGGATGTGATGAATGGCGGCGAGGGCAACGACACTTACTTTGTGGACAACGTGAACGATGTGGTGATCGACAGCAATGCAGGCTCGATGCACACCGGCAGACAATATGGTTATTCACCAGCGACAGGATGGGGATGGCAACCGTACACCTACTATGCCACCGACTACGAAATCGTCTACGCATCTGCCACCTTCAGCCTTTCGCAAAATCTGGAAGACTTGACCCTGACCGGTACGGACAACATCGATGGCACGGGCAACGCACTGGCCAATGTTATTACTGGGAACGATGGTGTCAACGTACTATCGGGCGGCGATGGCAATGACACTTACTATGTACAAACAGCGGGCGATGTGGTGACCGAAGATTCTGCCAATGGGGGAATTGATCGGGTGTATTCGTCGGTGGATTTTGTATTGGGTGCGAATGTAGAAAACCTGACTCTTACTGAAGCAGAAACCATCGCTGCCGATGCTCTCATCGGTACCGGCAATGCATCGGACAACAATATCCTGGGCAACGATGCGAACAACACTTTAAGTGGTGAAGGCGGTATTGACAGGTTGGATGGCGGGGCGGGCAACGACCTCCTCATCGGTGGCGATGGCAATGACGTCATCCTTGGTGGGCAAGATCTAACTTATCCAGGGAATTGGATGCTTTTGGATAACGCCGACACGCTTGATGGCGGTGCGGGAGATGACTATATCGATGGTGAGTCGGGTAATGATGTGATTTCGGGTGGCGCAGGAAACGACACCTTGCTCGGAGGCGACGACCAGCGCGGTGAAGAGCCTGATGTGCTGACCAACAACGACATCATTGATGGTGGGGAAGGTAACGACTATATCGATGGCGGCACCGGTGCGGACAAGCTTTATGGCGGTGCTGGTGATGACACTATTTTGGGTGGCGCGGCTAGTAGTAGTTGGGAATCATATTTCGACTACGCCACGCAAGATTATGTAATGAGTTCCGATGATGACTATCTGGATGGCGGCGAGGGGAATGACTCGCTGGATGGGGGGGCTGGGGCGGATACATTGCTTGGTAATGTGGGCAACGACACATTGCAGGGTGGGGAAGGCAACGACATATTGGATGGTGGCGACGGCATCGATAATCTGGATGGCGGTGGCGGTTCGGATACGCTGTTTGGCGGTGCTGGTGATGATGTCATGAACGGTGGCGCGGAAGATACCCAATGGGTGTATGACTACGCTACCGGCCGATATGGTTGGGTGACCGCAGATAACAGCGACACGCTGGATGGCGGGGATGGAAATGACACGCTGGATGGAGGGAGTGGTGCGGATACACTGCTTGGTGGGGCTGGTGACGACACCTTAAAGGGCGGTGATGAAAGCACCCGCTGGGAATATGACCCCGCAACTGGTCAGTTCAGTTTTGTGGTTGCCCCGAACAACGACTATCTGGATGGTGGTACGGGCAATGACACGCTGGATGGCGGAACGGGTGATGACACATTGCTGGGCGGTGCTGGTAATGATGTGATCAATGGAGGTGCAGACACAAATGTGTGGCGGTACAACTCAGCAACGGGGGGCTATGTTTCGCAAGATACATCCAATAACGATTTCATAGATGGCGGCGACGGCAATGACATCATCAATGGCGGATCGGGGGCGGATCGGTTGTTTGGTGGAGCCGGCGATGATGTGATCAATGGCGATGAGGTCGGCGTACAAACGACATATGACGCGGCAACTCGCAGTTGGATCGAAACGGTCGTTCCCTATAACGACTATCTTGATGGCGGCACGGGTATAGATACTTTGTCAGGTGGCAACGGCGACGATACCTATGTGGTGGATGGCAGCTACACCAAAGTAAATAGAACGGTACTGAACGAGTGCGGCGATTCAATCATGGTTGAAGGGCTGCAATGGACGACCGACACTGTGATTGAAAACGCAGGCGAGGGTTATGACGTTGTACTGAGCAGCGGCAGTTATGTGATGGCGGACAATGTGGAAGAGTTGCGCATGACATTCGATCCCGCGCTGGCAACCACAGACCCGCAACGTTACGCCGATATGCTGGCCTTTGGTCAGGATGGCACTGGTAATGCGCTGGATAATCTGATTGTCGGCAACGAACTGAACAACCGCCTGGATGGTGGGCAGGGTGCCGATACCCTGGAAGGTGGAGCAGGCAATGATACCTATGTTATCGATCAGGCGGGCGACACGGTCATTGAGTTGGCTGGTGGCGGCATCGATACCATTGAGAGTGCTATTTCCTATTCGCTGTTCAATACGAATCTTGAGAATCTCACCTTGCTGGAAGGGGCCGAATGGGCGGAGGGGAACGATAGCGACAATATCTTGAATGGCAACGCAGGTTTTAACGTGCTGGAAGGCGGGGATGGCAATGACACCCTGATAGCCAACGGCGGTGGCGATGATATGTTTGGCGGCGCCGGCAATGACCGATATGTGTTTCGCCTGGGTGATGGCAATGTGCGTGTGACTGACAATCAGGGGGCGGACACAGTCTTCATCGGCAACGATTTGACACAGAACGATCTTGCAACGAGCCGGGTCGGCAACGACTTGGTGCTGAGCGTCATTGGTGGGACGGATACGCTTACCTTAGTTGATTGGTATGCGCAGGCTGAAGGCGTGAGCAGAATTGAGTTTTGCGATAATACAGCGCTGTTACTATCAGCGCCTGAAGTAACCCCAATTGTCGATCAGGTCACGCAGCAGGATGCGCAGTTCAGCTTTGCCGTTCCTGCAGATGCGTTCATTGATCCTAACGCTGGTAATGCGCTGACGTACAGCGTAACCATGGCTGACGGTAGTGCTCTGCCAAGCTGGCTCTCCTTTGATGCTGCGACACAGACCTTTAGTGGCTCACCTTCTAATTGGGATGTTGGCAGCCTGGATTTGACCGTTACGGCAACCGATTCGCTTGGGCTGACAGCCACCGACACATTTGTATTAAATGTGCTCAACGTAAATGACGTGCCGATGGTGGTTAATCCATTGACGGATCAATCGGTCATTGTGGGTCAGCCGTTTAACTTCACGCTGAATTCGAACGTTCCTGCGGTGGACAGCTTCCTGAGTGATGTAACGGACACAGGTACGCCGGATCAGACATGGATTGGCTATACAGGGCTATATTGCAGCAGCGGAAATGACACCTACAGCTTCACGCGAGGGGACGGCAATGTGCACATCTGGGATTGGGATGGGGCTCCCACGGACGTTCTACAATTCACAGATGTATTGCCAGGTGATATTACGGTCTCACAGGATGCATGGGGGGCGGTGACTTTATCAGTCAATGGAACAACGGATAGTCTGACCCTGGAGTCTTGGCTTACTTCAGATACATACAAGGTCGAGCAACTGGTCTTTGCGGATGGCACGACCTGGAGTGGCAGTGATCTCCAATCCAGGCTCTCCACGGCACCGTCAATAGGTAATGACTACATCACGGGGACAAATGGAAATGACACCATCTTTGCGTCGTCCGGGAACGATGCGATTGTTGGCGTCGATGGAAATGACCTGTTGGATGGTGGTGATGGTAATGATGTTCTAACTGCCGGAACTGGAGACAGTACCCTGTTGGGCGGAGCGGGTTCTGATGAACTGTTGGGTAACGTCGGGAATGATGTGCTTGATGGCGGAAACGGAAGTGATTATTTGTATGGTAACAGCGGGAACGATACGTTAGACGGCGGAAGGGGAAACGATGATCTAGAAGGTGGTTTCGGCAACGACACCTACCTGTTTGGACGAGGCTCCGGACAGGATCACGTTTACGAATGGGATGGCACAATAGGCAATGTTGATACTGTGCAGTTTGCGGCAGACGTGACACCCGCGGATATTTCTGTGTACGAGGGCAAATGGGGGGATGTAATTCTTTCTATCGATTCGACAGGGGATAGACTGACTTTAGGCAGTTGGCTCACTTCGGATGCAAATAAGGTTGAGCAGTTCAAGTTTGCGGACGGTACGGTGTGGGGTGTTAACGATATTACTTCCCTCATGTCTCCTGCTCCCGTGTTTGCGGCTACAGTGGGAAATGACGAGATTCTCGGTACGGTTGGTAATGACAGAATCAATGCGTTGGGCGGGGACGATAATGTTTTCGCAGGCGACGGAAATGACACCGTTCTTGCCGGTGCTGGCAATGACTGGGTGGAAGGCGACGGCGGCAGCGACATTCTCTCCGGGGGAAGCGGAGCGGACGAGATATATGGGGATAGTTCCTATAGCGACACTGCCCATGATCTGCTGGATGGTGGAGCTGGAAGCGATTATCTCGACGCAGGTGTATCAAACGATCTGCTCATTGGCGGGCAAGGAAACGACGATATTTTCGGCTACGATGGAAAGAACGTTATTCTGTTCAACCGAGGGGATGGAAATGACTGGGTTAATCCGTGGAGTAGTAATGGTGTTTCGTCCAAGTCGGATACCTTGTCAATCGGCGGTGGCATCAGTTATTCAGATATGTCGTTTAGCCGTGACTTCAACGATTTAGTTGTAAATCTGGGCAATGGCGAATCGATTACTCTTGGTGGTTGGTTTGACACCACATGGCAGGATAACAAGGTCGTTACCAGCTTGCAGATCGTCACTGAAGCTATGGCAGGCTATGACCCTAATTCGGCCGATCCGCTGCTGAACAAACGCGTACAGCAATTCGACTTCATCGCGCTGGCGAATCAATTCGAAGCCGCGCTTGCTGCGGACCCAAGCATCACATCATGGCAACTTGCTCCGCACTTGGCGGATTGCTGTCTGGGCGGTTCGGACACCGCGGCCATCGGCGGCGACATGGCCTACCTGTATGGCAAGAACGGTAACCTGAACGGATTGAGCGAAGCAGAACTGCGCGCGCAGTTGAACGACAGCAGCTTCGGAACGTCAAATCAGACGTTGACCAAAACCGGTTCTGACACCCGGTCTGTATTCAATGACGTGGACTTCATCCACGGCGACAGCTTGACCTACAGCGCAACATTGGCGGATGGTTCTGCATTGCCAAGCTGGCTTACTTTCGATGCGGCAACGCAAACCTTCAGCGGCACACCCGCCAACGGTGATGCGGGAATGTTGAGTGTCGTGGTCATCGCCACCGACACGGGCGGATTGAGTGCGACCTCGGTGTTCAATCTGGATGTAATTAGTTTGAATGTGGCTCCGGTTGCGGTATCCGACTTGGTGGCGGTAACAGAAGATGCGGCTACTTCCACCATCGCGGTAGCCGACCTGTTTTCCAACGACACCGATCCTGATGCTGGTGATACCCTGAGCATGGTCGGCTTTGATGCCATTACGGCACAGGGCAATACGGTCACGCAGGATGCCAACGGTAACCTCGTGTTCGATCCTTCGACAGGGCAGGGCGCTGGCAACAACTACCAATCGCTGGGTGCAGGGCAGACTGCAACGGACAGCTTCACCTACACCATCGCCGATGCCGCAGGTGAGACTTCCACCGCCACAGTCGATGTCACCATCGCTGGTGTGAACGATGCACCGGTTGTGGCAACTGCCATCGCAGCGCAACAAACCAATGAAGATACTGCATTCAGCTTCACCGTCCTGGCCGATACCTTCACCGACATCGATAATGGCGATGTGCTGACTTATAGCGCAACGCTGGCGGATGGAGCAGCACTGCCCTCCTGGCTCACCTTCGATGCCACAACTCAAACCTTCAGCGGCACACCATGCAATTGGGATGTGGGCAACTACAGCGTCACCGTCACCGCAACCGACACCGGCGGCCTCTCCGCAAGCTCCACCTTCGCAGTCGACGTCGCCAACGTCAACGATGCACCGACCGTGAGCATGGTCTTGGTCGATCAGACTACGCTGGAAGATGCTCCGTTCAGCTTCACCGTCCCGGCAGGAACATTCGACGACGTCGACTTCATCCATGGCGACAGCCTCACTTACGCTGTTGTTCTGGCCGATGGCTCGGCACTGCCATCCTGGCTCACCTTTGATGCTGCAACGCAAACCTTCAGCGGCACCCCGGATAACTGGGATGTGGGCACCCTCAACGTGCGGGTAACGGCCACGGATCAGGCCGGAGCCAGTGTCGCCACCACGTTCGCACTGGACGTGCAGAACGTCAACGACACCCCGACCGCCAACGCCGATACGGGTAATGCAACTGAAGACGGCGGCGCAGTGCTGCTGGATGCCGCGACTTTGCTGGCCAACGACGCCGACCCTGATTGCATCCACGGCGACGTGCTGAACATCGTTGGCGTCTCGCAAGCCGTCTCCGGCGCAGCGGTGTCCCTGGTGAACGGTGGTGTGCAATACGACATTGGCACCTTGTATCAATCCCTGGCACAAGGCCAGACCGCGACCGACACCTTCAGCTATACCGTCTCCGACACCGCAGGAGCCACCAGCACCGCGACCGTCACCATGACCATCACTGGAGTGAATGATGGTCCGGTCACGGCAGACGATGCGGCGAGCGTACAGGAAGACTCGGCCCAGACAGCCACGGGCAACGTGCTGACGAATGACAGCGATGTCGATCAAGGTACGGTCCTGACGGTTGCCAACGCCGGCACCCTGCAAGGCAACTACGGTAGCTTGGTACTTAATGCCGATGGCAGCTACACCTATGTGCTGGACAATAACTCCCTCGCGGTTCAGTCGCTGGCACAAGGGCAAATCGTCACAGAAACCTTCGCCTACCAGGCGACCGACGGCATCGCCAGCACACCGGCGATGCTCACTGTGTCTATCACCGGTACTAACGATGCACCGGTGACCACGGTGGATACAGCAATGGTTCAGGAGGATGTCACTGTCACGGCAACGGGCAACGTACTTACCAACGACACCGACATCGATCAAGGCACCGTGCTCACCGTGGCGAATGCTGGCGTGTTCGTTGGTCAGTTTGGTCAACTCACCCTCAATGCTGACGGCAGTTACACCTACGCCCTCGACAACGCCTCACTGGGTGTCCAGTCGCTGGCAGAAGGCCAAGTGGTCACCGAGACCTTCGCGTATCAGGCGACCGATGGACTGGTCAGCATACCGTCCACGCTGACTGTCACCATCATCGGTACCAACGACGCACCGGTCACGACCGTGGATACCGCTGCGGTTCAGGAAGACGTCAGCATCACAGCGACGGGCAATGTGCTGGCCAACGACACCGATGTAGACCAAGGCACAGTGCTCTCGGTTGCCAACGCGGGCGTGCTTGCTGGCCAGTTTGGCCAGCTCACTCTCAACAGCGACGGCAGCTATACCTACGCTCTCGACAACACCTCGCCGAGTGTCCAATTGCTGGCCGAAGGCCAAGTCGTTACCGAGACCTTCGCCTACCAGGCGACCGACGGCATCACGTCGACCTCATCCACACTCACTGTGACCATCACCGGCACCAATGACGCACCGGTCACGACCGTGGATACCGCTGCGGTTCAGGAAGACGTCAGCATCACAGCGACCGGCAACGTCCTGGTGAACGACACTGACGTGGACCAGGGAACTGTGCTCACGGTGGGAAATGCTGGCGTGTTTGTTGGTCAGTATGGCACGCTTACCCTGAATCTAGATGGCAGCTACGCCTACGCCTTGGACAATGCTTCACTCGGCGTTCAGTCGCTGGCTGAAGGCCAAGTGGTCACCGAGACATTTGCGTACCAAGCGACCGATGGACTCGTGTCTACACCATCAACGCTGACCGTCACCATCACAGGCACCAACGACGCCCCGGTCACGACTGTGGATACCGCTGCGGTTCAGGAAGACCTCAGCATTGCGGCGACGGGCAACGTCCTGGCGAACGACACGGATGTGGATCAAGGCACCGTGCTCACTGTGGCGAATGCAGGTGTGTTCGCAGGCCAGTACGGCACACTCACGCTGTTGGCCGACGGAAGCTACACCTACGCACTGGACAACGCCTCGATGGGTGTCCAGTCACTGGCTGAAGGTCAAGTCGTCACCGAGACCTTCGCCTACCATTCGACCGATGGACTGGTCAGCACACCATCCACACTCACCGTCACCATCACGGGTACCAATGATGCGCCAGTGACGACAGTGGATGCGGCAGCGGTACTGGAAGACCTCAGCATCACTGCCGCTGGTAACGTGCTGGCGAATGACACCGATGTCGACCAAGGCACTGTGCTCAGCGTGGCCAACGCAGGCATGTTTGCAGGTAGCTACGGTACGCTCACGCTGAACGCCGACGGCAACTACACTTACGCGTTGGATAACGCATCACTGGGCGTTCAGAGCTTGGCCGAAGGCCAGGTGGTTACCGAGACCTTCGCGTACCAAGCGACCGATGGCATCACCTCGACGCCATCCACACTGACTATCACCATCACCGGCACCAACGATGCTCCTGTGACAACAGTTGATGCGGCTGCAGCGCAAGAAGACATAAGCATCAGCACGAGCGGCAACGTGTTGGCGAACGACAGCGACATCGACCAAGGTGCCGTCCTGACAGTCGCGAATGCAGGTACATTTGCTGGTAACTACGGCAGTCTCGTCATGAACAGCGATGGAAGTTATACCTACACATTAGATAACAGCTCCCTCGCTGTTCAGTCGTTAGCACAGGGCCAAGTGGTGACTGAGACCTTTGCATATCAAGCGACAGACGGCCTGGTTAGCACACCATCGACACTGACCGTCACCATCACGGGCACCAACGACGCGCCGGTGACGACGGTCGATACAGCTGCCGTGCAGGAAGACCTCAGCATCACGAAGACCGGCAACGTCTTGGCGAACGACACGGACGTGGATCAAGGCACGGTGCTGACGGTTGCCA
Organism: uncultured beta proteobacterium; assembly: GCA_963813255.1. Lineage (GTDB taxonomy): Bacteria > Pseudomonadota > Gammaproteobacteria > Burkholderiales > Gallionellaceae > Sideroxyarcus. Next base: position 215,428 of record CAWEYD010000008.1, on the reverse strand, counting down.
ATGCTGGAGTGTACACAGGCCAGTACGGCCAGCTCACTCTCAATGCCGACGGCAACTACACCTATGTTCTCGACAACGCATCACTGGGTGTCCAGTCACTGGCTGAGGGGCAGGTCGTCACGGAGACCTTCGCGTACCAGGCGACCGATGGCATCACCTCGACACCGTCCACACTGACCGTCACCATCACCGGCACCAACGATGCCCCGGTGACGACTGTGGATACAGCGGCGGTACAGGAAGACCTCAGCATCACTGCAACCGGCAACGTGCTGACCAACGACACGGACGTGGATCAGGGAGCCGTACTTACTGTGGCGAATGCAGGAGTGTTCGCAGGCCAGTTTGGCCAGCTCACCCTCAATGTTGATGGTAGCTACACCTACGCCCTCGACAACGCATCACTGGGAGTCCAGTCGCTGGCCGAAGGGCAGGTGGTCAACGAGACCTTCGCGTATCAAGCGACCGATGGCATCACCTCGACACCGTCCACACTGACCGTCACCATCACCGGCACCAACGATGCTCCTGTGACGACCGTCGATACAGCAGCGGTACAGGAAGACCTCAGCATCACAGCGACAGGCAACGTTCTCGCCAACGATACAGACGTGGATCAAGGCACAGTACTCACAGTCGCGAACGCAGGTGTGTTCACTGGTCAGCTACGGCCAACTCACTCTGGCTGCCGATGGCAGCTACACCTACGCCCTCGACAACGCGTCCTACTGGCGTTCAAAGCCTGGCTGCAGGGCAGACCGTCACTGAGACGTTCGCCTATGAGGCAACGGATGGACTGGTATCCACGCCATCGACACTCACCGTCACCATCACCGGCACCAACGACGCACCAATAGTCGCTGTCCCGTTGCAGGACACAAGCACACTGGAAGACCAGCCATTCGTCTTCCAAGTGCCTGCAGGCACCTTCACCGACATCGACCAGGGCGACGTACTGACCTACCAAGCTACCTTGGCCGATGGCTCGGCGTTGCCCAGCTGGCTCAAGTTCGACGCGACCACGCTCACCTTCAGCGGCATCCCGACGAACTGGGATGTGGCTGTGTTCAGCGTGTCTGTCACTGCGACTGATAAGCTCGGCCTCACGGCGACCGACACCTTCGCGCTCGACGTACAAAACGTCAACGACGCCCCCATCGTCGCCAACCACTTGGCCGATCAGCATGTAGAAAAGGAAAAACGCTTCAACATCGTGATACCGGCCAGTACCTTCGACGACTGGGACATTGTCCATGGCGACAGCCTCAGCTACAGCGCCACCCTGGCCAACGGTGACAAACTGCCGAAGTGGCTCAAGTTCGATGCCGCCACCCGTACCTTCAGTGGCAAGGCAGAGGGATCAGGCAACTGGGACATCCTGCTGACCGCCACCGACCAGGCCGGTGCCAGCGTCTCGCAAGTCTTCAACCTGAGTGCCGGCAATGATCATCATGAGCAACATCACGATGATCATCAGCCACCAGCCGATACCACACAGGATGAGATCATCACCAGCAGCGCGGTGAATGACATCATCCACACTGGCAACGGAGCCGACACTGTCGTCTTTCAGCGTGGCGATGGCCAAGACACCCTGTATGGCGGCATTGGCACGGACAACACGCTCGTTCTGGCCGGTGGGATCAAGACGTCCGACATCGCCTTGTCCAAGGTGGGCAGCGACCTGGTTCTTGAAGTTGGTTCAGCAACAGGGCTGGCTGGCGATCAGATAACCCTCAGGAACTGGTACGACACTGGTGCCAACTACAAGAGCGTGCTGACGCTGGATATTATTTCCAGTGCCGTCTCCGATTTTGAGCGGAAGAGCGATAAGGGATGCGAATCCCGAATTGACCAATTCGACTTCACTGCCGTGGTCAACGCCTTCGACCAAGCCTGCGGCACTAGCGCAACCTACCAGCACTGGAACGCGACAAACAGTCTGACGGCGGCACATCTGGACGATGCCGATGACAGTGCGTTGGGTAGCAGTTCATTCCAGGATGTGAACGTCAGCGGTCTGCTTGCCGTTGGTCAATCTGCCAATCAGAATTTGACCACTGCGCAACTGAATCAGAATCAACTGCAAAGACAGTGCGTGTAGGAAAGAACAGTAATGGAACAGTCCAAAGGCCCCACGTGTGTTAGTTAGCCACGCCAGCGAAGATAAAGATCGCTTTGTCTTATCTTTAGCAGGGCAGCTTCGGCAAAACGGTATCGATGCGTGGCTCGCCAAGTTGGAGATGCTGCACGGAGATAGTCTGGTAGACAAGATATTTGAGGAGGGATCAACAAACAGAAACCCCATCGGGCCTTGCGGCGAGAGTTCGATGGGGGATATGTGGGTCTTATCAACGTTTCCTTAGAAAGATCTACCTGACAAAGCATATTCGCGAACGTCTAAAGGAATCTCCTCGTATTCGCCATCTTCGGTTGGATATATCACCGTGGAATAATAGTCTCCGATGATTTTGTTGATATCCGGAATTAGTGGGAGCAAGGGTGGGTATTGATGAAGCAGCATTGCGATCTTTCCCCAATACGCTAATCCATACATATGCTCATGGTAACTTTGGGAGGTTTCATATTCCTTGATCAAGGTTAATATGGCTGTGGCGGCATCCAAGTCGCCGATTTCATACAGCTCGTCATATAGCTCTCGCCAGTCTGTTGGTCTCCGCCAAAAAGCTGTTTGCCGGCGAGGCGGGTCAGGTTCTCCCGCAACTATCATTTCGCAAATCTCGTCTGAAAGCGACAGATATATTTGCTTGATCTCCGACATTTCCATCGGTTTCCTACTCAGAACATCCCAGAATGGCATGGTCATCCATTTAGCCGTTCCTGGGAATGTTTCCTCTACCCTCTCAACGATTGAGGGCCTGCCCTGTATGTCCGGCCTAAATTTGGGACAGATATAGCCAGTCTCATATTTGTTCCATAACCCTGGGCGAGCGCCGGGCGTGTATTTCTGATTTTTCCTCGAAGTGCCGAATAATATCTCCAGTTGTCCGGCGGTCATTCCTCCACTCGCCTGAGAGACGGCATTAAACCAAGCTTTCGTGCGAATCCTATATGCCTGGTCAATTCCAGGACGTCCGACCCGCTTCTTCATCAGTTCACCTAAAGAGTATTTATAAGATAAATGTTACCTACGGTGTCAAAAATGGTACCGCTGGTAACAATTTGAATAATCAAATAATTATTGCAATATGTCAAATAATATGAAATTGTTTGAAATTCGAACGGATGTGCCATTATCCATTCGAAGCCCGTTTCTGGGTTTTTGCGCGCGCAGGGACACCTCTGCGTATTTGCAGTTTATTAGGGAGGAAAACCGGAAGAAGTAGTGAGAGATTGATGGACTAAAAAGGAAAGCGGCCCAAGTTCGCCAAAACCTGAGCCGCCGAAAACTATCCAGTACCCACCGGACAGTTGAATTCTACGTCGGGAACACACTTTGTCAAAGAAAAAGTTGTGTTTCAAGCGCGGGCCTTCTCATCCCATCGATCTGCCTCTGCAACATGGGGCAGCACTTCTGTCCGACCTCTCCTGTGCTTATCGAAAAGGAGAAGAGTCATGCTTACCGAAACACAATTCGACGAATACGCCCGTCAGGAGAATTTGTCGTTAACGGCCATCAAGGTCATCAAACGGATTCGTTCATCTGATCCATCGCGCAGGGTCAGAAGCGGGAAGAAGAACGTTTCCTGCCGCTACCCGAGCAAGAAGATGGGCGTCATCATCCAAGCCGAGAGCCACACCAACGAGCTCGGTGCCGTATACGAATGGGATTACGACGACGTTACCTGCGAGATGTATGACCAGCCCGGAAGCATCCGGCTGACCTACCGGCGGGCGGACGGCAAAGGCAAGGTCGTGGTCGACCACACGCCGGACTTCTTTAAGCTTGACGTCGGTTATACCGGCTGGGTGGAATGCAAGACCGAACAGGACCTGCAGCGGCTGGCGGAGAAGATGCCCAATCGCTATCGCCAAGACGAGAACGGCATCTGGCGCTGCCCACCAGGCGAGGAATATGCAGCGAAGCTCGGCTTGTCGTACCGGGTGCGCTCGTCGACCGAGAACGACGTGGTTTACCTGCGCAATCTGCAGTTTCTGTCGGACTATCTCGACGAAGACTGTCCTCGTCCAATCCCTGAAGTCTGCGAACGCGTCCTGTCGGTATTCGCAGACACGCCGTGGATCACACTGATCGACCTGGTGCGCATGGACGACGTTCAGCCGGACGACGTCTACAAAATGATCGCAGACGGCGACATTTACTTCGACCTGCACACGGAAGCGCTGGCCGAACTGGAGTATTCCACCGTATTCCGCGACGAGTTAGCTGCCAAGGCGTACAGGCTGCAAGTCAGATCCAAGTGCGACCCGATGAGCCTGCCGGCGTTGACCGTCAAGATGGAGCCTGGATCCGAGCTGATGTGGGACGGCAAGCCATGGAAGATACTCAACGTGGGTGACTCCAACATCCATCTGCAGAACGGGGAAGGCGGATTCATCAATCTTACCCTGCCGGAGTTCGACGACCTGCTGCAATCAGGGCAGTTCAGGGGGATGCCGTCGACTTCCAACCCGGAGCTGGAAGAGGAGATCAGGCGGATACTCCGGTCGGCCGGCCCCGACGAGATGGCAGAGGCGATGAACAGGCTGAGGTGCCTGTTCCCGGAACAATACGGGGAGCCCGAGGTTCCACGCTGCAAACGCATGGTGGCCTATTACCAGAAAGACTACCGCGAAGCGGAACAGCTCTACGGCATGGGTTTTCTCGGCCTCTATCCGTCCACCTGGAAACGCGGCAACCGTAACCGCAAGATCGATCCGGCCGTATTGAAGGTGATCCATGACGTGATAGAGGACACATATCTCAAGAGCCACCGGCCAAAGAAACTGGCGGCATGGGGCGAACTGGTGCTGCGCTGCGAGGAGCACCTGTTGGATGTGCCGAGCCGCCAGACCTTCTACCGCGAGATCAAGCAGTATTCCACCCATGCCGTGGTCAAAGCTCGTTGCGGCGATCGTGCTGCATACAAGCACGAGGCCTACTATTGGCGCATCGAGGTCGAAACGCCCCGGCACGGCGACCGTCCGTTCGACGTCGTGCACATCGATCATACCCAGCTGGACATCGAACTGGTGGACAAGCGATACGGAGAGAAGACGACCCGACCATGGCTGTCGATCATGATCGATGCGAATACGCGTTACATCCTGGCCGTCTACCTCACGTTCGATCCTCCGAGCCACCGCAGCTGCATGATGTTGATGCGGGAATGCGTGCGCACGCACGGACGCGTGCCTCGCGTCGTAGTCGTCGACGGCGGTTCGGAATTCAAGAGCGTGCATTTCGAGACGCTTCTGGCCAGCCTGTCGATCATGAAGAAGACCCGCCCGGCGGCCAAGGCGCGTTTCGGTTCGGTCATGGAACGCGTGTTCGAGACGACCAATACCCAGTTCATCCACAACCTGCGCGGCAACACCCAGGCGACCCGCGACCCCCGCACGTGCTCCCCGTCGCATAACCCGAAAGGACTCGCAATCTGGACGCTGGCAGAACTGGATGAGGAGTTGAGGGACTGGATCGACCAGGTCTATTCGAACAACGTCAAGCAGGTACTGGGTACCTCGCCGCTTAGGGCATTCGAACAGGGGCTGGCCGACTTCGGCCGGCGCGAGCACAAACGGGTCATCTACTCAGAAGACTTCGTCATTCAGTGTCTGCCCACGACGGACAAGAAGAAGGTAAAGGTCGACCCGAGAAGCGGCATCCAGGTGAACTACACGCAGTACTGGTGCGCCGAGTTCAGCGATACCTCGCTTCACGGCAAGCAGGTGCCGGTGCGCTACGACCCATGGGATCTGTCGCGCGCCTACGCGTACGTGCAACACCGCTGGGTGCTGTGCCGCTCCGAGCATGCCGACTTCTTGTCGCGCCTGACCATCCGGGAAATGCATTGCGCTACCGAGGAAGCACTGTTCAGGCTGAGGGCGTACGAGCACGTTCGGCAGGCCAATGCGGCCAACGTGGCAAAAGGGGTACGCAGGGCGGATGCAAGGGAACTGGCACTGATGGAAAGACGCAAGGCGATGTCCTCGCAACAAGCGCAAGACGAATCGATGCAACACCCCGAATCGGAGCCGGTCGCGCAAGACGACTGGTCCGACGCAATCGACCAACAAACTACTTATGGAGCATTTTGATCATGGACGAAAATGACAACAAACAAGACAAATTCCCGGAAGCGCTGCTGCATATGTCGGACGACACCCGACTGAGTTATTTCAAGGAGCAGCTGTTCGCGCATCCGAAGCTGCAGAACGCCCTCGATAAATCGTACTCGCTGGTGACGGGACAGGCAGGCCCGGACATCCTGATCGTTACCGGCCCCTCCGGCGTGGGCAAGACGACGCTATTGAAGAGGCTGGAGGAGATGATCCTGGAAGAGCATGCCGAGCAGATGCAGGTCGAAAAGGACTTCATGCCGGTGATCCGGATCGACGCGTGCGCTCCGCTGCAGACGAAATTCAAATGGAGCGATTTCTACACGCGCCTGCTGCTGAAAATGGACGAGCACACGGTCCAGTACAAGCTGCCCTTCGGCTACAGCATGTACGACCTGATCGACAGCCCGCGCGACCTGATCTCCAAGAAGGCGACGCCGGAAGCATTACAGCGCTGTGCCGAGAACTGCCTGCACTACCGCAAAACCAAGGTGTTGCTGATCGACGAGGCTGGCGTCATGCTGCTGAAGGGCAAGGATTCGTCGCCGGATCATCTGTTCGAGCTGATCAAAACATTTTCGATCAATTCTGGCGCGCAGATCGTGCTGTGCGGGACGTACCGGCTGCTCGAGATACTGGAGTTGAGCCCGCAGCTCATCCGACGCAGCCGGATCGTCCACATGGAGCGCTACAGCAACGGGTCGGAGGACGACAAAAAGGCGTTTGCCAATATCTTGCGCAGCTTCGGGAAAAAGCTACCGATGGACAACGCGCCCAATCTGGCAAGCCACGCGGATTCCTTCTATCTCAAGAGCGTAGGCTGCGTCGGCATTCTTCATGATTTGCTGGTTGCATGGTTCGACAATGCACTGAAAACCGGCAAGACCTCGGTGGAGTATGACTTCCTGAACAGCCTGATTACTAATTTCAGCGTGAAGCGGGTGCTGGAAGAGGCGTTCGCGGGGGAGCAGAAGCTTCGCGACATTCCGCTGGATACGATCAGGCAGATGCTGCAGGAGCACAACAAGGGCATCCAACTGGACAAAGGCAAGCCCGAGAAGACTTCTGGCAAGCGGGGAGGGAATCCCAACGGGGTGGGCAACCGCAATCCCAAACGCGATCCGGTGGGAGGCAATAATGTCCTCTTCTAATCCTGTCATCTACGGAACCTATCCGCAAAAGGTTGCTGTTCCTCAGCGTAGTCGTTTGTTCGGGCTGGAGCCGATCGGCATTGGCACGCCCGAATGCGAGAGCCTGATTTCCTATCTGGTCAGGCTGGCGCGTGCGCACTGCATGGCTCCGAGGGATCTGATCCGCCTGGAGTTCATGTGGCGCTACAGTCGGCAGGCGGGGATCAGGTCTTCAGGGTTCTTCACGGAGTATTCGAAAACACTGAATAGCGTTGGCGAATATGCGTCCGGATTTGTACGATTGGCCGAGGAACTTACCGGGCGTAGTGACTTGCGTTTTCTGACGATGCTGCCGTGGCGCGGCATCATTCCTGAAGTAGGAACGGGTTTGCTGGCAACCGAGCCGAAGTGGTGTAGGCATTGTTTGGCTCAACAGCGAGATAGTAGACAGGATCGCTATTCGCCGCTGGCGTGGAGTCTTCACTTATACAACGTGTGCGCTGAACACGGCATCAGAATGACGGATCGGTGTCCGCACTGTGCGAAAAAACAGCCTTTCATTCCGAGATTGCCGATGCATGATCATTGCGACTACTGCGGTTGCTGGCTTGGGCAGCAGAAGAGTTTCGATGACGTAGTTGCGCCGACTGAGCGAGAAATATGGCTTGCAAGGGCAATAGCCGACATAGTCAGCCACGGCATCTATGCGGATGAGCATGTTAGCCAGAAACGCCTGCAATCCATATTGAGTGGTTTTGTCGCAGATTACGCCGGGGGAGAAAAACGACAGCAGTCCAGAATGCTTGGGTTGACCGAGACATCTATGGCTTGCTGGATCATTAAGGGGAAGAAGCCGCTTTTCCCCCAGCTACTTGATGTGTGTCATCAGTTCGGGTTGTTGCCGACGGAGATGTTCAATGGAATTCAACCTAGCGTTATTCCGTGCGCCAGCGGCCAGCCCAAAATGTTCTGCATTCAAGAGCGAATGAAATTGGACGTTCAAGAAAGGGAGCGGTTGCGTATGGAATTGGCCGAGATTGCCAACAACCCAGCAGACTATCGCTCTTTGATAGAGGTTTCATCTTTACTTGGCGCCAGAAAGGCCTACCTGATTTACTGGTTCAAGGATCTGTGCGCAATGGTTACGGCCAAGTACCGAGAAGAGATGCAACGGCAGGTCGAGGTAAAGTGGGAAATCGAAGCACAACATGTGAGAAATGCGGTTGCAAGGTTGTGTAGCGAGGGGAGCTATCCGTCACGGAAGAAAGTTGAAGAAAGCATCAATCCATTGTCTTTACGAAGGCGTCGATTGTGTCGGGTCTATAAGGTGGTTACTGGTAAGCAGAATTTGTTGGGCTAAGCCCTTTGAACGTTCTGAAGAGGGATTCAGCTTGATCCCGAGAGATTGCGGAGTGCCGGTCGAAAGTGAAAAAAGTACTGTCCAAACATACGCTTCCTAAGAGCTGGAATCTACTGATAGAATAGGGTCGGCCCATGGTATCGTTATAATTATTGAACATGCATGAACTAAAAGTTATCGATTTTTTCTGTGGCGCAGGGGGAATGAGCTATGGCCTCCACACTGCCGGATTTAAAGTACTTGCTGGAATCGACAATGATCTTGATTGTCGAAAAACATACGAGTCAAATATTCCGAACGCATGTTTTATCAAACACGATATTACTACACTCACTGTACAGAATTTGATCGATAGGCTGGGGATAAAGCGAAATGACCCAAGACTGGTTCTCGCAGGTTGTAGTCCGTGCCAGTATTGGAGCAAGATTCGGACAGATAAGACAAAGGCTCAAAAAACAGCTTTTCTTTTAAAAAACTTTCAGCGTTTTGTCCGCGAGCTTAAACCTGGCTTTGTTATTGTGGAAAATGTTCCAGGATTATTCAGCAACAAGGATCAGAGCATTTTGCCTGGCTTCCTAAGCTTCTTAGAATCGCAAGGCTACGCTTATAATGATGGCATTATCAATGCTAACCATTTTGGTGTTCCACAAAATAGAAAGCGATATCTGCTTGTTGCTTCTAGGCTCGTAAAGAAAATAAGTTTGCCCAGCCCTAGTCCGAACCCAGATCTTGTAGTAAAGAGTTTCATCGGTATCGCCAACGGTTTTTCTCACATTGCTGCAGGTCACAGGGACGAGTCAATTTTCCAACATACAGCGGCTTCTCTCTCAAAAAACAATCTTAGGCGAATAGAGCTTACTCCTAAGTCTGGGGGGGATAGGTCGTGTTGGAAAGCGAATGACGAGCTACAAATTGCCGCATACCAGGGGAAAGACGATATTTTTCGTGATGTGTATGGGCGGATGTATTGGGATAGGCCTGCACCTACAATTACTACACGTTTTACTAGTTTCTCGAACGGTCGTTTTGGCCATCCTGAAGAAAATCGTGCGATCTCTCTTCGAGAAGGAGCGACTCTGCAAACGTTTCCTAAGACTTTCGTGTTTAATGGAACGAATATGGCTCACAAGGCCAGACAGATAGGTAATGCTGTTCCTCCAGAATTGGCTCGTCGAATAGGATTGCATCTCTTGGAAATTGCGAACCAAGTACCGAAATTGCAGAACAACGCAGCGCAAAGTAAAAAGAAATAGCACAAACGCATACGCAACCGAACTTTTCCAATAAGAATTCGGAAGGAAGGTGCCTCACATGACAATTCGTTCTAATGGCTAAGATACGTACCCGAGCTCGGGCAGTCGATATGCTTGGACGGCAGCAAATTGCCGGAATTCAAAACGCACTAAGCGAGTTGTTCAAAAATGCACATGACGCGTATGCCAAGCATGCGTGTGTCGACTATTTTGAAAACACTGGCGCAAATGGCGAGGGTTTTATCGTAGTTCGCGATGACGGCGTTGGTATGACGGAGAATGATTTCGAGAATAAGTGGCTGGTTCTTGGAACAGAAAGTAAGGCAGGTGCGGATCGGAATCAGCTGTTCCGCCCACCGGAAATGACTCCTCGCCCTATTACAGGTGAAAAAGGCATTGGCCGCCTCGCGATTGCACTTTTAGGTCGGCAAGTTCTGGTGCTCACTCGCGCAGAGCGAGAGGATGGGATGCATGATCTGGTAATGGCCTTGGTTCATTGGGGGCTCTTTGAGCTTCCTGGGCTTAACCTCGATGAGATCGAAATACCCATAGCGACATTTCCCGGAGGGACACTTCCGAGTGCGGATGATGTTCATTTGGTTCGCAAGCAACTCAGAGAATGTGCAAAGAGAATTTCAAGTGAACACCCTGAGATTGATCTTGATTTGGTAGTAAAAGAAATCGATGGATTTGATCCCGACCCCGCTTCACTTGATCAGTTCTTAAGGTCTCGAGATGATGAGGAGGGGAAGCCTTTAAGTCTCCTAGAGGGAGGGAGAGGAACTCATTTTCTGATCGGCCCGAGCAATCCTATTTTGAAAATTGAAATTGACACCGAACTGAAAAATGATGACTACAGTTTCAGAAGGCAAATACTGGGCTTTTGTGACTCTGGAACGTTTGGTAAGGAAACAGGAGACTCGATCAAGACGTCGTTCCGGCGATGGCTCCCCGGGGACTTGGCTGGCGAAGATTTGCTTGACCCTAATACATTTTTCACCAGAGACGAGTTATTGAACAAAACTGACCATCTACTGAGCGGGGCAGTAGATGGCTATGGACAATTTCAGGGCTCACTAAGAGTCTACAAGGAAGAATACGAAAATGTGATCATTCCTTGGCCGGACAGTCATGGTAATCCGACGAAATGCGGTGCTTTCCAGATTACTTTTGGATATTTGATGGGGCACGCGGCGGAAAGTACGCTCTCAGCAGAGGAGTTCAACTTACTCAATTACAAGTTGAAAAATCTGGGAGGCATGTACGTTTATCGGGATCGAATACGTATACTGCCATACGGCGATCACTCAAATGACTGGCTGGAGGTAGAGAAGCGCCGGAATTTGGGAGCCGGGTATTACTTTTTTTCCTTTCGACGAATGTTCGGCGCGGTCATCCTCTCGCGAGAAGCTAATGAAGTTTTACAGGAAAAGGCGGGGCGAGAAGGATTTCAGCAAAATGAAGCTTTTAGACAGCTACGTGAGATTCTGAAGAACTTATTAGTACAACTCGCTGCAGAATTTTTCCGGAAAGGCGGTGCAAACACCGAGTTGTTCGAGAAGACTCAGACCGAAATGCGACGACGTTCTGAAGCTTTAGAGAGGCAACAAAAGAGGTCGGCCGCAAAGCGTAAGAATTTTGCCACAGAATTGGCGACGTTTGCTCATGAGACGAGCTCGGGGTTGCCGGATGCCGCTGTTGCAAATCTACGGCACCTTACTCGAGCCAGGATGGAGGCCGCATCGCAGATAGTAGATCAAGATAAGGCGGCGGCGGCACTAATTCGGGCGGAGCAAGATGCGGTAAGTCAGCTTAATGCTCTTCGTGCAAAATACGCGCGAAAGCGACCATCTGGTGTCGCCCTAACCAAAGAGTTAACTCGGAATTGGGAAGGTTATCTGGCCGAGAGATCTCGACTCGACTCAGAAGTATTTAACCCATTTGAAGAAGAAATTAGCCGAACACTTGGTCAAGTGGCGAATCAGGCTCGGATTTATGTTGATCAAAGAAAGCGGCTAGAAGAGAGAATCAAGATTCTTGCGGATGAGCGGAAGAAAGAGCTTTCTGAAGCATCGAAGCAGGCGAACGCAACCGCAACCGATACCCGTCAAACTGTTTTTAATATCACGGAAAAAGCACGGCTCGCGCTCGATCAGGCTATCCGTAGTATTCAAGTTGACTTGAATCGTACAGACCTCAGCAGCTTGGCGCCTGAAAAAATTGATCAAATGCGCAGGAAATGGGAGGAGGAGTTAACCGAAATTGAAGTGCGGCACCGCGACGCGTTAATGGCCGCGAGAGATATGCTGGCGTCTCTGGCTGAGAATTTACGCGCTTCCGATGGGGAGGAGCCTGCTCAAATTATGGAAGCGCTTGAGCAGCGCATGATTTCCTTGGAGGAGCAAGCTGATGAAGATTTCGAAATGGTACAGCTTGGACTCGCAGTTGCTATTATTAATCACGAGTTTGCTGCATCTATCAAGCGAGTAAGACGAAGCGTCCAAGAGTTGGGTCAAATCTCCAAAAAGGCTGGAGAGTTGCGACCGCTGTATGAGTCTATTCGTACAAATTTTGAGCATCTTGATGGTCATTTAAATCTCTTCACCCCCCTACAAAGACGCCTCTATCGGACGGCACAACCTATTAGTGGAAAGAGCATAAGAAATTATGTCAATGACTTGTTCTCCAGCAGATTGGAACGTCATAAAGTCGCGTTAATTTGCACGGAAGCTTTCCTTCTTGCGCAGGTTGATTGCTATCCGTCTACAGTATATCCAGCAATAATAAACCTTATCGACAACGCGCTATTCTGGTTGTCCAACATTACAGGTGAACGCATAATTAGGCTCGATGCTGTGGACGGAGCTTTTATCGTATCAAATAACGGGCCGGAGATTGAGGAACGAGATTGGCTGCGAATATTTGAGCGGGGTTACAGTCGTAAACCTGGCGGTCGAGGTCTTGGCCTTTTCATTTCATCCAGAGCGCTTCAAGCCGAAAATATGGTTCTGTCATTGGATGCGCCGCCCGTAGGCTTTAAAGTCGCATTCCGCATCCAAATTCCAACTCTCACATTCACGTCATGACGACTCTTGAAGAATTTTCGCGAAAAGCGGCAGCACAATATTTGCAGAATATTGTTTTTGTTGATGACGAAATTTACGATAACCCTTCAGGTAGTCCAGTTGTGGTGCCCAGTGCGCTTCCGGCATTTAAGACGCCATTTACAAGTGCCGCTGCAGAGCCAAAGATCGAAATTGATAAGGAGAAGCCAGCGGAGAAACCACCATTCCACCCTAAGCAGCTGGTTGAGAGCTTTGCAAAAAAGGGGATGGTGTGCGCACTTTATGAGCCCGCTAAAGGTTTTGAAACAACGAAAGGCTCGGAGATATTCAATCTGTGCGAACGGGCTGATGCAGTTATTTTTGACTGGGATCTTTTTAATGAAGATGGTAGAAACATACTGCCGCTCATCAAAAATCTCGTCGACGATAGCCAGAATAGCGTTCCCCATCACGTGCGACTTTGCGTAATTTATACCAATACGCCTGATCTCGCGCGTGTGGCAAACGCTGTTTATGAACACTTGAATAACGCCAAGCTTAAAGTTGATCCTGTTCAAAAACCGCTAGCCTTGCTGGCGGGAGCAACTCGCATAATTGTACTTGGGAAGCCCAATGTAACAGGACGGACAGCGGAAAATAAGGCTTTGGAAGTTTTGGAGGAGAGTCTGGCAGACCGTGTGATAGAGGAGTTCGCCAGAATGAATAGTGGGATTCTTCCATCCTATGCGCTCCATGGAATGTCGACTATCAGGCGTAACTCAAAAAAAATTCTTGATAAATTTAGTGGTGACATGGATGGTGCGTTTCTCCTGCATCGTGCCTTAATTATATCTAGTGAAGATGCGTTCGATCAGTTGCCGGAACTATTAGCTGAAGAAGCATTGGCAGTTATCTTGGACGAGCAGATTTCTGTGTTTGAAATGAATGCAATTGCTAGCGAAACTGCCGGTACATTGCCGTTGAAATTGCCGCAGCTAAATTTAACGATAAAGCCCAACAATACTCTGCAAACTGATGATGAGCGCGTGCGAAAGTTTCTTAGCGGTGGTCAGCCGGCGATTAAAGAAGAATTCAAATTTGGTAAAGATGAAGTGCCGGTCAGGTCACTACATTCTGCAATGGGGTGCGACCAATCTAAAGCAGAAAAGAGTCTAGCTGCTTTATTCAATGTTAGAACCAGATATCTCAAAATGAAGCATCCAATTTTGAGCTTCGGAACGATAGTTCGATATCGCTACAAAGAAGGTGGGGAGGAAAAAATTTCCTATGCCTTATGCTTGATGCCGATCTGCGACAGTATTCGACTCAAACACGGCGACGAAAAGCGAACCTCATTTCCTTTCTGGACACTCAGTTGTTCGGTCAAAAAAGATGTAAACGGACGAGGTGTCGTGGTGTTGACAAAAGAAGGCTCCTACCTTGATTTAATGGCGTCCGGCAAACCGCGGGATATGCTGTGGCTTGATAAATTCAAACCCGAAAGTACTGGAACGGTAATTGCGTCGCGTGACGGTGAGTCATATTTGTTCCAAGGCGAAACTCATCAGTTGGAGTGGGTCGCGCAACTAAAGCCTGCTCATGCCCAGAGAATCGCTCATGACATTGGGCAATCGTTTTCACGGGTTGGGGTGGTAGAGGCTGAGTGGCTTCGCCTGCTTACCGGTTGAGCTTGGCAAGAAGTCACGCGGTCGAGGGGGTCAGCCCAGAAATCGTCCGATGCGCCTCGTGAGGACGGAGGTATTTGAAATTGGGCACTGCCAGACGACGAGTACCTGCCAGCCCAATTTCTTCAGCTCTTGAATAGTATTTCGGTCTCGTTCACGATTGAGAAGTAGTTTGGGTATCCAAAACCGTCTATTTGATTTTGGGAGTGCCGCGTAACTACAATCCTCGTGAAGGTGCCAGAAACAACCGTGCACGAATATCGCCTTCTTCCTACTTGGGAAGACCAAGTCTGGCTTTCCTGGCAAATATTTTGCGTGGAGTCTGAATCGGTATCCCATGCGATGGATCATGGACCGTACAATCAATTCAGGTTCTGTGTTCTTGCTGCGGATATTCCGCATGATTTCAGAGCGCTTTTCTTTACTGACACGATCCAATTTAATTCCTTCTTGCAGCAATGTTGTTGGACAGGCTGTAATTCAACACAGTCGATTTCTTGTGTGTTGTCATTGCGCGGGAGATTCGGCCAATTCTTATTGTGATGTGCAAATTGAAGCATCATTTTCCATATTTGTTAATGACGGCGTGGCTGGATAAGTTTGCACTACGGTAGAAATGGAGGGATAAGGCTGCACTAAAGTTCTATTGGGGCGGCGGTCAGAAATGCTTTCGAATAACTCCGATTAAGTAATCTTTAGCAGATAACTGCCTGTAAACTAAGTCGCTTAATAAGGGTGGGCAATTTGAGTGAAATATCTCCAGTCGCTTGAAGGTGGCAAATTTACTGGAATTGATAGTGAAGGTATCAAGGTGCGATTGAAAAAGTAAACCATATCTCTGCAGTTGGTGCAGAGATATGCTTCCCATCACAAATAAGGGAGCACCGTTTAGTGTGTTGGTGGAGGCGGCGGGAATTGAACCCGCGTCCGCAAGCCCTCTACAGGCAGTTCTACATACTTAGTCTGGTTATTTGATCTGATCCGGCAGACGCCAACCGACAGGCTGCTACAGGACGAGTCACCTTGGTTTTAGCTTCGTACAAAGTAACCCTGTACGACACGATTCCATGTAAATGACCTCACTCATCTCAACCTTGCGGCATCAAGCCCCTCCATGGACAGCAGGGTGTGAGGTCTAACCGGTTAAGCGGCTAGAGCGTACTTTTCGTCGTTTGCGACTATTGGTTTTCCAGCTGATTTACGAGGTTGCGGGTCCTCGGTATGCCCTACGCTGCTTTGTAACCCACGTCGAAGCCAGGTCGCCCCCGGGTTCTGTTTGCTACTAGCAGTGCGCAGTATAGCAAACATCTCAATGCGGCGTGCCGTGAGGTTTCAGTGTAAGGGAGGCATTTGCATGTTCTTCTGCAGATAACGTCCCAAGTGGCGGTCGGTCTTGGCAATGTGGCCGGTGAACCAGTCCAATAACAGCAACTGGGTGCGGAACGAAAGGTAGTGGACATCGCAATTCCCGTCATCCGCTTCTTCCTTGAGTGCCTCGAAGTTGTCGATAAAGCGTTTGTGCTCCTGCAAATGGCTGTCGAGGAAGGGGTAGGCATAGCGCCGCATCAACTCTTCCTCTTCGCTCTCACTTTCCGTGTAGTGGTCTGCAAGGTAGGCGAATGCTTCACGCGCAGCATGGCAGTCCTGGTTGGCGAGAACGGAGATGAGTTCATTGACCTTGCTGAACATTCGTTTGTGCGACTCGTCGATTTCATCGATGCCAATCTGGAATTCTTCGCGCCATTCCAGATGATTGTCCAGTTCGCCTGTGGTGTAGTGCTGGCCGCTGGCAAGGTATTCTTCGCAACGAGCTAGGTAGATGCGGGCGGGTACATCCTTGGGGGTGATTTCGAGGCAATGGGTAAGCAGTTCCATTGCGCGAGGAATCTCTTTCAAATGATAGTAGGCTATTGCTTCTTCAAACTTACTCTTGGTGGCGCGCTTGCCATCCCTCAGCTTGACGGGGTCATTGTCAAAGACTTCATAGATGGAAAGCGGTTGCGTTTTGCCCTTCACTCGGATGCGATCCAGAAAACGGATGTCATACTTTGATGGATTGGCAAGGTCATACAGGGTGTTTTGGCTGATCAGCAGCGGGGTGTGATAAGTCTTGGTTGCTTCTTCGATACGGGAAGTAAGGTTGACGGCATCTCCGATGACGGTGCTTTCCATGCGGTTCGCTCCGCCGACCGTGCCTATCATGACCAAGCCGGTGTTGAGTCCGAAGCCGATCTGGATTGGCGTATAGCCGGCACGCGTGCGCCCTGAATTGTATTCGTCCAGCTTTTCGATCATGTGGATGGCGCCGCTCACGGCATCGTCGGCGCCCTGCGTGAAGAGCGCCATAATGGCGTCGCCCATGTATTTATCGATGATGCCGCGATGCATGCTAATGACCGGCTCTATCTGTTTGAGATAGGAGTTGAGGAAGGTAAAGTTTTCCTGCGGTGTCATGGTCTCGGAAAGAGAGGTGAAGTGGCGGATATCCGAGAACATGATAGTCAGCTTGCGTTCAACCTGATCACCCAATTTGACGTCGACAATGCTGTCTCTTTCCAGAAGCGTCAGCAATTGGTGGGGGATCAGGCGCGCGAAGGCCTGTTCAGTCTGTTGTAGCTTCGAGATCGCTTGCTGGTAATTGGCGACGGCACTATTGCGGAGCTGTGTCTCCTGATCCAGCTTGTCCTTCAGGGCTCTGAGCTGTGCCGTGCGGCGCGTAATTATCCATTCCGCGCGCGACGAGCGGCTGACCATGGCAAGTACCGAAGCGATCAGAATACCCGTCAGGAACGTGACCCATTGCAGGCCAAGCTCGGTGAAGTAGATGGTAAAAACCAGCATCCCGATGACGACCATCACCGCAAAGGCGGAGATGTATGGCCGGACGGTGCGAAATATCTTGCGGGCAGGCATTGTTATTCTTCCCTGTGAACGTCAGGCCTTCGGGATGTAATCCGCGCGGCGGCCTCCTCCGACTGCAACTCTATCAGACAAATGCCGAATGTCTCAATTTTGCGGAAACGCTGAATGAGCATCCTGTGAGATGGTTTGGCGAAGGGGAGATTAGTGTATGCCCAGGTATTTCAGCAATTCAAAAGGGGAGTTGACGCTGCCGGCGGAGGGCCAAGTGGTAGTGTCGGCAGCGGGGTCGATGTAGCCATAAGCTGCGATGATGCCCTTTATGCCTGCTGCTTGTGCCGCCTCCATATCGCGCAGATCGTCGCCCAGATAAAGGCAATTCGCCGGCGTAGCGCCCGCCAGTCTCGCTGCATGCAACAGTGGCATCGGGTGCGGCTTGGCGTATTCGCATGTGTCGCCGCTCACCAGAAATGCGGCACGCAGGGCATAGCCCAGTTTCTCCATCAGTGGCACGGTGAAGCGCTGCGGCTTGTTGGTGACGATACCCCAAGGTATGTCGCGTTGTTCAAGTTCGGCGATCAATGCCGCCATGCCCGGGAATAGGCGAGTGCGGTCGCAGATGTGTTCCTCGTAGTGCTGCAAGAAGGCATCGCGCATCTCGCTATAATCGGGGGCATCCGGTTTGATACCGAGTCCCAGTTGCAGCAGGCCAGGCGAGCCGTGGGAGGCCTGCGGCCGGATGGCTGACAGCGGCAGTGCAGGCAAGCCGCGCAGATTCAATACATGGTTAAGCGCCGCGCCAAGATCGGGCGCGGTATCGGCGAAGGTGCCGTCGAGGTCGAGCAGGACTGCTTCAATCACGTTGGCATGCCACCACGTAATTGACGCTTGTGTCGCTGCCCAGTGAGTAGGTCTTGTTCATCGGGTTGTAGCTCATGCCGGTCACGTCCGTCACGTTCAGCCCCGCCTTGCGGCACCACTGCGCCAACTCGGAAGGCTTGATGAACTTGGCGAAGTCGTGCGTGCCCCGCGGCAGCAGATTGAGCACATATTCCGCGCCGAGGATGGCGAATAGATAGGACTTCGGGTTGCGGTTGAGTGTCGAGAAGAACACCCGTCCGCCCGGTTTTGCCAGCCGGGCGCAGGCGGCGACCACCGCGGCAGGGTCGGGCACGTGTTCCAGCATCTCCATGCAGGTCACCACGTCGTAATGCGCGGGGTGCTCGGCTGCCAGCTCCTCCACCGCCACCTTGCGGTATTCCACCTGCTTTCCGCTTTCCAGCAGGTGCAGTTTGGCGACCTGCAGCGACTTGTCGGCCAGGTCAATGCCCGTAACCGTAGCACCCAGTCCGGCCATGCTCTCGGTCAGGATGCCGCCGCCGCACCCCACATCCAGCACGGTTTTTCCGGAAATCTGCGCGATGCGGTCGATGTATCCCAGCCGCAACGGGTTGATCTCGTGCAGAGGCTTGAATTCACTGTTCGGATCCCACCACTTGTGGGCGAGTTGCGAAAATTTTTCGAGTTCGATGGGATCGGCGTTGGACATGGTGCTGGCCTTGGTTGATAGGAGGGCGACTTTAACAAACTCGCGGCCGTTAGCCAAACAAAGAAGGGAGGCTGGCTGGTAGTCGGTGGGTGAGGGGGCTGTGCTAGAATGCAAACTTCGATTTTGTACCACTTCACCTCATTAATTAGGTCGCTCATGGAACAACAATTCGCCAAAGAAACCCTGCCGGTCAGCCTTGAAGAAGAGATGCGCAAGTCCTATCTGGACTATGCGATGAGTGTGATCGTGGGTCGCGCGCTGCCGGATGTGCGCGACGGTCTGAAGCCGGTGCACAGGCGCGTGCTGTTCGCGATGCATGAGCTGTCCAACGACTGGAACCGCGCTTACAAGAAGTCGGCGCGTATCGTCGGCGACGTGATCGGTAAATACCACCCGCACGGCGACACAGCGGTGTACGACACCATCGTGCGTATGGCCCAGGATTTCTCGCTGCGCTACACGCTGGTGGATGGCCAAGGCAACTTCGGCTCGGTGGACGGCGACAACGCAGCGGCGATGCGTTATACCGAGATCCGCATGGCGAAGATCGCGCATGAGCTGCTGGCCGACCTGGAAAAAGAGACGGTGGACTTTGGACCCAACTACGACGGCTCTGAGAACGAGCCGCTGGTGTTCCCGGCGCGCTTCCCCAATCTGCTGGTGAACGGTTCCTCCGGTATCGCGGTGGGCATGGCGACCAACATCCCGCCGCACAACATGAGCGAAGTGGTGGATGCCTGCCTGGCGCTGCTGAAGAACCCGGACATGGACATCGAAGAGTTGATCGAACTGGTTCCTGCGCCGGACTTCCCCACCGCCGGCTATATCTACGGCCTGGCGGGGGTGAAGGAAGGCTACCGCACCGGTCGTGGTCGCGTGGTGATGCGTGGTCGCACCCACTTCGAGGATATCGGCAAGGGTGATCGCCAGGCCATCATCATCGACGAGCTTCCGTACCAGGTGAACAAGGCCAATCTGCTGGTCAAGATCGGCGAGTTGGTGCGCGAGAAGAAGATTGAAGGCATCACCGAGATCCGCGACGAATCGGACAAGTCCGGTATGCGTGCGGTGATCGAGTTGCGTCGCGGCGAGATGCCCGAGGTCGTGCTCAACCATCTCTACAAGCAGACGCAGCTGCAGGATAGCTTCGGCATCAACATGGTGGCCATCGTCGACGGCCAGCCCAAGCTGCTCAACCTCAAGGAAGTCATCGAGGCGTTCCTGCGCCACCGCCGCGAAGTCGTCACGCGCCGCACCATATTCGAGCTGCGCAAGGCACGCGAACGCGGCCATATCCTGGAAGGCCTGGCGGTCGCGCTGTCCAACGTGGACGAGATCATCGCGCTGATCAAGGCCGCGCCTACCCCTGCCGATGCCAAGCGCGAGTTGATGGCGCGCTCTTGGCGTTCTTCTCTCGTTGAAGACATGCTGTCCCGCGTAAGCGATGCGTCGCGCCCTGAAGGGCTGGCGCCTGAGTTCGGGCTGGTGAAGGGTACAGGCTATTTCCTGTCCGACGCGCAAACTCAGGCGATCCTGGAGCTGCGTCTGCAGCGTCTGACCGGCCTGGAGCAGGACAAGATCGTCGGCGAATACCGCGAAGTGATGGACAAGATCGCCGACCTGCTGGACATCCTGGCGAAACCGGCCCGCGTGACGCAGATCATCGGCGACGAGCTGGTGACGATCCGCTCGCAGTTCGGCGACAAGCGCCGCAGCGAGATCATCACCCACACGCAAGATATGAGCATGGAGGATCTGATCGCGCCGGAAGACGTGGTGGTCACCATGTCGCACGGCGGCTACATGAAGGCGCAGAAACTGGACGAATACCGTGCGCAGAAACGAGGCGGACGCGGCAAACAGGCTGCTTCCACCAAGGAAGACGATTTCGTCGACAACCTGTTCATCGCCAACACACACGATTACATTCTGTGCTTCTCCAACCGTGGCCGTGTGTACTGGCTCAAGGTGTACGACGTACCGCTGGGTACACGCATCAGCCGCGGCAAGCCTATCGTCAATCTGTTGCCACTGGAGCCTAACGAGAAGATCAACGCCATCCTGCCGGTGAAGCAGTTCGCCGACGACCAGTTCATCTTCTTCGCGACCAGCGAAGGTACGGTGAAGAAGACGCCGCTGTCCGACTTCGCCAATCCGCGCAAGGCCGGCATCATCGCTATCAATCTGGACGAGGGCGACTTCCTCATCGGCGTGGCGCTCACCGACGGCAAGCATGATGTCATGCTGTTCTCGGACGAAGGCAAAGCGGTGCGCTTCGACGAGAACGATGTGCGTTCGATGGGGCGCGTGACGCGCGGTGTGCGCGGCATGAACCTGGCCAAGGGCGGAAAGGTCATCGCCCTGCTTGTGGCGGAGAACGAAGAGCAATCCGTGCTGACCGCGACCGAGAACGGTTATGGCAAGCGCACGCCTATCGCTGAGTACACCCGTCACGGACGCGGCACGCAAGGCATGATGGCGATCCAGACCTCCGAGCGTAACGGCAAGGTAGTGGCAGCAACGCTGGTGAACCCCGAAGACGAGATCATGCTGATCGGCACCAACGGCGTGCTGATCCGTACCCGCGTCAACGAGATCCGCGAGATGAGCCGCGCCACCCAGGGCGTGACGCTGATCAACCTGGAGAAAGGCGAGAAGCTGGCCGGCCTGAGCCGCATCGCCGAGACAGAAACAGAAGAAGAATCCGAATAATCTCTGAGGATTGCACGATATGACGATCTACAACTTCAGCGCAGGTCCGGCAGTATTGCCCAAGGAAGTGCTGCAGCAGGCGCAGGCGGAAATGCTCGACTGGCATGGCAGCGGTATGTCGGTGATGGAGATGTCGCATCGGGGCAAGGAGTACATGGGCATCCACGCCCAGGCCGAAGCCGATCTGCGCGAGTTGATGGCCATCCCGAAGAACTACAAGGTGCTGTTCCTGCAGGGGGGCGCGCATCTGCAGTTCTCGATGATCCCGTTGAACCTGTTGCGCGGCAAACTCTCCGCCGACTATGTCAACACCGGCGAATGGTCGAAGAAGGCCATAGTCGAAGCGAAGAAGTTCAGCTACGTGAATGTGGTGGCGGACAACTCCGACAAGAACTGCACCTACGTGCCGGCGTTCGATAGCTGGAAGCTGGACAAGGATGCAGCCTACGTGCACTACACGCCGAACGAGACCATCGGCGGAGTGGAGTTCAACTGGATACCCAATACGGGTGATGTACCGCTGGTGGCGGACATGTCTTCCAACATCCTGTCGCGTCCTTACGATGTGTGGAAGTTCGGCATGATCTACGCCGGCGCGCAAAAGAACATCGGGCCGGCAGGGCTGACTCTGGCAATCGTGCGCGAAGACCTGATCGGGCATGCGCCGTCGGGCCTGCCGACCATGCTGGACTTCAAGACGCATGCCGACAACGATTCTATGTACAACACTCCGCCCACGTATGCCATCTACATGGCGGGGCTGGTGTTCCAGTGGCTGAAGAGGAACGGCGGTGTCGGTGCCATGGAGCGCGTCAACATCGCCAAGGCCGAGTTGCTGTACGCGGCGATCGATGCCAGCAGCGGTTTCTACCATTGCCCGGTGAACAAGGCTGACCGCTCGCGCATGAACGTGCCTTTCAAGACCCGCGATGCGGCAACCGATGCCGAGTTCCTCAAACAGGCGGAAGCGCGCGGCATGCTGCAGCTCAAGGGCCACAAGCTGGCGGGCGGCATGCGCGCTTCCATCTACAACGCGATGCCTATCGAGGGAGTGCAGGCGCTCGTCGATTTCATGAACGAGTTCGCGCGGAAGAATGGCTAAGACTTTCCAGGTCCTCACCCTGAGCAAGATCGCGCAGGCAGGCTTGAAGCGTCTGCCTGCGGAGCGTTATCAGGTGGGTGACAAGGTCGCGCAGCCCGATGCGATCCTGGTGCGGTCTTTCAATATGCTGGATATGGATGTTCCTGCCAGCGTGTCGGCCATCGCGCGCGCCGGTGCCGGGACGAACAACGTGCCGGTGCAGAAGATGAGCGCGCGCGGTGTGCCAGTGTTTGTTGCTCCCGGTGCAAACGCCAATGCGGTGAAGGAACTGGTCATCACAGGTATGTTGCTAGCTTCGCGTAACGTCGTACCTGCGCTGCGATTCACGGCAGGTTTGCGGGGCGACGATGCGACCGTGCAGTGGCTGGTTGAGGATGGCAAGAAAGCATTTGCGGGCACCGAATTGCGCGGGCGCACGCTGGGCGTCGTCGGTCTAGGCGCGGTCGGCCGCCAAGTGGCGGACGCCGCCATCGGCCTCGGCATGAAGGTGATAGGCTATGACCCGAACATCACCGTGGACGCGGCGTGGAGCGTGTCTTCGCAGGTGAGGAAGGCGCATAGCATCGAAGAGTTGATGAAGCACAGCGACATCGTCACGCTGCATGTACCGCTGCTGGATGAAACCCGCAAGCTGATCGACGACAAGCACGTAGCTTTGATGAAGCCGGGCGCAGTGCTGCTGAATTTCTCTCGCGATGCCATCGTCGACGAAGATGCGGTCATCGCCGGGCTCGCGAGCAGACATCTGCGCTGTTATGTGTGCGATTTTCCGAGCAACAAGTCGCTGTCGAACGACAAGATCATTGCGTTGCCGCATCTGGGCGCTTCCACCGAGGAGGCGGAAGAGAACTGTGCGGTGACGGTGGCGGAGCACCTGCGTGAATACCTGGAGCATGGCAACATCACCAACGCAGTGAACTTCCCCAATGTCAGCATGTCGCGCGAGTCGGCGTTTCGCTTGGCTATCGCCCATGCCAATGTGCCGAACATGCTGGGGCAGATATCCGGTGCGCTGGCGGCGGCGGGCGTCAATATTCACAACATGACCAACAAGTCGCGCGGTGAGGTGGCCTACACCCTGGTGGATACCGACACCGCGCTGACGGATACACTGATCGCGCAGATCGCCGCCATCCCTGGCGTGCTGAAGGTGCGCGGATTGCCGCTGGAGACGGATGAATGAGTGATGAGTTGAAGAAATACCGCGAGCAGATCGATCGTATCGATGACGAGTTGCTCAAGCTGTTCAATCAGCGCGCCGGACTTGCGCAGCAGATCGGCCACGTCAAAGGCAACGGCGCCGTGCTGCGTCCCGAGCGCGAGGCGCAGGTGCTGCAGCGCCTGGCGCAGGCTAACAAAGGGCCACTGCCCAATCAGGGGGTGACGCAGTTGTTCACCGAAGTCATGTCGCAGTGTCGCGCGCTGGAAGCGCCGTTGCGTGTAGCTTATCTGGGGCCGCACGGCACATTCAGCGAAGCGGCGATGTACCAGCGTTTCGGTCAGGCGAGTGCGGGCCTACCCGCTGATTCCATCGACGGCGTGTTCGCCGCGGTGGAAAGCGGGGCGGCGAACTACGGTATGGTGCCTGTGGAGAATTCCACCGAAGGCGCGGTGGGGCGCACGCTCGATCTGCTGCTAAACAGCAATCTAAATATCTGCGGCGAGGTGATGCTGCAAGTACACCAGTGCTTGATGTCGAACGAGAACGATCTGTCGGTGATACGCAAGGTCTATTCGCATCCGCAATCGTTCGGGCAATGCCAAGGCTGGTTGAATGCACACCTGCCGCACGCTGAACGCATCACTGCAAGCAGCAATGCCGACGCGGCGCGTTTGGCGGCGGAAGAGTCGTTTGCGGCTGCAATTGGTGGTGCGCAGGCGGCGCAGCATTTCAAGCTGAAGGTGCTGGCACAGAACATCGAAGATGATGCGCGCAACACAACGCGTTTCCTCGTCATCGGCAAGCAGGACGTGGCGCCGTCCGGCCGCGACAAGACGTCGCTGGCGATGTCTGCCGCCAACCGTCCAGGCGCAATGCATGATCTTCTTACGCCGTTTGCGAGCAACGGTGTCTCCATGACCAAGCTGGAATCGCGCCCAAGCCGTACCGGGCTGTGGGAATATGTGTTCTACGTCGATATCGAAGGCCATCAATCCGATGCCAAAGTCGCTGCCGCGCTGGCACAACTCAAGCAGATCGCGGCCTTCGTCAAGGTGCTGGGTTCTTACCCGGTCGCTGTTTAAATAATGACTATTAAATAATCGCAGTGACGCAGAAAAGAGCAAAACGTAGAATCCGTTTTGCTTGCGTGTCTCGATGTATCTCTATGCCTTTGTGGTGGATTTGAATTTATGAATTATGCAGAACTAGCCCCTTCTTACATTCGCTCGATTGCGCCTTATCAGCCGGGCAAGCCTATCTCCGAACTGGAGCGCGAACTGGGCATCACCGGCATCATCAAGCTGGCCTCGAACGAGAACCCGCTGGGTGCGAGTCCGGCCTCGGTCGCCGCGATGCAGGAAGCGATCAAGACCATCGCGTTGTATCCCGATGGCAATGGTTTCGACCTGAAGGATGCGCTGGTGAAGCGTTACGGTGTGGCGCATGCCAATGTGACCTTGGGCAATGGCTCCAACGATCTGCTGGAACTGGCGGCGCGTGCGTTCCTCGCTCCCGGCGACAAGGTGGTGTATTCGGCGCATGCCTTCTCGGTGTATGCACTGGCCACCCAGGCGGTGGGCGCGACCGGCATCACCGTGCCGGCGACCAAGGGCTACGGTCACGACCTGCCCGCGATGCTGAAGGCGGCCAAGGACAACAAGGTGAAGATGGTGTTCATCGCCAACCCGAACAATCCAACCGGCACCTTCCTGAGCGCGGATGAGCTTGCAGACGTTCCTGCGCGGATTGCCGCCCGAGATACTGGTGGTGCTGGATGAGGCCTACAACGAATACCTGCCGGAAGACAAACGCTATGACAGCGTGAGTTGGCTGAAGGAGTTTCCCAACCTGATCATTTCGCGCACCTTCTCCAAGGCGTATGGTCTGGCTGGCTTGCGCGTGGGTTACGCGCTGGCACATGAGCAGATCACCGACATGATCAATCGCGTACGCCAGCCGTTCAACGTGAATAGTGTGGCTCAGGCGGCAGCCGTGGCGGCCTTGCGCGATGTGTCCTTCGTGAAGAAGACCTTCGAACTGAACCGGCGCGGCATGCTGCAGATCACCGAAGGCCTGACCAAGCTGGGTCTGGAATACATCCCGTCGTTCGGCAACTTCGTGGCGTTCCGCATTGGCAACGCCACGGCGATGTACCGACGCTTGCTAGAACTGGGCGTGATCGTGCGCCCCATAGCCAACTATGACATGCCGGACTGGTTGCGCGTGAGCATCGGTCTGGAAAGCGAGAACGCAAAATTTTTGTCTGCACTGGAGAAATGCATCAGTCAGCAAGCTAACGGAGAAAACAAATGATTATCGTTATGGGCAGGGAAGTCACCGACGAACAGATCGGCGCAGTGGTGAAGAAGCTGGAAACGGCAGGGCTTAAGGCCAACATCTCGCGCGGTATCGAGCGCACCGTGATCGGCGCCATCGGCGACGAACGCCAGTTGTCTGAGGAGATGTTCACACCGCTGCCGGGCGTGGAATCGGCGATGCATATCGCCAAGCAGTACAAGATCGTGTCGCGCGAGTCGCACAAGGCCAACACCGTGATCGACATCGCCGGCGTGCCGCTGGGCGGCAAGCAGATCCAGATCATCGCGGGCCCTTGCTCGGTGGAGACTCAGGAGCAGATGGACCTGTCGGCGAAGTTCGTGAAAGAAGCCGGTTGCCGTTTGATGCGCGGCGGCGCGTTCAAGCCGCGCACCAGTCCATATGCCTTCCAGGGTCATGGCGTGGAAGGGCTGGATATCTTCCGCAAGGCGGCAGACAAGTTCAAGCTGCCCATCGTCACCGAGCTGATGGATGCGCGTCAGCTGGATGCCTTCATGGAATACGACGTGGACGTTATCCAGATCGGCACACGCAACATGCAGAACTTCGATCTGCTGAAAGAGGTCGGGCGCATCAATAAACCGGTGATCCTGAAGCGCGGCATGTCGGCGACCATCTCCGAATGGCTGATGGCTGCGGAATACATCGCCGCGGGCGGCAACCACAACATCATCTTCTGCGAGCGCGGCATCCGCACCTTCGAGACCTACTACCGCAATGTGCTGGACGTGACCGCCATCCCGGTGCTGAAGAAAGAGACCCACCTGCCGGTGATCGTCGACCCTTCACACGCGGGCGGCAAGGCATGGATGGTGGCGGCACTGTCGCAAGCGGCCGTCGCCGCCGGCGCGGACGGCCTGCTGGTCGAGATGCACCCGAATCCGTGCGAAGCCTGGTGCGATGCCGACCAAGCGCTGACACCGGACGAGCTGAAGAAGCTGATGGGTACGCTGGGTGCGATCGCCGGGGCGATCGGGCGCACGCTGTAAACATGCAGCCGGCCTTTCGCAAAGTCGTTATTTTCGGCGTTGGCCTGATCGGCGGTTCATTCGCGCTGGCTTTGCGTAAGGCGGGGGCAGTCTCTGAAGTGGTTGGCTTCGGGCGCAGTACAGCGACACTGGAACAGGCCAAACAACTTGGCATCCTCGATCGCATCGGCCACGATGTGGTGCGTGAAGTATGTGATGCCGATCTGATTCTGCTTGCCACGCCCGTGGCGCAGATGGCGGAGATATTCAAGCTCATCGCTCCGCATCTGGGCGCGCATACGCTGGTCACTGATGGTGGCAGTACCAAGGGTGATGTAATGGCGGCGGCTCGCGCCAATCTCGGTGACAAGATCTTGCAGTTCGTTCCTGCGCATCCTATCGCGGGAGCGGAGAAGAGCGGCGCTGCGGCAGCGCAGGCTGATCTGTACCAAGGCAAGAAAGTCGTGCTCACCCCGCTGCCGGAAAATTCGCAAGAATCCGTGGTACGTGTGCGCAAGGCGTGGGAATTGTGCGGTGCGAATGTGAGCGAACTGACTGCGCAACAGCATGACGAAGTGTTCGCCGCCGTAAGCCATTTGCCGCACCTGCTCTCCTTCGCGCTGGTGCATGACCTGGCACAGCGGGACAACCGCGATCAGTTGTTGTCCTTTGCTGCCAGCGGCTTTCGTGACTTCACCCGCATAGCCGCCAGTTCGCCCGAGATGTGGCGCGACATCTGCCTCGCCAACCGCGACGCGCTGTTGCGCGAATTGCAGCAATACGCCGCCGAACTCTATGTCCTGAATCAGGCGCTGGAGAACAACGATGCCGCCAAGCTGGAGGAGATCTTCAGTCTGGCGCGCGAAGTGCGCAGCGCCTGGACTCAACAATAACTACTCGTCCTTCATAGCATGACTCAGCAAGAATTTCTCGAACTACCTCCCTTGATGTCTGCGCACGGCACTGTGCGTTTGCCCGGCTCGAAGAGCATCTCCAATCGCGTGTTGTTGCTGGCAGCCTTGTCAGAGGGCGTGACTGAGGTGCGCGACCTGCTGCAATCGGACGATACCGACCGCATGCTGGATGCTTTGCGCACCTTGGGCGTGAAGGTCGAGTCACTGGGAGACAACGCCTACCGCGTGACCGGATGCGGCGGTGATTTTCCGAACAAGAACACCAAGCTGTTTCTGGGCAACGCGGGTACTGCGTTCCGCCCGCTGACCGCGGTATTGGCACTGTCGGGCGGAAGTTACGAATTGTCCGGCGTGCCGCGCATGCACGAGCGACCCATCGGCGACCTGGTGGACGCGTTGCGCCAGCTTGGTGCGAACATCACTTATCTTGGCAATGAAGGTTTCCCGCCGTTACGGATATCGCCGGCCAAATTGACTGGCGATAAGGTAAAGGTGCGCGGCGATGTGTCGAGCCAGTTCCTTACTGGATTGCTGATGGCATTGCCCTTGCTGGGGCGTCAAATAAACATTGATGTGGTGGGCGAGCTGATCTCTAAACCATATATCAAAATCACTTATGAAATGATGAGGCGATTTGGTGGGGATGTGTTGGGTGATGATTGGCAACATCCGGTGATATTGCCGTCTGCTTATAAGTCGCCCGGCACAATCTACGTGGAAGGCGATGCCTCGTCTGCCTCGTATTTCCTTGCTGCGGGCGCGATCGGTGGCGGGCCGTTGACTGTGGAAGGTGTGGGACAAGATAGCGTGCAGGGCGATGTGCGTTTCGCCGAAGCTCTGGCAAAGATGGGTGCCGGTATCGAGAAGGGGCCGAACTCGATGGTGGCGACCGGTCCTGAGAATGGAAAACTGAAAGCCATCGACCTCGACTGCAACCACATCCCCGATGCGGCGATGACGCTGGCCGTGGTCGCACTGTTCGCCGAAGGCACGACGCGGCTTTCCAACATTGCCAGCTGGCGCGTGAAAGAAACCGACCGCATCGCGGCGATGGCAACCGAGTTGCGCAAGGTCGGAGCGACGGTAGAGGAGGGGCCGGATTACATCCGCATCACGCCACCCGCACAAATCAAACACGCCGCCATCGACACCTACGACGATCACCGCATGGCGATGTGCTTCTCGCTGGCCGCTTTTGGCGGTGCAGGAGTGCGTATCAACGATCCTAAATGTGTGGCAAAAACTTTCCCGGACTATTTCAAGATGTTTGAACAAGTAACCACCTCAGTTCCAGTGATCGCCATCGACGGCCCCTCCGCTTCCGGCAAGGGGACGGTCGCGCAGCGAGTGGCGACGGCACTGGGTATGCATTACCTCGACAGCGGCGCGCTGTACCGTCTGCTGGGTCTGGCTGCGCAACGGCACGGGGTCGCACTGGAAGCGGAAGACCGGCTGGCGGAACTGGCCGGACAGGTCGATATCCGCTTTGAGGGGGCTGACATCTGGCTGGACGGGGCGTTGGTTGGGGATGAATTGCGCACCGAAGAGGCGGGCTCGGCAGCCTCCAAAATCGCGGCCTTGCCCAAGGTGCGTGCGGCCTTGCTGGACAAACAGCGTGCTTTCCGCCAGGCGCCGGGGCTGGTGGCCGACGGGCGCGATATGGCATCGGTGGTGTTCCCGGACTCAGTGCTGAAGATATTCCTGACTGCCAGTGCCGAGGCGCGTGCCGAGCGTCGTTATAAGCAGTTGAAAGAAAAAGGGATGGGTGCTAATATCGCCGCCCTTTTGCAGGATATACAGGCGCGCGACGAGCGGGATACTCAACGTAGCGTGGCTCCCCTGCAACAGGCGCAAGGTGCGAGCTTGCTGGATACGACTCCTCTGAACATCGAGCAGGCGGTTCAGGAAGTGCTAAGTCGCTACCATGCGTTGGAGTCCAAATAGAGCCTTTCTGTTTGGGTTGACTAACTAACCCCCGCTAATCACGGGATTGTCCTCAAGGTATACCAATATGAACGCAGTAGCTGATATGGAAAGTTTTGCCTCCCTGTTTGAAGAGAGTCTGACGCGTAAGGAAATGCGCGCAGGTGAGTTGATCACCGCTCAAGTCGTTCGCGTAGAGCAGAACGTAGTGGTGGTAAACGCCGGACTGAAGTCCGAAAGTTTTATTCCCGTTGAAGAATTCAAAGATGCAACGGGCGCAGTTGAAGTCAAGGCCGGTGATTTCGTCACTGTTGCCATCGAGTCGCTGGAAAACGGCTATGGCGAGACACGCTTGTCCCGCGAAAAAGCCAAGCGCCTGGCAGCCTGGATCGATCTGGAACAAGCGATGGAAGAAGGCCGCATCGTTGAAGGTTATGTCAGCGGCAAGGTCAAGGGCGGTCTGACTGCCATGGTGAACGGCATCCGCGCATTCTTGCCCGGTTCGCTGGTGGATACACGTCCGGTCAAGGACACCACACCGTACGAAAACAAGACCATGGAACTCAAGGTCATCAAGCTGGATCGCAAGCGCAACAACGTGGTGGTGTCCCGCCGCGCTGTGCTGGAAGCGACTCAAGGCGCTGACCGCGAATCTCTGCTGGAAAACCTGAAAGAAGGCGCAATCGTCAAGGGTATCGTCAAGAACATCACCGACTACGGTGCATTCGTTGACTTGGGCGGTATCGACGGTCTGCTGCACATCACCGACCTGGCATGGCGTCGCGTGAAGCATCCGTCCGAAGTATTGACAGTCGGCGACGAAGTCGAAGCCAAGATCCTGAAGTTCGACCAAGAGAAGAACCGCGTCTCCCTGGGCATCAAGCAGATGGGCGACGATCCTTGGAACGGTCTGGCACGTCGCTACCCGCAAGGCACACGCCTGTTCGGCAAGGTGACCAACCTGACCGACTACGGTGCATTCGTTGAGATCGAGCAAGGTATCGAAGGTCTGGTACACGTGTCCGAGATGGATTGGACCAACAAGAACGTTCATCCGTCCAAGGTTGTATCTCTGGGCGACGAAGTGGAAGTGATGATCCTCGAGATCGACGAGCAACGCCGCCGTATCTCCCTGGGTATGAAGCAGTGCAAGTCCAATCCTTGGGACGACTTTGCTGCAAACCATCAGAAGGGCGACAAGGTTAAGGGCGCGATCAAGTCCATCACCGACTTCGGCGTGTTCATCGGTCTGGATGGCGGTATCGACGGTCTGGTGCACCTGTCCGACCTGTCCTGGAGCATCGCCGGCGAAGAAGCAGTGCGCAACTACAAGAAGGGCGACGAACTGGAAGCCGTGGTATTGGCTATCGACGTCGAGCGCGAGCGCATCTCTCTGGGCGTGAAGCAGCTGGAAGGTGATCCGTTCGGCGGCTATGTAACCGGCCACGACAAGGGCGCTGTGGTAACCGGCACCGTGAAGTCGCTGGATGCCAAGGGTGCTGTGATCGCGCTGGAAGGCGATGTGGAAGCCTACCTGAAGGCGTCCGAAGTCTCCGCCGACCGCGTGGAAGATATCCGCAACCACCTGAAAGAAGGCGACACCGTCAAGGCCGTCATCATCAACGTGGATCGCAAGAACCGCGGCATCAACCTGTCGATCAAGGCACTTGATAAGGCCGACACGGCAGCAGCGATGCAGAAGTTCGCAGCGGAAAACACCAACATCGCCGGCACTACCAATCTGGGTGCATTGCTCAAGGCTAAGATGGATTCCAGCAAGGCTGATGCGCAATAAGGGGAGTGGGCATCATGACTCGTTCTGATCTGATTGCCAGGCTTGCGGAGCGTCACACGCAGTTGCTTGGCAAGGACGCCGAGCTGGCGGTCAAGGTAATCTTGGATAGCATGTCGGCGACCTTGTCGCGCGGCGGGCGTATCGAGATCCGTGGCTTCGGCAGCTTTGCGTTGAACTACCGTCCGCCGCGTTTGGGGCGTAACCCCAAATCAGGCGACAAGGTTCAAGTGCCGGCCAAGTATGTGCCGCACTTCAAGGCAGGCAAAGAGTTGCGCGAACGGGTCGACTGTCCGCAATCCTAAGGCGGTTAAGCAGTAGATGAATTGGCGGCACATCGCAAGATGTGCCGCCAATTTTTTGGCTGTTCATGCTATCTTTGCAACCCTATTCGGTAACAAAAAGAAGAGAATGCGATACTTGATCTGGATGTTGCGGGCAGCCCTGTTTGTCGTCCTGCTGGGCTTTGCAGTAAAGAACGACCAGCCCGTTACCCTGCGATATTTTTTTGGTTATGAATGGAGCGCATCGCTGGTGGTCGTGCTGCTGTGTTTCTTTGCCATCGGTGCGGGCATCGGCATCCTGGCGATGTTGGGCGCGATGTTGCGCCAGCGGCGAGAACTGGCTGCCGTTAAACGCGAACTGCAACTGAAGAACAAGCTGGAACAAGCTGACCAGACGCGTCGCTTCCCTATACAACCTTCCTGAATGAATCACTAATGGATTTCGAACCGTGGATGCTGCTGGTATTCCCTTTGTTCTTTGGTATGGGGTGGCTGGCGGCGCGTATTGACATCAAAGAGCTGCTCAGCGAGTCCAGCTCCTTGCCTCGCTCCTATTTTCAGGGGCTGAACTTCCTGCTCAACGAACAGCAAGACCAGGCCATCGAGGCGTTCATCGAGGTGGTCAAGGTCGATCCGCAGACCATCGAGCTGCACTTTGCGTTGGGCAGTCTGTTCCGCCGTCGCGGCGAGGTGGATCGCGCCATCCGCATGCACCTGAACCTGGTCGAGCGCGCTGACTTGGATGAGGGAAAGAAACAGCAGGCGCTGTTCGAACTGGCACAGGACTATCTGAAGGCGGGCATACTGGATCGTGCAGAGACCACGTTCCACCGCCTGCATGGCACGCCTTACGAAAAAGAAGCGTTTGAGTTCCTGCTGGAAATCTATCAAAAAGAAAAAGACTGGCTCAAGGCCATCGATATCGCGCAGCGTCTCACCGCGTTGACCGGAGAATCGCGCGGCAAGCTGGCGGCATTCTTCTTCTGCGAGTTGGCCGCGAGCGAACTCGCTCACAAACAGACCGAGGCTGCGGTGGTGCACCTGGAACAGGCGCTGAACGCCAACCCGCAAGGCGTGCGCGCCAACATCATGCTGGGTGACATCGAATTGGCGGCAGGACATGCGCAGCGTGCCATCGAAATCTGGAAGAAGGTAGAACAGCAGGATGCGCAATATCTGCCGCTGGTGGCAGAGCGCCTGTTGCAGGCGTGTCGCCAGAATGGCGATGAAGCTGCGGGTGTGGCACTGCTGCAGGCTTACCTGCAGAAATATCCCTCTCTGGATCTGATGAACGTTCTGTTCGGCGTCGTAGTGCAGCGCGATGGCGCCGAAGCGGCGTACAAGCTGGTGCGCAACGAACTGAGGCGCAACCCGACTCTGCTCGGCCTCGACAAACTATTGGAAGCGCAGTTGCTGGAGACTATCAGCGAAAAGCGTGCCGACATCGAGCTGGTAAAGAACCTGATCCATCAACGCACGCGTGGACTGGCGATGTATCGCTGCAAGCACTGCGGATTCAAGGCACGCCAGTTCTATTGGCATTGCCCGGCCTGCCACAGCTGGGAGAGTTATTCGCCGAAGCGCAGTGAAGAGAACGGTTTGACTATATGAACGATCCAAAAATCATCGTCGCACTCGACTACCCCCAAGCGGCGCCAGCATTGGCCTTGGCGCAACGGCTTGAACCGTCGTTGTGCCGCCTCAAGGTGGGCAAGGAGCTATTCACCGCTTCCGGGCCACAACTGGTCGAGCAACTGCAACAGCGCGGTTTCGAAGTGTTCCTCGATCTGAAATTCCACGACATTCCCAACACCACGGCGCAGGCCTGCAAGGCGGCGGCCTCTCTAGGCGTGTGGATGGTGAACGTGCACGCCTCTGGCGGCAGCCGCATGATGGAAGCGGCGCGCGAAGCAGTGGCGAACGTCGAACGTCGTCCCAAGTTGATCGCCGTGACGGTGCTGACCAGCATGGCGCAGGCTGACCTTGCTGAGCTGGGCATCACCGTGACACCGGCAGAACAGGTGTCGCGTCTGGCGGCATTGGCACAGGCCAGCGGGCTGGACGGCGTGGTGTGTTCTGCGCAGGAAGCGCCAGCGCTGCGCAAGCAGGCGGGCTCGGAGTTTTGTCTGGTCACCCCTGGCATACGCCCGGCGAATGCGGCGGCGAACGACCAGTCGCGCATCATGACGCCACGCGCCGCACTGGAAGCGGGTTCCAGCTATCTGGTCATCGGGCGGCCGATCACGCAGGCGCCGGACCCACTGCAGGCATTGCAGGAAATTGCACAAGACATAGGAGGTGCGGCATGAAGCTGCCATCGTTCAACAAGGCGCGAGTATTGGTAGTGGGCGACGTGATGCTGGACCGTTACTGGTTCGGCGACGTCACGCGTATCTCGCCGGAAGCACCAGTACCGGTATTGAAAGTCAGCAAGGTGGACGAGCGTCCGGGCGGCGCGGCCAACGTCGCGCGCAACATCGCCTCGCTGGGTGCGCATTGCACGCTTGCTGTCGGTGGTCGGTGCTGACGAGGCGGGCGATTGCCTGCAACGCCTGCTCACCGAGCAGGGCGGTGTGGAGGCCATGCTGCACCGCGACGACAGCATCTCCACCATCGTCAAGCTGCGCGCCATCGCGCGCCAACAGCAACTGCTGCGCATCGACTTCGAGACACCGCCCAGTCATGAAGTGCTGCAGGCCAAGCTGGCCGATTTCCATGCCAAGCTGCCGTTGGCCGATGTGGTGATCCTGTCGGACTACGGCAAGGGCGGGCTGGCGCATATCGCCGAGATGATCAAGTCGGCACGTGCAGCGGGCAAGCCGGTGCTGGTCGATCCCAAAGGCGACGACTACGCGCGTTACGAGGGGGCGACCCTGCTCACGCCGAACCGCAGCGAGTTCCGCGATGTGGCCGGCGGCTGGAAAGACGAAGCAGAGTTGACTGCCAAGGCACAGAAGCTGCGCACCGAGCTGAAACTGGATGCGTTGCTGGTGACGCGCAGCGAAGAAGGCATGACATTGTTCCGCGAACACGCAGTGCTGCACGAACCGACACAGGCACGCGAGGTGTACGATGTGAGCGGTGCCGGCGATACCGTCATCGCCACACTGGCGGTGATGCTGGCCAGTGGCGCAGACCTGGCCGATGCCGTGCGTATCGCCAACCGCGCGGCTGGTGTGGTGGTTGGCAAACTGGGTACGGCGGTGGTGAGCCGTGATGAGATCATTCAGGATATGAAGAATCAGGATTAAGGAGTAGCGAGGAATAACAGCTGGGCTGTTTCTTTATCCTCAATCAGCTATCCTTTGTCCTGTTCAAGGAGAAAAGCATGTACTACGTAGTCACCGGCGCAGCCGGCTTCATCGGATCGAACATCGTTAAGGCGCTCAACGAGCGCGGTGAGAAGAATATCATCGCGGTCGACAACCTGAAGAAGGCCGACAAGTTCAAGAATCTCACTGATTGCGAGATTGCCGATTACATGGACAAGGAAGACTTCATCGAGCGCCTGCAAGGCGGCGACTTCGACGGCATCCTTACCGCAGTGCTGCACGAAGGAGCGTGTTCAGACACCATGGAAACCGACGGCCGTTACATGATGGAGAACAACTACCGCTACTCGCTGGAGATCCTGAACCATTGTCAGGACGAGGAGGTGCCTTTTCTGTATGCCTCTTCCGCCTCGGTGTACGGCGGTGGCGGCGTGTTCAAGGAGAGCCGCGAATACGAATCGCCGCTCAACGTCTATGCCTATTCCAAGTTCCTGTTCGACCAGATGGTGCGCCGCCGCTGGGTCAACCGCACCTCGCAGATCGCCGGCTTCCGCTACTTCAACGTGTATGGCCAGCGCGAGCAGCACAAGGGGCGCATGGCCTCTGTTGCCTATCACTTCTTCAACCAGTATCGCGCCGATGGTTTCGTGAAGCTGTTCGAGGGCTGCGACGGTTACCTCAACGGAGGACAGCTGCGTGATTTCGTGTCGGTGGAGGACGTGGTCAAGATCAACATGTACTTCCTCGACCATCCGGGCAAGTCCGGCATCTTCAATCTCGGCACCGGCAAGGCGCAAAGCTTCAACGACGTGGCGATGGCGACCATCAACACCCTGCGTGCCGCCAAGGGCGAGAGCGCGCTGACGCTGGAGCAGATGCACCAACATCAGCTCATACGCTACATCCCGTTCCCGGATGCGCTGCGCGGGAAATATCAGAGTTACACGCAAGCAGACATCACTGCCTTGCGCGATGCAGGTTATGCTGCGCCACTGCTGACGGTCGAACAGGGCACGGAGCGCTACGTGAATTATTTGCTGGAGCAGTAAAGCAGTACATCAGGGGAGAGTGTGGATTCGCGGCATTTGTCGCTTAACTTTGTGAAGGGGAATTGACCATGAAGAAAATCCTGTTGTCTTTGATAGCGTTCTTTGCATTCAGCGGTTTTGCTTTTGCTGCAGTCGATCTGAATTCCGCCACCGTAGATGAGCTGCAATCGGTGAAGGGTATCGGTGCCAAGAAGGCCCAGGCCATCGTCGAGTATCGCCAGGCCAACGGCCCGTTCAAGAGCGTGAATGACCTGCAGAACGTCAAAGGGTTCGGCGAGAAGAGCGTCAAGAAACTGAAGAAGGACGTGACCGTGGGCGGAGCCACTGCGACTGACAAGAAAGAAGAGAAGGTCGAAAAGAAGAAGATGACCAAGGCCGAAAAGAAGGCTGCGAAGAAGGCCGAGAAGGAAGCCAAGGCAGGCAAGAAAGAAGCAGCTGAGCCCAAGAAGACCAAGGAAGAAGTGAAGGCTGAAAAGCCGGATGCCGCAAGAAAGTAAGTTGAAGTATCTACACCTGACCCGCCGTGATAACTCCGGCGGGTTTTTTGTTTGAGCGTGGCGTTATATCTTTTTCTTAGTTACATA
Organism: uncultured beta proteobacterium; assembly: GCA_963813255.1. GTDB lineage: Bacteria > Pseudomonadota > Gammaproteobacteria > Burkholderiales > Gallionellaceae > Sideroxyarcus. The sequence goes on along the minus strand of CAWEYD010000008.1, from coordinate 178,209 downwards.
TAAAAAGTGATTAGTTTGTCGCCCGCCCAGTGTCCGATAAACTGCCGTCATCGTATATCCACTTGAAGGAGAGAAGCATGGCTAACCAGTTCGCAGATAACGCACTGTCCATCGGGCGCACGCCGCTCATCAAGCTGAACCGCGTCGGCGATGGTGCCAAGGCGACCATTCTGGCCAAGATCGAAGGCCGCAATCCGGCGTATTCGGTAAAGGACCGTATCGGCGTGGCCATGATCGACGACGCCCAGAAGCGCGGCCTGCTGGGACCGGGCAAGGAGATCGTCGAGCCAACCAGCGGCAACACCGGCATCGCGCTGGCCTTCGTAGCAGCGGCGCGGGGCATTCCGCTCACGCTGACCATGCCCGAGACCATGAGCATCGAGCGCCGCAAGCTGCTGGTTGCCTACGGTGCCAAGCTGGTGCTGACCGAAGGTGCCAAGGGTATGAGCGGTGCCATCGCCAAGGCCAAGGAGATCGCAGCTTCCGATCCCAAGTACGTGCTGCTGCAACAGTTCGAGAACCCCGCCAACCCGGCCATCCACGAAGCGACCACGGGTCCCGAGATCTGGAACGACACCGACGGCAAGGTCGACATCTTCGTGTCCGGCGTGGGCACCGGCGGCACCATCACTGGCGTGTCGCGCTATATCAAGAAGACCCGTGGCAAGGCGATCAGGTCGGTGGCGGTGGAGCCTTCTGCCAGCCCCATCCTGACGCAGAAGCGTGCTGGACAGGAACTCAAGCCCGGCCCCCACAAGATCCAGGGCATAGGCGCCGGCTTCGTGCCAGCTGTGCTGGATCTGTCCTTGGTGGACGACATCGAGCAAGTGAGCAACGAGGACGCGGTGCTGTACGCCCGCCGTCTGGCGAGCGAGGAAGGCATCATCTCCGGCATCTCCAGCGGTGCGGCGGTGGCGGCTGCAGTGCGCCAAGCCAAGAAGGCCGAGAATGCAGGCAAGACCATCGTTGTGATACTGCCGGATTCGGGCGAACGCTATCTCAGCTCTATCCTGTTCGAAGGACTGTTCGACGCGACCGGTAACGCCATCTAAGTTATTCAGGCAGTGCAAAAGGGAACGCCAGCATCTATCATGCTGGCGTTTTCCATTTGCGGAACAGAACATGTACAAGACGCTAGACGACTACGTGGGCAACACGCCGCTGGTCAGACTCAAACGCATCCCCGGCAACACATCCAATGTCATCCTTGCGAAACTGGAGGGCAACAATCCTGCCGGCTCGGTGAAGGACAGGCCTGCGCTTTCCATGATCACCCATGCCGAGGCGCGCGGCGACATCAAGCCCGGCGATACGCTGATAGAGGCGACTTCAGGCAATACCGGTATCGCGCTGGCGATGGCTGCGGCGATGCGCGGCTACAAGATGATCCTGGTGATGCCGGAGAACCAGAGCGTGGAGCGGCGCCAAACCATGCGCGCGTTCGGTGCGGAACTGATCCTTACGCCGAAAGAGGGCAGCATGGAGCTGGCGCGCGACACGGCGGAGAAGCTGCGCGATGCGGGCCGCGGCATCATCCTCGACCAGTTCGCCAATCCCGATAATCCTCTGGCGCACTATGAAGGCACCGCGCCGGAGATATGGCGCGACACGCAGGGCAAGCTCACGCACTTCGTGAGCAGCATGGGCACCACCGGCACCATCATGGGCTGCTCGCGTTACTTCAAGGAAAAGAATCCCAATATCCAGATCATCGGCGCACAGCCGGAAGAGGGCTCGCAGATCCCGGGCATCCGCAAATGGCCGGAAGCCTATTTGCCAAAGATATACAGCCCGCAGAACGTGGACCGCATTGCGTACGTGAGTCAGCATGACGCTGAGGAGATGACGCGCCGCCTAGCACGCGAGGAGGGCATCTTCTGCGGCATCTCCTCCGGTGGTGCGCTGAGCATCGCCTTGCGCATCTCGCAACAGGTGCAGAACGCCACCATCGTGTTCATCGTGTGCGACCGCGGCGACCGCTACTTTTCCACCGGGGTGTTCCCCGCCTGAAACAAAAAGGGCGATCCGCGGATCGCCCTTTTCCGTGAGTTCCCCTTGTTTAGAAGCGGTGGTTGATACCTGCGGTCAGCGACTTGCTGGCGGTCAGTTGCTCGCCGTTGACCGATTGGTAGATGGGTAATTGCAGCAACGCGTACAGATTGCTTCTGGGCGTGAATGCAAAGCTCAGGCCCGGCGTGAGCGCGATGCCTTTGCCGCCGCTGCTGGCATCGCCTGCGGCAGTCAAGGCGGCGTTGCTGCCAAGGTCCACCGCGTTCCAATGTGTGTTGACCTGAAGCAGGCCGTTCAGGCCGCTGCTTACGTTGTAGCGTAGCCCGCCATCCACATTGATCTGGTTGCCGGGGCGGAATGCGGTGTCATGCTTGATCGAGCTCTGCAGCGTAGCCTGTGCGAACCAACTCAACGCATTGCCCGGCACGGCCTGGTTCCAGAATGCGCCAACGATCAGGTCGGTGCTGCCGTTGCCCGGTTGCAGCGCGACCTCGTTGGGAATCGCGCCAGTGTCCAAGGTGAAGTCCTTGCGTCCGTTGGACAGTTTCAGCCCGAACTTGATCCCCACGCTGGAACGATCTTCTTCATTCAGCACCGCGCTGTACCGCCCGATCACCTTGATGTCGCCCAGCGCCTTCGCGTCGAAACTTTCCACGCCTGCGGAGACGTTGCCGGTGTAGGGGCCAAGGTTGTGCATGTGGTTACGTGACACGTAAGGCAACTGAACCGTGATGCCGAAGTTCTGGTCGAGGGCGTAGTTGGCAGTCAGCGTGGTGATCCTGGTGATGGTGCGCAGGTTCTCGACTTCACCAGCAAAGGTCGTGTCGGCCGTGATCTTGTTGCTGCCGGAGCGCAGCTGGTCGGCGCGGGTGTAGCTCTGGCGCAGGTCCAGGCTAAATCCCGGCTGACTGACGCTGTGCTCATCCCAATTGGTGTTCACGGCGCAGGAGCTACTGCCGCAACTGGCATAAGCACCGGATGCAGACAGGATGCCGAGGCCGACGGCGGTAAGACGCAGATGATGGTGGCGCATTATTTTTATTCTCCCTGGAAGTGGAGTTGGGATTGTAGTGCGCGGGGAAAGGGCAGCGGTGCGACAAATTGTCGCAGGGTGCTCACTCGGACGACTGCGCCAATCTGGGCTTAGACAATGCCGGTTTCTGCGCGAAGTAGCGCTTGATGCCGCCCAGCACGGCGCGCGCCATCTTCTCCTGATAGGCATCGTCCTTCAGCCGCTGCTCTTCGCTCGGGTTGCTGATGAAGGCTGTCTCCACCAGTATCGAGGGCGTGTCTGGCGATTTCAGCACGGCGAAACCTGCCTGTTCGACATGGCCGCGATGCAGGATGTTGATGCCGCCCAGTTCGCGCAGCACATGTTTTGCCAGCTTCAGGCTGTCGTTGATGGTGGCGGTCTGCGACAGGTCGAGCAGGGTGCGCGCGAGGTAGGGGTCTTTCACGGCGAGGTTCACACCGCCGATCAGGTCTGCCTCGTTTTCCTTCGCTGCCAGCCAGCGCGCGCTGGCACTGGTTGCCCCGTGCTCTGACAGGGCGAACACCGACGAACCGCGTGCATGCGATTTGACGAAGGCATCGGCGTGGATGGAGACGAAGAGATCGGCATGCGCCTTGCGTGCCTTTTCCACGCGCCCGCCCAAGGGAATGAAGTAGTCGCCGTCGCGGACGAGGATGGCGCGCATGCCAGGTATTTCGTCGATCTGCGCTTTCAGGCGGCGCGCGATGGCCAGCGTCACATCCTTTTCCAGCGTGCCGCGATAGCCGTGCGCGCCGGGGTCTTCGCCGCCATGTCCGGCATCCACGGCGACCAGCAGTACGCGTCCGCCGGGCGCCAGCGGCGCAGCTTTGGCAACAGGCTCGGCAGCAGGTGATTCGATGCTCTGTTTGGGTTGGAGAGAGGACTCTTCGGTGCCGCTATTGGCGGCCGCAGGTTCGCTTGCCGCGAGCTTGTTCTCGCTTTGCTGCGCGAGCGCCATCAGAGGATCGACGGCGACCTGCGGATACACATCCAGCACTAGGCGATGGCCGTATTCGCCGACCGGCTTCAGGTTGAACAACTGCGGTTTGACTTGAGATTTGAGGTCGAGCACCAGACGGATCACGTCGGGCTTGAAGCGGCCGACGCGCACGCTCTTGATGTAGGGATCGTCGTTGCCGATCTTGCCGGCCAGTTCGTTCAAGGCGGCATTGATCTCGACATCTTCAAGGTCGATCACCAGGCGTTCCGGATTGGAGAGGGTGAACAGGTTGTAGCGGATAGGTTTCTTCGATTCCAGCGTGAGGCGCGTGTAGTCCTGCGCCGGCCAGATGCGTGCCGAGCTGATGGCGATCTCTGCGTAAGCGGAGGGTAGCCACAGTAGCGATGCGACGAGTATCAGGCGGGCAGTGCGTTCAAACATTGCTGGCCTGCCTCGGAGTAGGCGTGGAGCAGGACTTCGCGTCCGTCCTGCAGTATCTCGAACGTGAGGCTGATATCCGCAGGGGGCAACAGTCCAGCGGCCTGTTCCGGCCACTCCACCAGACAAATATTGTGCCCATCGAACTCGTCACGGAAACCGGAACCTTCCCATTCTTCGGCATCGCGAAAGCGATACAGATCGAAGTGACGCAAGTGTAACCCGCTTGCTTCGTAGCGCTCAACCAGAGTGTAGGTCGGACTCTTTACGCGTCCCGTGTGGCCCAGCGCCTGCAATAGCGCGCGCACCAACGTCGTCTTCCCCGCCCCGAGATTGCCGCGCAGATAGATCACCAGCCCGGGACGCAAGGTGCGTGCGAGTCGTGCCGCAAAGGCTACGGTCGCGGCCTCATCGGGCAAGGCTATTCGGCTATGATTCGGTTCATGCAAAACGGGACACCTCAAGTGGATTACGAAACGCTCGCCTCGAACATCAAGGCGTGGGGCAGGGCGCTCGGTTTTCAGGCGGTGGGCATCAGCGACACACGCCTTGATGCAGCCGAAGCGCACCTGATGCAATGGCTGGCAAGCGGCCATCACGGCGCCATGGATTATATGGCAAAACATGGCACCAAACGCGCGCGTCCGGCGGAGCTGGTGCCGGGCACTCTGCGCGTCATCTCGGTGCGCATGAACTACTACCCGGAGCATGCCAAAGACACACACGAGGTGCTGGCGGACGGCAGCTGCGCCTTCATTTCGCGTTACGCCCTGGGCCGCGACTACCACAAGGTGCTGCGCAACCGGCTGGAGAAGCTGGCGCAGCAGATACGCGATCAGATCGACTGCCAGTGCCGCGTCTTCACCGACTCGGCCCCCGTGCTGGAAGTGGAGCTGGCGCAGAAGGCGCACCTGGGCTGGCGCGGCAAACACACGCTGCTGCTGTCGCGCGAGCAGGGCTCGTGGTTCTTCCTGGGCGAGATATACATCGACCTGCCACTGCCTGTGGATGCGCCCGAAGCGGACCACTGCGGCACCTGCCACGCCTGCATTGATATCTGCCCCACGCAGGCCATCATCGCGCCGTATCAGGTGGACGCGCGGCGCTGCATCTCCTATCTCACCATCGAACTCAAGGGCAGCATCCCCATCGACCTGCGCCCGCTCCTCGGCAACCGCATCTACGGTTGCGACGACTGCCAACAGGCCTGCCCGTGGAACCGTTTCTCGCACAAGACCGTCGAGCCGGATTTTGCGGTGCGGCACGGCTTGGATGATGTGTCACTCATCGAATTGTTCGCTTGGGACGAGGCGATCTTTCACGCCAGACTGGCGGGCAGTCCCATCTACCGCATCGGCCACGAACAATGGCTACGCAACATCGCCGTTGCACTGGGCAACGCCCCGACCACGCCGGACGTCATCAACGCGTTACAGGCTCGCGCGCAACACTCGTCGGAATTGGTGCGAGAGCATGTCGCATGGGCACTGCAGTGCCACTCCGTATCGTGAAGTCTGGCAAAAATTTCTTGACAATTTTTTCCGCTCCCCTAAAATGCGCGCCTCTTCCGGGTCGTTAGCTCAGCTGGTAGAGCAGCGGACTCTTAATCCGTTTGTCGCAGGTTCGATCCCCGCACGACCCACCAATAAAAAAAGCCCCGTTCTCACGGGGCTTTTGCATTTGCGGTTCAACCTTGGAGCAATTTACCAAAACAGGCCTTGGTGCTTTTGTCCTGCTTTTCCCTCTTTGAGAATTGCTCGTGCCAATTTATTGCGGGGATATTTCTTTAAGACCTCCTGGGCTAATCTGATGGCGTCCGCGTAATTCTTTTCCTCCAACATCTTCTTTGCTTTTTTCAGATTTGCACGTGCTTCGGCATCGTGTTTCAAAGATGGCGGCTTGGTCACACTTCCGGCGACATTCGGATTGTCGCTGGCCAATTGCGTCGTTTCCGCTACCGCCACTGGTTCCATGGTTTGAATCGTGGACGGCACCACAGCCCACAGGAGCGCCACAATCAATAATGAAGGCAAGACGGCAAGCAGAATAGGGCGGACGTTTTGGCTGGACCATATCGCGATGGCAGGCTTTGAGTTGCCGGCATCTTCCTCGGGCAGATCTCCTGCGCGAGATTTGTGCATCATGCGGATGAGATTTAGTCCACCTAGAGTCGTGGTGGACAGTCCCAAACCCACACTCCAGGCCGCCCCTCCGAAAGCCCATCCGGCAACAGCTGCACCCATCGTCGCAAGAACGAGCTTCCACCAATAAGTAGTTTTCTGGGACGCGATATACGTCTCGCGTATCGCATTCCGAATGCGAGTACTGATCTGGCCTGCGCCTTTCGCTACCTCGCTCGCGAACTCACGCCAAGGACTGGTCCCGCCACGGCCAGTATACAAAGGCATCGTCATCGTTTTGTCGCCATCTCCTTCTATGACGTTGCCCGTCCTGACAACGTGGAGCTCGGGACTCCGATTGCGCTTGTTGCGCAGCCCCCCAAGATACCCGAGAGGTTGGGCGCGTAGGGTAGTGGCAGCGTACTCTTCGCCCAGCGATGCTTGCAGATGACGGCGAAACTCAGCCACGCTTTGGGGACGCTGCGCCTCTTCCGGGCTGAGCGCCCAGTCGATCGACTCCAGCAGCGGCTCGTCGAACCGTCCTTTATGGTCGCTTTGTATCGCCGGCGTCATCGAGTCCTGCTTCTGCCGGGAGAGAGAGTCCAAAGGCTTTGCCCCGGAAACAAGCCAGTACATCACTGCGGCGAGCGAATATAGGTCAGTCCACGGCCCCTGTTTTCCTTTACTGTGATATTGCTCGAAAGGCGCAAAACCCGGACTGACGATATTCGTCGGATCGCGATTCGAATTGATGGTGCGCGCAGAACCGAAGTCGATCAGCACCGGCGTGCCGTTTTCTCGGACATAGATGTTGTCCGGCTTGATATCGCGATGCAGAAAGTTGGCCGCGTGTATCACCTCCAGGCTATCCAGCAGGGGAAACAGCAGTTTCAGCAAGGATGCCTGGGTCAAAATCCCCTGACGCGGAAGCCAGTGCTTCAGCGACTCGCCCGATTCATACTCCATCACGATGTAGGCAGTTCCGTTGGCGAAGAAGTAACGCAACACACGGACAATATTGGGATGGCGGAAAGAGGCCAACACCCGCGCTTCCGCGAGGAATCGTTCCAATCCCCACAGGAACTGCTCCTTGAACGCGTTCCCCAATGTATGGACGCTGTTATCTGCGGCGCGCATCGCCAGATCGCTCGGCAAATATTCTTTAATTGCCACTGGCATATCAAGATTTTCGTCGCGCGCCAGATAGGTGATCCCGAAACTGCCGCCGCCCAGAGTGCGTTCGATCAAGTACTCCATGATGGAGTCGCCGGGTTTAAGCGCATGCGCAACCTGAATCGATTCAGGAGAAGTTGAAGCAGGTTTGCTTTGGTCGCTCATCGAAAATATGCTCCCGAATGTCTCTTTGGTCGGTTATGCCCCTTCACGCTGCCGCCTGTCCGTGCGATCCCAGGCGGTCATGGCAACTTCCCCAAAAGGAGTCCGTGAGAATGCCGCGAAAAACCCATTCCCACGCTCATTCGTTTGTATCAGCTACATGACGACAAGTAAAACCGCTGAAGGATGAACGGTATGCTCGCCAGATAAATGGAGGCGACTGTCTGCTATTGGTGTTAGTGCGAATTCCTGACGATAGTCAATTAACTCAATTGGTTATCGTTTGTCGCAGATTCGAACATCCACCTTTGCGCAACACGCTGTAGTGCAAATTACCAGCAAACCCTAATTCCCTGCACCACGGCTTGCCGATATAAAGGACGCTGTGACAAACCTGCGCACTGCCTGTGCGCCTCGCCAGCTGATTTTTAAAGGAGTTCATGAATATGTGGAGATCCTTGGTCTTTATGCTTCTTGCCGTCGCTGCTGTATTGGTGGAAGGGGGTAACACGTTGAGCTTCGCGGCGGGCGTGGCGAACACGGAAGAGTTTGCTTCTCCCGAATCTGCTCAGCCACAGCCTGTGCAAGGCGATATGCAAAGTACGCAGCAAGCTACCCCTCAGGAGCAACAGAAGAACGATGCCGATGACGCTCAGGTTCAGAGCCAAGAGCCTGAGGCGGCACCGAAGCCGTCACAGCGCGGCATGCGACAGCAAATGAAGGATGCCAAGCGTAGCAGGGCGCCCGCAGCCGATAATCCCGATAATCCTTGATCGCGCGGATGTTGGGCCGGCGCACCTGCGAGCAGGCCGGCGTTTTGCGCAGCGCATTGTTCGGTGTTGCCGCGCTGTTTTTCTCCTGTGAAACTCCTGCGGTGGCGGATACCAGCCCGCTGGCCGAACTGGGACGCCGCATCTATGTCGATGGCATCCTCCCCGATGGTACCCAGCTGACAGCGACCCGCTTCGAAGGCAGCTCTGTGGTCACCGGTGCCGCGGCCGCTTGCGTCAACTGCCATCGCCGCAGCGGTTACGGTTCGATCGAAGGCAGAATCCTTGTTCCGCCCGTTACCGGTGCAGTGCTCTTCGCGCCGGGCGTTTTTGCGTCCGTTGGTGCCAAGGGCGGTGCGTCGCACGCTGCCGTCTCCGCAGTCGAACGTTTTCGCACGCGCTCTGCTTATGACGAGCACAAGTTGATGCGCGCGCTCCGCGAAGGCCTCGATCCCGATGGCATCCCATTGCTTTCGCCGATGGCGCGTTACCGGCTCGATGGTCATGCGGTCAAGGCATTGGCGGCGTACTTGCGCCAGCTCTCGTCCGAAACGGTTCCCGGAATCACCGCGGAAACGCTGCACCTGGGCACGGTGATCACTCCGGATGTGCCGCCCTCACAACGTGAGGCGCTATTGGAAGTGCTGAATGCCTACGCCGCAACGCGAGACTCGTGGGGAAAGCGCTGGCAGTTGCACGTTTGGCAACTGACTGGCGCGCCACAGGAATGGGATGCGCAGCTTGAAGAGTTTTACCGGAAGCAACCGGTGTTCGCGCTGCTATCGGGTGCCGGCGCGGTCGAATGGCAACCGGTACATCGCTTCTGCGAGCGGCACGCCGTGGCTTGCGTGCTGCCTTCCGTCGAGCTTGCATCTGGTCACGACGGCGACTACTACTCGCTCTATTTTTCTGCCGGTCTCGCCCTTGAGGCGCGGCTGCTCGCACATCACCTGACTGCAGAACCGGTTTCGCCTCGACGGCTGCTCCAGGTCGTCGCCGATGACTCTGGTGTGCGCGCCGCCGGGGAGGTTCAGGCAGCACTCGAGCGCGCCGGCAGTCCGATCAAAGTGCAGCAGATGAATCCGGAGGAATATGCGGTCATGGCGCCACTTGCCGCGTGGGACGCCGTGGTCTGGTGGCTGCGCCCTCGGCAGATCGCCACGCTGAGTGCTGCATTGCACGAGTCGGCTCCGTCGGGGCCGTTTTATCTTTCTGCGCTGCTGGCAGCGCCGGAAGAGCTGGTGATGCCTGAGGGATGGAAACGATCAGTGCGTTATGTTTCGATGTTCGACATGTTGGCTGTGCAGCGGGCGCAGGTCACCTTGGTTCCGTGGCTTGCGTGGCATGGAATCGCCGCGACTGAGTTGCGGCTGCGCGGCGACGCTTACGCTGCGTGCAACTACTTCAACGGTGCCATTGCGACGGTACAGCTGCAAGCGGCGAGCGGCATCAAAGGTCCGCTGACACGCGAACGCCTGCTCGAGGCACTTGAATCCAGTATGACTGTGTACCGTGATGACGCAGCACCTTATTACTGGCAGATGAGTCTGGGATCGACGCAGCGTGTGTTGGTCAAGGGAGGTATGGTGTTGGGCTACTCCGACGCGGACGCGGCAGAGTGGGTGCCACTCACGGCTCGCATCGTGCCGTGAGTGGCGGTTGCTGTGTCACGGGTTGACGGCGACCAGTTCGACGTCGAACACGGTGATCTTGCGGTAGAGCGGTGTGCTGGCGTTGAAGCCCAGTTGCGGCGGAACGAATACCTGCCACTTGGCCCCCTCATTCATGTGCGAGATGGCTTCGCGCATGCCGGGTACCAATGAGTTGACGGCATATGTCTTCGGCATCGGCTTGCCTGCCTGATAGGAATTGCCGAATTCGTTGCCGTTGACGAGGGTGCCGCGATAGATCAGCGCTACGTTGTCGGTCTCTTTGGGTTGCTTGCCAGCTCCTGCCTTGACCACCCTGTACTGGAGTCCGCTCGGCAATGTCACCATCCCTTCCTGTTGCGCGTTCTTTTCAAAAAATCTCGTGGCGCCCTCGGTAGGTTTGGCCGCCTGGCGTTTTGCATGGGGCATTGCCAACGGTGCATTGCTGGTGACTGCCTCATGGACGTCCGGCACGGTAGCGCCCTTGGCGGAACTGCGTACCAGTTGCGGCATGGTTGATCGTTCCTGGCTCACGACTCTGCGCTTCAGTTCGATCAGCGTGGCACGCATGGCGTCTTCGCTCATGCGTGAAGATGTTCCCGACCGTGCATCGGCGACGCCTTGCACCAATGCGTCCTCATTCAGGTCTATGCGCTGGCGCTGGAGGTCCCCTCCGATCTGGTAGCCGAGCGCATAGCTGGTCTTGTCCGTTTCCGACCCCAGTGCCATGTCGTCGTCGGCCCACACACTGGCTGAAACGCACACGCCCAGTGCCAGCGCGATTGACTGCTGCAAATATGAACTTTTCATTGTTCCGTCTCCTGTAGGGAATCGATTTCAGCGTTTCCGCCAAACGAAAGTAGTTCTTCAGACTGATCATCGGATGCCGCCGACGCTTGCCGGCGGCCATCCCGGGCCTCTCAATAGGTCAGGCCCAGACCTCCATTCGCGATCGGCCATGGCGTTCCGCCTGGAGCTGCCGTGCATGACGTGTCGGTCGTAAGCCCCTTGATGCATAACGGGATCATCATCTCGTTGTCCTCGTGCTCGACGATATGGCAGTGCCAGACATAGAGGCCCGCGATTTCGAACTTGGCTTTGATGCGCGTGACGGAGCCAGGCGGCGCGATGACGATGTCCTTGTAGCCCGCCTCCGTTGGTTCTGGTTGCGAGATGGCATTCCCCAACTGGGCGGGCATGAAAGGCATTCCGGTGAGAGGGTCGGTTGCGAGGGATTGGCGATTGACCACCTGGACGCGTGCGCCATGCAAGTGCATCGGGTGAGCATCGACCGTGTAGTTGTAGACCTCGAAGATCTCGGTATCACCCTTGGTTGGTGCTTCGGTGATCGGGTTCCCCCAAGGCTGTGGCTGGGGTATGCCCCCCACCATGGTGCCGACGAAGACGTCGGTCGGCCCGAAGGGGATGGAAGGAGGATTGGTCAGACTACAGGTCGTGGCAAGATTGTTATCTGCGATCGGAAACTGAGCCACCACGACAAGCTTGCCAGTCGCATCCACGGTCACGCAGGTCTTCTTCGAGTCGTCCTCGATCAGGGCTGCGCGGCGTGTCGCTGTCACCACGGCTGTGTTTGCCGGTTCGCTGCTTAGCACCAGGCTCGCCGGCGGGGTGCTGCTATCCGGCGGCGTGGCGATACCGGGCGCGACCACGTTGAATTCCATGACCTGAGCTGTCGTCGCAGGGTTGGCCAGGTCTGCGACGGCGAGCGGGAAGCCACCGAACGGAACGTCCGGTCCGACATTGACCATGCGCACTTTGGTGCCCGCAGGGAGCGCCGAGAAGTCCACGATGACATCCGCACGCTCGGCAGGCGCCATCAGCAGGCCGCGCTCGCAATGGGGGTCGGATGGATTGCTGGGCGGAACGGCGGGCGTGGTCAACGTTGCGGCTACCCCCGGGGTGCAGGCTGCGGCAGGTTCCGTGCCGTTACCCGGCAAGGCCACGGCGGTGCCGGTCATCACCTTCACCACTTTGGGCAAAAAGCCTTGCTCGGCGCCGATCTGGTAGAACGGGACCTCCTGCGCGCCCGGGATGGCCTTGAGATCGGCCACATAAGTCAGCGAATTCTGAAGAGGGGGCGTCGCTCCGGGCGGAATGGCCCACATGGACAGATTGAAGGTGCGCGAGTCGGCGCCGGCCAGCAGGCGCAGGCGATAGCGCTGCGGCACGACGGCGAGTGTAGGCCAGACGGCGCCGTTGACCACGATCATGTTGCCGAAGAACTCAGGGTTGTGGATGGGCGACACGTCGGAGGTGGAGGTGGGCATATAGGGCACCGGATTGTTCCCGTCGAAGTAGGCGCGAGTATCGGGATAGAACAATGACCCGTCCGCATTGAATGAGCGATCCTGCAGTGCGATCGGAACCTCGCGGATGTTGGCCCGGCAGAGCGCGTCGAAATTCGGATCGCAGCCCGGCTGGTCTAGTCTGCTGAAGCGCCGGATATGGGCCCGACTAGCTCTTCCGTTACGGGGGGCGTAGAAGAGGGAGGGGCTGGTCGGTCTGCCGAAGTTGCCGATGCTGCCAGGCAGCGTGCCCACGACTGGGTTCTCTCTGACCACTGTGCCATTGGGTGTCCTGTAATCCCCGCGTATCAGCCAGAAGCCGGCCGGTCCCGCATACACGTTGTTGGCCGTCATGCCCAAGGTATGGTCGTGGTACCACAGGGTCGTTGCCGGCTGGGTGTTCTCGTACGAGTATGCAGCGGAACCGGGATAGCTGTTCCGGCGCAGCTGTGGGAACTGGTCGTAGCGGCTGCCGCGAGTGGCATAGGCCACACTCAGCGGGCTGGCGGTCTTGGCGTCGAAGCCCGCCGGCAGCCACCAGCTCTCGGTGAAACCGTCGCTGTAAGGATTGACCTCGGCGCCATGCACGTGCACAACCATAGGCACCGGTCCGTCGTAGGGCAGACTGAGGCGTGCATCCGGGGTTACCGGATCGATGTAGGGACGGCAATCGGTTGCACCCGGCAGAGCGGCGCCCGTGGTGGGGTCGGCGCAAGGCAGCCGCTCGGGATTGGCGAAATGCAGCGTCCGGTCGACGGCAAACAGGTGCTGTAGCGAGGTGCGGCGCAGGTCGGCCAAGGGGTATGGCTTGCCGGTGAGCGGGTCAACCGCCACCAGTTCGTTGATCCAGCGAACGGTATTCGGCACTTGAGATTGGTTCTCCACCGTGAAAGCAGGGTAGTTGAACGAGGACTGTGCCGCCGGAACCGGTGCTACGCCTGGCGGTTGAACTGCCACGCCATTCAGCGTGAGTCCGTTCGGGATCGGGTCCGCAGCGGAGCCATAGCTCCACACGGTCGTGGGACCGAAGGCATCGGTGCGCCCATTGAGCGCATTCCATATCCCGCCCGGCAATATCTGCTGTTTGAACTGCCGCACCGCGATGTTGTACTTCGTGGCGGGACAGCGGGCACCGGCCGGGCAGGCTTCGGTGGTTCTGGTGTTCTGTGGCATCTCGGGCGGGATCGACCAGGGGAATCACATACTTTGGCACATTGGCTGCGACCGGATCGATCGGCGCGGCCCCCTGCACCGCCCACGCACTTGTCGAGAATATGCTGCAAACAGCTATGCCTAGCGCCCGCTGCGGGAACAACGGCTTATGACGCAACCTCCGAGCGATTAATGTCTCCATCTCTGCCTCCTTGGTCTGCATTGCGATTGAAAAAACGGAGGGATGTAGCCCTTGCCACATGGGCGCTGTCCCTTACCGGTTTCGTGTTCTGGATGGAGGATGTTTATACTGGTCGGCTGGTTTGCAGTCATTGGGCTGACAACCGCATTTGGAGTCAAAACTTCACCCTAGTACTGCCATACAGGTGGTAGGGTGTGGATGGGGCGGCATCGACAAAAGGGGCGCCCTGTTTTTTAGCGGGGTGCCCATCCGATCTACGGGATCACCTGATTGACGCTGCGATGTGCCGCATCTGCGTGCGGTATGTTCTCAGAATTCGATGGACGGGCGTATGACGAACAGCAGCCTGTTGTCCTTGATCTCCTTGAGCGCGCCCGCGTATTCGTCCGGACTGGTCCAGATGAAACCGAAGCTCACTATCGGGACGTAATCCTTGCCGGTCAGCGGTATCTTCTTCCCGGCGATCAGTTCCGAGCGCACCAGCTTGCCGCCATGCTGCAGGAAGTGCAGGCGGAAATCGAAGGCGGTGTTTTCCAGCCAGGCCAGATAAGTGGATTTCAGGTTGGTGTTGGTGCGGTGCAGGTTGACGAAGAACACGTTGTTCACATCGTGGTTCTGGTTGAACTTGCCGCCGAAGCGGAAGCTCCAGGAGAGCTTCTCGTCCGGGTGATCGATCCGGCCCTTGATCTTCCATTCCAGTTCGCACCAGTCGTCCTCGACCATGATGTTGTTCTTGATGTGCTTGGCGCCCACGCTGATCAAGTAGCCGGTGTAGCCGTAGTTGTTCTCTTTCAGCTTGTCGTCGGGGCGCTTGAGCTTGGCGACGTTGCCGAAGAAAGCCGAGACCGCCCATGGCTCCTGAAAACCCGCGGTGAGCGATTCGATGATGTTGAAATTGCCGCCGAAGATGTCGAACTGGTTGTAGAAGCCGGGTGTGTGCGTCTTGAGGTAGGTGCCGAGTACCGGCATGGGATACACGCTGGCTTCGAGCAGCATGTAACGCGGTATCAGCGAGTCTTTGAGGAGCTCGCGGTAGATCACTGCCTCGCTGCTGGACTCGATGGTGGGGACAGGCGTGCTGGTGAGCGGGATGTTGTAGCCGACGTCCGAGTAGTAGGGGTCATACTCAACCACCAGTTCCGGGTTGGCGACTTCTTCCTCTGCGTGCACGGTGCCGACGCAGGAGAGCGCCAGGCAGAATGCAATGGCAAAACGGAAGAGAGGGCGCACTCGCGCCTGGACGAACAAGCAGGGCATGGGGCGGCATTTTATATGGTGTCGCGCATCGCGCGTAGCGAGTTTCTGTAGAATACGAGCAGTTTACTGGGAGAATATTTTGAAGAAACTGACCGTCACCGACCTGACCTCACTGGCCCTACAAGCCGTGCAATCGCCGCGCCTGCGTGCCAACTCCAATCTGCACAGCGAACTGAGCGATCTCATCCAGCGGCTGGCCATCGCTATGGAGCCAGACACCCTGATTCTGCCACACCGTCATCCGCATACCTGGGAGGTGCTGACCGCGTTGCGTGGCCGCTTTACCGTGCTGTTGTTCGACGACGCTGGCGTGGTGATTGAGCGCGCCGTACTGGGTGTAGACACAAGCGTGGTCGAGATACCCAAAGGCGGCTGGCATGCGGTGCTTTCGCTCGATGTGGGCGCAGTGATCTTCGAAGTGAAGCACGGACCGTACGCACCCATCGCCGAAGCCGATGTCGCGGCCTGGGGCAAAGGCCGCACAGCCTCGGAATTGAACGCGTGGTATGCCGTGGCCCAAGTGGGGGAGCGTATCTCCTAGCAGGTTATGCCGGCGTTTCGCCGGCAAGCCTCCCGCCGTACATGACAGGCGAGGCGGGCGGTCAGCTGATGCAGTAAGATAGGCGTTGCATTCACGGGAGGGAGGAGCATGGCTCAACTCGAACTGAGGAACGTCACACGCCGCTTCGGCGATTTCGTCGCCGTGGATGATGTCAGCCTGACGATAGAATCGGGCGAGTTCTTCACCCTGCTGGGGCCTTCCGGCTGTGGCAAGACCACCATCCTGCGCATGATCGCCGGATTCGACCTGCCCGATGCCGGGCAGATATTTCTCGACGGCCAGGACCTGGCCGACACCCCTGCTGAAAAGCGCCCCGTCCATACCGTGTTCCAGAACTATGCTTTGTTCCCGCACCTGACGGTGGCGGAGAACATCGCATTTCCATTGAAGATGGCACGCCGCCCCGAAGCGGAGATGCACAGCATGCTGGGCGAGATGCTGGAGCAGGTGCACCTTAGCGACAAGGCCAACGCCTATCCCCACGAACTCTCGGGCGGACAGAAGCAACGCGTGGCGTTGGCGCGCGGACTGGTCAATCGCCCTCGATTGTTGCTGCTGGATGAGCCGCTGGGCGCGCTGGATGCCAAGCTGCGCGAGGAGATGCAGGTCGACCTGATCGACCTGCAGCGCGATGTCGGCATCACTTTCGTGTTCGTCACCCATGCCCAGGTGGAGGCATTGGCGCTGTCGCACCGCATCGCGGTGATGAACGACGGGCGGGTCGCGCAGCTGGATGAACCTGCCAAGCTCTATAGTGCGCCCAAGACGCGATTCGTCGCCGATTTTATCGGTAACATCAATCAGCTGCAGGCGCAGGTGGTGGAGGTGGCTCACAGCCATGTTCACCTGTTGGTTGCGGGGCTGGGCGAGATCATCGCGCCGCCGTCTGCCGGGGTGGCCGTCGGCGATCAAGGGGTGTATGCGATCCGACCGGAGCAGGTGCGCATCGGTGTGCATGACGAGGTGAGCGAGCTGAAGAACCATTTCACGGGCGTGGTGCGCAGTCTGCTCTACGAGGGCGATGTCACCGTGTACGAGGTGGCGCTGGCGGATGGCGCAATGATCGAAGCGCTGTTGCCGAACTCGGCATCCGGACGTGCACAACTGTTCGAGGCGGGTGACGCGGTCAAGCTGGGTTGGCGCCACGATGCCGGGATGTTCCTCAATGAGTGACGAACGCAAACTGTCGCGGGCGTTTCGCATCACGAAATGGCTGGTGAGCGGCCCGCCGTTCATCTTTCTGCTGCTGTTCTTCGTCGCTCCCAGCATCATCATGGTGCTTGCCTCGTTCCGCTATCCCGGCGAATTCGGCGGTTTGGCGCCGCTTGCGGCGAGTGATCCCAACACGTTGCAAGGGCTGACGCTGGAGACTTACCAATTCTTCTTCAGCGACTTTATCTACAGCTATGTCTTCCTCAAGTCCTTCCTCGTCGCACTCGCCACCACGCTGATCTGCCTGCTGCTGGCCTATCCGCTGGCATTGCTCATCGCACGCAGCCCGAAGAAGAGCCGCGACCTGATGGTCCTGCTGGTGGTGCTGCCTTTCGCCAGCAACTTCCTGGTGCGCGTCTATGCCTGGATGATCATCCTCGGGCCGCAGACCGCGTTCAGCCAGCTGGTCAATAGCGTGTTGTCAACACTTGGCGTAGCACCGGTGCACCTGCTGTTCTCGCCGTTCGCCGTGCTGGTCGGCATGGTGTACGTGCACCTGCCGTTCATGGTGCTGCCGCTCTACACCAATCTGGAGAAGCACGACCCGGCTCTGCTCGATGCCGCACAGGACTTGGGTGCGAATGCCTGGCACCGCTTCTGGCGCGTGACTTTCCCGCTGTCGCTGCCGGGCATCTTCTCCGGTTCTGCGCTGGTGTTCATCCCGGTGCTTGGCATGTTCGCCATCCCCGACATTCTGGGCGGCACCGGCGACATGCTGATCGGCAACCTGATCAAGGACCAGTTTCTCAGTACGCGCGACTGGCCGTTCGGCTCCACGCTATCCATCATGCTCACCCTCGCGGTGTTGCTGATCGCCTGGATAACCACGAGGTTCGCGGGGCGCGGGAGGCATTATGCGTAGAAGCGCCGGGTTATGGACGGCGGCACTGGCGGTGTACGCATTCCTGTACCTGCCGCTCATCATCGTCGTCGCGTATTCGTTCAACGATTCACGCCTGAATGCGGAATGGGTGGGCTTTACCTGGCACTGGTATCAGGTGCTGCTGCACGATGAAGACATGCTGCTCGCCGCAGGCAACTCATTGTTCATCGCGCTGGTATCCAGCTTGATCGCCACGCTGTTGGGCACCATGGCTGGCATCGCCATCCATCGCTACAAACTGGGGCTGCTCAACTTCATGGCGCTGACGCCGGTAGCGATGCCCGAGATATTGCTGGGTGTGTCGCTGCTGCTGTTCTTCATCCAGGTGCTCAACCTCACGCTCGGCCTGTTGTCCATCGTGCTCGCCCACATCACCTTCTCCATCGGCTTCGTCGCGGTGATCGTGCGCGCGCGGCTGGCAGGCATGGACGAAAGCCTGCTCGAGGCGGCGCGCGACCTTGGCGCATCGCCTTGGGAGACCTTCCGCTACATCACCTTCCCGCTGATCCTGCCTGCGGTGATCGCCGGTGGGCTGATGGCGTTTACCCTCTCCATCGACGATTTTGTGATCACCTTCTTCACCGCCGGGGTCGGCGTGCAGACGCTGCCGCTGCGCATCTACTCGATGATCAAGATCGCCGTGACGCCGGAAGTGAATGCAGTGTCCACGCTGCTCACGCTGACCATGATCGTGCTCGCCGCGAGATTCGCGCCAGACGCGTTAAGAGGAAAAGCGTGATGTGGCGCAGCCTGCTGCTATTGCTGTACGTCGGCAGTGCGCAGGCCGCAGACGTGCTGCACCTGTACAACTGGAACAACTACATCTCGGATGCGACCATCGCGCGCTTCGAAGAGCAGTGCAGCTGTCGCGTGGTGCAGGACTACTACTCCGACAACGAGGAGATGCTGGCCAAGCTGGCGGCCGGCGCAACAGGTTATGACCTCATCGTGCCGACCGGTAACGCTGTCGAATCGCTGATACGCCAGCGTGCACTGCGTCCGCTCGACAAGAGCCTGTTGCCGAACCTCAAGAACATCGACCCCGCGTATCTGAATACTTTCTTCGATCCCGGCAACCGGTATTCGGTACCGTATGCCTACACCATCACGCTGATCGGCTATAACAGCGAGAAGTTACGCGAGCTGAACCTGCCTGTCGATAGCTGGGCGGTGATCTTCGAGCCGCGCTATCTGGAAAAGCTGCAAGGGCGCGTCACCGTGCTCGACAGCCAGCGCGAATTGCTGGCGGCGGCGTTGAAGTATCTCGGCTACTCGGTCAACGACACCGACGAAGCACACTGGAAACAGGCGCGCGACCTCATCATCCGCGCCAAGCCGTACTGGGCCGCGTTCAACGCATCCAGCTACATCAAGGAACTCACCGTCGGCAACATCTGGCTGGTGCATGGATATTCCAACGACATCTTTCAGGCCGACCTCGATGCACAGAAGGCAAAGCGCGGCTTCCGCATTCTCGCCAGCATCCCGAAGGAGGGGGCCGTGCTGGCACTGGACTCCATGGTGCTGCACAAGAGCGGTCCGCGCCCCGATCTTGCGCACCGTTTCATCGAATTCATGCTGGATGGACGCAACTCGTCCGAGCTCACTAACCTGATCGGCTCCGGCAACCCCAACCTTGCAGCGCGGCAATATATCCAGCCGGAGATCGCGCAAAGCCCAGCGGTGTTTCCTGACCGTGCGCAACAGGCGAGGCTGGAGATGTTGCGGGATCTGGATCGCTACCACAGGCGCGTGCTTTCGCGCATCTGGACCGAGATAAAACTACGGTGAACTGTGTATATTTTCGGCATCCGAACGCTAATTGCCTGAATCAACGATGACATATTTTCAGATGGCAGTAGAATAATCGCAGTGTGTCTGGAGCGGCGTCTGTCGCTTCGAATGAAATACGTATCGGGAGGACATCATGGCCATCATCGGTATTGATCTAGGCACTTCCAATTCTGCGGCGGCAGTCCTGCGCGGCGGTCGTCCCGTCATAATCCCCAGCGCCGAAGGCATCAGCATCGGCGGCAAGGCCTTCCCCAGTTACGTTGCACTCACCGCCGACGGACAGGTGCTGGTGGGCGAACCGGCGCGGCGTCAGGCGACCTCCAATCCTGAGGGCACGGCCAGCGCGTTCAAGCGCAAGATGGGCAAGCGCGAGAACTACCGCTTGGGAGACAAAGACTATTCACCCGAGCAACTCTCAGCGTTCCTGCTGCAAAAGATCAAGCGCGATGCTGAAGCCTTCCTGGGCGAGCCGGTGGAAAAGGCCGTGGTAACGGTGCCGGCCTATTTCGACGACAACCAGCGCGCTGCAACCAAGGATGCCTGCCGCATCGCAGGGCTGGAAGTGGTGCGTCTGGTCAACGAACCCACTGCTGCTTCGCTGGCCTACGGTCTCGACCGCCTCGCTCAGGAGTTGCGCATCGTGGTGATCGACCTCGGTGGCGGCACGCTCGATGTGACCATCATGGAATTCGGCAAGGGGGTGTTCGAGGTCAAGGCCACCAGCGGCGACACCCAGCTCGGCGGTACCGACATGAACCAGCGCATCTACGAGCACCTCGCCGAGCGCTTCCAGATGTCCACCGGTGTGGATGTGCGCGCCGACGCCAAGGCCGCCGCGCGGCTGATGGAAGCGGCCGAGAACGCCAAGATCGAACTCACGGCCAGCGTCACCACCCATCTCAGTCTGCCTTATCTCGCAGCCGTCAATGGCGAGCCGCGCCATCTCGAACTCGATCTCAACCGCACCGAACTGGAACGTCTCGTGCGCCCGGTGATCGAGCGCTGCAAGGGGCCGGTGGAGCAGGCGCTGCACGATGCGGGAATCACGCCCAAGGATGTGGACCGCGTGGTATTCGTCGGCGGCCCGACGCGCATGCCGGTGGTGCGCGCCTATTTCGAGGAACTGTTCGGACGCAAGGCAGAGATGGGCGTGGACCCGATGGAGTGCGTCGCCGCAGGTGCAGCGATCCAGGCCGGAGTGCTGGCGGGTGAGGTGGGCGGGATCGTATTGGTGGATGTGACGCCGCTCACACTCGGCGTTGAGACGCTGGGCGGTATCGCCACACCACTGATCGCGCGGAACACACCCGTTCCGGTTAAGCGCAGCGAGACGTTCACCACCGCCGCCGACATGCAGACCAGCGTCACCATCCATGTGTTCCAGGGCGAACGACCGATGTCGGGCGACAACACCAGCCTGGGTGAATTCAACCTCGACGGCCTGCCGCCTGCGCCGCGCGGCATCCCCAAGATCGAAGTGACCTTCGACATCGATTCCAACGGCATCCTCGGCGTGTCAGCCAGGGACACTGCCAGCGGCAAGTCGCAGTCAATCAGTATCAGCGGATCCACGCGTCTTTCAGAAGACGACAAGAAACGCATGGTGGAAGATGCCGCGAAGTACGCCGATGCCGACAAGAAACGGCGCGAGGATGCAGAAAAGCTCAATGCCGCCGACTCCGGGTGCTATGAGGCAGAGAAGTTGCTGGCCAACTACGCTGACAAGCTGACCGATGAATTGAAGAAACGCATAGAGACTGCCTTGCGCGAGACCAAGGAGGCGCTGCTCAAGAAAGATGCGCCGCTCGCCACCACGAGAGCGGAAGCGCTGAAGAAAGTGCTGCAGGAAGCTGGGGCGGTGCTGTATGCCCAGTCGGGGCAGGCACCCAAGGGAGCTCCCTATTCGGAGACACGCTGGGAGGGGCCGGAGCCTCCCCCCAATGTAGGTGCGGAGACGGGCGAGCCGCGTCCCAGTGGAGCCGGTCCGCGTGGCAAGGTCGTGGATGCCGAGTACAAGGAAAACAAGTGAGCCGAAGCGGGACATGATTTTCGCCTGACGCGCAGTCGAAAAGCAGTTGCTGGCCGGCAATCAAAACAAGGAGGCAAAAAATGAACCTTCCTCTTCCGTTGCAAGCGCAACAACTGCACCATCCTTGCGACCAGGAACTGTTCGGATTTAAGACCACGGCCGACCTGGAGGATCTGACCGAGATCATCGGCCAGATGCGCGCCATGGACGCGATCCGTTTCGGCACGGGCATCCGTCACGATGGCTACAACTTGTTCGTGCTTGGCCCTGCTGGCATCGGCAAGAGCAGCGTCGTGCGCCAGTTCCTCGAAAAAAAGGCGAGCGACGAGCACAAGCCGGACGACTGGTGCTACGTCAACAACTTCGCGCAGCCGCACAAACCTCATGTACTCAGACTGCCCTCAGGAAGGGGGGAGGAACTGCGCCAGCGCATGGAGCAACTGGTGGATTATCTGCGCAGTGCGATCCCCGCGTTGTTCGAGGGCGACGAATATCGCGTCAAGGCAGGCGCTATCCGGGATGAGTTCAACAACCGGCAGGAACAGGTGTTCAAGGAATTGGGCGAGGAGGCTGGGAAGCAGCAGATCGCACTGCTGCGCACTCCCGAGGGATTCGCGTTCGCACCGCTCCATGACCATGAGGTGATCCCGCCCGACGAGTACGAGAAATTGCCGGACGAGGAGAAGAAGCGAGTGGAAGCCGCCATCGCCGAGCTGCAGGCGCGCCTGGAAAAGATCATGCGGCAGATACCACAATGGCGGAAAGAAAGACACGAGCGCATCAAGCAGCTGGATCAGGAAACGACGTTGTCGGTGGTTGCCCATCTGCTGGACGAACTGAAGACAGCTTACGCCGATCTGCCTGAGGTGCTGAAGTACCTGGATCAGGTGCAAGAGGACATGGTCGACAACGCGGACGAGTTCCGCAAACAGGATGAGACAGCCACGTTCGGCGGCATGACCATGGTCGCTCACCACAGCTTCCACCGTTATCAGGTGAACGCACTGGTGACCAACGGCAAGAAGCCGGGCGCTCCCATCGTCAGCGAGGACAGCCCGACCTACAGCAATCTGGTGGGAAGGGTCGAGCACATGGCTCAGATGGGTGCGCTGGTGACAGATTTCACCCTGATCAAACCGGGTGCACTGCACAAGGCGAACGGCGGTTATCTGCTGCTGGATATCCGCAAGGTGCTGGTGCAGCCGTTCGCCTGGGAAGGCCTGAAACGGGCGCTGCAATCGCGCGAGATTCGCATCGAATCGCTGGGGCAGATGTACAGCCTGGTCAGCACCGTGTCGCTGGAGCCGGAACCCATACCACTGGACACCAAGGTCATACTGTTCGGTGACCGCCTGTTCTACTACCTGCTGCAAGAATACGACCCCGATTTCGGCGAACTGTTCAAGGTGGCGGCGGATTTCGAGGAGCGCATAGCCCGCAATGCCGACAGTCACCAGCTGTATGCGCGGCTGATCGCCACACAGACACGCAAGGAAAAACTGCTGCCGTTCGACCGCAGTGCGGTAGCCAGGGTGATCGAGCACAGCGCGCGCCTGGTCGAAGACGCGGAAAGACTGTCCACCCACATGCGCAGTATCGTGGACCTGTTGCGCGAGGCCGATTACTGTGCACGCGAGGCAAGCCGCAGCGTGGTGGAGGCGGACGATGTGCAATGTGCCATCGATGCCCAGATCCACCGGCTGGACAGGCTGCGGGACCGGCTGCACGAAGCTATCCTGCGTGACACTCTGGTGATAGACACGCAAGGGGAGGTGACGGGACAGATCAACGGGCTTTCGGTGATCTCGCTTGGCGAATTCGCCTTCGCTCAGCCGACCCGGATCACCGCGACCACCCGGCTGGGCGACGGCGAAATGGTCAACATCGAGCGTGAAGTGAAGCTCTCCGGCGCCATCCATTCCAAGGGCGTATTGATCCTTTCCTCTTTCCTCGCCGCGCGTTATGCGAAGAACCAGCCGCTGGCGTTCTCCGCCAGTCTGGTGTTCGAACAGTCCTACGGCATGATCGACGGAGACAGCGCCTCAATGGCGGAATTGTGCGTACTGCTCTCCAATCTGGCAGATGTGCCGATCAGGCAATCGCTGGCGATCACAGGCTCAGTGAACCAGCACGGTCGGTCGCAGGCCATCGGTGGAGTCAACGAAAAGATCGAGGGCTTCTTCGACATCTGCGCGGCGCGCGGATTGACCGGGGACCAAGGGGTGCTGATCCCGGCTGCGAACATCAAGCACCTGATGCTGCGCCATGACGTGGTGGCTGCCGCCGAAGCCGGGAAGTTCAGCATCTACGCCGTGGAGACCGTCGATCAGGCCATTTCGCTTCTGACCGGTCTGCCGGCCGGGGAAGCCAATGCCAAGGGTGAATATCCGGAAGGCAGCATCAATCGCAAGGTCGCTGCGCGGCTGGCCGAGTTGACCGAGATCAGAAAATCTTTCGCAAAACAGTCGCAGAAGAAAACGGGTGCGAAGAAGAAAGCGGATTGACCGCATTCTTCCTCGCAAAGCGCTATTTGCCATCAGCCGTTCGCCCTGTCCTATCAGCGGTCTGATGGGGAACCACAACTCCAAGGTGAACGATCATTTCTGCCCAACGTGACTACTACGAGGTGCTAGGCGTCGCAAAGGATGCCGACCAGAAGGCGATCAAGGACGCCTTCCGTACCCTTGCGATGAAATTCCACCCCGACCGCAACAAGGAGCCGGATGCGGAGGAGCGTTTCAAGGAGATCGCCGAGGCCTATGCCGTCCTGTCCGACCCGAAGAAACGTGCCGAGTACGATGCACGCGGATTCGCCGCGGTGGAAGATTTTAGTCAGGAAGACCTGTACAGCGGCATCAACTTCGAGGACATCTTCGGCGGACTCAATTTCGACTTCGGGGGGGGCAATCCTTTTGAGGGATTCTTCCGCGGCCGCCGTCATGCAGGGCCTGCGCGCGGCGCAAACATCGAAGTGGAGCTGACCATCCCGCTGGAACGGGTGGAGAGCGGTGGCGAGGAGAGGGTCCGCCTGGGCCGTCCTGCTCCCTGCCGAGCCTGTTACGGCACCGGCAGTGAGGGCGGTGCTGCACCGAAGACCTGCGCGACCTGCAAAGGTACCGGGCGCATCACCCGCAGCAGCCGTCAGGAAAAGCAACACGTACTGATCCAGCAGATCGGCATATGTCCGGTGTGCCATGGGCGCGGCAGAGTCATCGAGCATCCATGCCCTGTATGCCACGGTAGCGGCAGCGAGGACAAGGAAGAGACGCTGACTGTGAGGATCCCTCAGGGGGTGGAAGAGGGCATGGTGTTGCGCATCCCCGGCAAGGGGATGCCGAGCCAGGAACAGGGAGGCGTGACCGGCGATCTGTTCGTGGTGGTGCGAACCAGGAGTGACCCGCGCTTCGAGCGTGCAGGCGCCGACCTGCTGCGTCAGGAAACCATCAGCGTGACCGAAGCCGTGCTAGGTACCACGTTGCAGGTGCCGACGCTGGGCGGGACGGCCACGGTGACCATCCCGCCAGGCACGCAACCCGACGCGGTGCTGCGCCTCAAAGGCAAGGGACTGCCTGAGTTCGGCAATGGGCATCATGGCGAGATGTATCTGCGCATCGCCGTGCATGTGCCGGAACAGCTGTCGCGTGAAGAGCGGGAGTTGTATGAGCAGTTGCGCGCGCTCGGCGGCAAGCAGAGTTGGAACTTCAAGAAGACGTGGAAGTGAGCAAAAGGCCGGGACATTTGCGGCAAAGCTAGCTAGCAGGAGCAAATCATGAGACTCCATTTCGTCTTGGGTACCTTGTTTCTTTTCTGCAGCGCCTTTTCTGCGCAGGGCGGAGGATTCGACGCGGCTCGCCATGAGATGGTGGAGGAGGTGAAGGCAGATGCCGCTGAGACTGCCGCATACAGCGGCAGCTTCGCGCTCAGCCCGCAAGTCATCGCGGCGATGGAGAAAGTGGAGCGACATCGTTTCGTGCCCAAGGAGCTGACCGCTCTTGCCTATCTCAACCGCCCCCTGCCTATCGGTCACGGGCAGACGATCTCGCAGCCTTTCATCGTGGGGCTGATGAGCGACCTGATGAAAGTGAAGGCTGGCGACAAGGTGCTGGAGATAGGCACCGGCTCGGGCTACCAGGCGGCGATATTGGCCGAGATGACGAGTTCCGTTTACAGCATAGAGATCATCGAAGCGCTGGGCAAAGAAGCCGGCGAACGGCTGCAGGCGCAGGGATACCGCAACGTGAGAACCAGAGTGGGCGACGGCTACTACGGCTGGCCTGAAGCGGCTCCGTTCGACGCCATCATGGTGACGGCTGCGGCCAGCCACGTGCCGCCGCCGCTGATCAAACAGCTGAAACCAGGCGGCCGGATGGTGATCCCGCTGGGCACGCAATTCATGACACAGTCGCTGATGCTGGTGGAAAAGAAACAGGATGGCTCAGTGACCACCAGCCAGATCCTGCCGGTGCGTTTCGTCCCGCTGACCGGCGGACACTAAATATGAATTTCGCGCAGCGATTCTTTGTCCCCCTCGCCCGCTTGTGGGAGAGGGCGGGGGAGAGGGAATCAGTTGCACAAGGGCCACCGTTCATCGCGATCGGTCTGCTCTCCACAAGCGTGCTCGCGTACGAGGTGCTGCTGACGCGGTTGTTTAGCATCGTGCTGTGGCATCACTTCGCATACATGATCATCAGCGCGGCGATGCTGGGCTACGGCGCGAGCGGCACGCTGCTGACCCTGCTCAAGGAGAAGATCGAACCGCACTTCGGCGTCGTGTACGTCATGGCCGCAGCGGCACTGGCTGTGCTGATGCCCACAGCCTTCTGGCTTGCACAACAGGTCCCGTTCAATCCGCTCGAACTACTGTGGGATCCGACCCAGCCGCTCAAACTTCTTGCCGTCTATCTGCTGATGATGCTGCCGTTCTTTTGCGGAGGCTTGGGCATAGGCCTCGTCTTTACGCACTTCGGAAAGCAGGCATCGCGCATCTATGCATTCGATATCTTCGGTGCGGGCGTGGGCAGCATGGGCGTCATCGTCGTGCTGTTCTTCGTGCCTCCGTCGCGGTTGCTCACTGCGCTCACGGCATTGGCGTTCTTTGCTGCGGCGATCGCAGTCGTCGAACTGAAGGTGCGGCCGAAGTGGCTGATGGAATTGTTTATCGGACTTGCAGTGCTGGCTGTGGTTTTGCCGGTCACGCCCGTGCATCTCTCACCCTACAAGGACCTGAGCCAGGCGCTGGACATCGTTGGCGCTCGCGTGGTCGAGGAACGCAACAGCCCGTTGGGGCAGGTCACGGTGGTGGAGAACACGCGTGTGCCGTTGCGCGATGCACCCGGGATGAGCCTCAATGCGACTGACGAGCCGCCACCTCAATTGGGCGTGTTCGTGGACGGCAACGGCCCGTCCGCACTCACCAGGTTCGATGGCGATCTCGCACCGCTGGCCTATCTGGACCAGCTCACCTCTGCGCTGCCCTACCATGTGCTCGAACGGCCCCGTGTGCTGGTACTGGGTGCCGGTGCGGGCAGCGACGTGTTGCAGGCGCTGTACCACGGCAGCGCAGCGATCGATGCGGTGGAGTTGGACCACAACGTCACCGACCTGGTCACCGATCGTTTTAGGGACTATGCCGGCGACCTGTATAACCGTCCCGGCGTGCACGTGTACGACGCCGAGGCGCGCGGCTTCGTCAATGCCAGCCGCGAACGCTACGACCTGATCCAGGTGGCACTGCTGGACTCGTTCGGCACCGCATCGGCAGGGCTGTATGGCCTGAGCGAGAACTATCTGTACACGGTGGAGGCGATGCAGGCGTATCTCGACCGCCTCACGCCGGGCGGCATGCTGGCCGTTACGCGCTGGCTCACGCTGCCGCCGCGCGATGCGCTGAAACTGTTTGCCACTGCAGTGTCTGCGCTGGAGCGGAACGGCGTATCCGATCCAGCATCGCGGCTGGTGATGATACGTGGCTGGAAGACTGTCACGCTGCTGGTGAAGAACAACGATTTCAATGAGCAGGAGATCGCGGCGATCAGGGGATTCTGTAGCGCGCGCTCCTTCGATCTGGCCTGGTACCCCGGCATGCGAGCTATTGATGCGAACCGCTACAACCAGCTGGCACACCCCTATTTCTACGAAGGAGCCATGGCGCTGCTGAGTCCGCAGCGGCAGGAGTTCATCGATAACTACAAGTTCTACATCGAGCCTGCGACTGACGATCGGCCGCATTTCTTCCGCTTCTTCAAATGGGATGCCGCCGCAGAGATTTTCTCCTTGCGCGAGCGAGGCGGCATGCCGCTGCTCGACTGGAGCTATCCGCTGCTGGTGGCGACACTGCTGCAGGCGGTCGCGGCAAGCGTGCTGCTGATATTGCTGCCGCTGGCCTTGTCGCACTGCAGGCGTACATTGCCGAGTACGCCGGTGGCCCTGTATTTTCTCGCTATCGGCTTCGCCTTCATGTTCATGGAGATCGCCTTCATCCAGAAGTTCGTGCTGTTCCTGTCGCACCCGCTGTACGCAGTGGCGGTGGTGCTGTGCGCGTTCCTGGTGTTCGCAGGTGCGGGCAGCTGGATCGCAGGTCGTTCGCAGGCCGCGAACAAAGTCACTGTAGCTGTAGCTGCGATAGGGGTGGTGGCACTGATCTATCTGGCCATCCTGCCGAGTCTGTTCCAATCGCTGATACATCTGCCCGATCTGGCGAAGATATTCATCTCTGTGCTGCTGATCGCACCGCTGGCGACGTGCATGGGCGTACCATTTCCAACAGGCATGAATCGGCTGGCGGAGAAGCGTGAGGACGCCATCCCCTGGGCGTGGGCGATCAACGGCTTCGCCTCGGTGGTGGGCGCGGTCCTTGCCACGCTGCTGGCGATCCATCTGGGTTTTGCCATGGTGATACTGCTGGCGGTTCTGATCTACGCGTTGGCCAGCGTCGCGCTGAGGAGGTTCGCATGATGGATGGGAGTGAGTCATGGGTGACGAGCGTCACACTGAGACTGGTCGCGGGGTGCGCCTGATGTGGCATCTACCGGGCATCCTGGCGGCAGCCTATGGCGGCGTCACGCTGCTGCTGTTCGTCTTTCAATCGCAGCTGATCTATGTTCCGGACGCCGGACGCGAGATCATCGCCACGCCGGCACGGCTGGGTATGCCCTATGAAGAGATCAAGCTGGATACGGCCGACGGCATCAGCCTGCAGGGTTGGTATGTCCCGGTCGCGCAGCCACGCGGCACGGTGCTGTTCCTGCACGGCAACGGGGGAAATATGTCGCACCGGCTCGATTCGCTTCTGATGTTTCACCGCTTGGGCTACAGCACGCTGATCTTCGACTATCGCGGCTACGGCAACAACGCCGGCAAGCCCTCGGAAGAGGGCACCTATCGCGATGCCGACGCCGCATGGAAATACCTCGCAGAACAGAAGCACATATCTCCTTGCCGCATCGTGCTGTTCGGCGAATCGATGGGCGCTGCCATCGCCGCAGAGTTGGCCACCCGCGAGAAACCGGCCGCCTTGGTGATCTCTTCCGGCTTCACGTCCGTGCCCGATATGGCGCAGCACCTCTATCCGTATCTCCCCGCAAGGTGGCTGGTGGTCATCCACTACGACACGAAGGAATACCTACGGAAGGTGACCGCACCGGTGCTGATCGCCCACAGCCCGCAGGATGACATCGTTCCATTCGAGCAAGGGCAAGCGCTGTATGCTGCGGCCAATCCGCCCAAGCAGTTCCTTGAACTGGCCGGCGGCCACAACGACGGTTTCATCTTCATGCGCAAGCATGGGTCAACGCGCTGGGAGATTTTCTCGGCAAACAGATGGGGACGGCTTGTGTTCAGTGACGTGCGGATGTTTACTTGTGGCCTGATATCGGGAGGATGCATTGCCATGCGCTTGATTACCCAAAATATGCTGCTCCTGCTAACGGCGCTCACACTTGGCTGGGCTGGGGCGACTTGCGCAGCGCAACCCGCCGATATCGAAGTCTTCGTGCGCGAGGGCTGTCCTCACTGCGCCAAGGCCGAGGAATTCCTGGCCAAGTTGCAGCGTGAGCAACCGGGATTGCGCGTCGTGATACGCGATGTGAGCCGCGAGCCGGAAGCCCTGGAACGCTTGCGGCTCATCGCACAAAGCCACAACGATGCAGTGGTGCGAGTGCCCGCGTTTGTGCTGGATGGAGAGTTTCACGTCGGATTCTCGGATGAAGCGTCCACGGGGCAGTTGTTACGCGACAGTCTGGCGCGGGTACAAAGCCAACGAACCGGCAAATCACCTCCTGCGCCAAAGTCGGAGACCTTTGCCGTCGATTTCCTGGGCCGTACGGTATCGCTCGATCAGGTGGGGCTGCCGCTGTTCACCGTAGCGCTGGGTTTGCTGGACGGTTTCAATCCCTGTTCGATGTGGGTGCTGATCCTGATGATATCGCTGCTGGCCCCTCTGAACGATAGGCCACGCATGCTGGTCATCGCAGGCACCTTCGTGGCGGTGCAGGGCGTTGCCTATTTCCTTTTCATGGCGGCATGGCTCAACCTGTTCCTGCTGGTCGGACTCTCGCGCATCTCCGAGATCGCCATCGCCACCCTGGCGCTGCTGGCGGGGGCGATCCACCTCAAGGACTTCTGGCGTTTCGGCTGGGGTGTCACATTGTCCATCCCCGCTGCGGCCAAGCCAGGCATCTACGCCCGCATGCGGCGCGTCCTGCAGGCCGATAACCTGACCGCAGCATTGCTCGGCACCGTGGTGCTGGCCGTGCTGGTGCAGATCGTCGAGCTCATGTGCACCTCGGGTTTTCCCGCGTTGTTCACGCGCATACTCACGCTGCAGCAACTGAATAGACTGAGCTACTACGGTTACTTGCTGCTTTACGATCTGGCCTACATGCTGGACGACGTGATCGTGCTGGCCATCGGCGTCGTCACGCTCAGCCAGCACCGCTTGCAGGAAAAGGAAGGTCGCTGGCTCAAGCTGGTCAGCGGCCTGGTGATGGTGGGGCTGGGCGTTTACCTGCTGGTTCCGAATTGAGCAGAGATGGTCGTGATGTACGAAGGAGGCAAGGATGAATGCAGAGCCCGACACCATCGCCATATTCGGCGGCAGCGGCGCCACCGGGAAGGCGTTGATCTCCCGCGCCTTGGGCGCAGGGATGAGAGTGCGGGTGCTGGCGAGAAGGGAGGGCAGCATCGATCCCGGCCGGCTTGGTATCGAGGTGCTGCAAGGATCGCTGACGAGCGCCGACGATGTGCTGTCCACCCTGCAAGGTTGTCGCGCTGCGATCTGTGTATTCGGGCCGCGTCCGCCTTTTACGGATATTTTCTGCGAGGAGGCCACTGCCACCATCGTCGCCGCCATGCATCAGCTCGGTATACGGCGGCTGGTATGCCAGACGGGCGGCATGATCGGTGACTATCCCACCGGCCGGACTCTGCCCTTCCAGCTTATGGCTCATCTGTCCGGTCGGCGTTGGCCGCAGCAGAACCTGGACCGGGAGGGACAGGAGAAGGTCGTCATCCGTAGTGGGCTGGAGTGGACCATCGTGAAACCGCCCCGGCTAACCGATGGGGCGGCGAAGGGAAAGTGGTCGGCGGGTCTGGATGTTCACGTCGGCATGTTGTCATCGATCTCACGCGACGATCTGGCCGACTTCCTGCTCGCGGAGACAATGAGGCCGCAGTACCTCAATCAGATCGTGTTTGTCCGAAACTGAGCGCACATCATGCACCCGCATCGCCATGACATCGAAAGACTCTACGCGCATCTGCACAGCAATGCGCGGGGTTTGTCTCAGGCCGAAGCTAGGCAACGGTTGGCAAGGTACGGCACCAACCAGATCGAGAAGATCGCCGAGCAGTCTTTGATCAGCAAGCTGCTCAAGGAATTCACCCACTTCTTCGCGTTGATCCTGTGGCTCGCCGCAGGCCTTGCCTTCTTCGCCGAATGGCGTGAACCCGGGCAGGGCATGGCCACGCTGGGTTATGCCGTACTCGGCGTCATCATCGTCAACGGCCTGTTCTCGTTCTGGCAGGAGTTCCGCGCGGAAAAGGCGCTGACCGCGTTGCGCAATCTGCTGCCGCGCAATTCGACTGCGCTGCGCGACGGCAGGGCAGTCTCGATCCCGGCGGCAGAACTGGTGCGGGGCGATGTGGTGCTGCTGGCTGCGGGTGACGAAGTGCCTGCCGATTGCCGCCTGATCGAGGCGTTCGGCGTGCGCGTCAACACCGCCACACTCACCGGTGAATCGCGTCCCAAGGCACGCGACACCAGCGCGACCAGCGAAGACCAAGTTGCGCTGCGGCGCGACATCCTGCACGCGGGCACCTCCTTGATCTCGGGCGAGGCGAAAGCGATGGTGTATGCCACCGGCATGCACACCGAGTTCGGCAACATCGCGCGCCTGACGCAGACCCTGCATGAGCCGCTGTCGCCGCTGCAAATCGAGATCGCGCGCCTGTCGCGGCTGGTGGCGCTGTTTGCCATCCTGCTTGGTGCGGTGTTCTTCCTGATCGGGCATCTGCTCGGTCTGTCGTTCTGGGGGAACCTGCTTTTCGCAATCGGCATCATCGTCGCCAACGTGCCGGAAGGCTTGCTGCCCACCGTCACCCTGTCGCTCGCCATGGCTACGCAGCGCATGGTGAAGAAGAACGCCCTGGTGCGCCACCTGACCGCCGTGGAAACACTGGGATCGGCCAGCGTGATCTGCAGCGACAAGACCGGCACGCTGACGCAGAACCGAATGAGCATCCGGCAAGTGTTCCATTCCGGCACGGTGCGGAAGCTCGACGAGTTGGATGCTACCGATCCGCTGTTCGACATCATGCGCCACTGCCACGACCTGCGACGGATCGAACAGAACGGGCAAAGCGTCTGGCAGGGCGACCCGATGGAAGTGGCGCTGCTTCAAGGTGCGCCGGCTGGAGCGATGTTCGAGCGTGTGGACGAGATCCCTTTCGATACCGAGCGCAAGCGCATGTCGGTCATCTGCGACACGCCGCAGGGACTTATGCTGTACTGCAAGGGGGCGCCGGAGACGGTGCTGCCGCTCTGCAGCGAGATGCTGCTGCAGGGAAAGACTGTGGCGCTGGATGCCGATCGCCGCGCGAGTCTGCTGAGTACACATGAGCAGATGACGGAGCAGGGGCTGCGCGTGATTGCCCTCGCTTACTGCGCCTTGCCGCAACACGCTACGCAACGCGAGAGCGAGCAGGTATTCGCAGGACTGATCGGTCTCGTCGATCCCCCGCGCCCCGGTGTGGCCGAGGCGATCGCCACCTGTCATGTGGCCGGTGTCCGCGTGATCATGATCACCGGTGACCATCCGCATACCGCCAGCGCATTGGCACGAGAGATCGGACTGGCGCAGCAGTCACTGGCCATCACCGGCGACAAGCTGCGCACCATGTCGGACATCGACCTGCAACTGCTGCTCGACGAGCCGGACCTGATCTTCGCGCGCACCAGCGCCGAGCAGAAGATGCGCATCGTGCAGGCGCTGCAACGACGAGGCGAGATCGTTGCGGTGACGGGCGACGGGGTGAACGACGCTCCCGCGCTGAGGTGCGCCGACATCGGAATCGCCATGGGCATCAGCGGCACCGATGTCGCCAAGGAAGCGGCCGATATCATCCTGCTCGACGACAACTTCGCCACCATCGTCACGGCCATCGAGGAAGGGCGCGCGGTGTTCGACAACCTGCGCAAGTTCCTCACCTACATCCTCACCCACAACGTCGCGGAGCTGGTGCCTTATCTCGCTTTCGCATTGTTCAAGATCCCGTTGCCGCTCACGGTGATCCAGATCCTCGCCGTGGACCTGGGCACCGACACCTTGCCGGCGTTGGCGCTCGGTGCGGAAAAACCCGATCCTGCCGTCATGCGCAGGCCACCGCGACTGCCCGGTGAACGCCTGCTCAGCTGGGGGCTGCTGATGCGCGCCTACCTGTTCCTCGGACCGCTGGAGGCGGCCGTGGCGATGGCCGCGTTCTTCTTCGTGCTGTATGGAGGAGGCTGGCAGTTCGGCACGGCATTGGGCTTTCACGACAGCCTGTATCTGCAGGGCACGACCGCGTGTCTGACGGCCATCGTCACCATGCAGATGGTCAACATCTTCCTGTGCCGCCATCCCACGCTGTCCGTGTTCAGTCGCAGTCACCGTCGCAACAAGCTGATCGCCTACGGTATCGTCTTCGAGCTGGTGTTGATATTGCTGATCGACTACACCCCGTGGGGCAATGCGCTGTTTGGCACTGCACCGCTCGCTGCCGAGGTATGGTTGTTCATCGTTCCGTTCGGGCTCGGCATGTTGTTGCTGGAAGAAGGGCGCAAGGCGCTGGTGCGCAGGTCGCTGGCATAGTGCTGTCTGGCAGCCCGGAACTTACCACCGGCCCATGCACTGACGTATGATACCGATGTGTATCAGTGGCACTCGATCGACAACGGTTCAGCAGAGGCTCATGTGGAACTGAAGAACACACTGCACAAGTTGACCCCGGTCATCAGCCTGGTCCTGTTCACGGTGGCCATCCTGGTCGTTTACCACGAGATCGAGGTCTACCACTGGCGCGACATCCGGCATGCGCTACACGACTTCCCCATGTCGCTGATGGCGATGTGCGGCGGGGCCACGTTGTTGAGCTACATCGCCCTGAGTTTCTATGATTACCTCGCGCTTGAATACGCGGGGGAAAGACTGCCTTACCGTCGCGTGCTGTTCACGTCGTTCCTGAGTTACTCCATCAGCAATAATGTCGGCCATGCCTGGCTGTCGGGCGGCACCATGCGTTACCGCCTCTATTCAAGCTGGGGGATGCCGGGCATCTCCATCGCCAAGGTGGTGCTGTTCTGCACCGTGTCCTACTTCCTCGGTGCCGTGACCATCATGGTGGGCGGTTATGCGTTCTCGCCCGACCATAACCTCATCACCGACAGGCTGCCTGCTGGCTCGGTGGATACTGCGATCATGGTTGGCTCTGTATTGCTCTTCGCATGGTGGACGATGGTCGCCTTGCGTCGGAAGCCCGTGACCATCAAGGGCTTCAGCCTGTCCATGCCCGCATTCTCGCTCGCGCTGCGCCAGTTGCTGGTGGCGCTGTCCGATCTGTTGCTGGCTTCCTTGGTGATGTACATCCCCTTGTCGCATTTCACGGGCATGCCGTTCGGTGACTTTCTGGTGCTGTACGTCTTTGCGCAGCTCGTCGGTCTCATCAGCATGGTGCCAGGCGGGATCGGCATTTTCGAAGGCAGCTTCATCTTCCTGGCCTCTAGCCACTACTCTGCTCCCCACGTCATCGCTGCGCTGATCATCTATCGCGTGGTCTATTACTTCATGCCGCTGGTGCTCGCCAGCTGCATGCTGACGATCTATGAACTGCGGCTGTATGAGCTCGTCCGCCACCGGCTCGTTACCACCGCCATCAGTGTCATCGAATCCGCCATCCCGCAGATATTTGCCGTGCTGCTGATACTGGGGGGCGGCGTGTTGCTGTTGTCGGGCGCCACTCCCGCACTGAAAGAGCGCCTCGGATGGATGGAGTACCTCATCCCCCTGCCCGCGGTGGAGCTGTCCCATCTGCTGGGCAGCGTCGCCGGCGTAGCCCTGCTGCTGCTCGCCCAGGCGGTGCGGCGGCGTATTGATGCCGCCTACTTCGCGACCATTGCCATGCTGGTGCTTGGCATCATCGCATCGCTGGGCAAGGGGCTGGATTACGAGGAGGCGATGTTCTTGGGCGTGATGCTAGTGCTGTTCATTCCGGTCAGGAAACACTTCTACCGCAAGTCGGCCTTGCTGAGGCTCGACTTTTCCCCGCAATGGCTGCTGCTGACGGCGATCGTCGTGCTCGGTTCGACGTGGCTGGGCTTCTTCTCCTACAAGCATGTGGAATATTCCAGCGAACTCTGGTGGCAGTTTGCGCTGCACGGGGATGCCTCGCGCTTCCTGCGCTCTCTGGTGGTCATCCTGATCATCATTACCGGGCTCGCCGGCTATCGGCTGCTGACGCGCGCCGCGTTCTCTTTGGTATTGCCTACCTCCGCAGAACTCGACAAGGCCGAGGCCATCGCCAGACAATCGAACGAGACTGCTGCGCATCTGGCGCTGACCGGAGACAAATATCTGCTGTGGAGCGAGAGCGGACACAGCTTCCTGATGTTCGCAGTCACCGACCGCTACTGGGTGGCGATGGGAGACCCCATAGGCATGGCGGAAGAGCATGAAGAGCTGGCGTGGGAGCTGCGCACGCTGGCTGACCGGCACGGTGCGAGAGTGGCTTTCTACCAGGTGAGCATGCATCACATCCCGCTCTACCTCGATCTCGGACTGGCACTGCTCAAGCTGGGCGAGGAAGCCAGGGTGCCGCTGCCTTCCTTTACCCTGAGCGGCAGCAAGCGGGCGAGCCTGCGCCACGCGTATAACCGTCTGCAACGCGAAGGCCTGTCATTCGAGATCGTGCCGCCCGCGGGCGTGAACGCCATACTCCCCGATCTGCAAGCCGTTTCCGACCGCTGGCTGGACGACAAGAAGACGCGCGAGAAACGCTTCTCTATCGGGTTCTTCGACGCGGACTATCTGCGCCGCTGCACCATCGCGCTGGTCAGGAAGGAGGGGCGCATCATCGCCTTTGCCAACCTGTGGGAGCTGCAGAACAAGCATGAG
Source organism: uncultured beta proteobacterium (assembly GCA_963813255.1). Classification (GTDB taxonomy): domain Bacteria; phylum Pseudomonadota; class Gammaproteobacteria; order Burkholderiales; family Gallionellaceae; genus Sideroxyarcus. The sequence goes on along the minus strand of CAWEYD010000008.1, from coordinate 141,872 downwards.
CTGTCGATGGACCTGATGCGCTACGAACCAAGTTCCGCTAATGGCCTGATGGAGTACCTCATCGTCTCGATTATGTTCTGGGGCAAGGAACAGGAGTACCAATGGTTCAACCTCGGCATGGCACCGCTTTCCGGGCTGGAGTTGCGTCCGCTGGCACCGCTGTGGAACAAGATCGGCAACACCATATTCCGCTTCGGCAATGAGTTCTACAACTTTGACGGCCTGTACCAATACAAGAACAAATTCGAGCCGCTTTGGCAGCCGCGCTATCTGGCAGCACCAGCTGGTCTGTCAATGGCATCGGCGTTGTTGTCGGTGACTACGCTGATCTCGGGAAAGCTGAAAGGAGTGTTCTCAAAATGAGTCGATCGTTCACTGTAGCGCTGCTGCTGTTCCTGATGACGGGCCACGCACAGGCAGCCACGGTTGAGGAGAGCATCGACAGCTTCGGTCCCTTCGGTATGCTGCACATCTATCGAACCTCCGCGCAGCCCAGGCACATGACGCTGTTCGTCTCCGGCGATGGCGGCTGGAACAAGGGCGTGATCGATATGGCCAAATCGCTGGCGCAGCTGGACAGCATGGTGGTCGGCATCGACATCACGCACTACCTCGGACAGCTCGATGCGGGCCGCGAAAAATGCACCTATCCCGCGGCTCATTTTGAGGAGCTCAGCCAATACCTGCAGAAGAAATACCGATTCCCGCATTACACCTTGCCGGTGCTGGTGGGCTATTCGTCGGGCGCGACGCTGGTCTACGCCACGCTCGCCCAGTCACCGCCCAACACCTTCGCCGGCGGCATCAGCATGGGCTTCTGCCCAGAACTGAAGACCAACAAGCCGCTGTGCAAAGGCAGCGGCCTGCTGACCGGCAGGCATGATGCGAAGCTGGGCTACGTCTACGATCCGGCTCTCACCCTTGCGGCGAAGCTTTACGTGCTGCAGGGCGATGTCGATCGCGTATGCAGCACGCCCGACACCAAGACCTTCTTCAGCGGGGTCGAGGATGCGGAGCTGGTGGAGATGGCCAAGGTCGGGCATGGATTCTCGGTGCAGAAGAACTGGATGCCACAGTTCAAGCAGGCATTCTTGGGAATCGAAAGTCAGCAGCACCCCGTATCTGTACGCACAACGGACGCGCTCAGCGACCTGCCGCTGGTGGAGCTTCCTGTTGCCGTCGCGAGCGACACGATGGCGGTGATGGTCTCCGGGGACGGCGGCTGGGCGGGCATAGACAAGCAGGTCGCCGAGGCTTTGAACAAGGATGGCATCGGCGTGGTGGGACTGAACTCCCTGCAGTACTTCTGGGAGAAGAAGGATCCGGATATCGCAGCTCACGACCTCGCACGCATGCTCGAGCACTACGGCAAGGCATGGGGCGCAGAGAAGTTCGTGCTGGTCGGCTACTCATCGGGGGCGGACACGCTGCCGTTCATGGTCAGCCGCCTGCCCGAGGCGCTGAGGTCGCGCGTGCAGATCGTCGCGTTGCTGGGGCTGGGACAGGAAGCCAATTTCGAGTTCCATGTGTCCGAATGGCTGTTCGATGGCGGGGTATACAAGGTCGTGCCCGAGGTGCAGAAGCTGAAGGGCTTGAATGTGCTGTGCATCTACGGCGAGGACGAAGACGACAGCGCATGCAAGCTGCTGGACAGGAAGGCCGTCACCGTCGTCGAGATGAAAGGCGGCCACCATTTCTCGGGGGACTACGCGAAGCTGGCCGATACCATCCTCACTCATGCCAGAGAGTCCGAGTCCAAGCGCATCAGGAGACAGAGCCTGCGGGATTGAGGTCTGCCTTCACGCCGGTGTGATGCCAGATGTCAGCGCGTGGCTATGTGCTATTTCGCCAGCGCGTTGGTGAGGTCGCGCTTGTGCTCTTCTTCCTGGATCAGGATGTCTTCCAGCACGCGGCGCAGACCGTATTCCTTGAGCTCTTCGGCCTGAGCGATGCGATCCTTGTAGCGTGTGATCGCGTTGTCCTCGCCCCACAGATCCTGCTTGAGCATCTCCACGCAATCCACCGAGATCTCGCGCTTCTCGACATCCACCGTGGGCACGCCGCCGAGGAAGTCGATCTGGTCGGCCAGCATCACGGCATGCGCCATCTCCTCCTGCGAGTGGAGCAGCAGTTCCTTCTTGATGGAATCGTACTTCGCGCCATTGAGCACGGCCTGGTGCTGCAGATACTGGATGGCCGCCGCGTATTCCCACTCCAGGTCCTTGTTGAGTTCTTCCAGTAGCTTCTTCTTGGTGATTTTCATTTGCCTCTCCTGGTGTCGAGTGAAAAAGAAAACTGTTCTATCAAAACTGCTGCAGGCGAACGCTGAGACTACTCGCCCACGAAGTGTAGCGCGATACCCTGGTTCGAGGGCTGCTTGAGAACCCGCAAAGCACCGCGGCTTACTACGTAGGTCGGGAGCAGACCTGCTTTCAGGGAAGGCAGACTACTCGACCCGGATGTGCACGGGCTGGGATATGTCGTCGGAGAAAGGAGCGCGAGCCTGGATCACATGTTCGCCGGGCTGCAGGGTCCAGCGCACGGTGTAGGGGTACGTAGCCAGCCGGTAAGGTTTGCCGTCCACCACCCAGAGTATCTCCTTCATCGCTGGTGTGATCTCCGCGCGCAGCCCTATGGTGTTGAGCGAGGCAGGCAGCGAGGGATCGCGCAGCAGGTTCATCCCGTCGGCCGGGGCGACCACGCGCAGGAGCTGGGACGTAGCGCCGGGCCGGGCTGCGGCAATGGATGGAACTGCCTTGCGCGCAGGTCCCTTGGCCGAACTGCCCAGCATGCTGATCTGCTGCGGCGGGTGCGGCAATCCCGCTTGCGTCGCCCAGTCGGCGTAACGCGGGGGGAGGTTGATGAAGGTGCGCTGCTCGACAAATCGCCGGGGTGTGCTGTCCTGCGCGAGCAGGCCGTTGCGCACGTCTATGGCTAGGCGCTGATAGGCATCGTCGTCCTCTTTCGGTTCCTGCCCGGGAGCGAACCACTCCTCGAACACCGGATCGCAACTGCCGGTCGCGCGTTTGCCGGTCAAGGCGCAGATGGCGACCCTGTCGTAGCCATCAGGCGGAGGGAAGTTCAGATCGGACAGGCCGTGCCGCTCGTTGCCGTGCAGTTTCTCCAGTATGCGTCGCGCCAGCTCGGCGGCGTTGCCGCCGCCGGTGACGTCGTGCATGGGCCTCGCATCCGGATGGCCAAGCCACACGCCGACCAGGTAACGCCGGGAATAGGCCACGGTCCACGCGTCGCGCAGCCCTTCCGAGGTGCCGGTCTTCAGCGCGACCGGGAAGGAATACTCGGTGCTGCCCATGCGCGGGAAGGAGGGCAGCCGTGCGCTGGGGTCGGACAGGAACAGGGTGGTCAGTCTTGCGGTGCCCGGGGAAAGCAGTTGACGCGTTTCTCCGCTTTGGCCGGCATACCACTGGAGCGAACGCCAGCGCCCGTCGTTCGCGAGCACCGAGTAGGCCTGGACCAGGTGTTCGAGTGTGAGCGGCATCGCGCCTATGGATAGCCCCAGCCCGTAGCGCCTCGCATCCTCCTCGTCCTGATGCAGGCCCAGCTCGCGCAGGAATGCATATCCCTCTTCGAGTCCTATGGTGTTGAGCAGGTGGGCTGCGGGGACGTTGCGCGAGTTGGCCAGGGCCTGCCTGGGCAGCATGGGGCCGAGGAAGGCCCGGTCTGCGTTGACCACGCCGTGGCTGGTTGCGGGCAGGTCGTCCAGGATGGTGGCGGGAGTGATCTTGCCCTGGTCCAGCGCCAGCGCATAGAAGAAGGGCTTCAGCGTGCTGCCCGGGGAGCGCGGTGTCTGGGCGAAATCGAGCGCACCCGCCTGCTCGCGGTCGAAGTAATCCGTCGAACCCACCCAGGCCAGCACGCCGTTGCTCGCGCGATCGAGCAGCACGACCGCGCCATTGCCCACACCGCGGCTCCTCCATTGGGTGACAGCGGTGTCCGCCAGCTCGGTCACGCTGTCCTGCAGATCCAGGTCCAGTGTGGTCGTGACAAGGTAAGGCTCGTTGCCATTTTGCGGCGGTGCCGAGGCCAGCACCTCGCGCAGCTTGAAGATGGCGTGCAGGCTGTGTTCGGAGCGCGTGACCAGCCTGGGGAAGCTGATCTCGCGTATCTGCTGCATCGCCAGTTCGAACTCCGCCTGGGTCAGCACGCCGCTTGCGCGCAATTTGCCCAACAGCTTGCTGCCGCGCGCGATCGCGCGCTGGCGTCCATCCTCACGGAACGGGTTCATGTGTGTCGGCGCCTGGGGGATGGCGGACAAGAACGTGATCTCTGCCCAGCTCAGGTCCGCCACCGGCTTGTCCAGGTAGCGCCGCGCCGCATAGGCGATGCCGTGGACGCGGTTTCCATACGGCACCATGCGCAGGTAGGCCTCGAGGATCTCGTGGCGTCCGTAGCGCGTCGTCAGCACCAGCGCACGTACCGCCTCGCGCAACTTGTGACCATAGGTGCGCTCGCCGGGATCGAGCAGCCGCGACACCTGCATCGCAATGGTCGAAGCGCCCGACACGCGCCTGGCTTGCGTGAGGTTCTGGAACAAGGCACGCCCCAGCGCGAGCGGGTCAACGCCGGGATGCTGCTCGAACCGCTTGTCCTCCAACGCCAGCGCAGCTGCCACCACGCGCGGCGGGAGCTCTTCCACCGGCCAGTAGCCGTAATCCTCGCCGGCGCTGGTGAGCTCTGCGATGAACTGCCCGTGCCGATCGAGCAGCAGGTACGAGGGGGATGGGCCTTTGAGCTCGAAGCGCCATGCGTCGGCGACCAGCGCAATCAGCGAGACCAGGAGCAACACTGCGCACCAGGCAAAGACGGAGCGCCAACGGTACGGCGGCATCCATTGTTTCAGAGATTCGGCTTTCAAGGCCGTTACAGGACGAAGAAGCGGCTGCATCAGTAGCCGGTGAGGGAGAAGTGCATGAAGTCCTTCTGCTTGCCGGCGATCTCTCCGCCCCAGCGGAATCCGGCCTGCCTCATGCCGCGCACGATGGGCGTATCGCGGCCCAGCGCTCCCCGATTTCCGGGAATCCACGGGCCGCCCTGGATCAGGCGGCAGGCGGGGCTGAACTGCGGGCAATCGTCATACAGGCCGTTCTGCGTGCGATTGATGTCTATTGCCGCGCCGTAGGCGTGATTGCTGAAGCCAGTGCGGTTGCCGTCGGCATCCAATGGATTGCGGGTTCTGCCCGGACGATAGGCAGTCACCTCCTGCACGGTTTCGCCTGAGGCCAGCAAGCGTTCCAGTGTATTGCGCACGGCATCCGCAACCTTGCTGCAGACCAGAAACGGCTTCAACTTGCCGACTTGTACCAGCCTCTGGTCTTCGCGGCAGACCGTGCATCCGGTTTTCGGATCGATCTCTTCCGGGGTTAGTTCGGCGTATGGATGGATCACGGTGCGCACGTTCACCGGCCGCTGCTCGCGGACGTTCCAGTTGAATGTCTCGTAGGTGCAAGTGAGCGGATCGGCGCAGGCCGCTGTGGTGCACAGCGCCCAAAGCAATGCGGGCGTCATCTTCATCATCTCAATCACAATCACCAATAGAATATCCGCTTGAAGAAAGGGATGGTTTTTAAATCCCCTTTGGCTATGCTATTTCCCAGAATCGCCGCGATCCGCAAATAACGTGTGGCCAATTTCAAATTAGGCTTCACGCCGTTGCCATTTAGATACGTCTGACCAAGTATTCTTAATGCGTCGTCATATCCTTTTCGGGCAGATTTCTTTAGCCAATATAGCGCCTTATCGATATTTTTTTCACAGCCCTTGCCATATAAATGCATGAGGCCAACTTGCAGTTGCGAATCAGTGTGCCCTCTTTCCGCAGCGGCCAAATACAGCGCGTAAGCTAATGTCTGGTGTTCTCGGTAATGCCCCATATGTAAATCAAGAGCCAATCCGTGTATTTGCTCGATATCGTAACCTTCTGGTGCTCTCAATATTTTTTTTGCTTTATCAAAATTGCCATTTGGTAACATATCAAGCAGATATTTTGCATCGCGGTATTTGGCGTTTTGAGCCTGCTGGATGTACTGCCTCGCTTTTTCATAATCCTGTTTGACGTGGCGCCCATCGATATACATTTTTGCCAGGCCGCAAGCGGCCTCTGGTATTTTCTTGTGCCCCGCAAGAAATTCATACATTTGAAATGCGGCCGCCTCGTTCTTTTCCACTCCCAACCCATGCTCCTGCATATAGGCAAATTCATATTTAGCTTTATCAACCGCCGAATATTCGGCAGCTTCCTTGAATAGCTGGGCCGCATGTTTGTAGTCTTGCGGAACGCCATCGCCATTCTTGAAATATAACCCCAAGCGATAAAGCGATTCCTTATCACCTTTCTGGGCGGCCATTTCAAAATACTTGATCGATTTTGCGACATTTTTTTTGCTGATTTGCCTGTCGTCTCCGTGCCAGTCTCCAATAGACCTTTGAGCAGCAACATGGCCTTGATCGGCGGCCTGGGTCAGCCAGTAAATGGCTTTAGCTCCATCAAGGCTTACCCGTTTACCTTCCCAGTATTCGCAGCCTAATTTATAGCTTGCTGTTTCCGAGCCTAACTTGCTTGCCTTGCTGAGGTATTGCACGCCCTTATAGGGATCCTTCTTAACCTCAAGTCCACCTAGATAAATATCTCCCAATATTTCCAGCGCCATCGTTTGATCTTGCTGGGCTGACTTTTCCAGCCAGTAAAGTGCTTTCTCCATGTTTTTGGGCAAGTACCGCCCGAGGTAATACAGATTTCCCAAGATCACCTGATGTCCCGGGTTACCTTGTTCCGCACCCTTTTCTAACCATTCATAGCAGTCTGCAACGAAATCGAGACAGTCGCGCTTAACGAGAATGAGGTCTTTGGCATTCCGGTAGAGCAGCATGCCCGGCTGCTTTACATCCAGCACTGACGAGTATTCTCCGTCGTATAGGAATCTATCGATTCTTGCTGGATAGAGCCTATTGTCACTTGCGTACAAAACGGCATCATTGGGCAATATGGGCTCGCCATTTTCATAATGCAGAACTGGCGTCTTCTCGTATGAGAGGGGGGCTTCGTTGTCCGGTTCCGGCCTGTCTTGGGCGGGCCATTCAAAGTACAGCTTGATGGCACCTTGCTGCCAAGATTGGTCTGCAGCAAATAGATCCTTCCTGACTAGCGTACTCGCAACATATTGAGAAAAGATTTCAATATCTTCCTCCCCTTGGTATTGGCACAAGTCAGGGTTCTTGCTGTTCTCGAACAGCTTCTTGAGTAATCTGGATTTTGCCGCGAGCGGCCAATTCGGCTCATAGCCGTAGTACTTGTCACTGGCGGGTTCTTGCTCGTAATCGTGCCATCCTCCAGAAACACTAAACGCATTCTGCCCATCAGATTCGACCAGAACATCACCGTATTCATAGGCATGGATAAGAAAACCAGGCGCTTTCAGGTTTTGTGAAATATCCAGAAAGCGCATATTCCCTGAGTTTGGCTGTTTATCCGAAAACAGATCGTATGGCGTACTTTGTATTAAATGCCAGCCAGAATTGCCGGGAAGAATATATACAGCCCATCGATTATTTTTGAGCGCAGGGGAATGGTAGAGCGGCTTGGGATGAGTATCCACCCTGACCATGCCCTCGCCCTTGAACGCCATCACGATCCCATCGAGTAGCTCCTGAGTATTCTTGTGATTCAGATACGTCGAGTGTTCTGTATATCGAGATACCATCGGCAATCTTTCCTGCGATTATAGAAATTCGTCCCATCACAATCAGAGGCAAGAGCAAATGCCATTGCCTCTTGGGCCCCACGATCATTTCTCTTTTGCGCTTACCTCTACGACGGCGCCCGCCGACTCGCCGTGCACCGCCATGTCGTACATCAGCTCGGCCCGTGCCTGCGGCTGCGTGAACTGGCCGGGCGTGATGGCGCGGGTGCGGAAGTAGAAGTGGTGCGTCCCCTTGGGCAGCTCGTCGTAATAGAAGGTGACCTGGTCGTCCATGTAGGCCACATAGCTGGGGGTGGTGGTGAGCGTGCCGCTGGGCCTGGCCTCTGCCGGTGCCGTCGCGAGGCTCGGGTTGAGCGGCTCAAGGCCGGCAGCCAAAGGCACGACCACGGCGACGTAGTTGTGTCTGGTGTTGGCGACCACCTCCACGTGCTCTTCCACCACGTCACCCACAGCGAGCTTGATGGCGATGCCGGGCTTGCTCAACACGAACTTGTCGGCCGGCTCGTCCTCGGCGCGCTGGCGCAACGATTCGCGCGCGACCACGAAACCGCTGGTCCCGGCAGGCGCCTGTGACCCCAGCGCCTGCGGCAGGTAAGTGGTCTCCGCGCGCACGATGAGCGGCTGCCTGGCCTCCGAGCGCAGCACTACCTTCGCCGCACTGTTGCTGGCGACCTGCACGATGGGGCTGCCCGGCGCGATCTCCAGCGTCTGCGACTGTGTGCCGAAGGAAACGCCCAGGCGATGGGTCTCGCCCTTTGCGTTCTTGCGCTTTACATAGTCCGACAGGGCGAGCATGGCCGAAGCATCGGCCTGGGTGGAGCCCCAGCCATCGCCCTGGCCCAGCGTGACCAGCGCATCGGCCAGCAGGCTGACCCTGGGATCGGCGTTCGGGCTGGCTGCGGAGGCACGCACCACTTCGGCAACCGTGCGCGTCTCGCTCGGCAGGATCAGGCCGTTGCGCGAGCTGGCGTTCTCCTGCAACCCGCCGTACATCTCATGGCCCTGATACATGCGGATGACGACGCCGTCCCACACCTTCTTGCCCAAGGCGTCGCGTGCGGCACCGCCCTGGACACCGGAGGTGTCGAGCAGGCGCCACACCTGCGCGCTGGATTCGAGGTTGAGGTAGTCGGTGCGGCGCGCCAGTTCCGCAACGTAGCTGCTCTCCAGCCGGCCGGCGGCCGCCAGGGCGCGGAGCGCCATGACCCGTTCGGTATAGGCCTCGCCGGTGATGAAGTGGGTGTAATCCGAACGCAGCGCCTTCTGTAGGCTGGCGACCATGCGGTCGAACAGGGCCTGGTCTATGGTGAAGCCGGCGCGGCGCGCCTCGACCTGGAACTCGGTGACCCAGGCGGTCAGCGAGACATAGCCGGTCGAGCCGGGCCAGTAGGACACCAGGCCGTTGTTGTCCACCACGCCGGGCAGCCAGGCCAGGACGTCGTTGACCACGCGCTTGAGTTCCTTGTCCTGTCCGTCGCGATACAGCCGCGCATTGAACTCCTTGAACGCCAGGAAGGCGCGGGCACGCGACATGCGCTGTTCGGTGCAGCCGTGCGGATAGTTCATCAGCAGGTTGAGGCCGACGGCCATGCGCACGAGCGCGAGCTGGTCGGACGCGACCACCGAGCGGCGCAGGCTGCCCGGACGCACAGCTTCAGTGACCTCCGGTATGTCCGCCGTCGCGCCGGGCTTGAGCTCGACCATCTGGCGCTGCGTGAGCTTGTAGCGGTCAGGACGCACGGGCAGCTGCACCTCGAAGGCGTCGCGCGCCTTGTCGGAGGTGCGCTCCACCGCCACCGTGAATCCCACCTTCTCATACGACACCTCGCCCTCGGCAGTCACCGGAGGCGTAGGCACGTTCACCTGGTACTCGATGCGCTGCGCCTCGTTCAGCCTGAGGTTGAGCGAACGCTTCGGGCTGCCGCCGAGCTCCACGCCCTTCACGCGCATCTCTGCGCTGGCCGCACCACCTTCGCCTTCCACGATGCGGCCGATGGCGGTGGCGGTGAAGCGGTCGCCCGGCCGCACGAAGCGCGGCAACGCGGGCTGCACAATCACCGGCAGGCGCACGGAGACCTGGCCCGTGCCGACGCCGAAGCGGTCGGCGCCGCTCACCGCCTTGGCGCGCAGCTTGAAGTTGGTGAGGTTGTCGGGAAGCTTGACCTTCACCGTGGCCACGCCGCCTGGGCCGATAACGATGGTCGGGTTGAAGTAGGGCACCGACTGGAAATCCTTGCGCACCGTCACCTTGTCCAGCAGGCCCTCGGTGGCCTCGTCCTGGGTACCGTCGCCGCCGGGCTCGTCGCTCAGCGGCAGGATGCCCAGCGTCCAGTTGCGCGTGTCCTGTATGCCCACGCGGGACCTCACCGGCGTGATGAAGTCGGGGATGGGGTCCAGCCGCTGCTCCTTGCCCAGGGCCAGCACGGCCTGGTCCACCAGCCACAGCGTGACTTCACCCGCCGCCGGTTTGCTGTTGCGGTCGGCCAGGCTGATCTTCACCTCCACCGTCTCTCCGGGTCTCGCGCGCTCGGGATGCGCCAGCGTCACCGTCACCTGGTGCTCCACCGGCTCCACGGTCAGCCAGCTCGTGGCGGCCACGGTGGCGGGCTTGCCCAGGTCCACCCGTCCTCCCGCCACCGGCTGCACGCCGGGGATGCGGCCGCGCATCAGCACGAAGTGCACCGGCACGCGGGGGACGAAGTTCTTCTGTATGGGCACGTCGAAATTGGCCGCACCTGCCTTCACTGTGAACCACTGGTAGCGGTTGCCGTCGGGCGTCTCGATGATGGCCAGGCCGTGTGCCTGCTGGAACGGGCTCTCGACCACGAGGTGCGCCGTCTCTCCCGGCGCATAGCTCGCCTTGTCGGGCGTCACCTTGAACACGTCGCTGGGGCGGCGCGACCACGTGACCGGCTCGTCGCCGCTCGCGTACAGGTCCACCGCCACGGTCTGCGCGCGGCCCAGGCGGTCCTGGGTCTCCAGTTCAACGACGTAGACACCGGCGCCCTCCAGGGCAGTTCCACCGTCGTCGGCTGAGCAGTGCTCTTCACCTGCCTCTCGCTGACCTTGTTGTCCACCACTTCGGTGACGTACTTCGGTTCGGCCTGGGAGAAGTCGTCGGCGCGCAGGTGCGAGTGCCACTCGCGCTTGATGAGGCGCACTGTCACCGTCTGCTGCGCCACGAGGTTGCCGTCCGGACCCACCACGATGATCTCGGGCTTCACGCTCTTGGCCCGCTCCAGATAGCGCGGCATCTTGAGCCCGAGCACCACGGGCGGCAGGGCCAGCACGCGCTGCGTGGTGCTCACCGTCTGGTCGTCCGCGCCGGTCACCGTTGCCTCGATCACGTAGCTGCGCGGCTGGCTGGTGGTCTCGGTGGCAGGGTTGAGCGTGAGGCTGGCCGAGCCGTCCTCGTCGGTCTTGCCTTCATGCTCCATCACCGGGCTGCTCTGGAAGCGCTCGCGTCCCGAGTAACGTCCGTCGGAGGAGTAGAAGAAACCGGGCCGGGCCGCCGGTTTCCAGGCGTAGGGGAACTGCGTCACGCGCCAGCGCACGGGACGGTCCGCAGCCTGGCCACCCGCGTAATACTGCGCGGCCAGCTGCACCTTGAACTCGCGGTCCAGCGGCACCTGGTCGGGCGCGTTCAGCCGCAGGTCGAACTCCGGTATGTGGTAGGCCTCCTTCAGCACCTCGACCGAGCCGCAGCGCGGCTGGTCCTTGAGCTCGAAGTAGATGCGGTAGGGGCCGGTCGGGGTACTGGCCTCCTCGAAGACGTGATCGTAGCTGCCGGTTGCCGAGAGCTTGAAGGGATAGCGCCACGACAAACCGCCCGGGCCTTCGACCACCAGCGTGCCGTCCTGTGCTGTGAGGCTGATCGCGCCATGCAGGCGCTGACGCACGTAGCCCTTGATGTAGATCTTCTCTTCAGGACGGTAGACCGGGCGCTCGGTGTACACGTGGCACAGCGTCTGCACTTCTTCGCCGCGGCCGGCCAGCCCTTCCTGCGTCCATTGCAGCCAGGTGCCACCGGGGCGGCTCCAAAGGTTGTCGGCATAACGGTCAGGCTGGCGCATGGGGTCGAGCACCAGCACGTCGCGGTCATGCTGCACCACGATGCGCCGCACGTAGGGGTTGTCCCGGCTGCTGCCCGGCGCCTTCCAGCGATAGGTGCCGTCGGAGCCCGTGGTCGCCCGCAGTAGCGTGGCCCACTCGTCGCCCTTGCGGCTGCCCTCGACGCGCACCTCGGCCCCGGAGACCGGTTCTCCGGTGGAGAGCGAGGTGACTGTGAACTTGACGCCGTCCTCTTCCTCCACGGTTGAGAGCGAGAGGTCTGTCACCTGCACGCGCGTCCAGCTGCGCGCGGATGACTCATCCAGCTTGCGCACGCCCACCAGATACGTGCCGGGCTGCTGCTTGCCGGCGATGGTCGCGAGATGCGGCTCCAGATCCAGGCCGAAGTGGGCTGCCGAACCGTTGGAGCGTAGCGGCAGCTTGACGATGGCGGACAAGGGGGGCGACCCGAGCGTACGCAGCTGGCGGGTCAGGTTCCACGGGTCTATCTGCGAGTTGGGACTGGTGTGGGCCTCGGGCTCCTCGCCCGGCGCGGGCGGCGGGGATTGCTCGTCGACGGACACCGGTTGTTCGGGGAATGGCCAGAAGGAACGGTTCAGCGGGTCCACCGGATAGATGCGCAGGTCAACACGCTCGAAACCGCGTCCGGTGAGAGGCAGCTGCTGCGGCCCGAAGCGCTCCACGATGGCTTGCCCGACCTGGGATTGCAGGTACTTGGGTTTGGGCGGGAAGTGCAGGTACAGCTGGCTGGGAGCCTTGGCCAGCAGCGGACGGTTGCGCATGTCGGTCAACTCCTGCGGCATCACGCTCACGCGGTACAGCGTGTCCGTCTGGAAGCTGCCGTCCACCAGCAGTCTGCGTCCTGCGACCTGGAAGGTCAGGTCCTTCACCGCCGGCGTGAAGCGCACGAGGTTGCGAGCTTCCACCGGGCTCAGCGCGCGCGGCGGTGCGGAGAATTCCACGCGCACCTGCCTGCTGTCGGCGCTGCAGGTCAGCGCCTGGTCGCGCGCATAGCTCACGCCATCGGGCGTGATCGGCAGCTGAGTCTCGGCGCAGCCCATGCTGGTGACACGGAACGATTCCGAGGTGGTGAAACTGATATCCTTGAACGAGTCCGTGCTGGCGTCGTCGAGCGACAGGCGCAGGCGCACGATCACGCGCTGTCCGCTGGGGATGGGACGGGCCAGGGTGAGCACATAGCTTGCGGGGTCGCGGCGCTGCACACGCTCTATCACCTTGAGGTCGAAATCCTTCTGGTCCAGCCAGCGCGTCTGGCTGTCGTCGATGCCGGGCAGGGGGCGCGTGCCGATGCGCAGCATCTGGCGCAGGGCCTTGGGGTCCAGCGGTTCGGCGAAAGTGAGCGAGATGCGCTCTATCGGGTCCAGCCCTTCCTCGCGGTCCGCGGGTATGGTCTGCGTGGGCACCTCCATCAGCGTGACCAGGTCGTAGTTCTTCTGCTTGACCCGGAAGGAGAAGCGCGACAGCGCAGGCCACGGTTCTGCCGGCCTGAATTGCAGCGTCTTCGCGTCCAGCCAGGTGTACACGCCGGGATGGGCGGGCTTCATGCTGACGAGGCGCTCAGGATGGTGCTCCGGCGTGCCGGGGGCAGAGCCGGTGTTCGAGTCGAAGAAGAACGTCACCGGGTCCCAGCGGCGCAGGAACCTTTCCGGGATCACCGAGGCGCCGGCCGGCTGCACCAGCGTGCCGTTGGGGGGAGGGGCGACTGCGTATGCGACCGGGGCCGTGCCCAGTGCGGCGATGAGCAGGCAAAGGCCATTCAGGCCATGCGCGTATGCACGTTTCATTCTTGCTCCCCTTCTTCCGATGGTTGTTCTTCTGTCTGTTGTTCGCTCATATCCGGATAGCCTTCACCCTCGCTCTCGGACGGGGCCTCGCCCGTGTCCTCGTCGGGATTCACGGCTTTCCTGCGCTTGGGCTTGGGCGCCGCTTCGGGTTGCGGCTCAGGCTCGTTCGGCTCGTAGATGATGGCGTCCGCATTGCGTGCATCCGCGTAGCGACGCAGGATGTCATAGGGCGGCCGCGTATCCGGCTTGGTCAGCCCGAACACGATGGGCTGGACCAGCACGGGCGCGGTGTCGGCCGGCGCCTCCACCACGAGGTAGTAGCGCCCGGGCTGCAGCGTCGGCATCTGCACCACGCCTTGCGCCTGCACCGCGGCACCCGCGTCATACAGGGTGCTGCTCACGATGTCGGAGGAGGCGCGTATACCTATGCCGACCGGCGCGCGCTGCTTGAGGTCGAAGTAGAAGAGGCGTGCGCTGCCCGGAGCGAGCAGCACCTCCGGTCCGGCGCCTTCGTTGAGCGCATTGGCCTCCGTCGCCAGCACTGTGGCCACCCCGGACAAACTGTCCGAGCCGACCGCACGCAACACCAGGCGGGAGGCACCGGCCGGGGCCAGCAGGTTGACGTTGGCGCCCTGCAGGTGAGCCTCGGTCTGCGCGGGCTTACCGTCGATCACGTAGTGGGTCACCACCGGCACGCTGGTGCGCACGTGCAGCATGGTCGGCCGTTCCAGCTGCAGGTTCAGGCACTGCGACTTGCCGCTCAGCTCTATGGTCTGCGGCGGCTTGACCGCCGTCTCGCGCAGCGACTTGAACCAGTCGCCGAAACGCTGCCCGCCCTGCTGCTGTTGCGCCGGCGCATCCAGCCACGCGACCAGCGTGCCCGGCTGGTGGTGCAGCCACAGCACCCCGCTGTCGCGGACGAGAATGTCGTTGCCGGTGGCGATGCGGCCGCCTTTCTCCTGCCACAGCACCTCACTGTTGCCGTTTACGTGCAGGCGGGAGCCTGCGCTGCCCGGCGGTATCTCCACCGGCACACGCAGACGGCCCGCGGTGCTGACGTTGTGTTCCAGCAGTTCGCCCGGCTTCAGCGGCGCCACGTGGCTGAAGCCGTCCTGGCTGGTCTCTACGCTGTAGCGGCTGCTGCGGCTGTCGCCGTTGAGCAGCCACAGCTCGTCGGCATCCGGCGTCACCGTCTCCTGCAGCGCCTCGTCGCCTGCCCAGTGCGTGGACTGGATCAGGCCGTGCCTGATGAAGACCGCGGCGCTCATCGGCGCGAGCGTCAGGCGCACGCTCAGCTGGCCGCCCGGCAGTTTCAGCGGCAGCGCGGTCTTCGCGGCAATCACGCCGTCACGGCTGCCCACCGGCAGCGACTCGCTGTTGGCGCGCTGCAGCAGGATCTGGCGCACGTCGAGCTCGATGGGCGCCGCTCCGTTGCCGGCGTTCCACACATAGGCCGAATCGCCGCTGCCGGGCAGGGCGACCGTGACGGCTGCGCCGGGCACGAGCCCGATCTGCTCCGGGGTGCCGCGGTTGTTCAGCGCGATGCCGGGCTGTCCGGAGCCCGTTTTGGCCAGGATGAGCGAGAGTCCCTTGGCGGGCTGCAGGTCTATGACCCCGCCGTGCCCGCCCGGCAGCTCCACGCGTAGCGAGTCGTCCTCGCCGGCGGGGATGCGCAGGCGCTCGCCCGAGAATGCATCCTCGCCCGCGCTGACCAGCCACAGCGTCTTGCCGCTCACGCCGATGACCGCGTTGTTGCCCACCTGTTCGGCGCATGCGCCGCCGTCCGACCATTGCAGGCGGGCGAGGTCGCCCTGGACGCGGAAGGTGCCGGGGCGGTTGAGGCCGACCATGGCCACGCGCAGGTCGTTCCGGGTCTCGTCCACCCTAGCGAGCGAGACGCTGCCTTGCTGTAGCTGGCTCTCGCTCCCCGCGGACAGGGATGCGGCGACGGCGCGCACGCGTACCTTCAGGCTGCGGCGGTCTGCCGACCAGGCGCGCAGGCGATAGGAACGGTAGGGTTGCTGGGCTACTGGCAGCGCCAGATAAGGCGACTTCGCCAGAGTGGTGCCGAGGTTGACCCAGCCCTGTGCTGTCTCGCCCTCCAGCGCGAGGCCGACCGTGTCGCTTGACTGTGCGCTGGCCAGCAGGAGGTTGCGGTCGGACGGCACGGCCAGCGGGTAGATGTGCACGCGGTCGTCCTTGATGTCGGCCGTGGTCGCGAGCGCCAGCGGTTTCTCCGCCACTTCGCCCGGGGCGCGCATGGTAACGATGGTCTGGGCCTGCTGCTCGTTCACCGGGTCTATCTGCAGCTTGTAGTCGCCGGGACGCAGGCGCTGTGCGACGTGGAAGTTCCAGTCGTCCGGCCGGTCATCGCTCTGCGCCACGGTCTCGCCGGATGCGTCGAGCAGGCGAGCGCGCACGTCGCTCGCGCCGAACGACTGCAGCTCGATCAGGCCGTCCGCGCCGACAGACAGCGGGACCGTCGCCGGGGCCAGCACCTCGCGCGACAGGCCCGCCTGCAGCTGCACGGAAGAGACCTGCAGGGTGTAGGGCATCTGGTTGTTGGAGCGGCTGTGCTGCGCCTGCAAACGGTAACGTCCGGCAGGCATGCGGCCGCTCCAGGCACGTTTGGCGTCCACCTTGGCCAGCGCCAGTTTCGGGTTGGCCACGTTGACGAGCGTGGCCTCCATCTCGCTGTCCAGCGCAATGCTGAGATCGGCCGCACCCGGCAGGTCGAAGTCCCACTGGTCAGGCGTGCGCGCACCACCCTTGGCAGGCTCCATCCACACGTGCTCCACCTTCTGCTCCAGCTCGATGCGGTGCGGCCCGTGCCCCTTGTAGCGCTGGGGATCGTCCACCTTGACCAGGCGCGTCAGCACGCGCGCATCGGAAGTCTGCGGCAACACGATCAGGCGGTAGCCGCCCGGCATCAGCTCCTCGGTGATGTCGCCGTCGAGCTCGGGATCGAACACCGGCCAGCCGTTGGCGTCTTCCAGACGCAAACGGAAGTTTCGCCCCAGCCCCATGGCCTGCAGGCGGTAACTGCCCTGGCGCGCGATGTTGAAACGATAGGACAGCGCCTGCGAGCTCGGCAGCAGCGCGCGCGCCACTTCGCCGGCGCGCAGCTCTCCGCCGTCCACCACCTCGGTGCGCGTGAGCTGCACGCCCAGATGACCTTCGGTCTGGCCTTCCGTGTTGACGGTGACCTGGTACTCGCCTTCGCGCAGGTAGTTCTGGATCATGAAGTTGTTGCCCACGCCGTTCTCGGACTGGCTAAACAGCACCGGGTTGATGCGGGTGCGCACCTTGCCGCCGGTGCGCAGCAGGCCGGTGCTCTCGAACTCATACAGGCCGGGCTTGTTCACGTGCACCTTGAAGCTGGTCGAGCCGCTGCGCTTGAGGTCGAAGTAGTAGGGCTCGCCAGGCGTGATGGTCGGGAAGTTGGGCAGGGCTGCCAGCGTCGCGTCCGGCATGGGCGGCAGCGGCGTCCGGCTGGAAAGCCGGGTCGGCTCAAACACCAGCGCGTAGTTCTGCACTGTGCTGCTTTCGCGCACGGTCACGGTGTAGCGGCCCTTGCCGACTTCCAGCGCGCTGCCCCTGCGGTTGTCCAGCGCGATCTCGATGGCGCGCCCGTCCTCGGCGATCGCCCGCAGCGTGCCTGCTTCGCTTACCTGTACCGGGATGGCCAGCCGTTCTCCGGCGCGCTGGGTCACCGGCAGGGACTCGTCCAGGTTGATGGGCAGCTGGCGCACCACCACACCGGCGGTAGCGCCGGGCTGCTGGTTGACGTAGACGGAGTAGTAACTGCCTGTGCCCAGATTGGCGTTCGCGAAGCGTGCCACCGGGCTTACCGGGGTCAGCGTTGTGTCCTTGGCCGTATTCAAGTCGGCATCGGAGGCGAGCGTGGTCGCGAAAGAGATGACCTTGCTCAGCATGCTGCCGCCCGTCAGCAACTGCAGGTCGAGCACGCCGCGGGTCTCGGGCGTCACCGTCAGTACCCACAGGCCGCGGTCGAGCTGGAACTCGTGGTCGCTGTCCTGCGCCGGGGGAGTCTTGTAGTCGTAGGGCCGGGAGGTGAGGAAGGGCTCGAAGCGGTAATGCGCCTTCACGCCCTGGCCCACGGGCTTGACCTGCGTGTTGCTGTTGACCCGAACGAAGAGCGTCAATTCATCGAGCAGGTTGAAGCGGCGGTGCCAAGTGGTGCCGCTCTCCAGCTCGATCACCTGGGCGTCCACGAATGCCTCCGTGCCGCCGGGTGTGTGCCGGGTGAGGATGGCGGTCGCGCCCACCGAGTCCTCGGCGTGGCCGGCGTGTATGGTGCTGATCCAGTAGTTGCCGGAGGCGTTGAAGGAGATGTTCCTGTTCGAGTTGAAGTGCTGCAGGATGAAGGATTTGCCCGCTTCCATGCTGATCGTCACCACCCGGGTCTCGCTGCTGCCGACGTTGAGCTCGGCGACCGGGGGCAGGGAGCGCTTGTCCAGGGTGGCGGTGCTGCCCTGCGATTGGAATGGATTGCGCTCGTTGTAGGAGCCCACCTGCATGGTGGCGCTGCCGGCGACCGGCAGTTCGAGCCGGAAGAAATTCGGGCCGGCCGGGACCAGGAAGCGCTCGACGCCGAACTCGCCCATGGTGAACTGCTGGCGCACACTGGCGGAGAGCATGGGGATGCCGAAGCGCAGCAGGAAGGGCTTCTCCTCGGAGGCCTCGGTCCAGCGCTGTCCCGCGCCGCCGTAGGCCGTCACGAGATACAGGCCGGGCTCAAGGCGAGCGCTGAAGCGGGCCACGCCCAGCGGGCGTTCCGGCCGCGCTTGGCTGACGGACATCTCAGGCCTGTTCTCCACCAGCCACACGCCGTCGCGCCACAGGCGCAGGTCGGCGAGATGGCGACCTGCGGCCTCGATGGCGACATTGCGCGCCTCCTTGACCTCCAGCCAGTACGAGCGTTGCTCGAAGTCGCCCAAGGTCGAGCGCTCCAGCCTGGTCTCGACCAGCTGCGGCGGACGTGCTCCGTTCAGTTCGCGGAAACCATGCGCGCTCAGCTTGGCCTGACCGTTGCCCTGGCGCGAGGCAAGGGTCACGATCTTGTATGAGCCCTTGTCCAGGAAGAGGTCCAGGCGGCCGTCCTGCTTGCCGGCTACACCTGCTAGTGGCCCCGCGCCCGTCATCCTGTCCACGGACTGTAGGGCCACGCCCTGCGAGCTTTCCACCGTCACCGAATATCGGCCGAAGGCCTTGATCGCGAGTACGGCGGAATGCTTGCCGCGCGCGCTGACGTTGGCAGGCGCGATCTGCGGCGAGAGCTCGTCGGGCTCGGCGGCCGTCGCCTGCGTGCTGCCCAGCAGTAGGGCAGACATGAGGATCGCGCAGGGGCTCAGGTGAGGCGGGGGGGATCGAAAGGGGAGAGGGCGGATGGAAGTGGATGCGGTAATAGACCGCATTGCGCCGGAAACGACGCGCAGCATTTGCAGCATGATTCTCCCCTTTTATAGATGTTATGGGCGCCGATGGTCGGCGCCTCATTCATTCAAAACTGAGCCTCCTGGGGTATGCCTTGTGCGCGATTGTTCGCGTCTATTGCGGTCATGGATGGGGTAGGGACTGCGAGAGTTGCTACAACACCATAATCAGACATTTGCGGCGCATCATAGGTGAAGCGTGAAAAAACTGTCAACGCAAAACACCCTGTCGTTTCCTGCAGTTCGCCCGGATGCCGCAAGGCACGGGCCGCACAAGGCGATGCATCGCGTTTTTAGTTGCTCCTGCTTTACGGTAAGCTACGCCCTTTCATGTCCCATACCTCAGAGAAATAGAAAATGGCCCAATACGTAATGTCCATGCTCCGCGTGAGCAAGATCGTTCCCCCCAAGCGTCAGATCATCAAAGACATCTCCCTAAGCTTCTTCCCCGGCGCCAAGATCGGCCTGCTGGGTCTGAACGGCTCCGGTAAATCCACCGTGCTCAGGATCATGGCTGGCGTGGACAACGAATTCGACGGCGAGGTGCAGCGCGAGCCCAACATCCGCATCGGCTACCTGCCGCAGGAGCCCGTGCTCGATCCCGAGTGGACCGTGCGCCAGGAAGTGGAATCCGCGCTGGGCGAAGTGATGGCAGCGCAAGCCAAGCTGGACGCGGTGTACGCCGCCTATGCCGAGCCGGATGCCGACTTCGACGCGCTGGCCGCCGAGCAGGCGCGCCTTGAGAACATCATCGCTGCAGGCGGTTCTGATGCCGCACACCAGATGGAGATCGCCGCCGATGCGCTGCGCCTGCCGGATTGGGACGCCGTGATCAAGAACCTTTCCGGCGGCGAGAAGCGCCGCGTGGCGCTGTGCAAGCTGCTACTGGAAAAGCCCGACATGCTGCTGCTGGACGAACCGACCAACCACCTCGACGCCGAATCGGTGGAATGGCTGGAACAGTTCCTGGTGCGCTTTCCCGGCACCGTGGTCGCCGTCACCCACGACCGCTACTTCCTCGACAACGCCGCCGAATGGATCCTGGAACTGGACCGCGGCCACGGCATCCCGTGGAAGGGCAACTACTCCAGTTGGCTGGAGCAGAAGGAAGCGCGCCTGGAGCAGGAGAACAAGCAGATCGACGCGCACATGAAGGCGATGAAGCAGGAACTGGAATGGGTGCGCCAGAATCCCAAGGCGCGCCAGGCCAAATCCAAGGCGCGTCTGGCCCGCTTCGAAGAACTCTCCAACACCGAATACCAGAAGCGCAACGAAACGCAGGAGATCTTCATCCCGGCCGGTGAGCGCCTGGGCAACGAAGTCATCGAATTCGACGGCGTGAGCAAAGCCTATGGCGACCGCCTGCTGATCGACAACCTCAGCTTCAAGATCCCTCCCGGCGCCATCGTCGGCATCATCGGCCCCAACGGCGCGGGTAAATCCACGCTGTTCCGCATGATCACCGGAAAAGAAACGCCCGATTCCGGCAGCGTGAAGATCGGCTCCACCGTCAAGATCGCCTTCGTCGACCAATCGCGCGAAGGGCTGGACAACGGCAAGACCGTGTTCGACGCCATCTCCGGCGGCAACGACATCCTCACTGTGGGCAAATACGAAACCCCCGCGCGCGCCTACATCGGCCGCTTCAACTTCAAGGGCGCGGACCAGGGCAAGATCGTCGGCCAACTCTCCGGCGGTGAACGCGGCCGCTTGCATCTGGCGCAGACCCTCATCTCCGGCGGCAACGTGCTGCTGCTCGACGAACCCTCCAACGACCTCGACGTGGAAACCCTGCGCGCGCTGGAAGATGCGCTGCTCGAATTCGCCGGCTGCGTCGCCGTCATCTCCCACGACCGCTGGTTCCTCGACCGTGTCGCCACCCACATTTTGGCTTGCGAGGGCGATTCCAAGTGGACGTTCTTCGACGGCAACTACCAGGAATACGAAGCGGACAAGAAGAAGCGTTTGGGTGAGGAAGGCGCGAAGCCGAAGCGGATTCGGTATAAGCCGATTAGTCGGTGATCCTCTTTACGGATGAATCGAATGGCTAAATTAACGCTTGGTTGGAGAGTTCTATGAGCAACGACAGATATGACGTTTACGAAGTTTTTACTCCGACCAAGCCTGCAAGGCTCACCTATGTGGAGCGGGAAGGCATCAACACTAAGCTTGTAAATGCACTTCGCACCCCAGGCAAGCAAGTTGTGGTCTATGGTCATTCGGGCTCGGGTAAAACAACTCTGTTGCTGAATAAGCTCCAACAGTTGTATGAACAGCCACCGGTAATATCCAGATGTATGACCGGCTTAGCGTTTGAACAATTAGTACTGGATGCTTTCGACCAGCTTGCACCTTTCTATGTTAGTGAAGCTAGTGAGGCACGAAGCACACAGATATCTACTCAGCTTTCAGGTGAATACCTTGCGATAAAAGCTCAAATAGGTGGGCAATCGACACATGGAACAGGCATAAAAAGTGTTCGTATTCTTCCGCCACAACTAACACCGCAAGCTCTCGCACGTTTTATGGGTGAAGCGCGGGCTTGTTGGGTATTGGAGGACTTCCACAAAATTGATGAAAGCGAAAGGAAGAAGCTTTCTCAAATAATGAAAGTGTTCATGGACTCGTCCGATGTCTATGGTGCTTTAAAAATTATTGCCTTAGGTGCGACTGACACAGCGAGGCAAGTAGTTGAGTATGACCCTGAGATGAAAAATAGAGTCGCGGAAATTTATGTGCCACTGATGGACGAAGGTGAGATAAAGGCGATTATCAGCAAAGGTTGTCAGCTGCTACATCTAAGAATTTCAGAAAGCTTGATGACGGATATTAGCAAGTTGGCAAATGGACTCGCATCTGTCTGTCACCATCTCTGCCTGAATTTGTGTACAACTCAAAATATATATCAGACGCTTGAAAGCGAAATAATTCTCGACGAAGAAATGCTCAATCAAGCATTGCAGGTCTATCTTGATGAAGTCTCAGATACCATCAAGATGACCTTTGATACGGCATTCAAGCAGACCAAAGTAAAAATGTTTGATAATGCAAAACTAATTATCAAAGCACTTTGTTCCTTTGAGCAAGAAGGGGCAATTCGAGCTGAAATCTACAAGAAAATTGTTAAATCTCAGCCCAAATATCCACAAGGTAATTTGACGCTGTTTCTTAACAAACTAACCAACGAATCGGAATTACCTTTGCTTCGTTTTGATGCAACATCCGGTCGGTATTCCTTTCGTGATCCTGTGTATCGCGCATTTGCCCTCGTATTGTTCAGGCCACCAAAACAACCTGCTGTGAATATAGCGGGACAGGGCAGCCTCTTAGGTTTTCTTGCTTCTGACACTTTTCAGAGATTTTCGAGAGATCTCATTGTGCAGCTTCAGAGTAAAAACCAAACAGAAAAATAAAGCCCAAAAGCGAAATCAATGGGGTCCGAAATCAATGAGAGGAATCAAAAACATGACATGGGGACGGAGCCCTATTCTTTTCGCAATTGGGCTCCGTCCCCAGAACAAAGCTAAAGGTACCGGAGTCGAATTGTTTTAGTGCGCCAATGAAATGAGTGCTAGGACAGCATCGCAATAGTTGTCGAGCATCTTTACGTGTGAGAGGTGATGGGGTGAAGGGATGATGCGGAAAAACCAATTCGAGTTTAGCCCCTTTGATCTTTCGCACAGCGATACGAACTCGTTGGGGCAGCCCATCGGCTTTGCAGTCTCGGGATGGAAGCCTGCCGCGCATCCAGTGCACAAGGTATTGACGGGGCGGTTCTGTCGCCTTGAGCCGCTCGATGCGGCACGCCACGCCGCAGATCTTTTCTCGGCCAACGCACTGGATGACGAGGGGAGGAACTGGGCCTATCTTCCTTACGGCCCCTTCGATTCGTTTCTGTCCTACGATTCGTTTCTGGACGATATGGGGTCGGAACCCAATTAGTTTTAGCGAATCAAAGGGGTCACCCATTAGCCGGCCTGCGTCAAGCGAGTAAACGATTCTATGGCGGCATCAGCCGCCAGCATTTTCAAATCCACTTCTAAATCCCGATCAACAACCAAACCGCACCCGTTTCTTCAATCATGGCTGCGAACGAATCGCGCCAGTCACCCATCAGGATCAAGCGATCAGCGATGTTCTGCTTTCACCCTGGCGGCTTTGCCGCCCCAGAAGAACGTTGGTGCCGCTTCGCGTCCAATGGACTTTGCACAGATTCATGGCTATCGCATTCCGATGCCAACCCCTTGCTGGCTCGCGTTGCAGGCGATCCGTTTTGTTGCTCGGGCGACGGAGAACGGCATCCCATTCAGCTTCATGGCTAGTATTCCAGACCCCATTCCCGGGCTTGCCGTTGCCGTCGTAACTCATGCGAAACAGCGCCCCGCATCAAAGGGCTTCTGCTCCTTCAGCATGTGGTAACACGCTCTTGCCAACTTGTGCGCTAACGCCTTGGTGGCAACCGCCGTGTTCGTCTTCGCCTTCTTGCGTTCGTAAAACCGCTTGGCCTCGACGCAGAAACGCTGTGCATAGTAGGCCGCTTCAACAAACGCCCATGACAGATACTTGTTTCCGTTCTTGGTGTTGCCTTCGCCTTTCTTCTTGCCGTTGCTCATGTGTTGGCTATCGACACAGCGCGCATACGAGGCGAAGTTGCCAACGGAGGCAAAGCGGTCGATGGGGCCTGTCTCCAACAGGATGATCGCCGCAAGAATGCGACCGATTCCCGGCACGCTGATCAACAAGCCATATTCAGGCCGCTCACTCATGTCTTCTTGCAGACGCTTTTCCAGCAGGTCGATCTGCTCACTCAAGGTAATAACAACGGCAAGGTTGCTTTTGATCGCCAGCGCCACGTCCGCAGGGAATGACATTTGATCAACTTCATCTGCTGTCATTTGCTTGATCTGGTTGCTGCTGATCTTCATGCCAGATTGACGTGTCGCGATATTTTCGATGGCGATGATGTGGCTGGTGCGGCTGCGCACCAGCTGCATGCGCTTTCTGGCCAAGTCGCGCACCGCGCGGTGTGCCGGCGGAAGGATGGTGCCGGTGGGCAGGATGCCTAGGCGCAGCAGGTGGGCCAGTTGCCGGGCATCAGCTTCATCACCACTGTGCTTGAGTCCATCGTATTTTTTGATGGCTCCGGTGTTGGCTAGCTTCACCACAAATCCCGCCTCCTGTAATCCGTCAACCAGCCAGTACCAGTTGTAGGTGGATTCCACGACAACGCCTACTAACTCCTCTCGCCACGGCAGCAGGAATCCAACGATCTTCGTCAAATCATTCGGCAGTCGCTTCTCCGCAATCACACGATCCGCTTCGTCCGTTACAGTCACCACGCTGTTGTTCGAGTGCAAGTCGATTCCGCTATACTTCATGATGTCGGCCTCCTGTGGTTATCGCAAGTTCGCAAACTCACTTTAACCCCACCGCCATCGGCGGTGGGAGGCCGGCTAGATGATTTTCAGCTTCGCAATTGTTTTGACAAAAGATCTCGCTAGTTGAAGCAAAGTACCGGACGGATTTGTGATGAAGGGTCGATAGGGGATGTCGATGGGCGGTGTGCCAAAGAAGTGGCTGGCGGTAGTGCTTGGTTTGTTCTCTCCTGTCTTTGCGATGCTATATGTTGCGCAGGCAGTCTGGGCAGGTGCCTATCTGGTTGCCGGTGCCGGCGCGATAACGCTGGCTTTCACGATGGTGCATAGTCACCCGATTGCTTCGCTGGTATTGATGTACGGTCTCAATATCGTGGGTATGGCCCACGCATATTTCTTGGCTCGTGCATATCCTGCCGAGAAGCTGCGTCCTCGTTATAGCCGCTGGTACGGGTTGCTGTTTTTCTTTGTTGCGTATGCTGTCGTGGCGTTTGGGGTTCGCTCGTTCTTGTTTGAACCATTCCGCATCCCTTCCGGGGCAATGAGTCCATCTATCAAACTTGGCTCATACGTGATTGTGAAGAAATGGGGATTTGGGCATTACGGTACTTATGGTTTCCTGCCATTTTCGAGGCCGATAACGGCAGAGTTGCGTCGAGGGGATGTGTTGGTTTTTGATTATCCAGAAGATCGATCAGTTCAGTACATCAAACGGCTGATAGCTTTGCCTGGTGACAAGGTCGCATATCTGGACAAGAAGTTGAGCATCAATGGAAACGTGGTGCCTCAGGTTGAGCTTGAAAAGTTCTTTGATGGATCAAGACACGAGAGCGTGCTTAAACTGGAAGAGACCATTGATGGGAATCGTTATTCCGTATTGAGAAATGAAGATGCCGGTACCAATACCTCTGTTCTGAACCGGTTCGTCAGTTCATTCAGGTTCGCGGAGAACTGCAAATATAGTGCACATGGCGTGGTGTGCGATGTGCCGGAAGGTCATTACTATTTCATGGGTGACAATCGAGACAACAGCAGGGATAGCCGCTACTGGGGCTTCGTTCCGGCTGATCACATCGTGGGCAAAGTGATTCATGTCGTTGACTAGCCCAAGATCCAATTGCGAAGCGCGGAAATCGTCAGCGAAACTAATGGGTTGTCCAAAGCTAATGGAGCATCGCAATTGTTTTCATAAATTGAATTGTGATGCTGCCCCAACTTCTGTTGGTGCAACCTACAGGTGAGTAATGAAAAAACTGATCATATTTTGTTTCATCGTCTTCTGTGGATACAAGTTGTACCAGCATGTATCTGAACCAGATCAGCGTCTTGCGGCCGATGGAACGCCGATCGCCCAATTGTTTGTCGGTCCTGGTTGCGGACAAATCTGTGTTGAGGTGGAAGAAATCCTCAGGACCCGAAATATCAACTATGAGTTGATTGATATTGGCACGCCCGAAGGAGAGAAATTCGGCGTCACGCAATATCCGTTCCTGCGGGTGGGCAAACAGACGGTGTTTGGCAATTCTCGTGATCAGATTCTGACGGTGCTTGCTGAAACCTATGGCGATTCGGTGTTTACGCCCGGTGAGCGCATGGCCATGAGCGGTCATTTTGATGCCAATGGAAAGCCGCTGGTGGTGCTTTACGGCACACAGTGGTGTTCGTACTGCAAACGCCAGCGCGCATATTTCGCCGATCACAATATTAATTTTGAAGATGTGGATGTTGAGTCGTCTTCATCCGCGAAGCTGGCTTATGACACTCTCCAGGGCGTAGGCTTTCCGTTGATATACGTCGGATATAGGCGTTTTAATGGTTACAAGGAACAGGAAATCCTGGAAGCGGTGGATGAGTTGATAGGAGGGTGATACCCTGCAACATGACATGGGGACGGCAACATGACATGGGGACGGAGCCCTATTCTTTTCGCAATTGGGCTCCGTCCCCAGTAGTTCAGTAGTTCCGGATGTGCGGGTCAAGGAGCGGCCGCGCTGGGTGGACGAAGGTTCTGTGGTGAGCTCCGCGGGAATATCGGCTGGAATCGACATGAGTCTTCATCTCGTCGAGAGGTTGGCGTCAAGAGAGCTTGCGCTTGCGACTGCGAGGCAGATGGACGTTTGCTGGAATGAAAACAACTAGTGCGAATCGCTAAAGGGCAGAAGCCTGCAAGGGATAAGATGCGGGAGTAGCATCGCGATAGTCTTTTCAACGGGCAATTTTTTGTGAGGGGACTTTATGGCGAACTCGAAACAGATAGCAGGTCTGGCTGGCCCCACGATGATCGCGATGTGCTCGTTTCCGAATTTCCGATGGTGCAGTCGCATCTCTATGACCTGCAGATCCCGCCTGTCGTCTATCTTTCCGGTGTTCTGTTCTTCGTGGCGGGGCTGGCCATCGTTCGCGCCCATAACGTCTGGGTGCGCAACTGGACGGCGCTGGTCACTCTGACAGGCTGGTTCGCTTTGCTGCTGGGTCTGTTGCGCATGTTTATGGCGGGCGGGTATCAGCAGCAGTCGGCCAGCACGCCTTCGGTGGTGTTCATGGTGCTGGAGGCGCTTCTGTTGCTGCCTGCCGTGTATATGACCTACAAGGCATATAGCCGCGATTGATGGCGCATCGGTCCCGCAATCGTTTGGAGGGACATTTATAAAGGCGATCACCTTTTTCGAATACGGCCCGCCGAACTAACGGGGTTAGCTCAGCTTCGCATTTGTTTCTCACGCAAGTTAGAATCCCAAGAATTTGGTGCTATCGTCTCAGGGAAGATGGAGGGGGCGGCAACGTAATAGTTTTCGAAGGGGGAGAAGTTGGAAGCAAAACCGAAGCTGACCTTTTTGCATCCGATCAATGCGACAATCTGCATCTCCGTTCTGAACAGATTCGTTTACGGTTGAGAAACTACCCGAGCATGATCGGTGGCCAGGCAGTGCTGATGGTGATACTCGACTGGATCATGTGGGACGTGTTGCCGCATGCGGCCTTGCTGATGTACGACGCTGTGTGGGTGCTGGCGTCATCTGTCGAGTCGGTGTGGTGGTGGCGTAACCGGGACCGCATCAATACGGTTCAGGAATGTACCCGATGGCACATCGCTTTCGTTGGGTTCACCAGCTTCTTCGGCTTGTTCTGGGGGGGAATGGCGTTCTGGCTGTTCCCTGCTGACATGATCCATCAGATGTTGATGCTGATGCTGTTGCTGGGCTTGGCCGGTGCATCGGTGAGCACCAATACTGTCTACCCGTTATCGTTCTATGTATGGATCGTGGGGGTGATGGTGCCGCCCATTCTGCAATTTGCGAGCGTCGGTGATGAGGCGCACTGGGCGATTGCAGGTTTTGCCACGCTGTATTTTGCGGTGCTGGTCAAGGCTGGTGGAGAGGTCGGTGATGCTTTTCTCGATGCATTGAGGCAGCGTTTTGATAAAGAGCGGGTGATACAGGAACTGCTGTTGCAGCAGTCCATCGCCAACCAGGCTCGCAGCGATGCGGAACTCCTCGCGCGGACAGACCTTCTGACAGGATTGAACAATCGGCGGGCTTTTTACGAGATCGCCGGCCCGGTGTGGAGCACCGGATTGCGCAACAACCGTGATGTCTCCGTGATCCTGCTCGATATCGATCATTTCAAGGTGCTCAACGACAACTACGGGCACTCCTTTGGTGACAAAGTGTTGGAGTCGGTTGCATCTATTCTCGCGGTGTCGGCCAGAGAAGGAGATGTGGTTGCCAGATGGGGCGGCGAGGAGTTCATCCTGTTACTGCCAGAGACCAATCTAGAGGCGGCGATGGCCCTGGCAGAAAGGCTGCGTGTCTTGATTTCCGAGATGCGCATCGACTGCGGGCAGACTCCGCTGTCGATCACCGCCAGCTTTGGCGTGGTTCAAAGAGCCGAGCCATGTCTGTCTGTTGATGATCTGACTTCCTGTGCCGACAAGTGTCTGTACCAAGCCAAATCTGAAGGCAGAAACCGGGTGTGCGACAGGCTCACAGCCAAGAGCTAATGGTGGCAGCGTCGCAATTAAGTTTTCAATCAGAGGTCCCTCCAATAAAGCCTTTCTGAGTATCCCCTTGACAATACTGTCGCGCGGCGAGAGTATCGCATCCCATGATCACTGACTTCCACGACGAAGAAACCCTCAAGGTCTGGCTCGGTGAGTTTTCTCGCCGTTTACCTAACCAGATTCAGGACGTGGCGCGGCGCAAGTTGCGTATGTTGCACAACGCGCAGCGCATCGAGGATTTGCGTATCCCACCGAACAATCGGTTGGAGGCCTTGAAAGGTAATCGCGCCGGTCAGTGGAGTATTCGCATCAACGATCAATGGCGCGTGTGCTTTGAATGGAACGAAGGGCAAGCTAGTCGCGTGGAAATCTGCGACTATCACTGAGGAGTAACAGCTATGAGCAAAACAACCAAACTACGCAACATCCATCCCGGCGAAGTGCTGCGCGAAGAATTTTTGATCCCGCTAGGCATCACCCAATATCGTTTGGCAAAAGAGATCGGCGTGACCGAAGCGCGCATCTCGGCGATCTGCTCCGGCAAGCGCGCGATCACGGCGGACACCGCTTTGCGCTTGGCTGCGTTCTTTGGCACTTCGAGCGGATTCTGGATGGGCTTGCAGGCGGATTATGATACTGAAGAAGCGGCAAAGGAATTGACCGGCGTACTGGCGCAGATACATCGTTTTGAACCGCTGGCAGCTTGATTACGCTACTAAAGGTACCGGAGTCGAATCGTTTGCGGTGACTAGCAGTTTATCGATAGCTAAGGAGATCATCATGGGTAGCAAAGACAAGAGGAAAGAATCAAAGGGCAAGAAACCGCAACCCAAGCCGGTGCCAGCAGGGAAATGACCGGGCGCTTGGCGCTAGTGTTACTAGTTCTTATACATCGCCCGTAAGGGCGATGTTCTTTTCTGAGTCATAGGGGCAGGGCACACCATGGAGTTGACCGAACTGGGTTTGGATCGCGGGCTTGAGGAGCTGGCAACGTGTGGCTCAGGCCAACGCCTGGCTCGCGTGACTGCTGTAGATCGAGGACGCTATGTCGTCCGCGATGAACACGGCGAAGTGCCTGCCGAGCTGACGGGCAAGTTCCTTTATACCGCCGCATCCTCGGTGGATATGCCCTGTGTAGGCGATTGGGTGTGTGTGCAGTATCACGATGCGGATACGTTTGCGAGCATCCATGATGTGGTGCCCAGGAGGTCTTTCCTGCGGCGCAAGTCTCCCGGCAAGAACATCGATTTCCAGATGATCGCGGCGAACATCGATGTGGCGTTCATCGTGCAGTCGTGCCATTTCGATTTCAACGTGCGCAGGCTGGAGCGCTACCTGGTGATGGTGAACGAGGGACAGATCGAGCCGGTGCTGCTGCTGACCAAGACGGACCTGGTGAGCGCAGCGGAGCTGGAGCGCATGCTCGACCATATCCGCGCGGCAGGCATCACGGCCCGCATCATCACGCTCAGCAACGTGACGGGCGAGGGCGTGGAGCAGGTGAAGCAGCTCATGCTGCGGGGCCAAACCTATTGCCTGCTCGGCTCTTCGGGTGTGGGCAAGACCACGCTGATCAACCAGCTGCTGGGCCGTGACGCGCTGGAGACCGGGGCAGTCAGCGGCACGGGCGAGGGCCGGCACACCACCACGCGCCGCCACCTTGTCACGCTTGATAATGGCGCGCTGCTGATCGATATGCCGGGGATGCGTGAGCTGGGTATCCTGAGTACTGGCGAAGGGCTGGACGACAGCTTTGCCGACATTGCGGCGCTTGCCTCACAATGCCGCTTCGCCGACTGCAGCCACAATAACGAGCCGGGCTGCGCGATCCGCAAGGCGATCGAGAACGGCGAGCTGAACCCGGAGCATTACCAGAGTTACCTGAAGCTCAAGGCCGAGTCCGATTTCAACGAGATGTCGTATGTGGACAAACGCAAGAAGGACAAGGCGTTCGGGAAGATGGTGAAGTCGGTGCTGAAGGAAAAGGGGAAGTGAGGCGATTTCCTCTACTGCTTCTCCTTGTCACCTTTCTTCGCTGATCCTCTCTCGCTTTTGGGCTTGCCCCAGTTCTTGAATTTCTTCTTGCAGTATTCCAGCAACTCGTTGTAACCCTTGAAGTGCAGGTCGAAGCCTTCCTCGCGTGGAGCGTCCAGTTCGCAATAGTCGTTGCTGTGATCGCGGCAGACTTGCGGGCGGGTCTCATAGATGCCGCAGCGGCCGTCGGCTTGCAGGTGTGTGCACCTGCCCTCAAACAGCAGGTACCAGATGCCTTCATCCCTGAAGGCCTGGACGCCCTGGTGCGACACTTGCCAGAGCAGGTTGGAAAAATCCTTTTGGGTGCGCGGGGTGTCGATCTGTTGCGTGGTGTAGGTGCAGCAGGTTGCGCCCTTGCAGGACGCGCATTTGTTTTCCGGGGTGTGATTCATGGTTACTGCGTCAGCGGTTGTTGCTGGTGATCTGGGTCAAATTTGGATGGGCGCGAATGCTATCAGGTTTTATGACCGCCAATGGGGTGGCCGTACATTTCCTGACTTGCAGGGCATATAGGGGGCGGGTTGGGCAAGGCAAGAACTAGTGCCCACTGAAGGATGCTGAGCGAGTTGATCCGGCATATGGCTGGGAGTCCCCATTTTCAGGATAATCGCCGCCCTCAATTCTTGGTCATCTCTACATGAACAGTCACATCTCCTCCGTCGAACTCGAAAAATCCTACCGCCTCATCAACCACGGCCCCACGGTGCTGGTGTCGGCTAGCCATGCGGGCGCGGACGACGTGATGGCTGCGGCGTGGGCATGCGCGCTGGACTTCGCGCCGCCCAGGTTGACGGTGGTGCTGGCCAAGACCTCAAGGACGCGCGCACTCATCGAGCAGAGCGGGTATTTCGTCGTGCAGGTGCCCACGGTGGCGCAGTTGCAGCTCACGCATGCGGTGGGCAACCTCAGCTTGAACGACGATGTGGACAAGCTGAAGCGTTGCGGCGTGGAGCTGTTTCGCATTGCGGGCCATGACCTGCCGTTCGTCGAGGGTTGCTCAGGCTGGCTTGCCTGCAAGCTCATCCCCGAGCCGCACAACCAGCAGGACTACGATCTCTTCATCGGTGAGGTGGTCGGTGCGTGGGCCGACAAGCGCGTGTTCCAGAACGGACGTTGGCGTTTCGAGGATGCGGATCCCGGATTGCGCAGCGTCCATTATGTTGCGGGTGGCCAGTTCTACGCCATCGGCGAGGCGTTGACGGTGGACGCTGTGGCGCAAGACCGCGAATAGCCGATCACGAGCTTGGTCCGTAGGGCGCCTGCGATCGCCTGGCCTGCGAGCAGCCCGGTTAAGGAAGCTCGGTGGCCTTGAGGCGTGGCGTTAGCATGCGCGATTCCGATATGATTGCGGTGGGGAGCAGGCAGTACCGACACGTGCAGGTGCTGCCTTTATCACAGTGTTTCTGCAAATCTATTTCTATAACGGGGGGAATAATGAGACGTTTGTTGTTGTCGGCCGCAATGGCCGGTGTGGTGGGGTTGTCCGGTTGCGCATCCATGAACAAGGACGAATGCATGTCCGCCAACTGGCGCGATATCGGGCTGGAGGACGGCATGAAAGGCGATACGAGGATGCGTCTAAGCGACCACCGCAAGGCTTGCGCCGAGTATCGCGTCACGCCCGACAGCAAGTCCTACTACGAGGGCTACGACCAAGGCCTGCGCGGCTACTGCACGCCGGAGAAGGGGCGTTCGCTGGGTGAGCAGGGCATGTACTACCACCAGGTCTGCCCGCCCGATCTGGAGCCGGCGTTCCTCGCTCAGTTCAACTACGGCAAGGATCTATACAAGAGCAAGCAGGACATAGACAACACGAAGAGGGAGGTCAACAAGAAGGAGGACTCCCTCAAGAAGGAGAACGACGCGAATGTGCGCAAGGCGTTGCGCGAAGAGATTGCGGCGCTAGACAGGGCTCTGAGCGCACTGCAGAGGGCAGACGCAACGCTCCGCGCGAACGCGCCGAAGTAAACAACAGCAGAAAGGCCACAGTTTCCGAATTGGCCTGAGCATCATGTTTTCGAGTCTGATAATGGGGAGAAGCGAATGTTTTGTTCCAAGTGCGGAAGTGCAAACGACGATGCTGCGAAGTTCTGTGCCAGCTGTGGCAGTGCGCTCACTCTGAGTGATAAGGCTGCTTCAATGCCGTCCGTGCAGGCGGAGGAACCGGCAAGTGAGGAGGAATATTACAAGGCCGTTCTGGGGCCCAAGAACCAGGACTACTACCTGGATCACTTTTCCCGTTTCGATGACGAAGGAAAGATCAGCCCCACCTGGAACTGGTCCGCGTTCCTAGTGACGTTCTATTGGTTTCTCTATCGCAAGATGTGGCGCAACGCTGCGATCTATTTCGCTCTTCCTTACATCCTGATGGCGCTGTTCTGGGTCGTGGGTGCTGTGGCCGGCGGCGCCGTCGGCTTCGTGGTCAGTCTGGGATATTTCGCGTATGTGGGCGCAGTCTTCATTGCGATGCCAATGTATGCGAATGCGATCTACTACAGGCAATGCAAGCAGACGATAGCGACTGTGCGTGCGACGACGCAAGGTACGCAGCGGCAGTTGGGCGAGCTTGCCGGAAAAGGCGGCACCAGCCACGCCGCATATGTCGTCATATTGATCATCAACTTCATTGCGATCATCGGGATACTGGCTGCCATTGCCATTCCCGCCTACCAGGATTACACGACCAGGGCGCGCATGACCCAGGCGGCGACCGTGGGCAGAGCGGCGACGGCATATGTAGATCACTACTATGCTCAGTATCGTTCGATCCCGCGCAATCTGGATGCCGCGGACTTCATGTCATCGTTACCGCCTTCCGTGAAGGAGGTCAGCGTCGACAATCAGGCCGGCACGATCACCATCACGATGAACGGTGCTGCCGCCATTGAGGGCAAGTCGCTCAAGTTCTTTGCGCTCGAAGGGGGCGACCATCTGAGCTGGAGTTGTTTGAGCGAGCAGATCCAGGAACGGTATCTGCCTCAGGAGTGCAGGCGGACGAGATAAAACAAAGCCGAAGTTGATACGCAAGATCATGACGTATTCGGTACCAGTCAGTACGTTGTTTCAGTGTCGCATGAGAAAGTGGCCTCGGGGGAATATGAGAACGGGTATGTGGCACGTTGCAGTTTTGGCTGGTCTCGTGGGGATGGCGGTGGATATCGCGGTTGCGCACGAAGACAATTCAAGCCCGAATTCTTCGAGCTCGCATGGTGCCGACACCAGCGTGCTGCATAGCTTTGAAAAAAGCGTTCAGTCAGCATCGGAAAACAATAGGCAGAGCAATCCTCCGACGGCGTCGTATCCCAGAAGAGAACATGACGGCGGAGTCGGCCACGAACTGGGGGAAGAGATTATTGAGGGCCTGTTGGATGTGACCATGACCATTCTTGCTGAAGGAGGAAGGTCTACCTTGCGACGTCTCGATCCCGCCACGGATGCCACATTACAACGAACTGACGGGGACCCTTCGATTCCCTTCGTGCGCTACGACTTCGGTTATCAGCGGGTGTCAGCCGAGATCGATGCTCACGTCAACCGGCTTGAGGGCGGTTATGGTCCGGTTGCGCTGTTCCTGGAAGATTACAGTTTCAACGAAACCTCGCCGGCTAGTACCCTCAAGATCCAGCGACATATGCTTCTGTATCGTATGTCCGGAAAACTGGCCGAAGTCGATATTGGCCTCGGAGAATCAGTCATCAGCGGTATGCAGCGAACTACGGTCGGCGCCGTATCCCTGCGCGGCAGATTCATGATCGACGAAAATGTTTCGATAGAGATCATGCCGATCTGGGGCGGCGGGATGAGCGATTACGAATTGGCCCTGCAATGGGGAAGGCAGTATGGATCGCTGAAGGTCGGGTACCGAGCCCTGTATAGCCCTTACGTTTCTTTGAGTGGCCCTTTTGCAGGGTTCGCTCTTTATTTCTGATCGCGCGTGTTGTCTGTGTCCAAGTGCATCGGTTAAAGTTGCCGAAGCATAATTAGTGCGTGCGTCTTGCGCCAGCAGCAAGTAGCATTCAACGCCGCCAAACGGGACTTAGTTGGGATATGGATTTTTCAATCGACATTCGGGAAAGAGACGGCCTGCGCACGCTGCACTTCGAGTCAGGGTCGGCTCAGGGCGCGATGCGGATCGAGCGGCCGTGGGATCTGGCGCTGGAATACACGCGCGTGATGATGGCGTGTCTGCTGATGCGCGATGAGAAACGCTTCCCGGACAACGTGCTGTTGATCGGCCTGGGCGCAGGCTCCATTGCCAAGTTCCTGTATCACCACTACCCGTTCACTCACCTGACCGTAGTGGAGATCGAGCCGCGCGTGGTGGAGGTGGCGCGCGAGTCTTTTCGCTTGCCGTACGATCCGGATCGTCTGGAGATCGTGATCGGCGACGGCGCAGAATACGTGCAGACCACCCGCGAGACCTACGATCTGATCATGGTGGATGGCTTCAATGAGTACGGACACCCCGGCGATCTCAATGCACTGCCGTTCTATCAGGCCTGCCGCTCACGATTGGACGATCAGGGTCTGTTGGTGGCCAACCTGATCGGCCTGAGCCACAACTACAAAGGCGGTTTCGCGCATATCGAAGCAGCCTTCGGCAACCGTGCCATGACATTCCCCAGGTGCAAGAGCGGCAACACCATCGCCTTTGCCGCGACCGGCGAGGCCATCGACCTTACGCTGGATGAGTTGAAGAGCAGGGCAGAGGCGCTCGATGCGCGAACCGGCCTGGTGCTGATGCCGACCTTGCGCAAGCTGGATGACGCACCTCTCTGCATGGGCGGTAAGCTGACTTTCTGATGCGTTGAGTCGAGGCTGGGTGCGGAGACGATCCGCAGGCTAGGGGTTCAACTGAATTGCAGATTTCCCAATTGGCGAGCAGCATGTCGCCAGTGCGGACCGGCATGCTACCGGACTATCTTTGCAGGGCATCAAGCCAGACAAGGAGTACCCATGGCAACAATCAGCGCAGCAGGCATCGCAGCTATTCTTGCAGTCCTTGTCGTTGTCGGACTGTTCGTCTGGATCTATCCCCGTTATCGACACGATATCCGCCAGGCACGCCAGCGCGTCGCCACAGGGAGCGGAATCATCGAGACACCCTGCGGGCAGATCGAGTATGCGGTAGCAGGCGAGGGCGCTCCGGTGCTGGTGGTGCATGGGGCCGGAGGCGGGTATGACCAAGGGATGGATATCGCCGCGCCGCTGCTTGAGAGCGGTTATCGCGTCATCGCGGTGTCTCGCTTCGGCTATCTGGGCTCGCCTCTGCCTGCCGATGCTACCCCAGCCGCCCAAGCGGATGTCTATGCGTGTCTGCTCGATGCGCTGAACATCCGGCAGGCGGTGGTCTTCGGCGCTTCCGCCGGTGGACCTTCAGCGATGCAGTTTGCCTTGCGGTATCCGGAGCGCACTGCGGCTCTGATACTCATGGTCCCTGCTGCCTATGCACCGCAGCCGGTGGACGGGCGTTCGAAGCGGATGCCGCCCGGGGCCGAGTTCCTGATCGAGACTGCGCTCAAGTGGGACTTCCTGTTCTGGGCGCTGATGCGCTTCGCACGGCAAACTGCGATGCGAAGCATACTCGGCACGCCGCCTGAGTTGTTGCAGGGTGCAAGCGACAAGGAGCGGGCACAGGCCGCACTCGTGCTTGATCATGTCCTGCCCGTCAGTCCGCGCCGCCGCGGCCTGCTCAACGATGCGGCGATCTGCTCCTCCTTGCCGCGCTACGAGCTGGAGAAGATTTCTGCACCCACGCTGATCATCAGCATGGCTGACGACCTGTATGAGACCTTCGAAGGCGCGCGCTACAGCGCGGAGCAGATCCCGCATGCACGTTTCATCGGCTACCCGAGCGGCGGGCACATGGGGGTGGGCCATCAGAAAGAAGTCGACACAGCGATCACTTCCTTCCTGAAGGAGGTGGAGGCACAAGCGAGGGGGCCCGAGTGCGACAGGGTGGCGTGACGATAACAACGACCGGGTATCAACGAGCAACTGGAGAATCAAAGGCGACCCATGAAGGCGATTGCATACACAAGATACGGACCTCCGGATGTTCTGCAGCTCAAGGAGGTAGACAAACCCGAGCCCGGGGACGATGAAGTCTTGATACGAGTGCATGCGGCCGAGGCGACCAAGTCTGACGTTGAGATGCGACGTTCCCGTTTCGCAGTGAAGTGGTTCTGGTTGCCCATGCGAATTGCGATGGGTGTCACCAGGCCGAGGAAACAGATACTGGGAGGATACTTTGCCGGTGAGGTCGAATCCGTCGGCGAAGACGTCACGAAGTTCAAGGCGGGAGACCAGGTCTTCGGGGCTGCCGGCCTTCGGTTGGGCGCATACGGTGAATACTTGTGCCTGCCGGCCAGCTACACGATCGTGCCGAAGCCATCCAATATGAGTTTTGAAGAGGCGGCAGCGGTACCTATGGGCGGGCTGAATGCGCTGCACTTCATG
Source organism: uncultured beta proteobacterium (assembly GCA_963813255.1). Lineage (GTDB taxonomy): Bacteria > Pseudomonadota > Gammaproteobacteria > Burkholderiales > Gallionellaceae > Sideroxyarcus. The sequence continues at coordinate 104,954 of CAWEYD010000008.1, read as the reverse complement.
AGGAAGGCGAACATCCGAAGCGGGGAAAAGGTCTTGATCAACGGCGCAGGCGGAAGCATCGGCGCCTATGCGGTGCAGATCGCCAAAGCGATGGGTGCTGAGGTGACCGCGGTCGACTGCTCCATCAAGGAGGAGATGCTGCGCCGGATAGGCGCAGATCATTTCGTTGACTGCACCAAGGAGGACTTCGCAAGAAGTGGCCGGACCTATGACGTGATCTTCAATATGGTCGCCCGGACTTCCTTTGCCGGATGCGTTAAGGCACTCAATCCCGGCGGGCGTTACCTGATGGGAAATCCCCGTCTGTCCGACATGTTGCGGTCTGTCCTGACATCCCGCTTTACCGGTAAGGCAGCGATCTTTGCTTTTGCCGAAGAGAAGGAGGAAGAGCTGTTCGCACTAAAGCGGATGATCGAAGAAGGCAAGATAAGGCCGCTCGTCGATAGAACCTATCCGATGGAGCAGGCTGCTGAGGCTCATCGCAGGGTAGAGACTGAACAAAGATTGGGACCTGTTGTGATCTTCATGGGAAAGGAGCAACTGCCATGAAAGCCATTGTTTACACCGAATACGGGCCACCGGATGTTCTTCACCTTAAGGAGGTGGAAAAGCCGGCCCCTGCGGATGGTGAGGTGCTGGTGAAGATCCATGCGGCATCCGTGAATGCGGCCGACTGGCGGATGATGAGGGCGGATCCGTTCCTGGCCCGCTTCTACAACGGGCTGCTAAAGCCAAAAAGATTCCACATACTCGGTACCGACATTGCGGGGCGGGTCGAGGCAGTGGGCAAGAATGTCCGCCAGTTCCAGCTTGGTGATGAGGTGTTCGGAAATACATTCGCAAGTGATTTTGGCGGATTCGCCGAATACAAGTGTGCCCGTGAAAACGAGTTGGTGGCTAAGCCGGCCAATCTATCGTTCGAGGAAGCGGCGGCCGTGCCGTTGGCCGCAATGACCGCCTTGCACGGACTTCGTGACAAGGGGCAGATACAGCCGGGACAAAAGGTCTTGATCAACGGTGCGTCCGGCGGGTTTGGGACGTTCGCCGTGCAGCTCGCCAGGTATTTTGGGGCGGAAGTCACTGCCGTTTGCAGCACGGGGAATGTGGAGATGGCGCGTGCTCTGGGTGCCTACCATGTCATCGATTACACGCAGGAGGATTTCACCAAGAGTGGGCGGCAATACGACCTGATCGTTGCGGTGAACGGGTTTCATTCGATCTTCGATTACAGGCGAGCCTTAAGTCCCCGCGGGATATATGTCATGGTCGGAGGCAATACGGCCCAGCTCTTTCAGGCCCTGCTCCTGGGGTCATGGCTATCCATGGTCGGGAGCAAGAAGATGGGCGCGCTGTCGTCGACACCGAACCAGAAGGACTTGCTCTTTCTGAAGGAACTTCTTGAATCCGGAAAAATAAAACCTGTCATCGACAAACGTTACCCGCTGAGTGAAGTACCTGAAGCGATCCGGTATGTTGAAACAGGATACGCCAAAGGAAAGGTAGTCATAAGCCTATAGGCAGAAAGAGTGACCAGGTTTTTCCAACCCACATTCGAGACTACAGGTTTGACCGGATGGCGGATCGGCGAGCCTGCGAGCAGTATGGTGTTTAATGCGTTCATTTGGAAAGGAGCGACAAATGTCCAAACCGTGGCTATTGAAACTGATCGCTTTGCTCTTGATCGTTGTTCCGGAATTGGGCCTTGCCAAAGCGCCAGCAACACCACTTGCCGAGGAGCATGCGCAGAGTCTGCTGTCTGCGTTCGTCTCCTACACGGACCTGCGCATGCGCTCTATCCAGCAAAGTCTTGAGATCCTGGCCTCCACGACCGAGGCCAGGTCGGCCAGGTGGAAGAAGATGCAGCCGCTGTTGGGCGGATATGAGAAATCGGATGGCGGCCTGATCATCTGGTTCTTGAAACCTGATGGTACCTATTACACCGTCGACCAGGGGCTGATGGATCTGAAGCTCACCGACAGGAGTTATTTCCCCACGCTGATGTCAGGCCAGAAGGTCGTCGGCGAGCTGGTCATCAGCAAAAGTACCGGACAGCGCTCTGCGGTTATCGCGGTCCCTATCAGCGACGGCGGCAAGGTGGTCGGCGCGATCGGCGCGTCGCTATTCCTGGACGGACTTTCCAATCAGGTGGCTGCAGCGCTGGCGCTTTCCGCAGATGCGGCCTATTTCGCTCTCGCACCGGATGGGCGGACCGGAGTGCACAAGAAGACTGAACGTCACCTCGTGGACCCGCGCGAGATGGGAAGCGCATCGCTCGCCAAGGCCGTGAACGAGATGCTGGCGAAGCCGGGCGGGATCACCAGCTACGAGTTTGATGGGGTAAGGAAGAGGGCCGTCTATCGTACGTCTCCACTGACGCAGTGGAAGTTCGCCATCACGTTCGAGTAGGGGGCCGCGAGGATGTGGTTGCCCCTACCTCGACTTCAAATGCAACCGGAGGTTGCTTCCTGCGGAGTCAGCGGGAGGCCTTCAGCTGCTTGCCAGTGGCACTGTACCAGGAGCTATTTGGATAGTCCTTCTTTCGATCGCCGACTGCCTCAGTTATATCCTCGGATATGGATTTCAGCTCGGCGGAATTACTGACGAACTCGAGGGCAGGCTCCTCGATCAGAATGAGGGTCTTTTTTGCTGCCGATATATCAATATTTTCCACAGCGGCCTTGATCACGTCCTTATTCTGAAAGTAGACCAAGTCGATAGGGCGCATGGTGCCGCCGTTCTTTACGATTTCCCTGATCGGTTCCATGATGCGCTTCATGGCGTCGAATGCGTACTCCCTGGTGTCTTTGTCAGTCGAGTGCGCAAATGGAAGGATCTTTACGACGTCATCGATGTTGTGCATCTTTTCGAAGATCCCTTTGAGGATCTTTCGCGAAGACTCGACAACCGCAGGCTTGTCGCTCGAATTGACAAGGAACTGGATGCTTTTCAGATCGTCAACGTCCGCCTTCTCAAGCAGGACGTCATAGAGCTCCTGGTACTCGTCGTCGAACTTGTCCTGTTTTGTGAAGTTATAGAGCTGGTAATTGCTGTACGCCACCAGCATGACATTGCTGCGTTGCTTCCGAAAATCGGGAAGTGATTTGACTCTGCGTATGCACTCGTCATATTGCCCGTTATCAAAGAGTTTCTTCGCTGCTTCATCAAACGCATAAAGGTTGCCTGATGAAAACAACATGGAGATGAACAACGTCAAACCTACCGCAAGATTCTTCTTCATAGAGTGCTCCGATTTGCCTATGTAGTTAGCTATGTTTCACTTGGATTTTGTGTAATGTCGACATCACACTGCACGCGTTCCATTTTAGCTTAATGGGGAGAGCTCGGAGTAGGGTTTCTGGACGACCAGTGAAGTTTTCGGGCCGCCGTCGCAACAATTTCAAAGATCTCGGACGCGGCAGGTCTCCCTCAGCTCGCTTCTTCCTTCGCCATCTCCAGTTCCAGCCAGTTTTCCTCCAATTCCGTCACTTTCGCCAGCAGCCGCGCATGCTCGGCATTCAGCTGGCTGACTTTCGCGCGGTCCGGGCTCGCGTAGGTATCGGGATCGGCGAGTTGCTGGTTGATGGTGGCGAGTTCGGTCTGTGCCTTGTTCAACTCGGTCTCGAGCTTGTTCTGTTTCGACTGCAACGCTTTGCGGTTGGGCCTGGGCGTGTTCTGCGTCTTCGGTTTTTCGGTCTTGGGCTGTGTAGCGGCCTCGCGCGGACGGCGGGCCTCGATCCAGCTCTTGTAGTCTTCCAGGTCGCCATCGAACAGCTTGGCTTCGCCATCGGCCACCAGCCATAGCTCGTCGGCCACGGCGCGGATCAGGCTGCGGTCGTGCGATACCAGCACCACGGCACCGGCGTATTCCTCCAGCGCGATGGTGAGCGCGTCGCGCATGTCGAGGTCGAGGTGGTTGGTGGGTTCGTCGAGCAGCAGCAGGTGCGGCTTCTGCCAGGCGAGCAGCGCCAATGCGAGGCGGCTCTTCTCGCCGCCGGAGAAGCTGGCCACAGGACGGTCTTCGCTGTCGCCCGCCAGACCGAAGCGGCCGAGGAAGCTGCGCAGCGCCAGCGTGGTCTCCTTGGGGGCGATGCGTTCCATGTGTTGCAAGGGCGTGGCGGCGCTGTCGAGGTTCTCCAGCTGGTGCTGGGCGAAGTAGCCGATGCGGATGTCGGGCGTGAACTCAAGCTTGCCTTGCGTGGGCTGCAACTCGCCCACCAGCAGCTTGATCAGCGTGGATTTGCCCGCGCCGTTGGGGCCGAGCAAGGCGATGCGCGCGCCGGCGCGCAACACCAGTTCGATGTTGTTGAACAGCGTCTTGTCGCCATAGGCGAAGCCCATCTTCTCCGCCCGCAGCAAGAGGTCCGGGGAGCGTTCCGGCGCTTCGATCTCCAGTTCGAAATGGCCGTTGGTGACGTGCACGGGGGCGATGCGCTGGATGCGCTCCAAGGCCTTGATGCGGCTCTGCGCCTGCTTGGCCTTGGTGGCCTGGGCGCGGAAGCGGCGCACAAAATCTTCCATGTGCGCGATCTTTTCCTGCTGGCGCTCGAAGGCCTGGTTCTGTTGCGCGATGCGCTCGGCACGGGCGCGCTCGAAGTCGTCGTAGTCGCCGGTGTAGCAATCGATGGTCTGGTCGTGCACGTGGGCGATGCGGTTGACGCAGGCGTTGAGGAACTCGCGGTCGTGCGACACCAGCAGGATGCTTCCGGGGTAGCGCGCCAGATATTGCTCGAGCCAGAGGATGGCTTCGAGATCGAGGTGGTTGGTGGGTTCGTCCAGCAGCAGCAGGTCGGCGCGGTGCATCAGCGCGCGCGCCAGATTCAATCGCATGCGCCAGCCGCCGGAGAAGCTTTCGACTTTGCGTTCCAGCGTGTCGTTGGCGAAACCGAGGCCGTTGAGCAGTTGCGCGGCGCGTGCCTTGGCGCCATAACCGTCGATGGCCTCGTAGCGGTGCTGCGCGTCGAACCATGCGGTGTCGTGGTTCTCTTGTGCGAGCGTCTTTTCCAGCACGCGCAGTTCCACGTCGCCGTCGAGTACGAACTCCAGCGCGGGTTGGTCGGAGTTGGCGATCTCCTGTTCGACGAAGGCGATGGTCTTGCCGGACTGCATGGAGACCTCGCCGCCGTCGGGCTTGATCTCGCCGCGTATCAGGCGGAACAGTGTGGATTTGCCGCAGCCGTTCTTGCCGACCAGGCCAATGCGCTGGTCAGCGAAGGCCTGTAGATTCACGTTCTGGAGTAGCGGGGTGCCGCCTTGCAGGTAAGTCAGATTCTGGATATTGAGCATGGCGCGATGATAACAGAGGGCGATGGCGGCATGGCTCCCGCGGGCGAAGCCGATGGGACTCGGGCACGATAGTATTGCGATTGAATCGATATCGGACCGAGGTGGTCAGGCGGGGCTGGGAGAGGTACTATCCGTGCGCTTGTAAGCCATCATGGTTATGACGACTTCTGACGTATCGAAGAGATCCACAAATTATTTCGCAAGTTGAATCATCCACAATAACAGGGGAAAAATATGACTCAGTTTGACTACAAGGTTCATGGTAACGATTTGCAGTACGTTCAATTTACGCTTGCTGGCGGGCAGGAGGCCATCGCCGAGCAGGGTGCCATGATGTTTGTAGATCAGCACATCGCTGTGGATGCGATCCTGGGCGATGGGAGCCATTCCCGATTTGGTTTTATCGGACGTTTCATCAATGCAGTAAAACGTTCCTTCACCGGCGAGTCGATGTTCAGTAGTCTCTACAAAAACAATTCCACTCAGCCACAGAACATCGCAATCGCGGCCCCAGGGCCGGGTGAGATCGTGCCCGTCAATCTTGATGAGCAGGGAGGCACGATCATTTGCCAGAAAGGCGCCTATCTGGCCGGCCAACGAGGTCAGAAGATCCAGCTTGCGTTTCAGAAGCGCGTGCGTGTGGGGCTTTTCGGTGGCGAGGGTTTCGTTATGCAAAAGATCAGCGGGAATGGAACGGTGTTCATTCATGCCTCGGGCACGTTGAAACAAGTGACACTGGCTCCTGGTGAAACGCTGAAGATCGACACGGGCTGTCTGGTAGGTATGTCCTCCAATGTGCGCTACGACGTCAAATATACCGGCAGCCTCAAGACAAGTCTGTTTGGCGGAGAGGGCTTGTTCTACGCCACGGTTTCCGGTCCCGGGACTGTATGGATGCAGTCGTTGCCCATGAATCGCCTGAGCAAGGTATTGATGTCTGCCGCTCTTGCGGGCCGAGGTAATGGCTCCATGATGGGCAAGCTGTATCTGGTCGGTATCGTGATTCTTGTCATTGTCTCGCTCTATCTCGACATCCAGTAAATGGTGATTCTTTTCTGATGATGGGCAGCATTTCTGCGCACCGATGGTGTAAATGACATGAGTGAGATACAAGTTCTATTGTTCGGCCCCGAACTGCCGGTTGCAGGCTTGCCGGTGCATTGCGTTGTCGAAGAGGGCGTGATGCATGTCCGCTCACATCAGGCGGAGAATCTGCACACCATCGAGCTGGCCGTATTGCAGGCAGAAGTGGCAGGGTTTGATCACGACCAGCTTCAATTGACCTGGCGGCAGGATGAACGTGCCGCTTGGGCACTCACACCTGCAGGTGTGGACGAGCAGAAGAGACTCATCGCTGCCTTGCCGCATAACATCGTTCCGGGGCTGACGCAGTGGAAGCGAGCTACGCGATCGCAGAGCTGGGTGTGGAAGGGGATAGTCTATACACTGGGCTTTGTTGCATTGGCCGTGATGCTGCTGGTTTGGCAGCATGACCGTGTGTCAACGTGGGCGGCCAACCGCGTTTCGATGGAAACGGAAAGAAAACTAGGCGACTCGGTGTTGAAGTCGCTCAATCCTGAAGCCAATTTCTTGAGCGAGGGCGCAGCAGTAAAGACCGTTCAGGAAATAGGGCAGCAGCTCACCGCAGGTTCGAGCTATCAATATCGATGGTACGTATCCAAAGACCCGGCAGTGAACGCATTTGCCGTTCCGGGCGGAATCATTGTGGTGAATAGCGGATTGCTCAAACTGGCCGATAACCCCAACGAGCTGGCCGCGGTGTTGGCGCATGAAGTTCAGCATGTCGAACAACGGCACGCCCTTAAGAACATGATGAACAGCGCAGCTGTGGCAACCGTCCTGCTGGTTGTGCTGGGGGATGCCAATGCCGTGGTCATGATGTTGGCACACCAGGCCTCAACGCAGTACTTCAATCGTGAAGTGGAGTCAGAAGCCGACATCAAAGGCGTGCAACTGCTGCAGAGCAAGAACATCGATGCCAGCGGCATGGTGAGTTTCTTCAGGAAGATGGATGCGGGGCCCGGCAACAAGGAAGATGCCGGCAAGGGGCGTGCGGAGAAGCCGTCGGAAGTGGCAGGCTGGTTCTCATCTCACCCGGACACACTGAGCCGCATTCAAGCGATCGAGGAGTATGTTGCCCGGCATCCATGCAATGCTTGTACGATACTAACCTGGGATAAATCAGCCTTGCGGGCCGAGCTTGATAAGGTCGAAGAGAAGAGCGGAGCAAAGGGGCGCGCACCGCAATAGCCTTGACGGGGGAGGTTGGGATGACGAATTCACAAAACATCGCGGGGCTGATCAGTCCTTCCTCGGTGGTATCTTCCTGACCTTCAACGCCCAAATCTGGCGGAGAACTGACCAGCTCGGCATCACATTAATCTTGAGTAGCAACATTCAATTTCACCTATGGAAAATCTCCAACCTCAGTCTGTCTGGTCTCACTTCGCCACGCTGTGCGCGATACCGCGTCCCTCGCTGCATGAGGCCGCGTTGCGCAAACATCTGATCGAATGGGCGCAGGCAAAGCACATCGCTGCCGTCGTGGATGAGGCTGGCAATCTGATCCTGAGGAAGCCAGGCAGTCCCGGCTGCGAGGCGATGCCCGGCGTGGTGCTGCAGGGCCATCTCGACATGGTGTGCCAGGCCAATGCCGGAACTCAGCACGACTTCGAGCGCGATCCGATAAAGACAGTGGTGCGCGACGGCTGGGTGATGGCGGAGGGCACCACGCTGGGCGCAGACAACGGCATCGGGGTGGCGCTCACGCTCGCTGCGTTGGAAGAGCCTGGTTTTGTGCATCCGCCGCTGGAGGTGTTGCTTACCGTCAATGAGGAGTCCGGCATGGACGGGGCGCGCGGGCTGGCTGCCGGAACCTTGCAGGGCAAGACTCTGATCAATCTGGATACCGAGGAGTGGGGGCATTTTTACCTGGGCTGCGCGGGCGGCGTGGATGTGGAGTTGCGTCACGAGTGTGAACGGCAAGACGTGCCGCCTGACTATGTGGTCCTGCGCTTCGATGTGTCCGGCTTGCGCGGCGGGCATTCCGGTATCGACATCCACCTCGGACGCGGCAATGCCATCAAGCTGCTGGCGGAGGCGTTGCACGATCTGGCCGCGCACACCGATATACGCCTGATCGAGATGCAGGGCGGCACCGCGCGCAATGCGATCCCGCGCGAGGCGTTTGCCGTGTGCGCCCTGCCTGCGGCCGCTGTGCCCGGTATCAATGAGTGGGTAGAGCACAGGCTTGCGACATGGCGGCAACGTTTCTCGGAGGCGGACGCCAACGTATCCTTCAAGTACGAGCTGGACGAGATGCCGGTGGGAAAAGCCATCCACCACACCGAGCGCGATCGCTTGCTCGCATTCCTCGATGTTGCCGCGAATGGCGTTGCGAGCATGAGCGACGCATTCCCCGGCGTGGTCGATACTTCGGATAACCTCGGTGTGGTGAGTCTTGCGCATGGGGTGTTCCATGCCACTTTCAAGGTGCGCTCGCTGCACGACGGCAGGGCAGATGCGCTGGCCGACAAGCTGATCTCGCATGCGGCAAGCTATGCCCTGCGTGCCTGGAAGGATGGCGCGTATCCGGGCTGGATGCCGAACCCTTCCTCCAGCTTGCTCGCGCTGTGCCAGCACGTGTACGCCGCGCAATTTGGACAGCCCGCATCGCTGCAGGTGATCCATGCCGGCCTGGAATGCGGTCTGCTCGCGGCGAGCCACCCGCAGCTGGACATGATCTCATTCGGCCCCGACATCCGCGGTGCGCATGCACCGGGAGAGCGCGTGGAGATCGAATCCGTAGCGCGTTGCTGGCAGTTGCTGAAGGCGGTGTTGCGCCAGCTTGCAGGATGACCGCTGTACTCTGGGGAAAGCATGATTCCGCTGCACGAACCGCTAAGCCGTATCTACTGGGACTCGGAGTTCGGGCGCGGCGAGTTCAGGATAGCTTACCTCGACCATCTGCGAGATGAATTGGCATATCTGCTACTTGGTGAGGTGCATCAATAAGAGGGCAGCCACTACTGCTTCGAAGTGCTGGAGACGGTGTAGTGCCCAGCATTCCCTTCCGCCCGTGAAGGAAGGGTGGAAAGACGATATGCTCATCTGGCGGAGGGACTGAGGAAGTCAGTCCTATCCATCTCTGTGAACAAACAGGAGGTCTTGACGTGATTCGCTTGGAGAAATCGTTGCGTGCGTGGGGAACACCTGAATTCTCGGATGTGCTCAAACAGGAAGTTGCGCAGTTGAGTGTCGAACAGTTGCCTTTGCAGCAGGGATTAGCCATGGGTAGCTATGTGACTGCCGCCCCCATCACCGTCGTAATCAACAGTGTGGCCGAGGTGGAAGAGGTGGTCCGCGTGAAGGCGGGGATCTTTTACCAGAGCGTGATCGGTGGATGTAGCTGCGATGGCGATCCGACACCAACCAGCGAGAACACGGAGTACTGCGAAGTGCAGCTGGATATCGACAAAACCAGCGCCGTCACGGTGGTGGCTCTAGCGGAGTGATCGATCTCGAGTATGCATCCTGACTGGGACGCATGCCCGCAGAGGCTCAGGAATCGAACTCTTCCTGGTAGTCGTCCGGGTTGATGCCGCATTTGCACAGCGGCTCGATCAGGCGGTCGCGTTTGATCTTGGCGCTGGACATGATGTAGCCGCGTATCACGTGTTGGCGCGTGACGGCGGAGTGATCATAGCCTGCGAGCTCCTCAATGATCTTGGTAACCTTGCGTCGTGCCATGCCTCGGAAGAGGGCCGGAACGAAGGCGAGCAGGTCGTTGAAGAGTTTCTCCGCGTCCGGATGCCATTCGCCCTGTTTGGGTACTTCCGGCACGAAGCCGTATTCATCCTCGGTCAGATCGCGCCAGACGATGACTGCATTGCCATCGGGGTCGGCGACATGCGCCTCCAGTTCCAGTGCGGGGGTACGTTGCGCTTCGTAGAGCGCGCGTCCGCCAGACTGGAGCAGCAGGTTGAACGCATGCTGCACGTCCGGCACGCTTACGCGCACCGTTACCGGGCGGGACACCTGTTGTACTTGCACCAAGCGCAGGATGACTGAGCCTGAATCGAGGTCGATGAAGCCTTCGCCGCGCTTGACCTCTTTCAGCCCGATCAGCTTGCCCCAGAAGTCTTCGGCACGGGTAAAGTCGGTGACGGGTACATCGAGATGGGTTACGCCAAAGAACATGCAGGACTCCTAAATGGATGATGTTTTCGGATGATAGCGTACTGAGGGTGTCTGTAAATACATAGGTTGAAGCTGTACCGTCTATCGGCGGGATAACTCTGTGAGGGAGAGGGCGTGGTAACAAGCCTCTGACCAGCCCCCGTTTGGGGAATGACCAGAGGCTAACCGGATGGAGATGATCAGCGGTGTTTCTTTTTGCAGGTGACGGCGACGATGTTGATGGTGTCGCTGTCGGGGGCGGCGCTGATGGAGTCGATCTCGCAATGCTGCCCCGCCGGTGTCGTCTTGATGGCGACCCTGTAATCGCTGCCATCAGGCAGGCGGGTATCGGGGAACACGAAATTGCCGTTCTTGGAGATCGTGACTTCTTTCACGCCTTTGAGCTCGAGTACCAGTCCTTTGCCGGAAAGTCCTTTGACCGTGCCGCCGATGGCATAGCTGTTGGTGGTACAGGCTACCGCCACGTTGGTGACTGCCTTCCCGGCCATGCTGCCATCACCCTGGCTGACCGCGCAGGTCTGCTTGACCGGCAATGAAGGATTAGTGAGAACGGTGACGGAATAAGCACTGCCTTTGTCTAACTGCTTGGGAAACTTGAATCTGCCGTTGGCCTTTACGGTCAGGTCGTCCGCGCCATTCAGCTGAAGTACCACTTCGCCGCCGGCAAGCCCGGAGACTGAACCACCGACGGTGGGAGGGGCGGGCGGTGGCGGTGGGGGCGGCGGAGCCTGTTCTTCTTCGCCGCAACCGGCTAGCCCGGCAATCATGGTCGCCATCAATAAAATACGTATTGCCTGTGTGAACTTGTCCATCATTTGCTCCCTGTCGTTGATTTTACCGAGCTGCGATTGAAGCTTGTTTCAGGCGGCCATTAATGCCTTGAGAATCTCCGGCACGATTGTACACAATTTGGGCAGGCAGGCTACTTGGGCGAAGCAGCGGCTTTCATTGCGTCGGTCTGGCGTCTTCCATGTTTAACACCAGAGGCCTGCGCAGTTACATCAAGCGATGCGGCACGCTTCATCAAACGATAGTCGCGGGTTTCGCGGATAGATGCCTTTGATGTCGCCATAACCCAGGTTGCAGATGAAATTGGATTTCACGTTCGTGCCAGCGAAGAACAGGCTATCCACCGTCGCATTGTCGAAGCCGGACATCGGGCCGCAATCGAGGCCAAGTGCGCGTGCGGCAAGGATGAGGTATGCACCCTGCAGTGTGCCGTTGCGGAAAGTGGTGAGGTCGGAGAGTGCGGCGTTGTCTTCGAAGAAGCCGCGGGCATTGGGATTGGCTGGGAAAAGCTTGGGTAGCTGTTCGAAGAAGCGGGTATCGTAGCCGACGATGGCGGTGACTGGTGCAGCCATGGCCTTGGCGCGGTTGCCTTCCATCAGTGCCTGGTTGAGTTTCTCCTTTGCGGTTTGGGACTTGACGAACACGATGCGGGCAGGACTGCAGTTCATCGATGTGGGTGCCATGCGCAGGGTGTCGTAGAGGCGCTGCAGCAGTTCGTCCGCCACGGGCTTGTCCTGCCACGCGTTGAGGGTGTGTGCCGCGAAGAACAATTGGTCAAGGGCGGACTGGTTTAACTGGGTGTTGGACATCACGTACTCCGGCTGGCAGGTTGAGATTCAAGAAAGACGGCGCGGAGTCTATACCAGGCATAGGGAATTGCATCGCCATGTTTTTTTCCAAAATGAAAAAACTGCACGATAATGGAAACATGTACGGGATAATCGCGGGCCGGCTGTCTAGGAGTCACCGCTAATCTGGCACGAGTCAGAGTCAAGCTATCGGAAATCATGAGGAATGCAATATGAATTTGGCTGAGTTGTTTCGTCACGAGACTGATCTACAAACGCTCCCGGCGGGTCAGACTCTATTCAAGGAGGGTGAGCCGGGCGAAGTGATGTATGTCCTCATGTCGGGCACTGCTGAGATCATCGTTCACGACAAGATGGTAGAGATGGCAGAGCGGGGCACGATCCTGGGTGAGATGGCCATGATCGATGAGCTCCCTCGTTCGGCGACGGTCGTGGCGAAGAGCGACTGCACGTTGCTGGCCATCAATCGCAGGCGCTTCAATTTCCTCATCCAGCAAACTCCCAATGTGGCGCTGCATGTCATGCGCGTGATCGCTGATCGTCTGCGCAGGACTGACGCGATATTGTGATTCGCGTCTGATAACTCGGGGAATTGGATGAAAGTGACACCGGAAAACGTCAAGACGTACATCCAGCAGGGGCTGGAGTGCGAATACATCGAGGTCGAGGGCGATGGCCGCCATTTCGACGCGGTGATCGTGAGCAAGGCATTCGAGGGCAAGGGGATGTTGCAGCAGCAACGGCTGGTCTTTCAGGTATTGGGCGACAAGATGGAGATCATCCATGCCTTGTCCATGAAGACCTTCACCCCCGAGCAGTGGGCAAACCAGAAATAAGGTGGGAATGAACATGGACGCAAAGCAGATCGCACTGGAAAAGATAAGGAAGACTGTCACCGAAAACCCCGTTGTGCTGTATATGAAGGGTACGCCGCAGTTTCCGCAATGCGGTTTCTCCGGGCGGGCGGCGCAGGTGCTCAAGGCGTGTAATGTGGAGTTTATCGCCGTGAACGTGCTAGAGGACAAAGGGGCATATGACTACCTGAAGTTCTACGCTGACTTCCCGACCTTTCCCCAGCTCTACATCAAGGGGGAGCTGATCGGCGGTTCCGACATCATGATGGCAATGTATGAGCAGGGTGAGTTGCAGAAGTTGATTGCGGTCGCAGTTGCCAAATAACGACAAACGAGACTCATCGCGCAGGTCCGGAATATACTCGCGACCAGGAAGCAGCGATCGGGAGAATCGGGTGCATGGTCAAGACGGAATTGAAGAAAGCCGATAAGCAGGAAATAAATCGGCGATGAAGGAGGAGGGTCGGTTAGAGACGTAATGAGGGTTTGCGCCGACCTCTGTTCTACGCAATACAAGGCGAGTGATTGATAACAAGATACGGGGAGTTTTGTAATGAAGAAGAAAGCCATCTGTGTTGCATTGGGTGTGATGATGTTGAGCGGTTGTGCCACCATTTTTGAAGGCAGTACGCAGCCTGTGACATTCCGGAGTGTGCCCGAGGCAGCCTCAATTTCAATCGTCAACCGCGCTGGCGAAAAGATCCATCAGGGAACGACGCCTGCCACGGTGACCCTAAAACGTGGTGCCGGTTATTTCAAGTCCGAGGTGTACACCGTCCATATCGAAAAGGAAGGGTACGCACCAAAGGATTTGATTGTGACCGGGAGTATGAATGGCTGGTATGTGGGTAATCTGTTGTTCGGTGGTCTCATCGGAATGTTGATCGTGGACCCGGTGACAGGTGCAATGTATGACCTGGCTCCTGACACTGTGAGCGCGACACTGGATGCCATGAATGTGAAGACATCAGCCAATGAGCATTCGTTGGTAGTGGTCATGGCGAATGACGTTCCTTCCGAGGCTTGGCAACATGCGCGTCTGATCAAGGCAAACTAAATAGCGTGTGAGTTGCTGAATGCCCGTCGGCGCGAATGTCGCCGACGGGCTTTTTCTTTGAACGGAATATTCTGAACACCGCGTTGCTGATGGCGTGTTTCCAGAGGCGTTAGAGTGTCCCCCTCCTTGGGAGTGGTTGACCAATTTCATAGGGGGGATTGAATGACTTGGCCTTCCCACGAACTGAAAGGTGCTGATCATGCAGATTCCGAAACGCGACGGTGATGGCTATCTCATCGATATGAACGAATGGACGCCAGAGATCGGTTGTGCGATGGCCGAGGCCGATGGCTATGAGTTGAACGACAAGAAGTGGGAGCAGATCATGAAGGCGCGCGAATACTTCGAGGAGTTTGCTGCAGTGCCTCCCATACGCAAGTTTGCCAAATATGTCGGCGAGGATCAGAAAGACGTATTTGATCTGTGGATGACCGGCCCCATGAAACCTATCACAAAATATGGCGGCATGCCCAAGCCAACCGGTTGCGTCTGAGAGTATTGCGCACAAGCTGCTTTGTTCTGCTGCTTGAATCGAGGCGGTTTCCCGCCTGCGGCTGTCATGTATTCGGTCAAACCGTTGAATATCGTTGTGGCATGCCTCATCATGTCGCCCTGTACCTCGTCCTTACTTCAATGCAAATGAACTCGTTCTTGCTGCCCTGGTAGGTACATGCGGGTTCGTCGATTCTCATGCTGAACATCCATCAATCACAACAACTTCTCCGTTTGCGCTGGACTGCCTTCGTCATAGTTGGTCTGGCGTATGTGCTGTCGTTCTTTCACCGCTTCGCACCGGCCGCGATCTCGGGCGATCTGCAACAGACCTTCCATGCCAGCGCGGCAGAGCTGGGCGGACTAGCGGCGACGTATTTCTACGTGTACATGGTGATGCAGATACCCACCGGCATCCTGGTCGATACGCTGGGGCCGCGCCGGGTGGTGGCCATAGGCGGGGTGATTGGCGGCATCGGTTCTCTATTGTTCGGCATGGCGGATACGCTCACGCTGGCCTCGACCGGCCGCCTGCTGGTGGGGCTGGGGGTGTCGGTCACATTCATCGCGCTGCTCAAGCTCAATGCGGCGTGGTTCCACGACCGGCATTTCGCCACCATGACGGGGGCGACCATCCTGCTAGGTAATGTCGGGTCATTGCTGGCCGCGGCCCCTTTGGCATGGGTGCTGGCGTATATGTCGTGGCGCAGTGCGTTCGTTGGGGTTGGGGTGTTCTCGCTGGTGCTGGCAGTACTGGCATGGTATCTGGTGCGCAATCATCCGGGTGAGGCCAACCTGCCCAGTCTGCGTGAACTGGATGGCAAAGCCGCACATCCTCCACATGAGGGGCATTGGTACGACGGATTGTTGGTAGTGCTGAAGAATCGCGCGACCTGGCCCGGACTGTGGGTGAACATGGGGCTGGCAGGTTCGCTGTTCGCCTTTGGCGGATTGTGGGCGGTGCCATTCCTGCGAGATGTGTATGGCATGGACCGGACGGCCGCAATCAGCCATACGACTTTGTTGCTGGCGGGCTTCGCCATCGGCGCGTTCTTCATCGGCATGCTGTCGGATCGACTTGGTCGGCGCAAACCGGTGATGCTCGTGGGCGCGCTGGGCTATTGCCTGTGCTGGCTGCCCATGCTGTCCGGTATGCCGCTGGATGGTTACGTTGGTTACGCGCTGTTCCTGGTGATGGGGCTGTGTGCGCCGAGTTTTACGCTGAGTTGGGCCTGCGCCAAGGAAGTGAACCCGCACGCACTGTCTGGCATGGCGACCAGCGTGGTGAACATCGGAGGTTTCCTCGGCACGACAATCATGCAGCCGCTGGTGGGTTGGGCCATTGACCGCGCCCATGCGGACAGCGGCCATGTGGCAGGTCTGGCTGACTATCAGGCAGGAATAGGTATCCTGCTGGGATTCTCGCTGCTCGGATTGGTCGCCACGCTGTTCATTCGCGAGACCTATTGCCGCTATGTCGATACAGGGCAGGCCGATTAGCGGCAAAGGGATGCGAGCAGAGCATCCTTTGCCAATCGAATGGCTAGTCGCCGGCCAGCAGCGCGCGCTGCGCTTCGTCCAGATAGCACCATTCACCTTCCCTCAATCCCAGCGCGTCGAGGTTGAGCCTGCCGATCTCGGTTCGGCGCAATGCCGTGCAGTGGTTGCCTGCGGCGGCCAGCATGCGTTTCACCTGGTGGTATTTCCCCTGTTCCAGCACGATCTTGAGCGAGTGCGTGTCCAGTTGCTCGCAGATGACAGCAGCCAGCGTCGCCGGTTCGTCGTGCAGCTTCACGCCGCCCAACAGCTGCGCGACCAGTTGTGGCGTCACCGGCTCATGCGTGGTGGCGACATATACCTTGGGGATGTGGCGCTTGGGTGAGGACTGTGTATGGATGAACGATCCATCATCGGACATCAGCAGCAGGCCGGTGGTGTCGTGGTCGAGGCGGCCGACGGGTTGCACATCGCGCCGCGCGAGCTGTTCCGGCAACAGCGAGAGTACGCCGGGATGGTGGCTGGGCTTGCGCGAGCATTCATAGTCGGCGGGTTTGTTCAGCGCGATATACACATGTTCGCGGTACTGCCACGGTTCGCCATACACGCTGAACTCGAGGCCGTCAGTCTCGACGACAGTGCGATGGTCGGTGACGATTGCGCCGTTGATGACGACTTCGCCATCGGCGATCAGTTCGGCACACCACTTGCGGGTGCCGAAGCCTTGCGATTGGAGGATGCGTTCCAGTGTCTGTTTGCTCATCCCCGAACTTTAGCAGAAGAGGGCGGGATGGATAAACGGCCGCGATGTCTTCTGCCTCAGAAAATGCCGATTGACACTGCGGCATTCGCGCCGTGATAATCCAAGCCATGATCACTTTGCATTCCATGCGTCGCGTCCGAGCCTTCCCCTGCGCCAATCTGCGCAAGGCGTGGCATCGTGCGCCGTGTGGTCTGGAGAGTTAGCGTTTAGTTTCATTGCAGCAGCAACTTTCAAAGGCCACGGTTACATCCCGTGGCCTTTTTGTTTTGGCCGTTCCACTTCAAGGCTCGTGGGACTGCTGGCTGTACGTTGAGCCGAGGAGAAGATCATGTCGCTTCCAGCAGCATTCGTATCGGTCATCCTGATCTGGTCAACTACGCCGCTCGCAATCAAGTGGAGTTCGCTGGGTGTCAGCTTCAGCTTCGCGGTGTTCTCGCGTATGGCCATCGGCGTGCTGCTGTGCATTCTGTTGCTGGCGGCGTTCCGCGTCCGTGTGCCGCTGCACCGCAAGGCGTTGCTGGCCTATGCAGCGGGTGGCTTGAGCATGTTCGGTGCCATGGTGCTCACGTACTGGTCGTCGCAATTCGTCAGTTCCGGCATGATCGCGGTACTGTTCGGCATGTCGCCGTTGATCACTAGTTTGGGGGCGATGCTGTGGCTGAAGGAAGAGGGGCTCACGCCGAGCAAGCTGTCCGGGATGATGATGGGGGTGCTGGGGCTGTGGCTGGTGTTTCGCGGCAACCTCGATCTGGGCGCGGGGGCGGGCATCGGCCTAGTGGTGCTGTTCGTCGCGGTGACGGTCCAATCGTTGGGTTTGGTGTGGCTCAAGCGTATCGACGATGACAGTCCGCCGCTGGCGATGACTCTGGGCACCTTGACGGTGGCGCTGCCGCTGTTCTTTGCCGCCTGGTGGTTGCTCGACGGACAGGTGCCGACCGCCATTCCGGAACGGGCTATGGCAGCCACGGTGTACCTCGGCGTGTTCGGCTCGGTGCTGGGTTTCGCGCTGTACTACTACCTCATCCAGCACATGGAGGCTGGGCGCATCGCGCTCATCACGCTGATCACCCCGGTCATGGCTTTGCTGCTAGGACATGGCCTTAACGACGAGGCGGTGCTGCCGCAGGTGTGGCTGGGTACGGCGAGCATCGTGTTCGGTCTGTGCCTGCATCGTTGGGGCGAGCGCTGGTGGGCGTATGTGGTGACGGCGCGCGGTTAGCCTGTGCTTTATCGTTTGACGGTACCGAGCATGCACAATATGCTGCGGCCCGGACGTTGGGAATGTAACCGAATGAGATAGCGTCAAAGACGAACAACATTCAATCTCGAAAGGAAGGAATTATGCATAGCCGATTCTTTTTTGCAGTGAGCTCCATTATCTTTACCAGCCATGTCATGGCTGCGGGCATGTCATGCGATGCTCAAGCTGCGGCTCACAAGATGGATGGTATCGCCAAAGACAATTTTGTGAAGAAGTGCGAAATGACTGAAAAGTCTGCGGCGACTTCTTGCGAAGGACTGGCGGCGTCGAAGAAATTGACCGGGGCGGCGAAGAGCAGCTATATCCGGAAATGCTATGAAGGCTCGCAGGTACCTGTTCCGGTTGATGTCTACTGCGAATCGACTGCGGACGAAAAGAAGCTGAGCGGTGCGGCTAGAAGCAAATCGGTGAAGAAATGCATGGCCGATGCAAAGAAACCCAAGGCCGAGGAAAAGCCTAAGGCTGAGGCAAAAACCAAGGCAAAGCCAAAGGCTGAGCGGAAGGGCAAGTAGTGCCTTATCACTCTATCGGTGCCGTGATAGCCCCGATGGAGTGATTATGCTCAGAACTCGAAGGTGAAGTTTACGCCCATATGTGATCCGCTGAATGGCGCTCTGCCCGCTTGGGACGTGGTTACGCCATTCGGGGCCGTGTAAGTATTGGCCTTATATTTTTCTGATACGAAGCGGAAATTGAGCCAAGCTTTACGAGTCAAGTGATAGCCGATCTCTGCAACCAAACCAGTCGTGTTATCGAAAGTTGCCTTTTCAGTCACTCCGTTTACCGTATAAACCCACTCGGGCGAATTGACGATGCGAACCCCACCACCGATACGAAAGCGTTCTTTTCCGGTGTAGTAGACCAGCGCTTCAATAGGAAAGCGGCTAAAGGTGTCCGAGCCATTGCTACCACCTGCAGCATCCACGTGGCAGTTGGCGCTCAACATCATGGCCACAGGATCGTTCTCGAACTGATATAGGCCGCCAATCCCGAACTGAACCAGAGACCCCGCCTTGATATTTTGGGTTGAGCCATTGGTATATGGGGCTACGTGTATCGTGTCGCCGCCGTAGGTCATGCCAGCATTCAATACGAGGTGAAGACCGGGCTGGGTCGGAGTAATGCCAGATAGTGCTACTGGTTGTGCGGACGTCGGCTGATCGGACAGCGCATGCGCGCCAAGGGCGACTGAGAACAGGGCGATGGCGGAGAGTATCCTGGTTGGAGCGTTCACGAAATTACCTTTCCTTGGGTTGAAAAAAGCTGACTTGCGTCGGGATTATAACCAGAGTTTTCGACATGGTTACCCGCCGATGGAATTTTCGGCAGAAGCAGCCAAATTGGATGGCGCCGATTATGGAAGGCCCGAGGCCGAACATATGTTTTCAACCTGAAGCGAGTATCTTTGCACTGCCGTGGATGGCGGAAACGCTATAATCGACAGCATAGCGAGAGGCTCGCTATGTCACCGTTCAATCAACTCTGGAGAACTAGAAAAATGCGTAATCTGATCGTTGCTGCAATCGCCACTTTGTTCGTCGCCAACTTGGCGTTTGCCGCCGATTCCAGCTGCGAAGCGAAAGCTGTCAGCAAGGACGGCAAGCCATTGGCTGGCGCCGCCAAGGCCGCATCCATCAAGAAATGCGAGAAGGAAGCCGCTCCCGCTGCACCTTCCTGCGAGTCCAAGGCTGTGAGCAAGGATGGTAAGCCACTTGCTGGTGCTGCCAAGGCTGCATCCATCAAGAAGTGCGAAGCAGATGCAAAGAAGTAAGCTGAAGCAGTTTGCGTGATTCCATCCGGCGGGCATGACCCGCCGGAATCTTTTTTTGAAGTAGATCTTCGATGCTGGCCTGGAAAGACGGACAACCGTACTCTGATCGCTACGGCGACGTGTATTTCTCCACCGATTCCGGTCTGGAAGAGACGCGCCATGTCTTTCTGCAGGGCAACCGCTTGGCAGAACGTTTTGCGGCAGTGTCGGCGGGCGAGAGCCTCTGCATCGGCGAGACAGGTTTCGGCACCGGGCTGAATTTTCTGTGCGCATGGCGGCTGTTCGAACAAGTTGCACCGTCGGGCGCTAGTCTGGATTTCTTCAGTATCGAAAAATTCCCGATAAACGATGACGAGTTGCGCGCCGCACTGGCGTTGTGGCCGGAACTGCGTGAGCAAGCTGATGCGTTGCTCGCGCGCTGGCATCGTCGCGTCCCGGGCTGGAACCGATGGAGCTTTGCTGGGGGGCGTATCCGCCTTACGCTGGCGATGTGCGATGTCGAGGAGGCGCTTTCGCAATTGCCGCCAGGCAGTGTGGATGCGTGGTTCCTCGATGGCTTCTCGCCGGCGAAGAATCCCGAGATGTGGAGCGAGCCGGTGCTGGCGAACATCGCCCGCGCTTCGCGCAATGGGGCGACCCTGGCCACGTACACCAGCGCGGGCTGGGTGCGGCGCGGTTTGCAGCAGGCAGGGTTTGCCGTGAAGAGGACGCCGGGTTTTGGGCGCAAGCGGGAGATGGTGCAGGGCACGCTGCAATCCAGCGAGACTCACCCACCCTTGCGGAGAGAGGATAGAGCACCGAGCACCGCCATAGTCATCGGTGGCGGCATTGCGGGTTGTGCCGCCGCCCATGCCTTGGCGCGACGCGGCATCGCCGTCACCCTGATCGAACGTGCGCCGCAACTCGCCACTGCCGCTTCCGGCAATCCGCGCGGTATTCTGCACGCGCGTTTTGGCACCAGCCCCAATCCATTGCATCGCTTCGTGCTGGCTTCTTACGGTCACGCGTTGAGCTTGCTCGATGAGACAGTGCCGGTGGATGGGGTAAATCGTGCTGAATGCGGCCTGCTGCAGCTGACGTGTAATGAGGTCGAGGCAAAACGCATCGCCCGACTGGCAGAGCTGGAATGGCCGGCGCATCTGCTGCAGTTCGTGGATGCGCCGCAGGCGTCTCGCCTGGCAGGCGTCGAGATGAGCTACGGTGGGTTGTGGTTCCCCGCGGGCGGCTGGGTGGTTCCGCCCAAGGTGTGTGCTGCTTTGGCGAACGATGTGCACATCACGCAACGCCTGGAGCATGACGTCGAGACATTGGAAAAGACAGAAACAGGTTGGCGCGTGACCGGACACGACGCGCAAGGCAATGGCTGGAATGCGGAGGCAGACGTCGTTCTGGTGTGCTGCGCACATGCGGCGAAGAAGCTGGCACCGTTTGCACACTTCCCCCTCACCCCGGTGCGCGGGCAGATCACCGTCGTGCCGAAAACTGCAGTCAGCCGGGCATCGCAGTCCGTGGTGTGCGGCGATGGCTATTGCGCTCCAGCCGTGGACGGCGTGCATGTCATGGGTGCGACGCACGCCTTCGAGGATGAATCGACTGAAGTGCGCGCTGCGGACCATGCGGAGAATCTGTCCAAGCTCGCGGAATATGCCCCCCATCTGCGCCAGGCTTTGGGCGAAGTGGAAGCAGATGATCTGGGCGGCAGGGCTTCGGTGCGCTGCTCCTCACCCGGCGCGATGCCGCTGGTGGGTAAAGTGCAACAAGGGTTGTATTGCAGCCTCGCCCACGGCACGCGCGGATTGCTTTCAGCCGGCCTGGCGGGAGAGGTGCTAGCGGCGCAGATATGCGGGCAGTTGCCACCGCTACCCGCATATATCCTGGTCGCGCTTGATCCATTGCCAAGAATTCGAAATAAAGGTTAAGGTACAGCATGAAAAAAATTCCACCCCCAGAATACCCAGAGATCCGTGCAGGCCAGTCCATCGAGTTGCTGAAGGCGCTGCACATCCTGACGCGCGACGGCAAGATGAACCAGGATTCGCGCCGCAAGCTGAAGCAGGTGTATCACCTGTACCAGTTCATCGAGCCCCTGCTGGAGGAAGTGCGCAATGAACACCACTCGCTTACGTTGGTGGACCACGGCGCTGGCAAGTCGTATCTGGGCTTCATCCTGTATGACCTGTTCTTCAAGGCGCTGAAGGATGCTTCGCACATCTACGGTATTGAGACGCGTGAGGAGCTGGTCACGCATTCGGGTGAGCTGGCGCAGCAGCTGGGCTTCGGCGGCATGTCGTTCCTGAACCTGTCGGTGGCGGAGTCCATTGTCTCCGACAAGTTGCCCGCCAAAGTGGATGTGGTGACGGCACTGCATGCGTGCAACACGGCCACAGATGACGCAATCCATTTCGCACTGAAGAAACAGGCGAAGCACATCGTGCTGGTGCCTTGCTGTCAGGCAGAGGTGGCGTCTGTGTTGCGCAAGAACAAGGGCAAGCAGTTGGCCAAGGATGCATTGGTCGAACTGTGGCGGCATCCCATCCATACGCGAGAGTTCGGCAGCCATCTCACCAATGTGCTGCGCTGCCTGCAACTGGAGGCGCACGGCTACCAGGTGACGGTGACGGAGCTGGTGGGCTGGGAGCATTCGATGAAGAACGAGCTCATCATCGCCAGCTACAAGGACCTGCCGCGCAAGCGTGCGGCGGAGCGGCTGAACGAAGTGCTGCACAGCGTGGGGCTGGAAGAGATGCGCGGCCGCTTCTTTACGGAATAAGAGAGAAAAGACATGCAACAAACACCGACCCTGACCCATTACCAGCGCATCGGCGGCGAGCCGAAGGTGCGCCAACTGGTGCAGCGCTTCTATCAGCTGATGGACGAGTTGCCCGAGGTGCAGCGCATACGCAAGATGCATCACATCAGCCTGAAGAACTCGGAAGACAAACTGTTCATGTTCCTCTCCGGCTGGATGGGCGGGCCGCAGCTGTTCGTGGAGAAGTTCGGTCATCCCAGGTTGCGCCAGCGCCACATGCCGTTCGCCATCGGTGATGCAGAGCGCGATCAATGGATGAGGTGCATGACGCGGGCGCTGCAGGACGTGGTAGAGGATGAGGCGCTGCGCAAGGAACTGACGGACGCGTTCTACAAGGTGGCCGATTTCATGCGCAACCAGGAGGCGCAGTAAGTCGGAGAATTATGGCTGGGCGCGTACAGGTGGCTCCAGGTCGCCGGTGTGCAGCTTGAACTCGCCAGTCTTGCGGTCGGCGAAGAAGTGTTGCAGCGCGTATTTCACCGGGCGGAACGCCAGCGTATCCCACGGTATATCTTCTTCGGCGAACAGTTCCACTTCCAGGCTTTCGACGCCAGGTGAAAAGTCCAGATCGAGCAGGGTGGCGCGGAACAGCAGCTGCACCTGGTTGATGTAGGGCAGGTTATATAGCGCGTACAGGTCGTGGATCTTTACGCGGGCGTTGGCTTCCTCCAGCGTCTCGCGCGCCGCCCCTTGCCAGGTGGTCTCGTCGTTCTCCATGAATCCGGCAGGCAGCGTCCACAAGCCGTGACGCGGCTCGATGGCGCGGCGGCAGAGCAGAATGCGCCCGTCTTCCCATTCCGGGATGGCACCGACGATGATCTTTGGGTTCTGGTAGTGGATCGTGGAGCAGGCGGTGCAGATGTGGCGTACGCGATGGTCGTCCTGCGGCATGCGCAGTTCCAGGGGGGCTCCGCAATCCGGACAGAACTTCATGCCATCAATTCCAGAACTGCCACCACGGGGCCTCGTGTTCAGCGAAGTAGGACTGCGAGGGCTTGATGCCGTCCTTGGCCACGTTTTGGTCGAGTATGCGTTGCGTGTCGCGGCTCAGGTCGTTCAGGCCGAGTTCTGTGTAGGCCTGCACCATGATCTGCAGGGCATCTCGTGTCTGCGGAGTGTTCGGGTAATTGGTGAGCACGCTCTGTGCGCGGTTGACTGAAGCCACATAGGCACCGCGCCGCAGGTAATAGCTCGCCACGTGGATGTCGGACTTGGCGAGGGTGATCAGCAGGTATTGCATGCGCAGCCGTGCATCCTCCGTGTATTTGCTGGCTGGGTAGCGAGTGGCCAGCTCCTTGAAGGCCTCGAACGATTCGCGCAGCGCGGCGGGATCGCGTTCCGACGGGTCCTGCTTGAACAGTGTGCCGAACAGACTGTTGATGTTCTCGTTGAAGTTGATCAGCCCCTTCAGGTACAGCACGTAATCCAGATGCTCACTGTTCGGGAACTGCTTGACGAAACGGTCCAGCGCGGCCAGGGCGGGGGCGGGTTCGCCCTGTTTGTAATAGGCGTAGGCGACTTCCATCTGTGCCTGTTGCGCGTAGCGGCCGTAGGGGTAACGCGATTGCAGGGCTTCCAGGCGCTTGATGGCGCGCTCGTAGCTGTGGTCTTCCATCGCCTCCTGCGCTTGCTTGTGAAGCTCGTCGGCGCTGACATTCTTATCGTCTTTTTGTGGTGCGGAGCTGCAAGCGGCTAACGTGAACAGGAGGAAAACGGCTAAACTATGGCGCATGATAGAACCCGATGAAGATTTACCCGATTATAGCAAAGACGATGAGTCTGCCGACCTGCTTGAGATGCAGGTGCCCATGGAACACGGCGGACTGCGCCTCGACCAGGCCTTGGTCAAGATGTTTCCCGAGTATTCACGCAGCCGCCTGCAGGACTGGATAACGCAGGGGCTGGTCACGGTCAACGGCCAGGCAGGCAGCGTCAAGCAAAAGGTGTGGGGCGGCGAGAATATCAGCGTGTCGCCGCAGATCCATCCTTCCGAACAACCTTATCAGTCAGAGGACATTCCGCTCGACATCGTCTATGAGGACGATGCCATCCTGGTCATCAACAAGCCCGTCGGGCTGGTTGTGCATCCAGGCAGCGGCAATTGGCAGGGCACGCTGCTCAACGCGCTGCTGCACCATGCGCCTGAGCTGGCCAGCGTGCCGCGTGCAGGCATCGTGCATCGATTGGACAAGGACACCAGCGGTCTGATGGTGGTAGCCAAGACACTCGTTGCGCAGACCGCACTGGTGCGCCAGATGCAGGCACGCAGTGTGAAGCGCGAGTACCTGGCGCTGGTGTGGGGCGAACTGGATTACGGCGATGTCGTGAACCTGCCTATCGGCCGCCATCCTTCGCAGCGCGTCAAGATGGCAGTGGTCGAGGGCGGCAAGGAAGCCGTCACGCATTACAGCGTGGAAGCCAATTTCCCCAGTTGCACCCTTGTGCGCTGCCGTCTGGAGACCGGGCGCACGCACCAGATACGCGTGCATATGACCTACATCGGCCATCCGTTGGTTGGCGATGCGGTTTATCAGAAAGGTACGCAGAAGTGCGCACCGCAGTTGCGCGAATTGCTGAACGGCTTCCCGCGTCAGGCGCTGCACGCGACACAACTGGCGCTTGAACATCCGGTGACGGGCGAATGGATGGAATGGCATGCGCCGCTGCCGGAAGACATGGAAGAACTGCTGGACAAGATCGACGAGGCGAGCAATGAGCCTGCTTAATAATCTCATCTACCCGGACTGGCCGGCCCCTGCGAACGTGCAGGCGCTTCAGACCACGCGCCAGGGGGGCGTCAGCGTCGCTCCCTATGACAGCCTCAATCTCGGCTTGCATGTCGGCGATGATCCAGTGCGCGTGAATCGCAACCGCCAGTCGCTCGCGCCGCTGATGCCCAGCGAACCGGTATGGCTGGAGCAGGTTCATGGCACCGTCGTCGCCAATGCGGATGCAGCGGGCTGCCAGATACAGGCGGACGCTTGCATCGCCCGCCAGCGAGGTTCGGTGTGCGTGGTGATGACGGCAGATTGCCTGCCACTGTTGCTATGCGACGAAGCAGGCACGGTCGTCGCTGCGGTGCACGCGGGCTGGAGAGGGCTGGCGGCAGGCGTGATCGAGGAAACCGTCAAAGCGATGGACGTCGCCCCGCACAAGCTGATGGCATGGCTGGGGCCGGCCATCGGGCAGCACGCATTCGAGGTGGGGGAAGATGTGCGCGCTGCTTTCGTCGCCCACCATGCGCAAGCCTCCCAGGCATTCGTTCCGCATAGCCATCCGGGAAAATACCACGCGGACATCTACCTGCTGGCACGCCAGCGTCTCAACGGACTCGGCATCACTCGCGTCTATGGTGGAGATTTCTGTACCTTCCACCAGGAGATCGCGTTCTTCTCCTATCGTCGCGACGGCGTGACCGGGCGCATGGGCACGTTCATCTGGCTGGGCTGACCGCAACATCATTCAAAGTGTCTCTATGGATCCTGCATCGCAAAACCTGTCCCCCGTTCAACGCAAAGTCGTCATCGCCGCCTGCTTCGGCACCTTTCTCGAATGGTACGACTTCCTCACCTTTGCCTCGCTGGCGACCTATTTCAGCCTGCTGTTCTTCCCGCCGGACAACCCGGTGGCGGCGTTGCTGCTGAGTCTGGCGACCTTCGGCCTCGGCATGGTGGTGCGCCCATTGGGCTCGGCGTTGTTCGGCACACTGGCGGATAGACATGGCCGCCGTCCCATCTTCATCGCCACCATCTCACTGATGGGCGCCACGACGTTCCTGGTCGGATTGTTGCCGACCTACGCGCAGATCGGCATCGCAGCCCCCGTGCTGCTGCTGCTGTTGCGCCTATTGCAGGGCTTCGCGGTGGGCGGCGAGATCGGCGGCGTTGCTGTGTATCTCACCGAACACGCGCCGCACGGCAAGCGTGGTGCATACACCAGCGTGCTGCAACTGATGGGGCCACTGGGCATCCTGGTCTCCACCCTTCAGATTGTGCTGCTGCTGGCGTTCCTCAGCGATGCCGATTTCCACTCTTGGGGCTGGCGCATCCCGTTCTTGTTCTCTGCGGTGTTGCTGGTCATCTCGATCAAGAGCCGCATGAGCCTGGAGGAATCGCCCGTGTTCCGCCAGATGGAGTCGGAAGGCACGCTGTCCAAGGCGCCGCTGCGTGAATGCCTGAGCGACCGCCGCACCCTGGGGCGCATGGCCCTGTTGTTCTTCTGCATCTCCGCGGGCGGTTCGCTGCTGTTCTTCTCCTCGCAGGTGTACGCCAACGTGTTCCTGAAGAGTGTGGTGCGCCTGGATGCGCAGCTCGCCAGCACGCTGGTGATGACCAGCACCTTGCTGCTGTTCCCGCTCACCATCTTCTGCGGCTGGCTGTCGGACCGGGTAGGGCGCAGACCCATCCTGCTGGCAGGCCTGCTGCTGGGAGCCGTCGCCATCCTGCCCGTGTTCAAGGCATTACAGCATTACGGCAACCCCCAGTTGGAGCGTTTCAACAGCGAGGTGGCTGTGATGCTGTACGGCAACGACTGCGACTACAGCCCGTTCCGCAAGGCGGCCAACGACTGCGAGCGCAATCAGGAATTCCTCACCAAGAACGGCGTCTCGTACACGCTGCAACCGCAGGGAGCGGGGCAGGATGTAACCGTGAATATCGGTGGAGATGCCGAGGTGATAGGCTTCCACGCTGTTGAGCTGACTGAAGAGCTGAAGAAGAAAAGCTGGACGGAGAAGGCGGACGGCGAGCAGGTGAACCGCCTCATGCTGTTCCTGTTGCTGATCGTGCCGGTGGTCGCAGTGGCCCTCATCACCGGTCCGCAGACAGCGGTGCTGGCGGAACTGTTCAGCGCGCGCACACGCTATACCGCGGCGGCCCTGCCTCACAACCTGAGTGCTGGCTGGATAGGCGGACTGTCGCCGTTCATGGTCACACTATTGTCGGTTCAGGCGGGCGATGCGCTGGCCGGGCTGTGGTATCTGGTGGGCATGCTGATCCTGGCTTCCGCGGTTGGGCTGCTGTTCCTGCCGGAGACGAAGGACGTTGCCCTGGACGCATAAGTTACAATATGCGTCCTTAAGACATTTTCCCGAACATGACCATTCTGACCTGGATCGTTGCCGCCAGCCTGCTGGGTGGCGTATTGAGCGTATCGGCTGCGGCTTTGTTCGCGCTCAACGCTCGCGCGCAATACCTGGGTGGGCTGGTGAGCTATGCCATCGGCGCGCTGCTCGGTGCAGTATTCCTCGATATCCTGCCCGAGGCGATCCAGCTGACGCCCAACGTGGCCGCCGTGAGTGGCACGGTGCTGCTGGGCATACTGATCTTCTTCACGCTGGAGAAGGTGCTGATCTGGCGTCACTGTCACCACGACCATTGCGAGGCGCATGAGCCGCACGAACACGCTGACCATGATCACGGACGCAGCGGTACCATGGTCATCGTCGGCGACACTTTCCACAACTTCATCGATGGCGTCATCATCGCGGCTGCATTTCTGGTCGATGTGCATCTCGGCGTGGTCACCGCGCTGGCGATCATTGCGCACGAGATTCCGCAGGAGGTCGGCGATTTCGCCGTGCTCCTGCACTCCGGATACAGCAAAGTGCGCGCCTTCCAGCTCAACCTCATCTCCAGTTTCGCCACGCTGGTGGGCGGCGTGCTGGGCTATGTCGCCTTGCAGGACATGCAGCGGCTGGTGCCGTACTTGTTGGCGCTGGCCGCCTCCAGCATGATCTACGTCGCGGTGGCGGACCTGATTCCCGGACTGCATAAACGCACCCAGTTGCGCGATACGGTGCAGCAGGTCGTGCTGATCGTTCTGGGCGTCGCCACGGTCGGACTGATGGGTTATGTCGTATCCGAAGTGTGATTCCGAGTGAACCAATGACAAACGCGCACTTGACCAGATTTGCCTGGCTGTCCATCGCCGCTGCCATCGCCACCATCCTGCTCAAGGGGGTGGCGTGGTGGCTCACCGGCTCGGTCGGCCTGTTGTCCGATGCACTGGAGTCGTTCGTCAATCTGGCGGGAGCGCTGATGGCCTTGGCCATGCTGACCCTGGCGGCGACACCGGCGGACGACAAGCATGCCTATGGCCACGGCAAGGCGGAGTATTTCTCCAGTGCGTTCGAGGGCTTCCTCATCCTGCTGGCCGCGGTTAGCATCGCTTACACGGCCATCGATCGCTTGCTGCATCCGCAAGCCCTGGCGGCGGTCGGTGTCGGCCTGGTGGTATCGGTCGTCGCGTCGCTCATCAATCTGTTCGCCGCACGCGAGTTGCTCAAGGCGGGACGCGAGCACAATTCGATCACGCTGGAAGCCGACGCCAAACATCTGATGACGGATGTGTGGACTTCGGTCGGCGTCATCATCGGCGTGGGTCTGGTGTGGGTCAGCGGCTGGCTGTGGCTGGACCCGCTGATCGCGTTGCTGGTGGCGGCGAACATCGTGTGGACGGGATGGCAGCTGTTGCATCGTTCCGCATCCGGCCTGATGGACGAGGCGATCCCCAGGGATCAGCTCGATGCGGTGGAAGCGGTGTTGGACAGCTATCGGGGGCAAGGCGTGGATTTTCACGCGCTGCGCACCCGTCAGGCGGGAAGGCAGGCCTTCATCTCCATGCACGTGCTGGTGCCCGGCGAGTGGACGGTGCAGCGCGGCCATGATCTGGTGGAACGGATCGAGGCCGAGGTCAGGGCTGCAGTGCCATTCAGCCATCTGACCACGCACCTTGAGCCGATAGAAGATCCCGCTTCGCTGTCAGACCTGGTGCTGGAGCGAAGTGGAAGTATGAATGAACAAAGGAAAGAATCATGAGTAAAGCATCACCCAAGATCGGTTTCGTCTCGCTGGGTTGCCCCAAGGCGACAGTGGATTCCGAACACATCCTCACCCGCATGCGCGCGGAGGGTTACGTCATCACGCCTAGCTACCAGGAAGCAGACTTGGTGGTGGTCAACACCTGCGGCTTCATCGACAGCGCAGTGGCCGAATCGCTGGACGCCATCGGCGAAGCGATACAGGAGAACGGCAAGGTCATCGTCACCGGGTGCCTGGGCGCGAAAGGCGACATCGTGCAGAAGACGCATCCCAAGGTGCTCTCCGTCACCGGCCCGCACGAGACCGATGCGGTGATGAACGCGGTGCACCAGTATCTGCCCAAGCTGCATGACCCCTACACCGACCTCGTTCCGCCGCAAGGCGTGCGCCTCACGCCGCAGCACTTCGCCTATCTCAAGATCTCCGAAGGCTGCAATCATCGCTGTTCTTTCTGCATCATCCCGGCCCTGCGCGGCGACCTGGTGAGCCGTCCGATCCATGAGGTCATGAACGAGGCGGAGAAGCTGGTCGAGTCCGGCGTGAAGGAACTGCTGGTCATCTCGCAGGACACCTCGGCCTATGGCGTCGACCTGAAATATCGCACCGGTTTCTGGAATGGCAAGCCGATCAAGACGCGTCTGACCGAACTGGCGGGTGCTCTTGGCAGCCTCGGGGTATGGACGCGCTTGCATTACGTCTATCCCTATCCCAGCGTGGACGAGCTCATTCCGCTGATGGCCGAGGGCAAGATCCTGCCTTACCTCGACATCCCGTTCCAGCATGCCAACGAGCGCATCCTCAAGCTGATGAAGCGCCCGGCCAGCAGCGAGAACGTGCTGCAGCGCATCAAACAGTGGCGCTCCATCTGCCCGGACATCGTGCTGCGCAGCACCTTCATCGTCGGCTTCCCTGGCGAGACGGAAGAGGAATTCGAGGAGTTGCTCGACTTCGTCGAAGAAGCGCAGCTGGACCGTGTCGGTGCCTTCAAGTACTCCCCGGTGGAGGGTGCAGCGGCGAACGAGTTGCCGGACCACGTCGATCCCTACGAGCAGGAAGACCGCTTGGCGCGCCTGATGTACCTGCAGGAAGAGATCAGCGCCGCGAAGCTGGAGAAGAAGGTCGGCCAGACCATGACCGTGCTGGTGGACGACGTGGATGATGAAGGATCCATCGCGCGCAGCGCAGCCGATGCGCCCGAGATCGACGGGCTGGTGTACATCGATGGCGAAGAACTGGAAGTCGGCGAGTTCGTCACCGTGCGCATCACCGATTCCGACGAGCACGACCTGTGGGGAGAAGTCGTAGAGAAATGAGCGAGGGCAATCCTTGTCTGACTTGCGGCGCATGCTGCGCCCATTACCGCGTCTCCTTCTACTGGGGCGAATCCAGTGAGGCACCGGGCGGCTTTGTCCCGGTTGAACTCACCGAGCAGGTGCATCCCCAGATGTTGTGCATGAAAGGCACCAACAGCTATCCGCCGCGCTGCATCGCACTGCGCGGCGAGCTTGGCAAGCAGGTCTCCTGCGCCATCTACGAACAGCGCCCCACCACTTGCCGCGAGTTCAATGAATACGAGCTGGACGGCTCGCCGAACACGCGCTGCTTCAAACTGCGCGGCATCACCCCGCCTGCTACAATCGGCGCATGACGCTCTACGCCTTCCTTGCCATCGGTCTTGGTGCTGCCATCGGCGCATGGCTGCGCTGGGGCTTGGGCCTGTGGCTCAATCCGGTCACGCCAGAATTGCCGCTAGGCACGCTCTCCGCCAACCTCGTCGGCGGTTACCTGGTCGGGCTCGCGGTCGCGTTCTTCATGCACTACCCCAGCCTGTCGCCGGAATGGCGCCTGTTTGCCATCACCGGCTTCCTGGGCGGACTTACCACCTTTTCCACATTCTCGGCAGAGACCGTCACGCTGCTGCTGCGCGGACAATATGCGTGGGGTACCGCGATCATCGCGGCGCATCTGGGCGGTTCCTTGCTGATGACCGTGCTGGGGATGCAGACGTTCAAATGGATGCAGCAATAAGGGAGGCGATATGCAAAACGTCGTGATCAGATTCTATGTGACCGAGAAACAGCATCACCAGAGCGAGTTGCTGTACGAGTGGCTGCTGCGCCTGGCGCAACAGCTGGAACTCCCGGGGGGCTCGGCCTTCCGTGCCATCGCTGGCTTTGGCAAGCACGGCAAGATGCACGAAGAGACCTTCTTTGAGTTGGCAGGCGAACTGTCGGTAGCTGTCGAGTTTGTGCTGGGTACGGCGGATGCAGACAAGCTCATCGCGGCTATACGCGACGAAAAGCTCAATCTGCACTACGTGCGCTTTGCAGTTGAATCGGGCGTAACAGGGAACTGACGAGTCGGACTCGGCTCGCCAGTTATGTGAAGACTATTTGCCGGACAGGAATTCGTCGATCTCGATCTCTGCCGCGATCCAGTAACCCATCGCACCACCCTTGAAATCATTCTTCTCTGCCAGGAAATACGCGGCATCCTGGATCATGCGGTAGCGCTCTTCCGCAGTCACTGCAGGAGATTTCTTGGGCGCCTCTCTGCGGGCAGGTGACGGAGTGGCTGCTTTTGGTGCGGCTGCCTTGCTCACCGGTTTGGAGGCGGCCTTGGTGACGGTCTTTGCCGCGGGCTTGCTCGCGGTGATCGTCTTGGCGGTCACCTTGCTGCCTGTTGCTGTTTTCTTTTCCGTTGCTGTCTTGGTGGTTGTCTTGGCGCGAGTTGTTGCAGGCTTTTTGGCTGTTGCGGCTAGTGTCTTGGAGGTTGCCATGATCGTTCCCTTTCAAGAAGAAGTGCATCAGTGCTCGGGCATGGGCTGCAGGTTGTGATTGTCGCGTCCCCTTTGTCCATGCTTGCGGAGCGTGATGCTACACCTGTCAACCCTCGGGTTCTACAAATCTTTGATCTAGAGCGAGAAGATGCCGCCGGGGCAGGATTGGGCCTCTTCCAGACGCGCTAGCGTAGGGAGCAGGTTGAGCCCGGTCCTATCCTTCAATTCGACCACTTTGTCCTTCAGCTCATCCAATCCGATCTCGATCCTGTCGCCCGTCGCGGCGAGCGCGATCACGTTGCCACTGTCGCAGGAAGGGAAGGCCAGCGCGCGATCGTCGAACGACGAGCGGATGCGCTCCAGACTTGCCGCAAAGCCCCGGCTACGTCCCAGCAGGTTCACCGCCATGATGCCGTTGTTGTTCAATCGCGCACGGCACATCTGGTAGAACGGCAGCGTGTCCAGCGCACCGGGACGCGCGTCTTCATCGAAGCCGTCCACCAGGATCAGGTCGTAGGACTTGTTGTGCTCGGCGATGAATTGGGCACCGTCCGCGATCACGACGTTCAGGCGCAACGGATCGTCCGGCAGCTTGAAGAACTGCCTTGCTGCAGCCACCACGCGCGGCTCGATCTCCACCACGGTCAGCTTCGCCAGCGGGCAGTTGCGGTACAGGAACTTGGTGAGCGAGGCCGCACCGAGACCGATGAGCAACACCTTGCGTGGGAAGCGCGAGTCGTCGCGCAGCAGCAGGCTCGCCATCATCTCCTTGGTGTAGTCCAGCTCCAGATGCCAGGGGCGGGCGATGCGCATCGCGCCCTGTATCCAGCTGGAACCGAAATGAAGATAGCGGACGCCCGCTTCTTCGCTGATATCGATAGAAAAACTCATTGTGCTTGGGTAGGTGAGGAGGTGGGACGGATAAGTTTCTTGATGGCAAGGCGCACCAGGGCGAGCAGCAGTTCCAGCGACAGCAGGATGACAAGCGCGACGCCCGCTCCGAAGAAGAGCGCATCCTGGTTCAGCGGGACGTTGTAGCTGTATTGACCTAGGGTTTCATCGATCATCTCGCGGTCGCCATGCAGTAGCACGCGCCATGCCTTCAGCGGCAGGCTGGCCTGCAACGTGGCCATGTCGACCTCGAAGCGCAGCTTGCGTTCGACCATCTTCTGTATCGCCGCGCCTTCTTCCTGGAATGGCTTCTGGTCGCTGTTGCGGTGCAGTTCGATCAGCTTGCTGAGGTCGCCGCCGAAATACTTGTCGGCGATGTCCTGGAACGGCTGCAGGTTGATGGTCACCTCGCGCAGGTGAGCATCGACGCGTTTCTGGTATTGGTCGATGAAATTGGGGATCTGCAGGCCGAGCAGCAGCGAGATGCAGGCTACGACGACGAACAGGTAGCGGTAGAGGATGGCGGTCATGTGTTTATTGCGGTGCGATGCGGTTGAGCAGCCAGCGCGCCCACTCGGTCACTTCGGTCGCGCTCATGCCCACGGTGGCCTGTTGTTTGGCCAGCTCGTCGCCTGCCGCGCCGTGCAGGTGCACCGCCAGCAGCAGCGCGTCGTCGGCGCTGAGTCCCTGCGCGATGAAGGCAGCGAGCATTCCGCTCAATACGTCGCCCATGCCGGCCGCGCTCATGCCGGGGTTGCCGGTCTGGTTGATGTGCAGCTTGCCGTCGCTGGTGGCGCAGATACTGCCAGCGCCTTTCAACACCACGCTGCTGTTCAACTTCTTGCGGACGGCGAGTGCAGTACCGGTGCGATCCGCCTGGATCTCCTCAGTGCTGCAACCCAGCAGGCGCGCGGCCTCTCCGGGGTGCGGGGTGCACACAGTGGGTGCTTTGCGGCCATGCAGCATGCCGCGTAGGTCGGGGCGCAGGGCGATGATATTCAGGGCATCTGCATCCAGCACCAGTGCTGCGTCGATCTGCAATGCGTCGTACAACAGCTTCTGCGCCGCCATGCTTTGCCCCAGGCCACAGCCGACTGCCAGCACATCGGGCTTGGTGGACGAGAGCGCCGTAGAAGCAGAGTGCAGCATCAGCTCCGGCATCTGCATATCCACGACAGGGGCATTGTCCGCCAGCAGGCCGACATGCACGCAGCCTGCGCCCATCTTCAAGGCTGCGCGTCCGGCCAGCAGAGCAGCGCCCACCATGCCCCGATCGCCGCCGATGATGGTGACCGTGCCGAACTGGCCTTTGTGGCTGTCCTTGGGGCGGGGTTTGAGGAAGGCGGCGACCTGCTTTTGGGTGATGGGGGTGGGGCGTATGGCCTTCATGCTGTTTTCCCTGAGTTTGTGATGTCGGCTGCATTATAATTGCATCCTGTTTTCAACGCCTTTTATCCATGCCATGTTCCGCACTTCGATAGGTAAAGCCGCTCTCTCTTCCTTCCGTCTCGAAAAACTGCGCTCCGCGCTGAACGCCACCCAGTCCGGCGTCACCCTCGAAGACACCCGCCACTGCTATTTCACCGAACTGTCCGCCGAACTCTCTGCAGCCGACAACGGTCTGCTGGACCGTCTGCTCGGGCTGGATGCGAGCGCAGGGGAGCCCGAGTTCTCCGGCAAGGTACACAGCCTGCTGGTCGTGCCGCGCCTGGGCACCATCTCGCCCTGGTCATCCAAGGCCACCGACATCGCCCGCCATTGCGCATTGCCGCAAGTGATGCGCATCGAGCGCGGTGTGGTGTATTACCTGAAGAGCAAGAGTGGCAAGCCGCTGAGCGATGCCGAGAAACAGGCCGTGCTGCCGCTGCTGCACGACCGCATGACCGAATCCGTGGTGTTCGACGCTACGGCTATCGAGAACAAGATATTCAAGCACGGCACGCCACAGCCGCTGTCCAGCGTGGACATCATCAAGGGTCATAAGGCCGCCCTGGAAGCCGCCAACCGCGAGATGGGCCTGGCGCTCTCTGCCGACGAGATCGATTACCTGATGGAGAACTTCACCAAGCTCGGGCGCAACCCCACCGACGTCGAGCTGATGATGTTCGCGCAGGCCAACTCCGAGCACTGCCGCCACAAGATATTCAATGCTGACTGGATCATCGACGACGAGCAGCAGGCCATCTCCCTGTTCGGCATGATACGCAACACGCACAAGCTGCACCCCGAAGGCACGGTGATCGCCTATTCCGACAACTCCTCCGTCATCGAGGGTGCCGAGATCGAGCGCTTCTATCCGCGCGCTGGCGGCGCTTATGAATTCAGCAAGGAACTCACGCACACCCTGATGAAGGTGGAGACGCACAACCACCCGACCGCCATCGCGCCGTTCGCCGGTGCTGCGACCGGCTCGGGCGGCGAGATACGCGACGAAGGCGCCACCGGCTCCGGCTCCAAGCCCAAGGCGGGCCTGGTCGGCTTCTCTGTGTCCAACCTCAACATCCCCGGTTACGAACAGCCCTGGGAAGCCAACCCCATCGGCAAGCCGGGGCGCATCGCCACTCCCCTGCAGATCATGATCGACGGCCCGCTCGGCGGCGCTGCGTTCAACAACGAATTCGGCCGCCCCAATCTGGCCGGCTACTTCCGCACCTTCGAAGAGCAGGTGAACGGCGAAGTGCGCGGCTACCACAAGCCCATCATGCTGGCGGGCGGCGTCGGCAACATCAGAGCGGATCACACGCACAAGCATGACTTGCCGGAAGGCGCACTGCTGATCCAGCTGGGCGGTCCCGGCATGCTGATCGGCCTGGGCGGCGGTGCTGCATCCTCCATGGATACCGGTGCCAACGCCGAGAATCTGGACTTTGATTCCGTGCAGCGCGGCAACCCTGAGATGCAGCGTCGTGCGCAGGAAGTCATCGACCGCTGCTGGCAGATGGGCGCCAACAACCCCATCCTCTCCATCCACGACGTCGGTGCGGGCGGTATCTCCAACGCGCTACCGGAACTGGTGCACGGCGGCGGCAAGGGCGCGAAATTCGAACTGCGCAGCGTGCCGTCCGAAGAGCGCGGCATGACGCCGATGCAGATCTGGAGCAACGAAGCGCAGGAGCGCTACGTGCTGGCGATCCCCGCAGAGCGTCTGGACGAGTTCACGGCGATGTGCGAACGCGAGCGCTGCCCGTTCGCGGTGCTGGGCAAGGCCACTGTCGGCGACCAGCTGACCGTGCATGACTCGGAATTCAACAACCACCCGGTGAACATGCCGCTGTCGGTGCTGCTGGGCAAACCGCCCAAGATGACGCGCAAGGTGCTGCGCGAGAAAGTGGAACTGCCCAAGTTCGACACCAGCAACATCGTGCTGAAGGACGCCGTGGAGCGCGTGCTGCGCCTGCCTTCCGTGGCCGACAAGACCTTCCTCATCGCCATCGGCGACCGCACCGTGGGCGGCATGACCGCACGCGACCAGATGGTCGGCCCGTGGCAAGTGCCGGTGGCGGATGTAGCCGTCACCCTGATGGGCTACAACACCAACCGCGCCGAAGCCTTCGCACTCGGCGAACGCACACCCATCGCCGTCCTCAACGCACCCGCATCGGGACGCATGGCCATCGGCGAGGCGATCACCAACATTGCCGCCGCTCGCATCGACAAGATCGGCGACATCAAGCTCTCCGCCAACTGGATGGCCGCAGCCGGACATCACGGCGAAGATGCTGCGCTGTTCGACACCGTCAAGGCAGTGGGCATGGAACTGTGCCCTGAGCTCGGCATCAGCATCCCGGTGGGCAAGGATTCCATGAGCATGAAGACCACGTGGCAGGAGCACGGGCAGAGCAAGGCCGTCACCGCCCCCCTGTCGCTCATCGTCACCGCCTTCGCGTCATGCCCCGATGCACGTCAGACGCTCACCCCGCAACTGGTGGCCGACACCGACACCGTGGTGCTGCTGTTCGATCTGGGCTGCGGCAAGAACCGCATGGGCGGCTCGGCGCTGGCGCAGGTTTACAAACAAGTCGGCGATGTGGCTCCGGACGTGGACGATGCGGGGAAGCTCAAGGCCTTCTTCGAACTCATCCAGCAACTGAATCACGATGGCAAGCTGCTGGCCTATCACGACCGTTCCGACGGCGGCATGCTGGCCGCGCTGTGCGAGATGACCTTCGCTTCGCACATCGGCCTGGATATCCGTCTGGACGAATGCCAGGGCGATGACCTCGGCATCCTGTTCAACGAAGAACTGGGTGCATTGGTGCAAGTGCGCCGCGCCGATCTGGCCGACATCTTCGTGCAGTGTGACGAGGCTGGCTTGGGCAACGTGCACGAAGTGGCGCGCCTCAACACCAGCGGCACCGTCAACATCACACGCGGCAAGACGCAGCTGTATAGCGAGAACGCCATCACCTTGCGCCGCATCTGGTCCGAGACCACCTACCAGATGCAGAAGCTGCGAGACAACCCCGCCTGTGCGCAACAGGAATTCGACCGCACGCTGGATGCGAAGGATGTCGGTCTGCACGTCGAGCTCACTTATGACCTCAACGAAAACGTCGCTCCTGCGCTACTCATGTCGCGTCCCAAGATGGCCATCCTGCGCGAGCAGGGCGTGAACGGCCAGGTGGAGATGGCCGCCGCATTCGACCGCGCCGGATTCCATGCCGTGGACGTGCACATGAGCGACATCATCAGCGGCCGCGTGAAGCTGGCCGATTTCAAGGGCTTCGCGGCCTGCGGCGGCTTCTCTTACGGCGACGTGCTGGGCGCGGGCGAGGGCTGGGCCAAGTCCATCCTGTTCAACCCGCGCGCGCGCGACGAGTTCGAAGCCTTCTTCCAGCGCAACGACACCTTCGCCTTGGGCGTGTGCAACGGCTGCCAGATGATGAGCAATCTGCACGAGATCATCCCCGGTGCAGAGAACTGGGCGCACTTTGCGCGCAACCAGTCGGAGCAGTTCGAAGCACGCTTCGTCATGGTGGAGGTGCAGCAGTCGCCTTCCATCCTGTTCCAAGGCATGGAAGGCAGCCGCATGCCCATCGTCGTGGCGCACGGCGAAGGCTATGCCGATTTCGGCAACAGCAAGAAGCAGAAGGCCGCGCTGGTCACGCTGCGCTATGTCGACCACGCTGGCCGCGCCACCGAGACCTATCCGCTCAACCCCAACGGCTCGCCGCAAGGCATCACCGGACTCACTACACCGGACGGTCGCTTTTCGATCATGATGCCGCACCCCGAGCGCGTGTTCCGAGCCGTGCAGAACTCTTGGTATCCGCGTGAGTGGCAAGAGAACGGTGCATGGCTGCGCATGTTCCAGAATGCACGGAAGTGGGTGGGCTAGGACGTTCTTGATTTCACACCGTTACACATCATTGACCGAAGGAGTATCAAGACTATGAAAGCTTTGTTGGCGATCTGCATGATGGTTTTTGCTGCACTCTCCTGGGCGGGTGAAGACGCTGCACCTCATCCGGCTATCAGTGTTAAGGGCGAAGTCCTTGAGGTGAAGGTCGTCGAGAACTTCACCTATCTCCGTCTCCAAACACAAAACGGCGAGACTTGGGCTGCGGTCGTTAATGCGAAGGTCAAGAAAGGCCAACAGGTCACGCTCGAGAACGTGAGCGTCATGGAAAACTTCGAGAGCAAATCCTTGAAGCGTACATTCAAGACGATACTGTTTGGCACTTTGGCCGGTGCAAGCAACAGCGCGCCAAAGTCGCCTACCTTGGGTGCGGCGTTCTCTGCCAGCCCTGCCAAGAAGCTGGATACCATCAACGATGCACCTGTTCCCAAGGCTAGCGGCGCGAACGCGATGACGGTCGCGGAGATTGTCACCAATAGCACCAAGCTCAAAGGCAAGCCGGTTGTCGTTCGCGGCAGGGTGGTCAAGTACAACGCGGACATCATGGGCAAGAACTGGATCCATCTGCGCGATGGTTCTGCGCCAGGCGACACCGGCGATATCCTCGTGACGACCGCGAGCAAGGCGAATGTGGGCGATATTCTGACGGTCAAGGGCGTCGTCAATACGGATCAGGATTTCGGTGCGGGCTATGCCTACAAGGTGCTCATCGAAGAAGCTACGCTGCAGAAGTGATCATCCGCGCAAGTTCCACGATACGCGTGCTATAGCCAACTAAAGGAGTTCTCATGTCCAAGATATTCGTATTCGCCGCTACCGTTACCCTCTTGGGTGTCACTGCCTGCAACAGCACCCACCCAAATGTTTCCACACCTGCTGCCGCTTCTGCGGCAGCAGTAGAAGCTGCGCCCAAGGCGGCCGAGCCTGTAGAGACCGTCGTTGCCAAAGCCGCTGAACCAGTGGCCGTTGCGAAGCCGGCCGAAGCGACTCCTAAGGCGAACGTTCAAGCCGCGCGCGAAGTGAAACCAGTTGCCAAGCCGCAAGCTCCGGCAGCCAAGCCAGAAGTGCGTGCGGCTGCCGATGCAGGCGTCATCACCAAAGAGCAGGCATTGGCGCTGGCCGGCAAGAGCGGTTGCCTTGTATGCCACAAGATCGAAACAAAGGTGGTCGGACCGGCTTGGAAAGATATCGGCGCGAAGTTCAAGGCTGATGCCAACGCGGCCAGCACCATCGCGGCTCACATCAAGAGCGGCGGTAGCTTCGGTTGGAAGATGGGCAACATGCCACCGCGCGGCGGCAGCTCGATCAAGGACGCCGATGTCGATAGCTTGGCGAAATTCATCGCGTCGCTGAAGTAAGCAAGAACGCCCACCTAGTGGGTTTCATCGGATGAAAGAAAAGGCGACCGGGAGGTCGCCTTTCTATTTGCAGTCCGTCCTGAATGTTCGTGACGGTTCGTTTGATCACTCCTTGCGTTGGCGTGCTGCAAAAGCCCGATTGGATTTGCGCCGTATCTTGCGCTTGTCGGTGCCCTCAGGCAGTTTGGGTTTGAGCGAGATGTTCTTCACCGCCTCGCTTTTGGAGGCCCGGTGCGCACGCACGGCCGGGGCGATCTGCTCCAGCGTCAACTCGATCAGCACGTGTTCTTTCTTGACGCGGCACTCAGCGAGGCTCTGCTTGATGGCAAGTATGCGTGCCTCATTGGTGGCGTTCTTCTTCTGCCCGGACACGATGTTCAGCGCATACGGCGACAGCATGTAGCCGTCATCCTGCTCGATGACTAGACCGAATTGCGAGAGCCGATGAAACGCCTCAGCGAATCTGGCCGGGAGAGGAATGTCGCCGCTGACCAGATCGAATGCCGAGACGATCTCGATCAGCTCAGCTGGTCGGCGTTTGGCGGCAAGCGACATCGCCAGCAAAAAGGTTGAATCAAAA
This sequence comes from uncultured beta proteobacterium, assembly GCA_963813255.1. Taxonomy (GTDB): domain Bacteria; phylum Pseudomonadota; class Gammaproteobacteria; order Burkholderiales; family Gallionellaceae; genus Sideroxyarcus. The sequence goes on along the minus strand of CAWEYD010000008.1, from coordinate 64,561 downwards.
TCATGGTCTGGGCGCATCGGATAACCTGAGAATAATTGGGGAGAACAACCGGCAGGGCGCGTGTGCATCAAGCGTGAGGGCCGCGAAATCCTGCGGGCGACAGTGTAATGGTTTGCGGGAATAAACAGAAAGGTATTGTTTCCTGATGGTGAGGAAAACAGTCGGATTGGGGGCGATGCTGCCCCTCATGGGCGGAAGCACCATCAGGCGAGAGCCTAAATGCAGCGCTGGAAAAACAAAAGCGACCGCAAGGTCGCTTCTATTTGTCCTGTTCAAATGGCTCGCTAATGGGGCTTCAAACGCATTGTTAATGCAGAAATGATTGTAGTAATTTTATCTCTTGTAATTTGATCAAAATCATCCCATTTAACCTTTCCTTCATTAACAGAAAGGGCGAATTGGAAGGCTAGAACTGGCTTTGAGCGACCAGATGTCTTTAGATATTCAGAATTCGCTCCAGTGATATTTGCATCTGGGTCTGCCAATACAAATCTCTGGAAGTCCTTTTCACTAAATGCGTCTTCAATTCCGGGGCAATTTGGCAGCTTGATTAACTTTTTTGAAGCCAACTCATCGTCATCACCAAACATATCCTTTCTAATTAATTTCAACGCTTCACGCCCCTGATTGTCATCATCGACGGCTACAATGAAGTCAAGCCCCCAGCCAACGAACATATTGGAGAGAGTTTGAATTTTGTTGACGCCCGTTGCCGCAATGAAATGAACCTCTTGTTGTGTATTAGTTAATTTCCAGAAAGACGTGAGGTAGTAATAACCACTCATTTCTTCAAGGATCACATTATTGCTTTTGCGAATCACTTGCTGATGGGATAAGTCAACGCCCATTGCAGCGAGGATTGGTGAAAGGGTGTCAGAAGTCGCAGTTCCTAGTCTGTGAGCATCGATAACGACCGTTGGACTTTCATCGTCATCTCCACTGCGCTGTACTGCATGGACACGGAATAATTTTGGATACTCCAACATTTGGGGGCTGTGTGTTGAATAGACAACGGTAGATTTATCTTTGCCTAGTTGATTAATAAGTTTCAACACATCTGTCTGAGCTTTTGAATGCAGATTAGCTCCGGGCTCATCGAGCAAGAATACGCGACGCAGCCCTTTCTTCTCAGAAGCTTTTAGTTGTAAATAGAATGAAACGAACCATCGCACACCTTGGCTGCGTTGCATTGGATAAAGTTGGGTGTTGCCATCGCAAATCCAGAAAATTAGGTAGGGCTTGCCAATTTTTGCTGGAACATTGTCGCCGTAGTGTTGAATGGTGCACTTCAATTCCAGCTTCCCAGATTTCCCAATTGTCTGGCTCCAAAATGAATTGAAATCTGAGCTTACTTTGGCATTTGCTTTCTTAAGAACATTCTCACGCGTTCGCTGGTCGCTCTTGACCAAATCAGCCAAATTTACATTCGCTATTTCCAGAAAGCTTTCAGCCGCATCCTTACCATCACCGGTTGGCACTCCTTTTTCATCGATATCTATCTGATTGGGTAATCTACCCGTTACCTCGTTGAAAAGAACAGATAGTGGCAGAACTAACCAAACTTGATATGCAAAGAGCTCGGGAGTTAAGTCTTTTAATGATTCGGTAGCAGGTGCCTTTGCTTGTGCCGGAGTAGGTGGTGGGGAGGATTCTGATGGATTCTCAGTCGCTTCTTTTAGTGCGGCTGATGCTGATGAAAGAATGCCCGGAAGGGATTTTGAAATAATGTTGTAGTCAGCGACTGCATCCCCCTCTGAGTTTCGTTTGAAATTCACAACCCATTCGAAAGTATTATTCACTTCCCTCAAGAAGCTCTCTATAGCCGTCTGAAAAGGGGGGTGAAATTCCTTAAGTCGATTTCCAAAATCCGAATATTTCATTTCAGATTTAAGATGAATGCTAGGCAGCTCAGCGCCTATTCTAAAGTCGTCCTCCGTTGGATCGTTACCTGAAAAAGTGATGTGCAAAGCATCTAGAAGTGAAGATTTACCGCTTTCGTTCTGACCAACTAGTACTGTTATTCCATCTGGGGAAAAAGGAACCCAGCCAGAATCAATAATTGACCTGAAATTCTTGACTCTGAAAGAAATGATATTCATTACCTGACACCTCGATTGAATGGAAATTCGATTTGGCTTTGCCAATCATTGCCGATGCTCTTCCCATGCGCGCCCCGCGCACGTAAGGTTCGATTCATTGTTTCCTCCCTGAATGTAATTTATATAGCATCAGCCCTTTGTAAGGGATGCGCCAGCCATGTGGACTCAGGCGGCTGAGACCTTCCCTTCCTTTTTGCATTCCGGGCATCCCTCCTCTGGCAGAAAGAAAGTGCCGTGCTTGGGGCAGCGCTGAATCTTGACGGTCTTATCGTCCGCTGCATCCTTTGGTTTGTTGCCTGTCTTCTCGTTGTTGGAGTTCATCTTCTGGTTTCCTTTTGTTAAAGATCTAATGGTCATTTCTTTTCGAACAATTCGTCGAGCGGATTCTTCCCGCTCGATACCTGCGACGTGACCCGCTTTGCGTTGAATTCTTCTTCGATATTGTCGCGGTAGTAACTCCAGGCCGCGGCCGAGCTGCTGAGTCGGCGCCAGGTCTCTTCGCCCACGGCGCTGTATTGCAGCGTGGTGCCGTCGTCGAGTTGGACTTGCAGCAGGCGCGCCTTGGCGTCGTAGCCGATGGCGCGCAGTTTGCCGGAGTTGATCTTCTTCATTTCCATATCGTTTACCTCGTATTACCTTGCCGCTGTTCCAGAGAGTCTCCCTATCGCGTACCTGACCAGTTCGTCCCACAACTGGTTATTGCGGGAGTGTTGGTACCGTTCGAGCTGGTGCCGCAGCGCCTTTCTGGGGATGGGGTTCTCATGCTCGCGCTGGATGATCTTGGCGATGTAATGGTCGATCTCGTCGCGAACCTTTTGCGTGTCGCATGGCGGGGCGTAGAGGCAACCGAGCAGGCTGAGTTCGACCATGTCGGTCAGCGCATAGGAGCCGCGCACGGTGTCTTCTTCGCTTTGGGCCAACCGGGTGGCGATGAACCACCAGTCCTTGGCGGGGATGCCGAACGGAACGCGCGCCTGCTCGCCTTCCTGGGGCAGGAGGGCGTTCATGTAGAGGTACTGGGTGATGGGCCAGGTCGAGGACGAGTCGGCTTCTATGGCGCGGCAGTAGTGGTCGCGGCCTCGCCTGAAGGCATCCGTCGCTTCCTTCTCTTTGTCCGCCCTGCGATAGGCCACGCCCAGTCGTTTTTCGCTCGCGCCGCTCATGCACAGGCGCAATGCCTTGGCCGGCTTCAGGCGCTGCGCCGGGTCGTCCGCCAGGTCGTTGTACCAGATCGTGAGCGTGCGGCGCGTGGACTTGCTGATCGCTTCGAGCTCTTTCAGGTGCGCTGCGGTTGGGCTGCCGGTCTTCTTGGGACCGAAGAGGTCGTCCAGGCGGTTGAGCTTGACGGAAAGCCTGGCCTGCATCTGTTCGTCACGGAAACGCGCGACCTGCTCTTCGAAATCGTGTGGCACCGTGGCGTAGGCGACGATGCTGGCCCAGTCGTGGGTGTTGGGGCAGTCGGTGCGCAGGCGGCGGCGCAGGTCGTAGAGCACCGAGCGCGGGTCTTTGCCCGCCAGCAGCCCGCTGTAGAGCTCGGCCACCGCAAGCGAGGAGGCCTTCATCCAGAGCGGGAACTGCGAGGCGATGACCCAGGGAATACCCGCCGCATGCAACTCGTGGGCGATGCTGCCGCCGGGTGTGATGACCGAGCCGACGTTGCCGGAGTCGCAGGTGGCGAGCGAGACCAGCGCCGGGGCCTCCTGGCCTGTGCGCGCCGAATTGTTGCCGGTGAGCGCGATGGCCAGGCTCTCGCCATCGACCACCTCCCAGCAGTCCTTGTCGTCATGACGGCAGAGGGCCAGGCCGAAATGCCGGTCTCCCGAACTGTTGAAAGGGGCGCCGTGCGCGAGGATGTGGACGTGGGTGTAGCTCTCGCGGCAGCACAGGTCGCGGATGTCCTGCAGGCTGGCGTCGGCCAGCACGGTCAGCAGCGCCTTCACTTCGGGCAGGCTCTCCTCAGGCGTGTCCTTGATCTTCACCCAGGGATCGATCGCGTCGCGCATCGCGCGCAGGTGCGCTTCCGCCGGAACGGGGGCCAGGCCCTGCGGCGAGGCGAAGGCGAACAGGATTCGCGGTTTCCTGTCCCACTTCAGGGGCAGCGCACGACCGCGGCGTATCTCGCGAGTGATGGTGATGGGGGTGTGCGACTGGAGGAACAGCGGCGAGCCGTTGCCGGGGAAACCTGTGGGCGAGAGGGCGGCCTCGAAGGGCACCAAGCCCAGCTCGCTGGCGGACACGGAAAGACGCAGATGCGCGAGTTTGCCTCCTTCGCTGCGCACCTGGCTGAGCTCGGCGAGTAGCGTCGGTATCTCGCCCAGCACGTCGCCCAGTATGGTGCCCATCTCCTGCAACTCAGCTTGGCGCTGCGCGACTTGTGCTTCCGTGGCAGTGCCTGACTCGAGCTCGTAGCGCAGGCGCGTGATGCGCGTCAGCAGTTGCTGGTGTTCGAAGGGAAGGTGAATGCTGACCGGGCTGCCGCCGCCGCAGAGCGCGACGTAGGTGGTCAGGGGCGAGAGCAGCTGGTTGTGGGCGGGGCCAGGGCGCACCAGCTCGAGAACGACGTCATGGATCTGTTTCATCTCAGTTCCTCGCGAATTGGGCTTCGACCACCGGGGCCTGGGTGCCGTCGCCGGTCACGCGGTTGAGGCGGCCGATAGTCTTGCCGTTCTCCACACTGATGGAAATGGAGGAGGTCTTGTCCAGCACGAATGGCTCGCCGCCGAATGTCGCCGCGTCTATGGCGGACATGCGTCCATCCAGCAGCACGTCGTAGACGGGCTTGAAGGACTGCGTGCTGGCCAGCATCGCGTCACTGAAACGCATCAGGCGTATCCAGGTCCCGCTGTTGAAGTAGTAGCGCCCGCCGCCCATGTTGATGGCGCGCGCCAGATGGGTGTGGCCGGTGATGACGAAATCGATGCCCGCGCCCAGCTTGGCGGTGACATCCTTGTAGGTGTCGTCCTTCTCGTCGAGCGCGAAGGTCCTGTCCCCTTTCAGCCAGTCCTGCAGGGCGCGCCGCAGGGCCTCGTCAGGGGTGACGCCGGTCAGCCATCCCGTCACCCGATCCCAGATGAGCTGGCCGACGCCCAAGGGAGCGTCGCCCATGGGCTGCGGCAGGACGGAGGCCTTGTTCCGTTCCAGGGCCATCAGCATGTCGTCTCCACTGCGACCGCCGGCTGCCCCCGTCCTCTTCATGCTGTCCAGCACGTTGGGGCCGAGCAGGGATTCCAGCGTAGGCGGCGCGGTGGTCGTCGGGCGTTGCAGCGAGTCGGCCGACAGCCGCTGGTCGACCTGATGCTCGTCTATGGTCTTGGTGCCGACGATGGGCAGCAACTTGTTGAGCTTGCCCAGCTGCGACGGGTCTATGGCGAACAGCGTGCCGACGGCGGCGGAGGTCTCGGGCTTCAGCAGGTCTATCCAGGCGTACCTCTTCTTGACCTCGTTCATCACCTCCTTGACCATGCGTGTGCCTGCGTTGGGAGTCCACTCATCGCGGTTTAACGTCAGGCCGGCATTGAGCCGTCTCGCCACCCGCGACAGGTCTTCATAGCGGTTGAAGTTCCAGGCGTCGACCTCGTTGCCGTGCGTGCAAAAGACCCTTCCATCCCCGACCGTGCAGGCATATCCGGCCCCGGCCACCGAGAACTCGATGCGCGCCCTCGCCGCGCTGTCGCCACCGCTCAATCGTTCGACGATCAGTCGCTGCACGTTGGGGAAGGAGACCTCGATGTCGTGGTTGCCGATCACGATCACCAGCGTGCGCCTGTCGGTACGGACAAAGTCGGCGAGCGCATCCCACACGGCCGAGAACGAGGCATCCCCCATGATGCGAGAAAGCGTCGCCTCTGCCTCATCCACCGCCACATACCCTGAAATGTCTTCGGCAAGCGTGTCTATCACATCGCCGTTGAGCACCAGAGCCACGCGACCGTTCAGCCTTTGCGCCGCCACCCACCGGACGAAGTTCGCCAGACGCGCAGTCTCGCGCAGGATCTGGAACCCCGGTTTACCGCCCATATGTATGTCGGAAATGACGTGGATCTCTTCAAAAGCAGGCAACATGACTACTCCCGGAATGGTGAACGAATGTGGTCAGGTCTTGGAGATTCAGGTGAAGAAATAGCGGGTGAGGTGGAAGAAGATGGGCGCGGCAAAGCTCACCGAGTCCATGCGGTCCATCATGCCGCCGTGCCCCTTGATCATCGTCCCCCAATCCTTCGCGCCCAGGCTGCGCTTCACCGCCGAGAGTGCCAGCCCGCCAAGGAATCCCATCAGCACGATGATGAATGCCATGCCGGCCGACTGCAGTGGCGTGAACGGCGTGATCCACCACATGGCGGCGCCGATCAACGTGGCGCTGGCGGCTCCTCCGATGAATCCTTCGACGGTCTTGGAAGGGCTGACGACGGGCGCGATCTTGGTCTTGCCGAACAGCTTGCCAAAGACGTACTGCAGCACGTCGCTAAGCTGCACGACCAACACCAGGTAGAACAGCAGCAGGGCGTTCTGTCCTTCATATCCCGGGATTTCAAGCAGCAACAGCGCGGGGACATGGCTGATGCAGTAGATCGTCACCATGATGCCCCACTGGATCTTTGCGGTCCGTTCCAGGAAGTTCTCTGCATCTTGTGCCAACGCGGAGAAGGATGGCAGGAGCAGGAAGGCGTAGACCGGGATGAATATCGAGAACAGGGCATACCAGTGGATGGCGATGAGCCCATACTCGACCGGGATAAGTACAAAGAATGCCAAGGACAGAGCACGGTGGTCACCCGGTCTGGTGGGCGTGAGGGTGATGAATTCGCGCAGAGCAAAGAACGAGATGAAAGCGAACATGACGATGGTGGCGTTCGTCCCGATCACGAAGGCCGCAGAAAAGATGGCCACCATGGACCACCATGCGCGCACCCGCGCGTTGAGGTTATCGATCACGGCTACTGAACTTTCAGTGTTGGCGTATCGACGCAAGACCCAGCCGATGAGCGATGCGATCAGCAACAGGCAGACGATGCCGCCGATCAGCCAATAGAACTTTTCTTGTGGATTCATTGTGCGGCTCCTATGACGGCTTCACGTGCGCGGTTGAGAAACGATGGTTTGTCTTCATTGGCGATGCGCTGCAACGGTGCGCCGAAGCGCACGGTGCAGATGATGGGTACCGGAAAGAAAGTGCCCTTGGGCATGCAGCGATGGAGGTTTTCGAGATATACCGGAACAAGTTCGACATGCGGATAACGCTCCGCGAGATGGAACAGACCTGATTTGAATGTTCCGGGCAAAGCTTGCAGTTGGCGTGTGCCTTCGGGAAAGATGATGAGCGAATCGCCTCGATCGAGCGCCTCGAACAACGGCGTCAGCGGGTTGGCGCCCGGTTCCGTTCTGCTTCTGTTGATCAGTACCGCATTCAGCCCCTGCATGGCTACATAACGTTTGAAGCGGCTGCTCCCCCAGTAATCGGCGGCTGCAACTGGCCTTGTCTTCATGCGCAGGTCGGGCGGCAAGGCAGACCAGAGCGCTACCGTATCGATATGGCTGGAGTGGTTTGCGAAGTAGATGCGCTGGGTGTCGGTTTGTGTCGCGCCGATCCAGCGCGGAGTGGCACCGACCAGCAGGCGGACCGTGCCGATGAGCAAGTTGGATAGCCACATGGTCTAGCTCCGCTGCAGTTGGTCGGCGATGGCGTTGGTGCGTGTGACACAGGTGGCTGCCGATCCCAGCGCGACGATGATCGATGCCATGATGAGGGCGTACTGAGTCCCGTTGTATGCCAGTTCCAGCGCCCCTGCCACGCAGGCGAGGGTGATGACCGCCATCCTGTGTTGCTTGGCCATGGGGCCGCGGAAGTCCTGCGGCAGGCCCAGCGAGCCGCCGAACACCCTTACATAAGCCGTCAATGCAGCCGCCAGCGCGCCGAACCACCCGAGGGCGGGCATGCCTATGCAGTAGCCCAGTGCGACAATCAGCAGCGTGTCGGCGATGCGATCAGGGAACTCGTTGTAGATCTGCCCCAGCGCAGACTTCTTCCCTCCTTCGACGGCCACCATGCCGTCGAGCAGGTTGCACACCAGTCGCGCCTGGATAGCCACGGCGCAGCCGATGAGCCCGGCCGGATCGGGATAGAGCATCAGCAAGCCGGCTCCAATCGCGGCAAAGCCCACGCTTGCCACGGAGATCTGGTTGGGTGAGATATTGGTGTCTGCCAGGAATTGCGCGGACTTTTGCGCCCAGTTTGCCGAGCGCGCGTCGATCGGGCGCCGGTTGGTCTCGATTTCTTCCATCAAGTGACTCCCCTGTGTAGAACTGTGCTGACTGATGTATCCCGTCTCTTGAAACACCATTCGATCGCCTGGCAACGAACGCCAAGGCAGTCGGGGTATTCGCGGGGTTCATCTTGCGCCAGCTCCTGTTCTGGGGATTCCGCTGTGAGCCTCACACCGTGCGTGCGGTGCGATGTGCGTGTGGCGGACCTGCAAGTGGGGTGAACTTTAGGGGAGTTGGTCAGGTAGTGTCAATGCTGTTGTCAGGTACATGCCTTGGGCGCACGACGGAAAGTGTCTTGGCTAGTTGGAGCGTTGCGCCCAAGCCCCAGTAAGGCTCGAAAATCCTTTTTGATCTGGCGGTTGATCTATTGCAGGACGAACGACGCCTTTAAGGGCAATGAGACATGCCGGATATTGTCTTTGAGCGTGACGCTCACACGCCACTCGCCGAATGGATCGCCGTTTTCTCCGACGAATCCAATGACCGGTGCGGACAGATAGAGGTAGTTAGGTTTCCCCTTCAGGTTGCCCTTGAAACAAACGGTATCGGTTTGATGGAGTGATGAGGAGCCATCAGGTTTGGCTATGTCGATGTCGCAAGTGATGTCTGCGTTGCCGCTGGGGTTCAGTTGGGGGTTGGTGAAGAATATAAGTGAAAAGATCTTCTTTCCGATGCCAACAGTTTTTGCCTGATTGAAATGCGGGACAGCATCTGGCCGTGTATTCCACTTCTCTTCCCAATTGGCATCCGAGGTGACGATCAGCAGTCCACCGAATCCGTTTATTGCTTTTTGAGCGTCTGAATTTGGCACGGGACGGCCTTGCTGATCCTTCCAGCCATCTTCTAGTCTTTTCAGTCTAAGTGGTGTTGGCTGGGGCGTCACCAGTGCGATGAATGTGTAGCCCTTGCTTTCAGGATGAGCGCGCAAAGTGTAACTGCAAAAAGCAAATGCAGTGTTGTGCACACATGAAGGTGTTATTTCCTTGAGCGCGTTTGCGGGAAAGAAACGTGCGATGTCTTGCGCTTTGGATTCGTGAAGGATGCAGTCACGCGTGCACGTGACACTCGACCAAGAGCCATCTGGCTGCCTTTGTTCGACGTTCCATTTGTCGCTAGTCAGTGAGACGAAGAAGGTAAAGTCGGTAACGTGCCCATCGCGGTGTATGACCGCGTAATTGCCGGCATCGGACTTGTCCAATGCCGCAGCAGTTGCAGCAATGCAGAATAGAACGATAAACGAAAGTGGGCGAATCATTGATTTCTCCTGAATTAAAGAAGTCAGCTTCGCAATTAACTTGGCGCTGTCATGACATGTCACCAACGAAACAAATATTGCGAAGCCAACTGCTTTGAGTCGCTCTAGGCAGCGGATTCCGCTTACGCTTCTTTCTTGCGCATGCCCAGCATTTTCTTGATTCCGACGCCAAGCGCGATCACGCCGATGATGACCAATTTCTTGAAGGCGATCAACAATGCAAGCAGTTTTGCGAAGAGCCCCAGTTTGGCCGCGGCGCCGCCGGCGACCAGTGCGGCAATGCCATACGCGGCGACCTTGTCGGAACTACTGTTGAAGTCGGCATAGCCATTGCCTTCCTTGAAGTTGGTGGCGGATAGCACATTGGGCATTTCGGCCTTGATGGTTGCGATTTGGTTCATGCCGGCCACTGCGTTGAGAACCAGGACTCCTTGCCGGCCCAGAACGCGGATGTTGTAGTTCAGCGTGTGCTGTTGCGCATCTCCAACGGCCAATTCCTTAGCCCAGTAGAGTTTATGGTTGGCTTTGTCATAACTTGGGGCTTCGGCCCAGCCGACCAGGGAGATGGGGGCGTACCCTTGCTTATTGCGTTCCTCATTGGCTTCCGCCATGGACGATTGCATGTCCTTGAGCAAGTCGTCGTACTTGATCGCATCGGCGTCTTCGTCACTTACGTGGCCATCTTCGTCATAAGTGATGACGATTCCCCAGCCATTCTGGCTCAGCGGGCTCTCATTGGCAGGAAAGATCATGCCCAGGGTCTTGGTGCCGGGCGGGTTACCCCAGGCGTCCACCAGAACGCGGCCTGCATCCTGGGGATTCAGATAACGAAAGCTTGGGGGGAGGTCCAGTGAGGCGATGCCGTTTGGCAGATCGATCTTCCCTGATTGGAATTTGAGGGACGCCACAAATTCGTCGGCGGTCATTTGAGTCTGGCTGCCACTGGGCTCGGCAGCCTGGATGGACGACACACTGCCGAGTAATAGCGCGATTGATGCAACGACAAATATCTTTTTCAGCATGACATACCTTTCGTTTGGATAATTGAAGGACGCAGCAAAGGGGAAGGTCACGATACATCGTGTCTTCATTCAAGAGATTTCGTTGAAATTGCTTTAGTGATTCCCCTGTAGAACAAGCAATGCTGCTGGCGATGCTTCCCGTCTGCGCGGGAATTGATCCTTGCGCCAGCCATCCTGTTCTGGGGATTCCGCTGTGAGCCTAACACCGTGCATGCGGTGCGATGTGCGTGTGGCGGACCTGCAAGTGGGGTGAACTTTAGGTGAGTTGGTCAGGTAGTGTCAATGCTGTTGTCGGGTTGGGGCCGGCATGCGCAGGCGTCGAGGCTCGACGTGCATAGTGACGGCATGCCGATGTGAGCGCGTTGATGCCGAGCTTGTCAGTGATCGGTCTGCTGCTGCAGGCTGGACAGCAGTTCAGAGAGATTGGCGGGTTTGTGCAGCACGGGCCACGGGATGTCTCTGGTGTGGCTCATGAAGTTGGTGGAAGTCTCGCCAGTGACGACCACCGCCGAGATGGGGGCGAGCCTCCCTTGCTGTACGGTTTTCAGGAAGTCGATTCCGGAAATTTCTCCGCTTAGGGCGAAATCGACGATGAAGAAGTCCGCATTGTGGATGTCGGTGTGTCGCAATGCATGTTCCGCCGCGGGGAAGTGCTGAACCTCCGCTTCAAGTTCCTGGAGCAGGTTGAGTAAGCCGCTGGTGACCAGCGCATCGTCTTCGAGTACCACAACACGTTTGCCTCGCATCAGAGTCTCGTTGAAGACCGCATCAGGTGCGTTGGTCCTGCTCGTGATATGCCCCACCTGACGCCGATCTGTAATGAGTGGCAGACTCAATTCGAAGATTGAGCCTAGTCCGCGGCGAGAGCGACAGCTGACCTTTCCGCCAAGTAGAGACATCGCCCGCTGGCAGATGGATAGCCCCAGTCCCAGGCCAGCCTCGCGATTCCGCTCTGGATTACCTGCCTGATAGAACTCGTCAAAGATGTAAGGCATGTCTGTTTCGGCAATCCCACTGCCTGTGTCCCATACCTGCAGCAAGACAGTGTTGTTGCGTCGTCTGGCGCTGATGAGGATACCGCCCCGGGAAGTGAATTTGATCGAGTTGGAGACCAGGTTCATCACTACGGACTGCAACAGTCCGATATCGGTGCGGACGATCAGTGGTTCATCCAGTGGATAGAAGAGGCGGAAGCTCAATTGTTTCTCGAGCGCGGTCTGTTCGAAATTCTGTTCCTGCCCAATCGAATAGTTCCGCGAGGTCGAACATCGAGAACTGGGGTTTGATCAATCCTGCATCGAATTTGGATATATCCAGCAACCGTTCCAGCAGGCTGGAGAAGACATTCATCGACTGCTCCAGTCGTCCGATAAGTTCCTTCTGTCGCTCAGTTGTGATGGTGAACTTCAGTGCGCCCAGGAACAGGTTCGCAGCGGCGATCGGTTGCCTCAGGTCATGGCCGGCGGCAGCGAGGAAGCGAGTCTTGGATAGTTCCTTTTCTTCCAGCTGGCTCAAGGAATTGCGCAGTTTCGTATCCAATTCGACGCGCTTGGAGATGTCGGTTGCCAGCGCGATCAGCATCTTCTTGTCGTCGAATTGCAGTGCTGCGAGGCGCACCTCGACCGGAAAGGTGACGCCGTCCTTGCGCTTATGCGATGCGATCATGCTGTACGGTTTGCCAAGTTCAAGTTCGCGCCACGTTGGTTGCCGTTCAGCCAAGTCAAATCCCGGAACGACGTCCGCAACTCCCATCTTGAGCAGCTCATTCCGGGAGTAACACAGACTGTCACAGGCCCGCTGGTTGACTTCGATGAAGCGGGCGTCGATGTCGAACACGAATACTGCATCAGCGGCATTCTCGATCAGTGCCGCGTATCGCGAGTCGCTGAACTGTGCACGCTGCTGCGCCTCCTGTTTGGCGACCATGGCGGCATGCAGGTTTGCTTCTGCTGTTTTGCGTTCCGTGATATCAGCGACGATCCCTAGACCCGATAATCTGCCTTTCCATTCGATGGTGTTGGCGTACATCTCCCACTGCCGTACATCGCCATCTTTGCGCACCATTTTGACCTCATAGTGAGGTTGGACTTGTTCTCCTTGCATACGTCGCTGATGCAGATTCTGCAGCCAAGGGCGATCCGCTTCATAGACAAGCGGAAGAAATGGCTTGTCCAGGAGTTCGGCTTCGGAGTAGCCGATCATTTCAATCGAGGAGTTATTCACGTACTTGATCAGGCCGTCTTGCGTGATGACGATACCCATGGGCATCTGCTCGGCGAAGTTGCGGTAACGGGCCTCGGATTCCTGCAATGCGGCCTCGATGCGCTTGCGCTCGGTGATGTCGTTCGCCAGCCCCATGATCAACTTCTCGTCATCCACCGTAAGGGATACCACGCGCACTTCTATCGGGAAGATGTAGCCATCCTTGCGGCGATGAGAGGAAATGAAGGAGATGGGCCGCCCCGATTCAAGCTGCATCCAGGTCTGGCGCTTGAGGGCAAGGTCGAATTCGGGCGAGATGTCTGCCAGGTTCATCTGGCACAGCTCCGCGACGCTATAGCCCAGCCGGTCACTGGCTTGCTGATTGACTTCGAGGATGCGGCCATCGAAGTCGTGTATGAACAGGGCATCGGCAGCCTGCTGCAGGAGCGCCTTGTAGCGCAACTCGCTATGTTGGGCGCGTCGTTGTACTTCTTTTTGCGCGGTCACATCAATGCACAAGCCGCTCAAGCGCACGGGTTTGTTCCGTTCGTTGCGGCTGGTGTCACCGACAGCGAGGATCCACTTGGTCGTGCCGCCGGGCAATGTGACGCGGTACTCGTAGAATAGCGGCGTATCGGTATGCAGCGATTCTTTGATCTTGTCCTCGACTGTCTGCCGGTCTTCGGGATGGACGAGATTGCGCCAGGCCTCGAAGCTGACTTCGGTTTTCGGGTCCAGCCCGAATATCGCGAACATCTCATCCGACCAGGTGAGCTTGCCGCTGGCCAGTTCCCGGTTCCATACGCCGGACTTGGACGCGCGCTGGGCCAAGGACAGTAGTTCGTTCGCGCGCTGCAGTGATGCTTCTATCTTCTTGCGTTCTCCCAGCATGGTCGTTGCCATGAGGCCGATCAGTGCTACGACAAACATGTAGAGCCAAGCCAGATAGATTCCTTCGTCGCCAGGTAAGGTGCCGAACACGCCTTTCTGCGTCGCGGTGCCGAAAGCGGTGAGCAGCGACAGCGCCAGTACGGAAAGCAAGGCACCAGATACACCAAGCCGCAGCGCTGCCCAGAGAACCAGCGGCAGGGGGAGGAAAGTCAGCGGCAGGATGTGATTCTCGAATGTGACGAGGAACGCCAAGGTCGCTGACACGAGCAGGAGCGGAGTGCAAAGCAGCACTTCAACTGGGCGTTGCCGCAATTCTTGAAGGCTGTTTTTGCTCATGCTCAACAGCATGGGGCTGACGACAAGGATGCTCATCAGCTCTCCCAGCCACCTGTTCAACCAAGTGAGCGGCATGGAAGCTGGCTGCAGCAAACCGTCCAACCACTGCGCGCTGATGTCGACCGCGGCAGGCAGCAGTGTGCTTATTGTCGCGGCACCGATCAGTGCCAGTTGGTCATGCTGCCGGGTGAAGGCAGGGTCGAAGTGCAAGCGCCGCAGCAGCCACACAGCAGTCAGCGGGGCGAGCGTGTCGCCAGCAGCGCCAAGGAGCGCGAGCGGGAAAGCCGTGCCGAGAGAGACGTCATACGCGAATGCGCCCAACAGAATACCGCCGATGATGCAGGGCGAGCCCCATCGCAACAGGATCGCTGTCGCGATGCCGGTGGGCAACCAGAACAAGGCAAGGTGGCTGTCAGCGGTGGTGAAATACAGGCCCAGTTTCGCGCCGGCAAAGTAAGCAGCTGCCATCAGCAGCAGCCGCATAAGCCATGTTCCGGGCTTCCCGTCATTTGGAGTGCGCGGAGTCGTCATCCGGCGGGCAAAGTGCATAAGAGAGTTGGTGAGCCGCTTGGCGGGCGCGAGGAATGCAACAACGAAGGGCAGGGCCCGAATTCTCCGAGGGCGATAAGTGACTTCAAAGGCTTGCATTCCAGCGACTCCCCTTATGTCGAACAAACGATGCTGCTGGCGTTGCTTCCCGTCTACGCAGGAATCCATCCTTGCGCCAGCCATCCTGTTCTGGGGATTTCGCTGTGGGCCTCACACCGTGCATGCGGTGCGATGTGCGTGTGGCGGATCTGCAAGTGGGGTGAACTTTAGGGGAGTTCGTCGATGGCTGTCAATGACGTTGCGGCGGGCTACTGCATGTTGTCACCAATCATTACCGACTGAGTTCAGTTCCAAGATCAGGTGAGTGCGAACGGGTAGCCAGTGAAGTCGGCTCTTCCGAAGATGAGGGCTGTGACGGAGTAGCAGGACATTGACTGATGCAGTTGTCGTAGATCGCCGCGCAGTTCTGCATGCACTGGGCGTGCTCTTCTGCGGAATCTGACGCGTCGTCAGGTGTGGGACAGTTCGTGTAGCGAGACTCTCTGTCAGCGGCACAGGCGGACCGGCAGTCCTGAAAGTCTTGGGCAAAGCCGGCAACGGGCAGAAGGATCATCGCCATGAATAGGATGTTGATCGGTCGCATCATATGACCTCGCTCGAATCACATCGGCGGCTTCATGCCGTTCTTGCCGACAACGATGCGTTGCGCTATCAGGCTGCCATCGGCGGTGTGCTGTGTGACACAGAAGATCTGCGCCCCAGCCTTGAGTAGCGATCTGTCCGCAGGTTTGAATGCGACGATGGGTACATCCTTCGTCACGATGATCTTCTGTTTACCCCCCTTGTAGCTGAGCTTCAGTTCCCTGCCATTGTTGGTTCTCACGATGGCATCGACGTTGGCGTTGGTCATGCTGGAACCGGGCTCGAGGTCCCACTCGTAATGGCCTTCGCCAGTACCACGTTGCGCTTCCGGGAATAGATGCACTTCGCGTGCCTGCAAGGGGGTTCCCGGACCTTGCTGGATCGCGGTCACTCCGACGAAGCTGCCCTTCTTGATGTCTTTCAGCTTTATCCTTGTCAGAACGTTGACCTTGGTATAGTCAGTGATGGCTATCTTCAGCTCCTTGCCGTCACGTGTTGTCACCTGTAGCTCCTGGCTGTGAACGTCGGTTATGGTGCCGCGCACCCGCATGTTGGACTGTGGCTGCGCCTGCGCATTCACCACGCCAGACAGGATTGCTCCCACTACAAGCAGTACTTTCATTTTGTTCATGATGCGCTCCGTATGACGCGGCTTGAGTGCGCCCAATGTGATACGGCAACGCTGGATTTTCAATACGTGCTTCCGTGTATGTTCATCTACATGAGGTGTTGTTTTATCGCTCTGAAATCCGCTCAGGCATGCGTTCCGGCGCGAAGTGGAGTAGGGTTTGTTGGTAGTGCGCTGACATGCAGATTTGAACTATAGTTTTGCCAATTGGTTCTGGCGTGAATTACATTCGAGTTCCAGCTTGGGGCGCGTATAGCGAAGGAAAGATAAGCGTGAAAATATCCAAAGAACTGCAGATGATCGGCATCGCGATCGGCTTCGGCATTTTCGTTGCCTCCGGCCTGTTCATCACCATAGCAGCCAACAAACCACAGCCGAGCAGTTCTCCTGCAAATGGCGATATTCCGGAATCCATCATTGCCCCGGCCGAGCAATTGGGCAGGGCCTTCGCGGCAGTGGCAGCCCATGTCAAACCAGCCGTGGTCAGCGTCTATTCCGAAAAAACGGTACGTCTTCAATCACCGGATTATGAGTTCCCGTTCGGCGATGATTTCTTCAATCAGTTCTTCGGCGGGCAATTCGATATGCCAAGGAGTCCCGGGCATCCGCGGGAGTACAAAGTACCGCAGCGCGGCATGGGGACAGGCATGCTGCTCGACAAGCAGGGGCACATCCTGACCAACTACCATGTTGTGCAGGACGTGGATGAGATAAAGGTACAGCTGGCCGACAAGCGCACGTTCAAGGCGAAGATCGTGGGTGCGGACCGGAAGACGGACGTAGCTATCCTTCAGATGAAGGGCTCCATTCCAGATGACCTGCCGATAGTTCATTTGGGCGATTCCGACATTCTGGAGGACGGGAACCTGGTGATGGCGATCGGTGCGCCGTTCGGACTGACGCAAACGGTGACTACCGGCATCATCAGCGCCGAGGGGCGTTCGGATGTGGGGATCGCCGACTATGAAGACTTCCTGCAGACCGATGCCCCGATCAATCCGGGCAACTCCGGCGGGCCGTTGATCAACATGCGCGGCGAAGTCATCGGCATGAACAGCGCCATCGCGACGAATGTGGGTCAATATTCGGGAGTGGGTTTTGCCATCCCTTCGAATATGATCAAGACCATGTTGCCCACCCTGCTCAAGGGCGGGCAGATCAACCGCGGCATGCTCGGTGTCTCTATCCAGGACGTAACCAAGGAACTGGCCGAACAGTTCCACCTTCCCGGCACCGGCGGCGCGATCATCTCGCAGGTGAGCAAGGGGTCTCCGGCTGAAAAGGCCGGAATGAAGGCGGGGGACGTCATCGTGCGCTTCAACGGCAGGGCGGTGAGTGATACGGCGCAATTGCGCAACCTTGTCGCGGCAACAACACCGGGACAAAACGCGAATATCGTTGTGGTCCGGAACGGCAACGAGAAGAACCTGACCGTGACAATCGGGAAGATGAGCGAGGAGATCGTCGCGCCAGAGAAGGCAAGCCGCAAGGAGGAAAGCAAATTAACCAGCCTCGGTTTGACGGTACAGACACTGACCCCGGATCTGGCCAGGCAGTTTGGCGTGGAGGAGAAAGAGGGCGTGCTCATCATTGGGGTCGAGGACGGAAGCCTCGCAGCCATGTCCGATCTGCAGGCTGGCGATGTCATCCTGGAGGCGGATCGCAAACCTGTCTCCAACACCGAGGAACTTCAATCCATCCTTAACAAGGACAAGGAGCAGATACTGCTGTTGATCAAGCGCAAGAGCGGAAGCATCTACCTTGTGTTCCGACTCAAATAAGCACGGCGTTGGTGTTGCCTCAGAAGAGGGTGTTCAGATTCAAACGGTTCTTCTATTCATAACAGGCTGACTCCGGCATCTGCGGATACAGTCATCTAAGAAAGGAGATTCAAATGACCAGGCATAAATTGAACAGAAATGAATTTCGTCTCAGCGATGGCGCCATGGTGAACATCGAGTATTGGACCGACGCAACAGCAGTTCACGTGGCCGCATTCGATACGGATAAACATCAGGCTTCGCTGGCCGAATATCACGCGTCGGTCCCCAATGCCGAAGATCTCACTCCCAAGCTGCAAGAGGCCCTGGTCGATAGCCTGGCCAATGCGCTCGAATACGCCCTTATTCGGAATCCAGAACTCCATGTCCGAAAGAGGTAAACAGGAAGCCGTGGCGTAGAAGAGTATGGCGACCATGTGTCGCCCCATCTGCATTTGTTTCTGACACGTCACAACACACGCCCCGTGCGCGTGTTCTGCTAGACTGATGCCATGGATGAACGCGCTATAAAACGTCTGCTGATAATTGTTGCGGCCAGCCTCATTTTGATCTTCGTATTCAAGATGATGTTATCCAAAACCATAGTCAATCTGAATCGGGCTGCTGCTGAAAAGAAGCTGGCTGCCAAGTCGCCCGCCCCGCAAGAGGACGCGGTTCCCGCCGCCGACGCCGAGGTTATCCCTGAAACTCCGGCCACGTCGTCCACCAGTGAAGTCGCAGCGTTGGGGGCTCTTCCCGTGTCTGGCGTGACAGAGACGCAATAGGTTCACAGCGCTCAGAATTCGTGGAAGAGGGCGACCAAGCGGTCGCCTTTCTTGTTTCTATGACGGTAGTCTGACCGGAACTCAGTGCCCGCCGCGGCTGGCGATGAACGGAGGTCTTGCCCACCAGATCAGCGTGATCAGGGTGAGCATGAGTGTGGCGGAGATGGTCAGGATGCGGTCGGTGGCAAGCGTGTACGCCTGAGTGGTGATCATGCGCTCCAGGTAGGCAAAAGCGACGTCGTCTGGTATGCCGAGTTGGTGCAAGCGGTTCAGATAATCCGTCGCCTGCGGGTTATAGATCTGGATGTTCTCCATCAGGATGGCGTGGTACCCGGCTGCCTCGCTGCTCCACAGCCAGGTGGTGATGGCGGTGCCGAAACTGGCGCCCAGATTGCGCATGAAATTGGTGAGGCCAGATGCCGCCGCAATCTTCTCTGCGGGCAAACCGGAAAGGCTGATGGTGACCAGCGGCAGGAAGAAGCAACTGATGCCTATGCCCATGAACAGACGGCTCAGTGCTATTGACCAATAGTCGATGTCCGGTGTGAAGCCAGCGCTCCAGTAACCCACCAGCGCGAATACGATGAAGCCGAAAGTGGTGATGGCGCGTGCATCGACGCGGTTGATGTTGGCGCCGATGATGGGGCCGAGGATGAAAGCCAGTACGCCGCCGAACGCCACGGATTTTCCTGCCCACAGTGCGGTATAACCCTGAAAGGTCTGCAGCCACAGAGGGATGATGACAACCACGCTGAAGAAGGCCATGGAGCCCAGCAACAGGCATACGGCCCCGACCAGGAAATTGCGCTGCGTGAACAGGGTCAGATCGACCAGCGGTGCCGGTTCGCCCAGTTCCCAGACCACGAACATCAGCAGCCCGACTGTGGCTGAAACCGCCAGGATCACGATGGTATTCGAGCTGAACCAATCCAGCTCGTTGCCCTTGTCGAGCAGGATCTGCAGCGAGCCGATGCCGATGATCAGCAGGGACACTCCTATCCAGTCTATCTTCTGCTCGCGTCTGCCGGGCTGGATCACATCGCGCCCCCCCAGCAACATGGCGACGGAGATGCCGACCAGTAAACCGACCGGCAGGTTGACCAGGAAGATCCAGTGCCATGAAGCGTTATCGGTCAGCCAACCGCCCGCCAGCGGCCCGGCTATCGGTGCGATCACCGTGGTCATGGCCCAGATGCCCAGCGCAAACCCGCGCTGGTGTGGAGGATAGATGGTGGTGAGCAGCGTTTGCGACAACGGGATCATGGATGCCCCGAACACGCCTTGCAGCACTCTGGCCGTGAGCAGCATCGGAAAGCTGACGGACAACGCGCACAGCAACGAAGCCAGCGTGAACAGCAGGGTGGCGGCAACAAAGCTGCGCACTTCGCCAAAACGTCCCGCGAGGAAGCCTGCCAGCGGCAGCATGATGGCTTCGGCCACAGAGTAGGAGGTGATGATCCAGGTTCCCTCTGTCGGCGTGACTGCAAAATCGCCAGCCATGGTGGGAACGGCCACATTGACGATGGTCAGATCCAGCACATTCATGAACGAGGCCAGGCCGAGCGCCAAGGTCGCGGCCACCAGTCTGACGCCTTTCAATATGCCGGGTTGAGGAGGGTTCATTCCGTCGCTCCGCAAAGCAGTCGTTTCTATGTACCGTACTCTCGATACACGCTACTTATGTCCCAGGTTATCCGCGATGATCTGTGAGACGCGCGCATCGGCGGCCTTGATGTCCTGCGAATAGATCGCGGTTGCGGCGATCGCCTTGGTGTCGGGCAGGGTGGTCAGCGCGACGCCGCTGCGATCATGCGTGTCTATGGTGGTGTCCATGGATAGCCCGATGCGTAGCGGATGTGCATGCAACTCCTTGGCGTTCAGCGCGATGCGCACGGGCACGCGCTGCACGATCTTTACCCAGTTGCCAGTGGCATTTTGCGCGGGCAGCAAGGAAAAGGCGGAGCCTGTGCCTGGCCCCAGGCCTTGTACCTTGCCGTGAAATACGAACGAGTCACCGTAGAAGTCGGAAGTGAGTTCAGCGCTTTGGCCGATACGTACATCGCGCAATTGCGTTTCCTTGAAATTGGCATCCAGCCAAACCTTGTCCAGCGGCACGATCGCCATCAGCGCGGTACCAGGTGCGACCCGTTCGCCGATCTGCACTGAGCGCCGCGCCATCTGTCCGCTGACCGGTGCCAGCACCCTGGTGCGCGCCAGCGCAAGTGCGGCTTCACGTACACGAACCGCAGCGACGCGTACATCTGGATGATTCTCCAGGGAGGTGTTGTCCACGCGCGCACGGGAGACGGTGGCCTGATCCATGGTCTGTTCGATGGCGGCGCTGCTGGCCTGTACTGCGTGCCTGGCGGCATCGTGCTGTGCCCTTGCTGCGTCCCTTGCCGTGAGCGCGATTTGTACGTTCTCCGGCGAGACGAAATTCTGCTTGGACAGTTCGACACGGCGGTCGTATTCGGATTCGGCCTGTGCCAGCGCCGTCTCGCTGCTGGCCAATTCTGCCTGAGCCCGCGCCAGATCGGCTCGCCGTTGTGCGAGCAGCGGCAGATTTCCGTGACTGGTCGCATACAGGCCGCGCACTTCGCGCACTGCTGATGCCAGCGCGGCTTCTGCTGCATCCAGTTGCAGGCGCGCATCGCTGTCGTCGAGTTGCACCAGCAGCTGGCCCTCGGTCACGGCCTGGGTGGTGTCGGCATGGATGGCGATCACTGTGCCGCCGGTCAGCGGCATCACCGCGACGATGTCGCCGCCCACATATGAATCATCAGTGCTGGTATGCCACTGTCCGACGAGGAACCACCAGAGGAAAACATACAGCAGGCCCAACAGCAGCACGCCACTGATGAGTAGCAGGACCTTGCGGCGGTTGCCTAGTGCGGCGGAAGGGAGTGTGCCGTCCTGTTCGTTCAATCTGTCCTCCAAGACTTGCGCAAGGATTCGATTCTGAAGAGCAACAGCCACGCGGATGCACGAACGCGCTGACCGGCCGACAGTGCTCAGTCTGTCGGCACGTGCACATGGTACAGCGCTGTGTATATCTGACTAGGTAGGTGTTGTGCGAATTGCGTTTAGGCGATTTGGCTCTGGGCTACCAGAAGCCGCCGGGCTTCTTGGCTTCACCCGTCTTGTACATCTCTTCCAGCTTGGCTTTTGCACCTTCGTGTTTCTGGTCGGCGGCCTTTTTGTACCACTCGGCCGCTTTCCTGGAGTCCTGCTTAGTCCCTGTGCCTTTTCGATACATCCCGGCCACTGTGTATTGCGCCGTGGCATCACCCTGCATCGCGGCCTTCATGTACCACTCGAACGCGGTGACAGGATCCGGCAGAAAAGCCGCGCCGTCGCTGTACATCTGTCCCAGCGCGAGGTACGCGGGTGTATAGCCTTTGTCAGCCGCTTGCTGGTACCAAGCCAGCGCGTCGCCATCATTCAACGGCACGCCTGTCCCTTTGGCATAGACGTTCCCCAGGTTATACATGGCCCAGGCATCGCCCTTGGCGGCCAGATAACGATAAAGGGAGGTCTTTTGCGTGCAGGTCGTCTTCATGAAGTTATCCAGCACTTCAGCGTAGTCGTGGTCGATCTTTTCGGCGATGTTCCGGTAATTCTCGCGCCAAGAGCCTGCCTTATATTTTTCCAGCTGCATGAGCGCGGAATAGGTGGCGCTGCACATATGCTGATACTCGCCACTAGCTTGCGCTTTGGCGGCATCCCGGAAATGGTCTTCCGCTGTCTTCAATGCGTTCTTGGCGCAGTTCGATTCGTTGTAGCTGACGATCTGGGCGTCCACGCCCGCAGGCTGGTTCGGATCGCAGGAGGATGCATGTGCAGTCGGGGCGGCAAGCGCCAGGGTAAATGCGAAAACTAGATTGCGGTTGATGCGGTTCATGGTGCGACTCCCTTGGTCATGATGGTTGCAGGCGCCTATTTGAAACGTGATATGCGCGGCGAATGTGCTGTCCGATGAACTCTAGGGGAGTTCGTCGGGGGATGTCAATGGCGGTGCGAGGGTATAATGCGCGCCCTTGCTTGCGGCTGGCAGCCGCGTAATTCTTCTGGAGCTACCTTGTTTAAACTCATCGGTGTCATTGCGGGATATTACTTCTGGGGATTCTGGGGCGCGCTGCTAGGTCTGTTCGCCGGATCGTTTATAGATCGCATTCGGGTATACGGTACAGGGGGCATGAACCCCTTGCAGAACGCGCTGCGTCAGGCCGTGTTTTTGGAAACGATCTTCATCCTGATGGGCAAGCTGGCCAAGGCCGATGGTCGTGTGTCGCAAGATGAGATCGATCATGTCGAGCAGTTCATGCAAAAGCTCGGTATGACCTCGGAGCATCGCCAGATGGCGATCACCTGGTTCAAGAAGGGAGCCGCCCCGGATTTTGACATTGAGCCTACCCTGAAAAGGTTCCTAGCCGTTTGCGGGCACACCAAGAACCTGAAGGATGTGTTGCTGGTGTACCTCATCGTGATGGCGCTGGCGGACGGCCATTTCCATCCGGCTGAAGAAGCATTGCTCACCGACATCGCTGGTCGTCTCGGCTACGGTCCCGAGATGTTCAAGCAGATGATGAACATGGTGTTGAACCAGACCCATTTCGGTGGACAGCAAGTCAGCACGGCCGCGGCCCTGGAAGATGCCTACAAGGCGCTGGGCGTGACAAAGGACAGCACCGACGCAGAGATCAAGCGCGCTTATCGCAAACTGATGAGCCAATACCACCCGGACAAGCTGATGGGACAGGGTGTGCCGCAAGACATGATCGCAATGGCCACCGAACAGGCGAAGGAGATCCAGGTGGCTTACGATCTGATCAAGAAAAGCAGGAACGTCTGAGCAGTTGCTTGTCGAGGCAGCACGCATAGTTGGGCCAGCCGGCTGTCTCATCATGTTTGCTGCAAACTGTAGAAGTGCTTAGTGCCGCTTAAACTTCAAAGGGATAAATTATGCCTACCACGCTCCCAGTCCTCTCCCTGCTTGAAACTCGCGTCCTCGGCGTGCTCGCCGAAAAGCAGCGCACCGTGCCGGATAGTTATCCCTTGACGCTGAACTCGCTGGTGTCAGGCTGCAACCAGAAGAGCAGCCGCGATCCCATCATTGATGCGACCGAGGCGGAAGTTCAGGCGGCGCTGGATAGTCTGCGGGGATTGTCGCTGATCGTCGAAACCAGTGGGGGCAGGGCATCGCGCTATGCACACAACATCGAGCGGGTGTTGCACATTCCCACGCAATCCACGGCACTGCTGACCATGCTGATGTTGCGCGGCCCGCAGACGGCGGGCGAGTTGCGCATCAATTGCGAGCGACTGCACAAGTTCGCTGACATTTCTTCGGTCGAGAGTTTTCTGGTCGAACTGGCCGAGCGTGCAGCAGGGGCTCTGGTAGTGGAGTTGCCGCGCCAGCCCGGCGCGAGGGAGAACCGCTGGATGCATCTGCTCTCCGGCACACCTGTCGTTGAAGAGCGCGCGTCCCTTGGCGTGCCGTCCACCTCGGGTGGCGATATCTCTGTGAGCGAGATCGCGGCACTCAAAGCCAACGTCGCCAAGCATGAGGCGGAGATCAGCGAACTGCGGGAGCTGGTGCGCAAGCTTTATGCTGAGTTGGGCATTTCAGCGTCATAGCCGAGTGCACACCGAAGCCGGGGCTATATCCTGTCCACGTAATTGACAGGTGCATGGTCGGCCAGGAACTTTGGCAGACTGCACCAGCCAGTCAGATAGGCAGTGATGGACTTGCGGTATGCCGGTTCGGTGAGCGTGTGCAGTGTGCCGACATGCTGAAAGCCGAGCGCTTCGGGTGGCAGGTTGGTTACTCCGTCCTTGTCGTCCACGACACGATGGATGGTGTGGGCGATCCCCTGGAGTGAAGCAACGAAATCCGCGTCGCCCACGCGCGGCGAGCCGAACGTGTAGAGCGCGGTCGGCGTGTGGCGGGCTGCAGCCAAGGTGGCCAGGGCTGCGCCCAGACTGTGTCCGGTGAAATAGACTGGGCATCTTAGTTGTCGCAGCGCTCGTTCGACGTCCTTCCACACCGAATCCAATGCGCTCCGGAACCCCTCGTGTACATCGATCTTGCCATCCTGATGGCGCAGTTTGCCAACATTGAGATCATGCATGTAGTCCTCGGGTACCTGTTCCGTGCCGCGAAACACCAATGCAGCATAGGGGGCTGCGCCGTCGAACTCGGCGAGTATGGCTTGTGTGCCAGTACTCGGTGAATGGAAGAAGTGACGTCGCAAGCATCCAGCCTTTTCGAGGAAACTACTTTGCGTGGGCTGCGGTGGGGGATTGACCTCTTCCTGGTCGTGTCTGTACACCAGCCGGCTCAGTTCGGCGAGCCATAGCGCGTTGCCTTGGTTATATGCGCCGCTGGTCGGATCGAATTGCGGGAAGGGGCGCCTGGCGAAGAAGTCGGTTGCCTTGCCCGGATAAAGAAGGTCATCCATTGTCGTCATTGTTGTTCCTCTGGTTGTCGATATTTGTTTTGGCCTGCCCGTGTTACGCCGCACAGATGCAGTACTTGGGCAGGATGCTGTAACCAACATTGAAATGGCGTGTCGTGCGGTCCATACGTAATGTGTGAGGAACTGATGCGGTTATTCACGGCGCGGTTGTCGAAACGGCGGGGAGCGGTTGTCCCCGTATGGGACGCGTGAGCGATGACGTCCGCCTCGTCGAGGCTGAACCCGGTGCGGACGACGCATGTGGTGGTGTGGTGAAAATCGATCTGCATCTGACTCCCCTTTGAACAAGTATTGCTGCTGGCGATGATTCCCTTATGTATGGGAATTTCGACTTGCGCCAGCCTCCTGTTCCGGGGATTCCGTCGGCGGCTACGCGCCGTACTTTGCGGGGCGTATGCCTGCCGATGAATCTGCAAGTGGGCCGAACTTTAGGGGAGATCGTCGTTGCCTGTCAATCTGGATGTGGGGGATGCGCGGTCAGGCGCCGATGTAAAGTTCGGACGAAAAAAAAAGGACATCGCAGGGATGTCCTTTTTTTCAGGGATGTGACTGTCGAATTACTCAATCTTGGCTTTTTCGCGCAGTTCAACGATCGCCTTCTGGATGGATTCCTGCTGCTTACGTTTTTCCAGATTGGGTTTCACTTCCTCGAAGGTGGGTACCTTCAGTTCGCGGGTGTCTTCCAGCTTGATGACATGCCAGCCGTATTGGGTTTGCACCGGCTCGCTGACCTGGCCCTTTTCCAGTTTGAGCACGGCCTCGCCGAACGGTTGTACGAAGTTGGAGGGAACGGTCCAGCCCAGATCTCCGCCGTTATCCTTGGATCCAGGGTCTTTGGTCTTTTCCTTGGCGACCTTGGCGAATTTCTCTTTCTTCACGCGCTTGGCGACGGCTTGAGCTTCTTCTTCAGTGCCGACCAGAATATGGGAGACCTTGTATTCCTTGTTGCCGACGCGTGCCTTCAATGCTTCGTAGTCCTGCTTCAACGCATCTTCGCTGACCGGGTGTGTCTTGGCATATTCCTGGACGAAAGCGCCGGCCAATACCGACTGTTTTGCCATTTCGATTTGCTGGGCGGTCTCAGGTTGTTTGTCCAGACCGTTCTTGATCGCCGCTTGCGAGATGACTTCCAGGTTGATGAGGTCTTCGCGCACAGCCTTGCGCAGTTCTGGAGAGTCAGTCTGGCCGCCCTGTGTGGTGGCAACCTTGACGCGCAGATCGACGCGCGATTGCGGGATGGAAACACCGTTCACCAACGCTGCGGGTTTATTGGCAGGCGCTTTATCTTCGGCGGCCTGTGCAGTTGCGGTGACTGCAAGCAGCGCGGACAGCAGAACGAGTTTGGAAAATTTCAGCATGTTTCTTTCCTTTGAATGTTGATGTAAGGGTGGTTGGAAAATGACCCGACGCGCAATATAGCACGCTTGGCGTTCAGGCCGGAAAGACCTTCTTGAACGGCCTCACGGCGACGTGGGCGTACACGCCGGCCACGATATAAGGATCGGCATCAGCCCACGCCTGGGCGGCTGCGAGCGAGGCGAATTCGGCCACGATGAGGCTGCCGCTGAAACCCGCCACGCCCGGATCGACGGCATCCACGGACGGGAAAGGGCCGGCAAGCAGCAAACGTCCCTCATCCTGCAATGCCTTCAGGCGCGCCAAGTGGGCAGGGCGCGCGGCTGCGCGTTTTTCCAGACTATCAGGAACGTCCTGCCCGAAGATGGCATACAGCATCATTGGTTTTCCTTCTTGTCTTCTTCCACATATTTGGCCAGCATCGCCGCCTGCGCGATGATGAACACGACCATGAGTCCGGTTGTGCCAAACAGCTTGAAGTTGACCCATGCATCGGTGCTGAAGTTGAACGCAACGTACAGGTTGACGACGCCGAGCACAGCAAAGAAGGCGCCCCATGCCAGATTGAGGTTGCCCCACACCGGATCAGGCAGGGACATCTTTTCTCCGAGCAGCGCGCGCATCAGGTTCTTTTTGAACAGGATGGGAGAGAGCAGCAGGGCGGCGGCGAAGAACCAGTAGAGGACCGTCGGTTTCCACTTGATGAACGTTTCGTCGTGCAGCAGGAGGGTCGCGCCGCCGAACACGGTGATGATACCCAAGCTTACCCACAGCATGGTGTCGACCTTGCCGTGGCGATGCTTCACCCAGGCGACCTGCGCGAAGGTGGCGACGATGGCTACAGCAGTGGCGGCGAACACGCCGGCAAACTTGAAAGTGACGAAGAACAGGATGACGGGGAATAGATCAAACAGCAGTTTCATTTGGCTACCTATAAAAATTCAAAGTTCTAAGCAAGACAAGGCGCGAGCAAAAAATTGCGACGCAGCATATGAGTGATATGTAAGGAGCAATTTTATTGTGAGCAACGCGGTATTGCGACGAAATTTGGATTTTTAGCGGTGGCCATTATTTTCTATCGAGGGCGAGTGAGGTGGAGTTGATGCAATAGCGCAGTCCGGTGGGATCGGGGCCGTCTTCGAACACGTGGCCCAGATGCGATCCGCATGCGGCACAGCAGACTTCGATGCGTCCCATACCGAGCGGATCATCTTCGCTGTAACTGACCGCGTCCTCATCGATCGGCTGCCAGAAGCTGGGCCATCCGGTGCCGGATTCGTACTTGGTTTCGGAGTCGAACAGCGGTGCGCCGCAGCATACGCAGCGGTAGACGCCGATGTCGTGGCAATCCCAGTATTCGCCCGTGAATGCGGGCTCGGTGCCGCACTTGCGGCAGACCTCATACTGTTCCGGCGTCAGTTGTTCGCGCCATTCTTCATTGGTTTTGTCGTGCATGTCTTCCATGTTTATCCTGCCAGTGCGGTTTGCACACTGTGACGTGTGCCGAGTCGATTGAACCATGCGGCCAGATTCGGGTGTGCGCCGCGCCAGTCGCGTTCCGCCTGGCGCAGGTCGAGGTAGGTCAGTGCGCTCACCAGTGCCAGATCGGCCAACGTGATGCTGTCGCCCTCACACCATTCGCGCTGCCCCAATTGCCCGGCGATATACGCCAGCGTGCGGGTGATCGCGAGATTGTGCATCTCGATGATGGCTGGTTCCTGTTTTTCGGCCGGGCGCACGCATTCGTTGCGCACCACGATGGCGGAATCCATGATGCCGTCCGTCAGCGCTTCCCAGCGTTTGACGCGCATCCGCGCCAGCGCATCGTGGCGCGGGATCAGGATGGGGCTGTCGTTCAGCGTATCGGCGTACTCGGCGATCACCGGCGAGTCGAACACGCAGGTCTCGTCGTCAAGAATCAACGCGGGGATGCGCCCCAGCGGATTCACGCGCGCCACCTGGCTGTTCGGCTCGCTGGGTGGGTCGATCAGGTACGTATGCGTGATGTTCTTTTCCAGCAGCACCAGACGTGCCTTGCGCACGTAGGGGCTGGTGTTGGTGCCGAGTAGCTTCACAGCACCTCGCCTGCATGATCCGCAAGACGCGAACGTTCGCCGCGTTGCAGGGTTACGTGGCCGCTGTGTGCCCAGCCCTTGAAGCGATCCACCACGTAAGTCAGGCCGGAACTGCCCTCGGTGAGGTAGGGCGTGTCGATCTGCGCGATGTTGCCCATGCACACCACCTTGGTGCCGGGGCCGGCGCGGGTGATCAGCGTCTTCATCTGCTTGGGCGTCAGGTTCTGCGCCTCGTCGATGATGAGGTATTTATTGAGGAAAGTGCGGCCGCGCATGAAGTTGAGCGATTTGATCTTGATGCGGCTGCGTATCAGGTCGCGCGTGGCCGCACGTCCCCATTCGCCACCTTCTTCGGTGGACTGGTTGAGCACGTCCAGGTTATCGTCCAGTGCGCCCATCCATGGGGACATCTTCTCTTCTTCCGTGCCCGGCAGGAAACCGATGTCCTCACCCACCGACACGGTGACGCGTGTCATGATGATCTCGGAGTACAGTTTGGATTCCAGTGTCTGCATCAGGCCGGCTGCCAGCGTTAGCAGGGTCTTTCCAGTACCCGCCTGTCCCAGCAATGTGACGAAATCGATCTCAGGATTCATCAGCAGGTTCATTACGAAGTTCTGCTCGCGGTTGCGTGCGGTGATGCCCCAGATGGCATTCTTGCTATGCGTGTAGTCGGTGAGTGTGCGCAGGGTGGCAGAGTTCTCGTCTTGCGCAGTGACCACGGCGTGGAACGGATTGCTTGCATCGTCCCGATACACGAACTCGTTTACCAGCAGGTCGCGGCAATCCGGTCCTTTGAGGTTGTAGAAGGTATGCCCCGCCTGGGTGCCGGACACCATATCCTTGCCGTTCTTCTCCCAGAAGTCGGCGGTCAGTTCGCGGACTCCGGTGTAGAGCAGGTCGGTGTCTTCCAGTACCTTGTCGTTGAAATAGTCCTGTGCCGACAAGCCCAGAGCACGCGACTTGATGCGCATGTTGATGTCTTTACTGACGAGCGTGACCTGGCGCTTGGGGAACAGTTTATGCAGATAGGCGACCACGCCGAGAATGGCGTTGTCCGCTTTGCCGCTGGCCAGGTTCTCCGGCAACTGGTTGATGATGAACTCGGTTTGCAGGAACAATCGACCAGTCGCGTTCTTGTTGCCCAGGGCGTTCAGTAGCACGCCTTCATCGATATGCGCTTCGCTTTCACTGATGAGGTTGTCGATGAAGCGGCTGGCCTGGCGCGCGTTACGGGCGACTTCCGTCATGCCCTTTTTGTTGTTGTCGAGTTCTTCCAGCACGAACATCGGCAGATAGACATCGTGTTCTTCGAAGCGGAACAGGCTGGTGGGATCGTGCATCAGCACGTTGGTATCCAGCACGAAGAGTTTGCTGTCTTTGTCCGTTGTTGCTTTGCGTGCGTTCATGTCTTTCCTTACAGGGTTTGAACAAAGGCGAGAACTTCCTGCGCGTGGCCGTCCGCCTTGAGGCCGCGCCATTCCTTGCGGATGATGCCTTTATCGTCGAGCACGAAGGTGCTGCGCTCGATGCCGCGTACCTGCTTGCCGTACATCATCTTCTGTTTCATCACGCCGAACAGATTGCACACCGTCTCGTCCGTATCCGACAGCAGCGCGAACGGCAACGTGAACCTGGCCTTGAAGGTCTCGTGCGACTTGATGCTGTCGCGCGAGACACCGACGATCTCGCTCCCCGCCTTCTGGAATTCGGCATACAGGTCGCGGAACTGCTGCGCCTCGGTGGTGCAGCCCGGCGTGTTGTCCTTGGGGTAGAAATAGATCACCAGGGATTTGCTGCGGATGGGGTGGAGCGTGAAATCGACACCGCCAGTGGCGGGGAGGGTGAAATCGGCGACAACTTGGTTTGACATTGATTACTCCGGTGACTGGAGTGCATTGTTGTCAAAATCGTCCGGCAAGGCAAGCGCAAATTCGCAGCGCTCAGGCGGCATACCAGTACACCGCGAAATAATGGCATGCGGTGCCCGTTATCACGAATAGATGCCAGATGAAGTGGCCGTATTTCAGGCGCGAATCGGCAATGAAGAAGGCCACGCCTGCTGTGTACGCCAGGCCGCCGGCGACCAGCCAGACCAGACCGGCGGCGGGTACGAGGGTGTACAGAGGATTGACCGCGATCACGATGAGCCATCCCATGAGGAGGTAAAGGATGGTCGAGGCGATGGGGTGGGAAGTACCGTTGATGATTTTCAGCACTACCCCAAGCAAGGCAAGCCCCCAGACAAGCCCGAACAATGTCCAGCCCCAGGTGCCATACAACACGCCGAGAGTGAAGGGCGTGTAGGTGCCCGCGATGAGCAGAAAGATCGCAGAGTGTTCGATGATGCGGAACACCTGCTTGAGCCTGCCGGGCTGCAGCGCATGATAGAAGGTGGAAGAGAAGTAAAGCATGATCATCGTGGCCGCGAAGATGCTTGCGCCGACCAGGTATCCGGCATGGCCGATTTCCACTGCATGCACGATCAGGAATGGGCTTGCCACGATGGCTGCGACCAGACCCGCGCCGTGGCTGATGCTGTTGGCAATCTCTTCCCCGCGAGATTGCGTCGCTTCAAGGCTGCTTTCGAGGTTCGATGTGACTTCTTGCATGATGGAACGAAGTGTCTCGCGCGTTGACGTAACCTGCCATGCCTGATCGTTTGGCAATCCGAAGTTTGTCCGTTCATTGTTGTCAAAATTGCCCGGTATGGCAAGCGCCACGGCTAACAAAACAGGGGGCAATAGGCTGATTGGCGGCTGCTCCCGTGTTTGGCAGCCTGGTGCGTGGAAGCAAAATGATGCGTGCTCAGGCGGCATACCAGAATATTGCGAAATAGTGGCAGGTGGTGCCCATCATCACGAACAAGTGCCAGATGAAGTGGCCGTAGCGCAGGCGCGAATCGGCAATGAAGAACAACACGCCTGCGGTGTAAGCCAGTCCGCCGGCGACCAGCCAGAACAAACCTGCTGCGGGAAGCAGGGTGAACATCGGATCGATTGCAATCAGAATGATCCATCCCATGAGCAGATAAAGAATGGTCGAGGCGATGGGATGGGACGTGCCATTCACTACCTTCAGCATTACCCCGATTGTCGCCAGTCCCCAGATCAGTCCAAACAATGTCCATCCCAACGTGCCGTGCAGGACGCCGAGGGTGAATGGCGTGTAGGTGCCCGCGATGAGCAGGAAGATCGCGGAGTGCTCGATGATGCGGATTACATGCTTGGCCCTGCCTGACGGGAGGGCGTGGTAAACGGTCGAGGCAAGATATAGCAGCACCATGGTAACGGCAAAGATGGTCGCACCGACAAGGAACCTGGCATTGCCGAGCTCCACGGCATGCACGATCAGTGGCGGCGATGCCAGCAGCGCTGCCACCAGGCCTGCACCATGGCTGAGGCTGTTCGCAAGTTCCTCGTCGCGCGACTGTTCACGCAGGGGCGATGTCTGGGGACCGCTCGTCAAACGGGATGTGGAGTCTGGCATGACGATGTACCGTGTTTGTGTGTCTGCAGTTTCTGCCTCGTCATGTCGTCTGACAATACGGTTTTCGCCTTACAATGTGCCTCATGGAATTACCTAACACGACGTCATCCCACTCTGATTTTTCCGCAAACGAGACGGATGAAGCCTTTATGCGTGTAGCGCTCGACCTGGCGCGGCAGGCAGCGCTGGCCGGGGAGGTGCCGGTCGGGGCGGTAGTGGTGAAGGATGGCGAGATCGTCGGGCGTGGCAGCAACGCGCCCATTTCGCGCCATGACCCTTCTGCTCATGCCGAGATGGTAGCCTTGCGCGATGCAGCGCAACGGCTCGGCAATTATCGGCTGGTGGGCTGCGAGCTGTACGTCACGCTGGAACCCTGTGTGATGTGCGTCGGTGCGATGTTCCATGCCCGTATCGGGCGCGTGGTGTTCGGCGCTCACGATCCGAAGACGGGGGCTGCGGGCAGCGTGTTCAACCTGTTCGCCGAGACTCGCCTGAACCACCATGCGCGCACCCACGGCGGGGTGCTGGCTGAGGAGTGCGGCAAGGTGTTGAGCGATTTCTTTGCGAAGCGACGCGCACAGCAGAAGGCACAATGAACATCACCATCCGTATCCCGGCGCAGACGCTGGAGCTGTTCGATGACAACGGCAAGTTGTTGCGCCGTTATCAGGTCTCCACCGGCGCGAACGGCGTGGGCGAGGAGAACGGCAGCTTCTGCACGCCGCGTGGCAAGCATGTCATCCGCGCCAAGATCGGTGCCGGGCAGCCGGAGAACGCGGTGTTCGTGAAGCGCCGCCCGACCGGCGAGGTCTATACGCCGGAGCTGGGTGCCGCACATCCGGGGCGCGACTGGATATTGACGCGTATCCTGTGGCTGTCCGGCAAAGAGCCGGGCTACAACCGCTGGGGAAGCTGCGATACCATGCGTCGCTACGTCTACATCCACGGCACGCCCGACAGCACACCGCTGGGCAAGCCTGGGTCCCGCGGCTGTGTGCGTATGCGCAATGCGGAGTTGGTGGAATTGTTCGATCTGGTGAAGGCAGGAACGGAAGTCCAGATCATCGCTTGAGGGCAAGGAGGAAGCTATATGAGCAATCCTTTCACAGTCAGTCTGGTTTCCTGGCACGATGGCGAACCCTTGCTGCGTGCCATACGCGAGGCGGTGTTCATCCGCGAGCAGAATGTTCCCGAGGAACTGGAGTGGGATGGCAAGGACGACGATTGCCGTCATGTCCTGGCCTTGAGCCTGAACGGCGATGCCATCGGTTGCGGACGTATGTTGCCGGACGGGCATATCGGACGCGTCGCCGTTCTGCCGCAATGGCGAAGGCAGAAGGTGGGCACGGCAATGATGGAGGCGCTGCTCGACGAGGCGCGTTCGCGCGGCTATGAAAAAGTGGAGCTCGATGCGCAGACCTGCGCTGTTCCGTTCTATCTCAACTTTGGTTTCGTTCAGCATGGCATGGAATTCATGGATGCCGGAATGCCGCACATCAAGATGACATTGCGGTTGTAGGAAATGGCCCAAGCTGCCAGAATTGGCACCGCTTAAGTACTGCACGGACAGTTGGATGATGTTTCACTCGAGACGTCTTCTAATTATTCAGAAGGGACAGAGATGCGCAAGGATCTAAATGTGAGGATATTCGTTGCAGGGATTTTGTTGTCAGCCACGTCCGTTGCCAGTGCGGTCGATGCTCTCGAGATCGCCAAAAAAGACGGTTGTATGGTCTGCCACAGAATGTACGAGAAGTATCTGGGCCCTTCGTTTCAGGACATAGCGGACAGATACCGTGATGACCCGGATGCCTTCAAGAAAATGGTGGAAAAGACGGTCAAGGGTGGTTTCGGAGGGTGGGGCCGTATGCCCATGCCGCCAAGCGAACCAAAATACGTGAGCCCGGAAGATGTGAATGTGATGGTGGATTTCATCCTGAAAATGCCGCCGCTTCCTGAGACTCCTCCAGCCAAGAAACGATAAACAGTATCAAGTGAAGGTCCACGAACTGAGAATTTCCGATTCGTTCCGATCAGTTTGGCGGCAGTGGATACGGCAGCGGCAAGAACTCCAAGGTTGTCCCCTCTAACGATTTCCAGTGCACCATTTGTGTCTCCTGGCTGGCCGTCTGTACCACAGCCAGCAGATCAAAACCTCCTTGCGGTGCAGCCGCGGCATTGACCACCATGCCGCAAGCCTGGCCTTCCATCTCGGCGCTATAAAGTTCGTCTCCCGCTTGCGGCGCGATGTCGCCTTCGACATGGGCCAGATACATACGGCGCTTCGCCTTGCCCAGGTAGTGCATGCGCGCCACCACTTCCTGTCCCGGGTAACATCCTTTCTTGAAGTTCACGTGGCCAATGACGTCGAGGTTCGCCATCTGCGGCACGAACTCCTCCTGTGTTGGCGGCATGATTTCCGGGATGCCGGCACGGATGTCGAGCCAGTCCCAGCAGGGGGAGCCGGCTGGACGTGCAACAGAGCTGAGCTTTTGCCACAACCCGGGTGCGTATTGCGGTGCGGTATTGATCTGAAAGCGCTGCCCATCGAGGCGGATAACGGTGAAATGCGCTTGATTGTCATGCGTACACCGTTCAACAGACATCAGGTCTTGTGGAACAACCGATGTGACATGCTCTTTAATCAATTTTTCAGCGTTCTCGCCCGGAGAGGCCGAGGCAGACGATGTCCTTGCTAGCGTCCTCGATCTTCACCTTGGCGCGCAGCACGTACATGGAGAGTTTTTTCTGCATCGGTGCGACCAGGCTGTGCGGCAACTGCAGGTAATAACAATCCTTTACTGCTTGCCAGATCAGGAAGGTCGCCAGCGTGCGGCCTTTGGCAGTGTTGAAACTGCTCAGTTGTGCTTGGCCGGTCGTCACGGCTTTCACATCGCTGCTGAATAGACTCTGCAAGAACAACGGCGCGTCTTCGCCGGAAACTTTGAGAAGGCCGAACTGCGACAGGTCGCACAGCACCGTGCCGTCACGTGTAACGCTGCGCTCTGCAGCCGCATCGCCGAAATGTTGTACTACGCTGTCTTGTATCAGCGCGCCTTGTGTGGTGAGGAAATCATGCCAGGCTTGATTCATCGCTGTATCCGTTGGTGAATGTCGCGCAATCTTACCGCGAAGCTGGAGGTTTCGGATAAACTCTCGCGCCATGAGAATGTTGTGGATATTGCTGTTGGTGCCGCTTGCCGCGTGCGACGGCGGACTGTGGAACGCCCCCTATCCGGCATCGGATGACGGCAAGTCCATCCTCTATACCGCCTTCACCGAACGCCCCAAACATCTCGATCCTGCGCAGGCATACAGCGAGAACGAGTACGAGTTCCTTGCACACATCTATGCGCCGCCGCTCCAATACCATTACCTGAAACGCCCGTATCAGCTGGTGCCGCTTGCGGCAAGTGAAATGCCGCGTGTCACTTATCAGGACAAGAACCGTCGCCCCTTGCCCGCCACGGCCGCTGCCGAACGTATCGCCTATAGCGTGTACGAGATCCACATCAAGCCGGCCATGCGCTACCAGCCGCATCCCGCCTTCATGCCGGAGAACCTGCGCCTTGCTTTGCATGACATGCGTGGCATCCATACCCTCGGCGACTTCGCCAAGACCGGCACGCGTGTGGTCAACGCAGCGGACTATGCCTACCAGATCAAGCGCCTCGTCCATCCGCAACTGCATACGCCCATTGCTGCCGTGATGAGCGAATACATCGTTGGCCTGAAGGACTACACCGCCTCCTTGCAGGCTGCAGCGCAGGCGCATCCGGACGATTTCCTCGACCTGAATGCCTATCCGCTGCCCGGTGTCGAAGTGGTGGACGACACAACCTATCGCATCACCATCCACGGCAAGTATCCGCAGTTCGCCTACTGGCTGGCCATGCCGTTCTTCTCGCCCATGCCGTGGGAAGCCGAGCGCTTCTACGCCCAGCCCGGCATGCGCGAACGCAACCTCTCGCTGGATTGGTGGCCGGTGGGCAGCGGGCCATATTACCTGTCGAAGAACGATCCCAACCTGCGCATGGTGATGACGCGCAACCCTTATTACGACAGTGAGACTTATCCGAACGAAGGTGAGGCGGGCGATGCAGAAGCGGGGCTGCTGCGTGACGCGGGCAAGCCGCTGCCGCTGATCGAGCAGATCGACTTCTCGCTGGAGAAGGAAACCATCCCGTACTGGAACAAGTTCCTGCAAGGCTATTACGACGCCTCCGGCATCAGCTCGGAAAGTTTCGACCAGGCAGTGCAGGTCGGCGTGAGCGGCGAGGCCAGCGTCAGCGACGAGATGAAGGCGCAAGGCATCACGCTCTCCACCTCGGTCGCCACTTCCACCATGTATACCGGCTTCAACTGGCTGGATCCGGTGGTGGGTGGCAACTCGGAAAGGGCACGCAAGCTGCGCCGTGCCATCGCAATCACCGTGGACTTCGAAGAGTTCGTCTCCATCTTTGCCAACGGGCGCGGCATCGCTGCGCAATCGCCCATTCCGCCCGGCATCTTCGGCTACCGTGAAGGCAGACAAGGCATCAACCGCTATGTGTACGACTGGGTGGACGGCGCGCCCAGACGCAAATCTGTCGAAGAAGCGAAGCGCCTGCTGGCCGAGGCGGGCTATCCGGATGGAGTTGATGCCGCCACCAAACAGCCGTTGGTGATCCACCTCGACACCACGTCCGGCGGTATCGGCAACAAGTCGCGCCTGGATTGGATGCGCAAGCAGTTCGATAAGATCGGCGTACAGCTCGACGTGCGCAGCACCGACTACAACCGCTTCCAGGACAAGATACGGCGCGGGGATACCCAGCTGTTCTATTTCGGCTGGAACGCCGACTATCCAGACCCGGAGAATTTCTTCTTTCTATTGCATGGGCCGCAAGGCAAAGTGAAATACAGCGGAGAGAACGCGAGCAATTACAGCAACCCGGAATACGACCGCCTGTTCGCGCAGATGAAGAACATGGACAACAACCCCGAGCGGCAGGCGATCATCGACCAGATGCTGGAGATCCTGCGCCGCGATTCACCCTGGTTGTGGGGCTATCATCCCAAGAACTATGTGCTGCAACACGGCTGGCTGCAGAACGTCAAACCCAGCGTCATGGCTAACAACAGGCTCAAGTACTGGCGCGTGGATGCGAAGCAGCGCGACCAGCTGCGCCGCGAGTGGAACCAGCCCGTGCTGTGGCCGTTGTGGCTCAGCGGGGCTGTCCTGCTGCTGTTCGGCGTGTGGATGTGGCGGGTGTTGCAGAAGCGCGATGAAGCGAAGTGAGATTGTTGAGACGCTGGCTCACTCGGCATCGATCTCAGCCAGAATGACGACATAGTTCTTCCCGTATTTCTTCGCACAGGCGGGGCAGGTCGTGTAATAGAAATACATCTTGCGCAGTGGCTTGTCCTTTGCTGCGACATAA
Organism: uncultured beta proteobacterium; assembly: GCA_963813255.1. Lineage (GTDB taxonomy): Bacteria > Pseudomonadota > Gammaproteobacteria > Burkholderiales > Gallionellaceae > Sideroxyarcus. The sequence goes on along the minus strand of CAWEYD010000008.1, from coordinate 27,309 downwards.
GCCTTCATCTCAGCTATCCACTGCGGTATGTTCCGGTAGGGCCCTTCGAACACTTTGGACAGGAATGTTCCGGACAGCGTCACTATCTTCTTGCCCGGAACATCCTTGCCGATCTCGAAATAGACATCCGCTCCCCACAGCGAATTCTCGTCAGTCAGGATGACCCTCGCCTCTGTGCGGGCACCTGCATCGCGGATCGCCTTGTCGTTTCGTGCCATGACGGCGCCGTAGTTGAGCGGCATATGAAAGAAGCTGATCACATGATCCTGCACGAATCGCTTGTTCTGCCAAGTGATCGTCTTTTCGTCCCAGGGCTCGAGATTGAAGCGTGGACAACATTCTTCGCTATCGTTCGTGCTCATGTTGCTCTCCTGTTCCTGTCGTTGTGGCGAATGGTCATGATTCAGCCAACGTCTGTTGCAGCGCATCTGCGAACATTTCGATCGGCTGTGCGCCGGTGATGGCGGTCTTTTCGTCGAACAGGAAGAACGGCACGCCGGAGACGTCGAATCCTGCCGCACGTGCCTCGTCTGCGCGCACCGCGTCGGAGTAATCATCGCTTTGCAGCATTGCCAGCGCATCGCTCTCGGGAATGCCGAATTCAGGTGCAAGTCGGGCCAGCGCCGCACGGTCGCCTACCGCCAACCCTTCGGAAAAATAGCTGTGCATGATGCGCTCTGTGGCACGGTCGCCCAGTTGCTTCGAGTCGGCGAAGTGCAGCAGGCGATGCGCGTCGAAGGTGTTGCCGGGGCGTGCGCGATCCAGGCGGTAGTCAAGCCCGACTTCCTTGGCGAGCGCAGTGATGCGGGCGTTCATCGCTGCAGCCCGGTGCAGGCTCACGCGGTATTTTTCCGCCAGCATCTCTTCCAGCGTGCCCGGATGCTGGCGCGGGGAGTCGGGATCCAGCTCGAAGCTGCGCCAGATCACTTGCACCTTGTCCCGTTGTGCGAAGTCGGCGAGCGCTGCCTCGAAGCGCCGCTTGCCGACGTAGCACCAGGGGCAGATCACATCCGACCAGATCTCGACTTGCATGATGTCTTCTCCGTTATCGCCAGGATATTACTGTACCGGATTAGGACTGATTAAGTCCGTTCGTGGTGAGTGTTTTCCGTTCGCCCCCTCGATACACCGCGCCAGGCGCGGCACTCGGGGCGAACGGAAAATGTATCGAACCATGTTTTCGGGCTTAATCAGCCTCGTCCTAGGTCAGCAGCTTGAAGGCATGTGCCCATTCGTTGCGCAGGAAACCGGGGATGCACCAGAGCATGCACAGGGGCTCGATGGCGCGGGCCGCCTCGACCTTGCCCATATCGGCGACTCCCCAACCGAACTGGTCGAGGATGCCCACCACGATCTTCTTGGCCGCCTCGTCGTTGCCGCAGATGAACATGGTCGGTTTCCCGTCCTTGAACTGGGGGTTCACCATGAACGCGTTGCCTACCGAATTGAAGGCTTTGACGAAGCGTGCCTCGCCGAACTCACGCTGCAGGCGTTCCATCTGTGATTCGTCGAGGCTGGTGTAGTACTTCAACACGCCGTTGACGGGAGGCTCATCGGCGATCGGATTCGTTACGTCGATGACGGGCTTGCCCGCGAAATTCGCCGCCCCCGCGAGGCGCAACACATCCGCTGCGGCGGATCCTTTGACCGCCAGTATGACCAGCTCGGCGAACCTGGCTGCGTCGGCAAAACTGGCGATGCGTCCTTTGGGGTGTTTCACTATCCAGTCGGCCAGCTTGGCCGGCGTGCGAGTGCCCAGCGTCACATCATGACCGTGCTTGAGCAGGCCTGCTGCCAGTGCCTTTGCGACATCTCCAGACCCGAGGACTCCGATCTTCATGCTGTTCTCCTGTTCGACGAGGTTGAATGACTGCGGACGCTTGGCCCGGTACTGCTTCCGCAGTAGGGCATGGGCCATTCTCTGAGGTGGCGTGGTGTTTTGCAATGCAGTGTTTACCGTACAATAGCGCCCAGCCATGATTGCCTACCTCATCCGCCGCATTCTCTACGCCGTGCCCATCCTCATCGGGGTGAACCTGCTCACCTTCGCCCTGTTCTTCGTGGTTAACACGCCGGACGACATGGCGCGCATGCAACTCGGCATCAAGCGCGTCACGCCGGAGGCCATCGACAAGTGGAAGCAGCAGCACGGCTACGACAAGCCACTGTTCCTGAACGGCTCAGCAAGCGGGGCAGAGAAACTCACCGACACCATCTTCTGGCAAAAGTCCGTGAGCATGTTCGTGTTCGATTTTGGTTTTGCTGACGACGGCCGCAGCATTAGCCGCGAGATCGCGGCGCGCATGGGGCCCAGCCTTGCCATTGCCATCCCCACCTTTCTCATCGGTCTTGTCGTGTACGTGAGCTTTGCGCTGCTGATGACCCTGTTCCGCGCCACGGCTCTGGATATGGCGGGCGTCGCCTTGTGCGTGCTGCTGATGTCCGTGTCCGGCTTGTTCTACATCATCGGCGGCCAGTTCCTGATGAGCAAGCTGTGGCATGTGGTACCCATCTCCGGCTACGCGGGCGGGGCGGACAGCTTCAAGTTCGTGGTGCTACCCATCGTCATCGGCGTCGCGGGCGGCATAGGTTCCAGCAGCCGTTGGTACCGCACCATCTTCCTGGAAGAAATTGGTAAGGACTACGTGCGCACGGCGCGCGCCAAGGGCCTGTCCGAGCTGCGCGTGCTGTTCACCCATGTGCTGAAGAACGCCATGATTCCTATCCTGACCGGCGTGGTGGTGGTCATCCCGCTGCTGTTCATGGGCAGCCTGCTCACCGAGTCCTTCTTCGGCATCCCCGGCCTCGGCAGCTACACCATCGACGCCATCAACGCACAGGACTTCAGCGTGGTGCGCGCGATGGTGTTCCTCGGTTCGGTGCTGTATATCGCCGGGCTGATCCTCACCGACATCTCCTATACGGTCGTTGACCCGCGGGTGAGGCTGCAATGAGTTTCATGCCTGTCATCCTGTGGAGCGATGCGCTGGTGTTCCTGCTGCTGGCAGCGGGTGTGGCCAGTGCCTGGTATATCCGGCGGCGCGAGCACCTGCTGCTGCCCTGGCGGCGCGTGGCGAAGAGCAGTGTGGCGACGGTATCGCTGCTGGTGCTGTTGCTGTTCCTGCTGATCGGCCTGCTGGATACGCTGCATTTCCGCATGGTGTTGCCGCAGACCACCGGTAGTGAGAAGGTGTATTCGCCGGAAGTATTGAGTGTGTTCGACAAGCTGGTCGAACCGCTGCGCGTCCATAACGAGAAGACCTATTCCGCGCCGTTTGCATTGACGCTATATGCCAAGGAAAGCACAACCGATGCGCAGGGCAACATCGTGCGCGATTATCCGCGCCTGCAGTACGGAGGGGCCCATCTCGGCGATGCATCACAGCGCGATGCGGATGTGGCGAAGCGGGCGATGGTTGGCGGGTTAACTGGCTTACTTATCGGATTGATCTTGTTTTTTGCCGCGAGCAAGGCGCTACGCTTTTCCCCTCCCTCTCCCTTGCAGGGAGGGGGAGAGGGTAGAAGCGATTCGGGACGCAACACCCTCTCCCTAACCCTCTCCCGCCAGCGGGAGAGGGGATGGATGGGTAGCAAGGCGAGCAGTTCAATTCTGATTTCCGTCCTAATCATCGCCCCCCTGATCGGCGCGCTTGCCAACCTTGCCACCGTCTACCACGTGCTCGGCACCGACAAGGTAGGGCAGGACGTTTTGTACCTCTCGCTTAAGAGCATACGTACCGGCCTTATCATTGGCACGGTGACGACGCTGGTGACGTTGCCGCTGGCCCTATTCCTCGGTGTGGCGGCCGGCTATTTCCGCGGCTGGGTGGACGACGTCATCCAGTACATCTACACCGTGCTGAGCTCCATCCCCAGCGTGCTGCTCATCGCAGCGGCGGTGCTCATGATGCAGGTTACTATCGACACGCATCCGGAATGGTTCGACACCACAGCTGCCCGCGCCGACCTGCGGCTGGTGTTCCTGTGCCTCATCCTCGGCATGACCAGCTGGACCGGCCTGTGCCGCCTGCTGCGCGGCGAAACGCTGAAGCTGCGCGAGATGGAATACATCCAGGCGGCGCAATCCTTCGGCGTGTCCTCCATGCGCATCCTCACACGCCACATCATGCCCAATGTGATGCACATCGTGCTGATCTCGCTGGTGATGGATTTTTCCGCGCTGGTGCTGGCCGAGGCAGTGCTGTCTTACGTTGGCGTTGGCGTGGACCCGACCATGATCAGCTTCGGTACCATGATCAACGCCGCGCGGCTGGAGATGGGGCGCGAGCCCATGGTGTGGTGGGCGTTGGCTTCGGCCTTCACCTTCATGCTGGTACTGGTGCTCGCGGCGAACCTGTTCGCCGACGCGGTGAGCGACGCATTCGATCCACGCCTGAACCGGACTGGGGCTTAACTCAAGCGGAGTTGATTAAGGAAACTCTGATTAAGTCCAACTCGTCATTCCGGCGAAGGCCGGAATCCAGTGTTATTAATCAACTGGACACCGGCCTTCGCCGGTGTGATGACTTAATCAGACCCTCCCTAAGCTCTATTCAACCAAATGGCGGGGTCTCTGCGGCTGTGAAATACCGCCAAGACAACGATGCGATGTTTCTCGGCTCGAAAATAAACACTGTATGGGAAATGACTGGCGACGACACGGCGAATGTCCTCGCGAATAACGGCAAATTGGATAGGTTGTTTAGATGCCAACGATACGCAACGGTCAATCTCGTTCATGAACTCAAGCGCAAGACCAACTCGCTTGGTTTCGTACCACGCACTTGCTTCGATGAACTCTGCACTGGCGGTACGATGAAAAGTAACAGGCAGACTCATTGCCTGATTTTGGCAAGAGCAGCGGCCTTAACTTCACTCCAAGGAACTACATCATCGGGGTTGGCAAGGTGATCCGCGAGACGGCGGTCGAGTTCTGTTTTCTGCGCTTCAGTCAACGATGGCGCGGCGCCACGGCTAACGATACCGTCCCAAATTGCTTCAACCAGTTCGATCTGCTCGTCAATGTCTAGTACGCGAGCTTGCTGCAAAAGTTGGGTGTTCATAATCGCTCCATTCAAAACTAGTGTGGTGATTTTAGCGCGCCTTGCATCCCCAAGTCGAACGTAAGCCTACCGGTGAGCCTTCAGGCCACTATTGTTGAAATAGAACCTTGAAGCGAGCGTGCGTTTATGAAACGGCGCAAAAAATATTGCGAACCCGACCCCATTGGCTTAGCGAATGAGGGCGAGTGGAGCGGTTTATATCGTGGCCCGAACGAAGTTGGTTCAACAAGGCCGATTATGGAAATGCAGTCTGTTCTTGTGACGGCATATCGCTAGCAGCAGTGAATTATTAGCAGTAGCGTGCTCGCCACGCGTGCACTATTGAAAAACGGAGAAGCAAAATGTGAATCTGAAATTCAGCTTGACGGGGAAGTCCTTATGGCAGGGTTAGATGGCAGCAGCATAAAGTGCGACGCAGCCAATAAATAGAAAGACTGGCCAAGCGAGATGTTTGGCTCTTGAAATAGCAAGTGTAACGATACCTGTTGCAACAAATGTAATGCCGATAGCGAAGGCTACGCTAGCGGTGGTAACAGCGCCATGTGCCAATTGAATCAATATAGCTGCAAACCCCCACCAAGCAATGGTTGTGATATGCCACGCAAAGCGGAGAGTTCGTGTGGTGAATTCGGTGCCACCGAAAAGCTTAGGCAGCTCTTCATGGCGAAATAACCGGATGAGAATATAACGCTCGCCGAGGTAGGAATGAGCGACCCCAACGAGGACTGCTAAAAATGCGGCACTGTAGAGAGCGATAGTCATTGTCATCTAACGAAGCTGTAGAAAAAGTCTATTCATAGCCGCATCCTGCCGTGAACCAAACCAAATATCAAGGTCGAATGCAGGGACGATATTTCGGAGAAGTAAATGGCGCGCTACAAGCACATCGACACCAGCCCGCGATTCCTTGCGGTGGACCTGCAACAGCAACTTCTGCCCGGCACCTTCGAACACGCACTGAATCACTTGCTTGACCACGAGCTTGATCTCTCTGGCTTTGATGCCCGCTTCAGCAATGACGCAACAGGTGCTGCGGCCTATCCGTCGGCGATGCTGTTGAAGGTTGTCTTGTTTGCCTACAGCCAAGGAATCGTCAGCAGCCGCAACATCGAGCGCGCCTGCCGCGAACACATCACCTTCATCGCCCTGTCCGGCGACAGCCAACCGCACTTCACCACCATCGCCGGATTTATTTCCTCGCTGGGCGACGACATCGCCCATATCTTTAGTCAGGTGCTATTCATCTGCGACAAGCAAGGCCTGATTGGACGCGAGATGTTTGCCATCGATGGCGTGAAGCTGCCGAGTAACGCCTCCAAAGCCAAGAGCGGCACCCGAGCTGACTTTGAACGCCACGCGGCCAAACTTGAAGTGGCAGCCTAGGCCATGCTCGAACGGCATCGCGAAGCAGACCGGCGTACCAACGAGCCAGACCTCCAAGCCAAAGAAATCCAACGTCTCACCCGCCTGCAAACCGATGCCGCACAAGTCCGCCAATGGCTAGCCGACCATCCAGAAGACCGCAAAGGCAGCAAAGGGGCAATCCGCAAAAGCAATCGAACCGACAACGAATCCGCCAAGATGGCGACCTCCAAAGGCGTTATTCAGGGCTACACCGGCGTGGCTGCCGTTGATGCCCGACACCAGATCATCGTTGAAGCCCAAGCACACGGCACCGGCAGCGAACAAGAACTACTCATCCCTGTCGTTCAGGCCATGCAAGACACACTCGGCGCAGATTCACTCATCACAGCCGATGCCGGATACCACAGCGAAGCCAACCTCAAGCAACTGGCGAACATGAAGATCGAAGCCCTGATTGCCGACAACAACATGCGCAGCCGTGACGACCGATTTGCCGGGCAGGATAAATACAAAGCACTGCCCGACCCGATCCACGACAAAGGCGGCAAACCTAAACAAGCCGCGCGCTACCAACCCAAAGACTTCGACTACGATCCACAGGCAGGCAGCTGTATCTGTCCTGCGGGCAAACAACTCTATGGCAATGGCAGTGGCTGCACGATCAACGGTTTTGCGGCAGTGAAATTCCAGGGCGCACTACGCGACTGCATTCCATGCACACACCGAGACCGCTGCTTGCTCACCCCGCAGAAGACCAAGACCCGGCAGGTCGCCTTCTTCCAAGGCAAAGCCGACGGACACGAAAGCTACACCGACAAAATGAAGCGGCGCATAGACAGCCCGGAAGGCCGGAAACAATATGGTCGACGCTTCGCCACTGTGGAGCCGGTGTTCGGCAACCTGCGCTACAACAAACGGCTCAATCGCTTTACGTTAAGAGGCAGAAAGAAAGTCGATGCACAGTGGAAGCTATTCTGTCTGGTACACAACATCGAAAAACTGGCGCATCACGGGTATGCGCAATGAGGAATAGGAAGAGAGCGCAAGACCGCTTCACAACGAACGGCATTGAATTGAAATAGCGGAAAGACAGAAAACAAAAATGCGCGGTGAGACCGCGCATTTTTTATGTCTGAGAGTGCTCCAGAAAAGAGTTTTTCTACAGCGTCAACGTTAAATTAAGGGGCTCGCCCGCTTCTGGGCGAGTCCATCTTGAATGCCGGGTTGGGCCAAACCATCGGCACGAAGACAAGCAGCAGTCCAGATCGCACCGGCAGCATCTATTGCACCGAACAGTAGTAGAACTGGTGGTGCAAAACCAAATGCAACAAAAGCACCGAAGAATATTGGAACTGCCAGCCTGGCATGAACTGACCAGCGAAAAAAGACCCGCAATTCAACGCCGGAAGCCATGAAGGCAAGGTACCCGATAACGAGCAACGGCACACCAACAACACGGATCCAGACCTCATGTGTTTCTGGAATACCGAAGAAGGACAGCATCAGGTTTGGTGCGGCCACGAGTACTGTTCCGAGAGCGAACAAGTAAATTGAAAACACGCGAAGGCTAAAAGCGGACTTGCTCATTTATCTTTCTCCATATGATGATGCCGGGGTCATTTTGTGATGTGCCCAACGTGCAGCTAAGGGGCGCGCCGAAGGCGCGTCCCAGCGACCGAAGGGAGCGAACTTGAGCGCAGGGTTAGGCGGCATCACGCTCCTCAATTTCCCGAAGAGAATTGTAGAGTTTACGTATGTCCTGCATGAGTTCGTTCTTTGTCTGCCGCGCTGACTTTAGCTGAGCTTCTTCGCTGCTACCGACACTGTACGAATTAATGCTGTTTATCGACCTTTCAGCTTCATCGTAAAGATAGTTTGCTGCGGCCAGGCGGGCTGAGATATTGGCTGCACGAGCTTGTGCAGCGAGGGCCTGTTCTGACTTTTCTTGGGCCGATGCTGTTCTAGCCAGTTCTTGACGGGTGAGGGCAAGCTCTTCGCGTTGAAGCGCAAGCTCAGTCCGTTGGAGGACAAGCTGATCTTGCTGTAGTCGAATGGCGAAATACAATCCAGCAAATGCCAAACCGCTAAACAGCGCGTTTACTGAACCGAAGAGGTCCCCAAACTGTCCTCGCGTTTGCCAATCAGGGAGGATGCAAATCAACAGGGTTGCCGCTGTAATCCAAATGCCAATGACGAGTAATACAAGGCGTGTGAGTGTCATATCGAAATTGCCTAACGTAGAGCTAACCGGCGCTGCGCGGCTTTATCGCGCAGCGTCCAGCGACCGAAGGGAGCGAGGTTGAGCGCCAGGTTAGGGTTTGTGTGCGTCATATAGTGCTTCCCATGTGAGCTGCCCCACGCCAGTTGCGTTGCTCGTAAATACGGTATCGATTGGGATGAGTTTGCCGAAGCCAAGAAATTTCTCACGATCTATCGACTGAAACGCGCGGCTATAAAATTTCACCGCTGATTCGGGGATCAGAATCGCGTGGCGACAGTTGGATCGATTGGTTCTGCCAGTTTCCTTGAGCAACTCTCCGAATATCTTATGCACCGTGTTGTGCTTATCCTTTGAGTCGTCGCTTTTTGCCTCAATAACCCAGTGCAGGTTTGTTTTGGACTTGAATTCAATATCGGCGAATTTCTTGGATTTGCAGTTCGTGTTGATAACGGAACCAATTTTTACAGTGTCGTCGACGTGCTGCTCAAGATGAGTAACAAACTCATTGATGAGGTCTTGTTCTGGAGTTCGATTGGCCATCAACTATCCCTGATGAAAACCCTAACGTGGAGCTGAGGGGCGCGGCGCGCAAAACGTGGAAGAGAAAACCACGCCGTTCACCGCGTCCCTCTCGAGCGTAGGGTTAGCTCCCACTCTTTGGCCCCCAACCATGTTGTGCGGCGATGATTTGCCACTGCGGTTTTACTGAGGCAATGCAGTTATGACAATATTTAACAAGCGGTGCGTATGGTTGAATTGATGGGCGAATTCAGGAATGAAGTGCAATTTTGAGTAACGCCGGTTGGGTGGGCGGGATGCGGTAGCATCCGTGCCTTTTTGACCGGCCAGTCGAAATTGCAGAAATGAACTACACACACCTCACCCGAGAAGAACGATACCAGATTTACGCCCTGAAGAAGGCAGGACACACACAAAGCGAGATCGCCACCGTGTTGGAACGAAGCGCATCGACCATCAGCAGAGAACTGACGCGCAACCGCGGGCGACGCGGCTATCGCCCGAAGCAGGCGCACGGTAAGTCTGTTGAACGGCGCGCGGTCAATGCACGGCGGATAGACGAAGCGACATGGCAATTCGCACAAGCGATGCTTGCGCAAGAATGGAGCCCGGAACAGATCAGCGGCCATGCCGCCATCAGTCCAGAGACGGTGTATCAACGAGTCTATGCAGACAAACGCGCAGGTGGCTCGCTCTGGAAGAGTCTGCGCTGTCAGAAGCAACGCAAGAAACGCTACGGCAAGATAGAGCGGCGCGGCATCATTCCAAATCGCTTATCCATCGAAGATCGCCCAGCCATTGTCGAGACACGCAGTCGGATCGGCGACTGGGAGGCCGATACCATCATCGGCAAGAACCACCGTCAGGCCATCGTGAGCATCGTTGAGCGCAAGTCTGGATTTACGCTGATCCGCAAGGTCGAGCGCAAAACCGCGCAGGCTGTGACGGAAGCGATGACCGCACTGCTCAGGCCACATCGCAGCAAGGTGCACACCGTCACTTCAGACAACGGCAAGGAATTCGCCGGGCATGAAGAAATTGCGACCGCATTGAAGGCGGACTTCTATTTCGCCCACCCCTACGCATCCTGGGAGCGCGGCACCAACGAGAATACGAACGGGCTGATCCGGCAGTACTTCCCGAAGAACCGGGACTTCACCACGATCACACAACAGGAGATTGATCTAGCGATGGAGAGATTGAACAACCGCCCCAGAAAACGACTTGGATTCCAGACACCCAGTCAGGTATTCTTCAAGTCAGGCGTTGCACTTCAAATTTGAACCCGCGATGGGTTTATGGATACGCTTGCAGTTTTTTTTGTTTGATTGAGCAAAGCATTTCGAAGGTACCCGATAATTGTTGCTAGGGCGCTCTTAAGTTTTTCGTCTTCTGTTGAAACCCATACCTTTGTGAGTTTGTTAATTGTGGAGAGCAGCGTTGCGTGACTGAGGAGCGCAGTCAAGACGGTTTCATAATCTTTCTTGTCATTCGCCATACGATTTCCTTTTGCTAGAGCTAACGTGCAGCTAAGGGGCGCGCCGAAGGCGCGTCCCAGCGACCAAAGGGAGCGAACTTGAGCGTAGGGTTAGGCACTTTACTCGAACCCATGACTCATTCCAACGAGCTCAGCGAAGACCCAAACATTACCCTTGGTGTAAGTTTCCGGTTCTTCACCACCCCCTAAGAATGGATACGGATTTGGGATATAAACCTGTTCGGCTTGCAGAGGCCCAAGCCGTTCTTGAATGGCCGCTTGATGCCCAGGCTTCAGTACGTACTCGGTGAAATCCACATCAGAAAGAACTGCGGCATCAAATGCGGCGACAGATTCAAATTTTCCATAGCTCTTGTATGCCTGCCGAAATGGATAAAGCACGGCATATTCATTACTTTTCTCATCGTAGAGAAAGAAATGGCCAAGGCCTGAATAGCCAACAACATGAGTGAACGCCGGCAACTGCGACTCCCAACAGCCGAGAGCAGAAATTGGTTGCGAAGACTGGAGTAGTGAATAGAGCATTCAGTTGCCTAACGTCGAAATTAAGGGGCGGTGCGCGGCAGCGCAGCGTCCCGCTTGAATGATGGGTTAGAGGTTTGCATATTAATCTCCACTCCCTGCATCTCCGCCTCCTCTGACCAATGAGAATACTTGCCACGAGGTAAATATATAAACGAGGGTGGCGAGTATAGAAATGGCCAGCACCAAAACGTTGATAGGCATTGGCAGAGCTATTTCAAAATTTGCCAAACTAGTTAGAGCTAAAAGAACTGGACCGGGCAAGAAAAGTTTCCGCATACGAGCTCGACGGAGATCAATTAGTGGTTCCATAACCATCGTCCTAACCTCTAACGTAAAGTTGAGGGGCGCCGCGCTTTTGCGGCGTCCCGCTCGAACGCCGGGTTGGGTATCTTCATGGCTAACACCCTTTAGAAAAATACCAGACTGTCGGCTGGCCCTGTGTATCATGAAATGGAAGCCACCCTGAGAATGGCTTCGGCTTCGCAGGACGCTCTTCTCCGTCGCATTGGGGTTTGCTATGGGATTTGACCTTCACCCAAAGCCTGCCATCAATGCGTTTGAATGCCAGAACCTCTGTTGGTATATGCGAGTTGTTATCAACCCGTATTGATTGGGTATTCGCAGAAGCCTCAGGAGCAGCAATCACAGGTACTGGGTAACCAGTACGCAAATAGGCTAGGTGGTTCTTCAGTATTATTTCGACAGGCAAGAAATCCGCCTTATTTTTGACCTCTACCCAAGCAGTACCCTTTTCCAGCACTATTTCAAACCACTCCCCTTTGTGATTTAGAACGATCGCACCGCTTTCTAGTATGGGTAACTTACTATGGCTCACAACTGAGTCTGTGGTGCTATCTTCAAGAACGTCAGCGACGTATTCACACGATTCACCTTCTCCAGAATACGACCGTCGCGGTTGTGCGATGTAAATCTTGCCGTACGGTTTCGTGCTAACCGGCGACTTGAAAATTGGGATATCCCGTGGCTTGAATTCATTGCAGGGTTCAGCGCCTAAGACTTCAGGCAACATGAGGATGCCAACAATACCATCGGTGTGGCTAAAATACCCAAACGATGAAGTTGAAAAAACAAGTAGGGCCAATGCTAGTAAATTTTTCATCTGAGATACCCAACGTAAAGTTGAGGGGCGCCGCGCTTCTGCGGCGTCCCGCTCGAACGCCGGGTTAGCGGTTTTACAACCCAACATAATTACCTAGCAATTCATTAAAGCTATTAGCAATTGGTTTAATCTCAACAAAATCGTGATCAAAGAACCAGATTGAAGGCTCGATAGTTTGATTTTTACACTCATCGATTTTGAAACAGAACATGTTTCCCATGCAATCTGATGCAAATGCTAAATAACCCATAGGCATTCCCGCTGCCTCATATGCTTTTGTATCTTCCAGCATCCGATTAGGTAGAAAAAGGTTTTGGATATCATCTAGCTCCAATTCTTTGTCAACTATGACATCAAGTAAATTGGGAGCATAAAGATCACCATATTTCGTAATCAGATACACATAGCAATTTGGAAGTTTAATTTCAAGAGTTGACTCTAACTCTTGTATGTCACGAGACGTGGCCGCAACTAACGTTTCGTTTTTGTTCCACAACGCTACAAATTCATCAACGATATTGCAGGAAATGTTCATTTTGGTTTACCGCTAACGTAAAAGTAAGGGGCTGCGCGAGGGTTTATTCGCGCAGTCCCTCTTGACTGACGGGTTAGCCGCTTTCACTTTTGCCGCTTCCGCTTGTAGAACTCGTAGGCGATGTCTGTGTCGCCGTGTGCATTCCTTAAGGTAAAAGCAAGATTATCAAACGTGGAAAGGTACTTCTTCTCGTCGACTTTCCTGCAACTGAAGGTCGTGTGTTTATTGCTATCAAAGTTGACTGTTACGCCGCCTGTTGGTTTCATATGAGCCGATGCTTGAATGGATGGCTCACCGTAGAACGTGCCTGCTAGTTCAACGGAATAGAGGATGTCGCCGCTGACAAAGCGAAGATCAACGGTGTTAAACCTTCCGAAAGAATTACCTTCAAATGCGGAAACAGAATGTTCCTTCCGTTCTGGGTACGCCAATTCCAAATGGTTTAGCGGACCAAAGCGGTACTGAATCCAGCTTGAACTGTCTATGAGGCCATTTTCGATATTCCCGCAGACAGAAATTACTCTCTTACTGTTCACAATCTGGCAGGAAAAATAGTCAATTTCTTCTCCCTTGCAGTGCGTCTCAGCAAGTGCGGGTAGTGAAGCAAGCATCGTTACTGCAATTGTAAGTGTGCGGATATTCATGGATTCGGCTAACGTAAAATTAAGGGGCGCGCTTTAGCGCGTCCCTCTTGAATGACGGGTTAGAGCGCCTTAGCCAAACAAAATAACCGAAAGCTGCGAATAGCACAGCTAACTGCAACCACGCTGAAACGCCGAACAGTAAAACAGCAGCAGGCCCACCACCTTCAGGAACTGCCCAATACCAGAAAGCACTAGGGACAGCCCACTCAAGAATACTTGCCATGGGGGCGCTCAACATGACTATTGCGTTAATTATGGTTCCGCTGCCCGTGAACATAGCTAATGCGAGGACGACAGCCGAAACTAGAGAGCCGAGAAGAAAAAAAGGGATAACCATAACTGTGCGCATGATAGCTCTAACGTAAAGTAGACACCCTAAAAAGCGCCGGAAAAGGCACCTTCGAGGTGTACAATCTGGCGTCTGTGCTGCAATGCCTTGTTTCTATTTGAGGTGAAATTATGGCAACCCCTAATTCTTCAGATAAAAGCACCACACTCAAACCTCCCAAATTACTCGATCAAGTCCGCGATAAGTTGCGTGTGAAGCACTACAGCATTCGCACCGAGCAAGCTTATCTGGGCTGGATTAAACGCTATATCTACTTTCACGACAAGACCCACCCGAAAGATCTGGGTGCGCAGGACATCGAGGCTTTTCTGACGCATCTTGCAGTCGCAGGCAAGGTTTCAGCCTCCACGCAAAATCTGGCCAAAAGTTCTTTGTTGTTTCTTTACCGCGAGGTGTTGGAGATCCAATTGCCGTGGCTGGATAACGTGACGCAGGCCAAAGCGCCCAAGCGGCTACCTGTGGTGTTGACGGTAGCCGAGGTGCAGTCTGTGTTGTCGCGTTTGAACGGTACGCATTTGTTGATCGCTTCTTTGTTGTACGGCGGCGGGATGCGCCTGATGGAGGCGGTGCGTCTTCGCGTGAAGGATGTGGATTTTGCGCGGCACGAGATCATTGTGCGTGAAGGCAAGGGCTTCAAGGACAGGGTGACGATGTTGCCGGAAGCCGTGGTCGCTGCACTCAAGGCGCATCTGGCGAAGGTGAAGGTCTTGCATGATGAGGACTTGGCGCAGGGTTATGGTGAAGTGTATCTGCCTTTTGCGCTGGACAAGAAATATCCGAACGCTGTGCGCGAGTGGGCCTGGCAATATGTGTTTCCCTCAAAGAACTTATCGGTTGATCCGCGCTCCGGCAAGACGCGCCGCCATCATGTGGATGAGAAGGGTGTGCAGCGTGCGGTGAAGCAGGCAGTGCGCGATGCCGAGTTGACCAAGCCTGCCACGCCGCATACTTTGCGCCATTCTTTCGCCACGCATCTGCTGCAATCCGGCTACGACATCCGCACCGTGCAGGAACTGCTCGGCCATTCCGATGTTTCCACCACGATGATCTACACCCATGTGCTGAACAAGGGCGGCAAGGGTGTGGTCAGCCCGCTGGACAGATAACAAATATGAGTCCGATACTTTCTGTCGATTCGCTCACTGCGTCTTTGCGCTCTGGCGTTCCCATCGTCGACGGCATCTCGTTCGAGATCGCGGCGGGCGAGACCTTTGCGTTGCTCGGCGAATCCGGCTGCGGCAAGTCCATGACGGCGCTGTCGCTGATGCGGCTGCTGCCGGACGGAGTGGTGCATGCGGGCGGTGCGGCGCAGATGGATGACGTCGAGCTGTTCGACCTGCGCGAGCGCGACATGCGCGACGTGCGCGGCGGCAAGATGGCGATGATCTTCCAGGAGCCGGGGCTGAGCCTGAATCCGGTGATGACGGTGGGCGAACAGATCGCCGAGGTGCTGGCGCTTGCACCACGGGTTTGAACGGAGTGGCGGCGCAAGAGCGCTGCGTCGAGTTGCTCGACCAGGTCGGCATTCCCGATGCGGCGCGGCGTGTGCACGAATATCCGTTCCAGCTTTCCGGCGGCATGAAGCAGCGCGTGATGATCGCGATGGCGTTGGCGGGCAGCCCGAAGCTGCTCATCGCCGACGAGCCGACCACGGCGCTGGATGTGACGATACAGGCGCAGGTGCTGCAACTGCTGCGCGACACGCAGGACAAGACCGGCATGGCGCTGCTGCTCATCACGCACGATCTGGGCGTGGTGGCGGAGACGGCGCATCGCGTCGGCGTGATGTATGCCGGGCAGATCGTCGAGCAGGCCACGCGCGAGCAGTTGTTTGCGCAACCTTTGCATCCCTACACGCAGAAACTGTTTGCCGCGATGCCGAGTGCGACGCGCGCGCGGACAGCCGTTGAGCGCCATTCCCGGCAGCGTGCCGCCGCTGGGCAGCATCGAGGTAGGGCTGTCGCTTCGCGGCGCGCTGCGACCATGCGTGGGCGCTGTGCCGCGAGCAGACGCCGGAGTGGACTGATGGCGGAGGGCACGGGGGTGCGGTGCCATTTGTACGATGAAGAGCAGCGTGAAGGCGTGAAACGCCCCTCTCCCGCGCGAGACCCCTCTCCCGCAAGCGGGAGAGGGAGCGCGTTAGCGCGGGAGAGGGAACTGCTTCTGCAAGTCTCCGACTTGCAAGTCCACTTCCCCATCCGCAAAGGCGTCCTGCAGCGCGTGGTGGGGCAGGTGAAGGCGGTGGACGGCGTGTCGCTGGACATTCCGCAGGGGCGTACGCTGGCGCTGGTGGGCGAATCCGGTTGCGGCAAGACCACGCTTGGCCAAGGCGTTGCTGCAATTGATCCCGCCCACCGCGGGCAGTGTGCAGTTCGCAGGGCGCGAGCTGATCGGTTCGAGTGCCGCGCGTGCCGCGATGCAGATGGTGTTCCAGGATCCTTATGCCTCGCTCAATCCCAAGATGCGTGTGGCGGAGATACTGGAAGAGGGCATGAGCGCGCTGAATATCGGCGGCGACAGTGCAGCACGGCAGGCGCACATCGACGGCTTGCTGGACAAGGTGGGCCTGGCGCGCGACAGCAAGTGGCGCTATCCGCACGAGTTCTCCGGCGGGCAGCGCCAGCGCATCGCCATTGCACGCGCACTTGGCGGTGTCGCCGCAGTTGCTGATCTGCGACGAGCCGACCAGCGCGCTGGATGTGTCGGTGCAGGCGCAGATCCTGAATCTGCTGAAGTCGCTGCAACAGGAACTGGGCTTGAGCTATCTGTTCATCACGCACAACCTGGCGGTGGTGGAATACCTCGCGCATGAGGTGTGCGTGATGTATCTGGGACGTATCGTCGAGCGCGGTACGACGGAAGAGGTGCTGCATTCCCCCAAACATCCCTACACGCAGGCATTGCTTTCTGCCGTGCCGCGCATCGACGGCAAGGGCAGGGCGTACATCAAGCTGGCAGGCGACCTGCCGTCACCCGCGAATCCGCCGCAGGGTTGCCATTTCGCACCGCGCTGCGCGCAGGCGATGGCAGCCTGCGCGCGCTATCCGGACGTGACCAATGTCAGCGCCACGCATGGCGTGCGCTGTCATCTGTACGACTAAGGGAATTAACGGTTGTAGGCCAGCTTGACGCGGCGCGCAGGCGCGCGCTTGATGGCGCTGTGCTTGGCTTTGACGATGCGTGGCTTGCGCTGGACTGCGCCGCCGGAGGCGACGATGGTGAAGCGCTGTCCGACGCGCAACCGGTGGCTGCCGTGGTTCATCTCGACCAGGCTGGCCTGGCTGGTGTGGAAACGGCGCGCGATGGTGGAGATCGTGTCGCCCTTGCGCACGGTGTAGCTGAATCCCGCCATTTCGGCCACGGCTGTGGCGTGCATGTTGAATGGGGTGAACTCGTCGATCGCTTCATCGTCGCCAGCCGGGACCAACAGGGTCTGTCCGTTGCTGGCATGCGCGTATTTCGACAGGCCGTTCGCGGTGCGCAATTGTTGTTCCGTGATGCCGAATTGTGCGGCGACGTCGGCGAAGGATTCGCCTTTCTGGGTCTGGAAGGCGCGCCACGAGACCAGGCGTTGATCGTTCTTCTCCAGGTTCTCGCGGAACGTGGCTACCTTGTCGACCGGCAACAGTACCACTTCGTTGGAGTCCTGCAGGATCACCGGGCGGTTGTGTCCAGGGTTGAGCGCGGTGAATTCTTCCATCGAGATTTCGGCCAACTCGGCAGCGATCTTCACGTCCATAGGCTTGGAGGTGGTGACGACGGAGAAGTAGGGGCGGTTCGGAATATCCTGCAATACGAGGCCGTAATGCGCCGGGTCGCTGACGATGTTCTTGACGGCCAGCAGTTTGGGTACATAGTTGCGTGTCTCGCGCGGGATGTTGAGATGCGAGAAGTCTGTAGGCTTGTGCTGTTTGCGGTTCCTGGCCTGTGCGCGTGCGATGCAATTCTCGCCGCAGTTGTAGGCGGCCAGCGCCAATTCCCAGTCGCCGAACTGATCGTGCAGCTTCTGCAGATAATCCAGGGCGCCGTTGGTCGCGCCGATGACGTCGCGTCGGCCGTCGTACCACCAGTTTTGCTCCATGCCGAAGTGTTTGCCGGTGGAGGGGATGAACTGCCAGATGCCGGAAGCGCGCGCTACCGAGTTGGCGCCGGGATTGAACGCGCTTTCGATGACGGGCAGCAGCGCGATCTCGGACGGCATGCCGCGGCGTTCCACTTCCTCAATGATGTAAAACAGATAGCGCTGCGCACGTTCGCTCATGCGCAGCACATAGTCAGGGTGATTCGCATACCATTTTTCATGGTGCTTGATCAGCGGGCTCTTCAATTCGTTCATGGCAAAGCCGCTGCGTATGCGCTGCCAGACGTTCTCGTCGGGCATGGCAGAGAGCGACGGATAGTCGTCTTTGAACGTACCGGCTTGCTGGTGCGCTACATCGCCGGATGCTTGGTCGGCAGGAGCTGCCAAAAGACGTTCCGGTGCAACGATCATCGCCTCACGAACCGGGGCTGGGGCCTGCATCGACACTGCTGGGCTCTGTGTATCCTGTTCGCCGGCGAGACTGAGAACGGGAGATATCGTCGTAACAAAAAACAAAGACAGCGCGACCATGCGCGCTGCCTTTCCGGGTTGGTTTATGAACCGGCCGGTCAACGTATGACCTCTTTCAGTTGCTCCAGGATCGCCGGGTTTTCCAAGGTGGAGGTGTCCTGTGTGATCTCCTGGCCTTGGGCGATGGAGCGTAGCAGGCGTCGCATGATCTTGCCGGAGCGGGTCTTGGGCAGGTTTTCGCCGAAGCGGATCTCGTCCGGTTTGGCGATGGGGCCGATCTCCTTGCCCACCCAGTTGCGCAGGGTCTCGACGATCTCCTTGGCCTTGGCGGCATCGGCCTGGACGATGGCCCTTCAGCACCACGAAGGCGACGATGGACTCGCCCTTGATGTCGTGCGGACGGCCGACCACGGCGGCTTCTGCCACCAGCGGGTTGGCGACCAGCGCCGATTCGATCTCCATGGTGCCCAGACGGTGGCCGGAGACTTTCAGCACGTCGTCGTTGCGTCCCATGATCCAGACGTAACCGTCCTCATCGCGGTGCGCGGAGTCGCCGGCGAGGTAGTAGCCGTGCAGCTCTTCGGGGAAGTAGCCCTTCTTGAAGCGTTCCGGATCGCCCCAGATGGTGCGGATCTGCGAGGGGAACGGCTTCTTGATGACCAGTGAGCCGCCATGGCTGCCTTCGACATCCTGCCCGGTCTCGTCCACCACCGCGACTTCGATGCCGGGGATGGGCAGGGTGCAGGAGCCGGGCTTGATCGGCACCGCGCCGGGCAGCGGGGCGATCATGTGGCAACCGGTCTCGGTCTGCCACCAGGTGTCGACGATGGGGCAGCGCGATTGGCCGATGACGTTGTAGTACCACATCCAGGCTTCGGGATTGATCGGCTCGCCCACGGTGCCGAGCAGGCGCAGCGAGGACAGGTCGTATTGCTTGGGCAAGTTCGCCGCCCAGCTTGATCAGCGAGCGGATCGCGGTCGGTGCGGTGTAGAAGGTGGTGACCTTATGGTCCTGGATCATCTTCCAGAAACGGCCGGCATCCGGGATAGGTCGGGATGCCCTCGAAGATGACTTCGGTCGCGCCCATGGCCAGCGGGCCATAGGTGACATAGCTGTGGCCGGTGATCCAGCCCACGTCGGCCGTGCACCAGAAGACGTCGCTGGACTTGTAGTCGAACACCCATTGCATGGTGAGCATGGTGCCCAGCAGGTAGCCGCCGGAGGAGTGCTGCACGCCCTTGGGCGTACCGGTGGAGCCGGAGGTGTAGAGGATGAACAGCGGATGTTCGGAGTCCACCCATTCCGGTTCGCAGGAGGTCGCCTGATTGGCGACGACGTCGTGCCACCACACGTCGCGACCGGCGTTGAACTGCATTGCATCGCCGACGCGCTTGTAGATGATGACGTTCTTGACGCAGCCTGCGCCTTCCAGCGCCAGCGCCTCGTCCACGATGTTCTTCAGCGGCATGGCTTTGCCGCCGCGCAGTTGTCCGTCGGCGGTGATGACGGCACAGGCCTGGGCATCGACGATGCGCTCGTGCAGGCTCTTGGAAGAGAAGCCGCCGAACACCACCGAGTGGATGGCACCGATACGGGCACAGGCCTGCATCGCGACCACGGCTTCGATGCTCATCGGCAGGTAGATGACCACGCGGTCACCCTTCTTGATGCCGCGCGCCTTGAGGCCGTTGGCGAACTGGCACACGCGGGCGTGCAGGTCGCGATAGTTGATCTTGGTGACCTTGCCGTCATCCGCTTCGAAAATGATGGCGGTCTTTTCCGGCTGGGTGGTGAGGTGCCTATCCAGGCAGTTGTAGGAGACGTTCAGTTCACCATCCTCGAACCACTTGTAGAAGGGAGCGTTGCTCTCGTTCAGCGATTTGGTGAAAGGCTTCTTCCACTGGATGTTTTTGCGTGCCAGATCTGCCCAATAGCCTGCGTAGTCCTTCTTCGACGCCTCGACCATCGCCTGGTAGGCGGCCATGCCGGAGACGTTGGCTTGCTTCACAAAGGCATCGGATGGAGGAAAGACGCGGGTTTCGTTCAAGACGGACTGGATGTTGGACATTGCTATCTCCCGAAGAGGTAATTGATTAGTTCAAAAGTCTGTGGTCAGTTTTAAGTCAAAAGCCCCATTGGGAGGGGATTTGGCGCTATCGATACTCTCCCGTGAACCGCCCAAGTCTAACATTTTCGGCAAAATCGGACTGCTGGATTTTGCCGAAAATGCGTTGGCGTCAGGGGCTCAGGGCTTTCTCAGTCTGCCGTGCAACTTTAGCCAGTGTTCCTGACTTGAGCCTTACGATGCCTCAGCCAAACCGCAGTTTCAGGATCAACACCGTGCCGGCGAGCAGCAGGGTGATGCTGTTGGCGATGATGATCGGCCACGCCTGCAGCAGGATGCCGTAGCTCAGCCACAGCGCCACACCGCAGGTGAAGGCGGCATACATGGCGAGCGAGATGTCCTTGGTGTGCCTGGTACGCCACACCTGCCATACCTGCGGGATGAAGGCGGTCGTGGTCAGCGTCGCCGCCAGTGCCGCCTATCAGTTCGGTTGCCTGCATCAATGTGCCTCGTGACTGTCGTTGTCCACCCAGAGCTGGTGGGCGTCGAGCAACAGGCGATAACGGGCTTCGTTCGCATCCAGACGGGCGAGGCTCTCAGCCAGCGAGGCTTCCAGTGCCTGGCGGCGTGCGACCAGTGTCTCGCCGAGACTGCTTTCACCCAGACTGTAGGCGCGCGCGACCAATTCGGCGTTCTGGCGCAAGGGCAACTGAGGCGTCCCGCGCTTGCTGCCATATCTGGTAGGCGTTCACGGCTTGCGTGTACGTCGCGTAGATGTCGGCATCCAGACGGATGCGCACGGCTTGCTCGCGGTCGACGGCGATCTGCGCTTCGTGCGCGGCATTATCGGCATTGGCAGAGCGCAGGCCGGATGGCAGCGGGATAGACACATAGACGCCGCTGATCTTTTGATTACCGCTCAATTGCGACGCATAACGCACGCCCAAGGTAGGGTCTGGCATGCGATCCGCTCGGGCGCGTTCAGCCAATCTTTCCCGTATGCGGGACTCGGCTTGTACCCAGCCGAGCTCATGGTTGTGCTTGATGATTGCCTGGTTCCAGTAAGCGAGTTCTTGCGTGATAGGCTGCGGTTCGGGCGACGGGGCGTCGTCCGGCACTTTGATCGCCGCAAATTGGCGTGCCATTTCGTTGCCGGCCAGTTCGGTACGCAGCTGTGCCTGGTGCAATGCGACGCTCGGCCATGGCCGATGTGGCATTGACCTGGTTCAGTTCCATGCGCGGCGCATCGCCTGCCTTGACGCGCTTTTCGGTCATCGCAGCCTGCTGGTTCAGGATGTCCACTTGTTGCTGCCATTGCGTGACTTGGGTGCGTTCACGTCGCCAGTTGAACCACAATCGCAACAGATTGCGCGAAGCTTCGTGGCGCGCATCACCTAACAGGTTCTCACCACGCGCCACTCCTTCTGCGCCGATTTCGCCGTCGATCAGCATCTTGTTGGGCAATCGGAACGGCCGTTCCAGCGCGATTTCCCAGTCACGAAAACCTTCTTTTGTTACAAAGAAATAATCCTCGGCGGCCCCTCCGCGCACCGTGAACTCGTACTCGCCGCTTTCCCGTTTGCGTCTGGTTGACCTGTTCGATCTGCAACTGAGTCCGGGCGCTCAAGACATTGATATGGCGGTCGAGTGCTGCATCCACCTGCTCGTGCGGCGGAAGGTCGATCAGATTGGGAGGTTCGGCCAGCAGAGTAAGTGGCAGCAGGCAAAGCAGTGCGCCCACTAAAGGCTTGCGCATGTTGATCATCCCAACCTCCCGAACTCGACAACAGGGGTCATCCAGTATGCGATCTCCGGATTGGGCTCTGTGTGTTTCAGATGGGCGATGAGCGACTTCGCGTCCTCGTCGTTCATTACGCTGACGATCTGCACACGCTGCGAACGACCGCGTACTTGCTCCAGCATGCTGGGTAACTTTTCCTTTTGGCTGCCGCCTTCGACGTGCGCCAAGGTAAAACCGCGCACCCATTCCGGGTGCTCCAATAGATGGTCCACCAGACGCTCTTCCAGCGACCTGTGGCAGACCAGGGTCAGACAACAATTCAATTCTTTCATGGTTGAACCTTCAATTTTTCCAGACCGAAGCGACGGTACAGGATGGGCAGCATGATGAGCGTCAGGATGGTCGAGCTGATCAACCCGCCAGTGACGACGATGGCCAGCGGCTTCTGGATCTCAGAGCCGGGGCCGGTGGCGAACAGCACGGGCAGCAGGCCGAATGCGGTGATGCTGGCGGTCATCAGCACCGGGCGCAGGCGGCGTTTCGCACCCTCGAACACCACTTGGGTGATGTCCATGCCCTCGGCATGCAACTGGTTGAAATAGGAGACCATCACCACTCCGTTCAATACGGCGATGCCGAGCAGGGCGATGAAGCCGACCGAGGCGGGAACGGACAGGTATTGACCGCTGATCCACAAGGCGAACACGCCGCCGATAAGTGCGAACGGGATGTTGGTGAGGACCAGTGTGGCCTGGCGGACGGAGCCGAACGTGGCGAACAGCAGCATGAAGATCAAACCGAGTGCCACAGGAATGACGATGGCCAGACGCGCCGCGGCGCGTTGCTGGTTTTCGAACTGTCCACCCCAAGTGAGGCGATAGCCTTCCGGCAATTTGATCTGAGCTGCGACTGCGGTTTTGGCTTCGTCCACAAAACCAACCAAGTCGCGGTCGCGCACGTTGGCACGAATGGTCACTACGCGCTGGCCGTTCTCACGATCCACTTTGACCGGGCCATCGGCACGTTCCAGTCTGGCGACCACAGATAGCGGGATGGCCTGCCCGTTCGGGTAGCGGCAAGGTGAGAGCAGCGAACAGGGCTGGTGACTGCTGGATGTCCAGTTGGCCGCGCATGATGATAGGCGTGCGTCTGGCCCCTTCGAGCACTGTACCCAGCGACAGTCCCTCAAGCTGGCTGCGCAGGGCTGTGGAGATGTCGTCCACGTTCAGTCCCAGACGGCCGGCGGCCAAGCGGTCGATTATGACGCGGTAATATTGCACACCGCTGTTCTGCACCGTGAATACATCTTCACTGCCTTTGATGCCTTCCAGCACCTTGACCATCTGTTCGGCGCTTTGATTTAGCGTTTTCAGATCGCTACCGAACAGCTTGATAGCAATGTCGCCGCGAGAGCCGGTGAGCATTTCGGAGACACGCATGGCGATCGGCTGGGTGAAGCTGTATTCCACACCGGGGAAATCTTTCATCACGGTCCGGATATGGTCCATGATTGCGGTCTTGTCCTTGCTGCGCCATTCGCTTACAGGAGCGAGCACAAGGAAGGTGTCGGTCTCGTTGAATCCCATCGGGTCCATGCCCAGCTCATCCGAGCCTGCACGCGCTACCACTCCTTTGACTTCCGGGACCTGTGCGAGTATGGCGGCCTGGATGCGCTTGTCCATCTCGGCCGTCTGGGCGAGGTTGATTGAGGGCAACTTGGTGACCTGCATGATGATGTCGCCTTCATCCATCTCGGGCATGAAAGTCTTGCCCAGCAACATGTACACGCCTCCCGTGATGACTAGCATGATTAACGCGCCAGAGATGACTACACGCTCCTTGTTCAGTGCGCGTTCTAGCAGCGGTGTGTATATAGCCATCGCTTTGCGTACCAGCCATGGCTCACCATGTCCGGCTTCCTTCAACAGGAAAGAGGACAGCATGGGCACGAAGGTCAACGACAGCAACAGCGAACCGGCCAGCGCAAACACGATGGTCAGTGCCACCGGAATGAACAGCTTGCCTTCCAGTCCCTGCAAGGTCATCAGCGGCAGGAATACGATGATGATGATGGCGACACCGGCGGCTACCGGTGTGATGACTTCCTTTACTGCGCGGTAGATGACGTGCAGATGAGGGATGTGTTCGCGTTTGTGTGCGAGATGGCTGATGATGTTTTCCACGATCACCACCGCAGCATCCACCAGCATACCGATGGCGATGGCCAATCCACCCAGCGACATTAGGTTGGCGGACATCCCGAACTTTTGCATGAGGATGAAGGTGATCAGCACGGCCAGTGGCAAGGTGAGTGCGACCACCAGCGCTGCGCGCAGATTGCCTAGGAACAGCACCAGCAGGATCACTACCAGTACGATAGCTTCGGTGAGTGCCTTGGAGACAGTTCCAACGGCACGCTCGACCAGACTGCCGCGGTTGTAGAAGACCTTGGTGCTGATGCCCTTGGGCAGCATGGGGGCGATCTCATCCAGTTTGGCCTGAACCCCGTCCACCACTTTTTGAGCGTTCGCGCCGCGTAGCCCGAGCACCAGCCCTTCAACCGCCTCATCCTTGCCATCCTTGGTTACCGTGCCATAGCGGGTCATGTTGCCGATACGCACTTCGGCTACATCGCTGACGCGTATCGGATTGCCTTGCGGACTGCTGACGACGATGTTCCGTACATCCTGCAAATCCTTGATGCTGCCTTCGGCGCGTACCAACAGGGTCTCGTCGCCGTCGTTGATGCGGCCCGCGCCGTCGTTGCGGTTGTTCGCTTCGATTGCCTGCTGCAATTCGGCGAAGGAAATGCTGTGAGATGCCAGCGCATTGTGGTCAGGTACGATTTCAAAGCTGCGCACCAGTCCGCCCAGCGAGTTGACATCAGCCACGCCAGGCAGCGTGCGCAATGCGGGTCGGATGATCCAGTCTAGAGCACTGCGGCGGTCTTCCAGTGAGACTCCTTCGCCTTCCACCGTGAACATGAACATCTCGCCCAGCGGAGTGGTTATTGGCGCCAGTCCTCCAGAGACATCTGGCGGCAGATCGGACATGGCGTTGTTCAGGCGTTCGGTGACTTGCTGGCGTGCCCAGTAGAGGTCTGTGCCGTCAACGAAATCGATGGTGATGTCGGCGATGGCGTACTTTGATATCGAGCGCAACACGCGTTGGTTCGGGACGCCAAGCATTTGCAGCTCGATGGGGGCGACGATGCGCGTCTCGACTTCTTCGGGCGTCATGCCTGGTGCCTTCATGATGATCTCGACCTGAGTGCTCGACACATCGGGGAATGCGTCGATAGGCAGCTCGCGGAATGAGGAGATGCCTGCACCTATAAGCAATAGTGTGAGCGCAGCAGCCAGCATGCGCTGAGTAAGCGCGAATTCAACCAGTTTGGTAAGCATTACTCGCCCCCGCCAATGCCCATCACAGAGGATTTCAGTGCAGAAACACCTTGCACCGCGATTTGCTCGTCGCCCTTGAGGGCACCGCTCACTACGCTATTTTGTGCGCCTTCATGCACGACAGTGACCGTTTCAGTGCGAAAACCAGTTGGTGTTTTTACAAAGATAACCGTTCGTTTGTCGACGCGTACCAAGGCGCTGTTTGGGATGTTCCACTGTGCGGCGGTGCTGCTACTTTGATTGATAGTTGCTTCGACAAATTGTCCGGGGCGTAAGTTGGAGGCGCCTTCATTGATCAGTGCGCGCACCAAGATGGTTTGATTGCCACCGCTCAGGCTACGCCCAATGGCAGTGAGTTTTCCCTTGGCGTCGAACGCGGGGATGGTGACCGTGGAGCCAACCTTCAGGTTTCGTGCACTCGCAAGCGGGATCTGAATTTCCAGTGCCAACGGCTCGAGTTTCGCGACTTTAAAAAGGGGGATGGCCGCATCCAGGCGTTGCCCTGCGCTTGCGGTCTTCTCAAGGATTACCCCATCGATAGGCGAGGTGATGGAAAGCACGCTGCTAAGGATGTTGCGTGTTTGGAGCTGCTCAATCGCACTATCGGACATGCCGGAAAGTTTGAGCGCTTGCTTGCGTTCAGACGTCGCAGCGGTGGCTTCCCTTTGTTGGCTTTGCGTAGCACGTAGACGGCTTTCCGAAATTATCCCGTCTTTCCACAGCTGTTCGTCGCGCCTCAGGTTCTCGTTGGCAAGTTGAGATTGTGTATAAGCCTGTAACAGTCCGCGCTGTGCTTCTGCCAGAGCGGGGCTTTGCAGCGTGGCCAGCACTTGGCCTTTGCTGACAGAATCGCCCACTCCCACCAGCGTCTGTTCAACCATGGCAGCCAATGGTGTGCTGACAGTGAACAGTTGATTTCCGGGGATGACGACCTGGGCTGGCATGCCGGAGAGCTCTCCCTGTTGTTTGGGTGGTAGCGGGGCGGTTGAAATCCCCACCTTTTTTAATTGAATATCAGTAAGCGCTATGTCTTGAGCAATAGCGGTTTGAGTCAGTTGCAGCGCAACGAGCATTAACAAATAGATTTTTTTCATTGTCACTTTTTCCAAAATATCGCGCCAAGCCCCTATTGAGCTTGCCTAGGATTCTAATTTAACTATTGAAGTACTGCTGCTTATGAATAAGCAGTAAGGCAATGCGAAAGTGGTGGCGCTTGCGCCGGAGGGCTGCGGAACAGCGTTGCCTTTAAGGAATGGTATGTGACGGGAGAATAGATCGGGCTATGCAAGACCCTGGGGATTGGATGCGCAAGCTCCGATAGCGCATTTGAAATAATTAGCTTGCTATCGCGCTGGTTTTCCTGTGGCAGGGTAATAGCTGCGGATTCGCCTTGTTCTGCGATGCAATAACCTGAACTGCTCGCTGTATTTGGATAAAAGGCTTTGTTCGCGCTGTCCGACTGTTGCCCGTTGATATGAGCATGAACTAACGGCGCGATGCATTGAAGCATTGCGAAGGTTAATACGGTCAGTGCGCGCAGCAATCGATTCATATTTTAAGTATGCAATGCGGTGGGCAGCCAATATCAGCTGGTGGCCGTAGTCCCTTTAGCGCCCATGAAAGTTCCCGAAGGGTAAAATTATGACCTTTATCCGGCGCAATTTCAAATATTCCTCAAGAAGTACTTGACCTCGATGCGATGCATGC